>NZ_AOIT01000027.1 GCF_000337475.1 Natrinema limicola JCM 13563 | reverse complement strand
GGCTACCGGGTCGCCGTCGCCGACCAGTACGAGACCGACTCCGGTCACGCCCGCGAGATCGTCCGCGTCGTGACGCCCGGGACCTTACTCGAGACCAGCGACGCCGACGCCCAGTACCTCGCAGCGGTCGTCGACGGCAGCGGTGCCAGTGGCTCGAGTGGAAGCGGAGACGGGTACGGCCTCGCCTTTGCGGACGTGACGACCGGCCGGTTTCTGGTCGCCGAAGCCGACGACGCCGACGACGCGCTGACGGAACTCTACCGGTTCGATCCGGTCGAGGTCCTGCCGGGACCGGACGTGCGAACCGACGACGACCTCCTCGGGCGGGTACGCGAACGCAGCGATGCAACCCTCACGCTCCACGAGACGGAGGCGTTCGCACCCAAGCGTGCTGCCCATCAGGTGCGCGAGCAGTTCGGAACCGAGACCGTCGACCGACTGGCCGTCGACGACCCGGCCATCGCCGCCGCCGGGGCCATTCTCGCGTACGTCGCGGACACCGGTGCGGGCGTGCTGGCCTCGATGACACGGATTCAGGCCCACCACGGCGACGACCACGTCACGCTGGACGCGACCACCCAGCGCAACCTCGAGTTGACCGAGACGATGCAAGGCGAGCGCGATGGCTCGCTGTTCGCGACGATCGACCACACCGAAACCAGTGCCGGCGGTCGCCTGCTGAAAGAGTGGCTTCAGCGACCGCGGCGGTCGCTCGCGACGCTCGAGCAACGCCAGGAGTCCGTCGCTGCGCTATCGACAGCGGCGCTGGCTCGCGACGAACTGCAGGAGACGCTCGGCGAGGCCTACGATCTGGCGCGACTGGCCTCGAAGGCAACACACGGCAGCGCCGACGCGCGGGATCTGGTCGCCGTCCGCGAAACGCTGTCGGTCCTGCCAGCGGTCGCCGAACTCGTCGCGTCGAACCCGGAGGTTGCTGACTCACCCCTTTCGGAGATCGTCGACCGACCGGACCGTGAGGCTGCCGCCGAGTTGCAGGAGACCCTCGAGGAAGCCATCGCCGACGACCCGCCGTCGACGGTCAGGCAGGGCGAACTCCTCCAGCGGGGATACGACGACGACCTCGACGAGGTCATCGAGCGCCACGACGCCGTCAAGGAGTGGCTCGATACGCTCGCCGACCGCGAGAAAGCCCAGCACGGCCTCTCGCATGTTACCGTCGACCGGAACAAGACCGACGGCTACTACATCCAGGTCGGCAAATCCGCCGCCGACGGCGTCCCGGATCACTACGAGCAGATCAAGACGCTGAAAAACTCCAAACGGTTTACGACCGACGAACTCGAGACAAAAGAGCGGGAAATCCTCAGACTCGAGGAGCAACGCGGCGAACTCGAGTACGAGCTGTTCTGCGAGCTTCGCGAGTCGGTCGCTGCCCACGCCGAATTGCTACAGGACGTCGGCCGGGCGCTGGCGACCGTCGACGCACTGGCCAGTCTGGCGACGCACGCGGCCGAGAACCGCTGGGTCCAGCCCGACTTACATCAGGGCGATCGCTTAGCGATCGACCAGGGTCGTCACCCGGTCGTCGAGCAGACGACGGAGTTCGTCCCCAACGACGTGCGCTTAGACGAGGATCGGGGCTTTCTGGTCGTCACCGGTCCCAACATGTCCGGGAAATCAACGTACATGCGCCAGGTCGCGTGTATCGTCCTGCTGGCCCAGATCGGCAGTTTCGTCCCGGCAAAGGAGGCCGAAATCGGGCTGGTCGACGGCATCTTCACCCGTGTCGGCGCGCTGGACGAACTCGCACAGGGACGCTCGACGTTCATGGTCGAGATGAGCGAACTCTCGAATATCCTCCATACCGCGACCGAGGAGTCGCTGGTCATCTTAGACGAAGTCGGCCGCGGGACCGCGACCTACGACGGAATCTCGATCGCGTGGGCCGCGACGGAGTACCTCCACAACGAAGTCCAGGCCAAGACTCTCTTCGCGACCCACTACCACGAACTGACCGGCCTCGCGGAGAACCTTCCTCGCGTCGCGAACGTCCACATCGCGGCCGACGAACGCGACGGCGATGTGACGTTCCTCCGAACGGTACGGGACGGCCCCACGGACCGCAGCTACGGGATTCACGTCGCCGACCTCGCAGGCGTGCCGGGTCCAGTCGTCGACCGCGCTCGAGACGTCTTGGCGCGCCTGCGCGAGGAGAAAGCCATCGAGGCCAAAGGTGGCGGCTCGAACGAGCCCGTCCAGGCCGTCTTCGACCTCGGCAGCGGAACGATGCAAACACAGGCACAGGCTGCGTCGGCCGACGGCGGCCCGACGGAAAACGACGACGGCCAGTCGATCGACCCCGAGACCGAGGCCGTCCTCGCAGACCTCGAGTCGATCGACGTGAATACGACGCCGCCGATCGAACTCGTCTCGAAGGTCCAGGAGTTACAGGAGCGACTCGAGAAGCCGTAGGTCAGCGGCGGCAAGAAGACGAGTAGAGGACGCGTTCGAACGCGCGACTCCAGACGGTAAAACCTAACCAGCAGCCATCTGTAGAGATATCTAGCACATCAGGCGCGTCTACCCCGTTGCGTGCCGACGCTGTCTATCATGAGTGACGAGCCTCTTCCATCGGACGGCGAGACCGAGATCCACCAGCTAGATGAAGATACCGTCGCCCGCATCGCCGCCGGCGAGGTCGTCGAACGGCCCGCCAGCGCTGTCAAAGAGTTGGTCGAGAACAGCTTAGATGCCGACGCCTCGAGCGTCGACGTCACCGTCGAAGACGGCGGCACCGAACTGATCCGTGTCGCAGACGACGGCCACGGGATGAGCGAGGCGGACCTTCGGGCAGCCGTCCGCGAGCACACGACGAGCAAGATCGACGGCCTCGAGGACTTAGAGTCAGGCGTTGCCACGCTGGGCTTTCGTGGCGAGGCTCTGCACACGATCGGCTCGGTATCGCGGTTGACGATCCGATCGCGCCCGCGCGACGCCGACGGCGCAGGGACGGAACTCGTCTACGAGGGCGGCGAGGTAACGAGCGTCGAGCCGACGGGCTGTCCCGCGGGGACGATCGTCGAGGTCGACGATCTCTTTTATAACACACCCGCCCGCCGGAAGTTTCTGAAGACGACGGCGACGGAGTTCGCCCACGTCAACCGCGTCGTCACGCGTTATGCGCTCGCGAATCCCGACGTGGCCGTCTCGCTGACCCACGACGGCCGCGAAGTGTTCTCGACGACCGGGCAGGGTGACTTGCAGGCCGCCGTGTTGTCGGTCTACGGTCGCGAGGTCGCCTCGGCGATGATTCCCGTCGAGGCCGACGGCGACGAACTCCCGCCGGGGCCGCTCGAGTCCGTCTCGGGGCTCGTCTCCCATCCCGAAACGAATCGCTCGAGTCGGGACTACCTCGCGACGTACGTCAACGGCCGGGCCGTGACCGCCGACGCGGTCCGCGAGGGGATCATGGGCGCGTATGGGACACAACTGGGCGGCGACCGCTATCCCTTCGTCACGCTCTTTCTCGAGGTCCCCGGCGACGCGGTCGACGTGAACGTCCACCCGCGCAAGCGAGAGGTGCGCTTCGACGACGACGATGCGGTCCGGCGGCAGGTCGACGCCGCCGTCGAGTCGGCGCTGCTCGAGCACGGCCTGCTGCGCTCGCGAGCGCCACGGGGTCGATCAGCACCGGGCGAGGCGCGGGTCGAACCCGGCGGGCCCCGTCGAGCCGGGACTGAGACGGTCGACCACGAGCCGACGACGCTCGAGGAGAGCACTGGCGGTGTGACATCGACCAGCGACACAGATGGAAACGAAAGCGACCCGGCAGCCACGGCCGACGACGGGACAGACGACGTGCCATCGACTGCTGATTCCGAACCGGCGAGTACCGATGCAGGAGTCGCCTCAAGTGGGGGCAATGCCAGCACCGAGCACACATCGCAGCCGACGGCGAACACGAGCGAGCCGGACGAGTCGTCGACGACCGCGGCGGGGCCGAACACCGATCCAGAGCGCGGGACGGGTAGCGAGACGACGGCCGATGCGAGCCGATCCGCCTCGCCTCGAGACGACGACCCGAAAGACGGTCGCGACGCGACAGCCCACGCAGGCACGTTTAGGACCGCCACCGAACAGCGAACGCTGACCGGCGAGGCCGCGACGGGCGAGGAAACCGAGTTCGACTCGCTGCCGTCGTTGCGCGTGCTGGGCCAACTCCACGATACCTATCTGGTCTGTGAGACGCCCGATGGACTCGTCCTAATCGACCAGCACGCCGCCGACGAACGGGTCAACTACGAGCGCCTGCAGGACGCGTTCGCCGACGATCCGACCGCACAAGCGCTCGCCGAACCCGTTGAACTCGAGTTGACCGCCGCGGAGGCCGAGGCCTTCGAGCACTATCGCGAGGCACTATCGCGGCTTGGGTTCTACGCCGACCGAGTCGACGACCGGACGATTGCCGTGACGACAGTGCCAGCGGTGCTCGAGGAGACGCTCGAGCCGGATCGACTGCGGGACGTGCTCACCGCCTTTGTCGACGGCGATGACGAGGCGGGGGCCGAGACGGTCGATGCGCTGGCTGACCAGTTCCTCGGCGATCTGGCCTGTTATCCCTCGATCACGGGGAACACGTCGCTGACCGAGGGGTCGGTGATCGAGCTGCTCGAGGCGTTAGACGACTGTGAGAACCCCTATTCCTGTCCGCACGGGCGACCGGTACTCGTCACGTTCGACGAGGCCGAACTCGAAGCGCGCTTCGAGCGGGACTATCCTGGTCACGGCAGCTAGGTTCCTCGAGATGTGCGGCAGGCCGAGAGAGCCAGATCGCACAGCAAAACGAGATCGCGCCGACGGCGGTGGCGATAGCGAACGCGATCCGATAGCCAAACGGCGTGTAGACGCGCACGCCACCGGTGAGATCGCCGCCCCAACGAACGCACCGAAGTTGACCGTCCCGGTCGAGATACCGCTCGCGTTGCTGGGGTAGCGATCCTTGACGACAGCGTAGCCAAGCAAGAACGCGCCCTGCAGGAAGCCAGTCAGGAAAAAGACCGCGCCGCCGACGACGAGCGGCTCGAACCCTGCCTGGGCGGGCGTGTCTCGGACGAGTGCGAACACGGCCACGGCGGCGACGAATCCAGCCACACCGACTGATCCGATCGAGACTCGAGAGCCGATTGGTGTTGACGAGCAGAAAGGCGATTCCCATCGTCGCCCAGAGAATCCACCGCCATCAGCGAGGGTCGCGCCAGCGTCGCATACCTCCATACTCTGTCCCGACCCCCGAAAAGATTTGTCAATCTGACATCTGCGGCTACGACTCATTATTCTCGTGTGATAAGTTTAGTTATGTTCATAGGTCATGTAACCGCCCGTGCTGTCCCGTTCAACCGGCTGTCTGTCATCCCAATAGTAGACTATTATCAAATAGTTTTGATAGTATCCATAGTATTTGTTATATATTCCTCGAGCGAGCACCGAGCCACAGTTCGACAGATTTACCATTATTATTTTATTAGGTTCGAACCGGAGATGGGCTCAGTGATCATAGTCCCTGCATGCGGATTCTGTTCGTGATATCTAGTACCACGGTGGAAGATGTCTGTGTTATATGTTATAACTGAACATGTTCGATAGCGATCTATGTGTCTAGCTAGCGCATCATACTACTGGAGTTTGTCACCATTTTTGTCTAACCATCATGCTTTATAACCTGGGATTCGCTATGGTGTTTTGATGCCTGCAAATACCAACACCGGAAACCCGGGTCCCCTTGGCCTGGCTGCGTTCAGCCTCACGACGATTTTGCTGAGCCTCGTTAATTCCGGACTCTTCGGTCTCGAACTCGAAATGGCGCTGATTCCGATGGCACTCGGCTTTGGCGGCTTCGTCCAGTTGCTCGTCGGGATGCTGGAGTACAACGAAGGCAACACCTTCGGACTGACTGCCTTTACCAGCTACGGTGCGTTCTGGATTTGGTTTGGCCTCCTCATCACGATGACCCACAACGGAATTCTCCCGTCGGTTGGCGCACAGGCGATCGGGGTCGTCCTCCTCGTCTGGGGGCTGTTCACCGTTGGAATGTGGATCAGCACGTTCAAGCTCAACTGGGCGCTCTGGAGCGTCTTCCTCGTGCTCTCGATCACGTTCTTCCTGCTCGCCTTCGGCGACATCCTCGGGATCGCGTCGCTTGTCACCCTCGGTGGCTACCTCGGACTCGTCACCGGCGCGGGTGCACTCTACATCAGCATCGCGGAAGTGACCAACTGGAGCTTCGACGCCGAAGTCCTCCCGCTGGGCGGCCAGCCGCTCAAATCGAAGCCGACCAGCCAGGACTCGATGAGCGTCGCTGACGACTGATCAGCACCCACAGGTAGCTGACTGTCGTATCCAGTGCGCCCTCCACCAGACCGACGCGCTGGTGACGATTCCTTTCTGCTGTCGACACACCGCCTAAAACACCCGAGTCGTCACTATCAGTGTCCAACAGTATAGGATTCTCGAGCCCGTAGCACCGCCTATGACCTCCCCTCGCGTCCTCGACGGGGCGAGCGCCGGTGGCCAGTTTCTCCGGACTGCGCTCGCGCTGTCGGTCCTCGAGAACGAACCGGTTCGCCTCGAGAACGTCCGCGGCGATCGGCCGGATCCGGGCCTGGCACATCAGCACCTAGCGGCCCTCGAGACGATCGCCGACGTGTGTGACGCCGACGTGTCGGGCGACGAACTCGGCGCGGAAACGATCGAATTCAAGCCGGCGCTCGAGCCGGCTCCTGATCGAACAGGTCGCGGCCGACTCGCAGGCGGCGAGTACACGGTCGACATCGGAACCGCGGGCAGCGCCACGCTGCTGTTCGATACCCTCCTGCCGCTCGCGACGATCCTCGAGTCGCCGCTGTCGGTGACCGTGACCGGGGGGACGGACGTAGCGTGGTCGCCACCGCTGGATTACCTTCGGTACGTGAAACTGCCCCTGCTTCGCCGATTCGGCCTCGCGGCTGCCTGCGAGATCGACCGCCGAGGGTTCTACCCCGCTGGCGGCGGCCGGGCGACGCTGCAACTCGCGCCCTCGACGCTCGAGCGCGTCGAACTCGTCGATCGTGGCCCGATCGAGCGGCTGCGGCTCTATTCGACCGAATCGGCATCGCTGGCTGACCGCGACGTGGCACACCGCCAAGCTGCGGGGGCGCTCGAGCGGCTGGCTCACGACGCCACACTCGATCTCGAAGAACGCTGTGAGACGACTGCCGAAAGCGCCTGTCCGGGTTCTGCGCTGGTGCTCCGGATCGATCACGGGACCGGCATCGCTGGCTTTTCGGCCCTCGGCGAGCGCGGCACGCCAGCCGAACGCGTCGGCGAAGACGCCGCCGACGCCGCGATCCGATTTCTCGAGGGGAGCGCCCCTGTCGACCGCCACATGGCCGACCAGTTGCTGGTCGTCCTCTCAGTCGCCGGCGGACGGGTTCGTATCCCGGCCGTAACCGATCACGTCGAGACCGGCTGTGCGCTGCTCGAAGACGTCGGGATCGACATCGACCGTGAGACTGACGGCGAGACGACGGTCGTGTCGGTCCCGTCGCCGCTGACCGAGAACCGGTAGCTCGAGGCCGACTACAGCTGTCTTCGGCTTTAGAACCCAATCCGCAGCCGGTCGCAAGCGGGCGATCCGGTGGTTCGTTCGTCGACTGACCGCCATAACTTATATCGGTGCCGTCCGTTGACAGAACTATGACCGGCGGACAGACTGCCGTTTGCGCCCTCGCGATCCGGGTGGTCGCTCCGTGAGCGATATCGTTACGTTCGGCGAGACGATGCTCCGGCTGTCGCCACCGGGCTCCGAGCGTCTCGAGAACACCGACGAGCTCGAGGTTCGTGCCGGCGGTGCAGAGAGCAACGTCGCCATCGCGGCGAGTCGACTGGGCGCGTCGGCGACCTGGCTGTCGAAGGTCCCCGAGACGCCGCTTGGCCGCCGCGTCGTCGGCGAACTCCAGGGCCACGGCATCGAGACGGACGTCGTCTGGAGCCACCGCGGACGACAAGGGACCTACTATCTCGAGCACGCAGGCGAGCCACGCGGGACGAACGTGATCTACGACCGGGAAAACACCGCGATCTCGACCGCAGAGGCACGCGAGTTCGACATCGACCTGATTCAGAACGCCACGGTCTTCTTTACGACCGGAATCACGCCCGCGCTCTCGACGACGCTCCGGGATACGACGCTGAACCTGCTCAAAGCAGCCCGCAAGGGCGGCACGTCGACCGCCTTCGATTTCAACTATCGACGCAAGCTCTGGTCACCCGACGAGGCCAGAGAGACGCTGACGAAACTGTTTCCGGGGATCGACATCCTCGTGATCGCCGCCCGCGACGCCCGCACCGTCCTCGGGTTCGAAGGCGACCCGCGCCAGCTCGCCCACAAACTCGGCTCCCAATACGACTTCACGACCGTCGTCGTCACCCGCGGCGAGGAGGGTGCGGTCGGCTGGCACGACAGCGTCGTCCACGATCATGCGGCCTACGAGACCGACACCGTCGATCCAATCGGCACCGGCGACGCCTTTACCGGCGCGTTCATCGCCCGCCGACTCGACGGCGACGACGTCCCGACCGCCCTCGAGTACGCCGCGGCGACGGCCGCGCTCAAGCGGACGATCCCCGGCGACGCAGCCCTCGTCACCGCCGACGAGGTCGACGCCGTCGTCAAGGACAGCAGCGAGGGCATTTCTCGGTAGTCCGGCGTCCAAACGATCCACCTCGTTTGCAGCTATCGGCTCCCGCTCGGATCGATTTCTCGCACACTGCGACGGTAAGGGATCGGTGGCAGTTGCCCGCCGCTTTTTATCGGCTGCCGTGATAGCCACCCCCGTGACTCGAGTCGTCCGGCAGGCGACGGTCGACGATATCTGGGCCGTCCACGAAATCGCACGCGAGAGCTGGCATGCCGTCTACGACGACGCCCTCGGCTCCGACACAGTCGACGACGTCGTCGACGACTGGTATGCAATCGGTGATCTCGAGTCCGCAATCTCCACCACCCAAAGCCGCGACGACGCCGCGTTTCTCGTCGCTGAGACGGCGTCGGACGTCCCAGCCGACGGGGAGACCGACTGCCGGTCGGCTCTCGAGCTCGACGGCTTCGCGCACGTCGTTCCCTGGCCCGAAGACACGACGGTGGCGTTTCTCGCCCGCCTGTACGTTCGGCCCGCCGTCTGGAACGACGGGACCGGCACGGCGTTGCTCGAGACCCTCGAGACGAGTCTCGCACCTGGATTCGATCGCGTTCGGGTGCCCGTCCTCACAGATAACGAGATCGGTATCTTCTTTTCCGAATCGCGAGGCTTCGATCGCGTCGAGACGCGGTCGTCCGGGCTGGCGGCCGGGCTCGAGGAACACGTCTACGAGAAGGAGTTGTAAGCAGGTCGTTACAGCGTCTTCTCGGCTTCGCTCTCGTCGACGACCTCGATGCCGCGGTTGTTGACCGCCATCGGGTCGAGGCCGACCTCCTGGAGGAAGGTCTTGTACTCGCGTTCGCACTGTTCGGCGTCTTTTTGCTTGTCGCTTGCGCGATCGCAGAGTTCGACGAGGTTCTCCGGTACGTCGTTCTTGTAGACGATCCAGTGGTTTATCAGGTCCGACAGCCGGCGGATGGGGCTCGTGAAGTGGCCGTAGATCTCGAAGTTCAGCGCGTGATGGCCGCCAAAGGGATCGTTCATGTAGCGGGCCCGGGGCATCACCTTCATTACGGCCCACTGGATCTTGTCGAGCTGGCGGCCAGGTGCCTCCTCGAGCGTGGCGTTGACGGCTTTCCGGGGATCGTCCCAGGTACTGCCGGGGATCGAGACGCCATCGAGATCCTGAATCTCCTGGAGCGCTTCGGACCACTCGTCGGGGCTTGGCTGGGGGTGGACCCGATACATGGCCGAGACACCGCGGTTCCACATGAGTTCGTGCGTGACGGCCTTGTTGGCCTTCAGCATGCACTCTTCGATGATGGTGTGGGCGCGGTCACGGCTCGGATTGAGGACGAGCGAGCCGTCCTCCTTGCGCTGTTCGTGCATTCGGTTGGCGAGGTCGTAGACCAGCGTGTTCTCCTCGTGGAGCGGTGCGTCGGGGTCGTCGAGGCGGTTTTCCGCCTGCGCGTAGGTGAGGCGCTCGTCGGACTCGATGACCGATTTGTAGATATCGATGGTCTCGTAGGTCAGGTTCTCCTTGTCTAAGTGCATCTCGACGGTGTGGGCCAGTCGCTCCTCGTTTGGCACCAGTGAACAGACCGTCTCGGCGAGCACCGGCGGCAGCATATGGACCGTATGGCCGGGCAGATAGACCGTGTTGCTGCGCTCGACGGCTTCGTCCCACATCGCCGTCTCGGGGGTGACGTAGTGGGTTACGTCGGCGATGTGGACCCAGAGGACGTACTCGTCGTCACGTTCCTCGATCGAGAGCGCGTCGTCGAAGTCCTGGGCGTCGATCGGGTCGGTTGTCCACGTCGTCAGCTCACGCAGGTCTTTGCGCTCGTCGATCTCGTCGCTGATCTCCTGTGTTACACCCTCAGTCCGGGCTTTGGCCTCCTCTAAGACTTCCGGCGGGAACTCGTAGGGGATCTCGAACTTCTCGAACAATTCCTCGCGCTTGTTCTCGAGATGGCGCGCGAGGTCCTCCGAGACCTCCACGGGGCCTTGGCCGTCGACCGTGCCGGCCTCGGCCTGTGCGTCGTCACTCATGGCGACGGCTACGGACGTGAGGGTGAAAGTCGTGTCGGGACGCGGGCCAGGCGTTCGACCCCCCACGAGAGGACGAGCGCGGTGCTACCGTTCGTGTTCCTCGAGCGTGCCGTATCGCTCTTCGACAGCCGCGAGATAACGCGCGAGAAACGCCTCCTGGCTCTGCGTGTCCGCGTCGAGCTCGACCAACAGTGCCTCGAGTTCAGTGCGAGGATGGTGACACAGCTCGCGGTGACAGGACTTACAGAGATACTCGAACGTCTTATCCTCGCGATCCCAGCGATCGCCGTGCTTGTCGTACTCGCGGGCCTCATCGCGCGGTCGCTCGGTACCACAGGCGACGCACGTGACCGTTCCCACCCGGTTCCGAGAGGGCCACATACGCAGGGCTAACACCATGAGAGTACTTAGCGATTGGCACACATCACGGTCGCCGTGACGGTCAGGCCGGGTGAGCGACCGCGAACGGTGTCGCTGGCTGGTGGACCAACGCTGGTCTGGCTCGTCACTGCTGGCAGGGGGCTCGGACGCCGACACAGGACGCGAATCTTATCTATTAAATGCGTACGGGCGGTAGCACGGGTATGCAGGTTAAATCACGACACCACCTCCGTAGCGACGCCGTCTCGGAACTCGAGACCGCGCTCGAGGAACACCTCGGCGTCTCGCCCGAGGGAGACACCTACGAACTCGTCGAGTTCGAGGACACCGACTGGGAGGTCGTCCTGATCGACGGCGAACCGCGAGTCGCATACTTCGACGAGGAACCGTTCCCGACGGTTCGTGGAGCCAATGCCTACGAGCCCGACAAGCGGCTGGTCACCGTCGACGCGGGGGCCGTTTCGTTCGTCAGCGACGGCGCAGACGTGATGCGGCCCGGGATCACGGACGCGACGGCGGACATCTCGGCGGGCGACCTAGTCGTCATCGCCGAGGAGTCCCACGGGAAAGTACTCGCGGTCGGCCGCGCTCGCGTCGAGGGGAGGGACATGGTCGGCGATGAGGGGAAAGTCGTCGACTCGCTGCACCACGTCGGCGACGAACTCTACGAGTTCACTGGGTAATCGGACGGTCGCCATCGAACGCCTACGTCCCCAGTGATTCGTTCACGACACGTGAACGGTCACGTCTGACGTAAGAACTATGGACACAGCGACGGACTCTCTCGCCTATGGGATTGATGAGCAAAATTCTCGGTGGGAACCAGTCGCGAACTGTCGAGGACTACGCCGAACTGAATCTTGAAGATGTCTCTGCGAGTTCAGCCGAGGCGATGATGCAGGTACGCATCGCGGAAGTCGCTGGGCAAGCCGATGCGATCGATATCAAAGACGCCGTCTACGACGGCGACATCGTTATCGCGGATATCACTCGCTTGCGAACCGAAGACAGCACCGTCGAACACATCGTCGACGAACTCCGACAGGTCGCCCAGGAGGTCGACGGCGACATCGTCCGGAAAGGTGACGACCAGATGATCATCACGCCGACCGATATCCGAATCAGTCGCGAAAAACTGTAGTCGCCGCCGAGACTGCCGATCAAGCGGGTTCACACCCGATCGGACAACGGCAATGCTGTCCTGTCGGACGGGACGCTGAATTTTCATCCGGCGGGAATTGCCTGTGCTGATTATGCTATGTGAATCCGTTCGAGCCGATATGACGGGCTTTCGTGCAACGGTCGTGGTCAACGAGCCAGTGGACTGTCCGCTCGCCGATGTCTCGGCGTGTGCCGGCGAACAGATCGATGGCGTCTCCCGATCGTCACAGCCAACGGCCAATGGGATGATCGTCGAGGAGTTCGGCGTCGCGGCGGACGCATCGATTGCCGGCGATCATGGCGTCGAAGTGACGCCAGTCCACGCCAACGATCGCGAAGCGATCTATCGATTCGAGCGTGACAGCAATACTAACTGTGCGTGTGAAATAATCGAGCAGACGGGAACGCCAGTTTCGTCCGTCCGTGCTCAGAACGGTGCATTGTACCTGTCCTTTCGGACGCTCGAGCTCGACACGATCACCGAAATCGTCGAGCAGTTGCGCGCGTCCTTCGATGGGATCATCGTCGAAGAACTCTCGCAGGATCACGAGGACGTCACCGCCGATCCGGTCGTCGTCGATCGAAATCAACTTACGACTCGTCAGCGGGAGATCGTCGAGACCGCCCACGAGATGGGCTATTTCGAATATCCCAAGGGCGCGAACGCGACCGACGTCGCCGAAGAACTCGGCGTTGCACGGTCGACGTTTACCGAACACCTCGCGGCGGCCCAGACGAAGCTCATGGACGCCCTTCTCGAGGCAGAGCGGCCCCAGCAGTAACGGCGACACGCCAGTAACGATTTGACCGGCGACCGTTTGGTCACGATATGGACGTCATTCACACTGCGCTGTTGGTCTCGGACATCGAACGGACGCGTGAGTTCTACGTCGACGCACTCGGTCTGACTGAGAACTGGTCGTTCACCGGCGACGACGGCGTCGAAAACGTCTACATCGGCGGCGACAACGCGGAGTTTCAGTTCAAGTACGACCCCGAGGGCAGTCCCGACATCGATTCGGGGACGATGGCACACGTCGCCGTCGGCGTCGAAAGCACTGACGAAATCGTCGAACGACTGGTCGAGCGCGTCGATCCACCGATTCAGCGACCACCGACGACGATGGACGACCTCGGCCTCCGCGTCGCGTTCGTCGAGGATCCCGACGGCTACGTCGTCGAACTCGTCGAAGAACTCGAGTAAGACGGCCTGCTGGCGGTCGGTGACGCTCGAGGGCGGCTACTCGGACGTGTCGACCGCAGCGGGGGCCGCGACCGGCGGCGGCGTCCGGACGACATAGACGAGGAGTACGGCTGCGGTCGTCACGACGGCGGCTAGGAACAGCCAGCCAGTTCGATACCCGACGGTGTCGGCGAGTGAGCCGAACGCGGGCGGCGCGACGAGCGCCCCACTCGTGAGCGCAAGCTGGCCGCCCGCGGTCGCACCGCCCATCTCGTCGGCCCGGACGAGCGTCGCCATGACGGAGTAGTAGACGCCGGTGTATCCGAGGACGAAAAAGCCGAGGGCGGAAAACGCGATCGCGGCACCGCGTTCGGCCGTCGTCGCCGCGACCACGACGAACATGGCCGCACTGCCGAGCGACTGGACGATGAGCACCAGTCCGATCCTGACGCGTGGCTCGCCGGGCAGCACGTCGCTCAGCCAGCCGGTCAGCACGCGGCCAACGCTGCCGAACACCTGGACGAGCGCGAGGACGACGCCGCCGAAGGTGACGGATGCCCCGATCGATTCCTCGACGTACAGGACCGTGTACCCGGTGGTGGTAAACAGTGCTGCGCCGAGAAAGAAGCCGGCAGCCGTCAACGCGACGTACGACCGGTTCGAAAGCAGCGCCCGAAAGTCGGGATAGCCGTTTGCACTGTCCCTGCTATCGCTCGAGTATGTCAGGTAGAAGCCGATGGCGACGACGGAACCGACACCAGCGGCGACGAGAAACCCGGCCTGCCAGAATAGGACACCAGCGAGGCCGGTAATCAGGAGCGCGCTACTGCCGCTGCCGCCGGTGACGCCGACTTGCTTGATGCCCATCGCGAGGTTCTGATGGTTCGGGTCGACGGTGTCGAAGACCGCCTTGTTCGTGCCGGGCATCGCGGTTCCGTACATCGATCCCAGAACGAACACTGCTGCAAGCAACAGCGTGTACGTCGGCGCACCAGCGACCAGTACCGCCCCCGCTGCGAGCCCGAAGAGACCGAGTGTCAGCGTCACGCGTTCGCCAAACCGGTCCGTCAGCGCGCCGAGTGGAATCAGGAAGACGGCGTAGCCGAGGGTGAGCGTGGTGACGACGAGTCCAACCGAAAACCGGGTGAGCCCAAACGCGTCCCGGAAAAACGGCGTCGCAGCGAACACGGTGTAATAACAGATACTCGCGGCGATCTGCCACGTCGTAACGAGTACCACTGTCTGCCAGTCCGATCGGTCCATCAGCCGGTAATGCTTGGCAAACGGGTTCAAAAAGCGTACTGCTCTCGAGGGCCTGCCGGCGGCGACAATGCTCGAGTGTCACGCGCGGTTACTGACGACCACTCCGAAACGCTTACTCGAAGTCCGCGAGCGTCGGTCGCTCGAGGTCACCCGGGAACGCGTCGACGGGGACCTGCATCTGGTCGCCGGATTCCATGTCCTTGATCGTCACCTCGTCGTTCGCGAGGTCCTGTTCGCCGGCGATGACGACGGTCTCGGCGTTGATCGAATCGGCGTAGTTCAGTTGCGCACCGAAGGAACGGCCGGCGACGTCGGTCTCGACGACGTGGCCGCGCTCGCGGAGATCGCGAACGATCCGGGCCGCTTCCGATCGGGTATCGCCGATCTGGAGGACGTAGTAGTCGGTCGTCACTTCCTCCTCGGGCCAGACGCCGGCCCGCTGGAGCAACAGCGACAGCGTCGCGTGGCCGGGTGCGACGCCGACCGCGGGCGTCGGCTGGCCGCCGAAGCTCTCGATCAGGTCGTCGTAGCGGCCGCCGCCGAAGATCGATCGAGAGACCTCGCCAGCGGAGTCGAAACACTCGAAGACGACGCCCGTATAGTAGTCCAGCCCGCGGGCCGTCTCGAGCGAGATCGTACAGTACTCGCGTGCGCCGAAGTCTTCGGCAGCGTCGAGGACGTTCTGGAGGTTTTCGACAGCAGCGGTTACGCGCTCGGTGTCGGCGACGGCTTCGACCGCCTCGAGGTCGCCCTCGGCGATGAGGTCGGCGAACTCGGCGGCCTGGTCGGCCGAGAGCCCGGCATCGATCAACAGGTCGTGGTACTCGACCTGGGAGATCTTGTCGGACTTATCGACCGCGCGGATCGCCGCCTCGGTGTCGATATCGGCGTCATAGCTCTCGAGGACGCCCCCGAGGATGTCGCGGTGGGAGATACGGAACTCGAAGTGCTCGCCGGTCAGGCCGAGGCCGATCATCGCGTCGGCAGCCCACGCGAGGATCTCGGCGTCGGCTTCGGGTTCCGAGGAGCCAAAGATATCGACGTTGGTCTGGTAGAACTCCCGGTAGCGGCCCTGCTGGACCTGCTCGTAGCGCCAGAACGGTCGCGTCGAGAACCACTTGATCGGCTTTGACAGTTCCTGTTGTTTCGCGACGACCATCCGGGCGACTGTTGGCGTCAGTTCCGGCGTCAGCGTGACGTGGCGGCCGCTCTGGTCCTCGAAGGAGTAGAGTTCGTCGACGATCTCGTCGCCGCTTTTGTCCGTCCACATTTCGGCGCGTTCTAACGCCGGGGTCCCGATCTCGCGGAAGCCGTATTCGCGGGCCGTCTCCTCTAACACGTCGGTCGTCGCCCGCCGTGACGACATCTCGCCGGGATAGAAGTCACGAAATCCCTTGATCCGGTCGTACATGACCACTCGTTGGGCGACGACGACCTTCTATTCTTTCGTTCGGCGACGGCTGGGGACCGTCACCGAACGTTCGTCACGGACGTCTGATCGTGATCGGGGAAGTACTCCGCGATCGCTTCCGGCCCCTCTTTGGCGGCGATGAGTGCCCGGAGTTCGGCCTCGTAATCGGCCCTGTCGATCTCCTCGCTGGGGCCGGCGGTCACGTCCAGTCGTGTTTCGACCAACCGATCGACGGCGGACCGGCCGAACCCTGACAGCGGCGCGATGTAGTCGATATCGTGACGGTCCTCTAAGCTCTGGGCCTGGGCCCGCGAGACCGTCGGGACGCGGTCGTCGCGGCGGGTGCCGTCAGCGATCGCGTCGAACTCGCGGGCCGCGAGTCGCTCGAGGGCGTGTTCATGGACCAGTTGAATGCCGTTGCGGGGAAAGCCGTCCTCGCGGATCAGATCGACGGCCTCGTGGGCGACGTCGGGGTCACACTCGAGTCGGTCGAACGGGAAGCCGACCGTCTCGGCCGTCTCGTGGGCGTGTTTCCAGTCGTCGCTGATACCGAAATGTGCGGTCACGAGCGTCACATCGTAGAACTCCTCGAGCAAGAGCGCCGCGAGCGTCGAGTCCTTGCCACCGCTGTAGAGCAATCCGAGCTCCATTACCGGCGCTGGATGTCGAAGCTCTTGGAGTCGGGTTGCAGCTCTTTGAGGAGCTGTTTCATTTTGTCGTCGTCGATTTTCCCCTGAATGCGACCGCTGCGGGCGAGGCTGACGACCTGTCGTTCGACTTGCTCGCCGAACTGGGGTTTGCTCATCTTGACCGTGTTGAGCCGCTTGCGGGCGTCGTCAGTTAGATACTGACGCAATAGCGCGTTCTTCTGGGCTTCAGCCTGTTGCTGGGCCGCTTCTTGGGCCTCGTCTCCCTGACCGCCCTCGGCGCGGTCCTGAAGCTGCTCCATTTTTTTCTGCCGGAGCTCCTCGAGTCGTTCGTCGTCGGGTGAGCCACTCATAGCTGTGATTCAATTGTTTCGCAGGCGGGAAAATGATTACGGACGCAGGAGAGCGATAGCTCTCGGCGGTAAAACCGGCACGAAAACGATCCCAGGAATTACGCGTAGCGCTCGAGTTCCGGACGGTCGAGGGATTCGAGGACTGCACCGGCGGTGTCGTCGAGCAGGCTCTGTCCGTCGGCCGTAACACGACGGCCCTCACCTTCGGCGGTCTCGACGAGGCCTTCCTCTTCGAGCTGCTGGAGGATGGTCCGAATCAGGTTCTTCGAGCCATCGGCGCGTTTGTCGGGGGCGACCTGATAGCGGTTGGAGCCGTCTTTCGCGCCGCCGTACTCCGTCGAGAGTCGTTCGACGCCGACGGGGCCGCGGTCGGCGACCTTGCGCAGGAGGCTTGCGGCGCGGGTTGCCCAGAAGTCCTCCTGTTCGGGTGGGAGTTCATTGTCGACGCCGGTCTTGGCGAATTTAGCCCAGTCCGGTTCCTCGAGTCGATCCGCGAGATCGTCGGCGAGCGCCTCGATGAGGTCGTCCGCCGGAACGTCGTACATCGTAGCCATTGGCGTGTGGTTCCCGTCGGCGGCATTTAAGAGCATCGTATCTCGGCAGCGCCGCGTCGGCCCGGACCGTTTTTCGCGCTCGAGTCGAAACGGGAGGTATGGACGAACGAGCCGCTCTGGCGCTGCTCGATGGGGAACTCGAGGCTGCCGGGGACGATGCCGCCGTCGTCGACGGGCTGGTCGTCACGACGGATATGCTCCACGAGCGGACGGACTTTCCGGACGGAACGACACGCTACACGGCCGGCTGGCGCGCTGTCGGCGCGTCTCTGTCGGATGTCGCCGCGATGGGTGCCAAGCCGACTGCCGCGGTCGCTGCCTACGCCGCCCCCGAGTTCGACCCTGACGAACTGCTCGCGTTCGTTCGCGGCGCGAGTGACGTCTGTGAACTGGTCGGGACTGAGTACGTCGGCGGCGACTTAGACGGCCACGACGAGTTCACCGTCGCGACGACCGTGATCGGCCGAACCGACGACCCCGTTCGCAGACGCGGCGCACAGCCCGGCGACGTCGTCTGCGTGACCGGCACGCTCGGCCGGAGCGCGGCTGCACTCGAGTTCTTCGAACGCGCGACCGATGACGACGATGCCCTCCTCGAGCAGGCGAACGACCTGTTTCGGTTTCCGCCACGGATCGCGGCCGGGCGGGCGCTTGCTCCCCACGCGACCGCGATGATGGACTCGAGCGACGGGCTCGCTCGCTCGCTCCACCAGCTCGCCGAAGCCAGCGACTGTGGATTCGCGATCGAGGCCGATCGGCTCCCGATCGACGACGCCGTGGACGACGTCACGGACGATGATGACGAGGCGCTCGAGCTCGCGACGACCTTCGGTGAGGACTTCGAACTCGTCGCGACGCTCCCTGAAGATGCGCTGCCAGCGGTCCGAGCGGCGACTGACGTCTCGCTGTCGGTGATCGGCTCGGTCCGCGCAGCCGACGACGGCCTCACCATGGATGGCGAACCGCTCGCGGATCGCGGCTACACGCACGGCTGAGTTAGCCGATGATCATGACCGGCACCGGCATGAAACAGAGCAATCCGAGGCCGAACGTGACGGTCCCGAGGACGAATCGCCCCCGACCGAGTCGCTCGTCCTGGACCGGCGTGGCCGGCCCCTTCGAGGCGAGAAACGCCGTCAATAGCCCCCAGAGAATCCAGACGAACACCGTGTTCACGCTGTAGCCGTCGACGTAGAAGAGGTACGCGGCGAGTGCGAACAACACGCCTGGCACCAGCGCCGCAATCGTCTCCTGGAACTCGCCAGCCATCGCCCGGAGGATGTGACCGCCGTCGAGTTGGCCCACCGGAATTAGGTTGAGGAAGGTGACGAACATCCCGACCCACGCGCCGATGACGACCGGATTCACCCCGGTCGCCGGATCGTTCCGGTACAGCGGCTGGTCAAACCCCGCCGCGAGTAACTCGAGCAAGGGTGGATAGCCGAGTTCGATCCGGATCGCATTGGGATCCTGGACGACCGCTTCGGGGACGGTCACCGGCGGCAGATGCAGGCCGATCACCGTCACGACGACCGTCGCGATGAGTCCGGCCAGCGGCCCAGCAACGCCGATGTCAAACAGCGCCTTCCGGTCGGGCATCCGGCCTTTCAGCGTGATGACTGCTCCCATCGTCCCGATCAGCGTCGGGACCGGGATGAAATACGGCAGCGAGGCGTCGACCTGATGATAGCGGCTCATGACGTAATGACCCATCTCGTGGATGCCAAGCACGCCCAGAATAGCTGCGGTAAACGGCCAGGCCTGCCAGATCACAGTCGGGTCAGCGACCGGATCGAGCTGGTACCAGAACGAGCCCGCAAACAGCGTCGAACACACCGTTAACAGGAGCAACACGATGTTCGTCCACGGAATCCCGTCGACGCCAAGGGTCGTCGGCTCGGCGACGAGCGCGTACTCGCCGTGGCGACGCTCGAGCGTGGCGTCGTACCCGCGCTCACGAAAGGCCGGCCAGAGTTCCTGCATCACCCGCTCGGGGTGGGCCAGTGGATCACCGTAGTAGACGACCTGGCCGTCCTCGCGGCGAACCTCGTAGACTGCAAATACGGACTCGATTCGGTCGATCGGCGGCCCATCCTCGGGCGAGTACGTTCCTCGCCCTGCCGTGTCGAATCCGGGCCGGTCGACGTCGTCCATCATACGTGGTTCATTCTCGTCGGGTATAAATCGACTGCCGTCGGCAGGGGTCTCCGTTTCCCTGAAGCGGATTTGATACGTCTGCTGTCAGTCAGTGCCGGCCGGCCGCGACCGCAGTGCGGTCCCACCAGGACATCGGGATAGCAGACCGTATGAAGCATGCGATCAGTCGGCACCAGACGAGGTCCCAAGCGGTCACAGCCCGTGACCACGACGAACACGGCCACGATACTCATGTATCGCTCACACCGAGGGAAATGGAGAACGAGCGGGGACGGTCAGTCGAGCGATCCGATCTCGCCAGTCAAATCAGTCAAATGCGTGTTAGGCGGGTGCGACGCGCCACGTCGTCGCGCTCGTGTACGACCACTTCTCGATCTCGAGGTCGGAAACGGAGCCGGAGAGCTTAGCCATCAGCGCGCCGATCTCTTTGGGCGACATTCCGACGTCGTCTGCGATGAACTTACCTTTGAAGTACAGCTCGCCGTCGTCTTCGGCACGTTCGCGCAGATAGCGTTTCAGGCGGCTTTCCTTGCTTTCCGTGGAGGGGTGGGCAGTCGTACTCATCGACAGTCACTCCTTGTGGCCGATACCTGTTATAAAGGAAGGATGATTCGCGACGTTTCGATTGTGTTCAGTTATCTGGGGGGTAAGCAGTGTTTCAGCCCTCGATAAAAAACGATTAATAAACGGATGAGAGCGCTCGAGACGTTTTAAAACAGCTGCTAATATATTATCTCGGTTGTTACGATCACGAGGTAGACAATGTCCTCTGTCGATACTGTTTCGATATTTCAACCATCTCGACAAACGAATATAACAGTCAGGATCGTTCGTGGACCCAGAACTCGTCTTCGACGGTGACCTCCTTTTTGAACAGCGGCACTTCGTCTTTCAGACGATTGATCCCGTCTTCGACGGTCCGGAATGCCTCTTCTCGGTGGCCTGCCAGCACTACCACGAAGACGATGTCGTCGCCGTCTTCGACGATCCCCGTCCGATGATAGAGTTCGACGTCGAAGACGCCGTCTCGCGCCTCGAGGTCGGTTTCGAGGGCTGCCATCCGCTCGTCGGCGACGCCGTCGTACTTCTCGAACTCGAGATACTGTGTGCGCGCGTCATCGGCGCTGTCTTTCGCGCGGACCCGTCCGGTGAACGTCGCGATCGCACCGGCACGGTCGGCCCGCGGCGATCGTTTGAGACGTGTCACCAGCGACTCGAGGGTCTCGTGGGGCTCGGCCGACTCGAGGACCGTCACGAGGTCCTCGAGTGGGAGGTCGCCGGGCCCGTCGACGGTCGCAATCGTCTTGTCGTCGATTTCGTCGGCAGCGCTGGACGATCCGACAACGACCGAGGGATACTGCAGCGTCGGCACGCCAATGACGACTGCATAGTCACAGTCAGTCGCGAGGCTATCGAGTGCGTCACCGACAGACATCCCCGTTCCCGAGGCAGTCCAGTCGCCGTCGACGCCGAGGTCGTAGGTTACGTCGCCACCGACCGTGGTGATGCCCTCGTCGAACGTGAGCGATTCGCGTGCATGGGTTCCATCGGCGATCGTCGCATCGTATCTGACGACGCCGACGCGCCCGCGTTCGGAGAGCCGATCGACGATCCGATCGACGACCGCCTCGAGCGTATCGTGGTCGGCTCCCGCCTTCCGGACACCGAGTACGTACATGTCCGAGACATGGTCGGCTCAGGGTTTGTAGCTATCGCCGGTCGCGAGAACCGGCAGTTGATCGCGGGTGTGAAATCTTTGCACACAGCACCCGTAGATGCGGCCATGGTCCTTCGGATCGGCTTTACCGGTGACGTCATGCTCGGGCGAGTCGTCAACGACCGCCAGCGCCGTCGCTCCGTCGACGCAGTGTGGGGACCAGTCCTCGAGCGCCTGCACAATCTCGACGGGCTGGTGATCAACCTCGAGTGTTGTCTCTCGACGCGCGGCCAGCAGTGGCAACGTACCTACCGACCGTTTCACTTCCGGGCCGACCCCGACTGGGCGATTCCCGCACTCGAGCACGCCGGGGTCGACGTCTGTACGCTGGCGAACAACCACATTCTCGACTACGAGGAAGTGGCGCTGCGGGATACTCTGGACGCGCTCGACGAGGCCGACATCGCTCACACAGGTGCTGGCGAGACGATCGACGAGGCGCTCGAGCCCGCAGTTCGGACGCTCGAGGACTCGAATGCAGACAGCGACGACCTCGAGATCGCAGTGATCGGACTGACCGACAACACGCCAGAGTACGCCGCCGGCGAGGATTCGCCGGGAACGGCCTGGATCGAGATTAGCGAGTCGCGACGCGACTCGAGCAGTCGGACACAGTCCGACGACGTTGTCGACGACGCGGAGACGCACCGACGCGTTCGCGAGGCCCTCGAGCGCGCACGCGAGACGAGTCCGAACTTGCTCGTCGCCTCGCTGCACTGGGGGCCGAACATGGTCACGACGCCGCCCGACTCGTTCCGCGAGTTCGGCCGCTGGCTGGTCGAAGAAGGCGTCGACATCGTGCACGGCCACAGCGCCCACGTCTTCCAGGCGATCGAGGTTCACGAGGGGTGTCCGATCATCTACGACGCCGGGGATTTCGTCGACGATTACCGGGTCGACCCCGAGTTGCGAAACGACCGAAGCTTTCTGTTCGTCCTCTCGGTGACCGCCGACGGCGACCCGCTCGAGCTCCGATTGCACCCGACCGAGATCGACGACTGTGCGGTGGGCGAGGCGAGTTCGGAGGCGGCCGAGTGGTCCCGTAAACGGATGCGGACCCTCTCAGCACCGTTCGGGACCGCGTTCGACCGGGACGGTGATGCGCTCGTCCTCTCGCTCGAGGCGTAGCTGGCTCGAATCGACGGGAAGGGTCGATACCGATTCGCGGCTCGAGGGGTGTGTCACCATGCCGTCCGGGCAGTTGGCAACCCTTAAGATAGCAACTCCGCTACACCGGGGTAGTATGAAAGTGGTCGTCTCTATCGGCGGAAGCGTCCTCGTGCCCGAACCCGGCGCGGACCGGGTAGCCGAGCACGCGGCCGTCATCGAAGACCTCATCGACGAGGGCTGTCGAATCGGTGCCGTCATCGGGGGTGGCGGTGTCGCTCGCGAATACATCTCTGCTGCACGGAACCTCGGGGCCAACGAGATCGAACTCGACCAACTCGGGATCGACGTCACTCGACTCAACGCCCGGCTGCTCATCGCTGCACTGAGCGAGGAGTCCGTGACCGCGCCCGCACTGGATTACGAGGAGGCAAGCGAAGCACTCCGCAGAGACGATATCTGCGTCATGGGCGGCGTCGCACCGGCCCAGACCACCGACGCCGTCGGGGCCGCACTGGCGGAGTACATCGACGCCGACCTGCTCGTCTACGCGACAAGCGTCCCCGGCGTCTACAGCACCGACCCGAACGAGGACGACGACGCGATCAAGTACGACGAACTCTCCGCGACGGAACTGGTCGACGTTATCGCCGGCCTCGAGATGAACGCCGGAGCCTCCGCGCCCGTCGACCTGCTGGCGGCAAAGATCATCGAGCGCTCGGGGATGCGGACGATCGTCCTCGACGGCACCGATCCCGACCGGATCGCACGCGCCGTTCGCCACGGAGAACACGGCGGCACCGACATCCTTCCCGACAGCGCCGGCGCGGAACCGACCTACTGGGCGAGCGACGACCAATGAGCGCCGACGGCGACACGGACGACACGCCGGAGTCGGAGGCGATCAGCCCCTACACGCTCCAGCGTGAGGAAGCCAGCGAGACGCGGCATGCCTTCTGGGCCGACACCGTTGCTGATCGTGTCGAGGAGCGAAATCCCGAGGAGCCGATCGTGATCAAGGGCGGCATCTCGCCCTCGGGCGTTCCCCACCTTGGCAACGTCAACGAGATCATGCGCGGCTACTACGTCGCTGAAGTCCTTCGCGACCGCGGCTACGAGGTCCGGCAGGTCTTCACTGCCGACGACCGCGACCCACTCCGGGGGCTGCCCCGGACCCTCTGTGACTTAGAGGGGAACCTCGTCGATCTCGGCGAGGTCGACGCCGGCGCACTCGGCCGGAACCTGGGCGCACCCTACACCGACATTCCGGACCCCTTCGGCTGCTGTGACTCCTATGGCGACCACTTCTCGACCATTATCCAGAACAGCGCCGACGCTGTCAACGTGCCGATCGAGCTGGTCTCGAACACCGAACTCTACGAGTCCGGTGACCTCGAGGACGTCACCCGCTTCGTCCTCGAGCATCAGGATCGCGCCCGCGAGGTCCTCTCGCAGTACCAGGACAAAGTCGACGAGGACTACGTTCCCTTCAACCCGATCTGCGAGGAGTGTGGCAAGATCACCGAGACGGTCACGAGCGTCGACGCCGACGCCGGAACCGTCGACTACCGCTGTACCGACATGGACGCCGGCGATCAGACGATCGACGGCTGTGGCCACGAGGGGACGGCGACGCTGCGCGAGGGCAAGTTGCCTTGGCGCTTCGAGTGGCCCGCCCAGTGGCAACTGCTCGGCGTCGATTTCGAACCCTTCGGGAAGGACCACGCCGAAGGCTCCTGGCCAAGCGGCCAAGACGTCGCCCGGAACGTCCTCGAGATCGAGCCGCCGGTGCCGATGGTCTACGAGTGGTTCACCCTCGAGGGCGAGCCCTTCTCCTCCTCTGCGGGGAACGTCATCCTCGTCTCTGACGTGCTCGAACTCTTAGAGCCCGAAGTGCTGCGCTATTTCTTCGCGAAAGACCCCTCGAAGGCCCGGGACTTCAGCATCGAACGGCTCGATCAGCTGGTCGACGAGTTCGACCGGCTCGAGGCGAGCTACTTCGGCGAGATCGACGCCGACGAGGACGAGCAGGCCTTCGCCGAGCGTGTCTATCCCTTCGTGGTCGAGGAGCCACGCGAAGCGCGCATTCGACTGCCGTACACCTTCGCCGCGGTGCTCGGGATGACCGACGATCCTGACCTGCGCGAGGAGATCGCTCGCCGCGAGGGTCACATCCCCGACGGCGCACCCGAGTGGGCCGTCGAGGGGGCCCTAAAGCGGGTCGAGCGGGCCCGCAACTGGGCGCGCCGAACCGGCAACGAGTTCGATTACGAGCTCAAGCGCAGCGAGATTCCGGCCCACGACTTCGATGCGGACACCGAAGCCGCGCTCGCAGAACTGGCCGACTTCATCGAGGAGGGCCACGAGCCCGACGAGATTCAGGGCGAGATTTACGAAGCCGCGAAGCGCAACGACGTCGATGTCGGCGACTTCTTCGGGGCTGGCTACCGGCTGTTCTTCGACGAAGACCAGGGCCCGAAACTCGGTCCCTTCCTCGCGAAAGTCGATCAGGAGTTCGTCGTCGACCGGCTCCGGCGCGAACGCTAAGCCGGTTCCGGACGACAAACCAACAATTAGCGCCGGCCGACTGACTCACAGCAGCCGGCCCAACGGGCAGTCGTCTGCACTCAAGACGTGATTCGAGGTATCGACCAGTCCCGGTTCCGAGAGAGAGATAGACAAAAGCCATTTGAGACTGCCGGCCCGACTCACTACCAATGGATCACGGTTTCCCCGCTGTCGTCTCACCCCCCGAGATCTACGGATCAGAGGTGCTGACGTGGGTTCTTGTCGGCCTCCTCCTCTACTGGGTCGCAGTCCTCAGCCTACGAAACGGCGGCTATCTGCCCGACTACATCGGTACACAGGGGCCGATTCTCACGTTCCACACTAAACGCGGCCGTGCCCTGCTCGACCGGCTCGCACAGCCCAAGCGGTTCTGGCGCGCGTGGTCGAACCTCGGCGTCGGCATCGCGATCGTCGTGATGGTGAGCATGTTCGTGTTTCTCATCCGCGCGGCGATGGTTACGCTCTCGTCGCCACAGGTGTCGTCCTCGGCGGTTCGACAGCCACGCAACGTCCTCGTCATCCCCGGCGTCAACGACTTCCTGCCGCTTGCGGCCACACCGGGCATCGTCTTCGGGCTGCTCGTCGGACTCGTCGTCCACGAGGGTGGCCACGGGCTGCTCTGTCGCGTCGAGGACATCGACATCGACTCCATGGGTGTTGCAATGCTCGCCGTCCTCCCCGTCGGCGCGTTCGTCGAACCCGATCAAGAGAGCAGCAAGGCGGCCTCCCGTGGCGGCCAGACGCGGATGTTCGCCGCCGGCGTCACGAACAACTTCGCGATCACGCTCCTTGCTTTCGCGCTCCTCTTTGGCCCCGTCGCCGGCTCGATCGCCGTCGCACCCGGCGCTGCCGTCGGCGGCGTCGCGGATAGTTCCCCCGCCGCCGACGCGGGAATCGAACCCAACGACCGCATCACGTCGATCAACGACACCGCAGTCGAGGGCAACGGCGACCTCGCGAACCAGCTCGAGGCCACCGACGGCGAACAGGTGCGTGTCGAGCTCAACGGCGAGGAGACGGTCCCGGTCGATCGTGCACTGCTCGTGACCGCAGCGACTGACGACACTCCGACAGAGCTGTCTGCTGGCGACAAGATCCGCGCGGTCGACGGGCAATCGGTCGCGACTGAACGCGGCTTCACCGACACCGTCGGTGACAACGAGCGCGTCAATCTGACGATCGAGCCCGAAAACGATGGGGACCGGGTCGAGCGCGAGGTGACGATCGGCGCTGCGGTTTCGATCGTCGAAGGCGAGCCACTCGCGTCCCAGGCCGGATCGACCGACGAGACGTTCGTCATCACCCACTTCGACGGCGAACGGGTACACGACTATGGAGCTCTCGCCGGGCTGCTCGAGGACACCGAGCCGGGCCAGGAGGTCACCGTCGAGGGCTATTTCGGCGATGAGCGTGAGACCTACACCGTCACCCTCGACGAGCATCCGCGCACCGACAGCGGCTTCCTCGGCATTCAGCCCCAGCCGGGAACGTCCGGCATCTCGATGAGCGACATCGGCGTCCAGCTCTACCCCGCAGGCGAGTATCTCGGCCTGCTCGGTGGCGACAGCGAGACGCGGTTCGGCCCGGTTGCAGACACCTTCCTCGGCAAGATCGGGGTGGCACTGCTGTTGCCGGTGATCGGCGTCAGCGGCGTGCTTCCGTTCAACTTCGCCGGCTTCACTGGCGGGATTCAGAACTTCTACGAGGTCCAGGGGGCACTCGGCGCGTTCGGCGACGGGGGCATCTTCCTGCTGGCGAACCTGTTGTTCTGGACCGGCTGGATCAACGTCCAGCTCGGCTTTTTCAACTGCATCCCGGCGTTCCCGCTCGACGGCGGGCACATCCTCCGAACGAGCACTGAAGCGATCGTCTCGCGGCTCCCGATCAACGCCACCCGTGGCATGGTCCGCGTTGTGACGACCACGATCGGCGTGACGATGCTCGTCAGCTTCCTCATGTTGCTGTTCGGGCCGCAACTGCTCGCGGGCTGAACCCGGAGCTGGCCCGGTCAGCCGACGAAACAGCTTCTAACGCACCGTGTACGCAACCGCTCACAGACAGGAGTATCATCACACGATATTGGGGAGAAACCCGGCCCTTCTTAGCGTCGCCGTCCTAACCCGCGTCTATGGAACGACGGCAACCACCACAGACCGAAGAAGGCTGGTACGTTCTCCACGACTTCCGGTCGGTCGACTGGGACGCTTGGCGAGACGCGCCCGAGCGACGGCGCGAACGGGCGATCGACGAGGGAATGGAATACCTCACGTCCTGTGAGCGCGTCGACGACGCCGACGAGGGCGAGTCGGCGACGTTCGCAGTGCTCGGCCACAAGGCCGACCTGCTCGTCTTGCACCTGCGGCCGACGCTCGCCGACATCGACACGCTCGAGCGCCGGTTCGAACACACCGCCCTCGCCGAGTTCACCGAGCGGGCCGACTCCTACGTCTCGGTGACAGAAGTCTCCGGGTATATGTCTCAGGACTACTTCGAGGAGGGCGAAACCGCCGATACCGGGATCGCAAACTACATCGAGTCCCGGCTCAAGCCAGCGCTGCCGGACAGCGACTTCCTCTGTTTCTACCCGATGGACAAGCGCCGCGGGCCCGACCACAACTGGTACGAGCTCCCCTTCGACGAGCGCGCGGACTACCTCTCGAATCACGGCGAAATCGGCAAGGACTACGCCGGTCGTGTCACCCAGATCATCGCCGGCAGCATCGGCTTCGACGACTTCGAGTGGGGCATCACCCTCTTTGGCGACGACCCCACCGACGTCAAGGAACTGCTCTACGAGATGCGATTCGACCCCTCGAGTTCCCGCTTTGCCGAGTTCGGACAGTTCTTCTCGGCCCGCCGGATGGATCCCACCGATCTGGATGCCTATCTCGCGGGCGAGCCGGTGCCACAGGAAGACGATGCACACGGCGGCCACCCCCATGCGAGCGGCGATACCGAGGGCCACCACGGCGGCGAGTCGAGCGGCCACCATGGCGGCTCCGGCGGCCCACACGGCGACGACGAGGACGTCCGCAGCGAACTCGAGGAGCAGGGTGTCTATGCGGGCCAGCCACACGGCGAGGACATCCACGCGGTCGTGCTCTACTCCGAGGCCGACGCCAACGAGCTCTTCGAAGAAGTCGACGGGCTGCGCCAGAACTTCGACCACTACGACACGCACGTAAAGACGGCTGTCTACGAGCCTCGAGACGACGGCGCGGAGACCGCAGTCGTCAGCCTCTGGGAGACCGATCGCGCCGCGAACACGGCCGCCGGCTTCCTTGCGGATCTCCCTGATATCGTCCGGCAGGCGGGCGACGATGAGGACGACTCGTGGGATACGATGGGCATGTTCTACACGGTCAAGCCGGAGCATCGCAGCGACTTCACCAGCGTGTTCGATGACGCCGCCGACATGCTCGCGGACATGGACGGCCACCGAAAGACCGACCTGCTCGTCAATCGCGAGGACGAAAACGATATGTTCATCGCCAGCCGCTGGGACTCCCGCGAGGACGCCATGGAGTTCTTCCGCAGCGACGCCTTCTCAGAGACCGTCGAGTTCGGTCGCGACATCCTCGTTGATCGGCCGCGACACGTCTTCCTCGCCTAAGAACTGGGCGCTTTTTTCTGGCTGACTCGAGGCCGAGACTCGATCTTAGATTCTGCCAGCGTCCGACGACTCGTCGTAGAAAAAGTACGCGGCAACCCCGGCTAACCCGAACGTAAGCGCCACGAACGGCCACTTACCGGCCTCGGTCTCTGTCAGGCGCGCGTGGCCGGTCACGAACATCGCGAGCCCGACGTGGGCGACGAGCGTTGCAACGACAAACGCCTGTGGGTCCATGACTCGAGGGTTCGACGCAGCGATAAAAGCCGTTACGAAGCGGGCTCATACAACTCTGCACAAGAGATTGGTTTCAGACAGAGAAGAACGAATCAACTGGTCAGTGTCTCTGTTTACGTATCAGGTAAGGGTGAATGCTTTACCCCTCTTGAATCAAAATATCTTGTTGAAGTGTCGGCTCATACCAAACGTCTGCTTTTAATGCAATTTTCCCTAACTCACCGGTTGAAGCTGGCCATGGAAACCTTCGTTCATCGGCTGAATCTATTTTGAGATAGATACGGGATGGTGTGTCCTCTACTGGAACGTTTTCGTTGGCTGTCTCGCCTTCCATCTCAAATGTCTCTTCTTGGAAATACCCCTCCACGTCATTTCCAATTCGAATTCTGAACGAATGAGGGTCCTGTGAGCCATTATATAGTCCAAACTCGTAGTTCCGATCCCGGTCACTGGATATCCTACTTGAACAGCCCGCAGAGAAAACTGTAAGGGAAGTCCCTATCGCAGCAAGAACCGAACGTCTTTTCATATTTTTATTCACACACGGCATAGTTAAATGCTTTAGGCTGCGGTACGACTTCCAGTAACTGGTACATGCATTCCCTGTCGTGACCGAGTCGGAAGTCCCGAACACTGGCGCATGTAAACCGTTATCTGACAGCCTCACCGTTACGAAGGTAATTGGGGCCACACCGAATACAGCGGACTGTGGCCGGAAGGATGGCTCGAGCAACGCGAGAGCCGTCCGACTCGGGGAAGGGCAGGCAGATACCAGATACCGACCGCGAGTGAGCGAAGCGAACGAGCGGGCCGACGACCGACCCAACGGGGAGGGAGGAATGTTATTGATCAACCCTAAGCGGGAGCGAAGCTCCCGCGAGGTCCGAGAGAGCTTCGCTCTCTCGAGATTTTACCGAGGGACGTCGCGAGCGAGCGCGTAGCGCCTCGCTCGCGACAAACCGCAGCGTAAAAGGTTGTTAGAAGTCGTGATCCGGGTCGTCTTCGACTGTCCGTTTCATCGAGTCACGGCGGGACTTGGCGTCACGGCCGGTCGCCTCGAGCAAGAAGTCGTTTTTGGCGTCGACGGCATCCGCGGCGGCCTCGAGTTCATCGGGGTCGAGTTCGGTGGGGTCGCGTTCGTGGAACTCGACGCCGAGTTTGTCCTTCTTGCCGGAGTATTCGACGGCACCGACGACGATCTTCTCGAAGACGGGGTTGTCAGGCTCCTCGATGCAAAAGAGCTCGCTGCCCTTGTACTCCTGAGTGCCCGTGATCGGACCGAAGTAGTCCTCGACGGTCGACTCCAGATCCGGAATTCGCTCCTCGAGATATTCACCGCGGCGCATCTTGTACTCCTTCATGGGTTGGGAGAAACACGGCGGAGCGTTTACCTCTTTTCATAGCCGACGTTTCGGTCTCCTGATCGGTCACCGCTACTGAACGCGCTCGTCAGGCTACGAAGGTACGGATTCGACCACTGGCCGGGAGGGTCGTCGATCGATCGACCGACCAGCAGCAGTGTAAGTGAACGGACGACCACAACCAGAGGGAGACGGCTACTGATGCTCGCGTTCGCTGAGATAGCCTTTGCGACAGTCAGGACAGATGTCGCCGGCGCGCAGCGAGGCGCGGTCGCCGCTGGCGACGTAGTCACATCGTGGACAGTAGAACTCGGTCGGAACGTCGTCTGCGGTGCCGTTGTCGCGTTCGGTCGGCGTCGGAACCGAGTCGGCCCACTCGATACCGCTTGCCGACTCGGACGAGGCGTCGTCGGTCGCGTCGGTCGCGCTGTCGGTCGCGTCGGTCGGGGGCGCTGCGGTCACCGACCGAGCGTCGTTTCTGGCATCTGCTGGTACGTCGTTGTCGATCACGACCGCGTCGTCGTCGGTTGGGGTCGGATCGGATGCCACGTCTTCGGTGTCGGTCCCAGTGTCGGTATCATCATCGGGCCACGCCGTCGGGGCGGAGTCGGCACCGACCGGTGGACCGACGTCGCTCGAGTCGGGCCACTCACCGTGTTCGCGGTCCCGTTCAGGGGCAAGATCGTCGTCCTCGAGGATCTCGCCGTCATCGACGACGGGATCGCCGTTTTCGTCGGTCGGGAGATCGATGTCGTCGGTGGCTGTGGTCTCCGCGGAGGCGGTCTCCGTGTCCGAGTCAGTGGGTGTGCTTTCAGCGGTCGACTCGGTGGTGTTGTCGTCGATAAATTCGGCATCAGTCTCGGAACTGGATTCACCAGCGTCGATGAACTCGGCATCCGTTTCGGTGACGGGTTCGTCAGCGTCAACGAACGCAGCGTCCCCTCCGGAATCGGGTTCGTCGGCGTCGATGAACTCGGCATCCGTTTCGGTGACGGGTTCGTCAGTATCGATGACCGCGGCGTCCGTTTCGGACGTGAGTTCGTCAGTAGCGTCTGGCTCGAGGGGCGGTTCAGTCGGGTCGGGATCGTGATCGTTGGGGAGTGAGTCGGCATCTGTTCCGGCGGCGAGGCTGGTCACCTCAGTGTTCTCGCTGATGACGTTGCGCTCGCCACAGCGGGAACACTCTTCGAATTCCTGGACGGTGACGACGACCTCACTGCCCCGTTCTTCGCGCTCGTGTTCGACCTCGGTGTCGCCGAAGTCGTGTCCGAGCAGCGAACATCGCAGGACCATTGTCCAATCGTACCGATCCAGTCCATAAAAAACGTACTGCCTGTATGTCTGCTATTCGTGAAAGTAATTCGAACTGTCTCGCGGTTCTATCCTGTCGAACAGAGAAACGGTGTCCGTTTGTGGTCCGATCCCGAGGCTGTGACCGAGTCTCGTGAATCGAGCCGATAGCCACGTCGTCAGAACGACAAACGTCAAATCCCGGGTCGTCGAATGGGAGCATGGATGAGAGCAAAGCGGGAGTACCGGAACCGAGAGGGGACGGAGGTGGCGATACTCGATGCCTTGGTCGATCGCGCCGATGACGGCATGACCGTCTTCGAACTCCGGGCGGCCGTCGAGGTTGACATCGACGAACTCGAGCAAGCCCTGTCGATGCTCAAAGAAGACGATCTGATCGTCGTCGAGTCGAACTCAGAGACGGTGATCAAGCCCGCTGACCGCGTCGTCCCCGACGAGCCGGCCGACGAGGACGACGACCAGTCGATCGGGGAGTGGCTGCGCGACCGGATGCCTTTTTGAATCGAAACGCCTGATACGCGCAGCGCCCAGAGGGTATCCATGAGCGTCATCGAGTCCATCCACGAAGATCTCGGGGCCACATTCGGCGAGCGCGCAGACCGACGGATCGTCGAACACTACGGGCGACCGGAGCGCACGCATCGGGCAGTTCGCAACGGCGTCGGCTTACTCGAGTTAGCTTACGGCGTACTCGTCGTCGAAGGTGACGACCGTCTCGAGTACGTCGACAACGTGGTGTCGAACCGCGTCCCAGCGGAAGACGGACAGGGGTGTTACGCGCTCGTGCTCGATCCACAGGGCGGGATCGAGGTCGAACTCTATATCTACAACGCGGGCGAGCGACTCCTCCTGTTTACCCAGCCCGAGACTGCCGAGGGGCTGGCCGAGGAGTGGTCCGAGAAGGTGTTCATCCAGGACGTCGAGATTCGCGTCGCGACCGACGAGTACGCGATTTTCGGGATTCACGGCCCACAGGCCACTGAAAAGATCGCGAGTGTCCTCAACGGTGCCGGTTCGCCCGAGCAGCGCTACTCGTTCGTCCGCGGGACGATGGGCGACGAGGGCGTCACCGTCATCCGCACCGACGCGCTCACCGGCGAGGAGAGCTACGAGGTGATCTGTGCCGCTGCCGACGCCGCGGCCGTCTACGACACGCTGCTCAATCAGGGACTGAATGCCGCCCCCTTCGGCTACCGAACCTTCGAGAGCCTGGCGCTCGAGGCCGGCTCGCCGCTCTTTCACACCGAACTCGAGGGAACGCTCCCGAACGTCCTCGGCCTGCAAAGCGCCTTGGACTTCGAGAAGGGCTGTTACGTCGGTCAAGAAGTCGTCTCCCGCGTCGAGAACCGCGGCCAGCCCAGCCGCCAACTCGTCGGGCTGACCCTCGAGGGCGAAGCCGTGCCCGAATCGGATGCGGCCATCTTCGACGGTGACGCGTCGGTTGGCGAAGTCACCCGCGCGGGCGAGAGTCCGATGTGCGAGGCGGTCCTTGCGCTCGCGCTCGTCGACTACGGCCTCGAGAGCGACGAGTTGACGGTCCGGATCGGCGGCGACGAAGTGGCTGCAACCCGCACGGAACTGCCGTTCGTTGAGGGGTCGGATCAGTCGGATCGGCTGCCAGTGTATGAGTAATCGAGTGGGACGGAACTGACCCGCGTTCGGAACCACTGTTATATAGGCCGCACTCGAGTGACAAGCCATGGCAGGAGACGTCCGCGAGCGCGACCTTCTCGAGCGGGCACCGAACGATCGGATTCAGGTGCTCGATGCCGATGGGACCGTCGTCGCACCCGAACTGGAACCGGAGCTCGAGCCGGAGACGTTACGCTCGATGTACCGGGATATGCGGTTTTCTCGCCGGTTCGACGAGCGGATGATCAGCCTCCAGCGGCAGGGTCGGCTGGGAACGTACTCCTCGCTGGCCGGCCAGGAGGGTTCTCAGATCGGCTCGACGTACGCACTGGCCGACGAAGATACGCTCTCCTTTCAGTACCGCGAACACGGTGCGCTTGCGGCGCGGGGAATGCCGTGGGAGTATCTGCTCTACTGGATGGGCCACGAGGACGGCAACGCTGCGCTGGCCGAAATCGATGTCTTCCCGCTCAATATCTCGATCGCCGGCCATCTGCCTCACATAGTGGGCTGGTCGTGGGCGGCGAAACTAGACGGCGACGAGCGCATCGGCATCGCCCACTTCGGCGACGGGTCGACATCGGAGGGAGACTTCCACGAGGCGATGAATTTTGCTGGGGTGTTCGACACCCCGACAGTCTTCATCTGTAACAACAACCAGTGGGCCATTTCGATCCCGCGCGAAGCGCAAACCGCGAGCGCAACCATCGCCCAGAAGGCCCACGCCTACGGCTTTGCTGGCGTCCAGGTCGATGGCATGGACCCACTCGCGACCTACGCCGTGACGAAAGCGGCACGGGAAAAGGCCCTCGAGCCTGACGGTGGCCGGTTGCGCCCGACGCTGATCGAGGCGGTCCAGTACCGCTACGGTGCCCATACGACGGCGGACGACCCCAGCGTCTACCGGGATGACGAGGAGGTCCAACGATGGCGCGAGCGGGATCCGATCGACCGGTTCGAGGCGTACCTGCGGAATGAAGGCGTTATCGACGACGATCGGATCGACACGATCGAGTCAGAGATCGAGGAGACGCTGGCGACGCTGGTCGACCGCGCCGAGGGCGTCGATGGGGATCCCAGCGAGCTGTTCGAGTACACCTACGCAGAGCCGACGCCGCGACTCGAGGCCCAACGCGAGTCTCTCGAGACGTTGCGTGAAACCCACGGCGACGACGCACTACTCGAGGACGAGTAAACTCACAATCAGTCGGATAAAGCCCGCAATAGGACAGGCAAACGGCTACCCGGTCACCGCATCGAGATGCGGTCGAGATGCAACTCGAGCAGTCGTCTCGGGAGACGACAGCGGCCTGGAGCGGCACGGTGCCGAGCGCAGTCGACGTGCGGGTGCTCGGCCTGGTCGTCGTGACGGCGGGCCTTGCAGCGTCGATCAACGTCCCCTACGGCGGCCTGCCGATGGCAGCCGTCGCGTTCGCGCTGTTAGCGAGTGGCGGCGGCGCTCTCCACCTGCTCGGTGAACGGAAGCTCCGCAGACTCACTGACGATCTCGTCGAGCGGTGGGTTGCTGCGGGCGGCAAGATCGACGGTGTCACTCGCTCGTCGAACGGGATGGAGACAGCGTGGCACGTCCACACGCCCGACGGCGAGATCGTCATCGGTGGGGTCGCACTGGTGCCGATCACCCGGCTGTCCATCGAGTGGCAGGGCATCGGCGACACGATGGACGCCAGCGAGGCCGAAGCGAACATCGATCACCTCGCCGAGAGCCTCTACCGTGAGATCTTCGAGCTCGGCTCGGCGACCCAGCAAGCCTGAAGCGAATTACTCGAACAGTTCCTCGTGGCGCTTGGCCAGATCGGTGTACTCGCCCGACGAGTACTCCTCAAGGATGGCCTCGGCGTCGATCCCCGTTTTCTCGAGTGGCGTAATCTCTGCTGGCACGCCACGGACGAACGACTCCGGCGGAATATCATAGCCGTCTGGGACGACGGTGCCTGCGGCGACGATGCTGCCGCTGCCGATCGTGACGTCGGAGTTAGTCGTCGCGTTGAACCCGACCAGCGCCCGGTCCTCGACGGTCGTCTCGTTGAGGATAGCTCCGTGGCCCACCATGACCTGATCCCCGAGCTGTGAGGCGTGAATCGTCGCGTTGTCCCCGACGTGCGTTGCCTGTCCGATGCGGACGGGACCGACGTCACCGCGAAGCACGACGCCGGGCCAGATGCTCGCGTCGGCTCCGATGTCGACGTCGCCCACGAGCGTCGCTTCTCGGCTTACCCGTGCTGTCTTGTCGATCGTCGGTTGGGTCCCCTCGAACGCGTAGGTTCGCCTGTCGACCATATCCACACCGTCAACGATCGAACGTATAATTCTGCAGTCTGGAAGCCATGACAGTCTTGCGTTGGTTGGACTCGTCGGGACCGACACGGCGAGTTCGACCGGATGTGCCACTGCCGTCTCTCGAGTCGGCTGAAGCCCACTGCGCACAGCCCGGCGGATACCGGTTGGATCATTGATCGCCCTCGAGCTTTCCGGTGTGGACCTCACTGCCATCCGAAACCGATCTGGCCGGTTGCGCTGCCCACTCGGGAGTCCGGATCTCGTCGTCCCGATCGGGATCGCGAAATCGGACGTGGATGGAGTCGTCTTCCGTTTCGACAGTGTTGCTGTCAGGAGTGTCAGCCATACCCGAGGGTCCGACGCCGACGCGTCTAAGGGCCGGGCTTGAATCTGCCTCCTCGGATTCGATCGACGCGAAAACGTCTCCGACCCCATCCCGGCAGCGGTCGGCCATCATCATCGCCACCGCGAGGCCACGATCGGGGATACTCGTGTCGTGAGCCTCGCGCCAATCTGGGACCGCTACGACACACTCGAGTCCGAAACGCTGGCACTGGAAGGTCATGACCACGATCGAGTAGCGACTGATTGCCCGCGATACAAAAGAAAAAACGGACCTATGGGGCAGCAGAAGCCGGGTTAGAAGGTCTCGAGGTAGCGGTCGAGTTCCCACTCGGAGACGTCGATGAGGTACTCCTCGAACTCCTGGCGTTTGGCCTCGATGAACTTGGAGGCGACGTGGTCGCCGAGGGCGTTGTACATCGCTTCGTCTTCCTCTAAGGCGTCGACAGCCTCGCCGAGGTTCGCCGGCAGCGTGTCGATGCCGTACTCTTCGCGTTTTGCCTCGTCGAAGTCGTAGATGTTCTCGCGAACCGGGTCGGGACACTCGAGGCCCTGCTCGATACCGTCGAGACCGGCGTGGATCATGACCGCAAGCGCGAGGTAGGGGTTACACGATGGGTCCGGCGAGCGCAGTTCGATGCGCGACGCTGCGGGCGTGCGTGCGGCAGGTCGGCGGATCAGCGCCGAGCGGTTGCGGTCGGACCACGCGACGTAGACGGGAGCTTCGTAGCCCGGCACCAGTCGCTTGTAGCTGTTGACGGTGGGGTTTGCGATCGCCGTGATCGCGGGTGCGTGCTCTAAGATCCCGGCGGTGAAGGCGTGGGCCTCCTCGCTCAGGTTGAACTCGTCGTCGTCGTCGTGGAAGGCGTTCTCGCCGTCCTCGGTGAACAGCGAAAGGTGAGTGTGCATCCCCGAACCGTTGATCTTCGGGATCGGTTTGGGCATGAACGTCGCGTGCAGGTCGTGCTGGGCGGCGATCGCACGGACGACGGTGCGGAAGGTGCCGACGTTGTCGGCCGTCGTCAGGGCGTCATCGTAGGTGAAGTTGATCTCGTGTTGGCCTTCGGCGACCTCGTGGTGGCTGGCTTCGACTTCGAAGCCCATGCTCTCGAGGCCGTAGATGATGTCGCGGCGGACGTCGGAGGCGAGGTCTTTCGGTGCGAGGTCGAAGTAGCCGCCGGCGTCGTTGGTCTTGGTGGTCGCACGGCCCTCCTCGTCTTCCTCGAAGAGGAAGAACTCCGGTTCGGGCGCGGCGTTGACCGTATAGCCCATCTCGTTGGCACGCTCGAGGGCGTTCTTGAGGACGCGACGCGGGTCACCCTCGAACGGTTCGCCGGTATAGGTGTCGTAGACGTCACAGATCATTCGGGCGGCAGCGCTGCCCTCTTTCTTGCGCCACGGCAGAATCGCAAACGTCTCCGGGTCGGGCTTGAGCCGCATGTCCGATTCCTGAATGCGCACGAAGCCTTCGATAGAAGAACCGTCGAAATAGATCCCCTCTTCAAAGGCCTTCTCGGCCTGACGGGCTGGGACGGAGACGTTCTTGACCGTTCCGAGAATGTCGGTAAACTGCAGTCGGAGGAAGTCAACGTCTTTCTCCTCGATTTCGTCCAGCACCGCCTGTTCTGTGTCTGTGAGGTTTCCGCTTGTCATCTTTCTCGTCGTCGTATTCTCGTAACCCGCTTACTAAAACACTACTGTTCTGAGCAAATCTTCTCTCTCCCGCCCCAAACTGCATATTCGTAAAGTTCTAAAGGCTTCAATGAGTGAGTCGATGTGATGACGTACGAAAATCTCGATGCAAAACTAGTGAATGCACTTCTCGGCGACGGTCGGGCGAGCCTGCGCAGCCTCGCCGAGGATCTCGACGTCTCCGTGACGACCGTCTCGAATCACCTCTCCGATCTCGAGGAAGAAGGTGTTATCGAGGGCTATACCCCCCGCGTCGATTACGACGCGGTTGGCTACGACGTAACCGCCGTCATCCAGTTGCAAGTCGAGGGGAATGCCCTGCCCGACGTCACCGACACGCTACGCGACCACCGCCAGATGACCAGCGTCTACGAGGTCACTGGCGACTACGACGTGATCGCCATCGGCAAGTTCGAAAACACCGACGGCATGAACGATCAGATCAAAGAGTTGCTGACCGACCCCGATATCAAAGCCTCGAACACCAGCGTCGTTCTCAACGCTGTCTCCGAGAACGAGCAGTTCGAACTCGAGGTCGACGAGGAAGCGTAAACAGACGGTCCTTTTCGAATACTCCGACTGCAAGCAGTGGCAACACTACGGCGCTCCTCGCGAGCGAACAAAAGCAGATGTCTGCAGTGAACGCTGTCCGAGCAACTGTCGGCGAGCGAGCGGTTCGAAGAACCCGAGTGACGCCGTTCACCGAGCGCGGGCGTGAACGGGCAAAGCCCGTGAGCGTACGGCGCTCGGGCCGACGAGCGACCAAGGCGCGGCGCTTCGCGCCGCGGGATGGCGAACGGCGATAGCCGTGAGCCCGGGAGCGAGGAGTGATTTTATACTAAATTTTGCCGAGGGCCGCCTTCGGCGGCCCGTGGTTCGAAAGGCGCTTCGCGCCTTTCGTCATCACGAGAGAGCGAAGCTCTCTCGAACGACAGAGCAAAATTTAGGTTTAGCTCGCGGGTCACTCCGTTCCCCGCTCGCTTTCAGCGGTTCTCACTCACTGCGTTCGTTCCGAACCGCTCTTACATCATGCCGCCCATGCCGCCACCCATGCCGCCCATGCCGCCGGCACCGGGTGCGCCTTCCTCGTCGTCGCCCTTGTCAGTCGACAGGTCGCCGGCGGAGATGATGTCGTCGATTTTGAGCACGAGGTTGGCCGCTTCGGCAGCGGAGGTGACGGCCTGCTCTTTGGCGTGGGCCGGTTCGACGACGCCGGACTCGAAGGTGTCCTCGACGTCGCCCGTGAAGACGTTCAGGCCGGCTTCGACGTCGCCGTCGTCGTGGGCCGCACGCAGGTCGACCAGCGTGTCGATCGAGTCGAGGCCCGCGTTCTCAGCGAGCACGCGCGGGACGAGCTCGAGCGAGTCGGCAAAGGCCTCGACGGCGAGTTGCTCGCGACCGGAGACGGAGTCAGCGTAGTCACGGAGTCGCGAGGCGAGTTCGACCTCGATGGCACCGCCGCCCGCGAGGACGCGGCCGTCGGAGACAGTCTGGGCGACGACGTCGAGTGCGTCGTTGACGCCGCGCTCGAGTTCGTCGACGACATGCTCGGTCGAGCCACGCAGCAGGAGGGTGACGCCGTGGGCGTCCTCGCCCTCGACGTAGAAGAGTTCGTCCTCGTCGTCGCGGGTCACGTCACCGAAGCCGAGGTCGTCCTCCTCGGCGCTCTCGAGGTCGGAGACGATGTTCGCGCTGACGATTTCCTTGAGGAACTCGAGGTCGGACTTCTTGGCGCGGCGGACTGCGAGGATGCCTTCCTTGGCGAGGTAGTGCTGGGCGAGGTCGTCGATGCCCTTCTGGCAGAAGACGACGTCAGCACCGAGGTCGGCGATCGTGTCGACCTTCTCCTGAAGCTGTTTCTCCTCGCGGTCTAAGAACTGCTGGAGCTGGTCGGGGTCCGTAACGGAAACCTCGGTGTCGATGTCGGTTTCTTCGACTTCGATGGCCTCGTTGAGCAGCAGGATGTCGGCGTCTTCGGCCGACGTGGGCATGTTGTCGTGGACAGGGTCTTTGTCCACGATGCCGCCCTCGAGCAGGTCGGACTCGCCGGCGCTGCGGCCGGTCTGGGTCTCGATGTTTAAGAACTCGAGGTCGACGACGTTCTCGCCGTCTTCGTTCTCGACGGTGACCTGGCGGACGGCCTCGACGATGAGTTCGGCGAGATACTCCTTGTTGACCTCGGTGCCCTTGCCGGTCATCGAGGTTTCAGCGGTCTTGCGGAGGACCTCCTCGTCGCTGGTGTCGATGTCGGTCGCGATGTCGTCGATCTCCTCACGGGCCTGCTCGCTGGCGAGGTGGAAGCCCTTGATGATCGCCGTCGGGTGGATGTCCTGCTCGAGGAGGTCCTCGGCGTTCTTGAGGAGTTCACCGGCGATCGCGACGGCCGTCGTGGTGCCGTCGCCGGCTTCGTCTTCCTGCGTTTCGGCGACTTCGATGATCATCTCGGCCGTCGGGTTGTCGATGTCCATCTCCTTGAGGATGGTGACGCCGTCGTTGGTGATCGTCACCGATCCCATGGAGTCGACGAGCATCTTGTCCATCCCTTTCGGGCCGAGTGTCGAACGGACTGCTTCAGCGACCGCACGGGCGGCGCTGATGTTGTAATCCTGCGCGTCCTTGTCCTTGACGCGCTGGGAGTCCTCGCTCATTACGATCATCGGCTGACCCTGCTGCATTCGCTGACTCATAGTCGGTCGAGTGATTGATTGTGATTCTATATAAATATTTCCCTATTCTCTCACACTCCGATCGCAGCCTGTGCGGTCGTTGATCGAGGAAAACCGTGGCAGTGCGGGACGATGTCGACGGTTTCGCTCGGCTGAAGTCGGTCGTTACTCGTTCCCAATCGGTCAGTGACAGAGTGTTTTTATTAGGTCACTCGAGCGCCAGCTACGACGCTGGCGGTTCCGTCAGCACCAGGACCAATCACAACTCGAATCCGAGTCAATACAACGGAAGCGTTATAGCGGTAGTCACGTATTACTCTATGAGCAATGGACGAGTCCCCCTCGTTCGCCGAATCGTTCGACGATCCTCGGATCACCGCCCAGTTCTGCCGCCGACTTCCCGACACGACCGGCGATCTCGTGTTGATCGGCGTCGTCCACGACCATCCCGCCAGCGTCGCCCGCGTCGAACGCGTCTTGGAACACGTCGAGCCGGCGACGCTTGCACTCGAGTTACCGCCCGTTGCGATGCCGCTGTACCGCGTCTACGGCCGCAACGGTGACGCCGACGATCCGACGCCGCCGCGGTTCGGCGGCGAGATGAGCGCAGCGATCCGCGCTGCCCCCGACGCCGAGGCCGTCGGCATCGACGCCCCGAACTGGTCGTTCCTCCGCCGGCTCGTCACGCGACTGGTCGCCGACCGTGTCTCGCCCGCGACGGCGCGACGTGTCCTCTCGAGTGTCGGCAACGCGACCCGTGATGCACTCACCTATCGGATCGCCGCGACGCTGACCCACGCGACGTCGATGACCGTCATTCCCGGCGACACGGTCGAATACGATGTCGATCACGAGGATTCGCCGGATCGACAGGCCGCCCACGAGCGCGCCCATGTCGCCAGCATTCAGGCGCTGCTTGGCAGCGTCGACACCGACGGTACCACTCTAGCGTACCGAGACGAAACGCGCGAGCGCTGTATGATCGAGCGACTCGCAGAGATCCGCTCGGAACCGGGGACGGCCGTCGCCGTCGTCGGCGTCGATCACCTCGATCGGCTTGCGACGGCGCTGGCAGAATAAAAAACCGGTTCGATCGGCAGCCGCGTTACTGCCGTTCACCGGCGCAAGCCCGACGCACAGTTCCAGCAGTACGTAAACGTCTGATCGGCCTCGTTGGGTGCGCCACAGTGGGGACAGCAGATCGTCTCCCCGTCGAACTCGCGATCAGCGTCGTGATCCCAGTCAGCATCGTGTCCCTCGTCCGTGGCACGCGGATAGCGATCAGGACCGGGCGACGATCGAAGACTCGCGTGGTTGGGATCGGCAAACGACGGCGTTCGCTCGTTCTCGCCGTCGCTGCGCCGGACGTACAGGTAGTACAGTAACAGGTGGAGCAGGGCAAACAGCGCGACATAGCCGATGAGCCAGCCCCAGAGTGCCATCAGTGTGCGATACGGTCTCGAGGCACTTGGATATTCCCCGCTGTCGGGGCTGACGAGAGTCAGGTCGACGAGAACTACTGGGGCGGCTGTAAGTCACGGCCGAACTCGTCGAAGACCTCGAGGTCGTCGGGCAGGTCGTACTCGAGGTGGCGTTCGTCCTGCCGGTTGACGCCGGCCTCGTCGATCGGGGTCGCGACGTCTTCCCAGCCGGGTTTGATCTTGACGCTTTTGGCGGGCATCCCGATGGCGATGTGGTGGGCGGGAACGTCGTTCTGGACGATGCCGCGTGCGCCGACGACGGCGTTCTCGCCGACCTTACAGCCGGCGCGGACCATCGCGTCGTAGGTGAGTCGGACGTCGTCCTCGACGATCGTGTGGTAGTTACGTACCTCTGTCTGGTCAACGACGTCGTGGTCGTGGCTGTAGATGTGGACACCGTCGGAGATCGAGACGCGATCGCCGATCGTCAGCTTTCCCCGGTCGTCCAAGTGGACGTCGTCGTGAACGACGACGTTGTCCCCGATCGTGATGTTGTGGCCGTAAGTGAACGTAATGCCCTTGAAAAAGCGGCAGTTGTCGCCACAGTCCTCGAAGAGGTGATCGGCGAGCATCCGCCGGAACCGAAGCGCGAACTCGACGTTGTCCGCGATCGGCAGGCTGTCGAACTGCCGCCAGAGCCACTGGAGGTGCTTGGAGCGGCGGAACGCCGCCTCGTCTTTCTCGGCGTAGTATTCGCTCTCTAAGGTCGTATTACAGGGATCGTAGCTTTGCAGGCGGATGCGTTCGGCTGGCGGCACCGACTCGCCGCGCTGCCAGCGTTCGTAGGCCTCGCGGTCGCCCGAGAGGTCGATCAGAACGTCCTCGACGACCGAGCAGGTGTCCTCGTCGCTCGAGAGCCGTCGGTCGACCTCATCGATAAACTCGCGCATCCCCGTTTCTGCCTCCTCGGGGAGCGACACGTACCGCTTTGTCATACCCCGACGTATTGCCCGCCGAGTTCATAGGGGTTCGGTTGTGCGTCCGTGGTTGCCGGACCAACTAACGTGCGTGTTACTGGGTTGTTCTGATAAGTTCTTACTCCTGACCGGACTGCCACCCAGCAAAGAGCAACGCGGGCAATGCAAGCGTGCCGACGACCAGCAACGTCCCGACGAGCACTGCGCCAACCGAAAGTCGGTCTCTCGGAATCTCGAGTCGGCTCACAGCGAGGAGGGCAAGCGACAGGCTGCCAAGGAGGACGGCGAGCAGGACCCATCTGGGATCGCGCGAGTCGCGGCGAGAACTGGACATACGAATACGTCTCAACCGACACCCAAGAGCGATTCGCCTCACAGGACTGACGGCCAAACCGGTTCGACACGAAATTCGAGCGTTCCGGTCACCCTAAGTTCTCCCGCTCCAAAGAGATGAGTATGCAACACAGCGAACTCGGCGAGTCCGGAGTCGAGGTCAGCGAAGTCGGCTTCGGCGCATGGACCGTCGGTACCGACTGGTGGGGCGACCGCTCCGAAGACGACGCCATCGAAATGCTCCAGTACGCGGTCGAGCAGGGGATCACCTACTTCGATACGGGCGACGTCTACGGCCACGGCCACAGCGAGGAACTGGTCGGGCAGGCACTGGCCGAGGTCCGCGACGAGGTGACCATCGCGACCAAGGTCGGCTATGACTTCTACAACAACCCACAGGCCGGCCACGGCGAACTCCCCAAGGAGATGAACCCCGAGTATCTCCGGGAGGCCGTCGAGAAGAGCTTAGATCGCCTCGAGATGGACTCCGTCGACGTGCTCCAACTGCACAACGCCGACGTCGACGAGATCACGCCCGACGTCCTCGAGTTGCTCGACGAACTCGAAGAAGAGGGCAAGATCGACGCCACCGGCCTCGCACTGGGCCCCTCGATCGGCTGGCTCGCCGAGGGCGACCTCGCCATCGAAGAGGAGTTCGACTCCGTGCAACTCGTCTGGAACGTCTTAGAACAGGAGGTCGGCAACCACTTCCTCGAGACGATCGAGCGGACCGGCTCGTCGACCAGCCTGATCCCCCGCGTGCCACACTCCTCGGGCATCCTCAACGAACAGGTCACGCCCGAGACCGAACTCGAGGAGGGCGACCACCGCGGCTTCCGCCCCGACGAGTGGTACGAGACCGGCTGGGAGAAACTCGAGCAACTGCGCTTCTTAGAGCGTGACGGCGAGCGCACGATGGGACAGGCGTCGATCGCGTGGCTACTCTCCCACGACCCCGTCGCGACCGTCACCCCGACGTTCCGCACGAAAGCGGACATCGACGAGTGGGCAGCCGCAAGCGACGTGCCAAAGCTCTCCGACGAAGAGATGGATCGCGTCGCAGACCTCTACGCGAACGACTTCGGCATCGACCGCGACGACGGCATGGACGCGCTACGCTCGTCGGTCGACGGCGAAGACATCGAGTCCGCCGGACTGGACAAACTCGCGGCTGACTGATCGAGCCACTGCGACAGACTCGAGCGGTCACGCCCGTGGACGTCGCTATTCGTTGGGAGACGACGACTCCGTGAGTCGGAACTCGAACTCGAGTTTACCGTCCGTCCGCACGTCGACGCCACCGAGTTGCGCCGAGAGCTGATCCCGCGCTCGAGCGCTCGGCTCGATGGTGACGGAGACGCTGTTGCTGTTGGCGTTGTACGAGATGTTCCCCACCGTCACGTCGAACTCGAAAAAGTCCGGAACGTCCTCCCGAAGCTGTGTTCTGACGTCGTCGATATCCGACCGCACGTCGGCCATTTCCTCGTTGAGCGAACCCATAGATACTGGTATGCGATACCACCCCGTAACGATTTACCCTGTTCGGTCGGCCTCGTAACGGGTCCTGTAACTCAGCCGGTGCGTTCAGGTCGGCATTCGAAGCGCATACAGGATCGCGAGCAATCCACAGAGCTGGCTACACTGGCTGCGGACAGCGGCGAGCGTCAGGATCGATGACTTATATATGCCCCTCCATATCTGGGCCCCCCGTCTAACCCGAACGGTCCCGTCTCTCTAGACGTGCCAGCACACTCAGACCCATGACAGCATACGAGTTTACCTGTCCGGACTGCCAGCGGTCGATCACGGTTACAGACCCGATGCGAGCGGCGACGCTGGCCAACGGCTGTCCGGTCTGCGGACGATCGGTGACGGAAGGCAACTTCGCACTCTAAGGGCTCGAGCGGCGAGCCACAGGATCGACGCGGTATCGACGGCTCGAACGGTCCCCGTTTCACACACTGCCGAACAGGACGACGTAAAGCCCGTCGCATGTATGCGGCCGTCACCTGCGGGGACGGCCACAAATTCGCGACCGGCTTCGTATTGACTTCTGTCCAGTGGTATCAGGGACGGCTTGCAGACCAGAGAGGGTCCTCCCCCCTCCATTCCGTTCCGATATTACAGGTTTTAACGAGAGAACATCGTGGGAGCTGGTAGGTCGACCGCATCCCGACCCGACGAGATCTCAACTGTATCAGACTGAGCGGTGCCGCCCTACGAGAGCGCGCGCTCGACGGCTTCCGCGACATCCATGGCTTTTGCAGCCAGTTCGTCCGACACCAGCCCGGCATCGACAGCGTCCTCGAGTTCGTCGGCGTCGACGATCTCGACCGTTCCATCAGGCTGGCGGATCACGTCGACGTAGAGGTCGACATACCGCACGTAGTCGGGGAAGAGTTCGACCGGCGTACAGACGTTGACGTAGGTCCCCTTCGACGTGCCGTCGGCAGCCTTGTAGGTCGTCGGATACCACCACCGGCCCTCGCGGAACTTCGTCACGGCCACGTCGCCGTCGTCTTTGGGAGTGCCGAGCGCGTCGTAGCTGCCGCCCCCGCGCATCGAGCGCTCGAGCGTGAGCTTGCCCTCGGGGTCCCAGTCGGTGACCTCGCCGCGACCGAGCGAGATGCGTCGACCGTCGGGTTTGCCGTGGCCGATCTCGAGACGATCGCCGGTCGTGGGGCCGAACTGACGCGTGACGGCTGCAAACGGGAAGTCATCGCCAGCCGCGGCATCGTCGGCCGATCCACAGACTGCCTCCGCGAAGTCGACCGCCGCGCTCGCGGCGCGATCGGCTGCCTTCGTCCGGTGGTGGCCCGGCATCGTCGTCTCCACGTGCCGGCGGACTCCATCGAGCGCGAATCGGGACTGGCGGCCGAACCAGCCCCACGCGGTTCGCTGGGGAGCGGCGAGCAGCGCCGGTTCGCCCGGTTCGTCGGGTGCATCGGCGAGTTCGTCCTCGAACAGGCGCGCGCGATTCGCCGCGTCCTCGAGGGCCGTGCCCATCGCTTCGAGGTCCGCATCAGCCGCGGCGTGTTGCCAGCGGATTCCCCAGCCGTCAGGCACGTCGACCGAGAGGAGGTCGGTCATGCCGACGAGTTCGTCCGCGCGCTCACCGCGCATCGCCGCCGAGACGCCGCTCCGGTCCCGCGAAAGGGTACAGAGCCCGCCCTGCACCTCGAGGGTCGGCCGCACGAGTGGTCGGTCGTCGTCCCATGGCGGTGTGGGCTCGGTGACCTGCACCCGGTAGCGATTGCCGGCCTCGACGTAGCCATCGACGTCGTCGTAGCTGAGATAGCCCCGCCGGCCGTCGCCAAGGGCAACGACGGCACCGCTGCCGCCGTCGGCATCAAGTACTTCGGCATCGAAGACCGCGCCACGAGCGACAGCGTCGTCCCAGCGGAAGGTATCGATCGCAAGCCCCTCGAGTTCGGCCATGGCCATCTCGACCGCGTTGGGATCGCCCGACACCTCGACGCCCTGCCGGTCGCGGGTGGTCTCGATCGAGACGTCGGCCGGCACGGTGTCGAACGACTGGTCGAACCGCTCCCGAATCGGGTCGGAGGCCTGAACGACTTCGAAATCGGCCTCGCTCAATAGCTGGGTAACCGCCGTCGTGTAGATGCCGCGAACGCGGGCCGTCGTCATCGGTTCCCCTCCGTCGTCCGTCGTGGATCGCTCGAGCGCGATCCGTCGGTGGCCGCGAACACGGCGATCACCGCAGCGTCTCGCGGTCGGGCGCGAACCGCACCCGATCGTCAATCGTCGGCCCGAGCGTCAGTTCGACGGAGCCGTCGTCCAGCAGTCGGCCGTCCTCGATGGAGACGCCCCACGTGTCGAACCGGAGCCAGCCGCGCATCTCGTCGGCGTGGGTCGTGATGTCGGCATACTCGACGGTGTGCTCGGGATAGTCGACAGTCGAGTGGGCCATCTCCATATCGGAATAGACGGTGTCGTGTTCGTCGAAGAAGTCCTCGAGCGCCGCTGCGTCCTCGGCGACGGCTTCGACGACGGCCTCCGAGGCGGCCCGGAGGTCGTCGGTCTCGAGGCCGACGTCGCGAAGCGCCTGCTGAGTTCGCTGGTCGAAATGCATAGCCGCCGGTTGGGCCGGGAGACCTTTGATCATTCCGAGTTCGTGCCGGTCGCTGCGTTGAGTAGACACGCGTCTGCCGGAATTTTCAGCCCGGCTGTCGTTCCGTTCACGAGTACTGTAGGCGAAACGTTTGATACCGGGAACTGCCAACAATGCGCATGAGTGGCAAACTCTACAGAACGGATCTCGACGATGAACTGGCAACCGGTATCGTCAGCGCCGCACGGACTAGTCTCGGTGACACGCTTCGGAGCGTGCTCTACTTCACGCCGTCGGCGTTCGACATCCTGTATCTCCGGCAGGACCTTTACGGTTCAACGGCCGACGCCCGTGATGCCAAAGCGCAACTGGTCGAGTTCGAACAGGCCGGGTTCTCCGAGGTCCCTGTCCGGACGGCGGTCGCCCGCAGAGAACGTAACTCGGACATCGGCGACTACGAGTTTACCGTCCGGTTTCACGAGAACGGGTTCGTCGTCCGAGTGCTCCAGCGCGACATCGGCGTCCTGCTGACGATCGGCAGTATGGACGTCAACGCGTTCGAAGACGCTGCCATCGCGATCCAGCGACTTCTCCGCGGCGAGTGAACCGCCTCGAGGTCACGCCCCGAGGCACTCGGCCTGCCCCGCCTGTAGACCGCTGACTCGAGCAGCGTCACGACGAGCCATACGTGAGAGACTGGCGATGCAACGCTCGCGCCGCCGAGTGCCGAACCTATACCGGGCCAGCGCGCCAACGAACAGCCATGCAGCGCAGGCACGACCCGGTCGAGCGAGCCGAGGAGCGACGTGGTGACGGAACCGTCGATCTCTACGACATCTCGACGTGGGAGCCCCGATCAGTCGTCGATCTGCTCGCGTACACGCTCTACAGTACGGTTAGCTACGGGCTCCGTGCGCTCGTCTTGCTGGCTGCCATCGCGATCACTGTCTCGTTGCTCGTCTCGCCGGCCGCGATCGTCCTCGAGGACCCGTTCGTCGCGGTCTTCCTTGCGCTTTCTGTCGTCCCCGCGGGGTTACTCGCGACCTATATCTGGTATGCAGACATCACGACGAGCGAGCCGCTCGGGTTGCTCGTGGCGACTTTTCTGCTCGCGGTCCTCTTCGCGACGTTTGCAGCGCTTATCAATTCGCTCAGTCAGGCAGTTCTCGGCTTCGGTAGCGGCGTGTTCTTTTTTTACCTGATCGTCGGCCCCGTCGAGGAGACGGTCAAACTCCTCGCAGTCTACGTGTTTGCCTATCGAAGCAGCAGCTTCACTGCCGTCATCGATGGGGCTGTCTACGGGGCCGTCGCTGGACTTGGCTTTGCGGCCATCGAAAACGCCGTCTACATCAGCCGCGTCATCGGCGAAGCAAGTCCCGAAGTAAACCTCTTCGTTACCGCCAGCGGGATCGCGACGGTCCGCGCGCTGGCCGGTCCCGGTCACGTCATCTATTCGGCGATCGCAGGCTACTACCTCGGCTTAGCGAAGTTCAACCAAGAGTACGCCGGCCCGATCGTCCTCAAAGGGTTGCTCATTGCCGCGTTCGTCCACGGCACGTACAACGTCACGGTCGGCATCGTTCCACAACTCCTCGCCGACGCCCTGCCCGTCGGCTACGGCGTCGCGTTCGTGGGGTATGTAATCGGCTACGACCTCACGATCGGCTACTACCTCTATCGGAAACTCGCCCGCTACCGGGACGCGTATCTGACGCTCAGTGACGACGACGTCGAGACGCCACGTCCGGAATTGACCGAATTCGAGCCACCACAACGCTGATCACGCAGTCGAGCGTCGCACTCGCGACTCAGTCGTCTTCAAATCGTGCTTCGAGCAACCGTTCGACGTACTTCGCCAAGACATCGACCTCGAGGTGAACCGGATCGCCGGGTGCCTTCTCGGAGAGCGTGGTCATGTCGTAAGTCGTCGGGATGATCGCGACGGTCACCCGACCGTTCGCTGCGTCGAGCTCAGCGACGGTCAGGCTAATGCCGTCGAGCGTGATCGAGCCCTTCTCGACGACGTAGCGGTCGTACCCCTCCGGAAGGTCAAATTCGAAGAACCAGTCCTCTTCGACCGACTCGACGTTCGTCACGGTCGCGACCGCGTCGACGTGGCCCTGGACGACGTGGCCGTCGAACCGGCCGTCGGCCGGCATCGCCCGCTCGAGGTTGACCGGGTCGCCGACCTCGAGCTCGCCCAGATAGGTCCGCTCGACGGTTTCGGTCGCCAGGAAAACCTCGAACCACGCGCCCTCGTCGTATCGCTCGACGGTGAGACACGCGCCACTGACACTGATACTCTGGCCGTGCTCGAGGTCCGTCGCGACCTCGTCGGCCCCGATCCGCAGTCGAAGGCCGTCGTCGGTCCGCTCTCGGGCGACGATCTCGCCGGTCTCCTCGACGATCCCCGTAAACATATCTACAAGTGACGGGCGATGGGGGAAAGCCGTTCCGGGTCCGGCCCACAGCGGAGCCACATCCGAGTGCTCACGGTCGGGACGTCAGGATGATGGCGCGGCCGACTCGTCACCGACGGCGGTGCGGACGCCGGAGAACTCGAACCGCGCGCCGCCAGCCGCGCTTTCGGTGACGTCGATATCCCACTCGTGAGCCTGTGCGATCTCACGGACGATATTCAGGCCAAGCCCGGTTCCGTCGGGGTTCGTGGTCCAGCCGGGCTCGAGGACGCGATCGCGCTCGTCGGGTGGAATCCCCGGCCCGTCGTCGGCGATATAAAATCCGTCCTCGACGAGTCCGACAGTCACGGTGACGCCCTCGCCACCGTGCTCGATGGCGTCCTGCCGAGCGTTCGAGGCGGGGCTCGTCGAGCCGTGCTCGACGGCGTCCTGCCGAGCGTTCGAGGTAGGGCTCGTCGAGCCGTGCTCCACAGCGTTTCGAAACAGGTTCTCGAATAGGTTCCGGATGCGGCTCGCGTCGGCGAACAACTGGCCATCGGCTTCGATCTCGAGCGAGGCATCGGCAGTCGCGACGGTGTCCCAACAGGACGTGACGACGTCACCGAACGCGAGCGCGTCGGTCGACTCGAGGTCGTACCCACACCGAACCATCGTCAACACGTCGTCGATGATCCCCGCCATCCGATCGAGGACGTCGTCGAGGTCGTCCAAGTGATCGAGGTTGGATTCGGTTTGTGCGGTCGCAAGGAGACCCTGAGCGACGTTCAAGGGATTGCGCAGGTCGTGTGCGACGACGCTCGCGAACTCGTCTAGACGATCGTTCTGGCGCTCGAGGTCCCGTTCGTACGCGAGTCGATTGAGCGCGATTTCGGCGTTCAGCGACAACACGAACGCGAGGTCCTCGTCCGATTGGTCGAACGCGCCGGTCTCGGGATCGACGATACTGATCACACCGTGGTCTCCGAGCGGGAGATACATCGCGGCGTGTGCCTCGCCGCGATCGTGGTCGTCCTCGAGCGATCGAACGTCATCGTACCGGATCGGCTCACCGCTTCGGTAGGCGTGGCTGACCGGAGAGTCACCGTCGACCGGATACGCCGGTCGTTCACCTAGCTCCGTTTCCGCTTGCTCGGTTACGGCGACCGCCCGCAGAGACGTTTCGTCGACGAGTCGAACGACGTTGTGCTCGTAGCCGAGGATCGCACTCGCAGCGTCGGCGACGAGCTGTGCGATCTCTTCGCTGTCGTCGGCCTCCATCAGCCAGCGCGTCGCCGTGTGAAGCGCCTGCAGCTGTCGCTCGTACTCCTTTCGGGCCGTCACATCCCGGAAGACCCCTGCAATCAGCTGTCGATTCTGAAGTTCAAAGACGTGAGCGTTGATCTCGACCGGCACTCGGCCGCCGGCTTTGGTTTCGACGTAGATGTCGGAGCCGTCCGGAAACTGCGTGAAGATCGACTGGCCGGACCCAACGTGGTTTTCGAAGAGTTCACGGTAGGCCGCTTCTTCGTCCGATGGGTGGACGACCGTCTGGGGCTCACCGATGAGTTCGGTCGGTTCGTATCCCGAGAGGTCGGCTGCCTGCTGGTTCGCTTCGATGATCTCGCCCGTCTCCGCGTCCGCAACGAGGACCGCGTCCGGCACTGCCTCGAGGATCGTCAGGTACTTTGTCCGAAGCGCCTCATGCTCGCTGATGTCCCGGACGACAGCCATGAACCGGCGTTGTCCGTCGGTCTCGATCGGACTCAGGCTGACGTCGACCGGGAATGTCGAGCCGTCCTTTCGTCGGCCCGAGAGTTCGAGATTGACACCCATCGGACGGGCCTCCGGAGTGGCGATATACGCATCTCGTCGGGCGATGTGCTCGTCCCGGACGGACTCCGGAACGAGGATTTCGATCGGCTCACCGAGGAGGTCGGCTGGCTCGTATCCGAACAGATCGGTCACGCGCGCGTTCGCGTAGGTGATCCGACCATCGTGATCGACGAGGAGGATGGCATCTGGAGAGGCTTCACAGATCGCTTCGTATCGCTGTCTCGATTGGCGTAGCATGACGTGCGCTCTCGGGCTCGAGGCCGATACTCGTACCCGGAGCGCCATCTATTTCAAAGTTTTAATGAATAGTCAATTCCGCATACCGAAATCAAATCCGTTTACCCGGATGTCGACAGCGCCACCGTGAACGATCGGAGCCACTGTCGTCGCGTTTTTACGCCGCAGGCGCGATATACCGCCAATGGCCGGCATCATCGACACGATCAAACTCGCAGGTACGCTCGTCCTCGCGCTTCCGGCTGCGATCGCCGGGCTCGAGCTCGTGTTGATTCGCGGACAGACGACGATCGGCGTCGCCCTCGTCGGACTCGCGATCGGACTCGTCGTCATCCAACACTGGCTGACGCTTCCGACGGACATCCCCGAACTGTTCGCAAAACGGCTCGTGGGAGTCGTCACAAAGGAGCCAGAGCCCGACGCCGAAGACGAGCGATAACGCGGCAGTACGAACCGAACTACGATTGCTCGAGCAGCGCCGCTGGCGACAGCGAGTGTGCGGGTGCAGCGAGTCGCTCGGGTCGCTCGCCCTCGTCGGTGACGACTACCACGTCGGCGATCCGAAGTCGACTCGTTTCGTCGACGCGGGCGGCCACATCGAGTCGGACGACGGCCCCGGGTTCGATCTCGTTGCTGCCGTCACTCGGCCCTTCACAGGGCTCGAGGCCGACGCCGGAGACGGTGGCCTCGATGTCGTCGCTGTCGTCGAAGCCGAACGAGCGAACTTCTGCCTCGAGATCGGCCGCGACGGTCCGCACGGACGCCGAGCCGGCCGTCAGAAGCGATCGCGCGGAGCGAAACGACTGGGTGACGGCGACGTGGACGCGCCGTTCCTGGCCGCCGTCGCTGTCGACGACGAGCGTCCGGACGAGCCCCCCGTAGTAGCCGGCCGGACCGCAGGGCGCAGCTGCGAGTACGATCGGCTCGTCGGGCCGGAGCGCTGTGCCATCGGCGTCGGTATCTAGGTGTGAGACAGTCTCTGGATTGACGGCAGTGTTGCCGGCCGGGAACGCACCCGCGCCGACGATCGCCTCGTCGATGGCGATTCGCAGGCGGGCGGGCGTCAACGGGATGGTGTCGCCGTTCCCATCCGCAACCGCGAGCCGACCGTCGACGACCGTCGCGTCGGCCAGCATCGCTGCAGCGTTCTGGATCCCAGCGCTCGCTGCGCGTTGTGCGAGCGCGATCCGATCGCGCTCGCCGGCGGTTTTCGTCGCCCGTGCCCGTGCGATGGCATCCGTCGAGGCCACCTCGAAGCCCGCGTTCTCGAGGTAGAGCGCCGCATCGTGTGGAACGTGTGGCGGGGTCAGGATCGTCCCCTCGCAACCGCGACCCGTAAGCGTCGCCGCGAGGTCGGCAGCAGGATGGCCGTCGCTTACGTCGGGCGAGTGGACGAGCCACTCGTCGGCAGTGCCGTCGTACGCGACGGCAGTACGCCCGTGTGGAAGTGACTCGCAGCTGTAACGGATCGCCGGATCGTGTTCCAGGCCGGCGTGGACGAACGCGGTCGCATCTCGCTTCTCGAGTGTCGCAGCCAGCACGCTGGCCGCGTGGTCACGCCGCTCACGGGCGAGCGCCGACGGAACGCTGGCTCGCTGGCCGTACTCGAGAGTGGGTTCGTCTGCGCCGGTCACGGCGCTTCGGCTTCGATCTCGTCTGCGTCCCCGTCGTCGACTGGCTGCTGGGCCTCCTCGACGAGTTCCTCGAGGGTCAGCTCTGTCAGTTCGTTTTTCAACAGGACGTCGACCGGCAGCGTGGGTGCGCCGTCGACTAAGTTCTCGAGGAGGACGAGCCGCTCGCGGGCGCGAGACATGCCGACGTAGAAGACACGCCGTTCGTTGTCCGTCAAGACGGGCACTGGCGAGGTCGTCTTGGTGAACTCCTCACAGTGGGGGACGTCAGTCGGATCGTCGACGGTGGCGACCATCTGCTCGACGACTTTTTCGGTGAGGTCGGTGCCGACGAAGACGTGGTCGGCCTCGCGACCCTTCGCGGAGTGGATCGTCCCGAGGCGGACGCGGTCGGTGTCCATCCCCTGGTACTCGCCGATCGCGAAATAGGCCCGAACGCTCTTTTTCTGGAAGTTCGTCACTTTTCGGAGCATATCCGAGGCAGAGGCCGGGCCGGGCATGAACGGCACGTGGTCGGTGATGACCTCGGCCGGAATCATGAGCTCCGCGAGATCGTCGATGCCGGCGTCTTCCTGGCGTTCGTCGATCTCGTCGAAGAGGTCGTCACGGTCGTTGGTGCCGAACGCCGATTCCTGAAGCATATCGGCGAGTCGGCGGGCCTGCAGGCCGGTGACGTCCTCGCCGGCGTCGATCGCTTCGACCGCGCGGACGTACTGCGTGAGCCGGTCGGTCCACATCCGCTGGTCGGTCAGCGAAGTAAAGGGCACGCCTTCGGTGATGAACTCATCGATGAACTGGAACATCTGGTAGCGGGCCCGGAACAACACCATGATGGTGCCGTCGCCCTCGACGAGCGTCCGCCGAACCATCCGGACCACGTCGAGCATCGACGCGTTCGTGCGTGCCTCGACAGCCCCGCCCTCTTTGCGGGGTTTGAGGTCTTTGTCCTGTCGCTGGTCGATATGGCGGATCTCCTTGTTGACCGCATTGAGGACGTTCGATGGCAGCCGGTAGGAATTGGGGAGGATGATGTCTTCATCGACGTCTTCCTCGAGCAAGAGCGCGGGATCGGCCCCCTGCCAGGAGTAGACGACCTGGTCGTCGTCGCCGGCGATCAGGACCTGCTCCATGTGCGGTTTCCACTCCTCGTAAACGTCGTACTGCAGGGTCGTGATGTCCTGGAACTCGTCGATCACGAGGTAATCGACGTTGGGCAGCAGCGAGCGCTGTTCGACGCGCTCGAGCATATCGGCGAAGCCGATCTTGCCCTGCTCGCCCTTGTAGGAGCGCCAGGCGCGGATCGCTTCGGGGACGTCGATCCGGTCGTCGTCGCTGGGCCAGGTCGGGGTGTATTTGTTGCCCTCCTGGGCATTGGGGTCGATCTCGGGTGGAAGTCGGACTTCCTCTTCGTCCCACTGGAACGGGACGTCGTACCAGTCGGAGACGTCGCGGCTGGTTCGCTGGAGCCACTGACTGGTCGCGATGACTTTGTTGCCGATCGTCGTCGACCGAGCGGTTCGGCGGCCAGCACCCGAGTACTCGTCTTCGTACTCGATGCCGTACTCGTCGCAGAAGTCCTCTTTGTCGGATTCGCCGATTACGTCGCTTCGAGAGAGATCAAGGAGCTCGTAGGCCTTCGCGTGCATCGTACAGACGTTGCCCTGCAGCGCACGCGGGCTCTCGTCGAGCCGTTCGGCGAGTCGTTCTCGAACCTCTTGCGCTGCCGCTCGCGTGTACGAGACAACGAGAATGTCTCGGAAGGTGACGCCGTCCTGCTCGAGAATGTCCTCGACGTGGTCGAGAAGCGCTGTCGTCTTCCCGCTTCCCGGACCACCGAACAGGCGGGTAACCGTCGTGTCCGTCGTAGCCATTGTAGCTGTACAAGAGCGCGACACGCATAAGTGACGTGGGTTTTCGTCGACAGAAACGAGTGCTCACGGATCGCGCGCAGAGCGGGCCTCGCGGACGTCAGCACCGTCGCGGATTTTATCCTGACAGTCTGGACATACGCGTGGCTCGTCGACGCCGCGTGGGGTGAATACTCGTGCGTATCGTTTGGTAACGAACGCGCCACAGTTCTGGCATTCCGGCATAGTAAGTTCAATTGACAGTAACGAATAGTGACCTATAATTATATTGTATGTAACATGATAAACGACGGCGAGCGCGCTAGTTCCACTGATACGGGCTGCTGTCCCGATGTACCGGTGGGCCCGCAGTGCGGGTTACGGTCCCCCGACACTGACTGACAGGAGTCCGTATGAGTGCGACGGCTGGGACGGATCACGACAGCAGTGTGTGCCGTGTCCCCGGCGAAAAAGACGGCTTACGACGCTGGTTCCCAGCCACAGACGGTACAGGCGCTGGCGGACGGATCGTGAAGACCGCCACACTCCGGACACTGCTTTTTGTTATACTCTTGTTCCCACCCTACTGGTTCGACCGAGTGACCGCGATCGGCGAGGAATTGATCGATGACGTCGTCACCGGCATCATTGGGTGAGGTTGCCATAGGTGTGTGAACGTACACCACAGTAATAAATCGTTGGGTCGGTGAAGATACTGCCCCCTCCACAAGCCCACGCTGGCGAAACGACAAAACCGATCCACCACGTGCCAAGCGAGCCAAACGACCCGCGTCCTTTTCTCGGTCTCGTCCGAATACTACGGTATGAGCGATCTCCGCCTCGATGCCACCCAACTCGATCGCTACTCGAGACACGTCATCATGGACGAAATCGGTCCTGACGGTCAACAGCGGCTGCTCGAGGGATCAGTCCTGATCGTCGGCGCTGGCGGGCTCGGCTCGCCAGCAATTCAGTATCTGGCAGCAGCCGGCGTCGGTCGGCTGGGGATCGTCGACGACGACGTCGTCGAACGCTCGAACTTACAACGCCAGATCGTCCACGGGGACGACGACGTCGGCCGACCGAAAGTCGAAAGCGCGGCCGATTACGTCGCGGCGCTGAATCCGGATATCGACGTCGAGACACACGAAACCCGCATCACCGCGGCGAACGTCGACGAACTGGTCGCCGACTACGACGTCGTCCTCGATGCCAGCGACAACTTCGCCACCCGGTACCTGCTCAACGACCACTGTGTGCTCACCGAGACACCGCTGTTCCACGGCGCGATCTACCGGTTCGAGGGCCAGCTCACGTCGTTTACCAACGATCGCGGTGGGGACGACGACCCACCGTGTTACCGGTGTATCTTCCCCGAAGCCCCCGAACCCGGGACCGTCCCCGACTGTGCGACCACGGGTGTCCTCGGCGTCCTCCCGGGCACCGTCGGCTGCATCCAAGCCACCGAGGTCGTCAAATACCTCATCGGGAAAGGCGACCTGCTCGAGGGCCGCCTGCTGATGTACGATGCGATGGGCATGACCTTCGAGGAAGTTCCGGTCCAGTCGAACCCGGCGTGTCCGGTCTGTGGGGACGACCCCGAGATCGAGTCCGTCGAGGACGTCGCCTACGAGGGAACCTGCGAGATTTCGGCGGACTGACTGGCGAGCCGTGTCTCGAGTTTTACCCACCCAGGAGTGCGATTTCGGGAGTGAGGGAGCCGCGAACCAGACGGTAAATGCGGGTACGGCATAACGGACGAGTACCGATCAGCCCACGGAAACACGATCGATACTCCTGATCGAACCTAGGTCGGCTCGATGATATTCGATACGAGAAGATAGCCACCATATACGACGACATAAGCAGGGATTCCGACCAGAAACAGGACAATAGGTGCGATCACCAGTCCGGTGGGACTGGACCCGATTCCATCGAGGATCAATGCGAGTTCGAACGCGATAACCGATAATAAAAAGGTAATCGTGACAAGTATCCACTCGGCTGTTTTCATGTACTATATTTATATTTATATGCGTTACTATATTTCTTATTTACATCTGTTCGATCACCATAGTCGGTTACAGCTACTCGAGCTCGCCCGTCCGACCTTCCTGTCTTTCTCGGACACGGCACTCGGCAGTACGGACAGGACAGGAAGGGTACGTATGCTCACCGCGAGCGAACGAGCCGACAAACGTTCGGCTCGCACCGAGCGACTCGTCGCAATCAGTCCGCGCTCTCGCTCGGTTGCGGTCGGTTTTCGGAGACGGAACGGCGGGCCACGAAGACGAGCGCCATCACCGTCAGCAGCGCCGCGACCACCAACAGTCCCGTTCCCGCGGAGAGTCCGACGAGGGCTGCGACGTCGGCGTAGAACGTAAAGAGGAGAAACGCCGGGAAGAGGGTCCCGATCGCGTACCGCCACGGGACCACCAGTTGGCGTGAGAGCGGTCCCGCACCTTCGAGGTACTCCTCGACCGCGGCCGGGCCGAGGACCCAGGCCGTATAGACCATGAACCCGGTCAGGCCGAGCACTAGGAGGAGATCGACGAGGTGGTCCGCGAACAGCGTAAACACCGCGGGGCTGAACGCGTTCACGCCGCCGGTGAGTGCGACCAGCGCGAACAGCCCCCGGGTCGCCGTCGACCGCTCGAGATCGAACTCGTCGACCAGGAACGAGACCGGAATCTCGAGCATGCTGATGAGACTCGTCAGGGCTGCGAGGAGAACGACGAGGAAAAAGACCGCGCCGAGCAGTCGCCCGCCGGGCAGGCTTGCGAACGCGCCGGCGATCCCGATGAACAGGGCGCCGGGGCCGCCCTCGGTCGGTCCCGGCGCGAACGAGAACAGCAATGGAAACACCACGAGTCCGGCCAGGATGCCGATACCGAGATTGAGCACGGCGATGGCCGAGGCGTCGAGGGGCAACGAGCGATTGTCGTCGACGTAGGAGGCGTAGGTGATCATCGTCCCGCTGCCGATCGAGAGGGTGAACAGCGCCTGGCCGGCGGCCGATCCCAGTACCGGGAGGAAGTTCTCCGCGAGGTAGGCGCCGTCGAACTCGAGGTAGAACTCGTATCCCTGCGCGGCGCCGGGTTGTCGGGCCGCCCAGATCGCAAGTCCGACGAGCAACACGACGATGCCGGGCATCATCACCTTCGTCGTCGTCTCGATGCCGCGTCTGATCCCCGCAGCGACGATCAGGGACGTGGCCGCGAGGACGGCAAGTTGGTAGCCGAACGCTTCGGCACCGTAGCTGATCGCCGCGAAGTGGGTTTCGGGAGCCGCGAAATAGGCACCCGTCGCGCTCTCGAGGAAGTACCGAAGGATCCACCCGCCGACGACGCTGTAGAACGACATCAGCATGATCGAGGTGACGACACAAAGCGCGCCCAACGCCGTCCAGAAACGCGATCCGGCGAGCGATTTGAACGCCCCCACTGGGTTCCGATTCGACCGTCGACCGATCACGAACGCGGCCAGCAGCCCCGGCACCCCGACGACGAGGACGATGAGCAGATACAACAGTAGAAAGGCGCTCCCGCCGTTCTCCGCGGTCATCCAGGGGAATCGCCAGATGTTCCCCAGGCCGATCGCGCTTCCGACCGCGGCCAGGATGAATCCGGCGCGACTCGCCCAACTCTCACGTACCATCCTGTCTCAGGGAATCGACTCGGCGCGCATAAGGATTGTCAATCGGTGGGTCAACTCATTCGCAGTGACACGGAATTCGGGACTCCGAACGGACGCATAACCCGGAAGTTCGCAGGCACCGTTGCCGAATCGCGTGGTCCCGTTTCAGCTGCCGGTTCGAATAGTATATATTCCGACAATTGGTATCAGCGTAGCGGAGACGGGCCGACGCGCGAGCGCATGAGAGCCGGCAACTCGAGCGCGCCGGCGACGGCGAGACAGGAGACGAACGCGGTCGTTCCGAGTTTGCCGCCCGCACCGGCGAGAGCAGGCGCGACGACGACGTAGACAAGCCCACAGACGAGGCCGGCCCCCGCGACTTGACCGAGGGTCTCGAGCCGGTCGGCACTCGACATCCCGACGAACGAGGCACAGAAGGCGACGGCAGCCAGCGTTGGCCCCACTGTGGGGAGGAAGACGGGGAACGCGAGACCAGCAGCCAACCCGACCGTTGCGGACGCGATAACCGCGCTCGCGCCGGCGTGCGTGCGTAACACGACAGTTGCGACCGCTGCGACGACGGCGACTGCGACGATCGCAGGTACAACGTCCCAGACGAGTGTACTGCCAGCGGCGTAGTCGGCACCGAGCAGGGAACCGGTCGTGAGACAGCCAAAGAGTGCGAGCGTGCCGTATTTGCCACCGAAACCGCCGAAGACGCCCGCCGTCGCGACGAACGCGAGCCCGGCAACCGTCCCCGCGAGTGCGACTCCCTCGAGCGACGGCAGGACGGCCGGAGAGACCATCCCGACGAACGACCCGCAGTAGGCCGCGCCGTCGACTCGCGGGAGTCCGATGCCGACGGCCAGTCCGACGAGCGCAGAGGCACGAATCGGTCCGAGGCCGGCGTGAACGCTCAGCCCGTACGTCAGGACTGCCGCCGTGGCAACTGCGAGCGCATCGACGGTATCCGTTCGATCGAGACCGATCGCGTCGGCGCTCGAGAGGCGCTGGCGCTCCGTTTCGGCGACGACAGTGCCTGCGAGCGCGACCCCGAACGGAACGCTCAGGAGTCCGATCGAGAGATCGGGCGGCGCGCGAACGGCACCAAGGAGTAACGCGGCGGGCGTAACGAGCAACGCGACGTAGCCGACGAATCGAACCGGACCGTACACACACCGATCTTCGCTCGAGGGGACGGGAGTGGGTTACGGTTCGACACGCGAGTCCTGGCGGTCGGCGTGGCGAACGGACATCGGTATTTAGCTCCGAAGCAGGCCGCCGTCGATCGGAACCTCGGCTCCGTTGACGAAACTCGCGCGGGGACTCGAGAGGAAGGCGACGACGTCGCCGAGCTCGCGGGGCTCGCCGATGCGGTCCATCGGGATGTCGCCGGCCATCGCCGTCAGTCCCTCCTCGTAGTCGCTGTAGGTCCCTCGTTCGACCCTGGCATCGATAAGTTCCTCGATGCGAGCCGTTTCGATTGTCCCCGGCAACACCGCGTTTGCGCGGATCTCGGGGGCGAACTCCCGAGAAATCGTCTTGACGAGGCCGATCACGCCGCGGCGTACCGAGTTCGAGAGCAGGAGGCCGTCGGCGACCTCCCGGACGGTTCTGGAAGTGATACAGGTGATCGTCCCGTGGTCGGACTCGAGCAGGTGCTCGTAGCTCTCCTCGATCGTCCAGACGACGCTCATCACCAGCAGGTCGTAAGCCTGGTACCAGTCCTGCTCGTCGGTCTCGAGGAAGGTCGTACTCGGCGGCCCACCCGAGGACGTGACGAGATGGTCGAGGCCACCGAAGGCGTCGACCGTCTCGCGGACGAGGTGGGAGACATCGTCCGGGTCAGTCAGGTCGGCCTGTACCGCAAGCACGTCGCCCGAGGCCGTCGCGACGAGGTCGTCGCGCGCGTCCGCGAGTCGCGCCGCGTCGCGGCCACAGATTGCGACGTTCGCGCCTTCTTCGGCGAGTGCCTGTGCGCTCGCAAAACCCAGGCCGCTCGAGGCAGCGGTCACCAACGCCGAAGTGCCGTCGAGTTCGAGATCCATGCCTGACTCGACGACAGGCGCGTACAAATCTCTCGGGGAGCCGGCAGGTGGGCTCGCCGTAGCCGTCGAGAATCGCGACACTATCGGTCGACGAAAACGGACTGGATAGCACCGATGTCATGACCGCTGCTGTTCGTTGCGGGACTGTTCGAAACCGCATGGGCGATCGGTCTCGACGACTCCGATGGCCTCTCGAAACCGATGCCGACAGCTGGAACAGCGATCGCCTCGTTCTGAGTAGCTGGTTGCTCGCGCACGCGGTTCAGAACTTGCCGATCGGCACCGCGTACGCTGTCTGGACGGGATCGGCGGGGTCGGGACGGCAACGCTCGAAATCGGGCTGTCCGACGAATCAGCAACGGCCGCCCGGGTCGCGTTTGTTTGCTGTATCGTCGTCGGGGTCGTGGGCCTCAACGTCATCTCGAGCGGGCACTGACTGACAGGGGTCCGTCTCAGTCCTGGTGGCGGACCCGAACCATTCCCTCCGACGTGACGCCGACGATCAACGGCGTCGATACCTGTCGGCCGGTAACCGCGGTGCCGGCAGCGTCGCTGACGACCTTCATCAGATCCGGTGCGGTGTAATCGACCTTGACGCCGGCCTCATCGCAGGCGTCGTAGACCAGTTCGGGCACGTCATAGAGGTCGGTGCCGGCAGGAACGCGAACCCGAACCGGCGCACGAAGCGCCTCCGCAAACGCGACCGTCTCACGGGCTTTCGCGACGTTCTCGCGGGCGCTTGACTCGATCGATGAGACGTTCGCTCGAGAGGTGCCCAGCGCCTCGGCGATGTCGGCCTGCGAGACGTCGCGTTCGCGTAACGCGAGCACCTGTGCCTGCCGGTAGGTCAACACGCTGGTCTCGGGATCGAACCCGATTTCCTCGAGGAGGTCCGCAACCTCGTCGATCACGGCGACCCGCCTCCGCCGACGTTACAGGCTCGCGTGGCCATAGTACCCTCTAGCTGTCGGTGGGATCAAAGCTTCCACGGTCCCGGCACTGGACGACTGCGATGGTGGGACGAACGTCGGACGACGGTGTGTGGAGAACGAACCCAGTCACCGTTATACTGCTGGACAGAACGACGTGAAGCCGGCCGCACGTATGCGGCCGTCACCTATGGGGACGGCCGCGAATTCGCGACCGGTTTCGTATNGTGAAGCCGGCCGCACGTATGCGGCCGTCACCTATGGGGACGGCCGCGAATTCGCGACCGGTTTCGTATTGACTTCTGTCCAGTAGTATTAGTCGGCGGAGCGACCGGAGACGGGCTGGTCGTGTTCGGTCGACGACCCGATCAGAGACTGGGATGCGCGCCGGACCAGCGAGCGGCCAAACCGGACGACGTTCGCAGGCCCGTCGTGTGGGCCTGGCGAGCGATAGGAGACGATCAGCGACCACATCGTCGCGACGCCAAGCGACCCCAGTGCCGAAAACGACATCCCCATCGTCGCGTACGTTCCCGCATAAATCGCGCCGATCGTCATCGACGGCACGCTCGAGCCAAGCGGCACGTTCGCCGTCGTATCACGCACTGTCGGGGCGAGAAAGGCGATCGACAGAACGCTCCCAGCCAGGAAGACGAGATCTTGCCACATCATACACATTCCTAACTCAGTGGCGAGTAAATACTTCTCGGTGTCAGACGAGATCGAAGCACCGATCGATCGCTACGGGCACCCGGAGACGCGACGTGTGGCCGTGTTTGAGCACTGACACCGGCTCATACGATCTGTTATAACGGTTCTCGTGCAACCGCAGAACAGGTCGTGGTTGCACCAGAAATGGGTAACAGGAGTTCGCATCAATACGCGAGCGGCCAGCGCTCCCCCTCGAGCTCGGTGAGCGCGTCAGCGACACCATCAGCGAGCCGATACTCGGTTCCCTCTCTGACGACGGTCCCCTCGCGCGCTAAGTGCTCGAGGTGCGCGTAAGCCTCGCCGGGTCCGTGGAGGATGTGAATGTCCTCGAGTTCTCCGAATAGGTCGGCGCTGACGGTCCAGGTATCACAGGAGCCGCGTCGGTCCAGCGCGTTGAGAACCCGCCAGGAACGCTCTTCGTGGTGCTCGATGATGTACTGAGCACGACCAGCCGGGTCATCGATCGGCGTCCGATGCCCCGGCCACGCGCGGTCGTAGTCGGCGTCGACGATTCCCTGTAGCGCGCGGAGATACTTCTCGAGCGGTCGGTCGACGCGGATGTCTGCACCGCCGACGTTGGGCGTATAGACTGGCAACAGTGCATCGCCGGCAAAGACCTGGCGCTCGCCGTCGATGGCTGCCTCGAACATACAGAGCCCAGCGGCATGGCCGGAGGTGTGAACGACCTCGAGGTCGCTGTCGGTGACCGAGAACGTCTCGCCGTCCTCGAACGTGGTGACCGTCGGTGTCTCGACAGTCGTCTCGCCGTCGGTCAACCGCTCACGAAGGGCTGCCTGTTTGTCTTCGGGCATTCCCCACTTTTCGAAGTACTGCCGGTAACGGTCGTCCATCGCGTTCCAGGCCGCTTCGTCGCCCTCGACGAGCGCCGCGTCGGCGGCGTGGACGTACACGTCAGCGCCGCTTTCGGCCTGAATCTCGCCGGCCAGTCCGCAGTGGTCGTGATGCCAGTGAGTCAGAAGGATCCGGTCGATATCCGCCAGCCCGAGGCCGTGCTGGGAAAGTGCTGTCTCGAGTTGTTCGCGAGTCGTCGCCATCCAATCGCCAGTATCGATCAGCGTCACCGCCGAACCATCCGCGAACAGATATGCGTTGTTATCACCTTCGAACGCAGCGTTCGACAGGGAGAGCCGTTCCATGAACACGTATCACACGCTCGTCGAGAAAACGTTACCTGAAGCGGTACGGGAAAGCCGAGACCGTGTTCGCGACCAGTCGGATTCTCGCACGCAAAGAATAGGTATTGCTATTGCAGCGACAAGGACAGTGACCGCGACGAGAGCGGCCGCCACCGTGCGGTCGGGAGGGGCAGCGATGACTACAATCGAGACGTCGATGCCGTCAGCCGTATCAGCGGTTGTCTCGTCCTGTCCGGACTCGCCACGACTCGCGTCGACTGTCCACTCGAGACGCTAGGAGCCCCAGAAGTTCTCGCGGCTACCGAGCCGCTCACGGTCGGGCGAGCGACCGTCATCGGATTCGTCATCGACGCCGTCTGCCGTTGCGGACTCGTCGTCCTCACCGTCACCGTCCTCGTCGGCCTCGTCGGCCTCCATCGGGAGGAGTTCGAGTTCCTCCGCCCGTGCGTGATTGCTGTGGACTCGCGTAATCTCGACGCGAGCGCGCGCTTCCGGCAGGACGCCGTCGACCATCACGATGAACCCGTCCTCGGTTCGGCCGACGCCGGCACCGCTTTCGTGCATGTCGACGACGTCGATGACGACCTCCTCGCCTGCCTTGACCGGCTGGGTTTTGAGATCCTCGATCGGCTGGTTGTAGTGGTTACACCACTCCTTGCCACCCCGGTCGCCGTAGTGTTGGCATCCCATACCCGAGATCCGTTCGGAGAACTCCGGGCAGTCGTCGGCGAGTGGACAGTCTGCCATGCACAGTACTACTGGCGGCGGTGTTAAACCGTTTCCGTCTTCGAGACGGGGACGGAAGATGAACAAAACGCTGGTAGCAAACAATGGAGATAGTGAAAGCAGATCTAACTCAGCGCGAATATTTATTAAAATATGGTAGCTGAACAGGGGGTGAATAGCTTCCGATTTCGAAAAGGTTTACGGGGTGGGCGTTGCACTATCCCATGATGAAAATTCTCGTTACGGTCAAAGAGGTGGCGACCGTCGAAGACGAGTTCGAAATCGAGGGAACCGAAATCGCGGGCAAGTACCTCGGTGCCGACTTGAACGAGTGGGACGACTACGCGATCGAAGAGGCCGTCCAGCTCCAAGAAGACGGAATCGCCGACGAGGTCGTCGCGGTCACCATCGGCCCGGAAGACTGTGAACAGACCATCCGGCAGGCACTCGCGAAAGGTGCCGATCGTGCCGTCCGCGTCTGGGACGACGCTCTCGAGGGCGTCGACTTACTCGACGTCAACGCCAAGACCGAAATCCTGAGCGCCGTCATCGAGGCCGAAGAGCCTGACCTCGTACTGTCCGGCGTCCAGGCTGGCGACGACAGCTTCGGCGCGACCGGCGTCTCGGTCGCCGAACAGCTCGGCTTCCAGTGGGGTGCCGTCGTCAATCACTTAGAACACGATCTCGAGGACGGCGTCGCGTCGGTCCGACGCGAACTCGAGGGTGGCGTCGAAGAGCTGACCGACATCGAGCTTCCGGCAGTACTGACGATCCAGACCGGGATCAACGAGCCCCGGTATGCGAGCCTGCGGGGCATTCGGCAGGCCCAGCGCAAGGAACTCGACGTCCAGACGCTCGCCGACATCGGCGTCGACGAAAGCACGATCGAAACCGAACTCGAACTGACGGACATGTACGAGCCCGAAAGCGAAAGCGACGTGACGACCTGGGAGGGCAGTGCTGAGGAGACGGCCGGGGAGCTCGGTGAACTGCTCCGCGAGAAGGGGGTGGCACAATGAGCGACATCCTCGCAGTCGCGGACCACCGACGCGGTGACCTCCGCGATGTCAGCTACGAGCTCATCACCGCCGGCCGCGAACTCGCCGACGAAACCGGTGGCGACCTCCATCTGGCTGTCATCAGCGGCACCGTCGACGACTTCGCCGACAAGCTCAACCGCGACGGCGTCGACGCGATCCACACCGTCGACCACGGCGAAGAGTTCAACCACGATGTCTACGCGCAGGCGGTCACGCAACTCTACGACGAGCTCGCCCCGCAGTATGTCCTGACACCCAACAGCGTCAACGGACTCGATTACGCGCCCGCCATCGCAAACGAGCTCGATCTGCCGGTCGTCACCGACACCGTCGATCTCGAGGCCGACGGCGAGACGCTCATCGCCACCCGCGAGATGTACGGCGGCAAGGTCGAGACGACAACCGAACTCGAGGGCGACGCCGTCGTGACGATCCGCGGTGCCGAGTGGCCCGCCGCCGAGGGCACCGGCGACGCCGCGATCGAAGCTTTCGACGCCGACATCGACGAGGATGCGATCGGCTCGACTGTCACCGGCTTCGAGGAAGTCGGCGGCGGCGACGTCGACATCAGCGAGGCCGATCTGCTGGTCTCGGTCGGCCGCGGGATCGAAGAAGAGGAGAACCTCGAGATGATCCGCGAACTGGCTGACGCACTCGACGCGACGCTGTCTTCCTCGCGTCCGATCGTCGACAACGGCTGGCTGCCCAAGAACCGCCAGGTCGGCCAGTCCGGGAAGGTCGTCACGCCCGACGTTTACATCGCAATCGGTATCTCCGGGGCGGTTCAGCACGTCGCCGGCATGAAAGGCTCCGATACGATCGTCGCGATCAACACCGACCCCAACGCGCCGATCATGGACATTGCCGACTACGCGATCGTCGACGACCTCTTCGACGTCGTCCCCGAACTCATCGAGGAGTTCCAGTAACTGTACCGCGAACGAGCATCGCGAGTGAGCGGCTTTTTGATCCAGATTTTTTCGCGAGTGGTCGCGAACCCGTGAGCGACCCGAGCGAAAAAAGGTGGTCGCACGTCGTCCCCGAACTCATCGACGAATTCCAGTAGCCGAACCGCGAACGAGCAGCGCGAGTGAGCGGTCGTCCTCGTGAACGGAGTGAACAAGGGCTCGGCAGAGCTGCGCCCTTCCGGTGTTTTTCGTCGGTATCTTTCGCAGGAGTCACTAATCGTGCAAAAATTTCGTTTCGGATCCGTCAGCTACTTTTCTACCCACTCCTAAGCGCGGTTGATGGAACTGCTGGAGCGCCGACGGGCACTGATCGAAAAGCGCCTCGTCGAGGTGGTCGAAGGGGTCGAGCCCGAGACGCTCTCCAACGAAGTTCGCCATATCGCGCTCTCCGGGGGAAAGCGCGTCCGGCCAATGGTGACGCTGTTGGCCTGCGAAACGGTGGGTGGACGGGCAGAGGATGCCGTCGAGTTCGGCGTCGGTATCGAACTCGTCCATACGGCGTCGCTTGTCATCGACGACATCATCGATCGCTCCGAACTGCGCCGCGGGACGACCAGCACCTGGGCCGAGTTCGGTCACGGCCCGGCGATTATCACCAGCGACGGCTTACTGGGCGAGGCGTTCGCGCTCTTTTCACCCGATCCAGACGCGACGCGCGTCGTCGCCGAGGCGATGGTCGAACTCGGTATCGGCGAGGCGACCGAACTGGCAGCCAAGCCAGCCAACGAAGACGAGTACATGACGCTCGCGCGTCGGAAGACCGGCGCGCTATTCCGAGCTGCAGCGGAGCTCGGGGCGATCGCTGCCGACTCCGACCCCGTCACCGTCGATGCGCTCGGCGAGTACGCAGAACGGGTCGGCGTTGCCTTCCAGATCAGAGACGACGTGTTAGACGCCGTCGCCGATCCCGAGGCCCTCGGCAAACCGACCGGCCACGACGCTGCTCTCGAGCGGCCGTCGGTCGTTCAAGTGACTGATCTCACGCCGGACGAGGCCAACGCCGCCGCCCGGCGGGAAGCCGACCGCGCGATCGACGCCTTGGATCGCGTCGAGGTCGCTGATTCCGACGCCCGACAGTATCTCCTCGAACTCGCGGAGTTCGTCGTTCAGCGTGAACGGTAACACAACTCGTTAGACCCGCTCAGCCTGTTGTGTTCCCTCCTCGCGCTCCGTGTCGGACAGTCGTGATTCCGCGACAGCAAACGTAAGTGTACTTATAATTCCTAATACCGTCCCTGCGGTCAGCGCCACCGCGAGATACGTCATCTCGACAGTACCGAGGAAGAACGCGCTCACTGCATGAAGGACGACCGCGATCGAGAGCACGTAGAAGGGCGCGTTGAGATACCGCCACTCGAGCGAGCCGGCGATGTACTCGTCGGTGATCTGACCGAGGCTTGTCGTCAGCCCGGCAGCAGCAAACCAGTGGATCGAGCCGTAGACGAGCGCAGCGAGCATGACGGGTGCCTCGAGTTCGCCACCGGACGACGACCGAACGGCCTCGAGGCTGTCGTGTCCGCTGACGCCCCCGAGAACGAACAGGGCAGCGGCGACGACGTACGCAAACAGGGTCGTTCGGCCGGCGTACAGCGATCGGCGCGCTCGTTCGACGGCCGTGTCGAGCACGTCCCCGAGGCCGAGGCCGCGCGAGATGAGATAGAGCCCGAGCAACGTCGATGTCGTTCCCAGTACGAGCCCGGGGAGGTTCAGGACGGCTCCGACTAGCGCGAGCGGGTAGATCAACAGGAGAATGCCAAGCGGGATGAGGACTGTCCCGCGCGTCTCGGGGTCGTCTAACACCTGTTTGATCGTGTAGTACATCGACTCCAAGTTCTGAGCCTGCCGAACGACGACCCGCCGGACGCCGTCGATAGGGACCCGCGAGCGGATGATCGGGATGACGGATTCGTCCTGTGCACCGTCGGTGATCACGAGCGCAGTGACGTCCTCGCCAGTCGAGAGGCTCGCGAGGACGGTATCGACCTCGTCACCGACCTCGCGGTTGGCGCTAACGTCGCCCTGATCGTTGCCGGTGACGACGGCGACCTCAACGCTCTCGTCGCGCTCGGCGAGATCGTCGTAGATATGCAATCCCTGGAAGATGACGTTGACGTCCGAGTCCTCCGGATCCGCGGTCGCGAGGGCGACGGCCGCCTCCTCGACTGGGTCGCGACCGATGACCGGCGTCGAAAAGCCGGTCTTGCGGCCGAGATCGTCGTCGAGGTCGACACAGAGGACCAGCAGCATCGGCTCATAGTTGCACACCGCGCTATTTCCGTCTTCTGGGACGGACCATCCCAGTCCGTGTCCGATAGGCGTCGGATCGCATCGAGACACTCGAACGGGTCGACCCACGAGACGGATCAACGGGGCACAGCGACGGCGTGGATTCGTACCCCTTTTGAGGCTCGGACGGGTACGTTGGTTCGAATGATCTCGAAGGGCTGTGAGCAGTGCGCGAAAGGGGGGAAGATGGTGCTGTTCGTCTACGGCTACTGCGACCAGCGCGACTGCTTTTACTGCCCGCTTGGCGAGAATCGCAAAAACGTCACCGACGTCTACGCCAACGAACGGCTCGTCGAAAGCGACGATGACGTCCTCACCGAAGCCCACCGAATGGACGCACTCGGCACATCGATCACTGGCGGCGAACCCCAGGAGGCGCTGGGGCGGACCTGTCACTACCTCGAGCTCCTGAAAGACGAGTTCGGCGAGGACCACCACACCCACCTCTATACTGGCATTACGGGCGGTCGCGAGAACATGCGACGGCTCTCGGAGGCCGGCCTCGACGAGATTCGCTTCCACCCGCCCTACGAACAGTGGGGTGACCTCCATGGCACCGAATGGGAGGAAATCCTCTATATCGCTCGCGAAGAAGGGCTCACGCCCGCCTTCGAGATTCCCGGCATCCGCGCCGAGGAGGAGTTCCTCGAATTCCTCGATGAGGGCGCAGCGGAGTTCTGTAACGTCAACGAGTTCGAGATGAGCGACGGGAACTACCGTCGGATGCAGGAACAGGGGTACGAGCTCAAGGAGGACCACATGAGTGCTGTCGACGGCGACCGCGAGGACATCCTCGAGGTCATGGGCGACCACGACCGAGTCTACTTCTGTACCTCCGTTTTCAAGGACGCAGCCCAGCACCGCCGCCGCCTGAAACGCATGGCCCGCAACGTCCGCCGCGAGTTCGACGACATCACCGACGACGGTACGCTTGTCTACGGGAAGACCTATGCCGACCCTGAACGCTTCGAGGCACTTGGCGTCCCCGAAGAGTTCTACACAGTCAAGACGAACCACGTCGAGGTCGCCTGGTGGCTCTTAGAGGAGATGATCGAAGAAGGGGATCTCGAGGACGGTGAGATCGTCGAGCAGTATCCGACCTACGACGGACAGGTCGTCGAGCGAACGCCGTTAGCGTAGGAACCACGAGCGGTTTTTGGGAAGGCAGCACAATCCAAGCGATCTTTTGCACAGTATAATGTTCGTCCCGCAGCGTACAACGTCCGAAAATAGCCGTTTTGAGTCGTTTCTAATCCATTCGCAGTCGGTCGAGTGGCGACCACTTATCGAGGGGGTAGTAATGACGCTGTCCCGGAAGACGTGACTACGATGCACTTCCGAAACGCCGCAGTTGTCGCCGTTGCACTGCTTGTGGCTCTCTCCGGGTGTAGTTCCCTCGGGGGTATCCCAGCCGGTGAACCGGCAAACGAGACCGATACGAAGTCAGTGACCGAACCAGCCACAAACGGATCCGCCGATGCGAACACCACTTCGACTGCCGAACCGAACGGAACCGAGGACGACACGAGCACGGATCGTGGCGATGATACCGCCGATGCAGCGTGGTATCCGCCCGAAGAACCGAATCGGCCGCTGGAAGACAAACGCGAGGACCGGATCGAGTCCGTCACGTTCGTCGACAAAGTGCCCGCAGAAAGCGGTGACGGATACTCGAATTTCAATCTCGAAGTCGTTGCCAATACCAGTATGGAGAACGTCGATCCGCCGGAACACGGCGACGTGGAGGGCGAACCGTACTTCTTCGTCAAAATCAACGAAGACGAGCAGAAGATCATCGAGCGCACAGATGAAGTCCGAATGACGGAAAACGGCACGTTCACGATCGACGTTCGGCCAGCCGGGATCGAAGAATTCGGCGCTGGCCCCCTGACCGTCGAAGTCTTCCTGATGGACGAAGACAAAGACTGGGACGACATCTACGCCTCGGTTGGCACGGAGATTCAGTACACACCGGAGACGAGCGCCGACGGCTCGAATTCGACCGCCACCGATTCGGAATCGACTGAGAGCTAAGTATCGGCCCCGGATGGTGACGATCCGGTCGATCAGTCGAAATTGGTCAGATCGACGCCGGGCAACGTGATGAGATTCTCCCGTCCGATGCGGAGTTTCTCGATTTCGCCGTCGTCATCCATCTTCGACAGCAACTGCGAGACCTTGGCGTTCGACCAGCCGGTCTCCGAGACGATCGACGCCTGTTTCATCCGGCCGCCGTTTTGTTTGAGCAGGCGGAGGACGCGCTCCTCGTCGCTCAACAGCTCAGGGTCGACATCCTGATGGGTGGATTCCTCGAACTCGAGACTGGTTCCGCGACCACGGTCAGTATCGCTCTCTCCTGCGACGGCACCGCCAGCTGACTCCGAGCCGGCTAGAGAGTCCCCAGATCCGGATACGGACTCGGACCTGCTGGCGGTCTCCGTCGCTGGAGCAGCGTGCTCGTCGGTATCGCGGTCGCCGAATCCGAGCCGTTCGTGCAACGGCAGTCGATCGATCGGGATCGGAAGCTCGGTCTTGCCGTCACGTTTCGCCAACAGGTAGCCACCGGTTCCGATGGTAGCGATGAGCACGAGGATACCCCCGATCAGCCAGCCAGACATCGACGACGGAAGGGTTCCAGTCCGAACGAACACGATCTCGAGTTCGTCGGCGGTAAACTCGTAGGGACCATCCCAGGTGAGCGATGTCGGCGTCTCGAGGGCGTATTGAGGTGGTGTTTCAACGACGAGACGCTGTCCTTCGGTCAGTCCCATCCACGTTCCATCATCCGTCTGAAACGCATCACCGAAGTGGAGTCGATCACCGTCGACGGTCGCAAAGTTGGTCCAGGTAAACGAATAGGAGATCACCCCGATCCGGGCGTTCTCGGTGGTGGACTCCGATTCATCGCTGCCGTCACCGTCGGCCGGTGACTCGATGATGCGCGGTTCGTCCCACTGGGCATCTTTGATCGACATCTCGCGACCGGTTTCCTGTTGAGCGATCTGACGGAAGCGTTCGAACTGCTCGGGTGAGAGACCAACAGTTCGCTCGCCGGCCGTGACCTGCTCGGCGTACGCTCGAAACGAATCAGCTTCGCTCTCGTTCGTCAGGAGAAACCGACTTTCGATTGTCCATCGAACGTCCCCATTATCGCGAACGGTGAGCCGAATGACCTGCTTTGGCGTCGCTTCCGGAGTCGAACTAGTCGACTGCACTGCAGTGGGAACCGATACCGACTGATCGACTGACAACGCGTGAGAATCACTCGAAAGCGGGGACGCGACGTGGTCCAGTGATGGACGGGACCGATCGGGACCTGCAGCCGTCTGTTCGGGCGCGGGGGAAGCGGCTGCACCCGGTATAGCGACCACCGTCCCGAGGAAAGACGCCACCAGGAGGGCTGAGAGGGCAACTGTGATGGCGGTGGATACCCGCATGCGTATCAACGGGTGGTTTCCCGGGGGAAAAAACACTTTCCATCGAAAAATAAAGCGTTACCAGCGGAAGTGAAGCGTCTCGAGGACGGAGACCCCTTCTAATTCAGTTTTAACACGTGATTAGCAGCAGTTCATTTCTCATCCACGTGGGTCAATAGCAGTGCGACCAGTTTTTGTATCAGGAGAGGTTACGATTCGATGATGAACCGCTCGATTCCGCCCCTCCTCGCATTACTTCTCGTCTCATCCCTGACTGCCGTCCCAGGGATGGCGACATCCGGATCTTCAGCAGGCGCACCCGCAACGATGTCGGTTCAGCATGAGGTAGCGGCTATCGACCCGGCCGACTCTGGACTCCAGCCAGTGTCGAATACGACGAACCGGCTCTCACTCGAGGGAGCAGCCAGAAGCGAGTACGCCGAGTACGGCCCTGACCTTGGTGTAGCGCTCGCGAGCACGGACGACGAGCTTCGGATCGATCACACCCAGTATGTCACGCTCGATCGGCAGTTCAACGATGCAACCACCGCAGAGCGGCGTGCAGTACTCCAAACCACATACGACCGGCTGAAAGACCGCTCGAATACCCTCAGGGAACGCGAAAAACAGGCGGTGAGAGCACACGCTGCTGGGGACCTCTCGAGTAGACAATTGCTGAAAACGTTGCTCCGAAATTATCAGGAGGCAGCGGCCCTCTCCGAAGCGTTCGATACACTCGAAGAGCGTTCGGATCGTGTTTCTGGGAGTTCACTATCGGTCGCAGACCAGCAAGACAAACTCAAGATGCATCGCACCCAAATCCGCGGCCAGCTCTGGTCGAGCGCGTATGGAAACGGAGCAATCGAGTATATCTCCGTCGAGACATCCGAGAGCGGATACGTTCTCGAGACCCTCGACGAGGACTACCTCCGCGAAGCGACTCGATTCGACAACCGGGATACATCGACGTCGACCCAGTTCGCCAATCTCCCGGAGGCATACGGGCACAGCGATGACCTCTATCCCTGGGCGTACGATACGGGGCAGTCACCGTCGGTTAGCGAATACACGACGGCGCAGCTGTACCAGATCGACATCTCCCACGAGCAAGGCCAGCTCAAAGCGTACCTTGATGGCGGAACAGGAGACATTCATCGTGAGCTACAGACACTGGTCCCAGAGATATTGCCACCGGTTCGGCAGCAAGAGTGGCAGAAAGACGGGCTCGAAATCGTCGTCAACAAGACGGCCGCAAACGGCCCACGGAAAGTGACGGTAACCAACCGAGAGACCGACGAGCCAGTTACAGCAACGATCACGATCAGCGGCTTCGACGTCGGCGAGACGAACGCGGATGGCAGCCTCTGGTATGTCCCACCCAGTGGCGGATACGAACTCACGGTAGAGCGGCCGACGGGGTCCAACGTCACCGTCCCCGTTTCGAATAGCTAGTGGTGTCGACCAGCGTCTGGTCGACGGGCAAGCGGACCTTTATACGGTAATGCGCGGCCAGACGGTCGTGATGGCGAACGAAGAGCCCAGCACGATCGCCGAGAGCAGGTCGCGCGGTATCAGCCAAAGTCTTGGTGTCATCCTGCTGTTAGCGCTGACCGTCTGTCTGGCATCGATCGTCGCCGTTGGTGCTGGTGCGTGGGCGCTCGAGCCAGCCGGCCCAACCGCGACGTTCGAGCTCTCGGCTGACGGCGACCGCGCCGCGATCGTGATCGAACACCGCGCAGGAGATGACATCGACGTCGAGGCGCTGTCGGTGACGATCGCAATCAACGGGACGGAGTTGACCACACAACCGCCGGTTCCGTTCGTCGGCGCGCGCGGGTTCGATGGTGCGCCCGACGGCCCGTTCAATGCGAAAAGCGATTCGACGTGGACAGCAGGAGAACGCGCCGGCGTTTCGATCGCGGGGACGAACAGGCCGACGCTTACAACAGGTGATTCGGTCACCGTCACACTCGCCGTCGACGATCGACAGGTAGCGACGCTCGAGACGACGGCGAGCTAAGCGCCGCTATTCCGGCGCGCGGCCGATCGTCGTGATCGCGACGTCAGGATCGTACGACGGGCCCATAAAGGCGTGTTTCACGTCCTCGAAGCCGGCGGTCTTGAACATCTGATCGGCCTCGTACTCGTCGTAAAAGAGCATGATCGAGTCGGCCAACAGCTGGCTGACGACGTTGTCGGGATAGTTCGGACCGACGACGAGCACCTGTCCGCCGGGTTTGAGGACACGACGGAACTCTCTGAGTGCGAGGATCGGATTCGGCCAGTATTCGATCGAACCCGACGACCAGACGACATCGAACGTGTCGGTCGCAAACGGGAGTCGTTCGGCGTCACCCCGATGGAAGTGAACTGGCGGTGCGTGTTTGCCGAACTTCTCGTAGGCCTGTTCGAGCTGGTGTTCGCTCTGGTCGAGCGCGTAGACCTCGTCGACGTGCTCGAGCAGCCCTTCGGTCGCGAAGCCGGTCCCACAGCCGACGTCGAGGACGGTCATCTCCTCCTCGATATCGAGCAGGGAGAGGGCATCGTCGCGCATCTCCTCGGTCCAGATGAAGGGGTTCACCTGATCGTAGACCCGCGAGAGGTACTTATAAAACAGTCGGGCACGGGCCTTGTTCTCGAGAAGTCCCATTAGTAATCGATTTCGATCCGATCGACATATGTCTGCTGTTCTCGGCGCTATGAGATGCGACTAATAGGTGATTACCAGATATTCGAGAACGACAGCCACTGAGTCACTTTCGCAACTACCATATACACGCTCTGGCAAACGTCTGATTGCTTAGAGTATGCCGAGGCCAGAGGTTCTCGAACGAATTAAGTCGGCCGAAGACGAGGCCGACGAGATCGTCGCACTGGCAGAAAACGACCGCGACGAGCGAATAGCCGAGGCCCGGAAACGTGCCGAGGAAATTCGCACAGAAGCGGAACAGGAGGCGCAGGAGCTCAAGGAGCGCCGCCTGGAGGAGGCTCGCGAAGAGATCGATGCAGAATGCGAGCAGGTCCTCGAAGAAGGCGAACAGGAGCGCGCGGCACTCGCCGAGCGCGCCCGAAACCGGGTCGACGAAGTGACCGACCACGTCGTCGAACTGTTCCAGGAGGACGTCCATGCTCAGACCTGAACGGATGAGCAAGGTCTCGGTGACCGGTTCCCGGGGCGTTATGCCCACGGTCATCGAGACGATCCACGGACTGAACCTGGTGCATCTCTCGGACTACGACGGCTCATGGGAGGGGTTCGACAACGGCAATCCCATCGCCGGTGCCGATCAGGCATCCGAGAAGCTGGTGACCGTCCGCGCCCTCCAGAGCACCCTGGACGTGTCGGCCGACGACGCCGAACCAGGGAGCATCGACGAGGGCTGGGAAGCGCGACTCGAGGAGATCCGCACGCGGGTCAACGAACTCGACGATCGCCGCGGCGAGGTCACCAACGAACTGCGGCAGGTCGACGAAAAGATCGACCGCGTCGCGCCCTTTGCCGAACTGGGTATCGACCTCGACTTGCTGTCGGGGTACGAATCGGTCGACGTCGTCGTCGTTGAAGGCAACGTCGACGCAATCGACGAAGCCGTCGGCGCGTCCGACGAGGTTCGGGCCTTCGAGACGTTTACCGGTGGTGACGTCGTGGCGGTCGTCGCCGCACCCACCGAAGACGCCGGTGAGACTCCGATCGACGACGCGCTCGTCGGCGTCGACGTCACCCGCCACGAGGTGCCCGAGACCGAACAGAGCCCCGAGGCGTACGTCGCCGACCTCGAGGACGAAAAGCAGTCCCTCGAGACCCGACGTGACGAGATCGACACGGAGCTCGAGGAGATCAAGCAGGCGGAAGCCGACTTCCTCCTGCGCGTCGAAGAACACCTCACGATGGAGGTTCAGCAGGCGGAAGCGCCGCTACAGTTCGCGACGACCGATCGCGCGTTCGTCGCGGAAGGCTGGATCCCGACCGGCGACTACGACCGACTCGTCGCTGCGTTGACCGACGCAGTCGGCGACAGCGTCGAAATCGAAGAACTCGAGCGGGCTGATTACGACCGCCACGGCGCACACGCCCACACTGAAACGGATCTGGAGGGCACGCAGCCGGCGGCCGACGAAGACGAATCGCCCGCCGAAGCGGACGACCAGCAGCAGAAGGCAGTTACCGACGGCGGATCGGCGGTCACGATGGGCGACGAGCCGCCGACGGTACAGGACAATCCGGGTCCGGCAAAGCCGTTCGAAGTGCTGGTGCAGGCAGTCAGCATGCCGAAATACAGCGAGTTCGATCCGACGATCTTCCTGTTCCTGACATTCCCGTTGTTCTTCGGGTTCATGATCGGTGACGCCGGCTACGGCATCATCTACATGGCCATCGGGGGCTACATGGTAACGCAGGTCGACAACGACGCGATCTCCAGTCTCGGCGGTGTCGCCGTTTGGGCTGGTCTGTTCACGACCATCTTCGGGTTCGTGTACGGCGAAATCTTCGGCCTGCACGTCCTGGGCGCAGTCGTCTGGAGCAACGTCGAACTGCTCCCGCTGAACAAGGGACTCGAGCCGGCAGCCGCCGACTTCGCGCTTGGCTGGATGGTCATTAGCGTGCTGGCCGGGATTTTCCACCTCAACATTGGATACATCCTGGACTTCTTCGAGAACCTTAGCCACGGCTTCAAGGATGCCCTGTTCCACAGCGGATCGTGGATCCTGATGATCAACGGCATCTGGATCTGGATCTTCTCGACACAGGGCCAAGCCACGAAGCCGGACTTCCTGTTCGAGACGTTCGCAAGCGGCGGACCGTTCCCGATTGGCTTCACTGGGTTCTCCGGACTGGGACTGTTCACCGTCCCAGGACTCGGGTTCGAGCTGACAGCACCGCTGCTCATGTTCCTGATCGGCCTCGTGATGCTGATCGTCAGCGAACCCGTCGAGGCCGTCGAAGCGCTCGACGTCGTCGTGAACGTCATCTCGTACACCCGGATGGGCGCAGTGTTGCTCGCGAAGGCCGGCATGGCGTTCGTGGTCAACCTGCTGTTCTTCGGCGCGTATGAAGACCCCAACGGCGAGTTCCACTTCCTTCGAACGCACGAGCCGAGCTACGTCGCCGAACACTACGGCGAGGGTGCCGAGGTCGTCTTCAACGGCCTCATGCACTCGGGCACCGCAGCCCTGCTCGGCGGACTTGTGATTCTCGTACTCGGGCACGTTGTCGTGCTAGCACTTGGCGTGACAAGCGCCGGCTTACAGGCCGTTCGTCTCGAGTACGTCGAATTCTTTAACAAGTTTTATGAAGGCGGTGGGGAGAACTACGAACCGTTCGGAACCGATCGAAACCACATTGAGGACTACTAACAATGAGTGAACTTGACATCGCACTGCAGGCGGCACAGGCGGCCGGACCAACCCTCGAGAACACAGGCGCAGCGGCAGTTGCTGTCGGTCTCGCGGCGCTCGCAGCAGGTTACGCAGAGCGCGGTATCGGCGCAGCGGCAGTCGGCGCGATCGCTGAAGACGACGACATGTTCGTCCCAGGCCTGATCATGACCGTCCTCCCAGAGACGCTCGTGATCCTCGCCCTGGTCACCGTCTTCATCGTCTAAAAGCCAACCCCCTTCTTCACCAATGAGTTTGGACACAGTCGTCAAAGACATTCGAGAAGAGGCCAACGCGCGTGCGGAGAACATCCGCGCTGAGGGCGAAACGCGCGCCGAGGAGATCGAGTCGGCCGCTGAGGCAGACGCCGAGGAGATCCTCGCCGACGCGGAAGCGGAAGTTGAGCGCGAGATCGATCAACTCCGCGAACAGCGTCTCTCCAGTGCGAAGCTGGAGGCGAAACAGAAGCGCCTGGAGGCGCGCCGTGACGTCCTCGGTGAGGTCAACGACGCAGTCGAGGACGAACTCGCTGCCATCGAGGGCGACACTCGCGAGGAGCTGACCCGCGAGCTGCTCGAGGCCGCAAGCGACGAGTTCGACGAGGACGACGACGTCAGCGTCTACGGTCGTAGCGACGATCAGGCGCTACTCGAGTCGATCGTCGACGAGTACGACGGCTACGAGTACGCCGGTGACGTCGACTGTCTCGGCGGCGTCGTCGTCGAGAGCGAGCAGTCCCGTGTCCGAGTCAACAACACGTTCGACTCGGTTCTCGAGGACGTGTGGGAAGACAACCTTCAGGAGATCAGCAACCGACTCTTCGAGCAATGAGCGCAGGTGCCTCAAATCCGGAATACGTGAACGCTCGCGTCCGGTCACGCCGAGCCTCGCTGTTCTCGGACGAAGACTACCGCAAGCTGATCCGGATGGGGCCGAGCGAGATCGCGCGGTTCATGGAGGAGACCGAGTACGAACGCGAGATCAACGAGCTCGGAACGCGCTTTTCGGGCGTCGACCTGATCGAGTACGCGCTCAACCGCAACCTCGCAAAGCACTTCGAGGATATGATCGACTGGTCGCAGGGGAAACTCTACGACCTCATCGCTCGGTACCTCCGGAAGTTCGACGTCTGGAACCTGAAGACGATCTTCCGTGGGATCTACACCGACAGCGATCCCGAGGAGATCCGCACGGACCTCATCCGCGCCGGCGAACTCGACGACCGGACGATCGATCGCCTCCTCGAGTCCGACACGATCGAGGACGCGATCGAAGTGCTCTACGGCACGATGTACTACGAGGCGCTGACCGAAGCATTCGAGGAATACGAAGAGACGGGCGCGCTCGTCCCACTCGAGAACGCCTTAGACCGAGAGTTCTACGAGAACTTGCTCGAAGACCTCTCCCGCGGAGCGGGCAACGAGCCACAGGAAGGCCCCGTCGCGAACTATATCGAGTTCCTGCAGGCCGAGATCGACTTCCGGAACGCCCGGAACGCGTTTCGGCTTGCCCGCAGCGGTGCCGACCCTGTCTCTTATACACATCTCTGATGGCGC
>NZ_AOIT01000026.1 GCF_000337475.1 Natrinema limicola JCM 13563 | reverse complement strand
GAGATGTGTATAAGAGACAGGCACTAGACGCTGCGTTACTCGAGTACTCGGATACGCTCTCGAGCATCTACCCGACCTCGGTTTCGGCCGTGTTGTCGTACATCCTTGCGAAAGAGCGCGAGGTCGAGAACATCCGTGCCATCGCACGGGGCCGAGAGGTCGGACTCGACGAAAACGAGATCGAAGAGGAACTGGTGGTGCTATGAGCCAGGAAATCGCAGTCGTCGGCAGTCCGGAGTTTACGACCGGCTTCCGCCTCGCGGGAGTCAGTCGATTCGAGAACGTGCCGGACGACGAGAAAGACGAACAGCTAGACGACGCCGCGACAACCGCTCTCGAAGACGAGGGCGTCGGGATCGTCGTCATGCACGACGACGACCTCGAGCACCTGTCGCGTAACGTTCGCCAGGAGGTCGAAACGAGCGTCGAGCCAGTCGTCGTCACGATCGGGAGCGGCACCGGTGGCGGCGGCCTGCGCGAGCAGATCAAGCGCGCGATCGGTATCGACCTGATGGAAGAGGACGAAGACAGCTAAACTATGAGCCAGGCAGAAGACATCGAATCCGTCGACGAAGACGGTGTAATCGAAAGCGTGAGCGGTCCTGTCGTGACCGCCGCGGACCTCGACGCCCGGATGAACGACGTCGTCTACGTCGGCGACGAAGGACTGATGGGCGAGGTCATCGAGATCGAAGGGAACCTGACCACGATTCAGGTCTACGAGGAAACCTCCGGCGTCGGCCCAGGTGAACCCGTCCAGAACACGGGCGAGCCCCTTTCCGTCGACCTCGGACCCGGCATGCTGGACTCCATCTACGACGGCGTCCAGCGCCCGCTTGACGTCTTAGAGGAGAAGATGGGGACGGCGTTCCTCGACCGTGGGGTCGACGCCCCCGGTATCGACCTCGAGAAGAAGTGGGATTTCGAGCCCGAAGTCACGGAAGGCGATACGGTCGAACCCGGCGACGTCGTCGGAGTCGTCGAAGAGACCATCACCATCGACCACAAGGTCATGGTGCCGCCGGACTACGAGGGTGGCGAAGTCACGAACGTCGAGAGTGGCGAGTACACGGTCGAGGAGACCATCGTCGAACTCGACAACGGCGAAGAGATCCAGATGCACCAGGAGTGGCCGGTTCGTGAAGCCCGGCCCGCCGGTGAGAAGGAGACACCGACCGAGCCCCTCGTGACCGGCCAGCGCATTCAGGACGGGCTGTTCCCGCTCGCGAAGGGTGGGACGGCGGCGATTCCTGGGCCCTTTGGCTCCGGGAAGACCGTCACCCAGCAACAACTCGCCAAGTGGTCCGACGCGGACATCGTCGTCTACATCGGCTGTGGCGAGCGTGGCAACGAGATGACCGAGGTCATCGAGGACTTCCCGGAACTGCCGGACCCACAGACCGGGAACCCGCTGATGGCCCGGACTTGCCTTATCGCCAACACGTCGAACATGCCCGTCGCAGCCCGTGAGTCCTGTATCTACACCGGGATCACGATCGCGGAGTACTACCGCGACATGGGCTACGACGTCGCGCTGATGGCCGACTCCACCTCGCGGTGGGCAGAGGCCATGCGGGAAATCTCGAGCCGACTCGAGGAGATGCCCGGCGAAGAGGGCTACCCCGCGTATCTGGCGGCTGCGCTTTCCGAGTTCTACGAGCGCGCCGGCAAGTTCCAGCTGATCAACGGCGGCGAAGGCTCGATTTCGGTCGTCGGTGCGGTCTCCCCGCCCGGCGGCGACTTCTCCGAGCCAGTCACGCAGAACACTCTGCGTATCGTCAAGACGTTCTGGGCGCTGGACGCCGACCTCGCCGAGCGTCGGCACTTCCCGGCGATCAACTGGAACGAGTCCTACTCACTGTACAAGGATCAGCTCGACCCGTGGTGGGAATCGAACGTCGAAAGCGACTGGCCCGAGGTTCGCCAGTGGGCCGTCGACGTATTAGACGAGGAGGACGAACTCCAAGAGATCGTCCAGCTCGTCGGCAAGGACGCGCTGCCGGAAGACCAGCAGCTGACCCTCGAGGTCGCACGCTACCTGCGTGAGGCGTGGCTCCAGCAGAACGCGCTCCACGACGTCGACACCTACTGCGAACCCGACAAGACCTACCGGATGCTCCAGGCGATCAAGACGTTCAGTGACGAGGCCTTCGAGGCACTCGAGGCTGGCGTCCCAGTCGAGGAGATTCAGGACGTCGATGCTGCGCCGCGGCTCAACCGGATGGGCACGGCCGAAGAGTGGAACGAGTTCATCGACGAGATCGAGAACGACCTCCAAGAACAACTCCGCGCACTGTACTAACAATGAAAGAGTACCAGACTATCACGGAAATCAGCGGTCCGCTGGTGTTCGCCGAGGTCGACGAGCCGGTCGGGTACGACGAAATCGTCGAAATCGAGACCCCACAGGGCGACACCCTTCGCGGACAGGTACTGGAATCGAGCGAGGGTATCGTCTCGATCCAGGTGTTCGAAGGCACAGGCGGGATCGACCGCAACGCCTCCGTTCGCTTCCTGGGCGAGACGATGAAGATGCCCGTCACCGAGGATCTGCTCGGGCGGGTGCTCGACGGCTCCGGCAACCCGATCGACGGCGGCCCGGAGATCGTCCCCGACAAACGACAGGACATCGTCGGTAAGGCGATCAACCCCTTCTCCCGGGAGTACCCCGAGGAGTTCATCCAGACCGGTGTGTCAGCCATCGACGGCATGAACACGCTGGTTCGCGGACAGAAGCTGCCGATCTTCTCCGGGTCGGGGCTGCCCCACAACGAACTCGCACTCCAGATCGCCCGACAGGCGACCGTGCCAGAAGAGGAAGAAGGCGAGGACGGCGACGGCTCCGAATTCGCCGTCATCTTCGGTGCGATGGGGATCACCGCCGAAGAGGCAAACGAGTTCATGGACGACTTCGAGCGCACCGGTGCACTCGAGCGCTCCGTCGTCTTCATGAACCTCGCGGACGACCCGGCAGTCGAGCGCCAGGTCACGCCGCGACTCGCCCTGACGACGGCCGAGTACCTGGCCTTCGAGAAGGACTACCACGTGCTGGTCATCCTGACGGACATGACCAACTACTGTGAGGCACTGCGCGAGATCGGTGCCGCACGTGAGGAGGTTCCGGGTCGACGTGGCTACCCCGGGTACATGTACACTGACCTGGCACAGCTCTACGAGCGTGCCGGTCGAATCGAGGGCAAGGAAGGGTCGGTCACGCAGATCCCGATCCTGACGATGCCCGGCGACGACGACACGCACCCGATCCCGGACCTGACTGGCTACATTACCGAAGGCCAGATCATGATGGACCGGGACCTGAACAGCCAGGGGATCGAGCCGCCAGTCAACGTCCTTCCGAGCCTCTCGCGGCTGATGGACGACGGGATCGGCGAGGGCCTCACGCGCGAGGACCACGGCGACGTCTCCGACCAGATGTACGCCGCCTACGCGGAGGGTGAGGACCTGCGCGACCTCGTGAACATTGTCGGTCGCGAAGCCCTCTCCGAGCGGGACAACAAGTTCCTCGACTTCGCCGACCGCTTCGAGGAAGAGTTCGTCCAGCAGGGGTACGACACCAACCGCTCGATCGACGACACGCTCGAGCTCGGCTGGGATCTGCTCTCGGACCTGCCGAAGACGGAACTCAACCGGATCGACGAGGAGCTCATCGAAGAGCACTACCGCGAAGACGAGACGGCCGAAGCCGTCCAGGCTGACTAAGCGACCGCTCGCTTCGTTTCCTTCTTTCAGGCGTCGTTGCCGAGTCACGTCACTCGTCTGCAGATCGTATCTCACAACAGCGCCAGTAGTGGCTGGCTCCCCACCAAGTGGTAGCCCCCGACGATTGGTATCAGAAATCTGTTTGATCGAAACTATCGTATATGCCGCCGACAACCCATGGTATGTATGCACAAACCACTGCTCGTCCCGGAGTTCTTAGACCGGGCGCGGACACACTACGGCGACGACGAGGCAGTCGTTGCCACCACGGGGGAACGGTTCACGTACGACGAACTCGGCGAACGCGCTGATCGGTTTTCGGCGGCGCTGCAAGCGCGGGGCATCGAAAAAGGCGACCGCGTCGCCGTCCTCGACCCGAACACCCACTATCACCTCGAGGCGGCCTACGGGATCATGCAGACGGGGGCGATCCACACGCCGCTGAACTATCGGCTGACGCCTGACGACTTCGCGTACATCCTCACCGATGCTGGTGTCGATGCGATTTACGCCGACTACGACTTCGCCGAGAAAATCGAGGCAATCCGTGATGAGGTGACGACGGAGACGTTCATCACGAACGACGCCGACGCGGTTGAGGGCGAATGGGAGGCGTTCGAGGACGTACTCGAGGAGGCGGGCACCGACTACGACCGCCCCGAGATGGCCGAAGACGAGATTATCACGATCAACTACACCTCGGGGACGACGGGCGATCCGAAAGGCGTCTGTCGCACGCATCGCTGTGAGACGATTCACGCGTACCTGACCGTCGGCCACCAGAATCTAAGCGATGACGACGTCTATCTGTGGACGCTGCCGATGTTCCACGCGAACGGCTGGGGGCACATCTTCGCGGTGACGGGTATCGGCGCGAAACACATCTGTACGCGTGGGATCGATGCTGGAGAGATCTTCGAGACCGTCCGCTCGGAAGACGTCTCCTACATGTGTGGCGCGCCGACGGTGCTGAACATGCTCATCGAGTACTATGAGCAAAACGAGCCCGAGACGACCGGCGACGCCGACGTTCGGCTCGCAACCGCCGGCAGCGCGCCGCCGGAGGCGACCATCCGAACTGTCGAAGACGAATTCGGCTGGTACATGAAACATGTCTACGGCGCGACCGAGACTGGCCCGCTGATCACAACCTCCGACGCTCGCCGGCACTTCGAGGACGACAGTGACGACCGGTTCCGAATCAAGAAACGGCAAGGACTGGCCTATCTCGGTACCGAAATCCGAGTCGTCGACGAAGACGGCAACGACGTCCCACGCGATGACGAGACGCTCGGCGAGGTCGTCGTCCGCGGCAACCAGATCATGGAAAAATACTGGGGCAAGCCCGAGGTGACCGAGGAGGCGTTTTCCGACCGCATCGAGGGCTACTACCACATGGGAGATCTCGCCACCATCGACGAAAACGGGATGCTCTCGATCCAGGATCGCAAGAAAGACATCATCATCTCCGGCGGCGAGAACATCTCGAGTATCGAACTCGAGGACACGCTGTTCGACCACCCCGAGGTGTCGGACGTGGCGGTGATCCCGGCACCCAGCGACGAGTGGGGCGAGACGCCGAAGGCGTTCGTCGTTCCCGCAAGCGGCGATCCGACCGACCCGGGCGTGACCGAATCGGAACTCGAGGAATTCACCCGCGAGAACCTCGCGGGCTACAAGACGGTTCGCCGGATCGAGTTCGTCAAACAACTACCGACGACGGCGACGGGCAAGGTTCAGAAGTACGAACTCCGGGAAAAAGAGTGGGAAGACGAAGAGCGGATGGTTGGTCAGGGGTAACGCGACCGTCTCGGTTCAGTCTCGTCTCCTCAGAGTGGCCGTCGACTCAAAACGACCAATACTCGTCTCGTTCGTCGTCATCGTCGGATGTCCTGTCGGTCGACGACTGTCGGCCGCCGCGGTCCTTCGCGATCCGTTCTGCCTCCGCGCGATCGACGACGGTCGGGTTCGATGTCTCCTGGTCGATCAGTAGCCAGAGAAAGAGCGGAACGACGAGCGCCATTACGAAGACGAGACCCAGAACGACTGACATGGATTGGTAAACCCTCGGCGATTCGAACACAAAGAGTTTATGTTATTGACAGGAAGGGCTGTCTATGAGAGACGACGAGCGCGGCTGTCCGAAATGTGGCAACACGGAGACGGAAATCGACGAGATTTCGACGACCGGGAGCGGATTATCGAAGATGCTCGATATCCAGAATCGACGGTTTCACGTCGTAAGTTGTACGAGCTGTGGCTACTCGGAGCTTTACAAGGGACAATCATCGGGCGACATGATCGATCTGTTTCTCGGGTAGTTGTCCACTCGGGTGGATTCAACGCCATCGATTCCGCTTACACGGGCGCGAGCACGCGCGGAAACTGTAAACAGTTATCCGACTGGGACTGCTATCCCCCCACAAGATGGCCAACGATGTCAAGCCCACCCGCAAGAACTTGATGGCGATCGAAGATCGCATCGAGCTCTCCGAGCGGGGACACGGCACGCTCGAGAAGAAACGCGACGGGCTGATCATGGAGTTCATGGACATTCTGGACAAAGCCCAGGACGTCCGCGGCGACCTCGCCGACGACTACGAGGAGGCCCAGCAGAAGATCAACATGGCTCGCGCGATGGAGGGTGACGTCGCGGTTCGCGGTGCCGCGGCGGCACTGCAGGAACACCCCGAGATCACGACCGAGTCCAAGAACATCATGGGTGTCGTCGTCCCGCAGATCGAGTCCTCGCGCGTCTCGAAGAGCTTAGACCAGCGTGGCTATGGGATCATGGGCACTTCCGCCCGCATCGACGAGGCCGCAGAAGCCTACGAGGACCTCTTAGAGAGCATCATCCTCGCCGCCGAGGTCGAGACGGCGATGAAGAAGATGCTCCGTGAGATCGAGACGACCAAGCGGCGCGTCAACGCCCTCGAGTTCAAGCTCCTCCCGGATCTCTACGAGAACCAGGAGTACATCGAACAGAAACTCGAAGAGCAAGAACGCGAGGAGACGTTCCGTCTGAAGAAGATCAAGGAGAAAAAGGAGCAAGAAGAGAAGGAGGCCCGCGAGGAAGAAGCCGAAGAAGAAGCCGAGGAAGTCGACGAGGAGACGGAAGAAGACCTCGAGGACATCCAGCCGGATACCGCAGCACAATCCCCAACAGCCAACCAGTAAGGCACGCTGAGTGTCACAACCGGCACCCACGAATTCGATTCCGATGGCCTGTTCCAACTGCGGTACGGCCACGATTTCGGTTACCGTTCCGGACGACTACCAGACGAACGCGCCGTCGGAGGCCAGCGTCGTTACGTTTTGTCCGCACTGTCTGACCCTCGAGCCAGCGTCGGCTGAAGCGTCAACAGCGAAAAGTGATCCCGAGTTCGCACGCGTCAGCGATGCGTTTCCGACACAACCCGAGCGTGCGATTCCGCTTGTACTCGCACTCGAGCTGTGTTCGTCACTCGCGACGAACCGCACCGCAATCGAACTCTTACTCAGAGACGTCGAACGAGCCGGCACGGATCCGTTGCTGGTACTCGACCGATTGATCGCCGATCCATCGGTCGAGCCAGCGATCGATCTCGAGCGCCGACGCCACCAGCTCGAGCAACTGCTCTACTAGGTTACTTTCCGGTCGGACGAACGCTATCGTTGACGGCCTGTTTCACCTGCAGGGCGGCACTGGCTGCCAGCCCGCGGGCGACCTCGTCGCGTTCGGCGGCGGTGATGACCTCCTCGGCAGCAACGGCGTCCTCGAGATCTGGCGTGAAGCCGGCGCTGACGGCGTGACCAACCGGCGGCCGAACGGCGACAGTGACCTGTGGGCCGGTCATCCCGCTCGAGACGTCGGCATCGACGACGTATTCGTTCGGCAGGAACTCGCGCGTGCGCGAAGCGATCCGCGAGACGTCGCGGTGAAGCAGTCGTTTCTGCGCACTCGAGAGGTCCGGAACGTCCGCCGCGGCACGCTGCCCAGCCCCAGTCTCGCCCGGTAGCCCTGCATACGGCGTATTTCCGTTCATGAGAAGTGTGTACCCGTATCAACGAACTGCCGGCTGAAAAGGGTTCGCCTTCGAGCAGTCTACAGGATCGGTTCGCTTTCGCCGTACACGGCGAGGACGACAGCGGTCGTGTATCGGCCCGAATCGGCCTGATGGCTCTCGACGGCGACGCGTGGCTCGGTAAACTCCCAGTCGCGAAGGTCTTGGCCTGCGGCGAGCCCTTCGCGGACCCGGCGTTCGACGTCCTCGCGGTCCATCTCGCCAGACGTCTCGTAGAACAGGCCGGGGCCGTCGTCGACGGACTGTGACCACGCAAGCGCGGCGCTCGCGCGACCGGGACCGGCAGTGGTGGCTCGCGCTTCGACGACGGTCAGGCGCTCGCCGGCAGGGCCGAGGTCGGGGGCGGTACCGACGGCCTCGACGTACGTCTCGGCGGGGATCACCGACGAGACCGAGACGAGGTTGTAGTTCTCGACGCCAGCTTCTGCGAGCGCGGCGTCGTAGGACGACATCGCCGTGGGGCCCGACGCGGTCCCCCAGACGACTCGAATCGTGCTCATATCCCAACTGGGGGCCGAGCGGCGTAAGGCGTTGCGATCCGAGTGGAAGAGACCGGCTGGTGGCGATCGCGCGTCTCCAATTACCACAAAAAAGCGTCGAGGGGCAGCCTACTGGTAGAAGTACCCGGCCGACGAGACCACGTCGCTCGAGTCGTCCTCTTCGATCTTCTCGAGCGCATCAACAAAGTCCTGATGAGTGACCTCGTCGCGGTCATTCCGGATGGCGAACATGCCGGCTTCGGTCGCGAGACTTTCGATGTCGGCCCCGGAGTAACCGTCGGTGTCGGCGGCCAATTCGGCGAAGTCGACGTCGTCGGCGACGTTCATGTCGCGGGTGTGGATCTCGAGGATCTGTTCGCGCCCGGATTCGTCGGGTTCGGGCACTTCGATGAGGCGGTCGAACCGGCCGGGGCGGAGGATGGCCCGATCGAGCATGTCGAAGCGGTTGGTAGCGGCGATGATGCGGATCTCGCCGCGGGCCTCGAAGCCGTCCATCTCGCTCAAGAGTTGCATCATCGTCCGCTGAACCTCGGCATCGCCGGAGGTCTTGGACTCCGTTCGACGAGTCGCGATGGCGTCGATCTCGTCGATGAAGATGATGGCGGGTTCGCGTTCGCGGGCCATCTCAAAGAGGTCGCGGACGAGTCGCGAGCCCTCGCCGATGAACTTGCGGACGAGTTCCGAGCCGGCCATCTTGATGAAGGTGGCGTCGGTCTCGTGTGCGACGGCTTTCGCGAGCATCGTCTTCCCGGTGCCCGGCGGACCATACAGGAGGACGCCGCTCGGGGGATCGATGCCGACCTCGTCGAACAGTTCGGGTTCGGACAGCGGCTGTTCGACGGCCTCGCGGACCTCGCGGACCTGCTCGTCGATGCCGCCGATGTCGGCGTAGGTGACATCGGGCTTTTCGGTGATCTCCATCGACTGGGCGCGCGCGTCGGTTTCGGCGTTCAGGATGGTCTGGATCGCAAAGGAGTCGTTGACTGCAACGCGGTCGCCAGCCTCGACGCGGTCGACCATCCGCGAGGAAACGTCGGTGAGCACCTCCTGGTTGTTGCCGTGTTGTTTGACGATGACCTGCTCGTCGTCGAGGACGTCTTCGACGGTGGCGATATACAGCGACGAGCTCTTGAGCATCTCGTTTTCGCGTTCGATCCGATCGACTTTCCCCTGCAAGCGCTCGCGGCGGTCCTCGGCGTCGTCGAGCTGCTCCGACAGCTGCTCGTTGACATCAACGAGGTCCTCGTAGTGCCCGCGAAGCGCCTCGAGCCGCTCGTCGTCGGGAAGATCGGAATCGATATCGCGGTGAGGTCGGTCGGGAATAGACGGGCTTCGAGACATCCTGATATACGCCGATAAGATATGGACAGTAAATGTGCCTTTGGGTCGCGGAGGCAGGGCTGTCGGATATCGTTACTGTCTACCCAGCACTTGCAAGCGATCGGTCGTGAAACGACGCCGGTCAGTCGAGCAGCGACTCGAACTCGTCTAAGCGCTCGCCGTAGGTCTCGAGCGCGCGGTCGATGGGGTCCGAACTGCTCATGTCGACACCGGCGATCCGCAGCAGCTCGAGGGGGTACTCACGGGAGCCCCGCCGAAGGAACTCGAGGTAATCCTCGGCGGCGGGCTGGCCACGTTCCAAGACGTCGTCGACGATCGCGAGCGCGGCGGAGATACCGGTTGCGTACTGGTAGACGTAGAAGGCCCGGTAGAAATGCGGGATACGCATCCACTCGCGGGCGATCCGGTCGTCGATGACGGCGGGCTCGTAGTAGTCGTCTTTGAGTCCGCGATAGAGGTCATCCAGCCGGTCGGCAGTGAGCGGTTCGCCGTCTTCCTCGAGGCGGTGGGTTTCGTGTTCGAACTCCGCAAAGAGCGTCTGGCGATAGAGCGTCGAGCGCACGCGCTCGAGGAACTCGTTTAAGACGTGTTTGCGGAACTCGGGGTCGTCGACGGTCTCGAGTAAGTGGTTGGTTAGCAGGGCCTCGTTGACCGTGCTGGCGACCTCGGCCACGAAGATTTCGTAGCTCGAGTAGACGTAGGGCTGTTCCTCTTTGGTAAGCTCGGAGTGCATCGAGTGGCCGAGTTCGTGGGCCAGCGTGTACATCGAGGCGATGTCCTGCTGGTAGTTCAGCAGGATAAACGGCTGGGTGTCGTAGGTGCCGCCAGAGTACGCGCCGGACTGTTTGCCCTCGTTCTCGTAGACGTCGACCCATCTGGAGTCGAGGCCCTCGGCGACGCGAGACTGGTACTCCTCGCCCAGCGGCGCGAGCGCGTCGACGACGTACTCGCTGGCTTGGTCATACTCGAGGTCTGGGCCTTCGTCGCCGGTCAGGGGCATGTAGAGGTCCCACATCCGCAGTTCGTCGACGTCGAGTGCCTGGCGTTTGAGTTCAGCGTGGTGGTGGAGCTTGTCGATGTTGTCGTGGACAGTATCGACGAGCGTGTCGTAGACGTCGACCGGGACGTTCGGGCCGTCGAGGGCGGCTTCGCGTGCCGTGTCGTAGTTGCGCGCCTGTGCCGTCTTGACGTCGGCTTTGACGCTGTTCTTGTAGCTGGCTGCGACCGTGTTCCGGACCGACTCCCACTCGTCGAAGTAGTTCTCGTAGACGCGCTTGCGGAACTCACGGTCGGGCCGCTTGAGCAGATTGGTGAAGTTGCTCTGGGTGATTTCGATGGCCTCGCCCTCGGGGTCCTCGACGGTCGGGAACGCCATATCGGCATTCGAGAGCATGGTGTAAACCTCGCCCGTCGCGCCGGTCACTTCGCTTAAATCGGCCAGCAGCGCCTCGACTTCGGCCGAGCGCGTGTGGGGTTTCATCCGGAGCACGTCATCGATGTAGTGGTCGTAGGTCTCGAGGTCGGATTCGGCCTCGACCATCTCATCGAACTCCTCGCGAGTCAGCTCCTGAATTTCGGGGTCGATGAACGATGCCGCAGACTGGGCGTCAGCCGCAAGCGACTGTGCGCGGGCGGTCAACGCCTGATAGTGCTGGTCAGTCGTGTCCTCATCACGGCGCATGCGGGCGTAGGCCGCGACCGTCGACACCTCGCGCATGATCTCGTCGCGTAACTCGAGGACTTCGAGGAGGGTCTCGGCGTCGTCGGTCGTCTGTCCCTCGTAGGATGCAAGGTCATCGACGCGCTCGGCGACGGCCTCGTAGGCGGCCTCCCAGTCGTCATCGGTCGCGTAGATGCTCTCGAGGTCCCAGGTATATTCCTCGTCGACCTCGGAGCGGTCGGGAACGGAACTCATAGCCCCGGTTTCGGATCCCCGGCGGTAAAGCGTGTCGGACCCTTTCACGGTGTGTCTCAGTGATGAGTCCATGATGAATGCACAGGGGCTGTGACTGCGCTCGAGCGACGGAGCGAAGACACGATGAGAGGGCGGCGTCTGGCGCGGTCTATCTGCCCGACGCTACCGCATTCCGTCGGCGATCTGGCCGGCGACTCGCGCCCCTGTTCGTCGCTCGATACGGCAGCGGTCGAACACGGCGCGAGCACTCGCAGCGGCATCGCCGTCGATCTCGAACGAGAGGGCGGGATAGTCCACGTCGGTCAAGACGAGCGGCTCCGGCGGTGCTGGCGCGATTCCCTCGGGGCCAGGCAGCGGCTCGGGCTCGAGGACGCGCTCGAGTTTCGCAAGCGGTGACTCGCCGGTCCCGATCTCACAGGCCAGCGAGACGAGTCGCCGGACGAGTTCTCGAGCGAACCCGCCTGCGCTGGCAGTGATGACGAGATAGTCGCCGTCCCGGGCTGCCTCGAGTGTCAGGGTGCGTTCGGTGTTGTGGTCGTCCGGCGTCAGATTCGCCACGTCGTGCGTACCGGACAGCACCTCACAGGCGGTCAGAAAGCGCTCGTCGTCGATCGGAGCTGGCTGGGAATCGACCGGGGTGTCGGATGGCGCGTACAGCTGGTAGGTGTATTTCCGGCGGCGCGCGTGATGGGTCGCATGAAAGTCAGCCGGCGCATCGGCGCTTGCCCATGCGCGTACGTCGGCCGGCAGTTCGGCGTTCAACGCCCGTGGCGTGAGCCAGTCGGGGGCCTCGAGCGCGATCGTCTGGGCGAGCGCGGAGACCCCTGCGTCGGTGCGGCCGGCGGCAGCATAGCCGTCGGGTTTGTCGGCGTCGGGCTCGAGGACTCCCAGTTCCCGGAGCGCGTCGAAAATTGAATCCTCGACGGTCGGAACGTCGGGCTGGCGCTGGTAGCCGTAGTAGTCCGTCCCGTCGTAGGCGATCCGAAACGCGCGACGTCCCATTGCTCGAGTCGATCCAGCGGGGCCAGCGGGTTATATTGTTCGCTGTGGCGGCGGGTGGACCAAGCAATGCGGAGAGCGCGCGAACATTAGCGCGCCGATCTCGAGACCGATCCAAGGATGGCCTCGGTCAACCGTTACAGTTCGTCGTCGATGTCGTCTCCGTCAGGGTCTGCATCGTCGATCTCGATCTCGGTCTCGCCGACATCGAATTCGTCGGTCTCGAGCGGCGAGCCATCGGCAGTGATAGCTCCGTCTTGAATCTCGATGGTGACGCCGTCGTCGTTGGACGACATCCCCAGCAGTTGGCTGGTCGCCGATTCGACTTCCTGATTGACCGACCAAGCGAACCGCAGCACCGACTCGAGTTCGGTGCCGACCTCACGGACGCCACGCTGGTCTGTGAGCGTCCCCAGACTCCGTGCGCCCTCCGGATGGAGGTACTGAATCGGGTGGTCCGTCGGGACCTCACGCAGGTCGATGTCGAACGACCAGAGGTACGGTAGGAACTGGAGGGCGTAGCCCTGCGGTTTCGGTGCTCGACGGCCAGCGGCGGTCAGCGCAACGGTTTTCGCCGTCGATTTCCCGTCAGTGTCGACGTATATACCTGGGATGCCTGGAATGGAAAATCGCATACTCGAGGGAGAGAGCCACGGACGGGTGAGTCCACACCCGGCATACCCACCCTCGTTTTATTCGAAGGTATCGGCGAACTTGTCCCGCCGGTAGAGGTCGAGTTCGGTCACGCTCGAGCCCGCTCGACTCGCGGCAAAGCGGATCGCCGCGGCGATTTCCTCGGGTTCGGTCACCTCGCCCTCGTCGAAGCGCTCAGCGAATGGATCGCCGTCGGCTGCCCCGAACTCCGAGCGGACTTCGGAGGGATTGACGATCGTGACGCCAACGCCGTCGTCGCCGACTTGGGCCGCGACGCTCTTGGCGAAGCCGCGAACCCACCATTTCGAGGCCGCATAGACGGGGTTGAACGGCCGTGGGTACTGACCGGCGAAGCTAGCGACGAAGATCAGGTGGCCGTCGCGCTCGCGGACGTGGGGAACCGCCGCCCGCGTTGCGTAGAAGACGCCGTCGACGTTGGTTGCCTGCATCGTCTCGTATTCGTCGGTGGTCAGCGACTCGACGTCGCTCCCGCGGGCCAGTCCCGCGTTGTTGACCAGCACGTCGATCCCGCCGAACCGATCGACGGTCGCCTCGATGAGCGCGTCGACGTCGTCCTCTTCGCGGACGTCCGTCGGGACGACCAGCGTCTCGACGCCGTGGTCGGTCTCGAGGTCGTCGGCAACTGCTTCCAGCCGCTCCTCGCTTCGTGCCGCGAGGACAACATTGGCACCTGCTGCAGCGAGTTCGCGACAGGTCGCTGCGCCGATCCCGGAACTCGCACCCGTGACGATCACCGTGTCCTGCTCGAGTGGCTCGGACATGGTGTCATGAATCGGCCGACACCGACCTAAAGACAGGGGTCTCGGAAGCGCGACTCCAACGGAGCCCCCCGGCTCGTCGGCGCTTAATAGTCCTCGAGCTCGTACAGGTCGCCGTACTTCGACTCGACGTACTCGAGGAAGTAATCGGCGGTCAGTTCCTCGCCGGTGGCCCGTTCGATCAGTTCAGGCGTGACGAAGTGTTTGCCGTGCTGGTGGATGTGCTCGCGGAGCCAGCCGTTGAGATCGTCGAACTCGCCCTCGCGAATTTCCTCGTCGAACGGGCCGCGATCGTCCTCGGCGGCAGCATACAACTGTGCCGCGAGGACGGAGCCCAGCGAGTACGTCGGGAAGTAGCCGAAGTCGCCGTGAGACCAGTGGATGTCCTGCAAACAGCCCTCCGCGTCCGTCTCGGGGCGCACGCCCAGGTACTCCTCGTACTTGTCGTTCCAGACCTGTGGAACCTCGGAAACGTCGAGGTCACCCCGGATCAGGTCACGCTCGATCTCGAAGCGGATCACGATGTGGAGATGGTAGGTGAGTTCGTCCGCCTCGACGCGAATGAGGTTGTCGTCGTACACCTGATTGGCGGCCTCGTAGGCCGCCTCGGGCGTGACGTCCTCGAGGCTCGGGAACCGCTCGCGGGCGACCGGCAGGAAGTGTTCCCAGAAGGGCCGAGAGCGGCCGACGTGGTTCTCCCAGAGGCGGGATTGGGATTCGTGGACCGACAGGTCACGAGCTTCGCCAAGCGGCGTGCCATACCCCTCGTCGGGGAGGCCGAGCGTGTAGTTTGCATGGCCGAACTCGTGGACCGTCGAGGTGATCGACCCCAGCAGGTCCTCCTCGTCGAAGCGGGTCGTTACGCGCGCGTCGAACTGCGTCCCCGAAGAAAACGGATGCGGCGCGGTATCGAGCCGTCCTCGGTCCCAGTCGTAGCCCAGCGAATCGAGCACGTCGCGTGCGAGCGCTTCCTGATCGTCGTCGTCGAACTCCCCTGCGAATGCGTCCGTGGCGAGGTCGGCATCGCTCTCCTGAATCGCGTCGATCAGCGGGACGAGTTTCTCCCGAAGACGCTCTAAGACCCGCTCGGCGGTCTCGAGGTCGATATAGGGCTCGTAGTCGGCAAAGAGCACGGCGTAGGGATCGGCGTCGGGGTCGATGTGGGCGGCGTACTCGCGTTTGAGCTCGACCAGTTTCTCGAGGGTCGGTGCGAACTGCTCGAAGTCATCCTCCTCGCGGGCCTGCTTCCACGTCGGATGGGCGTTCGACGCCGTCGCGGAGAGTTCCTCGACGAGTTCCTGTGGGACGCTCGTCTCGCGGTCGTACTGGCGTCGAATCTCGCGGACGACCGCGGCCTGTTCGTCCTCGAGGTCGGTGTCCTCGAGCTCGTCGAGCAACTGCCCTGTCTCGTCGGCAGTCAGGAGTTCGTGACTGAGCGAGGACAGCGTCGAGAGTTGTTGGGCGCGCGCTGGCGTCCCTTCGTCGGGCATCACGACTTCCTGATCCCACCGCAGAATGCCGGCGGCGTTGCCAACGTTGGAGATCCGCCGGACTCGGTTTTCGAACTGCTCGTACGCGTCACCTTCGCTCGCGTCGCTTCCGGCCTGATCGGTCGCCATGACCGTACTATTCGGTCGGATACAGTATCAACGTCGTGGTTCCGGTGACTCGAGTCGTCGAGAGAATCGGCGGCGATAGTGGGACGGACTCCTGGCAGTGTCGGCACACCCCCAACCCGTTACACGGATGCGCCGAGACCCAGTGACAGCAGTTCGTCTGAGCCAGAGAAGGCAGTCAACCGCCGTCGAAACAATGTCAGACGGTTTCAGGTCGCTACCCGTCGACGGGCTGACGAGGCTGGTCGCTGTCGTCGTTCTCGTACTTGTATACGACGTCTTCTTCGTCTGCCGTGACGGTATGTGCACCGTCACAGAACGGCTTATCGTCGGACAAACCGCACTGACAGATGTAGATATCGCCATCGTGGTCGTCCGGGTCGATCGCAGTCGGTTCGCGTTCCTCGTGAGTGACTTCGCGTGCCATCAACTGGAGTAACGAACGGCTGCACCATATATCTAAGCTAACTTATATGTTACCAGGTTGTGCTCGTCCCACCAGGGGACGATTATCCCACGGTTTCGTCCATGATCGAGGGTTTATCTGTCAGAGCAGAGAGTACTAACCAGCACCGCTCGAGAATACACTCCAAGGAGAACGTGCAAGCAACGGCCTGTTCCGCCGGGATCCGTAGCTATCGGTATGGCAATCGCATCACCACTCGCGTCGGTCATCGTGTTCCTCGTGAGCCTTCTGATCGGTGCGCTCGGCATCTACGCCGGCGCACGCGTTATCGTTGGACGGACGAGCTACGATCACGCCATCGTCACCGCGCTGATCGGCGCGATCGTCTGGGCCATCGTCGGCTTCACTATCGGGTGGATCCCCCTCGTCGGCCCGTTGGTCGCCCTGCTGGCCTATGTCGCGGTCATCAACTGGCGGTATCCCGGTGACTGGACCGCGGCGGCGATGATCGGACTCGTCGCCTGGGTCACCGTCTTGATCGTCCTCTACGTGCTCGCCGCGGTCGGCATCACGAGTTTCGGCGCGGTCGGCGTTCCGGGCCTCTGATCGACCGAGGGGAGTACCGTCGCCTGTGTTATCGCGATGGCGGCCACGTCTCCGCGACCCGCCGGTAGGTCTCGCGACACCGCTCGAGGCTGTCTCTTATACACAT
>NZ_AOIT01000025.1 GCF_000337475.1 Natrinema limicola JCM 13563 | reverse complement strand
GTGTATAAGAGACAGCTCGAGCACCGCGTCAGCAAAGGCCGCGTCCTCACACTGCATTGGCGGCCAGTCCTGGTCGACGGTCCACTCGATGCCCTCGCAGTCCGCGACGCGCTCGAGGGGGGCGCGCTCGCCCGGTACCGTCCGCTCGTCGACGGTAAACGCACACCGGGCAGGGACGACGTTCCACGCGGATCCGCCTTCGATCTCGGTGACGGTGAGACTGCCCACAAGCGTCTCGCCCACGACGTCGACCGACGGGGGCTCGAGGTCGCGAACGTGGTCGATGGCGTCCGTCGCGAGGTAGATAGCGTTCTCGCCGGCGTCAGCCTCGCTGGCGTGGGCCGCGGTTCCGTGTGCGGTGAGCGTACTTCCGCGTCGTCCCTTGTGCGCGACGGCGACGTCAGTAACGTCCGGCCCCGAGTAGTTCGTCGAGCCCTCGCCGACGATGGCGTACTCTGGAACGAATCCCTGCTCGATCGCATGCCGTGCGCCGACGCCGCCGACTTCTTCGCCGACGAAACTCGCGAACACGAGTTCACCGGCAGGGGAAGCACCACGGAACGCAAGCAGGGCGGCCGCAAGCGCGCCTTTCATATCCGCGGTTCCACGACCGTAGAGGCGGCCGTCGCGTTCCTCGACGGTGTACTCGTCGCCAGTCTCGGCGACCTGCGAATCGGCCGGCTCGACGACGTCGTGGTGGCCAACGAGTGCGAGCGTCTCGTCGCCACTGCCTTTCCGCGCGATCACGTTCCCGGCTTCGTCTCGTCGCACGTCGGCGTCGGTCTCCTGGCGTAGCCATGACTCGAGGAACTCACCGGCAGCAGTCTCGTCGCCGTGGCTTGGAATCGAAACGAGTTCGCGCGTCAACTCGACGAGAGTCATGCGGAGACTATCGCTGGCTGTCGTGTTCAGTACACCGGAAACGAGCGGCGGCCGCTGTCTCGCGGGTGAAAGCGGTGAACCCGTTCGCGGTCAGTCCACTTGGTCGTAGACTGGCGGTTCCTGGTCTTGTTCCTCGTCGGTGAGCCGCGCGACCGAGTCGCGTACCTCGCGGAGACTGGCCGTCTGTTCTTGGCTCGCCGCAGCGACCGATTCCGCCGCACTCGCGACCTTGTCGGCCGACTGTGACAGGTCTGCCAGCGTCTCGGCAGTTGCTTCGACACCCCGTGCCTGCTGGTCGGCCGCCGCCGTCACGTCTTCCATGCCCGTCGCCGTCTGCTGTGCCGACTCGTGGATCGACTCGAGCGAGGTGACGGTCTCTCTAACCCGATCGGTGCCAGCATCGACGCGAGCAACCGTCTCCTCGGTCGTCGCGACCGTCGCGCTGGCGTCCTCGCGGACGGCTTCGACGGCACTTTCGATCTCCGCGAGGTCCGATTTCGTCTGCTCGGCGAACGAGCGCACTTCGTTGGCGATGACACCCATCGTGTCGCCGTCACCACCACCCCCACGAGAGGACTCGATCTTCGCGTTCGCTGCCAGCACTGTCGTTCGCTCGGCGAGATCGTCGAGCCGGTCGACGACTTCGTCGATCTCTTGGGTCCGCTCTGCGAGCGAGTCGACGGCGTCTGCGACGCGGTCGGTCGCGTTCTCGATCGCCTCGAGTTCGTCCAAGGCATCGTCGGCCGCTTCGACCCCTTCGGCGGCGAGTTGCTCGGTTCGAGCGCTCTCGTCGCTGACTTCGTCGGCGACGCTCGCGACTTCTTCGACCGCGGCACTCACTTCGTCGAGTTCGCGTGCCGCTCGTGTGACGCCGGTAGCCTGCGACTCGGTGTGCTGACTGATCGCCTCGGCACGCTTCGAGACCACCTCACTCGACTCGTGGAGTTCGGATAGCGGGGCCTGCACGTCGGTTTCGACCTCGTTGGCGAGGCGTTTCCGACGGTCAATCGACTCCTCGAGTCGCTTCGCGTAGGAGTCGACGTAGGTTTCGGTCGCGATCTGCATATCGAGGTTGATGATTCGGAGCAGCGAGAGGATGTCCATCATGCCGTCGTCGATAGCATCCCTGACAGCCGTCTCGAACGACTCCTCGAGCCCGTCGTCGATGTCGTCGTCGCCGCCGCCGAACCCCAGCGCACCGACGACCTTGCCGAGTCCGCCCTCGTCGCTGTCGGCGTCGCGTTCAGCGGCCCACGTTTCGATCGCATCGACGACCTGATCTTGGACCCGCTCGTTCATCCGCGAGAGAAGCAGATTGTAGTAGACGCCGTACTGCCCCACGTAGTGTTTCAGGGGCATATCGAGCAGTTCGTGGAGTTTGCCGATCCGGGTCCGGTTTTCGAAGTACGACAGGTCGTAGTCGCCTGTCGCCAGCGAGACGAGGTAGGCCTTCTGGGTCTCTTTGAGCGCCTCGACGCCTTTCGGCGACCGGTTGATGACCGTGCGCGTCCCCTCGTACTGGAGGATGTTCTCGTAGAAGTCGTCGGCGATCTCCTGGCGGTTGTCCTGCAACAGTGGCTCGAGGTCCGAGAGCCGCTGTTCATCGATTTCATCGAATCCGATGAAGTGCTTTCGCCACTCGACTTCGTCTTCGTCGAGCCCGATCCGATCGACGAGTTCGTCGACGTCAAGAAAACCGTTGAGACCCCCCTTACCAAACGTCTGCTCCGGTTGCATACGAAACTGCTAGTGAGTGGGTCAGTTAAGGTTCCATTGATGTTCCCGCTGAATAAGAAGACATACCATGACAATTGAAACGATGTTCAGACCGATCGCAGGGTAGGGGATCAGGTGTGCAGTGTGTCTCATACGACCGGACAAACGGTTCATCCCTCGATCGCACCTAAAACGCTGTCGCCGACGGCGACAGCCGTCGAGACGCGATCGAGTATTCACTGACTGTTGTCCGGTCGTATCAGTATCTCAATAGCCCCACGTTACGGCCGGCTCGTCGCATCCGCCTCGTACCGCCTGTGAAACCCTTATAGGCGTACGTGAATCAGTTTACGTATGAACGTCGTGCCGGATACGAGCGTGGTCATCGATGGCCGCGTTTCGGCGACAATCGAAGACGGGCAGTTCGAGGGAGCGACGATCTGTGTCCCCGAAGCAGTCGTCGCGGAACTCGAGGCGCAGGCCAACGACGGACTCGATAGCGGCTGGGACGGCTTAGAGGAGCTCCAGCGGCTGGCCGAACTGGCCGACGAGGGCGTCGTCGACCTCGAATACGTCGGTGAGCGGCCAAGCGCCATCGAACGAGGCCACGCCTCTGAAGGCGAAATCGACGCCCTGATCCGCGATCTCGCGGAGGAACTCGATGCGACGTTCGTCACCAGCGACGTCGTTCAGGCGGAGGTCGCGCAGGCGAAAGGACTCGACGTCGAACACGTCTCCCCCGAGGTTCGGCGGGTCGGCACGCTGGCCGTCGAAGAGTACTTCGACGACGAGACGATGAGCGTCCACCTGAAAACGGACGCCGTCCCGCGGGCCAAACGCGGCGAACTCGGCGCGATGCACTACGAGGCGATCGCTGACGAACCACTCGACGAGGCGACGATGGACGAGTACGCCCGCGAGGTCATCGACGGTGCCAAGGAGGCCCACGACGGCTTTATCGAGCTCTCCGAACCCGGAATGAAGATCGTCCAGTTCCGGGATTACCGGATCGCGATCGGCCGCCCGCCGTTTTCCGACGGCATCGAGATCACTGCCGTCCGCCCGATCGCCCAGACGGACATCGACGACTACGAGCACGCCGACGAACTCAAAGAGCGACTGCTCGAGCGCCAGCGCGGCGTCCTGATCTCGGGTGCGCCCGGGGCCGGGAAGTCGACGTTCGCGCAGGCGGTCGCCCGCTACATTTCCGATCACGACTACTCGGTCAAGACGATGGAAAAGCCCCGTGACCTGCAGGTCGGCCCAGACATCACCCAATATACCGAACTGGGTGGCGAGATGGCCAAAACGGCCGACGCGCTGCTGATGGTCCGACCGGACTACACCATCTACGACGAGGTCCGCAAGACCGACGACTTCGAGGTCTTCGCCGACATGCGGCTTGCGGGCGTGGGCATGATCGGCGTCGTCCACGCGACCAGACCGATCGACTCGCTCCAGCGGCTCGTTGGCCGGGTCGAACTCGGGATGATTCCCCAGGTCGCCGACACCGTCGTCTACATCGAAGCCGGGAAAGTCGAGACGGTCTACGACGTCAAGACGACGGTCAAAGTGCCCGCCGGTCTCACCGAGGAGGACCTCGCCCGGCCGGTCATCCAAGTCACGAACTTCCAGACTGGCGAACCCGAATACGAGATCTACACGTTCAACCGCCAGGTCGTCACCGTCCCGCTGAAAGACGAGGAAGGCGGCCCCGGCAGCGAGTCCGGCGTCGACCGCATCGCCAAACAGGAAATCGAACGCGAGATCCGCTCGGTCGCCCGCGGCTACGTCGACGTCCAACTCAAAAGCCAGGACAGAGCCGTCGTGTACGTCGAGGAGGACGATATCTCGAGTGTCATCGGCAAAGGCGGCGGTCGGATCACCGACATCGAAAACCGGCTGGGGATCGACATCGACGTTCGCACCCACGACGAGAATCCCCACTACGGTGCCGGCGGTGGTGGTGGCGGCGGCGCGAGTGCAAACAACGCCGGTGGCGGGTCACAGGCCGGCCAGATGGTCCAACCCGAAATTACCTCCCGGCACATCGTTATCCCCGTCGACGGCAACCACGGTGAAACCGTCGAAGTCCAGGCCGCCGGTGACTACCTCTTTACCGCGACGGTGAGCCGCGGGGGCGAAATTCAGGTGTCGCGTGGGAGTGCGATCGCGGAGGAACTCGAGCGGGCGATCGACCGGAAAGCGCCGATCACGGTCGTTCCGTCGTAGAGGGAGTCAGCGAGCGAACGGCTTTTTGTTTTCTTCGTGAGTGTGCCCAGGCCGTCCTACGGCGACCAGAGCCGCTGTTCTCGATCGAGCAGCGTGACGATGACCACATGCGGGAGCGTCAGGACGGCGATCGTCACCAGATAGAGCGCGAGCACGTCGGGGACGGTTGCGGGCGTTCGCGGGACCGAGAGCCCGATCCCGACGAGGACGAGCAGTCCGCCCGCGGTCAGTGGCGCTGCATCGCGGGCGAAACGACGAGACGCGGCACCGAGTGCCCCGCGTTCGAGCGCTGCGCCGGCGGCGGGGTCGACGAGCATCGCTCTGAGGATATGCCGGAGAGAGTGCCAGAAACAGAAGTAGAGCCCGATCGCGAGAATCGGCGGGACGATCGCGAAGTAGGCGACGAGCCCGATCGTCTCCGCGGTGTCGATGATCCACGGGCCACGATCGCCGCCGCTCGTCCTGGCGAAGCCGAGAACCATCGCGCTCGCGACAAGGGAGCCAAAGCCGATCGCGACGGCCGCCCGAACCGGCTGGGAGAACGCTGGCTCGAGCGCGGCCGCTGCGTCGGGGTCGAACAGTCCGACGAGCGTCTCGGCGACGAAGGCATACTGGGTCGGGAATGCGATCAGCGGAACAAGCATCGGAAGCCCGCCCCGGACGACGAGGGCGAGAAGACGACTGGCTCGCGTCTCGAGATGGTCGGCGCGGACGAGCGCGAGCAGGGCGTAGACATCGCCCTGCCCCCAGTGGACGAGCGTGACGAGGATAAAGAGGACGAACGCGACGGCAGGGGCGAGAAACCAGACGGTAGCGTACGCAGCGCCGACCAGCAGGTAGAGGCCGCCGACAAACCCGAGCGAGCGCGAGGTGACGGGATCGCCTCGAGCCCGCGGTAACACGAGGTGGTCGACGGCCCCGTGAGGAAGTCCGAGGACGACGACGCTGAGCGCCAGCGGAACGTACTGGTATGCAAGCGGCGGCGAGCCCACGAAAATCGTGATCGAGACGACGGCGACGATAAGCACCAGTCCGACGCCGAGGCTCAGGCGAGCCGCCAGTCGACGGGCTGTGGCATCTGTGTGAGAGATAGTACCACTCGAGGTTGTGTCACCGCTCATCGGAGCGTGCGGCGAGTCGGGTCGCCACCCTGGTGAGAGACGGGAGTTCGTGGACGCGCTCGAGTAGCCACACGTACATGACGAGTCCCTGCACGAGGAAGAGATTGGTTACGAGAAAGAACAGCGCCTCCTCGACTGGGAGTCCCAGAGGCGCGAAGCCGATCGTGTGGGCGTCCGAGATGACCCAGATGCCGAGTTCGATCGCGACGCGATCGACGACCCAGAGGTAAATCGTCGGGACGGCGATCGCAGCCACCAGCGGTCGACGGACGGCCCAGAGGTACGTGAGACCGAATCCCCACTGGATGGCGAGGATCGGCCCAGCCCAGAGCAACAGCCATCCGAGATAGTACGTCGAGCTGTTGGCGGTCAACAACAAGCCGACGCCAGCGATCGACAGGCCGCCCCCGACGCCGAGCAGCCGGTGTGTGAGGGGGATCGCCAGCGATCGATCGGCGGTTGCCGGCAGCTGGAACAACCAGAACGCGGTCAGCATCGGCTGAAGGATGAAGAAGGTATACTCCTCGATCGGCGTGTGCCAGATCGTCGCGATAACCGCACCCTCGCCGTACCACCAGACACCCGCAGGGATCAGGTGATTCGTCAACGGCGTCGTGTAGACGACGGCGAGGCCGATCATGATGGCGAGTCCGGAGAGCGGCCGTACGCCCCACCAGGCCCGATCGCGTCGGCGCGCGAGCCAGCCCAGAATCAAAAGTGGCGGGAGGATGAACGTCAGGTGAACGCCGAAGTACGTGAGTGGAACGGTCATGAGCGTGGCAGCGTGTCTCGTCGGTTCTTTGCAGAGAGCGGGCTCCGTGGTCGTGCTAGGGTCGGTACCGACAAAGCCCCAAATCCGAACTGGTTAGGCCAGGTCAGGGCGCGAGACGGCGCGCCGGTGCCGACATGGAACCCGAACCGACCGAGGACCGGGACGATCAGTCGTCCGACACCCTGGACCCGGGGAGGGTAGCACCGTAGTCCGAGCCGCCGGTGATCGACTCCGGTTCGTCGACGATATAGGACAGAGCGAGGAACGTCACGACGTACTTCGTGATGACATCGAGGATGCTGTAGCCCCACGAGGTGATCGCGACGTCTAAGATCGCGATCCCTTCGACCCCGAGCGCCCAGAGGATCGGATAGCCGAACCAGCCGACGACGGTGAGGAGTTTGAGCGTCCGGAACAGGTCCGACGTCCCCGTCCGCTCGGCTTCGGCGGTCCAGTCGACGAGGATGACGTACACGATCACGAGGAAGAAGGTCGACGATAGCACGAACCACCACCAGCGCAGCACCAGCGAGGACGTCGTTAGGGCGGCCGCCAGGCCGGTGACACACATCGCGATCGTAAACGCACAGGTCGTGAGGATCTTCGTCCAGTTCGACCCGGCGATCAGCCCAAGCGCGATCAGAATGAACGGTGTGGAAAAGGTCCACGTGAGGTACCGACCCCACATCACCAGCACGCCGCTCTCGCCGGCCGTCGTCGCACCCGCGGCCGGGTGGCCCGCCGGCATCTCGATGACGCTCAGTGTAAGCCCTGACGTGAGGCCGGTATAACTCGAGATCGAGACGACCGAGATCAGCAACAGCGCGGTCGCGATCGCCTTCGATCGTGGATCGGTAAGCGACCGTCCGAGATAGACGATTCCGAGGATCGTGAGCCCGGCGAGGGCGATGTTGACGACGAACGACAGCGCGAGTAGGGTGTTGCCGCCACCGAAGACGTACTCGAACAGTTCCGCGTCTGTCGGGCCGGTTTGGAGCGCGTGTGCCCCTACGGCGGGCGCGGACGCGATAAGTGACTGCATGCGCACACGTTACTGCACCATCATTACCCATAAACAGGTGTCCGTCCCGATGCGGAACATCATGGGTGCTGAGCGGTCAGCATGCGGTGGGCGACCAGCGCTGCGGTCATATCGAGAGCCGAGCAGTACGTGGCGTCGCACTCGGCTGTTTCGAGCGTTCGTGTCCGACTCGATCACGGGATGTCCATGCTCACTGAACCGTTCGCGCAGGACGACGATCGGTCGAAACGGCGTTGGCTCCGTAATCGGCCGTTACGCCGGCGGTCGTCGGGAAGCGTCCTGCTGGGTCGTCATGCGGCCGCAGCGGACGGCGTGACGGCCCGTTCCAGGACGGAGCGGCTCCGGAGCAGGACCACGCCGAAGCCGACCTTGGCCGAGAGGTCGAGCACCATGAACGCGGCCGTCTCCCAGTACAGCGGAAGGATACCGAGCGTCCCTTCAGTGCCGAGGATCCAGACCACTGGGTAGAGGAGCCACAGCGCGATGACCAGGTTGCGCAGGGTGCCGAACAGCGACGCGACCTCCGAAGACTGGGCGCGCGCGTTCTTCGAGAGTGTCCCGACGAGCACGTACAGGAGCGCGAGCAGGGCACCGGTGCTAATGGCCCACCACGCGATCCGGGTGCCGGGGGTCGCTGCGAACGCCGCGATCGCGCCGGTCCCAATCATGAAGATGTCGAGGCCGATCAGCGTCGCGATCGTGTTGCGGTTTGCCCCCGCCAGTAGCGAGAGGTCAAGCAACAGGAGCGGCGTCGTGAACAGCCAGTCGGCGTAGCGTGCCCAGTAAATCGTGAGCATCTCGTCGCCGACCATCACTTCGGTGACACCGAAGCCTGTCGCCATGGCGAAGTACATCGCTGCGGCGATCGTCGTGATGAAGATCGTGATGATGTAGAACTCCTGCATCTTCGGGTCGCGAACACCGCGCCCCCGACCGATGAAGTACAGGGTTCCGAGGGTCATTCCGATCGTTCCGATCCACAGCCACAGGGATTCTGGACCGACTAGTGCGGTCATGACTAAGGGTACCATCGCACATAATATACCGATTGGGCCTAACGAAGATAACCCTTAGACAGGAGTGTATGTCCAGAATTCTAACGCTGGACACGAAATCGGAGTGTATATTTTGACGGCCTGTGTTCGGCCATCTGGACCGACGGCCGATCACGCCCAAACCGATGACCTCGACTGATCCGAACGACCCGATCGCGGACGCACTCCTTGGCGAGTCGACGTACGAACGAGTTCGAGTGGAGCGATACGCGCTGATCAAGCGGCGGATTCCACAGAAACTCGTCTACCAGAGCGGCCTGCTGCTCGCGCTCGCACTCGTCGTGCCGATCACGGCCACCTACCCGACATCGGTCCAAGCAGCCTTCCCGGGCGGTGAGCCCTTGTGGGCATCGCCGCTCGTCCTCTGGCTCGGCGTGTACGCCGGCAGCATCGAGCTCGGAACCGCAGCGTGTCTCGTCGCGGTCGCAATCGTTCGCCGGAGCCGTGAACCGCAGCTCTCGGAGTCACAGGCGCACATGTTACTGAACGTCGAGGACGTTGCGTCGATGTTCGGGTTGGCGACCGGCGGATTCGCCATCCTGCTCACAGTCGGCTTCTTCTCGCTCGGCCACGCAGGCGCCGAGACGTTCCAGGCGGTCATCGACTCCGCTCCCCGAAACCCGTACGGACAGACCGGCGTCCCGATTCCCGTGATCGCAGTCGGCGCGGCAGCGGCGATCAGTGCCGGTGCCGTCTACGTTGTCAGCCAGTATCTCGCGTCGAAGTGAAAACGCTACCCGGAGCAGCCAGACCTTCTCGAGCATCCACCACGTCGTGAGTCTAGACCAGCCGATACGGAACACCGGAGATTGCCAAACGTCTCGCCAGAACGTATATGGCCTATAGCTGTTTAAGGAGAACACACATATACGCGACGAATGTTTCGTCAAAACAGCCTATGGTTGTGATCACGAAGCTATGACGGGCAACGTAGTTGCGAACGATCGCCGACCCGCTATCGGCGGAGAACAGACCCACACCGGGCCTTTCATCACGAGTACGGTCGAACTGGAAGGCGTTCGACAGTCGATCCGAGCGGCAATCCGTGACGCCGTTGCCGACGCGAACGCCGAGGGCGTCGTCGTCGCGATGAGCGGCGGAATCGACTCGACGCTGACGACGGCGCTTGCGGTCGAGGCTGTCGGCAGCGAGAATGTCCTCGGACTGGGGCTGCCCTGTCACATGACCGACGGCGTCCACGTCAGTGATGCCCGCACGATCGCCGACGGCATGGGGATCGATTTCGAGGAGTTCCAGTTGCGGCCGCTGCTCGAGTGTTTCGCAGAGACAGTCGGACGTGACCTCGAGCCGTCGACCGACGACGAGCGGCCCAACGAGCGCAACCACGAACTCGGGAACGCAACGGCGCGCCTGCGGATGCTGACGGCCTACTACGCGGCGAACCGCCAGTCACGGGTCGTCCTCGGGACGGCGAACCGCTCTGAGCGGCTACTCGGCTACTTCACTAAGTACGGCGACGGTGGGGCCGACGTCCATCCGCTTGGCGACTGCTACAAGACGGAGGTCCGGGCGCTTGCCAAACAGATCGGTCTCCCTCGCCGAATCATCACCAAAGAACCAACGGCGGGGTTCTGGGCGACCCAGACGGACGCCGGCGAACTCGGCGCACGCTACGACGTCATCGATCCCTTACTATATCGGTTCGTCGAGGAGGGCCGCCCGCTCGAGGAGGCCATCGTCGGACTCAGAATCGACCGCGAGACGGCCGCAGAAATCACGTCGCGATACGCCGAAACGGAACACAAACGCACCGTTCCGCCGACACCGGGGATCGCCGGTCGCGACAGGACGGGAGCCCAGTAGGACTGACCACCCGTCGAACGCTCACACGAGAGAACGGCGTTAGCGCTCGAGGTCGACGTCGTAGAGCGTCGGATTGCGCCACCAGAACAGCCCCCATGCCAGAAGGAAACCCGCGGTCATCGCGAGGATGTCCAGCACCGTGCTGGGGAGCCCGATACCGACCAGTGCCACGAGTGCGATCGCTGACCCCAGTATCGCTCCTGTCACGACGAACAGGACGTCCCCGACGATTTTCGCCTGCGACTGCGTCCAGTACGGTTGGCGCTCCTCGTCGTACCAGACGCCAACGTAGATCAAAACCGGTGCCATCGCGGCGATGACCGTAATCGATCGGTACGTCTCCGGAAGCACTGCCGGTACCAACACGAGCAGGTTAAGCAGATTCGAACCCAGCACCGCGAGAAACAGCCCGACCATCAGCCAAGCCCACCGCGGAAGCCGCGCTTTGTCCATATCGGAGACGGTCACCGCTTGGGGATAATCCTGACGTTCCGGCCGTTATTCCGCACAGCAGGCGTCTTTTTTCGGGGATTCCTCGACACCGTTCCCGTCGGCTGCGACCGGCTCTTCGAGCCGATAGAGACTCTGCCGAGCGTCCGCAAAGTAGATATCCTCGTCGACGATTCCGATCCCTTCGAGACGCTCGAGGGCGTATCGTACCGTCCGGGCTGAGAGCATCGATTCCTCGACGATCTGTTTCTGTGTCAAGGGCCCGTCGTACTCGAGGACCTTGAAGACGAGTTTCGCGCTTGGTGGCAAGTCTTCGATCTCCTCCCCGTCGGTCTCTGCCATACTACGAATCGAACGTCCCCAGCAGTATAAAAGTTGAGCCTTACCAAAAATAAGATCGTGATACTGCCCTGTATTTTTCTGTCCGTAAAGTATACCGTCAGTTGCTCAGCAGGCAGTTTTCGGCTCCCAACAGCAACGCGGGCAGTGAAAACGATGGAGGCCATCGTTCAGTAAGAAGTCATTTAAACGGCTCGGAAACCGCTGTGCGGGCGCGTCACCACATCCGTGGCCTGGCATCGATGTCTGACTGTCGTCGCTCTGCGGCCGTGTGATGACAAAACGGAGCGTTACAGCTGGTTCCAGATCTCCTCGTCGTCCTCGAAGCCATCCGGATCGTCAGCATCCGCGAACTCGTCGATCTCCTCGAGTTCGGCGGCGTCGCCAGGAGGCAACTCACCGTCAGCCTCCACGGTGGACGACTGGCTCCGGAGATCCATCTCCGGCCAGGCAGTCTCCTCCCAGAGGCCGCGGTCCGTGTAGTAGTAGATGACGCCGTCACTGAGGACCGCAAACAGGTCCCGTTGCTCGTCGTGGACGACCCGCTCGTTCGTATCGATCGCGACGTCGACGACGTCCTCGAGCGTCTCGAGTGCGACGTGATGATCGCCGATCCACATCGGAATCGACCCCTGTGAGATCCACTCGGCGTAGCGCTGTTCGTGGACCGCTCGGCGGGCGGCGTCGATCTCCGCGGGCGACCGGCGGGTAACGAATACGGCACCGGCGAGTGAGAGCGTCCCGAGCACCGACAGTCCACCGATCAGTGCCGGACTCCGAGACTCGGTCGTCCGCGTACTGCCGCTTTGATAGCTGTGGGTTGCGGAATCCGACAGCGACCCGCCGAGCCAGTAGGCTTCGTCCGTGATCGTCACCGGCGTCGTCGTCGTCATCGACCCCTGATGCCGGCCGGTATCGTACTCGGTGTGAAACGCCATCGTTAATCTGATCGAGCCGACGCCAGTGACCTCGCGCTCGAGTTGCCGTTGTCGCTGGCGAAGGGCTTCGATATCGATCGTTGCGTTCGACGTCGCGACGCCGTTGTCGATCGACGGCGACTCGCGCAACACGGGCCGTGTCTCGTTCCAGAACGGCTCGTCGTTGCGAACCGCTTCGAACCGAAGCACCAGCTCGTGACGGACAGTGCCGTCCTCGATAGGCGTCCCCCCGCTTGCGTTTTGTATCCGCGTCTCGGGATGGATCGTCAACTCCGGCGATTCATTGAGCATATAGACCGGACTATCGGTGAGCCGCTCTCCCTCCGTCCAGAGCGTGCCGTTTTGGGTAACGACAGCGCTCGTCCCGGCGTCAGCCGTGACGCGTTCCTCATCGAACTGCGGTGTCGTCGTCGTCACCGGATTCGCGACGGCCCAGCCGGTCGCAGCGATCGACAGGACGCCAACGACAGCCAGCACGATCGCGATCTCCCGTCCGGATCTGGCAAGCACCAACTCGAGTCGTGGACTGTCGATCATCCGTCGTGTTCACCGTCCCTGTCTCCCCCGATTCGGCCTCGTCGGTCGAACCCGCCCGCTGGCCGACCCGTTCGGGTTCGAACTGGTCGGTCATCGGGACAATACATACGTACCCCGAAGCAATCGATCATCATAAGAATAGTGGCCCGAGCTACTCGCGGTCGCGAAGCCACGCACGAAGCCGCCGCTCGAGCCGGGTCGAGAGCGACACGTGATCGGGCCCGGATCGAAGTCGGATATCGCCGCTGCCAAACAGCAGAACGATGATCGCGACGGTGAGGCCAACGACGACACCGTTGACCGCCGCGATCGCGGCGAACGGATGCACGCCGTGGAGCCAGACCAGCAGCGACGGCGGCAACACGGCAAGATAGCGATACTCACCCAGAGAGCGCGTATACTCGCCGGGTTCTTCAGGTGCGGTCAGTTGCACCGTCGTCTCACTGCTTCCGCGGATGCTGACCGTCTGCCATCCCGGATCTGCCCTAATCCCGTTGCTTTCGGCCTCGTGGACGACGACCACCGGCAGATAGCCAGCGTTATCGACCGACCGGGCGAGTTCCGTCGTCGCACCGGGTTCGACGATCTGTGGATCGTCGGTCGGCGACTCCGTACTAATGAGTTCGTACTCGTAGGTCCCCGACGGGACGACCATCGCCGCAGTCGCAAGCGTGACGAACACGAGCAAGATGAGTCCCAGCACGGTCCAGAACGCCAGCACGTTTTCGCGCGAGCGCCGTCTGGTCGTCTCGCGTCGCGCGGGCCCGAGTCGCTCGAGCAAGGTTCCAAAGCCGAGCAGGGCGACGCCGATCGCGACCAGCATGGAGCCGAGGCCGTTCGACGACGTCGTTGCCATCCCAAAGACCGATGTGACGGCGTTGGCAGCCGCCATCGCTACACCCTGAATGCCCATGACGATGGTTCCGAGATACGGGATCGTCACGACCTCGCCGTTTACCTGCAAGGCTTCGGCGACGATCTGCCCGTCGGTGACAGGCGGTTCACCACCATCCTGATCGGTAAACGGGTTGGCGTCGCCTTTCGTGATGTACCCACCTTCAGTCTCGTCGACCACGCGATGGGTTGTCAGCCCGCCGTCGTGGAGTTCTCTCGCCTGGAAGACGACGACGTCGCCCTCCTGAACGTCACCGGTGACGGCACTCGGGATGGCGATGAACCCGTCGCCGGCGTCCATCGTCGGCTCCATGCTGCCGGTTGCGACGTAGCCGAGTAGGATCGGCTGGCCGAGCAGTTGGCCAACGAGCAACAGGATGACGAACAGCGCAGCGGCATATCCGAGTCCTCGAGAGACGATGGTGGACGCAGTCATCGATCGGTAGCGGTGACGATCATACGTGGCTGACTGTTCAGGATAGCGATTCTTCGTGTCCAGCAGTCTTAAAGCCCGCGCGAGTTACCAGACTCGAGGGGGGTTGGGCATATCGACACACCTGTACGACGGTCCTGACTGGTATCATGACCTGTGACGGCGTCGCTACCCGAAGATCGCCCACCGGCGGTTGGCGGCGACTGCCAGGAACAACAGCCCCGCCGTCGCCGGCGGTGCGAGCGCCGCCGTCGTCGCGGGCGAGAGGTCACGGTTCTGCAGTGAGAATCCCCCCGGCTCCTCGACTGTTACCTCGCCTGCGGGGACGCCGCTGACTGCGATCTCGTAAGTTCCTGCTGTCTCGAGTTCCCGCTCGAAGGTCACCGTCCGCTCGCTGTGTGCTGGAATCGAGACGGCCCGGCTGTCGACGACGATGCCGTCGACCGCCACCTCGAGCGTCCGATCGACCCCCCTGTCGGTCGGATTGGTAACGGTTGCTCGAACGGTGGTCGAGTCGCCTGTGGTGACTGTCGTGTCATCGACGCTGGCGGTGACCACGTCGATCGGCGGCCCTCCGACGGTCACCGACTGGCTGCCTGCTCCCGAAACGCCGACTTCGTGTGTGCCAGGCCAGTCCATCGTGCGTTCGAACGTGACGGTTCGTTCCTCGCCCGGCTCGAGGACGATCGTCCGCTGATCGACGACGATGCCGTCGACGGTCACCTGCGCCGTCGTCTGGCCCGATGCGTCGCCGACGTTGCGGTAAGTCGCGGTCACCGTGACCGTGTCACCTGTGTCGGCCGTCGTTGGCGAGACAGTGAGGTCCGTGCGCTCGATGGCTGGTGAGGGTGACGAACTCGAGTCGCTTGCACCTCCCGAACCTCCCGCAGACTGGTCTGGCTCGGTTTCGTTGTCGGCGTACTGTGCCGTGACTGTGAACGTCTCTGTTCCCTCCTGTGCGACGTGAGTGTCGATGGCAACGCCGATGTGTTCGGTGTCGCCGGGAGAGACCTCGAGCGGATTCGATTTGCTGATTGTGTTTGTGAGATCGTTCCCGTGGTAGAACGTGAGCCCAGTGACGTTATGCTCGATCCAGACCCGGTCGACAGTTTCGTTGGTGACCGTGATCGTGAAGACGTTGTCCGCGCGTGTGATCGCGCGATCGTTGAGTTTCTCGAGGTTGAGCTCGAGGTGGTTATCCTCGATCGCGGCGTAGTCGCCGTTCGGTGAGGATGCGGGCTCGAGAATGATCTCGCCGGTGGTGTCGTCCTCAAGGGCCACGGCAGCGGTCGCTACTGCGAGGCTAGCAGTAAGGACAAGAACGACAGCGAGAGTTGGTTTGAGAGATAACACATAAATCACCAGTTGTGGGCTCAGAACATAGGTCGGCAAGATCGCAGATCCGAGCCTAGCCAAACGGTTCTACGGTTATTCCGTAGCGTAGATCGTGACGCTTGGAGAGTCAGACACGGTGGTAGGCTCAGCAGATGTGTTCACTGAGACTGAGACGTTTGCAGTTTCACCCGTCTCGAGGTCAGGTGAGTCTTCTATTTCGAATGTCACCGTCCCCTGATCAACATCGACAGTGGTGGTGTTAGATGGGGTGTCTGCGTTCTCAAACCCAACGGTAATAGCATTGTTTCCTTGATTTTCCAGCTGAATTAAGCTAGTGATATTCGTTGTCGCATTCTGGTTGAATCCCTGGCCAGAACTGTTAGTTTCGCTGTCTTCATCGCCGAGGTCGAATGTCATCGCACCTTCGCTGCTATCGTTTGAAATGTACCCGTTACCACCGTATCCGTCACCTGGCGTGATCGCGAGAAACGCATCTGCGTCACCAGCAGTATTGACGGTCACGCCGCGGTCTGCTTCAACTGACGTGAACGCGCCCGACCCGAGGGCTGCTCCACTGATGGCAACGATCAATCCGAGTGAAATCAAGACGTTTTTGCGATTTGTTCTCATGATTATGTGTTTCGTGTATCTGCCTTGCGCCGGCAACCGAAGGCCATCGATTACCGGGTGGCTTCTATCTCAATCATAGCACCCTACCCACTTTGTATTGAGTACCGAGATACTGTTCAAGGTTGATAATACCCGTTGCAGCGACACCGCGATCAGCTTCAAGCCCGGCCTGAACGGCCGAAGTCGGGGCGTCTCGAGAATTTGGGATGTAGACAAACCACACACTCTCGAGTGCTACGATACCTCGTGACACTCGCGATTGTCGACCACTGTCACGGCTGGACAGCCGTTGGCACACAAGACAGGCGACTGACCACAATATCACGGCACAGCGAGTCGCAACCGACGTACGAGATTGCGTGACTGTACAGCAATCTTATATTCGTTCGCTGCGTAGCTATTGTACGGGCACAGGTGCGTAACACCGGCTGTAGAGACGTCTCGTAACACCAGGGTTTCACACACTATACAGTATCCCAACATGATACGTCCTTTCACGGGTATCGCGGTCGTGCTCATCCTCCTCGGAGTTGCGACGATGGCCGGACCGACATTCGGCTTCGCCACGATCGCCGCTGACCGTGGCGTGAGCGTCGCGACGGCCGACGACTCGAGCGCCTATCTCGGCCTCGAAGACCAATCGGCGTCAGCGTCGATCGACTCGCCCGGGGAGCAGACGGCCGTCTATACTGTGACCGACAACGCCCGAGATGACTCGGCCACAGTCGACGCCTCGATCGTCGGGATCACCGACGAGAGCAACGATCCGGTCACGTCGACGGCGCTGTCGGTCGATGTCCAGCCCGGTAGCGACACCGAGACGTTCGATGTCGTCCTCGCGTGTGAGGATGGGGCGTCGCTCGATGGATCCTACCGCGTGCTGCTACAGTTCGTCGCGTCGGGTGACGCCTCGAGCGTGGACGCGACTCGAGAAACGACCGCGCTCGTTCCCGTGGACTGTACTGACGAGCCGGTCGTGGTCTCGGTCGACGAAGACGGCGACGTCACTTCCGGTGGCGATGTGACGGTCGACAACAACGTCAATGTCGGCGGTGACATCGAAAGCGGCGGTTCGGTGACGATCACCAACAACGCGAACGTCGGCGGAAACATCGTCGCACAGGGCGATATTACAATCCGGAACAACGCCGTCAGCGGTGACCTCATCGCTGGTGGCAACGTCGACATTCGGAACAACGCCGAAATCGACGGTGACATCATGGCTTGTGGGACAGTCACCGTCGGGAACAACGCGGTCGTCACTGGTACAATCTCCGAGAATCAGACCGACCTGCCCGGCGTCCAGTGTTGATGTTGCTACCTGTGGGACGACGATTCGCAGACATAGACGCCGTGCCGTGCTCGAGCCCGATTCCCACGGATTCGTGATGGTACAGTGTACTTATTGGTCGTGAGTTCCGTAGTTCTATACAGGAGCGTCAATGGCGACACAGGCTGAAACACGGTCGGATCCAAGTCAGGGGGAAATTTTCGACCTGCTGAGTAATCAGCGCCGTCGCTACGCCATTCACTACTGCAAGCGCGAGGACGAGCCCGTCACGCTCGGCGACCTCGCCGAACACGTCGCTGCCTGGGAACTCGACAAAGAGGTCGATGAAATCACCTCTGCCGAGCGAAAGCGCGTCTATACGTCGTTACAACAGACCCACTTGCCGACGCTCGAGCGCGCAAACATCATTGAGTTCGACAACCGAACGATCGAGCTCACCGATGAGGCTGCCGAACTCGAGGTCTACCTCGATATCGTCCCCGGCGATTCGATCCCGTGGGGTGTCTACTATCTGGGGCTGACCGTGATCGGGTCGGTTGTGATGGGTGGGCTGTGGCTCGAGGTCATTCCAACTGAGACTGTTCCAGAACTCGGCTGGGCGACGCTGGTGTTCGCATTGTTTGCTGTTTCGGCGGTCGTCCACGTGGTTCAGAACCGGCGGATGCGACTCGGAGAAATAGAACGACCTCCGTAAACACGGTGCCATGATAGCCAAATCGGGGCTCGGTCTAAATGACGGTTGATACGTCATATTGCATGACCCGGACTCGAAATACACAACAAACGCCGATGCTGATATGAAGACCGTCACAAAACTCGGGCTTGGATTGCTCGTCGTCGGAGCAGCCATACTTGCTACATCGAGCGGCGCGTTCGACTCGATGGCCGCCGATCGAGGAATTGGCGTCGAGACCGCACACGACGCGGACGCGTACGTTGGACTCGACTATCCCAACGCTGATCAGAATCGCGTGATTCGACTGCAAAGCAGTGAGGCCGACAGTGGTGGCTGTTTCTTGATTTTCTGTTCCGACTATGAATATGATGACGTCGAGGTTACTGTCATAACTGACCAGACTGCATCGACCGAATTGATTATCGAAGATCTTCGCGTTGAACGAGACGGAGACGGCATCACGAACGAAATTAGAAAAGAGACCGCCGGCGATAGTCTTCGGGTTGTAACTGGCGACTTTGAGTGCCAGAATTGGCGGGGTCAGCAAGCCGGCAGTACGACGCTAACGATATCACTCGAAGTAAGCGATGGATCGTTTTCTACCACGCTCGATCGGGAGGTTACCGTTAAATGCGTATCCGATTAGGAGTGATGGAGTTGTCACTGCGTGACCACGGTTTCTAGGAGGAGTCAATGTCCCATCCATTCGCGTGGTCGCATTTGACCGAGACTATACAATTGGTACTGTCTACACGAAGGAATGTCGAGATAGCGCAGGTACGCACAACTAGTGAAACCCAACCTTCCTTCTATTATAATATCAAAATAGTTTAAAATATTTTTAATTTCTATAATAGTTCATATATTTTCGAGTGGCTGCGAATAAATGTAGAAGTATGTGACAATCGGTGGGGCAGCGATGTCGGTGGTGGGATTTTACTCACGTAGGGCGCAACGGTCACTGGTAATATCACTGCAGATGGCAATACGAATATTGACGACGGTGCAGTCGTCAATAGAGATGTAATCGGATAGCAATTCTGCACCGAGTGGTTAGAACGGCCATTACTGTCAAATATATTTATTTCTCACTGTACTCGAAAGCGGTTTTTGCGCTCTCAAGCGTCCCTTGAGGAAGGACAGTACTTCCTTTCCGCCTATAATGGCAATAAGGTATATAAAATAGGATTAACGACAGGGCTACAAGATGAAATTAAGGGGAATATTGAGAGACAGGTCACCCGATAAACGAGGTGTATCCCCAGTCGTCGGCTTCGCGCTTCTGAGTATGATTGTAATGCTCGCTGTAGCGTTGCTACTTATCACTGGTGTTCCATTTTTCGATGCGATTGAGGACAAGACTAGCGAGGAGCGGGCAAAGATGTACATGACAGAGACGGATCACACGCTCTCAACGGTGGCAACAACAGATGATGTTCGATCAATTCCAGTGCCACCCGACGCCGATGCATCGATCGTGGACGATGGTGAAATGACAGTCTCTTGGTACAACGAATCGACGGACAAGCCATTCGAGAATGGCTGTGTGGCACCGGTGAACACTTCGGGCGAACTGAACGCACTCAAATACGACCTCGAAGATGGTACCAAAATCGTCCACCAAGCGGGCGGTATCTGGAAATACACCGACAGTTCGTCCACAGTCATCTCCGAGCCCAACATCGCCTATACCAACGCGTCAAGTGAGAAAACAGGGTCATTACGGCTTCAGGTAATGCAATTCGAGAAGGGCGACATCGGTAACTCCGGATTAGCTGCGAAAGCGAATTGGAACAAGACGGCGGCGCTGACCGAAGAGATTGAAAAGAAGGGGAGCTGTAACGGCGAAAATATCGCGTTCCGTATCGAAGACACTACCTACCAAGACGCGTGGTACGACTATCTCGAGGATGCGCTCGGTGCGGACAAGTACGACGAGGTGGAAGTAGACTCCGTCAACGATGACACCGTTGAGGTGAAAATCAAGGGCATCCGGCAGACAGACGAGTCGGTCTCGTTCGTCGTTAACAAGGATAAGGGAATCACTCGTCCCGGTTGGAAAGAATACGACAGACGGTTTGCCCCCTTCCCTGACAAGGGAGGGAAGAACAACAAGCCGTTCAGTATCAGAGTCGACGTCAAAAATGTTGGCGAAAGCGAAGATACCCAGGAGATTACGGCCTCCATTTGGGACGAGAACCTCGAGAAGGAACTACTCGAGACGGAGTACGACAGCGGAGGAGGTCTCACTCTCAGTGAAAACGAGAACAAAACTATCGATCATCCAGAGCTCAAGTTCGAGCATAGCAAGTACAAAGACAAACTCTCTCACGGTAACGTCTACAAGTATATTGTCAAAACCGAGGACGATGAACTCGACGAGCCAGGGTCGTTCTACGTCGGCAAGAAGGGAACGCACCTCAACCTGACCAACGACGACATCGAAACGAGTGAAGAGGACGACAACATGACGATCAGCGCCGACGTGCGGAACGTCGGTATCGAGAACGCGACGAGCGCCGACATCACCCTCGAGTTCGATGACCTCAACATCACCGATACCCGAACGCTAGACGTCGACTATGGCGCAACCGGAACCGTCGAGTGGACGGTGAACAAGACCGCTCTGCCGGTAGGGGAACACGACGTCACGATCGATACCGGCGACGAGACCGCTTCGACCACGGTCGTGGGAGAGTCGACCGGCGACGGCGGAACATTTGTTGTCGTAGAGGATGAGGGTGCTGGGAACGATCAGATCGTCGAAGACGACGGGACACCGTTCGAGGTGCGTGCTGGAGTCATCAGTACGTATTCGAACAATAACGTCAAACGAGATGTCACGCTGACGATTCCGGATGCAGGTGTCGAGATTGGCAATCGGACAATACTTGACAGCGGCGAAAGCGAGACAGTCGTGTTTGATGTCGATCCCGACAATCACTCTTTCGAACACGGGAAGGTTTACGAGTACGACGTGCAAGCCGAAGAGAGCAGTCTGAACGAAACCGGATCGTTCTACTTCGGCCATCCGGGAACCGAGTTCGAACTCTCCAACGGGAACGCGACGGTCGGCGACGAAGAAGTTACCATTACGGCCGACCTGCACAACACGGGTGTCGACGATGGCGAACAGAATGTCTCCCTTGATCTCGATCTCCGTGATCCGCCCGAGGATCTTAACGAAGATAACTACACGGGGATCGACGCGGGAACGATCAACCGGTCGTTCGGCGAGAACGATACCGTCGAACTGCCGATCAACAAGAGCGTCCTCGTCGATAGCACCTACGACGCGACGATCTCAACCGAGGATGACGAACTCGAGGTGACGTTCAACGTCACCGCCGGCGTGGATCCGGGACGGGTCGGACTCAGTGACGTCGAGAATGCGACCGTTGACATATCGGTATTGAGTTCGCAAGTCTCCGGTATCCACCGAGGAGATCATAAGCTTGGAACCATGACGCTCGAGGTTCTCACTGAACAGGATGGTGAAACGAATACGGAACACGTGTTCGAGAATCCTGAGAATGGGAGAAATATTAATACGTATCCGACGTGGCAGGACAAGAGTGACCGTGTCTACAACACGACGATCGAGATTGAAGAAGAAGCGACATTGACGCTCGCGTCCAAGTCATACGGCTTGCCGGGGCAGACGGCGGGATGTGAATGGAAAGAAGAAGACCGTTTTATTGATACATTCTTTGGACCTTACCCTGTTGGCGACCACCAGTGGTGTGAGGACTTCGACACTTCGTCGACGGACTACCTCGTCGATCCAGTCGACGCGACCGCCGACAAGCAAGAACAGAACCTCAGAGTTCGAACCGCAAAAAACAACGATCTACCCAGTCTCCAACCCGGTAACGAAGAGCAGGAGAGTGTTAACGAGATTCTTTCGGATATCTCCGACCCAGCCATCGACCGCGACAGTCTCTGGGAAGACGGTGAACTCGACCTGAACGAAGACGAGTTCATTTTCCTCTTCGAGATGACCACCGAATGTGGGATGCGGGACTCCAGTTGTGATGCCGACAATAACGATATCGACGCGCTGTGGGAGAGTGCACAACATCAAAGTGTTTCTGGTGACCCGAACTTCAACGATCTTATCGTCTACGTCGAAGTCGAGCGAGCGGGCGTCAATCCCGGAAAACCGAGTATCACGATCGTTCCGGGCGACGGTAACGAAGCAGATATCGATCCCGGCGAAGGCGACGAGGCTGGAACGCCCGCTGACCCAGAACTCAACATCGATGGTGAGGTCGACGAGAGTGATTCACCCGATATCGGGGCTGGCGACTCGGATTCGGATACCACGGGGACAGGGACGATGACTAACGATACCAACATCAATATCGGGTCCGACAACGTCATCCTAGGCTAGATTCCCCGATCGTCGTCTCTTGTACTCTCGGTTCGAACGGCAGGCCGACCAAGGAACAGTTCGGTTTCCGGTCGTTGACAGGCTCGAGGTCCTCGAGCTGGTCGAGTGTCGGTTGCGACTTCTTCGTCCAGCCAGCAATCAGTCCACGTTAATTGGCCGCCTCGAGAAACCCAACCCGAACGCCTTTTCAGCCCCGCCCGCAGACATCCACCCATGTCGACCGAATCGATCAGCGACCGGCGTGAACACATCCGCTCGGTGGGCGTGACGGCGTTGTCCGCGCTGCTGGGCGTCGCCGCGGCGCTGGCCTCTGCGACCTGGGTTGGGGTGTCCGAGGCAGCCGCCCAGAACACGCAGGCGCTCGCGTTCGTCCTCGGTGCGATCTTCGTCCAGTACGTTCTCATCAACGCTGCGGGGATCTACGAGGAAGACGAGTTCGGGACGAAACACTACCTGTTCGTCGCGTTCATGACCTTCGCGCTGTGGTTCGTTACGTGGGGCATCCTGCTGACTGCGGAGGCGTCCTAAGATGGCAGACGACAGCATCGCCGTCGTAGACCTAGACCGGTGTCAGCCCGACCGGTGTAGCTACGAGTGCAAGAACTACTGTCCGCCGAATCGAACGGGCAAGGAGGGTATTACCCTCCGCGGCGAGGAGACCGACGAGGGTCAACCCGAGCAGATCCACATCTCCGAAGAGATCTGTCTGGGCGAAACCTGCGGGATCTGCGTCGAGAAATGTCCCTTCGACGCGATCGAGATCATCAACCTCCCGAAGGAACTCCAGGACGAGCCTGCCCACCGCTACGGCGAGAACGCCTTCTCGCTGTACGGGCTTCCTGCACCGCAGGACGGGCAGGTCACCGGCATTCTTGGCCCCAACGGGATCGGGAAGACGACCGCCGTTCGCATTCTGGCCGGCGAACTCGAGCCAAACCTCGGCCGTCACGACGACGAGCCGGGGTGGGACGAGGTGCTCGAGGCCTACCGCGGGACCGAACTGCAAGATTACATCGCGGACGTCCGCGACGGCGACGTCACGATCGCGCGAAAGCCCCAGTACGTCGACCAGATTCCGAATAGCTTCGACGGAAACACTCGCGAACTGCTCGAGCGAACCGACGAACGCGGCGCACTCGAGTCGCTCGTTGAGCGGCTCTCGATCGGCCCGGTCATGGACCAGTCGATCGACGACCTCTCGGGTGGTGAACTCCAGCGGGTTGCGCTGGCGGCGACGCTCGCTCGAGATACGGACTTCTACTTCTTAGACGAGATCACGCCCTATCTGGACATCGGCCAGCGCGTGACCGCGGCACGGCTGATCCGCGAACTCGCCGAGGAAGAAGACAAGTCGATGCTCGTCATCGAACACGACCTCGCAATCTTGGACTTGCTCGCCGATACGCTTCACGTCGCCTACGGTGAGCCCGGGGCCTACGGTGTCATCACCTCGCCGAAATCGGTCCGCAACGGGATCAACGAGTATCTTGCGGGGTATCTCGAGAACGAGAACATGCGGATTCGACCGAATCCAATCGAGTTCGAGGAACACGCCCCCCGGACTGCGAGCCACGCCGACACGCTCGTCGAGTATCCCGATCTCACAAAGAGCTACGGCGACGGCGAGTTCAGCCTCGATATCGAGGGCGGTGAGATCCGCGAGAACGAAGTGCTTGGCATCGTCGGCCCCAACGGGATCGGGAAGTCGACGTTCGCGAAGCTGTTGACGGGCAACTTAGAGCCCGATACGGGCGACGCCGATCTCGATCTTGAGATCGCCTACAAGCCTCAGTACGTCACCATCGACCAGCCCATGCGGGTCGACGCGTTCCTCTCCTCGATTACGGACCAGTTTGGCTCCTCGTACTGGAACACCGAGATCGCCCAGCCGCTCCAACTCGAGCGGATCATGGAGCAGAACCTCTCGGATCTCTCCGGTGGGGAACGCCAGCGGGTCGCGATTGCGGCCTGTCTCTCCGACTCGGCGGATCTCTACCTGCTCGACGAACCCTCGGCCCATCTGGACGTCGAACAGCGCGTGCAGGCGACCAGCGCGATCCGCCGATACGCCGAACAGCAGGACGCCACCGTGTTGGTCATCGACCACGACATCTACATGATGGACCTGCTCGCCGACCGGCTGATGGTCTTCGACGGCGAACCCGCCGTCCATGGTCGTGCTGGCCAACCACAGCCGATGCGCGACGGTATGAACGAGTTCCTCGCGAACCTCGAGGTCACGTTCCGTCGTGACGAACGGACCTCGCGCCCGCGGATCAACAAGCCCGAGTCTCAGCTGGATCGCCAGCAGAAAAGCGAGGGCGAGTACTACTACGCGCCGTAGGTTCGCAGATCGGCCCTTCTCGAGACGGAATCGGTCGCCGAGCCCAGAACTTATACTCGAGTGGATAGTCATGGCTGCAGTATGCCCGTCAGTGACGACACGGACGCGACCGACGATGCCGTCGGTCGCCGAACGCTGCTCCGTGCGAAGGAGCTGTTGCAGTCGTCCCCGCTCGGAGCCGAACGCGCCGTCCGGTCTGGCGATGAGCGTACGGGTTCGGAGCCAGGTTCTGCTGCCGGCGAGTTCCGGGGCAGCGACCACGACGGGCGATCGTATCGGCTGTACGTGCCACCCGGCTACGACGCCGACGAGCCGGTGCCGTTGCTCGTGTTCCTTCATGGCTGTCGACAGACGCCAGCGGCGTTTGCGGCCGAAACCGGCATGAACGAGGTTGCAGCGGACGAGACGTTTCTGGTCGCCTACCCGAAACAGTCGCGCGTTGGAAACCCGCTCCGGTGTTGGAACTGGTACGACGACACGGAGGCCACACGCGGGAGCGGTGAACTCGCCTGGCTCGCCGACCTCACGCGCAGCGTGACAGCCAAGTTTGCCGTCGACGAGGATCGGGTGTACGTCGCCGGCCTCTCGGCCGGCGGGTCGATGGCGGCTCGAGCGATCGTCGAATACGCCGACCTGTTCGCTGCGGCGGGCGTTCACAGCGGGCCTGCGTACGACGCCGTCGGAAGCGCGCTTTCGGCACTGTCACAGATGTATCGCGGCGACGGACGGAAGGGGCGCAAAGCGGGGATCGAAGCGCACGAGGCGATGGGCGACCGTGCGCGTGCGATCCCGACGATCGTCTTCCACGGGACCGACGACGACGTCGTCGACGTGACCAACGCCCGGCAGCTCACCGAAGGGACGCTCCGTGCGAGCCATCTCGGAGTCGACGGCGACGAAGAAACACTCGAGGTCGATCCCGACCGGGTGAAGACCGGCACAAGCGGCCCGTACGAGTATACCAGACGCCAGTATCGCGACGCGACCGGAACCCTCGTCGTCGAGGAATGGATCGTTGATGGGATGGGCCACGCGTGGTCCGGCGGCAGTCCCGACGGGCGGTTCACCGCACCCGATGGGCCGGACGCAAGTCGCCTCCTGTGGGAGTTCGTCAGCGAGTACGAGCGATCGACGCTCGAGGCTGCCGCCGACGCCCAGTGGACGCTGCCGGTCGTCGGCCCCGTCTCGCTTGGCTGGCGCTCGCGAGTGCGAGCGCGGGGACGGAAAGCGGTCTCGCGACTGCTCGAGCGGTGACCAACGACTCGAGACAATGATCGCTGCGGTTGGTGAGATCGTATCGGAGAACAGTGACCGAACGGACTCATACGGTCTGCTGTCAGTCAGTTCCGGAGTGACCGCGAGCCGTCCTGCGGTCCCTCCGGTAAACAGTTACGGCAAACCGTATCAGCTGATCAGGCGCTGACAGCTCCCACAGAGGTTCTCTTCTTTGATGTCGACCTCGCGGACCGTCGGCGAGAAATTCATCACACAGCGGTTGTTATCGCAGTGCTCGAGGCCGTAGGTGTGGCCGATTTCGTGGACGATCTCCTTGCGGACACGGTCCTCGAAGATGTCGGCGGCGCTTTGATTCGAGAAGCCGCCGTCGCTCGAGGTCTGGAGCCGGTAGGTAGAGACGACGCTGCCGCTGCCGTCGAGATAGGCGAGTCCGAAGACGTAGTTTCGACGCCGATAGAAGAGGTCGTGGGGTGTGATCGCGATATTTTTCGTGCCGCGGCCGACGCGTTCGGCCAGTTGAATGAACGTCTCGGCGGAGTACTGGTTCCGGTCGGAGTCATATGCACCGTTTGGAACCGACTGCGAATCGTTGATCGACACGTCGCAGTCGTAGACCGATCGCAGTGCAGAAGAGGCCGCCCGCTTGACCTCGGCGGAGACGTTTCCGACCGGCACGATATCGACGAGCATAGCAAGTGCTATGGCCGCGGGTGGCATAAACGTCCCGCCATGGCCGACTCTCGCCGGAATCCCGACGCAATAGTCGATTACCTCGCGACGTACGATCGAGTCGTCGAAATCGGGATCGGCCGCCGGCCCGACCTCGCTCGAGCGCTCGCCGAGCGCGGAGTGGCAGTCACCGCAACGGACATCTACGACCGTGACGTGCCGGCGGGTGTGACGTTCGTTCGCGACGACATCATCGATCCCGAGTCGTCGGTCTACGCAGACGCGGACGCAATCTACGCGCGGAACCTGCCGCCGGAACTTCACAGGCCGGCACTCGAGATCGCACGGACGGTCGACGCTGCGTTCGTCTTTACGACTCTCGGCGGAGACCAGCCCGCAGTGCCGGTCGAGCGCAAGACGATCGAATCCGGGACGCTGTACGTCGCTCGAGCGCCGGGAGTGACCGGAACTGACCGGCGCGAATGAATTATCCGGGCGCGACACGTTCACGGAGTTGTGAACGCCGAGACCGTCGCGTATGCCGTTGCAGCCGTCGGTGCGATCGCGATGCTGATCGCAGTAATCGTCGGCATCAGTACGCTTCTCTGGCTTCTGGTGCGGCTCGTTACGATCCCAGGCGTCGTCATCCACGAGTTCGCCCACAAGCAGGCCTGTGAGCTGGTCGGCGTCCCCGTTCTCGAGGTCGTCTACTTCCAGTTCGGCGATCCAGCGGGGTACGTCCGCCACGGCCAGCCCAGACGGTATCGGGAGGCGTTCGTCGTCAGCGTCGCGCCGTTTCTGGTCAACACGGTCGTCGCGTTCGCCGCTTTTCTCGGCCTCGCAGCGCTCGTCTCGACGACCGGGAATCTGCGAGCCGCCTCGATCGAAACGATCGCCGCCACAGCCGTCCTCGGCTGGCTGGGGCTCTCGATCGGCATGCACGCGTTTCCGAGCACCGGGGACGCGGACACGCTCTGGCGTCGCTCGCGACTCGAGTGGCGACAGTCGCCGATGGTGTTGCTCGGGATTCCCGTCGTCGTCGTGATCTACGTCGCGAATCTGCTCTCGTGGCTGTGGGCGGACGTGCTCTATGCGCTCGGGCTGGGGATTCTGGCGTTTTCGATCGTCGGCGCGGGTCCAGTGCCGGTCTGATCGGGGACACTGTGGCCGGCCACGGCGTCCGAAAGGGTGGTTTTTATCCTCGGCGGCCCGTCCGAACGGGTATGCACGCAGATGCCGTCGTCCTCGACATCGACGGGGTGCTCGTCGACGTCGCCGACTCCTACCGGCGCGCGATCGTCGAGTCCGTCGAGGCGGTCTACGACCGGACGATCCGAAAAGACGACATTCAGGCGTTCAAGGACGCGGGCGGGTTCAACAACGACTGGGAGTTGACCTACGCCGCCGCACTCTACGTTCTGGCGACCGAGGAGGGGTACAGCGAGTCACTCGAGACGTTCACCGACGACATCGCCGCCGCTAGCGGTGGCCTCGAGGCGGCCGAAACCGTCGTCCGCGAGGCGATCGGTGCCCGCGCGACCCAGCGCGTGACCGACCGCTGGGACCGCGACCGACTCCGCGACGTCTTCCAGCAGTTGTATCTCGGCGACGAACTCTATCGCGGGCTCGAGGGTGGCGAGCCGGATCTCGACCGGGAGACGCCCGGATTTATCCACGACGAACCGGTGTTGCTCGAGGCCGACGCCCGAGATCGGCTGCTCGCGGGGTACGACGTGGGCGTCCTCACTGGGCGACCGGAAGCCGAAGCCGAGATCGCCCTCGAGCGGGTCGGGCTTGACGATGCGATTCCGGTCGACCGTCGCTTCACGATGGACGACTGGGAGGAGGGCAAACCGCACCCGAAAGCGCTGACGACCCTCGCAGAGCGGTTCGACGCGACCAGCGTCGCGTTCGTCGGTGACACGTTAGACGACGTTCGGACGGCAGTCAACGCGAGCGAGACCGATTCCGATCGCGAGTATCACGGGATCGGCGTCCTGACCGGCGGGCTGACCGGCGAAGAGGGACGACGAAAATACGAGCGCGAAGGGGCAACAGCAGTGCTCGAATCGGTCAACGCCGTTCCCGGCTGGCTCGAGTCGTAGGTCCGGGCTGTCTCGAACGACTCGAAACGGCTCGAAGTGGAACCGTTCGGTCCGCGAAAACACGCAGTATTCCTTTAGGACAGCCGAGCGAAAGAGCGGTATGGACGACACTGAAGTCACCGTCGACGTCGAGGTCGAAGTCGAAGTGGATTCCAACGAACTCGAGATCGAGGTCGGAGACGAACGCGAGTTCGAGGCCGAGCTCGAGGCCAGCGGGTTGACGATCGAAGTCGAAGCGACGGTCGAAGTCGAAGGGGAAGCGGACGACGAATCTGCGGAGACCGGCGAAGAAGAGAAAGAAAGCGAAGACGAGGAGGAAAAAGCAGACGAAGACGGGGAAGAAGAGGCGGCCAACGTGGAAGAAGAAGCGGACGAGGACGACGAGGACGAAGACTGAATCGAGACACCACGTTCGCTTGCGCATACCCGCGGTCCCTGATCCACCTCGAGGGTCGCGCATGTCGAAAAAGGCTATGTGCTGGCACCGGTACGCAACCGCATGACCTGGACGGTAATGCCGAGTTACGACGAGTACGAGACAGCCCGCGAGGAGTTTTCGTGGGAGCTTCCCGACGAGTACAACCCCGCGGTCGACTTCCTTCGGAAACACGAGGACACGAGTCGAACGGCGCTGCGATACGACCACCCCGATGACGGCCTCGAGACCTACTCCTTCGACGACCTCGACGAACGCTCTGATCGCCTTGCCGCCGCGCTGGCTGACCTCGGCGTCACGGCTGGCGACCGGGTGGGCGTCGTCGTCCCACAGAAACCGCAGAACCCGCTGACGCATCTCGCGAACTGGAAACTCGGCGCGGTATCGGTTCCATTGACGGTACTGTTCGGGCGCGACGCCTTACAGTATCGACTCGCCGACAGCGAGGCCACAGCCGTCGTCGTCGACCCGAGCGTCCGGGAGACGATCGACGAGATCCGCGACGAATGTCCGGCACTCGAGCACGTCATCGAACTCGGCAACGCCGGATCGGTACGGGACGGCGCACACGCCTTCGACGACCTCGTCGCATCCCACGAGCCAGGGATCGACGTCTACGACGCGACGCCCGAGACGCCGACGGCGATCATGTACACGAGCGGCTCGACAGGCCCGCCGAAGGGAGTCCGCCACAGCCACGCGCTCTGGCTCGGACGTGCCGCCGCGGCGTACAACTACTTCGATCAGGGCCTCGCGGAGGGCGAGGCGACGCTGTGGACGCCAGCCGACTGGGCCTGGGGTGCAGCCCTCGGTGGCACCCTCTTTGCAGCGTGGCACCACGGCTGTACGATCGTCGGCTGGCCTCGCGATGGGTTCGACCCCCAGGAGGTCTACGACCTCCTCGAGCGCCACGACGTGACCAAGGCGTTCATGCCGCCGACTGCGCTGCGGATGCTGATGGGCGTCGACGACCCTGAAGCCCGCTTTGATCTCTCGATCGAGACGTTCGCCTCGGCCGGCGAGCCGCTCACCTCGGAGGTCGTCGAGTGGGTCGACGCGACGTTCGACGACGTCGCGATCAACGAGTTCTACGGCCAGACGGAACTCAACCTCGTCGTTGGCAACTCTGAGACCTGGTTCGACACGCGGCCGGGTAGCATGGGCAAGCCCTTCCCGGGCTATGAGGTCGCGGTGCTCGATCCCGAGACGCACGAGCGCAAAGAGCGCGGCGAGGTCGGCGAACTCGCGATCAAACCGGACGATCGGCGTGTCTTCTTCGACGAGTACCACGGGCTGCCGGAGAAGACGGCGAACAAACAGATCGAAGACGTCCCCGCAAGCGGAGCGAGTGGGGAGTCAGAAGAGCAACGCTCTTCGGGAAGGTGGTTCCTGACCGACGACCTCGTCGAACGTGACGAGGATGGGTATCTGTGGTTCGTTTCGCGGGCCGACGACGTGATCCTCACCAGCGGCTACCGCGTTGGGCCGATGGAGGTCGAAGACGCGATTCTGACCCACGACGCCGTCGAACAGGTCGGTGTCGTCGGTGTTCCCGACGAGACCCGTGGCGAGGCGATCAAAGCGTTCGTCAAGCCCGCACGCGACGAGTACGATCCCGACACGCTTCGCGAGGAGATCCGGACGCTCGTCCGTGATCGACTGGCTGAATACGAGTATCCCCAACACATCGCGTTCGTCGAAACGCTCCCGACGACGACGACGGGCAAGATCCGACGCCGCTCCCTGCGAGAACGCGACGACGAGGACTAATTGCGAGGTGACCCTCTGTTGGGACGAGGTTTATAGTTAAAGACTGCTAACAAGTACCCATGTATCGCGTCTTGATTCCTGTTGACACCAACGAGAACCGTGCATTGGCACAGGTCGACTACGTCACGGCGTTGCCGACTGCCGCGGATGCAGTTGAGGCCTACGTCCTGTTCGTCTTCACCGAGGAAAGCGAGGCGGCAGTTGAGGATCACGACTCCGCCTCCGAGATCGATGCCGTCCGCCGCGCAGCGGAAACCCTCGAGGACGCCGGCATCGACGTGACGATCGTCGAGGACAGCGGCGACACTGAAGAGGACATTCTCGAGCACGCCGAGGCCCACGATGTCGACACGATCGTCCTCGGCGGTCGGAAGCGCTCGCCCGTCGGGAAAGCACTGTTCGGAAGCATCTCTCAGGGTGTGATTCTCAACACTGATCGGCCGGTGGTCATCACAGGCAGCAAGGAGTAACTCGAGCCGCGTCGGCACTCTGGGCGCATGTCACCCACCCGACGGAGAAGGTTCGAATCAGAGGAGGTGGCCGCATGGCTCCGCCGGCAGCCATCTTATCCGCGTCGATGCCGGGCATTCGCTATGGAGATTCGGGAACCAACACCGGCAGCGGCCGACCGGATTCGTGAGGTCGTCGACAGTTCGCTGACGGCCTCGTTCAGGCTCAGTCCGGCACAGATCGACGGGCTGGTCGACGACCAGTTCGCCGATGAGGCCGTCACCGACAAACGCGAGGACGAGGAAACCCTGCTGCAGGTCGCCGAAACCAGTTCGGAGATCGAGGACACGACCATCACCGGGTTCGTCGACGGACGACTCGAGGACGGCTGGGGCGAGATCAGGTGGCTGTTCGTCGACGGACGACTCGAGGACGGCTGGGGCGAGATCAGGTGGCTGTTCGTCGATCCGGAACACAGAGGGAAAGGCATCGGCACCGAACTGTACGAGACCGCGATCGAGACCCTCCGCGACCGCGGGGCCGAACACATCTGTGTCACCGTCCTCGAGGCCAACACGGAGGGTCACGACTTCGTCGAACGGTTCGGCCTCGAGCACGACGGCGACCGGCGGGTCGAGATCGCCGATGAGTCGGTCGTCAACTCCGTCTACACGGAGCCGGACGTCGGCGCGACTCGCCCTGATTCGACAGGGGTGGACACAGCAGACGAGGAATTTCCCGAAACGAAACGAATTGGCGGGCAACTGACGACAACCGACGACGGAACGACGGCGTACATCGCCCGCGACGAGGCGGAGTCCGGCACCGCAGCGCCGTTTTTCGCGACCTACGAGGATGTCACCCACACCGAACGGCACGGCTTCTACTGTGCGAACTGCGGCTCGCTCGCGGTCTCGATGAACAACATGGATCGCCTCGAGTGTAACGACTGTGGAAACTCCCACGCAGAGCGGTCCGAGGAATCGTACGACGACTCGTACCTCTAGTGATCGAGAGGAGTTCCGATCCCACGATAACGACACAGCCGTGCGGAACCGACACGGCGGAGCGAACACCTATAGCCCGCGGCCGTGTACGTATCCCTACCCTTCTCCCGCTGATGAAACACATCGACTACGCGTACACGTTCGGCATCGACGAGTCGGCGATCGAAGAGCGGCTACGAACGGCTGAGACCGGCACCCTCTCGCTCTCGAAAGACGACGAGAGTTATGCCATCCCGCTTGCACACTACTACGACGGTGACGGGCTCTACTTCCGGCTCGGCGTCACCGACGGGAGCCGAAAACAGGCGTTCCTCGAGGCGACCGAGACGGCATGTTACGTCTGCTACGGGACGGAAACGACCGACGATCCGCGCGAGATCGACTCCTGGAGCGCTATGGTCACCGGTCAGCTCTCCGAAATTCCGGACTCGGAGTACGACCGGTTCGATACGGCCGAAATCAACCGACAGTTCGCACCCATTCGCGTCTTCGACGAGAACATCGACGAGATCGAGATCCGCATCCTCGAGTTCGAGATCGACACGATGACCGGCCGGACCACGTCGACGTAGCCGATCGTGTGGTCGTTTATCAAGCGGCATAGGAGAATACCCCGAGGCTTGACCTCGGGGATGAATCCGATAGGCAATCCCGATACAAATAATTAAGTAGACACATCCAAACACACAGACAGCGATCGAACACAGCCACCGTTACCGCGCCTACCCAAGCGACGAGGTAGCGATGGCTGCTGAACATCACATCGACATTCATCGCCAACTCTACAACCACGTCAAATGGGACTACACCAACAGTCCCAAAGACGACAAACCAAGCGAATACCAGCAAAACAACAAACTCCCAGAGTGGAAGTGCCGATGGTCTGTGTTTGCGGAGCTTCACTCTAAAGCCGCGCAAGCCACCGTCGCACGCTTCCACGATAACCTCTCGAACCTTCGCAAGAAGAAAGAGAAAGGGTACAACGTCGGTCGGCTCAAGCGGCAATCGCCCAGCGAGTACCAAAGTGTCACGTACAACCAGTCAGGCTTCGACCTCGATAACAAGAGGGGCCGAGACGGGTTTGCATACGTCCGCTTCAGCAAAATCGGCTGGGTGAAAATCCGCTACCACCGACCACTCCCCGACCACGCCACCATCAAAGAAGTCACCTTGAAAAAGGAGACGACGGGTGAGTGGTTCGTCTCATTCAGCCTCGAAACAGACGACGAACACGTTCCTGAGAAACCCGCGTTGGACACGCTCGATGCGAGCAATAGCGTGGGCATTGATCTCGGCATCCAGAACTACATCCACACCAGCGACGGGAAGACTGTGGACTGGCTCGACCTCGAAGACGAATACGAGCGATTGCGCCGCGAGCAACGCAAACTCTCTCGGAAAGAACACGGGTCGAACAACTACGAGAAACAACGCCGAAAAGTCGCCAAGGTCAAGCGGAAGATTCAGCGAAAAGTACTGGACTACCAGCACAAAATCACGACATGGCTAGTCAAGGAGTACGATGCCGTGTTCGTGGAAGACTTGAACGTATCTGGGATGCTTCAGGGCAACGGGAATGCTCGGAACAAGCAGGATGCTGCGTGGCGACAGTTCATTACGCTCCTCGAATACAAGGGCGACTTGTACGGCACTTACGCCGTACAGGTTGAAGCCGCTGGAACAACAAAAGAGTGTGCGAAGTGTGGCGTGGAGACTGCGAAACCAATCTGGGTTCGTGAACACTCGTGTCCGTCTTGTGGGTTTGAGACGGGTAGGGATGCGAACGCGGCGATGAACGTCTTGCAACGCGGCTTTTCTGAGTTAGGGCTGGGATGGCCCGAAGACACGCCTGTGGAGACTGCGCTCCCTACGGACACCGCTGGCTTTCAGCGCGTGTCTGCAAAGCGCGTTTGTCGAGGGAACCTCGACAGGCTGTCAGACGGAGTCTGACAACGTCGTAGAATCAGGAAGCCTCGGGGTCAAGCCCCGAGGCGATTCACACGAACAGGACGACGAGGAATCCGACCGCCGACACGGCACCGAGGCCAGCAGTCACGACGCGACCGAGTTCGTGGGTCCCAATCACCCACGCGAGACCAGCTTTCACGATAGTGTTCGCGATCGCGCCGATGACGATTCCCGTTGCGGCAACGTGGTTTGAGATCGTCCCGTCGGCTGCGAGCCTGCTCAGCGTGAGCGTGATCGCGTCGACATCGGCGAGGCCGGAGACGAACGCGGTCGCGTAGACTCCCGATTCGCCGAGCAGGGAGTGTGCGGACTCGGAGACCAGCAGGACGGCTGCGAAGACGGCACCGAAAAACAGCGCCGGGCGCAACTGAAACGGGTTCGTGAGGTCGGTTTTGGCCTCCTCGTCTCGCTTCGTGGTCGCTCGCCAGTAGACGACGGCGGCGATGGTCGCGCCAAGGGCCGTCATCACGGCCAGCGGAACGGCGACGTGTGGCAGCAGATTCCGGTTGACGACGGCGACTTCGATGAGTGCCCGCGGAAACATGACGATCGACGCGACGATCGTCGAGAACGCACAGAGTTGGGAGAGGGAGCGGTCCGCGCTCGCGCGTTCAGCCATCGACACCGTCGTCGCGGTCGAGGAGACGAACCCGCCCAGGATACCGGTCAGTGCGATCCCCCGTTCCGTCCCGATCGTCCGACTCAAAACGTAGGCGGCGAAGCTCAGTCCGGTGACGAACACGACCATGAGCCAGATGAACTGTGGATTGAGCCCGAGCGCGACGTCGAGTTCCCGATCGGGAAGGAGCGGAAAGACGACCAACACGACGAGAATGAACTTGATCGACGCGCGGCGTTCGGCCTCGCCAATCCGGTCGACGAAGTCATGAATGGGTCCCTTTGCAGAGAGCAAGACTGTGATGACACCGCCGACGACGACGGCCAGAATCGCCCCTCGTTCCGAATGGGTCGTCAGTGCACCTAGGATGACGGTCAGTAGCACGGCCATCACCGTCGTGAGCCCGATATCACCTTCGAACCAGATCTTGCCGAGATACGCCACCGTCAGCGGCACCACGAGCGTCCCGACTGCGATCGGAAGCAGCGTCGGGAAAAACGCCTGGACGAGCGCACCATAGAGCGCGAACAGCGGAAACGTGCGACTCCCAGCGAACGTGCCGCCTGACTCGCTTTGTTCGCGCTCGAGTCCGATGAGCGCGCCGATCCCGAACGCGATCGTCACCCGAAACACCAACAGTTGAAGCGGGGCAGCGACAGGATCGGTCACGTCGCTGTGATTCGTGGGTAAGTTCCGTCAAACTTCGGGACGCTTCGGTGTGCGAACACCAGTGGCCGCATTTACCTCATCCGTGACGTCGATGCCGTTGCGTCCGCGACGGACAGGGGTCCGGTCGTGGACCGGTGAACGGCGCTACTTCGCGAAGATGCTGTCGGCCGTCGCCGCGCCGACGACACTGAAGACCGCGCCGACGGTGACGGCTTTGAACGTAATCACCGCACGGTGGCCGGTCGTCTCGGTCTCGAGAAAGGTCTCCGGAGCCCCGAAGAGCAACGCGAGGACGGTCACGGAGCCGAACGTGACGACCATCAGTGAGATAAAGCGGATCGGAATTCCGGCGACCTCCTGTTCGTCGTCGGCGTCGCGAGTCGTATCCGCCTTGTACAGCGCCGCGTACCCGATCGCGAAGACGATAGCGACGATGATCAGTGCCTTGGTGAGGGACATGTTCTCCGCGAGGTCCCAGACCTCCGCAGTGACCACGAACGGACCTGCGAGCAGGAACCCGCCGACGATCTGCTGGGCAGAGTCCGCGAGCCGGAACTGCTGAGGGCGGCGCGGCCGGAGTCTCATAGCAGGAGATTATACCGAACCGACAAAACGCTCCCGCTCGAATCTGCCGATGAGGAGTACGGTCCGAACGGGTCCATATTAACTTGAATTAGACGAACAGCAACAGCGCAGCGTAGCCCGCCGCACCGACGGCGAACGCCCAGAAGCGACTCTCGCGATCGACTGGCAACTCCTCTTTGATCACATTGAGGATGATCCCACCGGCGAGAAACGGGACGAGCACCGCAATGAGGAAGTCGACGTTCTCGAGGGCAGCGCCAGCGACGGCCCCAACGATCACCGCCGCCGCGAGTAGCCACCGGCCACGACGGTGGTACGACTGGCCGTGATGTGCGCGGAGACCGTCGTCGGTGACGACGAAGTGCAACGCCATTGCAACCGAAAACAGGAGCAGACTCCCGAGTTCGCGATCCCACAGCAGGGAGCCAACGATCGCATTGTAGGCGGCAAACGAGCCGACGTGAATCCAGAAGATGCCGTTGCCGGCTGGCTCGGGGTCGTCCGGATCGGCGTTCGATCGACGGGCGAGTTGCTCGAGGCCATAGAAAGTGGCGAATCCGAACAGCGCGATCAGATAGCCGTGATGTTCGGCGAAGGCGGTCAAGTACCTGTGTTCCGCGAGCGTCGCCGCGGCCTCCCCGATATCCGGCAGGAGATGGACGAAGACGTACGCGATCGAGACGCCGCCGGCGATCGACAGCCATCGGCTCCGGGGGATCCGACCGCTGACGCCGAGTCGGCCGGCGAAGAGATGGGGCAACGTGAGGGCGACCGTAGCCACGGCGACGGCCGCGGTGTCAGCGCGCGGTGCACCAATCGAGAGCATCGATAGTGGTACTACTGTCCCGACGATTGTCGATCTATGGCCGACACGTCATACGGGTTACTGTCACTGTGTCCCGGTGGACCCGCAGGGCGGTCGCGGCCGGCACTGACTGGCAGGAATCCGTCTCAGTCGTCGAGGGCGTGTGGACGCTCCTCTCGGATCGGCATTGCATCGCTGACCGTCCCCGCCGTCGTCCAGACGAGGCGACCGACCGATCGCCGACGACTGACGAACAGCGCCGTTCCGAGCACGACGTAGAGCACGCTGTAGTCGCGAATAGGTCCGTCCCCGAGACCGGGACCGAGAGCGTATTACGGATGATGCGAACCTCGAGGACGACCTGCAAGAGGAACGATCCAAGCAGGACGAACGCTTCCCGGACGGGGGTTTCGAACCGAAGGAGAGAGCCGATCGCGAAAAACGACTGGGTGGCCGTTAGCCAGATTCCCGCACCTCGATCTCTCGTTCAGTGCCCGCGAACTGGCCTGGCCTGCTTTCCATTCGTAGCGGGCGTCGACAGGTATTCGAGGGCGACTGCGACACAGCTAAACTGCACTGCGATCGCGAACGCTCTCGGGACGTCTTTCTCGGCGGTCTCGGCCCCCAACACGAGCAGAAACGATGCACAAAGGACTGCGAGACCGGTCACGCCCACGGTTCAGAGCGTCGATAGCGTTCGAAGCGTGGCCGGTGCAAACTGAGCGAGGAGATCGGTCGGCCATCAGATGGCGATCTAGAGGTGCGTCAGTGCGAGGGTGGCTGAAATCGCGCCCAAGGCTTGTCGTCTCATGACGGCATCCTGAAAGGTAAACTAGATGGGCTGGTGATCGTCTCCGCCGTCCGTTCAGATGACAGTACTGCCTGCTACTGCTGTGGCCCGCGTTCCTCGAAGGGCTGGACGACCACGAACCCCTCCGAGCCCGTAAACTCGAGTTGGTAGGTCTCATCGGAGGACTGGCCGATCATGTTCGAGAGCGCGCTGTCGACGTGGCTGCCGGGTGTCGTGTCGCTCCAGGCGACGGTCGCGCTGGGATCGGTGCGAACCGGCGGGCGTAAAACCAGCGGCTCGCCGTGGGTCGTGATCGCGACGCTGCCGGGTCCCTCGAGGAAGACGTTGGTCATGCCGCCGGCCGAAAAGCCTGCGATGCTCTTGATCGTCCGGATTTCGTAGTTCACACTCGACTCGAACGCGAGAACGTCGTTGCCGTTGACCGAAATCGACTGACCGGTATCGAGTTCGAGGAGTTGAATCTTCTTCTCCTGATCCGCCAGATAGAGGTGGCCGGTGCCGGTCGCTTCCATCACCGGCGTTCCCTCTCCCGTCGCTTTCTCCTTTATGAATCCCGTAATGCCGCCTTCGGCGGACGATTTCCCCGTGAACGAGATGTCTCCGTCGTAGGCAATCATCGAGCCGGCTTTCGCCATGACGGTTCCGTCGAGGTCGATATCGAGCAGCGTCGAGTTCTCGAGTTGAAACGCCTCGCCGCCAGTTTTCGGTTCGTTTGCAGTAACAAATTCGTCGACGTTCATGATGAGCGAGCCGGATGGCTCTACCGAGCGTTGGGCGGCACCCGTAAAAATAGTTACTCACATCCCAATTTCAGGTCGGCATGAAAGACGGCCGATCGAGATGCACCCAAAAGTCAGCAGAAACCGGGACGAGGGCGATCCATCTTGCCGGGATCGGTCGAATGGGTGGTGGATTTCAACGGCCTGAATGTGTAACGCGATGTCGGAATTACGATGACACTGAACTTGCGGTAGATGGTTCGTCGCAGAACGGGAGCAGTAGTTCTCCTCGTCGTCTTCCTGCTCATTGCAACTGTGGCCTACGGTGTCCTCGAAGTAGGCCGACCGCAGGTCGAATCGGTCGACAACGGCTGGGGGACCGTTACGGCCGACCGAACCGAAGTCGAGACGCAACTCACCGTCGATAATGCGCTGTTGCTCCGCGTCGGCGGCCCCGCAGCGGACATCTCGTATACGGTTTCGATGAACGACATCGAAGTCGCGACGGGAGAGAAAAACCGCATCAATCTCGACGGTGACGAGACGACCGTCGCCGTCAGCACGTGGCTCGACAACGACGAGATCCCCGAGTGGTGGGCCTCCCACGTCAACAGAAACGAGACGACGACGGTTCGAGTCGAACCCGACGTCGTCGTCAACTACGCTGGGATCCGGCTCCCGGCAACGGAGTGGACTCGAACCCAAACGGTTCACACGAACCTGCTCGAGCCACTCGAAACGAACGAGAGTCAGCGATTGCAGGTAGCCGGCCAAACGCTGCTGGCCGTCAACGAAACGAACGCACAGTGGGGCACCGCCACCGCCACCCGAACGCCGATCGACGCATCGGCGACGGTGACTAATCCGACGCCACTTCCGGTACCGATCACGGAACTTCGATACACGGTCCGGCTCAACGGAATCGTCGTCGGGCAGGGCATCGCCGGCCAACAGACCGTGTTACGGCCTAACAGCACTCGAACGCTTGAGGCCACTGCGATGGTCAACAACTCCAAACTCGACGAGTGGTGGGTGACACACCTCCGAAACGACGAACGGTCGACCCTGACAGTCGACTTCACTGCGACACTGGCCTACGGTGGCGTCCAGCGGACGGTTCCGCTCGAGTTTCTCTCGTACGAGCAGCCGTTCGAAACGGATCTGCTCGGACAGAAAAACGAGCGCACGACCGAGTCTGGAAGCGACGAGCCCGGACAAGAACAGGGACAGCAGTCGAGTCAGCGCCAATCACAACGCACGAGAGACACGATAGCGGCCCGCTCGAGCAACGAGAGCCGGCTAGAAGTCGGAGCGACGCCACTCGAGGGCAACCGTGGGTCGGCCGGGAAAACGGCGTGACAGAGACGATAGAGGGGTCACCGGGTGGTGGCAATCGGGGTGGAAGAATCGCTCCCGTTGCTCAGCGTCCCGTTCCGTGGGAGAGTCAGCGTGACGATACTCCCATGGGACTGTGCGTCTTCGAATCGAATCGTGCCGCCAGCTTCCATGACGATATGATCGACGAGCCACAGCCCCATGCCGTTGCTGTGTAAGAGCGCGTCGATCTCCGCGTCCCCCGCGATTACCTGCCGTTCCGCGGCTGGAATCCCCGGTCCGTTGTCTTCGACTTGGATTTCGACCAGCCGGTCCCGAGAACGAGCGCTGATCGTCACCGCAGGCGTTCCGCACTCGGTGTGAACGATGGCGTTTTCGACGACCTCCACAATCGCCTGCTCGAGTTCTGGCAGCGTGCGGAGCACGAGGTCAGCCGGGACGTCGGTGGTGATCTCGGCCCGAGAATACTGCTGCTCGAGTTGGCTCACGATCTCGTCGACGACGGCCGACAGCTCGAGCGTCGTTGTCGTCGACGGCGCGGACAGGAGCCGAACGATCTCACGTTGCTTGTCGGCCTGGGCGAGCAATTGATCGCTCGCGTCGACGATCCGGCCAGCCATCGACGCGATGTCGTCGGTGTCGTCGGACTGTTCTTGTATCATCTCGGCGTTGCCCGCGATCACGTTCATCTCGTTGCGGATGTTGTGTCGGAGCACGCGGGCGAGCACCTGGAGCTGTGTGACGCTTTGGTGGAGGTCGGTCTCCAGCTGTCGTTGATAGACCTTCTGATCGGTGATATCGTCGTGGATCGCGACGAAGCTCTGGATCGTGCCGTCCTCGTCGAAGATCGGCGCGATCGTTTGGTGGATCACGTATCGGTCGCCGTCTCGACGCTCGTTGACGATCTCGCCCTCCCAGATATTCCCCGCGAGAATCGTCGACCACAGCTCGTCGTAAAACGCCTCGTCGTGCTCGCCGGAGTTGAGCAGTCTTGGGTTCCGCCCTCGGGCTTCGGCTGCCGAGTAGCCCGTGATCGCCTCCCACGCGCTGTTGACATACTGAATGGTGCCGTCTCGGTCCGTGATCAACACGGCATGGCCCGAGTAGTCGGCCGCCTTTTTGAATTTGCGGGCCTCGGCTTCGCGCTTTGCCAGTGCTCGATAGAGCGTCTTCTGTGGCTCTTTGATCCCCATCTTCACGACTGACAGGTAGATCAGATAGAACGAGGCGAGTTTGAGGAAGTGCCCGACGGCGTTGGAAATCCCGTAGACATCGACGTAGAACGTAAACGCAAGTTCCGCGCCCATCGTCAGCAGTATCGAGCCGGCGAGAAACTGGAAAAGACGCCGGTTGAACGTCTCTCGTTGACCGTAGAGGAGACCGAGGCTGGCCGCGAAGAGGGCGATAACGACGTATTCGCTGCCGACCTTGGCTCGTGTCAGGCCACTCCCGTCGACGTACATCTGTGGGAACCAGTCGACAACGACGATCGACCCGAGCCCGAGGCCGACGACGGCGGCATAGCCCATTACCAGCGCACACAGCGTGACCCCAGACCACTCGAGGTCGTCTCGCTCACCGAGGACGAGGCCGACGATGCCTGCAGCCAAAAGCGAGCCTGCCTCGAGATACCGCCCCAGAACCCAGAGCTGAGTCGGCAGATTCGGACCAGCACTGGGGAAGACCCCCATGCCTTTGTACGTGAGAACGTGGAGCAGATCCACGCCGGCGACGAACAGATAGCTGACACCGAGAATTACCAGAAACGACCGGTCAAGCTCTTCGCGTGCGTTCCACGTGATGAGGAACACGACGGCGGCGATGAGAATGCTGCCCAGTTCGACAAGGCTGTGAAAGAGCAGGAAGTTCTGCAACTGGATGATATATAGCCCACCGACGCCACCGGCAACCCCGACGAGAGCGCCCGCGTGCGTCCGCCACCAGGACACCATGCTACTGACAGCCACCTGTACGCTTTCCCGTCCCAGCGTGTCGCTATAAGAACATCGACTGGCGTCCGCAGCGGCTCGGATCGCGGTGTCGCGTCTTCGAGATCGGGTGAGCCAGTCGGCTGCTGGGAGCCGGTCGAAGACGCGGCTGTCGGGCGAAATCAGTACTTTCACTGTCCAAACGACGAATACACACTCGATGAAGACCAAGCGCCTGTTTCTTCTCCTCATCGCGCTTATTGCAGTTGTCCTCTCTGCCTCCGTCGTCGTCGGCTTTCAACACCACAAAAACGCCCTCTACACCCACGAACAAGAGGAACTCGAACATACGACGATGCATCTCCAGTCCGAACTCGACGGCCAACTCGCCGCGCTCCAGCGCACCACCGAGATCGGAGCGACGAACCCAGAACTGACGCGCCACGGGAGCACGTCCCAGCGCCGGGCCCTCGAGACGTTCGTCAAGCAGTCGTCGTTTGCCGGCGCGTCGGTCATCGCCGCTAACGGGACGATGACGACCATCGTCGCCGACTCCGGCAGACCGAGAGCCGCCGTCGGCGACGACTTCAGCGACCGCACCTACTTTCGGCGTGCGATGGACGGGGAGACCTACGTGAGCGAGCCGATCGAAGCCGACTCCGGGAACCTTATCCTGACGATCAGTACGCCGCTGTCCGAGAACGGCACGCGCGTTGGCACGCTCAACGCGGCGTTTCACTTAGAACACGGGAACTTCTTCCCACAGTTTGCGTCGACGCTCGAGGACGAACAGGGGTTGACGATCGAGTCACAGTCCGGCGAGCGCATCTATACGGCTGCACCGTCGCCGAACGCCGACCTGATGGAACGCCAGACGACGCTCTCGGAGACTGGCTGGACGGTCGCCGTCAGTGAGAGTCGCGTTCCGATACAGGAGCGGAGCCGCGAACTCACCATGCTCCAGGGTAGTGCGCTCGTGTTCGTGCTCGGTACGCTCGCCCTGTTCGGATGGTGGGTCTACCGGCGGAACCTCGCGCAGCTCGAGGAGTTGCTGGCCGGCTTCGAAGCGATCGAAAACCAGGAGTATCAGACGCGCATCACGCTCGAGGGAGCCGACGAGTGGCAACGCATCGAGCACGGGTTCAACCAGTTGTGTCGGACGCTCGACGGCCACATGCACGAACGCCAGGCGTACGAACGGCGACTCGAGAAACAGCGTGACGACCTCGAGACGCTGAACCAGGTGCTGCGCCACGACATCCGCAACGACCTTCAGATCGTGCTCGCCTATGCAGATCTGCTGGCCGACCACGTCGAGGCGGGCAGCGACAGCGAGGAGTATCTCGAAACGCTCCAAGACAGCGCGTCACAAGCAGTCGAGTTGACGAAGACGGCACGGGAGATGGCCGACGTGATGCTCGCGAACGCTGACGGGCAGCGCCAGATACGCCTCCGCCCTCTCATCACAGATGTTGTTGCAGACGTCCAGTCACAGTACGCTGACGCGGATGTCTCCGTCGCGGAGCCACTCCCTGAGACGGCCGTACTGGCAAACGAAATGCTCGAGTCAGTCTTCCGAAACCTGGTGAAAAACGCCATCCAGCACAACGACAAGGCGGTTCCCGAGGTGACTGTCTCGGTGCGCGACGACGCGAGCGAGGTCACTGTTCGCATCGCGGACAACGGTCCCGGCATCCCCGATGCACAAAAAGACGAGATCTTCGGCAAAGGCAAGCGCGGACTCGACAGTGCCGGAACTGGACTCGGCCTGTACTTGGCCCAAACCCTGGTCGACGCCTACGGCGGCGACATCTGGGTCGAAGACAACGATCCCGAGGGAGCCGTCTTCGTGGTCACGCTCCCCAAAGCCGAGTAGCGCGCTCATCACCCCTTCGTGGTCGAGCTTTTTGCAACTGTGACGTGTCGTTTCGAGTATGCCCGTGTCTGACTTCCGCGGAGCCTGGTCCGAACCCGAGGTCGAGACCTTCTTCCAAGAGACGACGATCCCGATCCGGCTCGCGACCCAGCGACCCGACGGCTCGCTGTGGCTCGTCACGCTGTGGTATCGTTACCGCGAGGGCACCCTCGAGTGTGCGACCGGTGCCAACGCAGCGCTCGTTCGCTTCCTCCGTGACGATCCGGCAGTCGCCTTCGAGGTTTCGACCAACGATGTCCCCTACCGCGGCGTTAGGGGGAACGGAACCGCAACCCTCGCGCCCGATGCCGACAAGACGGTCCTGCGGGCGCTCCTCGAGCGCTATCTCGGCGGGACCGACTCCGAACTCGCCGCGTGGTTGCTCGACGACGACCGCAAGGAAGTGCGAATTCGGATCGAGCCCCACGAGCTCTACAGCTGGGATTACAGCGAGCGCATGACTGACTCGAGCGACAACGATGATACGTGAACACGTGATCTTGCGCATAATACGTGCTCCTATGTCAATGGATGTTAGCAGGCCCGTGATCCGGGATGTGGTGTGTCCCAGGAACCAGTGACAGCACTGTCTGATACGGTCTGCTGTACCGATTTACCGGCGCATCCGCATGACAGGCTCGCGGGTGCGCCGGAAATGGCTGACAGGAGTCCGTATGAGAACCTTCGCGACCGAAGACTAGAACTATCCGTCGCGACCACGAGCGTCGGTCCATGAACGAGTCGCCGACCTGGTATGCGAACGCACTCGAATCGGGCGAAAGCGACCGCGTCAACGAGGCGATTGACCGGATCGAAGCGATCGACGCAACCGACCGCGTACCAGTCTACGACGACCTATTCGACGCCTGTCGCCCGATCTATAAAAGCGACGACGGTTACGTTCGCCAATCGGTCGTTCGCTTCCTGCGAGATGCGTATCCACGATTCGAGCTCCGTCTCGGTGCCAGTGCGACCGAGAGCGTCGAGGGGTACACACTCGATGATCTCTCCGAACAGCGGACCGCGCTGCTCGAGTTCCTGCTCGAGGCACTGACTGACGACGATGGCCGGGTCCGACGTGCCGCCGTCGACGGGATCGAAACGCTGGCACTCGTATTGGCCACCGCTGAACTGGACGCGGAGCGACAGGCGCTCGCGGAGGAACTCGAACGGTTGCAGACTGCCCACTCGGGAGACGTGCAAACGCACATCGAGCAGGCACGTCGCACACTCGAGGAACGGTCGGGGATCGGAGCGATGCTTTCGGGACTACAGCTATCCGACGACGGCTTCGACTCCGACGGCTGATCATAACTGCGACACAGCACCGGATAAAAATGAGATGAGAGCCGACGGGACGGCCCCAACGTGACCGATCAGTCGTCGTCAGCGCTCGGTGCGACCACTTTCGGGTCGTCGGAGTCGTCAGCACGCGGGAAATGACCGATCGTTTCCTCGCGGAACGCTTCCTCGTCGAACTCGTAGTCGTCGCCGAGGAAGTCGAGCAGCGTGTGCGTGTCGCGCATGGCGTTTTTGAGACACGTCGAGGCACCCGGCGACGGCGTGATGTTGAAGATGATGTCGTCGCCGACGATTTTGGCCTCGCCCATGTCGAGCGATTTGTTCTTCGTGTCGACGATCTGTGGGCGGACGCCACCGTAGCCTTTCGCCCGCTCGATGTCCTCGAGTTCGACGGTCGGGACGACCTTCTGGACGTGAGGCAGGAACTGCTTCCGGCCGACCTCGGGGATGTCGTAGAGGAGGTTCCGGAGCACGTACGGCAGCAGGATGCGGTCCGAGAGGATGTTGGCGTAGCTGAGGAACGCGGCGGCGTTCAGACCGAACACGTCGAGGAAGTCTTTGACCGTCGAGATGCGACCGCGCTCGAGCGTCGGGACGAGCTTTGCGGTCGGCCCGAATCGCGTGATGCTGCCGTCGTGGACGTCCGCATCGCCGTGGACGGCCGCGAAGGGCAGCTTCTTCATCTGAAGCGTGTAGACCTTCCCGTTCAGGAGGCCGTCGTCGGTGTCCGCGAGGAAGAAGCTCCCGGCGATGGGGAGCAAGACCTTGTCCTGCCCGTAGCCGAGTTCCTTCGCCATCTGCAGGCTGTGCGAGCCAGCAGCGACGACGGTGGCGTCACAATCGAAGCGACCGCGGTCGGTCTCGATCGTGTAGCCGTCGAGCGTCGGCGTGATGTCTGTGACTTCCGTGCCGGTGTAGACGTCGACGTTTGCCTCCTCGCGGGCTTCGTCGACGAACGACTTCGACGTCTCGCCGTAGTCGACGACGTAGCCGTCGGGCGTCTGCAGGGCGAGCATCTCCTTGTTGGGGTCGCGGCCCTCGACGACCTTCGGCTCGAGTTCGGCGATCTCCTCGCGGCCGATCGGCCGGAGTTTCGGGAAGAGGTCGCCGAAGCCCTCGTCCTCGTAGCGCTCCTCGAGTTCTGCGACCTCTTCGTCGCCAACCCCGAGGACCATCTTGCTGCGCTTGGAGTGCATCTCCCGGTCGGGGTCGTGGTTCTCGAGATAGCCCGCGAGAAGCTCCGCAGCCTCTTTGACCTCTTCGGCCTTCTCGAGCGTGTAGTTGGTCTCGATGTCTCCGAAGTGGAGCGTCTGGGAGTTGTTGGTGTGGTGGGAGTTGATCGCTGCGATCTCCGATTCCTTCTCGATCAGTGCGATCGAGTCGATATCAGTGAACTTCGCGGTCGTGTACAGAAGGGATGCGCCACTGATACCGCCGCCGACGATAACTAGGTCGTATTTACCAGACATTATTGGGTTGTGTGGGTCGGTACTGCATACGCTCGACTCCAGACCTATAACTCATATTTTTTCCTCCTGGTTTTCGACAACTGTCTATATCGGAATCGACGACTGTAAGCTTAGCGCCGGAATCGTACGGAGAGCGGCGTTATCGGCCGATAAGTTGGTCAGTTCGACTGATTATCAGCGTATCCGATGACTTCAGCAGTGGATAGTCGTGCGTCCACTGCCGTTTCTCACCCGATGTCTCGGTCCGTATCTCAACACGATATCGACAGTCGACGTACCACGAAGTGACTCCTCACCGGGTGTGCGTTGCTTGTCTCCGTGATTGGTCACTCGCTCGAGTCGTCGTCCTGGTAGATGACGTGGCCACAGGCCTTGCAGTGGGGACGTCCCGGTCGTGAGACGACAGCCCACAGTTCGGACACGTGACGTCGACGTTATCCCTGCGGCTCCACTCACGGACGATCTTGCTTGCCACGGGATGACAGCGATCCCGATGGATGGCGTGTCGGCGTGAATCCGACGTTGATGCATGAAAAATGACGAGAGAGACCACCTAGACTTTACGTGTTCGTCGGCAGTAGTACACGTGAATTCTACAACGGTCCGTCGCCAGTGGGCAGACCGATCCGGCGAATACTCACCGGAATATTACGCCTACTACGGGCCTGACGAGACGAGTGAGACGATTCGCAGTATTCTTGATCGGCTCGTCGGCCGAGACGTATCTATTCTCGAGGTGGGCTGTAGTTCAGGCCGTCACCTCGCGCATCTCCACGACCATGGCTTCGAAACTCTGTCGGGAATCGACGTCAACGACGACGCGTTCGACGTCATGGCAGAGGCCTACCCCGAACTTGCCGCTGACGGAACGTTCTACCACGACTCGATCGAAGCCGCCGTCGGCGAGTTCGACGACGGCCAGTTCGACGTCGTCTACTCGGTCGAGACGCTGCAACACCTCCACCCGGACGTCGAGTGGGTGTTCGAGGATCTAGCCCGAATTACCGCTGACCTCCTCATTACGATCGAAAACGAGGGCGAGGGCGACAGCTCAAAGTCAGCAGCCCCCGACGTGAGCTACGTCAACGACGACTTCCCGCTGTACCACCGCGACTGGAACCGTGTGTTTACCGAGCTGGGCTGCGTCGAGGTCGAGGCCACGTCCGGCAAGCGGGATACGGTTCGAACGTTCCGGACGCCACAGGCCTAATCGCTACTGAGCGTGCGAACGGAGTGTGCGGACACAACGACGGAGACCGATGTCTCAGCAGGCCATCGTCGTTTTCAAAAGCAGGCCTCGGCACTCATAGGGCTCGTCACGACCGGATGCCGAGTCCGGCTCGGAGCGGGTGTATCGTCATCGGCCATGCGAACGTAGCGCCGTCGCTCAAAAGACGGTTTGGATTCGACAGAACAGGTCTTCCTTACGCCGCTTCGTCCGTGGTTCCGGGCGCAAACGCTGCGTTCCACTCGTCGACAAGATTCTCGAGTCGCGCCCGGTTCCGATAGGAGAACATCCGGGGGGCGCGGTCGGTCGCCGTCCGTGGGTCCTCGAGCGGGGTCGTGGTCGTGCTCGCGGGTGTCGCTCGCGTTCGGTCGGTCGTCGGTTCGGGTTCGGGCTCGGATCGGGTCAGGTATTCTGTGTGCATGTCGGTCGGGTGGTAATGTCGTCGAAATCGGTACTGGTCGGCAATGAACTCAGGCTGCTACGTGTACGACCGACATCTGTACACCCTCATACCGCCCCCATGGTTATAAAAGTTCATGATAAACCTCACCTCGAGCAAATGATGTCAGAAAGTAACCACCATGGTAGAAGATGTCACTGCCAGGATAGCCATCGAGCCGCGTTCGGGACTGGGAGGTGGCCGACTGAAATCGATGCGATGGGTGCGATCGAAAGCGGCAGTGACCGGCGACTACATCGACAGCTTGAGAATACGTGCCAGTGATGCCTCGCGTATCGATAGCCGTGACGAGCGAGTCGCTGCCGCCGTGATGGACGCCGGTTTCGTGGGACCGGCGCGAAACGAGGCCGACTATCTCCCGGAGAGTCTCGCGAGGCGAGGTTCCGTGCAGCCGGGGCCGACGCTTTTCTCGATCGCCGTCAACGATCCCACTGTGTCAACCGTTCCACCGGAGGCAGAACGATTGCTCGAGCGCGAGCCGCTGATGGCCCACCTGGGAACCTGCGTCGAGGGGCGACCCCACGTCGCGCCGGTCTGGTACCGGTACGCCGACGGGGTCGTCGAGATCGTGACGACGGGCCGAAAGCTGGCGAACGTCAGGCAAAACCCACGCGTTTCCCTCTCGATCCAGAAAGCCGAGGCAGGACAGGCACGCTGGATGGTGTCACTGCTCGGGACGGCGACGGTGATCGACGACGAGGACGAAACGGCTG
>NZ_AOIT01000024.1 GCF_000337475.1 Natrinema limicola JCM 13563 | reverse complement strand
AGCCCGCTCAGAGATGGGTATAAGAGACAGCGTCGCGTCGGCGTAGACCGAGACGTTCTCGGCGTCTTTCTCGAGTTTGCCCCACGAGCGCGCCTCGTCCAAGGTCGCCCCGGAGAGGCCGCCGGTCTGTTGGGGGTCCATCGTCAGCTGGACGGCGTAGTCGTAGGCGTCGGGCGAGACGAGCATCGTCTGGAGGGTGAAGTTCTTCGGGACGCCACCGCCGACGACGAACGCGGCGGCCTCGTCGGCGTGATAGGCGATGTCCGTCAACGGCGTCATGTCGGCCAGCGCGTCCAGCGAGAAGTCGGATGTCTGGGAGTACATCCACGCCTGCAGGCCCAGCACGGAGTCCTGGACGGCGGGACAGTAGATCGGCACGTCGTTTTCGTAGGCCGCGGCGGCGATGCCGGGATCTTCGTGGACATCGTCGCGCTCGTTGACGTCGGCGTTGGCCCGCCCGAGTTCCTCGGTAAGGCGCTGGATCGAGACGACACCCTCCTCCTCGAGGACCGGGAAGACCTCATCGCGCAGGTGCGATTCGAACGTCGCGAAGAACTCCTGTGGAAGATAGACGTTGTAGATGCGGTCGACGCCCTCGTCGCGCAGTTGCTCGTCGTGTTCGCGTTCGGTCTTGCCCTCGGCCGTCACCTCGCCGTGGTGGTGTTTGCCGCCGATGGCCTCGATCGAGTCGTGGGTGAGGTTCGCCCCCGTCGTGACCAGCACGTCGATGTAGCCGTCACGGATCAGGTCGGCAACGATCGCGCGCATACCGGTCGGCACCATCGCGCCCGCGAGGCTGAAGAAGACGGTCACGTCGTCGTCGAACATCGCTTCGGTGATGTCGACTGCCTCGTGGAGGTTCGCCGCGCCGACGCCAGCATTGCCATACTCGTCGGCGAGGTCGCCAACCGTCATCCCGGCCCGGACTTCGGCGTGGCCGATCGGATCGTGCGAGAAGGTCTCACGCTCGGGCTCGTGGTGGCCGTCCGCGTCGCTGTCGTGATCGTGCTCGTCGCTCATGTCTTCGCATGCGCGAGCCACCGGTTTCAACGTCGCGGTTCGAGTCGTTTCGTCGGCTCGAGAGGACTACGGAAGCGGTCACGACGCGTCCGAACTTACCATCTGAGATCCACCCAGTTGCAGATAATGTTTTTCACTCCATGCTGAATAGACAGCGCGAATGTACCACGGAGTCACCTCTCAGATACGAGGTAACACCTCAGCAACCATTCATAATGCAGATTATGAGTTAATAATTGATTATTACGGACCTTCATTCACCAACAGTGTAAGACGGACGTACTGCTGGAACCGTCTCGACAATTCTACAATCCAATGATTTTCTCGTAGTAACTATCAGTGCCTCGTGAGAAACAGTAGGCATGGTTATGTAGACGTCCGTGGCCTTTTCACCTGGATAGAGTTCCTCTCCTGAATGGGCCCCTCCTGAATAGGTCCCTCATTTGGATAGGGAAAATCACCCATCCAGTAAAAAGACATGAGAACCACTAAAATACTCATCGCGCTCGTAGTACTCGTTGCGCTTACGGGCGGTACCGCTGGCGTGGCATCAGCAGACGNCCCATCCAGTAAAAAGACATGAGAACCACTAAAATACTCATCGCGCTCGTAGTACTCGTTGCGCTTACGGGCGGTACCGCTGGCGTGGCATCAGCAGACGCGAACAACTGCGGTGAAAACAAAGGAATACCAAGTCTTACAGATCGTGACCCAGGAGAGCAGGGAGAAGCTGCATCCAACTATGCAAAAAACGTAGGTCCACCGGGTAAAAATGTTCCTGGGCTCTGTAACGGGGTAGAACCGCCTGCGTTCGCATGAAAATAGTTCCTGGAATATTGTAACCCAACGACCGATGTGTGAAAGGGTACAATTACAATCTTCACAAGCCTGATACATTTATTCTCTCTATTCAGCAGGCCGATCTTGACAGCATCCAGAGAAGCGAAATCTCACGCCGATAACGGTACCATCTGTGCCTACTGCTCGAGGAGACTACAGTCCCGTCGGCACGTCGAGATACGTCGTCTCGAGCCCCCACTCCTCAACGATCTCCTGCAGCGAGCGCACGCCGAACGTCTCGGTCGCGTAGTGGCCTGCAAGGAAGACGTGAATCCCAGCTTCCTTGGCTTCGTGGTAGACTTTCCCTTTCCCTTCGCCGGTCACGAGCGCGTCCGCGTCGGCCGCGACAGCCTCGTCGAGCCAGTCGGTCCCGCTGCCGGTAACGATCGCCACGTCCTCGATCGCGTCGGGGCCGAAATCGAGCACCGGGACTGGCCGCCCGCCCGTGTCGAGGGCGGCCTCGAGGCGCTCGCGTAACTCGTCGGGGCTGTAGGGGTCGGTTGCCGCCCCGCGCTGACCGATGTATTCGGGACCGAGTTCGCCGAACGGCGTGCGATCCTCGAGTTCGAGCACGTCGGCGACACCGGCAGCGTTGCCCAGTTCCTGGTGGCCATCGAGCGGCAGGTGTGAGACGTACAGCGCGAGGTCGCCCTCGAGTAGCGGCGCGAGTCGGTCGTAGGTCTGGCCGGTAATGCGGTCGATCCCGCCCCACGAGAGGCCGTGGTGGACGACCAGCAGGTCCGCGTCGGCTGCGATCGCCGTCTCGAACGTCTCGCGGACGCCATCGACGGCGAACGCCACGTGCTCGATGTCGGCTTCGTCCGGGCCGACCTGCAGGCCGTTCGCGCTCGCATCGAGGTCGGCGTAGTCTGCGGTTCGGAGCTCTTCGTCGAGTCGGTCGACGACGCGCGAGAGTTGCATGGTCGGCTGTTGTGCGACGGTCGCCTTGTAACCGAGTGCTTCATCCTGTCGGACGAACGCATCAGTGCCGACGACTCGACGCGCGTCGGTTCGAATCAAAAAACGGGCCTGCGCTACATGAGGTAGAACAGCGGGAACAGGATCACCCAGACGATGTCGACGAAGTGCCAGTAGAGCCCGAAGTACTCGACCGGCCGATCGTCCCCGAGATAGGCGTCGACGGTCAGGATTCGGTAGACCATGAACCCGGCAATGAGCAGGCCGAGGATGACGTGTAAGGCGTGCAGACCCGTCGTCACGAAGTACATCGAGTACTCGAGGTCGGTAAACCAGTAGATGCCGTGGGCGAACTCCTGGCTCCACTCATAGCCTTTGACCGCGAGGAACGTGAGTCCGAGTGCCAGCGTCGCGCCAAGCGACGCCAGCAGGCCGCGTTTGTTTCCGCGTTCGGCCATGGTCAACGCAAGAACGACCGTGAAACTCGAGGTCAACAGCACGTAGGTGTTGATCAGCCCGATGATCTCCGAGGGTGGGACGGGCTCGATCGCCCCCCAGCCCGTGCTGAGCCGCATGAAGACGTAGCCGCCGATGACGGCTCCGAAGACGACGACGTCCGACGCGAGGAAAAACCAGACGCCCATCTTGGTCGTGTCGACGCCCTCGAACGGCCAGCGTTCGGCGATCTCCATCTCCGGTGCGTGGAACTGCTCGCGGCCGTACTCGAAGAGCGTGTATCCGAGGATGCCAACGCCGACGACCGAAAGCACGGGATAGAGGATGTTCGACCCACTCGGTGGCGGGAACCCGGCGAATTCCGCCCCGCGTGCGGTTGCGAACTCGGCGACGAAGGGAGTCAACCCTGACAGTCCGAGGAAGGTAACGAACATTCCAATCCCGATCCCGAACGGCCAGATACTCGCGTGATCCTCGTGTTCGGTCTCGAGCGATTCGGCCTGTCCCGTCCGGCCGTGGGCGACCGCACCGCCATCGGTCGCGGTCGCGTCGTCGACGAACTCGAGGCTTCCGCTGGCGTAGCTGGGCCGATTGGGCCAGTTTTCCAGCGGCGGGGGCGAAGTCGTCGCCCACTCGGCAGTGCGTGCGAACTGCCACGGGTTGTCAGGTGCGTCCGGTCCCGAGCGGATGCTCTGTGCGAGCGTGATGAAGACCAGCAGGATCGACAGGGCGAGGACGAACGCGCCGACAGTCGCGAGCTGCTGGTAGAGTTGTGCGCCTTCGTTGTAGTGGAAGACTCGGCGGGGCGTCTCCCAGGCCAGAAACATCGGGAAGTACAGCAGGTTGAAGCCGACGAAGTAGACGGCGAAGCTGAGCTTCCCCAGTCGTTCGTCGTACATCTTCCCCGTGATCTTCGGCCACCAGTAGTAGAGACCACCAATCAGCGCGGTGACACCGGAGACCATCACGTAGTGGAAGTGCGCGACGACCCAGTAGGTGCCCCGAAGCTCGTAGTCGAGGACGACCGCACCGAGGAAAACGCCAGTGATCCCGCCGAGGATGAACAACAGGAGCGCGCCGAGAACAAACAGGAACGGCGTCGTAAACCGCACTCGACCTTTGACCATCGTATAGATCATCGAAAAGACCATCAGGTCGAAGGGTAACGAGATCCCGATCGTCGTCGCCATAAACAGCGTCTTGATCGGGAGGTTGATCGTCGTCAGGAACATGTGGTGCATCCAGACCAAAAACGACTGAATCGCGACCAGCACCATCGCGATGATGACCCACTTGCGACCGACCAGCCGGCGACCAGTAAAGGTCTGGACGACTTCGAGCATGATCCCCAGCGCGGGGAAGAAGACGATGTACACCTCCGGATGGCCGAAAAACCAGAAGATGTGTGCCCACAGCAGGCTCGAGCCATCAGCCGTCGAGGAGAGATACTGAGTGAGCAAGAGCCGGTCGGTGAGCATGAGAATAAGCGCGGCAAGCAGCGCCGCGAAGGCAAACAACATCATCCAGACGGTCAGCAGCGTCCCCCAGGTAAACAGCGGCATGTTCCAGAGTCCCATCCCCTCAGCGCGACAGCAGTGGATCGTCGTCAGGAAGTTTACCGAGCCAAGGGTAACGGACATGACGAACAGCGTCAGCGCGAGGATCGTCGTGTTCCCGCCCATCGTCAGCGTATAGCCGGGGTTGTAGATCGGAACGTTCAGCGGCGCGTACATATACCAGCCGTTGGCCCACGTCGTCCCCTGGAAAAAGGACAGCAAGATGAGAATGCCGGAAAAGAGATAAAACCAGTAACTCAGCGCGTTCAGCCGGGGAAAAGCGAGGTCTTTTGCTCCGATCTGTAAGGGAACGACATAGTTCGCGAAGGCAAAGCCAAACGGCGAAATAAACCAGAACACCATCAAGAGCCCGTGGACCGACACCGCCTGATTGTACTGCGTGTTCGTCAGGAAGCCGATCCCGCCCGCTTCCCACAGGTGGATCCGGAACAGCAACGCGAGGACGCCACCGGCGACAAGCAGGAACAGCGCAGTAAACAAGTAGAGGATCCCAACGTCCTTGTGATTCGTCGTCACCAGCCAGCGCTTGATCGTCGTTCGCGGCGGGAACTCACTCATCGGTCACCACCCCCACAGTCCGGGTAGCGCCCCACACAGCCATCGTCACGTCGGAGACGCTGTGACGAAGCGGTTCGAAACACCGGCCGAGACAGCACCTCGGTACGCGACAGAGATTCATACTCGCCGTCTTACCACGATAGCATGTATCAAGGTACACGACGCATCTGCAGGCACTACTTATCGACCGCAACACGCAGTGGCAATCCAACCGGGAGACGAGTTTCAATCGTGACTCGAGCAACGAGGGATGCAAGCCGCGGTCCCAACCGGATCGATCTAGTCACTCGCGTCTCGAGCCAACCCGGGATAGTCGGCGACGATGCCGTCGACCCCGGCCGCCGCGAGCGCGTCGAACTGCACCCAGTTCGTCGCTGTCCAGACGTTGACTGTACGCCCCTCCGCGTGGGCTACCTCGAGGACGTCGATCGCGGGTTCGGCTGCGGGAAAGCCGGCATAATCCGTCTCAGCCAGATGCGTCCCGGCGATCGCGTTCCGCGGCGGGTGGATCGCCTCACAATCGTAGCGCCGTGCGATCTCGAGGCCGGCCTCGAGATCGTCCCACACCAGCGGGGCGACAGCGTAGTCGGCGACCGCTCGGAGCGCCACGATCGCGCCCTCACAGAACGACGAGAACAGCAGGTCGCCGCCGAAGGTCCTACAGTCGGCGACGACACGCTCGACGAACGGCTGCCACACCTCGCGGCGCTGGTCGCGGTCAGCCGGCGAGAGCGACTCACCGACGCGCAGTTCCGTCGTCCCAGGATTCTTCAGTTCGACGTTGACGCCGACCGTTTCGGGGACGGCCGCGAGAAACTCGGCCAGCGTCGGCACCGTCGCGTCGGTTCCCAGCACATGGGTCTCCCGCAGTTTCTCGAGCGGTGTCTCCCAGACGAGCCCGGCTGTGTCCGTCAGTGGACGACCGTCGCGACTCCCCTCGAGGCGCTCGTCGTGGATCACTACTGGGGTGTCGCAGGCGGCCGGCTGCACGTCGATCTCGAGCATCGCGGGCTCGGCGTGGGCGGCCGCGCGTGTGGCCGCTTCGACGGTGTTTTCGGGTGCGATGCCGGCGTAGCCACGGTGTGCGATGACGGCAGGGTGGGCCATACCGGAGCGTCGGCGGGTTGGGTATAGTAGCCACTGAAAGTCAATGCACACCCGATCGCGCGGCGGCTGTGCGATCGGTGTGTGAATCGTTTCATACGGACTCCTGTCAGTCATTTCCGGTGCAACCGCGACCCCACTGGGGTTGCACCGGTACATCGTTACAGCAGACCGTATCAGTGGCTACTATAATGGAACCTCCGCCCGGACATGGCGTGTTCCGGCCCGCCGTTGATCCCGGTTCCCCGTGAACCGCCGCGATGACCGAGCCCACGATCGCGGGCGAACCAGACATCGACACGGATCGCCGGCAGGAACTCGCGACGCGCCTCGAGCAGCGGCTCCGCGAGGTGACCGAACGCGACGCCTACGACAGCGGGCTCGGAGCGGCGATGAATCCCACACCGAAGACGACACACCAGCAGAGTCACATCGAGCGGACCCCTCACGCGAGAACGCGGCGAGATCGGCCGCCCTCCCGCCCTTTTATTCGCGTTCCGTCCCGAGAGATGGGTATGCGAATCGCACTACTTGGCGGTACTGGCGATATCGGCGAAGGACTCGCGCTCCGCTTCGGACGGGATACAAACCATGAACTGCTCATCGGCTCGCGAGACCCAGAGAAGGCCCGTGACGCGGTCGCAGAGTACAAGACGACGCTCGAGGACCACACCGACTCGGTCGACATCAAGGGCTTCGCCAACGAGATGGCCGCCGACCGCGCGGACATCGTCGTGTGCAGCGTTCCGCCGTACCACGTCGGCGACACCGTCGAGGGGGTCGCCGACAGCCTCGATTCGGACACGGTCCTCGTAACGCCCGCCGTCGGCATGAAAGGCGACGCGGACGGCCTCCACTACCACCCCCCGTCGGCCGGCAGCGTGACTGAACTCGTCGCCGAGCGGGCCCCCGACGAGGTGCCCGTCGTCGGCGCGTTCCACAACCTCGCGGCCGGCGCACTCGCCGACCTCGAGACCGACCTCGATCTCGATACGCTCGTCGTCGCCGACGACGAGGCGGCCCGCGACACCGTCCTGAATCTCGCAGGGGAACTCGAGGGGCTACGTGCGCTTGCGGCCGGCCCGCTGGCCAACGCGGCGGAAGTCGAAAGCGTCACGCCGCTGGTCATCAACATCGCGAAGTACAACGACGACATGCACGACGTCGGCGTGAAGTGGGTCTAGATCTCGTGCGGTCGTCTCTCTGCGCGACGACCAACCCGTGACAGCGCGGCCGCTCGTCGGTCAATGAAACGAGAAAATCGCTGCTGGTCGTCTACGCGCCAGCGGATTCGAGGGCGTCCTCGAGGTCGTCACGCTGGGTGACGCCGACGAAACGCTCGACGATGCCGTCGTCATTCTCGATGACGAGCGTCGGCAGCGATCGGACCTGGTACTCGTTGGCGACGTCCTGTTGTTCGTCGACGTTTACTTTCTCGACTTCGAACTGCCCCTCCCAGTCTTCCTCGAGTTCCTCGAGGATCGGGTCCTGGGTCTTGCAGGGGCCACACCAGTCAGCGTAGAAGTCCTTGAGTGTGACGGTCATGCGGTCAACTCTAGTTTCCACGCGCTGAGCATAAGGGTTTCCCACTGCCATCGCAGCCCAGTCTCTCGACGGACGATCGGTCGAAAGGTTTAGTTCCGGGGGCCCATAGGGTCGGGTATGGACAAAGGACAGAACACCGGCGGGCTGATGTCCAGTGCCGGACTCGTCCGGTACTTCGACTCCGAGGACTCGAACGCTATCCGTATCGACCCCAAAACGGTCATCGCGTTCGGCGTCATGCTGGGCGTGCTCGTCCAGCTGCTGACGTTCATCTCGTAACTCGCCTTCTCTCGACCCGTTCCCGTTCAGCATTCTCTCCCAAAGCGTGCTTTATCCTCCGAACGGCTGCTTATCGCTGTGAGTCACGGAGGATGAGCGGCTCGATCGCGAGCGTGCGCTTTGCGACCGTGACGATCCGGAGCACATAGGCCGTAAACAGCAGAAACGGGACGAGCGTGATCGTAAACGCTAGCCCGATCGCCAACGTGATGTTCGGGATGCCGAGTGTCTGCCCGGGGAACGTTCCCGCATCGACGATGGTGAGCATGATGCCGGCGATAACCAGCGCAGGAAGCGCCGCATAGAGAATCAGCTGTGACAGCGAGACGAGTGCCCACTCGAAATACAGCGTCTTGACGTGTTCGCGCGCCGGTCCGAACAGGCTGAGCGACGTCTTCAGCTCCTCCAGTAAGGCGTGCCCGTCGTCGCTCAGCTGGTCCTCGTACTCGTTGGCGATCCGCTCGACCTGAAATATCTTCCACCCGTAGTTGAAGTTCAGCGCAGCGAACAGCACGCTGAAGTCGCCGAACGACGCATCCTCGAGTTGATCGCGGACCAGCTCAGCGTTCCCGATGAGACTCTCGGTGAACTCGTCGACCTCCGCCCGAAGCTGGTCGTCGCCGTGGTCAGCCACATCGTTGCGAAGTGCATTAGCGCGGTGTTCGGCCACGCCGACGAGTTGTCGGAGAAACTCCGACGGATCCGCCGGACTGGGTGAGCCGATCAGCTCTTCGGTGAAGTCCCGGAAATCCATCGCGTTCTCCATTCGATCGCGCTGGTCGCCGAGCGGTCCGTTTTCCTGGGAGAGAACCAGTTGCCCAATGGTGACGACGAGCGTCGTCCCGGTGATGATCGCCCCGATCATCGTCGAAAACAATGTCTCGATGGTGTCGCCGGTCAGGAGCTGTGGGTGCAATGGCGTCGGGAGGGCGGTGACGACCACGACGAACACGACGAACACGGAAAGCGCCAGCACAGCGGTCACCTGGAGGCGAGAGGCGGCGAGGAGCAGCCAGATCTTGAGCCGACTTTCGCCGGCGCGTTCGCGCATCGTGTTGGCCGTGCCGATGTCGACGTCCCCGGATGTTCCGTCGTCGGTCACACCGAGTCACCCCTCATCAATACCGTCGCCGATTGCAACGGGACGTTTGAACACGAGAAACTTGGTTCCACCACCCGTGTAATCGATCGTCTCGACGAACTCCCAGCCAGCCGCACCGTGGTCGTTCAGCGCCGTTTGCGGGTCTATCGCCTCCTTTTTCGTTTCGTCTCGGGGCGGTCTAACCGTCTTGTACTCCCATCGGCGCACGTCGGGGTGGCTCATCGCTGGTTTCCACGACGTGGCCAACGGCAGTAAGACTGGGGCCCACATATCCCAACTGGACCGGCCCGACACCACATCGATCCGGTGACGCGAGCTTTTTGAACACACCAGTCATACCCGCGGCCATGTCCCTCACTGCTGGCGTCGTCGCGGTCCAAGGCGACGTCGAAGAACACGCCGCCGCCATCGAACGCGCCGCCACAGCCCACGGTCGCGAGGTTACTGTCCACGAGATTCGCGATGCGGGGATCGTCCCCGAGTGCGATCTGCTGGCACTGCCCGGCGGCGAATCGACGACTATCTCGCGGTTGCTCCACAGCGACGGCATCGCCCCCGAAATCGAGGCGCACGTCGCCGCCGGCAAACCGCTACTCGCGACCTGTGCCGGTCTCATCGTCGCCTCGAGCGACGCCGGCGACGACCGGGTCGACGAACTCGGACTGCTCGACGTCACGGTCGAGCGCAACGCCTTCGGCCGCCAGAAAGACAGCTTCGAAGCGCCACTCGAGGTAGCGGGCCTCGACGAGCCGTATCCGGCGGTGTTCATCCGCGCGCCGGCGATCGACTCGGTCGGCGACGCCGAGGTGCTTGCGACGTGGGACGGTCGGCCAGTCGCGGTCCGAGACGGCCCCGTCGTCGGCACCGCGTTCCATCCCGAACTGACGCCCGATAGTCGGATTCACGGGCTGGCCTTGTTCGAAAACGAGGCCGCAGCGGTGCCGGGACTCGAGGAGTCTGCATAGGACGACCGATCGCTCGAAATCGTTCCCGAGCGGTGCGCTCTTCGTGGCCCGACACAGCTGAGTGTGTGATACTCGTTCTGTGTGGTACTCCTATATCGCGTGCATCGCGACTGATCGCTCAGAGGAGGTTCAGCAATGGCGCGAACAGCCCTGCATTGAACGTATCCTCAGCACGGAACCCGCTGATGTTGGCGTTGTAATCGTGATATGAGGGAACAGCGTCACGGTTCATACACCGAACCATCATGTGGTCCGTCCCGGGACCCAGAACGCGATACTCGTCCGGTGGGTTCACACCACGAGCGAGGTAGCTATCCCGGATCTGACAGCGAAGATGATAGGTCAGGAACTCTCGGAACTGATCCCTGTCGATGTCGATGACGACGTGCTCGAGGCGCGTATCTGGTTTTTGGTCTGGATAGGGGTCATCGCCACGGACGAGGCGATCGTCGTTGACAGCAGCGTAGTACATCACGTGGACGTCGGACGTGGCATCGATGTCGGTCCCATCATCAGTAAGGTAGACATCGAGTTTGTGCTCACGGTACTCGTTCATCGCCGCACCGGGCGGGACGGGATCTGGACGTGGCTGTGCGATAGTCGCATCGTACGCGCCAGCCAGTTGCCGATAGTAGTGATCGAAATAGCGATTCAGGTCGTCCTCGGAAAGATCCGTGACGGCACCTTTGACCCGCTCGATCCGGTCACTTCGGAGGTACCAGGGAGCCGTGTCGTACTCGGTGTTTTGAGCGACGTACCACTTGGCGTAATCCCGCGCTTGATCGACCATCTCGTTGCCATCGCTCGTTCGCCTGTCCGGGTCGTCCGGGTAGCCGTCTTGTTCGTGTGCATATATTTCGCCATTACTCTTATGCATCTCAATTTGATGCACGACATCATTGTTATCCGTAACTTTGGTTCCGATATCCTTCTTGTCTTCCCCAATAATTTCTGATATCATACTTTATAGTTAAAATTTCGTCTTTCCTGATTCAGTTTCCTGTGCCCTATCAAGAGTGGATTCGGACTTGAGTCCGAGAATCTCGAGCACTTGCTTTCGGTTGTTGTAAATCGCCTGAAGGGCAGCACCCGAAAGTGATCCTATGATTTGCCCGAAGGGCAGCCCTGACTGTTTCCCGGCTTGGGTCATCCCCATCTTGAGGGCTTCCCCGGTTCCGGCGTCGCTCATCTTCTGGAAAATGTTCCCCTCGAGGTTATTCGAGAGGGCTTCAACTTTGGCTTGCAGTTTATTCTGATTCTCTGCCAGTGCGTAGAGGCGTTCATCGAGACCGGACACGTCATCAACGTCTGTCAGCGACAGTCCCGATCCGGATTCGCCGTGGTATACGATGTCTTTCAGCGACGGCAATACACCCTTCTCCGACCGCTGGATGTGTACTTCTGTTGTACCCAGACGTTGAATCCCCAACTCACCGCCTTGCATTACCCGTTGAGCGGTCTCTTCAGCTTCGCGTTCCAACCGCGGATCAGGATCGATCTCGAGACCGAGATCCTCCTTCGGCAGCATCGAGATTGCCCCGCCGGTCTGCTGGCGGACGTGTGCTAACTCGTGGGCGAGGACGTGCTGGCCCTCTGGTGACTCAGGATCATACTCTCCTGAATTAAACGCAACGTGATTCCCAACAGTGAACGCTCGAGCGTTGATTTGCTCGCAGGCTTGTACCGCCTTCGGCCCGGTGTGAATCCGCACGTCGCCCAGCGAATCACCCATCCGATCCTCCATCGCGCGCTGAATGGACGGATTCAGCGACCGGCCGGGCGAGGAAATCACGTCCCGAACCGAGTCGGGAACCTGCGTCTCACNATTCAGCGACCGGCCGGGCGAGGAAATCACGTCCCGAACCGAGTCGGGAACCTGCGTCTCACCGGCTGGACTCGTCTCCTGTGCCGCCGTGGTTCGCTGGAGCGGCGTTGGCGCACCACGATGCCAGTGCTTGGCGGAACGCGGATCGTCCGTTGCCCGCTCGGTGGATGATTCGGTTCGCTCCCTCACCCGCTCGAGGCGTTCGGCGGCACCGAGTCCGCCGATCGAGTGGGGCATTTCTCCCTCTGCTACTGATGTGTCGCTCGGCCGCTGGACTGTGGCGTCTGCGGTATGCGACTGTCGGATCGAAAGCGGCGTCGACGACGTCGACTCGTCGGACGACCGCTGCGATCGCTGAGCATATCGTCCCATCGCTGTGATACCCCCTCATTTTAGTCCCAAAGTATTAGTATTTACTATTGCATTATATCTAAATTTTAATCCTCGAGTATTGTATTGGTCCGCATATCGATTGAACCCCCTATGAGACCACATGAGCGCATGGGCACTGATTCGTGGGATCACGGGCGGCTACGGTAGCAATATCCCCTCTTCAGGGTCGTAGTACTCGGGATACATATCAAGAAGTTTGTATGCAGCGACAGCTTCGAGGCGGCCGTTGCCAAGGACGCGAAACGCTTCGGGTGGGTGGACACCCATCCGAACGAAACAATCCCGAACCTGGCACTTGAGGTGGTGATCGAGGTATTCACGAAAGGTTTCACGTGAACGCGGATCAATCGGTGGGAGTTCGAGCAGCGTGTCCGGATTCCGATCGAACGGATCTGTCTCTGGCTCGGTCGTATACTGCTCACCACGGTCATCGAGGTAGGTGGCGTACAGCGAGGAAACTGCGTCGAGATACACGCCCTCCGCAAGAGTGACGTCCTTGTCTTCGGCGAGGGTAGCCAGCTCATCAGCGAAGGCCTTCCAGTCGGCGACATCCGCGTCCGAGAGGTCTTCGATCGAATTCTCGAGGATCGCCTCGTCGCTGAGATTGAGACCATGAACGCTGGCAATTCCGTCGGCTTTGGGGGCAATCTCGGTGTTCAGCGGGTTGATTCCGAGATAGACGTTCTGCCGATAGAGGACGTTCTCCGAAGCGTTCGGCGGTTCGGGAATCGGCCGCTCGGTATCGTAGTCGTGATAACTTCGCATCTGCCGGAAGAGGTCATTGAATAGCGCGTCGAACTCGTCGTCACTGAGGCGCTGGATCGCGAGTCTGACGGCGTTGATCCGCTCGGGATGCTCGGCTGGCGGGACCGTGTCGTATCCCCGTTCGATGTAGACGTAATATCGGGCGTACTTGCGGGCCTGTTCAACGTATTCGCTATTTTCTGCTGTTCGGTTGGCCGCTTTGTCAGGATACCCGTCCTGTGCATGCCCTTGAATTTCTCCGTCAAAACCAACTGAAATCGTATGCTGTATGGAATTGTTGTCGATAACCCTCACACCAATTCCTCTGTCGTCCTTTCCGACGATTGTTGCTTCCATGATTTTTATTCACCCTCAAAACGGCTCGAACCAGTATCAGACCCACTGAGGAGGTCTTTGACAGTCTTCTCGACGAATTGCTCGAGTTGTGCTTTGGCTTTTCCGGCCATTTCACCGGCGGCTTCAGTCCCTTTTTCGTAGGCCCGACCGGTTAGAGTCTTAGTCACGTCGCCAGCAACGCCTTTGGCTATTTCAGCCCCAACGGCAGCACCACCAACGGTCCCGAGACCGGGCAAGATCATCGTGCCACCGACTGCACCGAGTAATCCACCGACCGCACCGACTGTACCCTGTGTTGCAGCCTTGCCCACGCTGTCGAGCGTCGAACCACCGCCGACAGCCTGCTCGACTGACGAGAGTCGCTCTTTGATCTGGGAAATTTCCTCCGCGAACGCGAGGCGCTCGCTATCCTCGCCGATCTGCTCACGCGCCTGTTGAAGTTTCTCCGCATCTGGCATCCGCTGGACGTGCACCTCAGTCTTAGCCATCCGCTGAATGCCCAGTTCACCACTGTCCATCACGCGCTGGGCAGTCTTTTCGGCCTCACGTTCTAACTGCGGGTCGGGGTCAATCTCGAGACCAAGATCCTCCTGCGGCAGCATCGAGATTGCCCCGCCGGTTTGCTGGCGGACGTGCGCGAGTTCGTGTGCAAGGACGTGCTGGCCTTCTGGTGATTCAGGATCGTACTCACCTGAGTTAAACGCGACGTGATTGCCGACGGTGAACGCCCGTGCGTTGATCTGCTCGCAGGCCTGCGCCGCCTTCGGCCCGGTGTGAATCCGCACGTCGCCCAGCGAATCACCCATCCGGTCCTCCATCGCGCTTCGCTCGCTGCAGCCGTTCGGCAGCACCGAATCCGCCGATCGGTTTGGGCATCTCTGCATCGGTTGCTGTCGTGTCGTTCGGCCGTTGNTTCGCTCGCTGCAGCCGTTCGGCAGCACCGAATCCGCCGATCGGTTTGGGCATCTCTGCATCGGTTGCTGTCGTGTCGTTCGGCCGTTGGATCGAGCTATCTGAGTCCAGTGACTGTCGGATCGAAAGCGGCGTCGACGACATCGACTCGTCAGACGACCGCTGCGATCGCTGAGCATATCGTCCCATCGCTGTGATATCTACTTGCTTTCGGTTGTTGTAAATCGCCTGAAAGGCAGCACCCGAAAGCGATCCCATGATTTGTCCGAAGGGCAGCCCTGACTGTTTCCCGGCTTGAGTCATCCCCATCTTGAGGGCTTCTCCGGTACCAGCGTCGCTCATCTTCTGGAAAATGTTCCCCTCCAAGTTTGATCGACAGTTCATTGACTTTGACTTGCAGTTAGTCATGATTCGCTGCCAGCGTGTGAGAACGCTACAGTGGTGAATCAACGATTATGACAGATATCCACATACAAGACCGTTACTTCAGCAGTGCCTCGTTCTTTGGATCGTGGAATTTCGGATAGAACTCGACCTTGTTGTACCGTTCAGTGGCTTCGTAGCGTCCGTATCCGAGGACCTGAAACGCTTCGGGTGGCTGGACGCCCATTCGGACGAAACAATCGCGGATCTGGCACTTGAGATTAAATGCGAGATATTCTTGGAAGTCTTCAGGCGATTGTAGATCGATCGGCACGAGTTCGAAGCGCGCGTCTGGCTCACGGTCCAGTGGCTGTGTTGCCTCAGTCACATGCTCGCGGCCACGACTGTCGAGATACGCCATGTGCAACGCTGAGACCGAGTCGATGTACGCTGCTTCGGAGACGTCAGCGTCGTTTTCGGCAACGAGATCGCCGAGTGCGTCGCCGAACTCTTCCCAGGCAGTCCGCTCGTTAGTATCGAGGTCCGTAACTGACTGTTCGTGGGCGTCCGGTTTGTCAAGATCGATCCCATACTCACTCGCAAGAGCGATAGCCCCCTCAGCGACCTCGGTTTCAGTCGGGTCAACGCCGAGATATATGTCTTTCCGGTAGAGGACAGACTCTTCGTCAACTCCAGATGGAATATCCACGATGCGCTCGGTGTCGATATGGTGACTCGCCATCTGCTGGTAGAGATCCCCGAACAGGTCCATGCACTTCTCAGTGGACATCGACTCGAGAGCCTGCCGGACGAGGTTCAGCCGTTCCGGATGGATCAGTGGTGGTACCGTGTCGTATCCTCTCTCGGCGAAGACGTAGTATTGGGCGAACTTCCGTGTCTGACTAACGTGTTCGTTACCTTCCGGCGTCCGCTTGGCTGCCTTATCGGGATAATCATCTTGTTCGTGATACTTGATATCTCCGGATTTATCCATCTCAATTAGGTGCTCAACATCATTGTTATCGAAGACGCTGAGGCCGATTCTCTTGGATTCTCCAGTGATGATTGCATCCATACATATCACCTCCTACTCTGCGCATCTCCAGTCGAGTTGTCAGATACAGTATCCTCTCCAACGTACCGTTCCATAGCATCTTTGACACGCTGGTCAATGACGGTGAGCAAATCGCTGGCCGACTCGGCGGCGTTGGTCATCGCCTGCGTGCCGTCATCGAAGAGACGTTCGTAGATGCCACCCACTGCGCCACCGGCGAATCCGCCAACAAGTGTGCCCACCCCTGGGCCCATCAGTGCCGTCCCGACAAGTCCGCCAGTCGCCGCCAGCGTTCCTTTGCCAGTTTCGACGCCGACCTTCTCGGCGGTAGACTGGCCAGTGTTTTTGACCTCGGCGAACAGTTTCTGTTGGTTCTCAGCCAGCGCTTCGACCTTGGCAGCGATCTTATCTTTCCCCTGAACGTCGGTCATCTCCGGTGCAGGGTCGTTACCAAGCACGTCCTTGCCCTTCTGGACGAATGATTTGCCTGGGTATCGCTGCAGATGTACCTCGGTCTTGGCCATCCGCTGAATGCCCAATTTGCCACCTTGTATCACTCGCTGAGCAGTCTCTTCAGCTTCGCGTTCCAACCGCGGATCAGGATCGATCTCGAGACCGAGATCCTCCTGCGGCAGCATCGACACGGCCCCGCCGGTCTGCTGGCGGACGTGTGCCAACTCGTGCGCGAGCACGTGCTGCCCCGCCGGTGATTCGGGGTCGTACTCGCCGCTGTTGAACGCGACGTGATTCCCAACAGTGAACGCCCGCGCGTTGATCTGCTCGCAGGCTTGTGCCGCCTTCGGCCCGGTGTGAATCCGCACGTCGACCAGCGAATCACCTATCCGATCCTCCATCGCGCGCTGAATGGACGGATTCAGCGACCGGCCGGGCGAGGAAATCACGTCCCGAACCGAGTCGGGAACCTGCGTCTCACCGGCTGGACTCGTCTCCTGTGCCGCCGCCGTGGTTCGCTGGAGCGGCGTCGGAGCACTACGTCCGACGTTCCAGTGAGCTCTGGGGTGTGAACCGCTCGGTACCCGTTCGGTGGCCGATCCGGCTTGGTTTTTCGCTCGCTGCAGCCGTTCGGCAGCACCGAATCCGCCGATCGNCCAGTGAGCTCTGGGGTGTGAACCGCTCGGTACCCGTTCGGTGGCCGATCCGGCTTGGTTTTTCGCTCGCTGCAGCCGTTCGGCAGCACCGAATCCGCCGATCGATTTGGGCATCTCTGCATCGGTTGCTGTCGTGTCGTTCGGCCGTTGAATCGAGCTATCTGAGTCCAGTGACTGTCGGATCGAAAGCGGCGTCGACGACGTCGACTCGTCGGACGACCGCTGCGATCGCGAAGCATATCGTCCCATCGCTGTGATAGTCACTCATTTTAACCCCAAAGTGTTAGTATTTACTATTATATCATAGCTAAATTTTATCAGCGAGTACTGTATTGGTTTGCGTATCGATCGGATGGCCTACGAGACCACACGAGCGCATCTGTTGGACGAATTCGAGCGAATCGGAGCCCTCCTCGAGGCGTGCATAGAAACCACGGACACGATCCCAACGGGAGAGATGCCGGCGACCGTGACCGAGGTCGAATTGGCAGATGAGCCAGTAGCTCTGTCATATGGACTGCCGGCCGAGACGGTTCATCACCTCACCGACCGTGCGGCGCGGATCGACGAGCGCTGTCAGCAGTCACCGCCCGCTGTCACACTTCGGCTGCAGCAGCTGACCGACCGCTTCGGCCTGTCTCGAGCGCATCTCGACGTGTTCATGCTGGCACTCGCACCCGAACTCGACGCCGACTATCAGGGCTTTTTCCGTGAACTACACGGCAACGGGATAACACACCCGACAGTCGGCCTGATCGGCGAGTTGTTCTCCCGAACCGAGACACAGCAGCTTGCTGCAACCGCGCTGGTGGGGCAGCAATCTCCGCTTCGCCAGCACGATCTGGTGGCGCTTTCAGCGCCAGTCGAACCGAGTCGCTCGAGCCAGCATCGGCTCGTAACCGTCGATCCCCGACTCGTCTCGTATCTCGAGGGACACGTCGATCTCGACCCTGCGCTAGAAGGGGTCGCAACCCTCATAACGCCCGATCGATCCCTCGAGGAGCTCCGCCTCGAACCACACGTCCGCGATCGACTCACGTCGCTTGCAGCGACAGATGCGGCCGGCGGCCGCTACTACTTCCACGGGCCAGCGGGTAGCGAACGCGATGGCGCGATCGAGGCGCTGGCAGACGACCGACTGCTCCGTGCGTCGCTGCCGGCGGTCCTCGAGACAAACGAGGGCGGTGAGGGGGATTGGAACGCACTCGAGCGCCTCCATCGAGAGGCACTGCTCCAGGATTGTCCGGTCCACCTCACGAACGCTGACACCCTCCGCGAGCGGGAGACCGAGCACACGCTCGAGACGATTGTCGACCGGTTTGCCGACCTCGCGGCACCGCTGTTCGTGACCGGGACTGCGGCGTGGCGACCGACGGGAACGACCGTCGATATCGACGCCATCCTCGAGTTCCCGCGACCGTCGTTCGACCTGCGCCTGGCGTTTTGGGAGGACCACGCCGACGTCCTGCCCGACGACATCGAGCCGGCCGCGCTGGCCGGCACGTTCGATCTCACGCAGGGACAACTCGAGGGGGCGCTGACAACGGCCCGGTCGGTAGCCGATGGCGACGAGCTCACCGCTGCAGATATCTACGACGGCTGTCGCGCCCAGTCTGACGACGGCCTCGACGACCTCGCACAGCGAATCGAGCCTGCAAGCGACTGGGGCGATATCAAGCTTCGTGAGAAGACCGACCGCAAACTACGACTGGTACGTGACCACATCACGGAGCAGGCGCGCATTTACGGTGAATGGGGCTTCGATGCAGGCGGATCGCGAGCGGCCGGCGTGGTCGCGCTCTTCAAAGGGCCGTCGGGGACGGGGAAGACGATGGCTGCAGAGGTGCTCGCTGCCGACGTTGGGATGGCGCTGTACAAGATCGACCTCTCGACGGTCGTCTCGAAGTACATCGGCGAGACTGAGGAGAACTTAGAACGGATCTTCCAAGCTGGCGCCCAGTCGAACGCGATCCTACTGTTCGACGAGGCGGATGCGGTCTTCGGCGACCGTGCCGACGTAACCGACGCAACTGACCGCTACGCCAATGCCGAGGTCAACTACCTGCTCCAGCGCATCGAACGCTACGACGGCGTCGTCGTGCTAACAACGAACAATGCAGCCAACATCGACGACGCGTTCGAGCGCCGGATCGACCATACCGTGTGGTTCCCAACGCCCGAGCCGCCGGTTCGTGAAGCGATCTGGCGGACCGCCTTCCCCGACGACGCACCGACCGGCGACCTCGAGTACGACCTCCTCGCAGCCATCGAGCTAACGGGCGGCCAGATCGCGAAGATCAGCCGGATGGCGGCGATCATGGCCGCCCGCGACGAGCGCATCGAGATGCGACACGTCGTGCGTGCGATCGAAGCCGACGTCAGCACGCGACAGCTCTATCCGCTCGAGACGAGCGAGTACAGCCACCTTCTCCGGAGCGTCGACGTCGCGCCCGAATCGGACGACGGCGATCGGACGGTCGACGAGCAGGCGGGCGAGCGCTCGCCCGAAGACGTCGTTCGGCTGTTTATCGACTTGCTTGCCGACGGCGAGGGCGACCGCGCTCACGAACTGTACCACCCCCGGGCGCTCGCCGACGAGTTCTCGCACAAAGAGCAGCTGATCCTCTCACACGGCGAGGTGTCGATCGCCGGGGAGATCGAGCGCGTTCGAGACGACGACGATCGAGTCGTACTGACGCTGACCCGAGAGTGCAACGGGGACCGGGCGACGCAATCGTACGAGCTACGGCCCGAAGACGGTGTCTGGCGGATTTTCAACCTCGAGCGAGAACGCGAGACAACCGTCGTGCTCGATCGATGAGCAGGGATCGGATACCCCCGCATGCTGGGCCGAGACCTCGAGCAGTGCCGTCGTGCATGCATTCGCGACCGGACGTGTTTTGCCCCTACCGTCCCACAGTAGGGGTATGCAGGCATCTATCGACGCGGTTCGCGTCGCGGGGACCCCGCAGGGGCCGGTTCCGGTGGTTGTCCTCGCCATCGAGAGCGAGGACGATGTCGTGCCGATTTTCATCGGCTTCGAGGAGGCGACGAGTATCGCCCGCGGACTCGAAGCTGAAGACATCGGTCGGCCGCTGACCCACGATCTGTTGCTCGACGTGATGGAAGAACTGGGCAGTCGGATTGACCGCGTCGTCATCAACGAGATCGAGGCACGCGAGGACGGACGCGGCGGCACCTACATCGCCGATCTGCATCTCGAGACGCCCCGTGGCGAGACGGTCATCGACGCCCGACCGAGCGACTCGCTCGCGCTGGCGGCCCGAACGAACGCGCCGATCGAGGTCACCGACGAGGTTTTTGCGGACGGCCGAGACGACAGCGAGAAGTTCGCCGACCTCGAAGACATCCGCAACGTGTCGGGTGAGCTGTAAATGGACGAGATACTCGAAGAACTGTTCGCTGTCATCGAAGACCGAAAGGAAACGTTGCCCGAAGATTCCTACACTGCCTCGCTGTTTACCCACGAGAAAGGCGAGAACGCGGTGTTAGAGAAACTCGGCGAGGAATCCACCGAGCTCGTCCTCGCGGCCAAAGACGACGACCGCGAGGAGATCGCCCACGAGGGGGCCGATATCATCTATCATCTGCTCGTATTGCTCTCGATGAAAGACATGGACGTAGCGGATCTCGAGGCGGAACTCGAATCCCGGCGCTGAGTCGAACGAACCACTTGGAGCCGGCTCGAGCGCTCTCGAGGTCGGATCTGCTGGAGCCGTCACCGTGCTTGCAGTGTCCACGACGGCGTTGAATCGACTGGAACAGTAACGCATCGGTGATGGCGATCCAACAACTCGAAACCGCGCATTCGGACGAACAGATGCAGGCGTGTATCGACAACTGCCTCGAGGCCGCCCAAGTCTGTGAATGGTGTGCCGACGCCAGCGCGGACGACGGCGAGGAGATGGCCCGCTGTATTCGGCTCTGCCGTGACGTCGCCGACATTGCGTCGCTGCACGCGCGATTCATGGCCCGCAACTCGGGGTATCACGACGAACTGGGCGAACTCTGTGCGGACCTCTGTGAGGAGTGTGCCGAAGAGTGTGAGCAACACGACCACGACCACTGCCAGGCCTGCGCGGAGATCCTGCCGGAGTGTGCCGAAAGCTGTCGGGAGATGGCTGCAGCCTGAGAACGCACACTCGAGGCGACCTCGTTTTAGTCAGCGATCAGGCACTGAGCGCCGCACCGACGGCACCGGCGATTGCGCTCTCGAGTGCCATCAGCAGCGAGATCGTGACGGCGAACATGAAGATGCCGAGCCCGGCAGCGCCGGAGATTGCGCCGCCGAGAGGACCCAGCGCGAGGCCAGCGAGGCCGACGGCGACGCCGATGAGCAAGCCCCCGATGATGCCGCCGAGCGCGCCCGCAAGCAACCCGTGCCAGAAGCCACTGCCGAGCCCACCGCCAGCGATGTAGCCGGCGACAAAGCCGCCGAACAGCCCCGCAGCGAGCTGGCCGATGCCTGGGACGACGAGCCCGAAGATTCCGACAACAGTCATGGCAACGAACCCAATGAAGACGGCACGCCAGTCAGTCATAGTGAACGCTAGCACACCAGCAGGCATAAGCTGACGGCGGCCAACGGACGCCCTTTTATGGTCGCGGCATCTACAACGGAGCATGATTTTCGAAGACCTTCCGACGACGCCCACGTCGGAAGAGTTGATCGACAAGGCGTTTTCGCGGGCAGCGCGGGCCGGCAAGGCCAAAGGCGGCCTCGAGGCCCAGCAGTCGATGCTCCAGACGGCGGCGAACATCATTTCCGACAACTTAGAGAACGTCGTGACGGCGTGGCCGGACTTCGAGTACGACGCCCATTCGTTTTACTACGAGTTGGCCGATGCGATCGTCGACGTCGACAAGCTCCGACAGGCACTGTCAGAAGTGATGTGGGCCAGCCGGAAGGCCCGCGAGATCCACGAGGAGTACCAGCCCCGCCTGCGCAAGACCGACGTCGACACCGCCCGAAAGCACCGGAAACAGGCGTTTGCCCGACTCGCAGACATCGTCGAGCAGATCGACGACCACCTGCTGTATATCAACAAGTCGCGCAACGACCTGCGGGACCTGCCCGATATCGATCCCGATGAGCCGACGATCGTCGTCGCCGGCTACCCCAACGTTGGCAAGTCATCATTCGTCAACGACGTCACCAGCGCCCGCGGCGAGACAGCCTCCTACCCCTTCACGACTGTCTCTTATACACATCTNGAATCGCAAGCGGTCAGCGCCATCGAACACCTCGCCGACTGCATGCTGGTCATGGTCGACCCCACCGGCGAGTGTGGCTACCCGATCGGCTCACAGCTCGAGCTCCGGGACTCGATCGCCGCTCAGTTCGAGGACGTCCCGGTGTTGACGGTCGCAAACAAGGCAGACCGGTTCGAGGCGGACGACCTCGACAATGCGGTCGCCGCTGACTACACCATGAGCGTCACGACCGATTCGAACGTCGAAACAGTGCTCGAGGCCGCCGTCGAGGCGATCGGATACGAACCCGAGTTGCCGTTCGACGGCTGACTGACACGGTCGAGCGCGCCGCTTTTGTGACCGGCGAGACGGGCAGCGACATCACCGCTCGAGAATTTCGATGTACCTGACCTGAACCCGGACCGGCTCGTCGGCGTGGGCGTTGATCCGCTCGTCGAGGGTGTCGGCCAGTTCGGGTGCCGACGCATCCGGCGGGCCGCCGATCGTCACGATCACCCGCTGTGGATTGCGGAACGGATAGTCGGTATCCAGCACGACTTCGAACTCGAGCAGTTCGTAGGCCTCGTATCGCTCCTGTGAGAGCACCTGCTGAACTTCGTCGTTGACGTCCTGTTCGAAGGTTGCGGTCTCGTAGGAGGCATACGAAATCCCGCCGAGAAACACCGCAAAGAGGAGGACGACAAGCGCGAGCCCGATGATCCGCTTTCGCACGCGCTGTTCCGTTTCACCGAGCGAGAACAGGTTTTCCGGCCGGTAGCCGGCGTACCACAGCGTCAACAGGCCGGCGAGGTTCACAGAGAGCAGGTTAACGAGGACGAGCACCGTCGCGCCGATCGCAGCCGTCGGTTGGCCCCACGCAAGCGAGATCCCCGCGACGCCGGCAGGCGGGATCAACGCCGCTGCGATCATGACGCCGACGAGCGCAACAGAGGTTCCCGTCGCGATGCTGACGACGCCGGCGACACCCGCACCGAGTGCGATGATCAGCGACAGCAAGTCAGGTGCGAGCCGTTCCGAAATCTCGCCGACGTTCGACAGGACGAGTCCCGGCGGAATGATGTTCGTCGTGCGAGCGGTCAGCGCGAAGATCGCGGCTGCTCCGATGGCGAGCACGACGCCGATAATCTGATAGGTGACGCTCTCGGTGAACAGCTCTTCGTCGTCGACGACGGTCCCGACGCTGGCCCCGAGCGCTGGGCCGATCAACGGCGCGATCACCATCGACCCGACGACGACCGCCGGCGAGTCCAACAACAGCCCCGCGGTCGCGACGATGGCGCTGATAACCGTCATTACCACGTAGACGGGCAAGCTCGGCGTCAGATCGTCGGCCTCGGCCTGCAGTTCCTGGCGTGAGATCCGATCGGAGCCGACGTTGCCGTCCTCGTACTCCTCACGCAGCGCCTGGAACCGCCGGGAGACGACCGTCTCCGCGTCGACGACGACCGTGTATGCGTCCTCGTCGATGCCCGTCTCTTTGATCTCGTCGAGCACCGGTTCGACGGCCGCGTCCGGCAACGGAAAGTAGACAACTGCCGTATACTCTCGACTACTCTTTTCGTCGGTCACGACGTAATCGATCTTCCGCTCGTCAAGGGCCTCGAGGATCGCCTGACGCTTGCCCGTCGGGACCGTCAACTGTACGAGCCGCACGTCGAGGGGTGACGGAGCCCGGGGGTATAACTTCGGGGCATTCTGTCACGGATTGTCTGCCGGATCGTCGCTCGCAAAACATACTTGTGTCAAAGGAAATAAGTAATAGCATGAAACGACGGATCGCCCTGCTGTTGGGCGTCGTCATGCTCGGGTTGGTCAGTGCGTATCTCGTCGCTTTCGGCTCGAGCGTACGCACCGGCCCACTGGCCGTCGCGCTCCTCGTCGGCTTTGTCCTCTCAGCGATCCTGTTCGTCATCGGCGGGTTCGCCGACTCGATCTCGGTCGGCGACCGAACCGTCCCGTGGAACGCCCTCGTCGGCGTCGGTGACATCACTCTCGCAAGCGTCGTCACGCTCTCTGCGGTCCGGTCCGCACTCGTCGACGGTGGGACAGCGGCGTGGCTCTTCGCCGCAGCGATGCTTGGCGGAGGACCGTCACTGGCCTTGATCGGCGTCCAGACCGCCCGCGACAGCCACCACGTCGACCTCGAGGCGACGCCCTCGAGCCGCCGACTCGTGGCGATCGTCGCGCTCGTCGCGATATCGGCCGGGATCGGGGTAGCCGTCGCGACGAGCCTATAAGATGCGACGCGTGCATCGGTCGAGGGATACCGCGACGGCCTCGAGCAAGCCCCCTCGAGTGGTCGGCACCAGTTACAACGCCTATAAAGGTCGCACCGGCCTACGGACCCGTATGATCGAGTTCGACACGCGACCCGACCGAGACGCCGAGGTGGCCCTCGTCGGTCGCTCGAACGTGGGCAAGTCCACCCTCATGCGCGAGTTGACCGGCCACAGCTTCGACACCGGGGGCAAACCCGGCGTCACCCGCGAGCCCAACCACTACGACTGGGCACCCGAAGACTTCGTCATCACCGACCTCCCCGGCTTCGGCTTTATGAGCGGCGTCGACGAGGACCTCCGCGAGGAGATCAAGACCGAGATCGTCCACTATCTCGAGGCATACGCCGACAACGTCCTCGTCGCCGTCCTCGTCGTCGACGGCAAGAGCGTCATCGACATCATCGACCGCCACTCTGGCCCCGACGAAATCCCCTACGACGTCGAGATGTTCCACTTCCTGCGGGAGCTGGACATCCCGACCGTCGTCGCCGTCAACAAGATGGACAAAGTCGACAACGAAGACGAGCGGCTGAACGAACTCTGTGACCGCCTCGGCCTCTATCCGCCGTGGAAACAGTGGCAAGAAGTCATCGCGCCAATCAGTGCGAAGAAGGGGCAACTCGAGCCGCTGCACGAGGCCGTCCGGGAACATCTGCACGAACAGAATCGTGACGATCTGTTCAAGTTTTTCTAAACGACCTTTTGCGCTGCAGTCTATCGCGCTGACGGCAGCGTTGCTGCCGCACAGCGCGCTGTCCCTCGGAAAAATCTCGAGAGAGCGAAGCTATCTCGGACCTCGCGGGAGCTTCGCTCCCGCTTAGGGTCGATCAAAAGCACTCCTCCCTCCCCTGACTCGCGGCTTCGCCGCTCGTCTCAACGCGGCGCTTCGCGCCGCGCTTTCCGGGTCGGTCGTCGGCCCGCTCACTCCCTGCGGTCGCTCGCGGCCGACTACTGGAAGAAGCCTGCCCTTCCCCGGGTTACACGGCCAGTGAGCCCAAGATCGTCGCACAGCTTGTGCCGTTCTCCTTATTATCGGTTCCCGATTAGTGTCAGACCACGCGATTGGTAAATTCCGCTCCTGTCTCGAGCCGCTTGACGTTCTCACGGACGATCTCGCCCACGTCCCGGAAGTAGTCCCGCGTGTAGGCCGCAGCGTGGGGCGAAACGATGACCTCGTCCATCCCCCACAGTGGCGATGACTCGGGCAGTGGTTCCTCCTCGAAGACGTCCAGCGCCGCTCCAGCGAGCTCGCCAGCCTCGAGCGCGTCGATCAAGGCCGGTTCGTCGACGACCGAGCCGCGGGCGACGTTCACGAAGTAGGCGTCGTCGCGCATGGCATCAAAGGTCTCGGCGTCGAACAGGTGGTGGGTCTCGTCGGTCAGCGGCACGGTGACGATCACGAAGTCGGCGTCGCCGATCGCCTCGAGCAATCGATCGCTCGCATACACCTCGTCGAAGCCGGGAACGGGGTCGCCGGAGCGCCGAATCCCTGTCACGCGAACCCCGAGCGCGCCCAACGTCTCCGCGACGCCGCTTCCGAGGGTTCCGGTTCCGACGACACAGGCCGTCGACCCCGGAAGGGTAAAGCCCTCGTCCCACTCGGGGCGCACCCAGCGGCGCTCTTGCTGGTTTGCGACGTAGTCGTGGAGCCGCCGGGAGAACATGAGCACGTAGCCCGCGACCGTCTCGCCGACGGTTCGGTCATGAATCCCCGCGCTGTTCGTGAGGATCACGTCGTGGTCCTCGAGGACGGCACGCGGAAATCGATCGAATCCCGCCTGAATCGAATGAATCCAGTCCAGTTCGAGGAACGCCTCGCGGTAGACGAGGGTGACGGCCGCGTCGCAGTCGTCGATGCCGTCGTCGTCGACCACAGCAACGTCGATCGACAGGTCGGCGAGGAAAGCCGCGAGTTCCGCCGGTGGGAACACTGCATCGACTGATTCGTGGACGCCGAGTCGCTCGAGTTCAAATGCCATGGGCGTCGCTACGCCCGAATCGGGGTTGAAACTTCGTGTCCAAGCAACACAGCTCATCGAGAGTGGTCGTGCAAACAGTGTTGGGATCAGACAGTCGGTGACAGTGATCGCAGCCCATCGTCGGCTGTCACTCCGACCGGGAGTCCGTGCGATACAGGTGGATTCCCGGACGGAATCCTTCCTGCAGTTACTATCACACATCTCTGACATAGCTATTTACAGCCGATCGTGATACGGAGAGATATGGATCCGAACGTAGCGCGACGGTGTCACGTTCTGTTCGGCGTCTCGTTACTGTTACTGACGATCGGGATCGGCTACTGTGTCATCGTTGGGACGTGTCTGGCGGATTTCGGAGTGGTGGTCGCGGGACTCTTCGTCGGCTGGGTCGCGTTGTTCTACTGTGTCGGAAACGCCACGATCTGGGACTGATACGGTCTGCTGTAACTGTGTACCAGTGCAACCGCAGGACGGTCGCGGTCCCACCGACACTGATTTTCAGGAGTCCGTATGGGAATTCCCATTCGAAGCGAGAGTACAGACGTCACGGCCCGAGCGCTGTCCGTGCTGGCAAGGTATCACACGAAGAACGGCGGCTCGGGAAAATCCCTCGTCACAAGGGGCTCAGTGGGGGTAACACTTCGTCACGGCCGCCAGCAGCCACTACTCCCTCGAGGGGTTTCGATCTGTCGCTTCCGGATCCGTCGGGCCCCCGTCGTCACGCCAGCTCTCGAGTTCGCGCAACTCCGCGACGACATCCCCAATTGCACCGGGCTCGAGCGCCCCACGCTCGGTACTGACCTCGGTCACGCAGTCGGCGGGTGTCACGTCGAAGGTCGGATTCAACACGTCGACGGCTGCGTCGCCGTCGTAAACCGCGGATCGATCGCCGGACTCGAGGTTGACGTCGTCGCGGGTCGAGATTTTGTCCGTGGCCGCGACGACCGAGACTGGAATTCCCTCGTGGGCAGCAGCAACTGCCAGCGTGCGTGTCCCGGTCTTGTTCACTACGGCACCGTCGGGGAGGACGGTATCTGCACCGACGACCACCTGATCGATGTCGTTGCGTGCGAGCACGTGCGCGACCGCCGCGTCGGTATGCACCGTGACCGTGCTGTCGGTCGTCTCAGCAAGGACCTCCGCGACAGCGATCCCTTCATGGGCCGGCCGCGATTCCGCGACGAACACCCGGTCAGGCGCACCCTGCTGGAGCGCCTCGAGGACGGTCCCCGACCGCGAGAGCGTCGCGACGCTGCCATCGAGACGCTCGCCGGCGGTTGCCGCAGCGTCCGTATCGGCCGCGAGCGCGCGGTCGATCCCCGACAGCGTCACTTCGAGGACGGCCGGCGCGTCCCTGTTTTTACCATCCGCGTCAGCCATCGCCCGGTTTACCCGATTGCGGAGGACGGCCATCGACGGCCGGGCCTCGAGCAGCCGCCCGGCCAGTTCGGCGAGTTCGTCCCACTCGCCGTCGGGATCAGCGCCGAACTCGCGTCGCTCGGCGACGAGCAGCCCCGCTCGATCGCGCAACACCTCGAGCGTGCGCACCGACAGGTATGCAGCGCCGTGTTCGTCGTCAGCCGCGATCGACCGAACAGTGGGAGCGACGCGCTCGTAGGCAGCCCACAGTTTCGGTACCGTCTCGCGGTCGTCGCCGACTCCCGCGAGCATGGTCGTCGGGGAAACCCACTCGACGGTGTCGTGTTCCTCACTGAGTTCGATCTCGCGAGTCTCACAGTCGAACAGATAGGGGTGGACGATCCACGCACGCTCGAGATCCGGATCCTCGAATTCGACCGGCCGTCCCGATCTGACGAGCGAGACGGCATCGGGCTCGAGGCCGGTTTCCTCGCGGAGCTCGACGCGGATCTGCTCGTCGGGCTGGCCCTCCGCGAAGCCAGAGACGCCACCCCACTGGCCGGTGTAGGTGCCGACTGCCTCGCTGCGGCGCAACAGCAGGATCTCACCGTGGTGCCGGAGAAACGCGGTGACGACGTGACTTCCGTCCGATCCGCCACCATCGGCATCGCTCCCTCCGTCCGATGTGTCGTTCATACGCGGGAACAGGAGCGCGCGGGGGGAATCGCTTTCGGGACTGGCCGTCGTCGGACCGCATATGCCACGAGTCGCGATCGTCTCTGACACGCACGTCCCCTCCCGCGAACGCGCCGTGCCAGACTGGGTCGGCGACGAACTCGAGCGAGCCGACCACGCGATTCATGCGGGTGATTTCGACTCACAGCGGGCCTACAACCGGATCGCAGCCCTCGCGAACGGTGAGCTAACTGCCGTCCGTGGAAACACCGACCCGTCGACGCTCGAACTGCCCCACGCGGAGACGCTCGAGATCGACGGAGTGACGTTCGCGGTGACCCACGGGGCTGGCTCGCCGGCGGGCTGGCAGCGACGGGTCGTCGAGACCGCCAAAGCCGAATCGGTCACCGGCGAGCCGGTCGCCGTCGCGGGCCACACCCACGAGGTCGTCGACACGACCGTCGACGGTCTGCGGGTACTCAACCCCGGCAGCGCGACCGGCGCGGCACCTGCCGACCGCGCGACGATGTACGTCGTGACCGTCACAGACGGGACCCTGACAGTCGAGTTACGAACCGAGTGAGTCCGTCAGCGGCCCGACATCGATCGCTCGAGTGCGTGAACGATATCCGTCTCGGGTTCCCCTGTGTGACTATGACACAGCGCGTAACGGTATCGCTCGACGACGACTCGGCGGCGGCCCTCGAGACGCTCGTTTCCGAGACGGAGAACGGCCAAAGCGAAGTCGTTCGCCGTGCCCTGACGTTCTACGCGGCGAACTTCGAAGCAGCGAGCGGAAAGCCAAGCGACAATTTAGAACAGTACTATCGAATGCTCTCGTCGGGCGAGCACGTCTTACTGGACATCGACTTCCTCCATGCCTTCCTTGGCTACTGCTACAACGGCGGCGACCCCGATCCGGCGTTCGTTGAAGCGGCCGACCGCGTTTCCGATTACCACGCCCACGAGTACGCGACCCGGTTCGAGGAAGTCGGGGACCTCCTCGAGTGGCTGTCGTTCTGTGGCTTTCTCGACGTCCGCCAGGAAGGCGAGGGCGTCTACCACCTCGTCTTTCCCTCGGAGGCGGTTCGGTGGTTCATGACCCGGTTCATCGACCGCAGCACCGTCGAGTTACCGACTGAGATCAGACTCGAGCAAGGCGTTTCGAAGGTGATCGTGACCGAAGGAGAAGGGAACGGGGACTGATACTGCTGGACAGAACTACGTGAAGCCGGCCGCACATATGCGGCCGTCACCTATGGGGACGGCCGCGAATTCGCGACCGGCTTCGTATTGACTTCTGTCCTGTAGTATGANGAAGCCGGCCGCACATATGCGGCCGTCACCTATGGGGACGGCCGCGAATTCGCGACCGGCTTCGTATTGACTTCTGTCCTGTAGTATGATACGGTCTGCTGTAACGAGTTACCGGAGCAACCGCAGGACGGCTCGCGGGTGCGCCGAAACTGACTGACAGGAGTCCGTATAACGACGGCGAGTCACTCGGCGGGTGACGCCCACGTTTCGAAGACGTAGTTTCGAAGGCCGTATCGTTCGGCGAGCGCCTGCGAGAGCGTCTCGCCCCGATAGTCGATGACACCGTCTTCAAGCACCGTCACCGTATCGGCGACAGTGAGCCCGAACCCCACGTCGTGGGTCGCGATGACTGGCGTGATACCGGCGTCAGTAAGCGACTCGACGAATCGGACGATCGTCCGACAGCCGTCGCCGTCCAGTCCAGCGGTCGGTTCGTCGAGCAGTACGTACTCCGGTTCCATCGCGAGGACACCGGCCAGCGAGACGCGTTTTTTCTCGCCGCCGCTCAACGTGTTACACAGTCGGTCAGTCCGTTCGTCGAGGTCGAACTCCGAGAGGACGCGCTCGATCCGGTCTGGATCGTCGATACCCGCATTCCGCGGGCCGAACTCGACGTCCTGTTCGACCGTCGGCGCGACGATCTGGTCGTCGGGGTTCTGGAAGACCAGTCCGACGCGCATGCGAAGGTCGGCAAGCGAGTCGTCGTCGTATTCGACCGGCTCGTCTCCGACGAAGACGGTTCCCGAATCGGGTTCGAACAGGCCGTTGAAGTGGCGCAACAGCGTCGATTTCCCGGCACCGTTGCGGCCGAAGATGACCGTCACCTCGCCGGTCTGGGCCTCGAAGTTCACCCCGTCGAGGACGGGGTCGTCGCCGTGTCGGAAGTGCAGGTCGTCGGTTTCGATCATACGGCCCACCCGGCGATGGCGATCAGTGTGAGGACGGCAGCCGCGTAGCCGTGGCCCCGACTCGTCGTCTGTGCCATCGGCATCTCGCCGGTGTAGTTCCGCGCCAGCATCGCGTCGTTGAGGGTCTCGGCTCGTGACATCGACTTCAAGAACACTGAAAACCCCAGCAACTTAGCTGTTCGAAACGTCGTTCGGCGCGTCCGGAAACCGAGACGCCCTCGCGCGGCAAGCTCGAGACGGCGGAGTTCGTCGAGCAGGATCTGGATGACGCGGTAGGTGAGCAACGAAATCTCGATGACGAACTGTGGACACCGCAGCGATCGCAACGCGACGAACAGTTGCGGGACCGTCGTCGTCACGACCAGATAGCCCAGGATTGTCATCGATCCGAACGATCGGAGTCCCGTCGTTATCGACCGGTCGATCCCGGTCCAAGAAATCGAGAGCGGCCCCATCGAGACGGCGGTCGGCCCGCTGGTAAACAGCGCGATGAGGACCAGACTCGGGAGCAGAAAGTACACCGGCAGTCGAACCACCTGCAGATAGTCGTGGCCTGTCGCATCGATACCGAGTGCCACGAAGCAGGCGAGTGCACAGACGTACGCGAGCCGACTGGGGGCGACGAGGACCAACACCAGTGCGGCAAAGACGAAGTACGCGTTCAAGCGTCCTTCGATTCGGGAGTTCGCGGTGATCTGAATCTGTTCCAGGCTCGTGTGGTGCATGACTCACTACGGCGTCTCAGACGCGGATTGCAGCGGAGATCCTCGTCCGAGGTAGTACCCGATGATGAGGCCACCGATCGCTGCCTGGAGACTGAACAGCAAGCTCTCGATTTCGCCGCTCGGGGGCGTCCAGAGGCTCTCGAACCACGGGTCGTAATCCGGGGCGACGGAATCGACTTTCTCGCCTGCAGCGCCGTCGGCCCCACCCCATGCACCCGCAGTGGTAAATGAAAAGAGGATGAGCCCGACCATCAGGAGGCCACCCGCAGCGAGCCACCGGTTCATGCTGTCACCCCCAGCCGGGTTCGGACCGACTCACTCGACATGGAGATGTAGCCGATCAAGCCAGCCGCGAGTGCGCCTTCGACGATTCCGATCGGGAGCTGTGTCACCGCGAAGACGCCCAAAAACGTGATCGCGGAATCGATCACGCCACTGAGTCCCGGTTCCGTCGGGAACGCAAGGGCGAGCTGGGTGGACGTGACGACGTACGTCGTCCAGTCGGCGACGAGGGCCGCAGCGAACGTCGCCTTCTGAAGGTCCGTGTGGGGCTTGACCGAGCGGTAGACAGCCCAGCCAAAGAGGGGGCCGATGATCCCCATCGACGTGACGTTCGCACCGAGGGTCGTCAGGCCGCCGTGACCGAGCAACAACGACTGATACAGCAGAACGATCGTCGACAGAAACGCGGTGACGGCTGGCCCGAAGAGGACGACCGCAATGCCAGTGCCCGTCGGATGCGACGTACTCCCGGTAACGGACGGCAGTTTCAGCGCCGACAGGACGAAGATGAACGCCGCAGCGACAGCAATGTGAGACTTATTAACATCTCTATCCTTCACCAGACGCGCAGTCTTCAGCATTCCGTAGCCGACGACTGGGGCGGCAATCGCGTACCACGCGAGCGCCCAGACGCCGGGCAGGAATCCTTCCATGATGTGCATATGTAATCGCCGTACTCGCAGTTATCTGCCTTCCCCATTAAAACAATTTTGGTTGATCTAATACAAACACAGTTTCTCACAGCCCTCCGTCCGAATCACGCGAATCAGAACGTTCACCAGACCCGGAACTAATTAGGGCCATCACACGGTTTCATACGAATTCATACGACTGACACAACCATCCGGCGCTACACGTACCCGTATGTTCGACTCTTAACAACCCTTTTGAGCGATACAGAGAGTGGTATATGTGAATACGCACCATGGGTATTATCGACCGGCTGAAAGCGATCGGTCCGGGGGCGCTCGTCGCGGCGGCGTTCGTCGGCCCGGGGACGGTGACAACTGCAAGCGTGATCGGTGCGGAGTACGCGTACGTGCTCGTGTGGACGATTGCGTTTTCGATTCTGGCGACGATCGTCCTCCAGGAGATGAGCGCGCGACTGGGACTGATCACGCAGGAAGGACTGGGGGAGGCGTTCCGAAACGAGTTCAACAACCCGATCCCGCGAATTATCTCCGTCGTGCTCGTCGTGAGCGCGATTGGGATCGGGACAGCGGCGTTCCAGACGGGCAACATCGTCGGCGGCGCTGCTGGTCTGTCGACGATCACCGGCATCAGCGAGAACGTCTGGGGCCCGATTATGGGCCTGATCGCCGCCGGACTGCTGTGGACAGGGAACTACAAACTGATCGAACGGGTCTTCATCGGCCTCGTCGGGGTCATGGGCGCGGCGTTCCTGCTCAACGCCGTCATGGTCCGACCGGACGTCGGCGCGCTTGCGGGCGGCCTCGTCCCGACGGTTCCCGACGGTTCGGCATATCTCATCGCCGGCCTCGTCGGCACCACCGTCGTCGGCTACAACCTGTTCCTGCACGCGAGTACCGTTCAGGAACGGTGGGACGGCGCGAATGACCTCGCGGAGTGTCGCACGGACACGATCGGGATGGTCATCGTCGGCGGCCTCATCACGACGGCGATCGTCGTCACGGCCGCCGCGGTGTTCCCCGCGGGGACCGAGATCGACAACGTCGGCGAAATGGGCGACCAACTCGAGCCCGTCTTCGGCGGCTACGCGCTCACGTTCTTCTCGATCGGCCTCTTTGCGGCGGGCTTTACGAGCGCGATGAGTGCGCCGCTTGCCGGTGCCTACGCCACCGCCGGCGCGCTCGGCTGGGACCGTGACCTGACCTCGACGCGGTTCCGGGCGATCTGGATGACGATCCTCGGCGTCGGCATCGTCTTCTCGGCGCTCGATTACAATCCCATCCAGGTGATCGTCTTCGCACAGGTTACCAACGGGCTTCTGTTGCCGATTCTGGCCGTCTTCCTCATCTACGCGATGAACAACCGCGACCTACTGGGCGAGTACACGAACACCACTCTCCAGAACGTTCTCGGTGGGCTCGTGACGCTCGTCGTCGTCGGTATCGGCCTGCGAACGCTCTACGACGTCTTCCTCGCCTAACGATATCAATGACAGACACAACGAACCACGATACGAATTCAGACGCAATGACGCACAACGACTCGAGCCACGATGAGACCCGCATCGGCGTCGACGTCGGCGGCACGTTCACCGACGTGGCGCTGTCGGTCGACGATCGGCTCGTCACCGCGAAGGTGCCATCAACCGAGCCCCAGCACGTCGGCGTGCTCGAGGGCATCGAAAAGGCGTGTGACGACGCCAGCATCGCACCCAGCGAGATCGACGGCTTCGCTCACGCGATGACCGTCTCGGTCAACGCCCTCCTCGAGCGTGGCGGTGCGAAGACCGCACTCGTGACAACCGAGGGGTTCCGGGACGTCCTCGAGATCGGCCGCCAGGATCGGCCGGATCTATACGATCTCGAGGCCGAAAAGCCCGAGCCGCTGGTCCCCCGCGAGCGGCGCTTCGAGGTCGACGAGCGAACGACCAAAGACGGCGTCGAGCAGCCAGTCGACGCCGCGGACGTTCGCGACCTCGCGGCGACGCTGCGCGAGCGCGACGTCGAGGCGGTCGCGGTCTCGCTGCTACACGCCTATGCTGACCCCGAAAACGAGCGGGTCGTCGCCGAGACGCTCCGCGAGGAACTGGACGTGCCCGTCTCCGCATCTCACGAAGTGCTCGCGGAGTTCCGCGAGTTCGAGCGCACGTCGACGACTGCCGTCGACGCCTACGTCCGACCCGCGATCGATACCTACGTCGGGCAGTTGGTCGACGAGGCCAGCGAGGCCGGGATACCGGCTCCGCGAATCATGCAGGCAAACGGCGGGATCGCCGATCCCGAAACTGTGCGCGAACATGCCGTCACAACGACGCTATCGGGACCTGCTGCCGGCGTCGTCGGTGCCGCAGCAACCGTCGACGACGACGATGTCGAGGGGCTCGTGACCTTCGACATGGGCGGCACTTCGAGCGACGTGAGCCTCGTCCGGAACGGCCAGGCCGAACGGACGACCGACGCCGAAATCGACGGGTTGCCGATCCGGACGCCGATGGTCGACGTCAACACCGTCGGTGCGGGCGGCGGCTCGATCGCCTGGGTCGACGCCGGCGGCGCGCTCCGGGTCGGCCCGGAATCCTCGGGCTCCCAGCCTGGCCCCGCCTGCTACGGCCGCGGCGGGACCGAGCCGACCGTCACCGACGCCAACGTCGTGCTGGGCTACATCGGCCCCGAAACCGCACTCGGCGGCGAGATGACCTTAGACGGCGAGGCGGCCCGCGACGCGCTCGGCCGACTGGCCGACGAAGCGGGGCTCGAGGGACCGCTCGAGGCGGCACAGGGCGTCTACCGCGTGGCGAACGCGACGATGACGCGGACGATCCGCTCGGTGACCGTCGAGCGCGGCCACGACCCCCGCGAGTTCGCGCTCGTGGCCTTCGGCGGCGCGGGCCCGATGCACGCCGCGGCGCTCGCCGATTCGCTGTCGGTCGATCGGGTCGTCGTTCCGCGACCGGGCGGGGTTCTCTCGGCGTTTGGCCTCCTCGCGGCCGACGAGAGCTACGACGCCGTGCGAACGGTCGGTGTCGACCTCGACGGCGCAGACCGGGCAACGCTCGAGGGCGTCTACGACGAGGTCGTCGCGGACGTACTCGCGGACGCGTCCGACCGGGACGCGGCGCGGGTCGAACGGGCAGCCGACTGCCGGTATGCGGGTCAGAGCTTCGAGTTGACGGTCCCAGTCGACGAGGAGTTCGACGCGGCGGCGGTCGCAGACCGTTTCCACGAGGCCCACGAGCGGACCTACGGCTACGCGATGGACGAGTCGATCGAGGTCGTCAACCTCCGCGCGACGGCGACGATTCCGGGGACCGAGCCGGGGATCAGCCACGCGGGAACGGGCGACGCTGTCGTCGGCACCCGGGAAGCACACTTCCCCGAGGTCGGCGCACGGGAGACGACCGTTTACGACTGGGATCGACTCGAGACCGGCGCGTCGGTCGCGGGACCGGCAGTGCTCGAGCAGGCAGAGAGCACGACGGTCGTGCCGCCTGCCTGGACCGGCGAGATCCTTGCCGATGGAACACTCGTGATGACGCGAACGGAGGAGGGAGAGCAATGACAGGAAATTCGACACCCGACACGGCGGACAGTATCGACCCAGTGACTCTCGAGGTCCTGCGCAACCAACTCGAGAGCGTCGCCGAGGAGATGGGACAGACTCTGATCCGCGGGGCCTATTCGCCGAACATCAAGGAGCGTCGCGACTGTTCGACGGCACTATTTGATGCCGAGGGGCGGATGATCGCCCAGGCCGAACATATCCCGGTCCACCTCGGCGCGATGCCGGCCGCCGTCGAGGCCGTCCGCGAACACGACCCACAGCCGGGCGACGTCTTCGTGCTCAACGACCCTTTCACTGGTGGAACGCACCTGCCGGACGTGACGATGGTCTCGCCGATCGCCCCCGATGGCGAGATCGTCGGCTACGCCGTCTCGCGAGCCCACCACGCCGACGTCGGCGGCATGACCCCCGGCAGTATGCCCGCGGGCGCACAGGAGATCTATCAGGAAGGACTTCGGCTTCCACCGACTCGACTCGTCGCGGCCGGCGAGCCCCGCGAGGAGGTCCGGTCGCTCGTGCTCGCGAACGTCCGCAACGCCCGCGAGCGCCGGGCCGATCTCCGGGCACAGCAGGCGGCGAACGAACGCGCCGAGGAACGACTCGCCGCGCTGTTCGCAGAACACGGCCGCGAGACCGTCCTCACCGGGTTCGACGCGGTGATCGACTACTCCCGCGAGCGGATCACCGAGGAGATCGCGGCGTTACCGGATGGCACCTACGAGGCCACCGATATCCTCGAGGGCGACGGCGTGACCGACGAGGACATCGAGATTAGCGTCACGGTGACGGTCGACGGCGAGGCGATCGACGTCGACTTCTCGGGGACTGCGGACCAACTCGAGGGGAACCTCAACGCCCCGCTGGCAGTCGCGACGAGCGCCGTCTACTTCGTCGTGCGCTCGATCACCGATCCCGAGATCCCGCCGAACCACGGCTGCTACGAGCCTGTGAGCGTCCACGCACCCGAAGGGACGCTGCTGAATCCGAAGTCGCCAGCCGCCGTGGTCGGCGGCAACGTCGAGACCAGCCAGCGCGTCACAGACGTCGTCTTCACCGCGCTCGCGCAGGCCGCACCCGATCGCGTCCCCGCACAGGGTCAGGGAACGATGAACAACCTCACCATCGGAGCCCGGGACGGTTCCTTTACCTACTACGAGACGATCGCCGGCGGTTTCGGTGCCCGCGCCGAGCGCGACGGCATGGACGGCGTCCAGGTCGGGATGACCAACACGCTCAACACGCCGATCGAATCGCTCGAGACCGAGTACCCCCTCCGGGTCGAGCGCTACGCGCTCCGCGAGGACAGTGGCGGTCGGGGCAACCATCGCGGGGGACTGGGGCTCGAGCGCTCGGTCACCGTCGAGAAAGAGGCGACGGTCTCGCTACTGACCGAGCGCCGCCGCCACGCGCCGAAGGGCGTCGCCGGCGGCGAAAACGGTGCGACCGGCGAGAACCTGATCGATGGCGAGCCAGCCCCGGCGAAGACCACCGTCGACGTCGACGCCGGCACGACGGTCACGGTCAAGACGCCCGGTGGCGGCGGCCACGGCGAACCGGCAGCGGACGACAGTGACGACGATGTCTGAGCCGAGCGAGCGCTCCGAACGGCTGGGCCTGGTCGTCCCCTCGTCGAACACGACGGCCGAACCAGAGTTCCGGGCACACCTCCCGGATTCGGTCACCGTCCACGGCGCGCGGATGGCTCTCGAGTCGGTCACCGTCGACGAACTCGACGCAATGAGCGACGACGCGGCCCGCGCCGCCGAGCTACTCGGCCACGCCGACGTCGACGCGGTCGCCTACGCCTGTACCACCGGCAGCTTACTCCACGGGCCGGGATTCGATGCCGAACTCGAGGAGCGACTGACTGAGGCGGCCGGCGTCCCAGCAGTCGCGACGGCCCGCTCGGTCGTCCGCGCGCTCGAGGCGCTCGACGCCGAGCGAATCGCCGTCGTGACGCCCTACACCAGCGATCTCGACGCAAAAGAACGGGAGTTCCTCGAGGCAGCAGGCTTCGAGATCGCGTCGATCGACGGCGGGGGACTCGAAGCGAACACGGCTATCGGCGCGCTAACGCCAGACGACGCGTTCCAGCAGGTCTGCGAGGGTGTCGACCTCGCCGCCCTCGACGCCGTCTTCGTCTCCTGTACGAACTACCGCTCGCTGGCTGCGGTCGACGACCTCGAGTCGAAACTGGGGGCCCCGGTGATCACGAGCAACGGCGCGACGCTGTGGGACGTCGGTCGCGTCGGTGGATTCGAACGCGAGCTCGACGGGCCGGGAACGCTGTTCGAGCGCGACGGCCAGTGATTGTCGGTCGATTCACCATCGAAAAACAATCGTTCGATCTCGGAATCTACTGATGCGTCGGACGATCTCATCGAGCCGATAGTCCATGGCACTCGCCTATTCGCGCGGTACGTCATATCGATGTTTTTGGCAATGTAAATTACTTAATCAGTAATTATACACCATCTTTGTTTCTGATTAAGTAATTCTACCGGTGTTCTTATATGAGTGGTATTCGATTTCCCAGTATGAGCCACGGCGAGGGTGACGAGGAACTTGCAAAGGACCTCGGACTTATCTCTGCAATGACAATCGGGATCGGGACGATGATCGGTGCTGGGATTTTCGTTCTGCCCGGTGTCGCTGCCAACGCAGCAGGGCCGATCGTCGTCGTGTCGTTCATCGTCGGTGGGCTGATTGCGATGGTGAACGCACTGTCCATCTCCGAACTCGGGACTGCGATGCCGAAAGCTGGCGGTGGATACTACTATATCAACAAGTCACTCGGGCCGATGTTCGGCTCGATCGCGGGTATGGGTGACTGGATGGGTCTTGCCTTTGCCTCCGCGTTCTACTGTATCGGATTCGGCCAGTATCTCACTGTTTTCGTCCCATTACCGAAGGTTGCGTTCCTCAGCCCGATCCAGCTCGGGGCGCTCCTTGCCGGCGGTGTTTTCGTTGGCGTCAACTATATCGGTGCCAAGGAGACCGGGAGCATCCAGACGATCATCGTGTTCACGTTGCTTGCGATTCTCGCTGCGTTCTCACTCGCGGGCTTTTCCTCGTTCGAGTACGCGACACTGGCTAACGAGGGCGGCCTCGCACCGTTCGGGACAGGTGCGATCCTGCCGGCGACTGCACTGGTGTTCGTGTCGTTTCTCGGCTACGCGAAGATCGCAACTGTCGCCGAGGAATTGAAAAATCCGGGGCGGAACCTTCCCATTGCCATTATCGGGAGTGTCGGGATCGTGACCGTCATCTACGCGATTCTCGTGACGACGATGCTCGGGGTCATCTCGTGGCCAGACCTCAGTCAGGATGCGCCGGTTGCACAGGCTGCTGAGGTCGCGTTTCCCGCCTCTATCGGACCCGTCGGGGGTGTCGCTGCGGCGGCAGCGGCCTTGATGACCGTTGGCGCGCTGTTGGCGACAGCATCGTCAGCGAACGCCTCGATCCTCGCCTCAGCACGTATCAACTTCGCGATGGGCCGTGACAAGATCGTCACGAACTGGCTCAACGAGATCCATCCGAACTTCGCGACGCCCTACCGATCGATTATAGTCACTGGTGGGCTTATCATCGTGTTTATCGCGTTTTTAGGGAAAGACCTCAAGGTACTTGCAAAAGCAGCGAGCGTCCTCCACCTTATCGTCTACGCGCTGATGAACGTCGGGCTCATCGTGTTTCGAGAGGCGGACGTCCCGGAGTACGATCCCGATTTCCGGGTTCCGTTCTATCCCATCACGCCGATCCTCGGTGCGGTATTATCGCTCGGGCTCGTCGCGTTTATGGACAGTCTGGAGATCGCACTGTCTGCAGGATTCGTCGTCGTTGCTGTGCTCTGGTACTTCCTCTACGCCCGCGATAAAACGTCACAACAGGGTGTGCTCTCGCACTACATTCGGAGCCGTGAGGATGACCTGCCGGATCGGGTCGTCGAGGCTGCTGATGCAGTCGCACCGAGTGGGACGGATGGTCCGACGATCATGGTCGCGCTGGCCAACCCGCGAACAGAGAGTGCTCTTATCACACTTGCCAGTGCGATCGCTGAACACGAAGGCGGGCGTGTGCTTGCAACACACATCGTCACCGTGCCAGATCAGACAACGCTTACTGCTGCCGCCGAGACCGGTGAGATCGACGCTACCTCGGAGCGGCTTCTCGAGAACGCCAAACGAGACGCGGCGGCGTTCGATGTGCCGATCGAGACGAAGACGATCCTGTCTCATCGCGGTCTCGAGGAAGTGTACGATGCAGCAAAATCGAACGATGTCGACAGGGTCGTGATGGGCTACGGCGGCACGCAGTTTGCGAGTGGACGCGCCGAAAGCACCCTTGACGAGCTGACACACGACTTGCCGTGTGATTTCCTCGTCCTAGGTGCAACGGAATTTGATCCGACCGATATCGTCGTCCCCACTGCCGGTGGGGAATCATCCGACCTCTCTGCAGAGGTCGCCCTCGCACTTCACGAAACGATCGATGCCGAGGTGTCGTTGCTACATATCGTCGATGAGGGAGACGAAACAGAGGGGCGTGAATTCCTCCATGAGTGGGCAGACAGTCACCAGCTGTCAGATGCCGAGTTGCACCTCGAGACGGGGGATGTCGAGACCGTGATCGAACGCGTCAGTGCCAACCACGATCTCGTCATCATCGGTGCGACGGAGCGTGGACTCCTCTCGCGTATCGTTCGAGGGTCGCTCGTGTTCGACGTTATCGAGGACCTCGACACGCCGGTTCTGTTGACCGAACGGCCATCGTCGCGTTCGCTTCGCGATCGACTCTTTGGTCGCCGCTGAAACATCCAGCGCGTCCGATCACTCGGTTTACGCGTCTCTATCCGTCTGCGGCAGTGCGATGACAGGCCGATCGGCCTGGGTAACGAGCTTGAGCGAGCGGTCACCCGAGAGAAACTGCATGATTCGGTTTCCACCACGGGAGCGATACGCGATAGCGCTCGCATCTACCTCATCAGCAGCTTCGAAAATAGCGCCGACGACATCTCGAGCGTAGGCAGTGTGGTCGTTCGCATCAGGAAACACTCTGCGGACAGCGGCGTACGATTCTGCAGCAAGGTCTTCGGACTGCTCGACGGGTGTTTTATCGGGGACGCCGTCTCCTTTTTCCACGACGTGGAGCGCTGTCACCTCGTCCGGCTCGTACGGTTCAAGCGCCAGCGCTGTCTGCTCGGCATCGGTCTCGTTTGCGACCGGAACGAGGACGTGAGCGAGAAGGTCACTCTCAGGGGAATCGTGTGTGCGACTCATACAGGAAAGAGGGAAACGTCCATCATAACGGTTCGGTACCAGTTCGGACGCTGTACAAAATGAATGTCCCTTCCTTTTATCAACGGGTCGTGGCCGATCGTTCCTATTTGACTCGTTCAAGCTGCTCGAGTTCGAGTCGGGAATCAGCGACTCCATTCTCCGGTGACGGTGCGCTTTTGACGGCGCTGCCCTACGCTTCGGTATGAAGCTCAACGGCGTGGCGGACCTGCCCGAGATCCGCCCCGGCGACGACATCGCCGCGCTCGTCGCGGAGCGGGCCGCCCTCGAGCCCGGCGACGTGCTCACCGTCGCGAGCACGATCGTCTCGAAGGCCGAGGGCCGGACGGCTGATCTCGCGGACTACCCCGTCAGCGGCCGCGCCCAGGAAATCGCCGACCGAATCGAGGCCGTGGCAGGCGAGGAGAAAGATCCGCGGTTCGCACAGGCGGTCTTAGAGGAGAGCACGGAGCTGCTGATCGACTGTCCGTTCCTGCTGGCCGAGACCCGCTTCGGGCACATCGCGCCGAACGCGGGGGTCGACCGCTCGAACGTTCCCGACCACGACCTGCTGTTGCTGCCGAAGCGACCGAGCGAGAGCGCCAAACGGATCCGCGCGGGCCTCGCACAGCAGGGTATCGAGGACGTCGCGGTGATCGTCACGGACACCTGCGGGCGGTCGTTTCGCCACGGCCAGCGCGGTGTCGCGATCGGCTGGGCCGGTATGCCCGCGAGCCGCGACTGGCGCGGCGAGCACGATCGGGACGGCCACGAACTCGGCGTCACCGTCCAGTCCGTGGTCGACGAGCTCGCGGCCGCCGCAAACCTCGTCACCGGTGAGGGAGCCGGCGGGACGCCCGCCGTGGTCGTCCGCGACTGGGAGTTTGGCGATCACGCGGGCAGCAACGAACTGTTTCGCGCCGTCGAGGACGACTTCGTCCGCCAGGCGCTGCGAGAATGGAGCTTTGACGACACATGACAGACACCACTGACTCGAGTGACGACGTACCGACCGCAAACGACGACCCGACGTGGGCTATCGAGCTCACGCCCGAACACCCACCGGACCGAATCGCCGACCTCGCGGCGCTGGCCGAGGACGAGGGGTTCGACATCGCGTTCGCGAGCAGCCACTATTTCAACCGCGATCCGTTCGTGGTGTGCTCGCGGATGGCCAACGCCACCGAGGAGATTCGACTCGGACCGGGTGTAGTCAATCCCTACGAGACCCACCCCGTGAAACTCGCAGCCCAGGTGGCGACGATCGACGAAGTCAGCGACGGCCGCGCGGTCTTCGGCGTCGGGGCCGGCGACCGCTCCTCGCTGGCGAATCTAGGGATCGACCGCGACCGGCCGCTGCGGCGCGTCCTCGAGACGTTCGATCTCGCACGTGACCTCTGGGCTGGCGAGACGGTCACCCACGACGGAACCTTCAGCGCGACCGACGCCTCGTTGAATCTCGAGCCCCCATCGGGCCGAATTCCGACCTACGTCGGCGCACAAGGACCGCACATGCTCCGGATGAGCGCGAAACACGCCGACGGCGCGCTGGTCAACGCCTCCCATCCCAAGGACCTCGAGTGGGCAGCCGGCCAACTCGAGCAGGGACTCGCTGACCGGCCCGAGGAGTACGGCGACTTCGAGGCACTCGCGTTCGCGAGCGTCAGCGTCGCCGGCAGCGAGGAGAAAGCCCGCGAAGCCGCCCGCCCGCCAGTCGCGTTCATCGTCGGCGGAGCGGCAGAGCCGGTCCTCGAGCGTCACGACATCGACCGCGAGGCCGCCACGGCGGTGAGCGACGCGCTCGAGCGAGGGGAGTTGACCGAAGCCTTTGGCCACGTCACCCCGGCGATGATCGACGCCTTCTGTATCGCGGGCACGACAGAAACGGTCGCCGACCGATTCGCAGCGGCGCTCGAGCACGTCGACGGGATCGTCGTGGGCTCGCCGCTGGGGCCGGATCTCGAGGATGCAGTCGAACGCGCGAGCGAGGCGCTCACACGCGCGACGCAGTAAAAAACGAACCTGCGGAATCTCCTTAGCTCGCGGTAAAGAGGTTGCCGACGGCACCGAGCGTCAGCAGCCCGAAGACGGCCATCGAGAACGCGACGAGGAGCCCACCGACCAGGACGAGCAGGGGCGCGAGGCCATCGCCCATCGCCACGTCACTGAAGAGGCTGATCATTTCGCTAATGTTGTCCACGATAATGTTCATCGGTGTGATAGTGACCATATTCGGGGGTTGTTATCGATGCTACTTGGCGGTGCCGGTCCCGCGCCGACGGAGCGATTATACCGGCGGCGGTCCTATCACGACGCGTGACCGACGACGCGACGCTCTCTGATTTCGCAACCGCTGACGACGAGTCGTCGGCGGACGCAAGTACCGACACGGCGGGTTCGACGGGGGGAGCCAGCCGATCGACGTACGCCTGGGGCGAGTACATATGTACCCAGTGTAAGCAGTCGACCGACCGCGTCTGGCGTGATGACGGCGACCTCGTCTGTCCGGACTGCAAATCGTGGTAAGAGACGGGTAAGATCGGCAATAGCGCCCGTCTCGAGGCGGGCTTGCGAGTGCGCTCCCGAAGTTTTATGTTTTCGTCGTGGTTGTATTCACTTGCAATGGCGAAAGGTACGGTCGCATTCTTCAACGACACTGGCGGCTACGGATTCATCGAGACTGACGACGCGGACGAGGACGTGTTCTTCCACATGGAGGACATCGGCGGTCCTGACTTAGAGGAGGGGCAGGAACTGGAGTTCGACATCGAGGAGGCCGAGAAGGGGCCACGCGCGACCAACGTCGAGCGGCTCTAGGCTGGTCCGACAGGAGGTATCGTTTTCCGATTGCTACATGCGTAGCGGCGGCGCTCGCGTGAGCGCGTTCGTGAGGTGCTGACGGCTCGAGTGACTGCTATCGGCGGCCACGTATTCTGTCATAGGTGTCATTCGCGCATCACAAAACATATGTTCCGAAGTGTTGGATGGCGTCGTACTGGCCGAGTCCCCGCCAAGAGCCACCAGCATATGACTGATACGAATTCGACAGGAGATGCACGTACCGAGCCAACGGCTGCTGGCGATCACCTCGAGATTCCGGCGGTCGAACGGCTCTGTGCCGACATCGAAGCGAACGTCTCGCGCGTCATCGTCGGCCACGAGGACGTTATCGAACACGTCGTCATCGCCCTCCTCGGCCGTGGCCACGTCTTACTCGATGACGTTCCCGGCGTCGGCAAGACCATGCTCGCGCGATCAGTCGCCACGTCGGTCGACTGTTCGTTCAGCCGCATCCAGTTTACGCCCGATCTCCTCCCGACCGACGTCACCGGCGTGAACGTCTTCAACCAGCAAACCCGCGAGTTCGAGTTCCAGCCCGGCCCCGTCTTCGGCAACATCGTACTGGGCGACGAGATCAACCGCGCGCCGCCGAAGACCCAGGCCGCGTTGCTCGAGGCCATGGAGGAAGAGCAAGTCACTACCGACGGCCAGACGCGGACGCTACCGACGCCGTTTACCGTGATCGCGACCCAGAACGCCGTCGAACCGAACCGGACCTACGACCTGCCCTTCGCCGAGGTCGACCGCTTCATGAAGAAACTCCGACTGGGCTACCCCGAGCCCGACGAGGAAGCCGACCTGCTCGGCCGGACCGTCGGCGACCATCCCATCGAGTCGCTCGAGCCAGTGACCGACCGCGAGACGCTCGTTGCCGCCCGTGAAACCGTCTCGAGAGTGCAGGTCGCACAGCCGGTTCGAGAGTACGTGACGCGACTCGCGGCCGATACTCGCGAGCACGCCCACATCGGCGTCAGCCCTCGCGGGACGATCTCGCTGTTGCGCGCGGCGCAGGCGCGTGCCGCTGCGGACGGCCGGGAGTACGTCCTCCCCGACGACGTCCAGACCGAGGCCCCCGTCGTCATGAGCCATCGGATCAAAACGGCCGACCGCGATCGTGACGGGGACGCGATCGTCGCCGACGCGCTCGAGCGTGTCCCCATCGAATGAGACTCACACGCCGAGGCTGGGCCGTCGTCGCAACCGCGGGCGGGGCCGTCGCACTGAGCTGGCGGTTCGGTCCCCGAGCACTGAACGCGGTGGTCGTCCCACTGGTCGTCGTCTTGCTTGCCGGCCTCGTCACGGTCAGTCGTGCAGAACGGCCACGCGTCACCCGCCAGCCCGTCGCCGAGGGATTCGTCGGCGAACACCGGACGGTCGCGGTCACGATCGAGACCGACAGTCCGCTCGCCGCGACCGTCAGCGACGCCGTCGGTGAGGGCCTCTCGGCAGCCACGAGACCAGTCGCAGCGATCACGCTCGAGGGCGAGCAGACGGTTACGTACGACGTCGAACTCACACACCGCGGTCACCACCGAGTCGGCCCGCTCGAGATCGTCGTCAGCGACGTCGTCGGCCTCGTCGAACGTCGTTTCGCGTTTACGGACCGCATACCCGTGTTCGTCTATCCGCAGGTCCACGAGGTGGGTCGGGGAGTTGCCGACGAGCTACAGGCGCTGGTCGGCATCACCGAGCGCCGCGAGCACGAGACGTTCGACCACCTCCGGGAATACCACCGTGGGGACCCGCTGCGCGACGTTCACTGGAAGAGCGCAGCCAAACGCCCCGACGGCGACCTGCTCGTCAGGGAGTACGACGAAAACGAGGGCACCACTGCCGTTACCGTCGCCGCCGAGTGTGTCGCCGGCCGCGACGACGAGTTGGCGGCAGCCGCCGCGACTGTCGTGACCGTTCTCCTCGAGCAAGGGCTCTCGGTCGGGCTCGTCGTTCCCGACGGGAACGTGCCACCGGAAGCAGGCCGGGAGCACCATCGGACGCTCCTCGGCCTGCTTGCCATCGTCGATGCCGGCGAACTCGACGAGCGGACACGACGGGCCGCCGACGTAGTGGTTCGAACTGACACGGACGGAACGACGATCGTCGCCGACGACCGTGAACTGCCTTTCGATGAGCTCGCCAGTGGCGACCACCAGGGAGTGACGATATGAGCACGGACGCGTCCGGACGAGCCGACGAACGACCGATCTCGCTCGAGACGGACCAGGTCGACGGCGCTGGGGCTGCCCGCTCGATCGCACTGCTCTGTGTGCTTGCCGTGACGGCGTCGTACGTGAGCGTCCTCTATGGGATCACGCAGGTCGTTGGCGGCAGTCTGTCGCTGATCGCACTCGTCGCGGCGATGCTCGTCGGGGCGACGGTACTTGCACGACTGATTCGACCGTGGACCGCAGCGGCCCTTGCGCTGGCAGCCGCTGGGATCGGCTTCGGCTACTATCTCACGTCGGCTGGTGTCGACCCGAGCGTCGTCATTACGGCAGCCGACACGATCGTCTCGGATACCGTCGCGCTCGCGACTGGGCTGCCGCTCCTTCAGATGGTGCAAGTGGGTATCTGGACGCTCGGGTTTGCACCTGCCCCGGTCTTCCTCTCGTGGTATCTCGCCATGCGAGGCCGGTACGGACTCGGTGTCGTCCCAGGCGGAGCCGCGCTCGGATTTCTCGTGCTGACCGGCGACGCAGGCATGCTCGTCACCGTGACCGGTACCCTCGCCGCCATCGGAGCCATCGCGGCCGGCGAACTCGAGCGCCACGGCGGCTCGATCCAGCAGGCAGACCTGCTCGCAGCGCTGTTCGCGCTCGCCGTCGTCCTCTCGCTTTCGGTCACAGTCGTCCCCGGTCAGCCGGCGGCACCGACCCACCTCGCTCAGGGCGAGCCCGGCACGCTCGAGGCAACGCTCGACACCGCTCCTCGGCAGTCAGGAATCGCCGGGGCAGTCGACCTCTCGCCTGCGGTCCGATTTACTGTCGAGTCGGACCAGCGATCGTACTGGCGGACCGGTGTCTACGACCGGTTCACCGGCGACGGGTGGGTCCGGACCGGTCGGAGCAGCCGATACGACGAACCGCTTACATCGCCGCCTGGCAGCGGCGAGACGGTCGAACAGACCATCACCGCCGAGACGAAACTGGGCGTCATGCCCGTCGCGCCACAGCCGATCACCCTCGACGGCGACGTGACACGACGGACAACTGTCTCGAGACACGGCCAGCCGCGACCGGACACGCCGCTGTCGGCAGGCGAACGCTACACCGTCATGAGTAGCGTCGTCGATCCCGACCCGGCAGCGCTTCGGACTGCCGGAACGGACTATCCCGACAGCGTCACCGATCGGTACCTCCAGTTGCCCGAAAGCACCTCGAGCGAGTTCCGATCGCAGACCGCCGAAATCACGGCTAACGCACAGAATCCATACGAAACCGCGGTTGCGATCGAACGCCACCTCGAGTCCTCGAAGGACTACTCGCTGTCTGTCACCAAACCCGACGGCAACGTCGCCGAGGCGTTCACGACGGAGATGGAGGCAGGCTACTGCGTCTACTTCGCGACGGCGATGACCCAGATGCTCCGCGCAGAAGGGGTCCCGGCCCGCTATGTCACCGGCTACACGAGCGGCCAACAGATCGACGACGAGACCTACGTCGTCCGCGGGCTCGATGCCCACGCCTGGGTCGAGGTCTACTTCCCCGAGCACGGCTGGGTCAGGTTCGATCCGACACCCGGCGAGAGCCGCGATGCGGTCCACACCGGCCGGCTCGAGCAAGCCCGCAATGACGGCAGCGAGAACGTAGACACGGCAGAAAGCGACGACGTGCCGGTTTCCGACGAGGCGTCTGCCCCCACTGGTACCGAGCCCGGCGAACAACCGGAGCCCGACCCCAACGAAACCACCGATCCGGACGACCCGAACGAATCGACACCGGTGACGCAGGGCAACGAGACGAACGAGACGCCGTCTAATCCAGCGACCGATACGAGCGGCGGCGACTCGATAACCGATGGCTCGCTCGTCACGATCACGCGCGAAACGGCAGCGCTCGGACTCGTGGCGCTCGTCGGCCTCGCCGCGGGCGCGCGCCGAACCGACGCGGCGACGCGTCTCCGGCGCAAACTTGGTCTCTACTGGCACGGTCGGCGACGTGATCCCGATCGAGACGTCGAACGCGCATTCGCCCGCCTCGAGCGCCTGCTGGCCCGGCAGTACCGTCCGCGGCGTCGGTCGGAGTCGGCTCGTGCATACCTGCACGCACTGTCGACGGCAGCCAACGCGGCCGACTCGACGCCCGACAAGACGCCGATCGACGCGCGGGCCGAACGCGTCGTCGACTACTACGAACGAGCGATCTACGGAACCGGCGTCAGTCGGGCGGAAGCCGACGAAGCGATCGCGATCGTCGACGAACTCGCTCGCGACCGGCTCCCGGTGGTCGGTCGGTGCACTGCGACGGCTGACAGCCAACACCTCCGCAGTCAGTGACTGTGAGAGCCCCAGTGGACTCAAAAAGAACCACGCGAGCGCATGCGGGTCCCGATAGTGTTTAATATGCCCGTTTCATAGCAACGAACGTAATGTCGGAAGTCTGCTCGACGTGCGGGCTGCCCGAGGAACTCTGCGTCTGCGAGGACGTAGCCAAGGGCCAACAGCAACTCAACATCCGCATTGACGAGCGCAGATACGGGAAAGAGGTAACGATCGTCGAAGGATTCGATCCGAAGGACGTCGATCTGGACAGTCTCTCGTCGGATCTCAAATCGAAGTTCGCCTGTGGCGGCACCGTCGAGGACGACCAGATCGAACTACAGGGGAACCACACCGGCCGCATCGAGGAGTTCCTTCGGGACCGCGGCTTCAACGTCGCCTAATGCCCGCGATGCTCTGAGACGACTTCCGAGCCCACGACCGCGTCGCAGTTCTCCTCTCGTTTTTTACGACGCTCTCGAATAGCTGTGTCACCGGCGTTCGGTGCGATATCCTGGCAGATAGACGATTAGAACGGCGACTCACGCGTTGCCGACTCCGCATCGTCTCCGTCCTCGCGGACGAGGCCGAACTTCATACCGTACTTATCGAGGCCACCAGCCATACTCTCGACGCGCGCGTCGGCAGCCCCCTCGTAAGAGCCGATGAGTTGTGCAGCCTGCACGCTCGATTTGCCATGCGGGCAGACAGTGACGATGTGGTCTGCGTCCTCGAGTTCGTCGACCCGGCTCGTGAGTTCGTAAAACGGGATGTTCTCGCTGCCGGGAATGTGACTGTACTCGAACGCTTGCTCGTCGCGAATGTCGACGATACGAACGTCGGCATCGTCCTCGAGCAGGTCGTGGACCTCGTCAGTGGAAATTTCGCCGTCCATTATCAGCGTGTTAGACGTGCGGACCTAAGTCAGTAAAGGTTTCAGCAGTCGACCGGACTGGTAATCGAACGACAAGCGAGAAAACCGACAGCGCCTACAGCAGACCGTCTTCTTTCGCGAGCAACAACCCCTCCAACGTCGCATCGTTCGCTGGCTGCTCGCGGGCACGCTCGAGTGCCTCGTCAATCGGTACGGTCGTCACCTCGAGAAACTCATTATTGTCGAGCTCCCGCTCGCCCGGCTCGAGCCCCTCGGCATAGACGATCGCACGATCGTGGCGCAAGACACCGGTCGCGACCGCGTACTCCTGAAGGAGCGCGGTACTCGTGGGCCGAAAGCCAGTCTCTTCCTCGAGTTCACGAGTTGCCGCTGCCGTGTAGGACTCGCCGTCCTCGACGATTCCCGCCGGGAGCTCGAGATGTGTTTCGCGGATCGTCGGACGGTACTGTTCGACGAACAGGATGCGATCGCCGGTGTCACGCCCATCACCACCGTCGCCCGTGTCCGCGAGGACACCACCATCGATCCGCGCGACAACGACCACTGCAGGCGGCAGGTCTGCCCAGTAGTACCGTTTCTCGTTGCCATCGGGCTGTTCGAAGCGATCGTAGCCGCCGTCGTACCAGCCTGTCTCGTACTCGGTTCGCTCCTCGAGCAAGTCCCAGTCGTCGGGTACAGTCATCGTCAAAGCGTGGGTCCTCGAGCAGATAATAGATGCTGGTCATTGGCTTGCGGCCGATCCGATCCCTGTCCCGAAGGCGATCTAGACGAGATCTCGATACAAGCGCCCGAACGCCTGCCGCCGAAGCGTCGCGACTGCCGCCGCTTTCTCGTTCTGGAACGTCGCTGCGACGGCTTCATCATCCGGCCCCACGTGCCAGACGACGTGGTCGACGGCCTCGTGACCGACCCTTGTCACCTCGCCGTTGTACGTTTCGCACCAGTCCTCGAACTCCGAACGGCTCCCGATATGGACCTCGAGTAAGCTCGCGAAAAGCGCGTCACGGGCGGTTTCGACGACGTCGCCGGTGACGCGTTCGTCGTACTCCTCGCGGTCGAACGCCATCGCCTTCGCGACCTCACGGACGACCGTCTGGGCTGCGGGACCGACGGCGTCGTACGTCGCTCGCGCGTCCTCGACCGACTCGAAGGCAAACGTCCCCTCAGTGTGCATATCAGTCCAGTCGGAAGAGTGGTAGTTACGCGTTTTCGTTCTCGTCGCCGTCGCCTTCGTGGTCCGTCATCTCGCGAGTCAGCTCAGCGGCCTCCTCGAGGACGCGCTGGGTCTCGGCGGTCATCGACCCACGGCCTGGCTGGCGGCTCTGGCGTGCGATTCCCTCCTCGAGCGAGTCAGGGCGTCCGGGGTCGTGACCATGGCCATGATCGTGGCCAGTCGCCTCGAACTCTGGTGTGTCGATTTCCTTCGCGTGCGGGCTAATGCGCTCGCCGAGTTCGCCCGGCGTACAGTCACTCCAGTCGGGGGCGTACTCGGCGAGCCACTCGCGGTGGTCATCGCGACCGAGCGATGCGGTGATCGCGAGGTGGTTCGCAAGGTGTACTGCATCTGCCTCCTCGGCATCACAGACCGGACAGGCGTATCCCATACCCGATCGTACGACTCCGGACGCTAAAACGTCCCGCAACCCGCTATCCCAGTTTCCGAATCATCACGATCGCATCCTCACCGTCGGCATAGTAGCTGGGCACTCGCCGAAGCGGCTCGAAGCCGAACTCCCGGTACAGCCGTTTCGCCCCATCGTTCGACTGCCGTACCTCGAGTTTGACCGTGTCAGCACCGTGGGCCGCGAGCACGCCGAGCGATTGGGAGAGCAACGTGGAGGCGACGCCCGCCCGACGGTAGTCAGGATGGACGGCGACGTCTTTGATATGCCCGAGCGCGCGGCCGATCTGCTGTGTAACGTCAGCAACGACGTATCCGGCGATCCGTCCGTCGATTTCGGCAACAAGAAAGCCGGGTTCACCGAGGAATCGCTCGAAGGCGTCGTACGGCCAGGCCTGCGAAAAGGACGCGTTCTCGATGCGAACAACCGCAAGGAGATCAGCACGCTCTGCGGGCCTGATCGACACCGCCTCGCCGTCCTCGGGTGCGGAAGTCGTCACACACGAGGCTACCACACCGAACAGTAAAAGCCGTGCGCGTCGCGGCAGGGACATCCACGGTCCGCGGTTGCGGCGTATTCGATATGAGTTGACCGAACAGACCTCAGTTACCAGTGTCGAACGACCGCGCGCCAGCCCACAGCGTCGCCGCGTCGGAACTGATCTGGCAGTATCCGGTTCGAATCCGGACTCAACTATCTCCAGCACCGCCTTGCAAGGCCATTTGTCGTGGTATACGGACACACAATTCGTCGCGAGGAGTGCCTCACCTACCGGCCTATATTGCCACATCCAGGCCGGTAGCGAACTCCTGTACCCCCGAGACTCCTGTACGACATGAGGCCTCCAGCGTCACGAACGACGACGTTCATCGTCACGCCCCACCAGCAGCCAAGCAGTGGACACACCGCGATAACCGAAACAGCACGCAGTAGCTGTCGCGAACAGCACCACAACGTCGGCAGATCCGTGTTTCGGGCTGTCTACGCGGCTCGAGCGAGCAGTCAGTCATAAATGTCGGTTTCGGCCCCTTTCGGAAAGACCGAGGTTGCTCTCGGCTCTCGCATCGGATAGACTCGGTTAGGAAACCGGTTCGACACGCTGGCGTCGAACGCGCTACTCGTCGGAGATAGCGGCATAATCGACCCATAAGACAGAGCACGGGTATCTCTTGCAGCCGAAACGATACTTATACTGGCAGGGTTCGAAACGCCGTCGATGACTGACACAGCCGAATGCAATCCAAAGCCAACCGAACAAAAACCAACGGAACGCGATGACACACATCTCACCGACATCGAAGAGGGGGCCGGCTGTACAGAAATCTGGGAGCATCTCGCCGAGAAGCGCGAGGAGTAATACCTCTCTCGTCCAGACAATGAGCTTTTTGATGCGAGCAACCTATGCAGGTTTATGACCGACAATCGACCCGGTGAGGGTTCGAACCGCCGCGCCGAGAACGGTCGATCGGTTCCGACGGATCGTGAATCGCCCGTCGGCGCACCAGTTATCCGGGGCGACGAATCGGTCACCGGAACCCGCGCCCGCGAAGCCGTACAATTCGACCCCGACGACCCCGACAGTCTCGCTGCCGCCGCCGAAACCGTCCGCCGGTTCGCCGCTGGGAAAACCACCGACGATCACCTCTACATGCTCCGCGGTGCAGCCGCCTGTGCCGCTCTTGTCCGTGGTGAAGGCTCGTACAAAGCCGCTGCTGAACGCGCCGGTGGCGAAACGACTGTCTCGTTCATTCGCAAGTGGGCCCGCGTCCACGACCTTCCGCGGTCGGTCCGCAAACAGGTGGCGCTCGGTCAGATTGCACCAACTGCTGCCAAACACATTGCTCGCGTCGGTGGCGAAGCACGACTGTTGCTCGCGTGGGCAACCCTCGATGGCGACCTTACCGTCCGCGATGTCCGCAGTATCGCCAGCAAAGTCAACGATGGCGTTCCGATCGATCGGGCACTCGTCAAACACGATGTCGTCCTCGGTGAACTCGAACTTACGCTCTCGCCGACGACGTACCGCGATCTCCGGCGACGGGCATCTATCGAAGACGTCGAACCGGGTCAGCTCGTCACAGACGCACTCGAACACTACTTCGAATAACGGCCTCCACGCCGATCGAGAAAGAAACGTTTAACCGGGACACCCCAAAAGAGAGAACCACAGGGCCGGTAGCTCAGTCTGGCAGAGCGTCTGGCTTTTAACCAGACGGTCGCGTGTTCAAATCGCGCCCGGCCCGCTTTTGCGACGAACAACGTCATCAGGAGCACCGCGACTAGAGCGATTTCAAGGCGACGAGTCACAGCCCGCACAGTGAGCAAAGCGAACGAGCAGGAAGTCTCAGTGTAGTTCACAGACCCACATCTCACCGTAATATTCTCTCTGCACGTTACAAGAGTGAAATCTCATATTGGAAATGTATCTCGAGACTAGCCGTAGTTCAGATAATCTTCAAACAGTACAGTGTCTATGGCGTCTCCCAGCAGGACGTCAGATGTGTCCTGCTGTTCGAGAGAAGACGCCCTTACAACTGACTTCGGGATCCTGAAGCACTCGAGACGTACACCAAAGTTCGCAACGCAAGCACCGATAACAGAACTGATCAACTACAGTCGTCGTCTGACTGCACGATATACTCAACGAACAGTCCTACCACCTTGACTGACAGTAGATTCACTCAAGAGATACATGTATGTCGGCTCCGGAAAACGTGGAAAAGCCAAGGGCCGGATTTGAACCGGCGGTGGGCGGCTCTGCAGGCCGCTGCGTTCGGCCGGACTCTGCCACCTTGGCGCATTTTCTTCTTGTTACTGCGTTCGTTTAAGCATAGCGGTACGGATCAGCCCCGGTTAGAGCCTGACTGACATATACGAAGAAAGCCCCACAGAGCAACCGCAAACGCGGTTGCTCTGTGGGGCTACTGTATTGAGTATGAGTGGAGGCGGCGAATCGACGTTCCCAGAGGGTCGCCCACTCCAGTACTTGCCGATACGCAGGCGAGCTTATCTTCCGTGTT
>NZ_AOIT01000023.1 GCF_000337475.1 Natrinema limicola JCM 13563 | reverse complement strand
CTCACCACCCGTGAGTGGCGGTCGGGTGGGCGAAAACGGTATAATCAGTCGATTTAGACAGTGATACCTCTCAGGAAGGGCAAGCACGGGGCGGGATCTACAGCAATGCGCTCACCTCCCTCCGGAGGAACGCACGAAACCGCGGGGCAGTCACCCGCGGTTTCGTGCGAAACTCGATGATGTCGATCAACGTCTGGACGAGAAAGTCCACAAGCAACCATAGATCGTACAGTAGAACTGCGAAGCCGAAGTGGAATAACCGGATAGAGAAGTTTGTCGACGTCGTCCACGGTGCGAACTCCTTGATCTTACTATAGGCCGTTTCGATCCCGCCTCGGCGTCTGTAGCGAGTGATTTGCTTTTTCGTCAAGCGACGGTCAAGACCAATCTCGTCGTTTACGTCGAGATTGGTCGCAAAT
>NZ_AOIT01000022.1 GCF_000337475.1 Natrinema limicola JCM 13563 | reverse complement strand
CGGTGCCGGAATCACGTAGAAAAGGTCTCGCTGTTCGAGTACCGAAAATACGTCCGTGGCGTAGAACTCCCGATCAGCGTAGAGTCGCCGTGTATGAACGCGACAGACGTCGTTGACGTGGTCGACGAGTCGGCGAACAATATCGCCGACTCGGTAACTCCTGTTTTTGCCAGGATAGCTCTCTGGGTCGTGGTAATCAGCGTGCCCGACTGGAAGCATCGCAGCTGCGAAGTGAACGTTGTCTCCAACAACGTTCGCGGTTGCAAACTTGTAGCACCAGTTGTAGGACTTGTCCTTCGGCGCCCCCTGGACACGTACGAGTTCCTCACGCTCCCCGTAGAAAGCGACGTAGGTCATGTCGATCGACAGCATGACTGGTGTCTCGAACTCCAAGCGAGGCTTGGCCCGCGTCAAGACGCGGGCCGCGCTTTGGTTGACCATCTCCGCGATTTGTGTCGGTGAAAGGTCCTTGATCGCCTCCAGAAGCGTCTCTCCACTCGGTCCGTCCTCGTAGAAGGGATCGTCGAGATCTGGGTCAGGATTGACGAAATCGCCGTAGGTTTCGGCACCGCCGTTAGCGGCGGGGCCTGTCAGCCCGAGACAGGCCTCCAGCATCAGGAGTTCCTCGTCGTCGTAAACCGGGTCATCAGGCCGGTCAAACTCGAAGGCAGGCAACACGACAGTTTGGAGTTCGTCGAGGAGATCACGTGTTTTCCTCCGAATGAGACGGTTGACTGTGCGATTCGAGGAGCCTGTTGGCTCCTCCGAAGCGCTGTCTTCGTACGGTGTCCCGATCGGACTACCGCGTTCGGCGGCCAACGCTTGGATCTGACGAGTAGCAGTCTCGATCGTGGATTGGAGGGCCGCAAACCGATTAGTCTGTGCCCGAGAGATCGTGCTTCGTGAAGGTGTGTCGTCGGGATTAAAGCCAAGAGCATCCGCAAGTTGAGGGTCACTGTCGAGCGTCCGATGGAGCCAGCCATCGGACGCGTCTTCGAGTTCCTTCAGGAGAATCGCCCGGAGCATCGGTTCGAACGGTTTAGAGTCGTGCCAATGGGGAATGGAATCAGCACGGCAGTATTGGCTGACGTCGAGGTGAGTGACCAACTCGGCCGCAGAGGTCGTCTTGTCGACGACCTCGGCGGCTTGCTTGG
>NZ_AOIT01000021.1 GCF_000337475.1 Natrinema limicola JCM 13563 | reverse complement strand
GTCACAGTGGGGGACGAATCGTCCCCCACCGGTCAGTTAATCGATGTTGAGATTCCGTGCACGGGTTCTGTCATTCGTAGCTACAGCGGTGGATCGCGACGCGAACCTATTTCACGCGTCGCCGATGACACTCGAGCAAATGGTTTCGGACCTCTTCGATCCGGCACAGTGGGAGCCAACGGCCCTGAACGACGAGTTCAGAGACATTACCTACCACCGCGCGGTCGACTCCGGGACAGTACGGATCGCGTTCGACCGGCCCGACGTTCGCAACGCTTTTCGACCCGGAACGGTCGACGAGCTCTACGACGCCTTGGATCACGCGAAACGCCAGACCGACGTCGGCTGTGTGTTGCTGACCGGGAACGGCCCCTCTTCGAAGGACGGCGGTTGGGCCTTCTGTTCGGGCGGCGACCAGACGATCCGCGGCGAAGACGGCTACCAGTACGACGGCGACGAGGAACGGGCCTCGGAGCAGGGGCGGCTGCACATCCTCGAGGTCCAGCGGCTGATCCGTCACATTCCGAAGGTCGTCGTCTGTGTCGTGCCGGGCTGGGCCGTCGGCGGCGGGCACTCGCTGCACGTCGTCTGTGATTTGACTCTCGCGAGCGAAGAGCACGCGAAGTTCCTCCAGACCGACCCCGACGTGGCCAGCTACGACGCCGGCTTCGGCTCGGCCTACCTCGCCAAGCAGATCGGCCAGAAGAAGGCTCGCGAGGTGTTCTTCCTCGGGAAGACCTACTCCGCCGCGGAAGCCGCAGAGATGGGGATGGTCAACGAGGTCGTTCCCCACGAGGAGTTAGAGGAGACCGCCCTCGAGTGGGGCCGCCGGATCAATTCGAAGAGCCCGACGGCGATGCGGATGCTCAAGTACGCCTTCAATATGACCGACGACGGGATGATCGGCCAGCAGGTCTTCGCCGGCGAGGCAACGCGGCTGGGCTACATGACCGACGAGGCAAAGGAAGGCCGCGACGCGTTCGTCGAGGGGCGCGAGCCGGAGTTCGACGAGTTCCCGTGGCACTACTGATACTACTGGACAGAAGTCAATACGAAGCCGGTCGGGGAATTCGCGGCCGTCCCCATAGGTGACGGCCGCATACGTGCGACCGACTTCACGTCGTTCTGTCCAGCAGTATGAGCCGGGACGTCAACGGCGACACGACTCGAGTCCACCACTGATGAACCGACGGACGTTCCTCCATCGGACGGCCCCGCTTCCGGCTGCAATTTCCCTCGCAGGCTGTGGGGCTCCGGAGGATGGTACCGACGATCGGAACGAAAGTGAAAGCGATAGTGGGGCCGGAAGCGGTGGGAACGTCACGGGCACCGCGCCGATCCCGATGCTCGAGGACCCGCCGGATGCCGTGTATCTCCCCGGGCACCGGAAATCGATGCGGATGCTCGAGCCAGTTGCCGCCGGTGACTACAGACTGGCACCGATGGTCACGTACCCGCATCCGTTCTGGCTCGTCACTGGAACCGAGCGCCAGCTCGTCGAACCGGAAGCCGGTCGCGGCGTCCACCTGATGCTCGTCGTCTGGGACGCCGTGACGGGACATGTGCTTCCGGTCGATATCAGTCCGCAGGCCACGCTCGAGGGCGACGGCGGTTGGCGGCGACACCTGTCGCTGTGGCCGATGCTTTCCCAGGAGATGGGGTTTCATTTCGGAGATAACATCACGCTGCCAGCCGACGGTAGCTACACCGTGCGTGTCGATTTACCGCCGATCACGACACGACGAACCGGCGCGTTTGCAGGGCGATTCGACGACGGTGCGAGCGCGACGTTCGAATTTACCTACGATCAGGCGTTCCGCGAAACGGTCGTCGACGGAATCGAGTTGCTTGAGCGGGAACGGTGGGGCGAACGCGGCGCGCTCGAGCCGATGACACACGGTGGTGACGGAGATCGTGGGAGACAGTCCGAGATCCCGTATTCCGCGCTCCCGCCTGCAGAGGACTATCCCGGCACCCTGTTACACGAGTCCGACATCAGGTCACAGGGGGGCCTGCCACGAAGCGGCGACGCGGCGTTCGTGGTCACGCTGCTTGAGTCCGACTCGAGCCTGGCCGACGGCGACGACCGGTATCTGTTCGTCTCGCCGCGGACGCCGTACAACCGGGTGCCGCTTTCGAACATGTCGTTGCAGGCCACTGTCGACCGCGACGGCTCGACGGTCGTCGACCTTGTCGGGACGCTCGACGGCGAGGTCGGCTTCCATTACGGGCACTCACTCACGGATATCCAGCCCGGCGATTCGGTGACGATCACGGTCGAGTCCCCGCCGCAACTGGCCCGCCATCAAGGGTACGAGATGGCGTTTGTCGAGATGGAGCCCCTCGAGTGTGTAGTCCCCACAAAGTGAGCATTTGGCCGAGCTGTCGGCTCGCAATGCCAACGTTGACACTCTTTCGAGTCGGATATGCGAGTAATGAGTTCGGCCGAGGTCGACATTTCACGGACGAAGGCGTGGCTGATGGCAGCCCGTCCCCAGACCTTGCCCGCGGCTGCGGCCCCAGTGATCGTGGGAACGGGGCTGGCAGTCGCCGACGGGGTATTTGCGCCGTTGCCGGCGCTGTTTGCGTTCGTGGGGGCGGCGCTGATTCAGATCGGGACGAATTTCGCGAACGACTACTACGACGCGATCAACGGTGCCGACACCGAGGACCGCGAGGGATTTACCCGGGTCACCCAGTCGGGACTGATTTCGCCCGCACAGGTCAAGCTCGCGACCATCGTGACCTTCGGGCTAGCGATCCTCTCGGGAACCTATCTCGTCTACGTCGGCGGGCTGCCGATCCTCGTTATCGGGCTCGTAAGCGTCGTCTGCGGATGGGCCTACACCGGTGGCCCCTATCCGCTCGGCTATCACGGATTGGGGGATCTCTTCGTGTTCGTCTTCTTCGGGCTCGTCGCCGTGACGGGGACCTACTACGTGCAGGCCGCTGCCGTCCTCGCCGAGCCGCTGACGACGACGCTCCCCGCAGGAACGATCACGACTGCTGCCGTCGTCGCGAGCCTGCCGATCGCCGCGATTTCGACAGCGATCATCGTCGTGAACAACATCCGTGACCTGGAAACTGACGCCGAGACCGGCAAGCGAACCCTGGCAGTGCGACTCGGCTACCGGTGGAGTCGCCTCGAGTACGTCGTCATGCTCGCACTGGCCTACGTCGTTCCCGTCTGGTTCTGGCTCGGGACCGACTACGGCCCTGGCGTGTTACTGGCGCTGGTCACGCTCCCCTACGCCGCGATGGTCGCCCGAACCGTCCTGACGCGCACCGACGGCAAGGCGCTCAATCCCGCACTCGAGCAGACGGGGAAACTGCTGGCGCTCTATGCTGTCTGTTTCGCCGGCGGGTTGGTGGTGCTATGACTGACGCCGACCTCTCGCTCGCGTATCGCCCGTTCTCGCTCGCGCTCGCGGAGCCACTCGAGACGGCCGACGGCGCGATCAGCGCCCGCGAGGGGTTTCTCGTGCGGCTCGTCGACGAAGATAGCGACGACCCGGCCGTCGGCTACGGCGAGGCGACGCCGCTGGCGGGCTGGACGGAGTCGCTCGAAGACTGCGAACGCGCCCTCGAGCGCGCCCAGGATGCGATCCGAACCGGTGGCCCGAGCAAGGCCCTCGAAGTCGTCGCTCAGCAGGTCGCTGCCCGCCACGCGATCTCGCTGGCACTTGCCGATCTGCAGGCGACCTGCGAGGCGACGCCGCTATATCGCTATCTGGGCCAGGGACCAATGGTCGGCCGGGTGCCGGTCAACGCGACGATCGGCGACGGCTCGCCGGCCGACACCGCACGTGACGCACGCACGGCCGTCGACCATGGGTTCGACACCTGCAAGCTAAAGGTTGGCCTCCGAAGCGTCGAAGAAGACATTGAACGCGTTCGCCGCGTGCGCGAGACCGTCGGTCCTGACGTCGAACTCCGGGTCGACGCCAATGAGGCCTGGACCTACGAACAGGCCCAGTCGGCGCTCGAGGGCTTTGCGGAACTTGACGTCTCGATCCTCGAGCAACCGCTGCCTGCAGGCGCACTCGAGGGGCATGCCGACCTGCGGGCTCAGAACACGGGCGTTTCGATCGCACTCGATGAGGGCCTCCTCGAGCACGGCGTCGACACGATCTGTGACGCCGACGCCGCGGATGTTATCGTCCTGAAACCGATGGCACTGGGTGGAATCGACGTGGCACGCAAGGTTGCGGCCTGGCTGGCCGAACTCGAGGTAACGCCGCTGGTCACGACGACGATCGACGGGGTCGTCGCGCGGACGGGTGCGGTCCACCTGGCGGCAGCGATCCCCGACGTCCCGGCCTGCGGGCTCGCGACTGGGAACCTCCTCGCGGAGGATCTGGGTCGTGATCCCGTCTTGCTCGAGAAGGGATCGGCAGTCGTTCCGCAAGCGAAAGGGCTCGGCGTCACCGACGTGTGGACCGAGTGATGACTGCTCCGATCGACTGGCCGACGCGCGATCCGGTCGCCCACCGCGTTGCGGCGACACCCCAGCGGACGGCACTGATCGACGTCGCAACGGAGACGAACTGGACGTTCCGCGAGTACGACCGCCGGATCGACCGCGTTGCGGCGGCGCTCGAGTCGGCGGGCCTCGCCGGCGAGCGACTCGGTGTCCTCATGGACACGCGCCCCGCGTTCGCGACGCTGTTTTTCGCCGCGATGCGAACCGGGACGACCGTGGTCGCGCTTAACGTCCGCGAAACGACAGGCGAACTCGCCGCGAAAGTCGCACGGACCGACCTCACCGCTATCGTCTGCGAGCGCGAGACCGAGACGGCTGCGCTTGCAGTCGCGTCCGAAGCCAACTCGGTCGACGTGTACTCGGTTGACGAGCCACAGCGCGATGGGACGCGGGCGCTCGAGAAAGCAGACACGAGCGCCACATCGATCGAACCGGTTGATCTCGAGCGCGACGACACACAACTCGTTATGTTCACCTCCGGCACCTCGGGCGAGCCGAAGGCCGTCCGGTTGACGGTCGGCAACCTCGTCGCGAGCGCGACCGCCTCCGCGTTCCGGCTTGGCGTCGACCCCGACGACCGGTGGCTGTGTTGTCTCCCGATGTATCACATGGGCGGGCTAGCACCCGTCGTCAGATCGGCGCTGTACGGCACGCCCGTCGTGATCCAGCGCGCGTTCGACCCGGCTGCGACCGCGCGCGTGCTCGAAGACTATGATATATCCGGCGTCTCGCTCGTTCCGACGATGTGCAAGCGGCTGCTCGACGCCAGCTGGGAACCGACTGACGCTCTTCGGTTCGTCTTGCTCGGTGGCGCGCCGGCCTCGAGCGAGTTGCTCGAGCGCTGCCGGGAGCGTAACGTGCCGGTCTGTCCGACCTACGGCATGACCGAGACGGCCTCTCAGATCGCGACGGCGCTGCCCGAGGAGGCCGCCACCCACGAGGGGACCGTCGGACAGCCGCTCATGTTCACAGACGTCACTGTCGTCGACGAGACCGGCGCGGCGGTCGAGGGGGGCAAACAGGGCGAACTCGTCGTTTCGGGGCCGACAGTGACGCCGGGCTATCTCGACGACGCACACACCGACGCGGCGTTCGGCGACCGGGGCTTGCACACCGGCGATGTCGGGTACCGTGACGCGGACGGGCGGCTCTGGATCCTCAACCGCCGCAGCGACCGCATCGTCACCGGCGGCGAGAACGTTGACCCCGGCGAAGTGGTCGCGACCCTCCGGGACCATCCTCGCGTCGAGGACGCCGCCGTCGTCGGGCTCACAGACGACGAATGGGGCGAGCGGGTTGCAGCACTCGTCGTTCCGGATACGGACTCGAGCGCAGCTGACAGTCCGATCGAGCCTCGAGCGCTCCTTGCCCACTGCGACGACCACCTTGCGGGATTCAAACAGCCGAAGACGATCGGGATCGTCGACGCGCTGCCCCGGACGGCATCGGGGACCGTCGATCGCGAGGCGGTTCGAGAGCAGCTGCTTGAAGACGGGATCGATATGAGGTGAGCGGCGCGTCGTTCCGTCCCCGGAACCGTCTTGAGCGCCGCGGCGATGGAGGGTTTTGTAGCTCAGCGTTCAGAATTATCTGTGCCGACGCGTCGTCAGTCGTCGGCTGCGCTCTGGGCCGCTGGCTGTTGACTGGGTTGCTGGGACTCCGAGTTGGCAGTCTCGTCGTCGCGGACGGAGTCGCGGGCAACGACGTAACTGCCATAGAGGACGAGCAACAGGAACAGCGAGAACGGGAGCGCCATCGTCACCGAGAGCGACTCGATGGCGCTGAACTCCTCGAGTCGGAGCGACATCATCCCGAAAACTGCCAGCAAGCCGCCCCACCACGCGCGGTTTCGCGGGTTCGGGTTCTCGTCGCCGAGCGTGATCGCCGAGATCATAAAGACCGCCGAGTCGAGTGAGGTGATGATGTAGCCGGCGATGATGAAGACGAACAACACCGCGAGCACCGTGCCAAACGGCGTAATCTGGAGCGCTTTCGCGATCGCTGCAGGATTACCTGCCGACGCCATCGCCTCGGCGACCGGTCCCTGATAGCCCGGTGCGAGCACCCAGCCACCGATGAGGCCGTGTTGGATCCAGGTAAAGACCGTCGGGACCACGACGAGCACGGCGAACATCTCCCGGATGGTCCGGCCCTTCGAGACGCGGGCGACGAAGCTCCCGACGAAGATGCTCCAGGCGGCCCACCAGGCCCACCAGAAGCCAGTCCAGTTGGCCGCCCAGTTGCCGTCGGCGTTCGGGGCCGTGTACAGCGTCAGGCGAAACATCTCGCTGAGCCAGACGCCTGTCGCGTCCAGACTCAACTCGAGCATGTAGAGACTTGGCCCGACGACCACGAGCACGGCCATCGCGACGCCGATGAGGATCACCGTCGCGCGGGCCGCGTTGCGAATGCCCTTTCGCAACCCGAGCCAGACGTCGCCGAGGAACACGATTCCGATGAGCGCGAACACGACGTAGGTCAGGAGCGTCGCGTCGAGCCCGAACACGCGGCCGAGGATCGCCGACATCGTCTGTGCGCTGAAGCCCAGGGTCGTCGAAATGCCGCCGATCGTCGCGATCAGTGCCGCCAGATCGACCAGCCAGTAGAGGCCAGGAATCCGGTCTTCGCCGACGACGCCGGCGAGCATCGAACTGATCTTGTAGTCACCGACGCCGTCGGTGTAGACCACGATCCCAAAGGCGATCGCGACGGGGAGATACCACATCGCCAGCCCCGGGAATACCTCGTGGATGAACATGAACGCCAGTGCCATCGACTCGAGGGACGCCCCCTGGACGGGAGCCGGCTCCGGCGGCGGATGCTGGACGATCGAGATCGGTTCGGCGACGCCCCAGATGAGCACTGAGGCACCGAACCCGACGGTAAACACCATCGCCAGCCACGAGAACAGGTCGAACTCCGGTTCGGCGTCGGGCCCGCCGATCCGGAGCCGTCCGTATTGCGAGGCCGTGAAGGCGAACACGGCCGCGAGCAAGACGAATCCAAGCAGGATGAACCACCAGCCGAAGTAGGTAAGGATCCACCCCTTCGCGCCGGTGAGCGCGCGACTCAGCAGCGACGGACGCGCCAATCCGACTCCGCCGAGCGCAAGCATCACGCTCATCGTCACGACGAAGAGCCCTCGTTCCGCCCACGAGGCTTCCTCGAGGCCGAAGAGTTTCGCACCGTTCATCGTTCGTACCGACCGAAAGCGTCGTTTCGGTCCCAGTCGTTCGACCGCGTGCCGTTGCTACTCACGGATCTGTGAGTCACCATCGGATGTGTCTCTGATCCCACCACTAGCTACTCAAGTGCTCTTTGTCTCGGGACCCGATATAGTACTGATACCACACCGCAATCGAGCAGTCGACACCCGGAACGCGATCGGCTAGTGACAGTTCGGACGACTCTCGGCCCTCGCGCTGGACTGCCAGACCGGTCGACCGAACCGGATTGCCGTCGGACTCGAAGTTAAGCCGGTGGCGTTCATAGCCGGAGGCGTGTGTACGCTCACGCTCGCTTGGCAGGTCTTTGATGACGCGCCGGTCACGGTCGCCGCCAACCGTGACGAAATGGTCGACCGGGAGTCGATTCCGCCTGCCGTCTACAACGACGAGCCGCTGGTCATCGCGCCACAGGACGCCGAAGCAGGCGGCACGTGGATCGGCTACAACGAGTTCGGCGTCTTCGTCGGTCTCACGAACAAGTGGACCGACGCCGAGTTGGCCGGCGAGCGCTCGCGTGGACTGCTCGTCGCGGACATCCTCGAGGCTCGCTCCGCCGCGGACGCGAAAGCGGTCGTCGACGCAGCGACCGACGCAGACGAGTACAGCGGCTTCTACCTCGTCGTCGCCGACGCGACGGACGCGTTCTGTTACCAGTGGGACGGCACGCGCTCGCTGACCGCGTTCGAGCCGGGCGTCCATGTCGTCGTCAACGTCGCCGTCGACGACGACGTCGACATTCCCGAGCACCGGACCGAGATCGGACACGAGCAGGCAGCCGACGCGCACGCGCTTCGCGAGGTGCTGACGGCTCACCCAGACGAGACGGCGATGGACTGGCTCGAGCGGGCAAGCGAGGTACTGGGCGACCACGAATACGGAGCCTGCGTTCACGAGAACGGATACGGCACCCAGTCGTCGTCACTGCTCGCGATCGGCCCCGAACTGGAATATCACGCCTTCGCGCCGGGGCCGCCCTGTCGAACGAGCTACGACGAGGTCGACCTCACGATCGGCGACGGACTCGAGGGGCAGGGCACCGCGATCGAATCGACAGTCGACGACGAAAGGCACATTTAAGCGGCTCGCCCTCGCTTGGATGTAGTATGGACGCACTCCTGCCTGTAGCGACGCGCACGGCGAGGTGGTCACCGTGAGCGTTTCCACGGCCGAAGCCGAACTCACCGAGGACGAGCGTGCCGGCCTCGAACTCGTCCGCGAGTCCGGCGGCATCCACCAGAGCGACTTCTGGAAGGAACTGGACGTTTCCTCGCGCAAGGGCAGCCGGATCGTCGAATCGCTCGTCGAAAAGGACCTGGTCGATCGCGAGGAAACCGTCTACGAGGGTCACAACACCTACTACATCTCGCCGACCGCACGAGACCTCGATTTCAGACTGCTGATGGCCGGCGACATGCTCTCGCCGTTTATCGGCGAGGAAGAGGTCGATCCCAACAGCGACGCCTTCTCGCAGTGGATCATGAACCTCGCATACGAGGAATAACCGGCGCGATCGCCGCTCGAGATCGAAACTCCGTTTTCGGCCCCGTCAAGTTGCTCTGACAGACCGTCCGGGGCGAACTACTCCGATTTTCTCGCACCCCGAACCTGCGCAACGTGGGTAAACGTCACTAACCCAAGCCCCCCGACGATGTTCCCCGCAGTAGCGACGACGACCGTCTCGAACAGCGCGCCATAGCCGATCGCAGCATCGAAGAGGAAGCCAAAGAAGACGTGGACCGCAGTGACAATGACGTGATCGAACGGCCCGAGCGCGAGCAGGAAGCCGACGATGTAGGCCAGCGTAATTCGGCTTCGGACGCTGTTGACTGCCTCGAGGAGGTACGACAAGAGGCTCACGAGTGCGCCCCCGACGATGGCACTCGCGAACATCCCCTTGATCGGTCGATGAACGATCCCTTCGGCGGTCTGCGCCAACGCGTGTGCCGATCCTGACGGAAGGACGCCGTCGACGGCGAAGACGAACGCGAAGAGGAATCCACCGATGAGATTGAAGACGAGGGTAACAGTCCACAGGCGGCCGAGCGATCGGAGCATCCACGAGCCGTCCTGATCGACCGCCTTGGCGGCCGGAGCAACGAAGTTCTCGTTGAAGAGCTCTGTTCGACCGACGACCAAGAAAACGACGCCGACGCCGAAGGCGAGCGCGCCAGCGATATGCGCGACGTCCCCGAACCGGGGTTGAACTAGCCCGTCGACGACCCCCAGTGCAGCGATGCCGAAAACGATCGTGAACCCCGCAATGAAGCTGGTCGCCGCGAGCTCGAGCGTCGACTGCGTGAGTCGCCGTTCGCCTTCGTCGACGGCGCGGTCGAATATGTCGGTGGGATTCGGAGCGACGGACACGCCCATCGTACTGATCGCTGATAAATAAGGAGCGGACTTGAATACGCCGTGATGGGGCCGGTCAACGACGACGAGCGACCGATGTCTCTCAGGCGAGCGCGCTTGCGGCCCGGATCAACCGTTCCTCGCCGAAGGCTGGCCCGACGAGTTGGAGACCGACAGGGAGGCCGTCGGTTTCGCCTGCCGGAACCGAAATCGCGGGGAGGTCCGCGAGGTTCACCGGCACGGTGTTCGCGTCGGCGAGATACAACTTGAGCGGGTCGTCGAGGCTCTCGCCGAGTTCGAACGGCGGTACCGGCATCGTCGGGCTCGCGAGCACGTCAGCTTCCGAAAGCGCCTCGTCGAAGTCCTGTTTGACCCATGCGCGGGCGTCCTGGGCCTTCTTGTAGTACTTGTCGTGGTAGCCCGCCGAGAGCGCGTAGGTGCCAAGCAGGATGCGGCGCTTGACCTCGTCACCGAAGCCTTCCTCGCGGGCTTTCGCGAACGTCTCGTTCCAGTTGCCGTCGTAGCCCCCCGAATGCCCGTAGCGGACGCCGTCGAACCGCGCGAGGTTCGACGAGGCTTCCGACATCGCGATCACGTAGTAGGCTTCGACGGCGTGTTCGACCGATGGGAGGCTGACTTCGTGATACGACGCACCCTTGTCCTCGAGTTCATCGATGGCATCCCAGAACGTCTCGACGACGCCCTCGTCAGCACCCTCGAGCAACTCGGTCGGAATCCCGATCTGTAGCCCGTCGACGTCGCCGGTCGCGGCGTCGGCGTAGTTCGCGTCGTCACCGGCGTCGTGCGTGGTCGCGTCGCGCTCGTCGCTGCCGGCGATCACGTCAAGCAACGCGGCGGCGTCCTCGACGGTTTCACCGAAGGGACCGATCTGCTCTAAGCTGTTGCCGTAGGCGACGAGACCGTATCGCGAGACCAGTCCATAGGTTGGCTTGATGCCAACGACGCCACAGAAGGCGGCTGGACAGCGGACCGAGCCACCAGTATCGGAGCCAAGCGCGAGGTCGGCCTCGCCGGCAGCGACGGCGGCCGCCGACCCGCCCGAGGAACCGCCGGGAACGTGACCCGGTGCGGCGGGGTTGTCCGTCTCGCCGAAGTAGGAGGTTTCGGTGGTCGTCCCCATCCCGAACTCGTCCATGTTGGCCTTGCCGACGATGGTCGCGCCGGCCTCTTTGAGCCGGGCGACGACCGTCGCGTCGTAGGGCGGGACGTACTCCTCGAGCATCTTCGAGCCACAGGTCGTTCGGACGCCCTCGGTGGAGATGTTGTCCTTGACCGCGACCGTTTTGCCGGCCAGCGGGCCGTCGTCGGCTCCCTCGATCCGTTCTTCGGTGATGAAAATATCCTCAGACATGATTACGAGACGTTCGGCCCTTTGAAGTAGCCGTCTTCCGTTTCCGGTGCGTTCCGGAGCGCCGCCTCGCTGTCGAGGGAGTCGTGTTCCTCGTCCGGTCGCATCACGTTCGCGAGATCGGCCTCGCGGTCGACCTCTGGCACCTCGTCTAACGTCTCGAAGTACTCGAGGATGTCCGCGAACTGTCCGGCGAACCGGTCGACCTCATCGTCGTCGAGGTCGACGCGGGCCAGATCCGCGACGTGGCGGACCTCCTCGGGACTGACGGCGTCGTCGCTCATACGTGTTCGCACCGGCTTCCGGAGAGTAAGGGTTTCGATACTGCTGTCGCGACGTTGTCTCCTTCGATTGTTCCTGCGGCCGCATCACTTATCTGAGGGTATCAACGTGTCGGAATACCTGTTCAACACGAGATTTTCCAGATCTAACACGTCACTAACTGTGAAAGTGATCGGCTAATGGGTTCATACTCAAGGGTGCTGTCCCGCGAGGAGGACTATGGACTGTGATAACTGCGACTCCGACGAGGTTGCATACACACTGACAACCTACGTCGAATCCGACGGCGAGGAGCGCATCGATCTCCACTTTTGCTCGACCGACTGTCTTCGCGTCTGGACGTGATGGCCCGCCGCGGTTCGACCCACGCCGGATGCAACCCTCACCCGCGGCGATAATATCCCAACCGATATCCCGATCCGCGGTGCAGGTGTCCTCGAATGGGGACGGACTCGAGGTCGACGGCGTCGGCGGCGCAACTCGAGGCTGCGCTACCACCGGCTGTCGACGCGATGTCGACCCGCAGAACGGTCAACGGCGTCGAGTTACACGTCATCACTGCTGGCGATCCAGCGGATCCGGTGGTCGTCTTGCTCCATGGTTTTCCCGAGTACTGGCACGGCTGGCGGGAGGTGATCGGCCCGCTCGTCGATGCCGGCTATCGCGTCCTCGTTCCGGACCAGCGGGGATACAACCGGAGCGAGAAACCCGACGGCGTGCCAGCATACCGAACGGACGAACTCACACGAGACATCGTCGACGTGATCGCAACTGAAGCGTGCGACACAGCCCACGTCGTCGGCCACGACTGGGGTGGCGTCGTCGCCTGGGAGCTTGCCTGTCGGTTCCCCGAGGTCGTCGATCGGCTCGCCATCGTCAACGCGCCCCATCCGACCGCCTACCGTCGACAATTGCTCTCGAATCCCGAGCAGCTCCGTCGGAGCTGGTATGCCGTCTGCGTTCAGCTTCCATGGCTTCCCGAACTCGCCTGTCGATACGACGACTATCGTCTTCTCGAGCGAGCACTTCGGGGAACGGCCGCGTCGGGAACGTTCACCGACGGTGAACTGGCCCGCTACCGGCAGGCCTGGGACCGAGACGGTGCGCTTACCGGGATGTTGAACTGGTATCGGGCGGCGCTGCGGGATCCGCCACGGCTTCCGACTGATCAGATCGACGCACCGACGCTCGTCGTCTGGGGCGAGGACGACGCGGCGCTCGTCCCCTCGCTGGCGGTCGATAGCGCGGGGTTCTGTGCAACGAGTCGCCTCGAGCTCCTGCCAGCGACGAGTCACTGGGTGCCCCACGAAGCGCCCGACCGACTCTGTGACCACCTCACTGAACACCTCGAAGGGAGATAGGTCTGTACCCGGCTCCGGTACCCATCTTTAACCGGTCGGAGCGGTGGCAACGCTTGATCATAGCAGCTCGTCACGGTTGAAAAGATTGCGAACATATTCGTAGCCACAGGACAGAGGAACACTGAACGCGCTCGTATGGCCCACGCGACACTCACGATCACGATGCCCGAGGAAGTCTGGATTCATGAGCTATCGACGGCCTACCCCGAGTCGACCTTTCGGGTGCTCGCGGCCGTTCCCGGGCCTGAATCCGGGTTTGCCCTCGTTCGGATCACTGGTCCGACGGTCTCGGCAGTGATCGAGGCGATGGCCGACCATCCACAGCTCACGGAACTTACGGTCGCCCAACAGGGTATTCACGAGGCGACGGTTCACTTCGAGGCGACGACGCCACTGCTGTTGGTGTCCTCGCGAGAGTCTGGTGTGCCGATCGAACTCCCGATCGAAATCGTCGATGGCGAGGCAACCGTCGAGGTCACCGGCTCCAGAGAGCGGCTGGCGGAACTCGCTGACCAACTCGAGCGATTTGGGTTCCAGTACCGGATCGACGACGTCCGTGAGCGACTCCAGGAACGGCAACTTCTCTCGGAGCGACAACTCGAAGTCGTGGTCGCTGCTATCGACGCGGGCTACTACGACACCCCACGGCGCTGTTCGCTGACCGAGCTCGCGGCCCACCTCGACATCGCCAAATCGACGTGTAGCGAGACGCTTCACCGAGCCGAAGAAGCGATTATCAAGCAGTTCGTTGCAGCGCTTCCGGGTGTTGCCGAGCATGTAGAGCTCGAGGATCGGCCGACGAGCGCATGAGATAGTCGCTGTATCGTCGGCCATTGCGTCGAGACACATCGATCCCATTGCGAGAGTTGTCGCCGGGGAAGAACGCTCAACGAGCCGCCACGTCGACCCGTGTTCCGGGCGAGTTGGTGCCGAACTGTCGTTTCTCGGGTGTCGAGTCGACGCGTTGAGAGCGACCCACGAACGTTGTAACGAAAACTATCAGCCGCGCTCGAGCGCGCTCGCTGGTCCACGTTGACAGCCGTTAACTTATATAGACGAACATAGTCGGCTCGATTCTCACGTGCTGAAAATCGGCTCTATACTTCATCCAAGTTGGGTTGTGAGCGAGGGATGAGGATCCACAAATGAACGATTTGAAGTGCATGCCGTCGAGTACTCTCGGCATGACACCAGTGCATGCCGTCGAGTACGGTCGGTGTGACACCAGTGTCATATTCAGAGGTGTTCTGATCTGATGAGTACGGATGACGAATCATTTCATCCACTTGGAAACGAGTGGGAAGGCGAACTCGAGTCGATGCTCGATGATACCGAGTACGATAGTCAACTCGGTATGGACATGGCCCGTGACGCGATGCGGGTCACCGAAGGCGAACTTTCCGAGGCCGAATTCCACGAGAAATATCACGACGACGTGATGGAGGAGTTCGGCGAGGACGAGCGCCCGACGAAAGAGGCCTACGAAAAGGCCCAGGAAGAGGCCAAGGGCACGTTCTCGCGGATGGTCGACAAGTTCGACGGTGACGGCGAGCAGACCCGTCGTGAAGCGATGAAGAAAATGGGTGTCGGCGCGGCAGCCGTCGGCGTCGGTGCGTGGGGCACCGTCGACGACGGTCCCGAGGCCAGCGTCGCCGAAGGTGGCCACGGTGGGGGCACCGAGACTCACGAGCACCCCGATACCCAGTGGGGCATGACGATCGACCTGGAACGCTGTGACGGCTGTCTGACCTGCATGACGGCCTGCCAGCAGGAGAACGACCTCGACCAGGGCGTCAACTGGATGTACGTCATGGCCTGGGAAGACCGCAATCACTCCTCTCCCGATGGTGGGCAAGGACTGGTCGACTCCGGTGCTTACACCGACTTCAACATGGGGAGCGATTTCAACATGCTCGTACGACCGTGCCAGCACTGCACGGACGCTCCCTGTGAGAAGGTCTGTCCGACGACGGCCCGTCACACCCGCGACAAGGACGGGATCGTGTTGACCGACTACGACGTCTGTATCGGCTGCCGATACTGTCAGGTTGCCTGCCCGTACGGTGTCAACTACTTCCAGTGGGAGGACCCCAGCGTCGAATACGAGGACATCGACGGCCTCGAGAACCCCGAGGACCCCGACGAGATCACGCATGCCGAGTACGAACACGGCGAGCGGTGGGTCGACAGTCGTGCCCCGCGTGGTGTCATGAGCAAGTGTACGTTCTGTCCATCCATGCAGGACGGCAAGCAGGGCGACGAGCAGGTCGGGACGACCGCCTGTGAATCGGCCTGTCCGCCGAACGCGATCCAGTTCGGGGACGTCAACGACGAAAAGAGCGACCCGTACCAGCACCGCGAGCACCCGGTCAAGAGCCGAGCTGTCGCCCACCTGAGCGGCGACCACATCAGCAGCAATCGATACATTCCCGATCCGGAGACGATCGACGAAACGCTCAGCGAGGGCGACGACCTCGAGTCCGCGATCGAGGCCCTTGATGCGGCCAACGAGAGCCGGACCTTCGACGAGGAGGTGCTGTCGATGATGAAAGCGATCGACATCGTCAGCGAGCGACTCGAGCCTGGCGACAACAAGAACACCACCCTGCTCCAGAACGAACGGACCATTCTCGAGTCCCTCGACGCAATCGAAGGGTACGTCGACCTCGAGAGCGAGGAGGCCCTCGAGACGCTGCGCCTCGCCGACGGCAGCGAGCAGGAGGCGCAGGCCCAGCTCCAGCAGTACGTGGGCAATCCGAGCTCGTTCAACCTGCTCGACCACATCGGGACGAACCCGAACGTCACGTACCTCGGCGATGAACCCGGGACGAACGCCTACCAGGTCGAAGGCCCGACCAAGTACGAAGACGCCGGGCTCCTCGACAGGCGGCAGGAAAAACTCGATGACGAGACCGTCGGTCACATTGACGGGGTGTCGCTATGAGCACGAAGGAGCCAACCGAAGCGGACATTCTTCGTCCGATCAACACGCTCACGAAGAAGTACTTCGTCCTGTACGGTATCGCGACTCTTGCCCTTCTGGTCTTCCTCGCGGGCTGGGCCTACCAGCTCCAGGAAGGGCTGGTCGTCACCGGGCTCGGTGACTGGGGCTCCGGTGGCGGTTCGACGTGGGGGCTGTACATCGGCGCGTTCATCTGGTGGGTCGGTGTCGCTCACGGCGGGATCATCCTCTCGGCGGCTGTCCGGCTGCTCGGGATGGATCGGTACATGCCGATCGCCCGACTCGCGGAGATGACGACCATCGGTGGCCTCTCGGCCGCCGGCTTCTACATTCTGGTCCACATGGGCCGGCCGGACCGGATGGTCACGAGCGTCATCGGTCACTACCACATTACGGTCAACAACTCGCCGCTGGTGTGGGACGTGACGGTCATTACGGCCTACTTCGTGCTGTCGGCGACCTATCTCGGGCTCACGCTCCGATACGACGTCAACCGACTGCGCGACCAGCTCCCTGACCGCTTCGAACCGATCTACAAGATCATGACGCTTGGCTACACCTGTCTCTTATACACATCTCTGANCTCAGAGATGTGTATAAGAGACAGCTCTTGCTCCACGGTGGCGTTATCCCGTGGCTGTTCGCACTGCTCCCGGCGATGCCCGCCTGGACTGGCGGCATTCAGGGCCCGATGTTCCTGAGCATCGCGCTGATGTCGGCGATCGGCGGTGTGACCATCATCTCGTATGCGTTCCGTCGCGCCTACGATTGGGACCACATCATCACTGACGACATCTTCCGTGGGCTGCTCCTGTGGCTCGGGTTCTTCACCCTGCTGTTCCTCTGGTTCCAGCTCCAGTTCGTTCTCAACGGTGTCTTCCTTGGACCGAACGCGAAGGCAGTCTCGGCGGAAGCGAAGCTCGCTCACCCGCTCTATCAGGCTGCGATGTTCCTGATCTTCAGTACGCTCGTGTACATCTTCCTGCAGGCGATCCGTCCATCGCTGTTCAGCAAGAAGCGAGCGCTCCTCGCCAGCGGGGTCATTCTCACGGGAACACTGACCGAGAAGGTCCTGTTCGTCGTCGAAGGATTCAAGCACCCGGTGTTCGACATCTACGCCAACACGCCCGGGACCTACTTCCCGAGCCTGATCGAGTGGGCGTCGCTCGCTGGGACGGCCGGACTGGTGGCACTTTTATTCCTCAACCTCTCGAAGCTCGTCCCAGTGGTCGAGCTCCACGCGGTCGAGCACATGCGTGGCGACCACGCACACAGTGACGAGGCGACCGAACCCGAGGTGGAAGCATGAGTCCAGCACTGACAACATTCGCATCGGAACTCCTGTATCACGGCTACGACGGCACCGGCGGCTTCACCGGCTTCCCCAACGAGGGGACCTGGGTCATCTTCGCGATCATCCTGGTCCCAGTCTACATCATGCTCGCAGCATGGTTCCTCGGGAAGCCCCGTGACACGTCGTCCGGGCTGCTCGGCGTTGGCTATCTCGTCGGCCTGACGACCTCGATGTGGGTCGGGATGTTCATCCTGACCGTCCTGATCGGCGTCGTCTTCTATGGCGGTCCGCCGGAGCCGATCAGCAGCGTCGGCCCACCGTAACCGACGTTCGTATCGAATTCCGAACACCGATTTCGTTTTTTGCGATCACAGTCAGAGTCCCAATCGAGACTGCTATAGTACTACCTGAAACGATTTCTACACTATTCGCACAGCTGTCGTGCGATCAGCATCTTTCGAGGCGGAGCCGCCGGCCTCACCACGCGAGGGCATCAGCCCGAGCGAAGGAGGGGGTCGGTTACTAGCTCCTAGTCTCCACTCCGTATACGGTTCTCCACGCTCGAACCATCACACGTATCCCGTTCCGGGCCCTTCGTACGGCTAGTACATCGACACTATGACCATCACAGCACACGAGCTCGAAATCAAACTCGAGCAGGTCGAGGATCCGGACATCGGCGAGGACATCGTCTCGCTTGGGCTGGTCAACGACGTCACGATCGACGACGAGACGGCTCGCATCTCGCTTGCGTTTAACGCGCCATACGCGCCCTCCGAGATGGAGATTGGCAACCAGATCCGCGACGTCATCGAAGACGCCGGTCTCGAGGCCGACCTGCGAGCACACGTCGACGAGGAACACGGCTTCGACGACGAGGTTCTCCCCCGCGTTCGCAACGTCATCGCCGTCTCCTCTGGCAAAGGTGGGGTCGGCAAGACGACGGTCGCGGCCAACCTCGCGGCCGGGCTCGAGAAACGCGGTGCGATGGTCGGGCTTCTTGACGCCGACATTCACGGGCCAAACGTTCCCCAGATCCTCCCGGCCGAGAGCGACCCTGGCGTCACGCCCAACGAGGAAATCGTGCCGCCACGCTCGGACGGCGTCCGCATCATCAGCATGGGCATGATGATGGAAAACGAGGACGACCCCGCGATCCTTCGCGGCCCGATGGTCAACAAGTTCATGATGAAGTTCTTAGAGGGCGTCGAGTGGGGCCGACTCGACTACCTGATCGTCGACCTGCCGCCGGGAACCGGCGACGCGACGCTGAACCTGCTGCAGTCGATGCCCGTCACCGGTGCCGTCGTCGTCACGACGCCCCAGGAGATGGCACTCGACGACACCCGCAAGGGAATCCAGATGTTCAACAAACACGACACCCCCGTCCTGGGCGTCGTCGAGAACATGAGTTCCTTCATCTGCCCGTCCTGTGGCGACCAGCACGGCCTGTTCGGCACCGGCGGGGCGGACACCATCGTCGACAAGTACGACGTGCCGTTGCTGGGCCGGATCCCGATCCATCCCGACTTCGGGGCCGACGGCAGCCAGGGCGCACTCGTCAAAAACGACGACAGCGAGATCCAGAGTCATCTCGAGGACCTGGTCGGCGAAGTCGCAGACCGCGTCGGCGAGGCCAACCGCCGGACGGTCTCGGAAAACGTCACGCACGAACCGGCGAACAAGCTGCCGACTGAGACGGAAGACTGATACGGTTTGCTGTAACTGTTTACCGGAGAGACCGCAGGACGGCTCGCAGTCCCTCCGGAAATGACTGACAGCAGACCGTATGAGACGGGACGTCTCCCAGTCAGTTTCGGCACACCCGGATGAGGTGTCGCAGGTGCGCCGGGACACCGTGATAGCAGCCCGTATGAGCGCATACGGCTCGTTCTGACCGGCAGTTCTCCCTTGCCGTTATAGGCTCGCCCGTCGAATCGACTCGATATGCGCGACGAATACGCCAACGCGATCGCCGACCTCGAGCCGACCGACGGCACTGTCGAAAGTACGGAACTGGTCGTCAGCGACGACGTGCTCGTGAAAGCGTTCGCGCTCGGGCCGGGCGCGGAACTCGAGGCACACGAACACGGTGACAGTACGAACGTCTTTCACGTACTCGAGGGGACGGTAACAGTCATCCAGGGCGACGAGCGCGAGGAAATCGGTGCGCCCGGGGTCGTCCACCACGACCGGGCGTCATCCACGGTGCGAGAAACGAAACTGACGAGACGGTCGTCTTTACCGCGAGTCTTTGCCCGATGCCGTCCTGAGACGGACTCCTATCAGTCAGTGCCGGTGGGACCGCAACCTGCACTGCGGTTGCACTGGTAAATCGGTCCACCAGCCGTACGAGACGAAGCGCGTCCTTACTCGGCGGCCGTCTCCCCGTCCTCGAGCAGCGATGCGACGTATTTCGTGACGTGATCGTCCATTCGGCGCTTGTAGCCGGCCTGACGGGCGAGGCGATCGAGCTCGCGGGCGACGAGGCTGCCGTACTGGACGGCCTTTTTATCCCTGTTGGCGACCTCGGCAGGCAGATAGCGGGCCGCCACGCGTCGGAAGCCACGTTTTCGTTCGTCCTCGTCGGCTAGCAACTCGTCCGGCAGGCGAAGCGCCGCCTCGACGACGGCGTCGTGCAGCAGCGGCGCGACCGGCTCGAGTCCCGTCGCTTCGATCGTCAGCACGTCGCGTGGCAGTTGCTCGGGGAGGCTTCTGATCCCTTCGCGGACGGCTCCGCGAGTCGTCTCGGCTGCGACTCGGTGGTCGAGTCGGACGACCTTCTCGTAGCCGCCGAACAGTTCGTCGGCACCCTGTCCGACTGCGAGCGTGTCAAACCCGTCGGCGGCGACGCGTTCGCCCACCAGATACAGCGGTAGAGCGATCTGGACGTCCATCGCGTTCGTCCGTCCAATCGCCCGTGCGACCTCGGGGACGGTCCGCTCGAGGTCTGCGGGCTCGAGGTCGACGACCGTGAGGTCGCGGCCCATCGCGCCGGCGGCCGTCCGCGCGGCTGCGACGTCGTGGCTGTCTGGGAAGCCGACGACGTACAGCGGCGCGTCGAGCAGTTCGGCGACCAGCGCCGAGTCGACCCCGCCGGAGAAGGCGACGGCAATGTCTCGATCGTCCTCTCGAACGGTCTCGCTGGCCGTCCGAACGGCGCGCTCGAGGGCATCGATAGCGGCCTCGTGGTTCGATTCGGGCGTCGGTTCGGGAAGACGCCAGTGTGATTCCGGCTTCGGCAGCGGCTCGCTGATGGGAGCGGTAGCGCCGGCTGGAAAAAGCGTCGGGTTCTCGAGTGCGCTTGGCTCGAATGCCCACGCCGGGTTTGCACTCGAGACGTCGGTGTCGACGTACAGGGGTACCCGTCCGAGCACGTCACGAACGAGCTGGCCGTCGAGTTCGCCGGCGAAGCCGGTCGTTCCCGGGAGTGACTCGGCGTCAGCGAGTGCGCCGCGAACGGTCGCTGGATCGGCACCGCGAATCGTTGGTTCGGTCATCGGAGGAGGTTCAAAACGCGGCCCAGTCGTCTCGTGACGCCGCCGGCGAACTGCTGGACGCTGATCCGCCAGGGCGTGCGCTTTCCTTCGACGGTCGTCCGCCCGTCTGCGATCGCTGCAAGGATCGCCTCGGCGGAGCGTTCGGTGGCGTCGACGCGGGTGACTGCTTGCCCGACCATCTCGCTGATGTGGGCGTCGCTGCCAGCGGTCATCGGCAGCCCTCGTGATCGGGCGTAGCGTTCTGCCTGTCGGTTCGCTCGGCCGGTAAACAGTCGCGAATTATAGACCTCGATCGCATCGCCAGTTGCGAGTTGCTCGCGGGAGATGCGGGCCATGACGCCGTGGCGGGCCTCCTGAAAGGGGTGGGGAATGACCGCCAGCCCGTCTTGGTCGTGAATCGCCTCGAGCGTCGACTCGAAGGACAAACCGGGTGGCACCGCTTCCTCGAGGCCCAGTCCCAACACGTGGCCCGCCTGGCTCGAGATCTCCATGCCTGGAATCCCGACGAGGCCGTAGTCGGGGGCGCGTTCGACGGCCTCGAGACTCGCGTCGATCTCGTCGTGATCGGTCACTGCGATCGCATCGAGACCGATCGCCTCGGCCTGCTCCAAGATGAGTTCGACCGGATCCCGGCCGTCGTAAGACAGCGCCGAGTGCGTGTGGAGTTCGACCGACAGCACGAACGTACGTTTAGGCGGCCTGACCAAAAGCGCCTCGATTAGCTGTGCGACTCGAGTCGCGATTACGGCCGCACGTCGAGACGGAAAACGAGTGAACTTGAGGCGGCTCGGAACGGCAACAGCGGAACGCGAGCGTTCGATCAGTCGAAGTCGAGGCCAGAGTGAGTATGCACGGATCGAACGCGACGTCGCGTTACTCCGCTGTTGCGTGGTGAATGTCGACCGTCACTTCGTTCTCGAGGTTATCGAGGATAGGCGAACTCGCGTGTGCCGCCTCCTGTATTTCTTCGAGTTCGGCTGTCGACGCGGGCGATTCAATGTGTGCGGTACACTCGATGTGATCGAAGCCAGGGCGGACATCGTCGGCGAGCCCGAGGAGGCCGCGCATGTCGGCACAGCCTTCGAACTCGAGGCGGATCTCGGAAATCTCGATATCTCGCTTTGCGCCGTGGGCGGCGTAGGTAATCGTCAGACAGGTTCCGAGCGAGGACAGCAACTGCTCGAGTGCGTTCGGCGCGTCACGATGGCCGAACAACGCGCCTTCCATGGTGAACTCGGGCGAGTCGACGAGCGTGTCCCCTTTCTCGATCTCACTGACGGTTGTTTCACACGTCGTGTCGCCCGTCCACTCCGTTTCTGCGAAAAACCGGAATGCCGCGTTTTCCGGATCGTCCTCGGCAGCGGCGGTGAGCTGTTCAAACTTCTCCATATCGATTCCGTTCTTCAGAGTCATGCAGATACTATCCAATACCAGGTAGCGCTGGCCCAGTTGTAAACCCGGCGGAAATAGACATTATTTCCGAATGAGATGAGATAACGATACCCGACGTGCAGCCAGTTCTGAGACGTACTGTTGAGAATATCGATCTCGAAAACAAACGTACTACGGCCAGTACTGTTCTTTTAAGAGGGTTTGATAACTAGTATCGACTGCGGCTTTACCTAGAAACGCAAAACAGTCGGTGTTAAGTAGATATGAATATTGCTAGTTCTTCCTAATCTGATACCATATATTGTGACTACTTCGAAAGGGTTATCGCAGTCCGCAGGCAACTGAGTATTGCACAATTCACTCATGACCAGTATAAACGGACTCGACATCGACGAACTCGAGTCGCTCATCGAAGGCGTCTCGGCAGAGCCCGAGCAAGCCTCGTTCACGTTCCGTGCCGAGACGGAGTGGACGGGTGGCTTCGCCAGCGAGACACGCATTAGCGACTTCGAACAGGACGGGACAACGATCGAGTCGCCGGAGTTCACCGTGACCGGCGACGAGCCAGCGGCGTTGCTCGGCGAACGGGCTGGCCCGAACGCGGTCGAACACCTCCTGGCAGCCATCGGCTCGTGTCTCAGCGTGACCTACGCGGGACACGCCGCTGCGAAGGGCATCGAGATCGACGATATGCACTTCGAGTTCGAGGGCGACATCGACCTGCGGGGCTTCCTCGGGTTGAGCGACGACGTTCGGGCAGGGTACGAAGAGATTCGTGCCACGACCCACATCGACGCCGACGCGTCGGACGAGGAACTCGAGGCGTTACACGAGGAAGTCCTCGAGACGTCACCGCTGTACGACAACGTGACGAATCAGGTGTCTCTCGAGTTCGATCTCGATTTCGAATAAGGACGTCACGACGTGCGTAGCCGTCGAGGATCGTCAGCTCCTGCTTCGTTTTCCTGTCGTCGATCGCTCGGCTGCGAGCCAACCGCTCGAGCGACCGAAATCAATATCCACGAACGTGCATATGAAAACCCCTTTACCGGCCGACTTTCATCACCTAGATGAATGAGTCTTGCCGATTCGGACCGCGAACTCGTTGTCTCCGAGTTAGACCGAGAGCCCACCCGGGCGGAGGCGGCGCTGTTCGAGAACCTCTGGAGCGAGCACTGTGCGTACCGCTCCTCGCGACCGCTGCTGTCGGCGTTCGACAGCGAGGGTGACCAGGTCGTCATCGGACCGGGCGACGACGCGGCAGTCGTTGCACTCCCCGACAGCGGCGACGGAGACGGGACCAGTGACACGTACATCACGATGGGAATCGAGAGCCATAACCACCCCTCCTACGTCGACCCGTTCGACGGCGCAGCAACCGGCGTCGGCGGCATCGTCCGGGACACGCTCTCGATGGGTGCGTACCCGATCGCGCTCGCGGACTCGCTGTACTTCGGCGAGTTCGACGATGACCACTCGAAATACCTCTTCGAGGGCGTCGTCGAGGGGATCAGCCACTACGGGAACTGTATCGGCGTCCCCACGGTCGCCGGCAGCGTCGACTTCCACCCCAAATACGAGGGCAATCCGCTGGTCAACGTCGCCTGTGTTGGGCTGACCAACGAGGAGCGACTCGTTACCGCCGAGGCCCAAGAGCCGGGCAACGAGCTCGTCCTCGTCGGCAACGCCACCGGCCGTGACGGCCTTGGCGGCGCGAGCTTCGCCAGCGAGGACCTCGCCGAAGACGCCGAAACCGAAGACCGCCCCGCAGTGCAGGTTGGCGACCCTTACGCCGAGAAGTTGCTTATCGAGGCCAACGAGGCGCTCGTCGACGAGAACCTGATCGAATCGGCCCGCGACCTCGGTGCCGCCGGCCTCGGTGGTGCCTCGAGCGAAATGGTCGCCAAAGCCGACCTCGGCGCACAGATCGAACTCGACCGCGTCCACCAGCGCGAGCCGAACATGAACGCCATGGAGATCCTGCTCGCCGAATCTCAGGAGCGGATGTGCTACGAGGTCGAACCCGACAACGTCGACCGCGTGCGCGAGATTGCCGAGAAGTTCGATCTCGGCTGTTCGGTCATCGGCGAGGTTACCGACGGCAACTACGTCTGTACGTTCGAAGGCGAGACGGTCGTCGACGTCGACGCCTACTTCCTCGGCGAAGGCGCGCCGATGAACGACCTCCCGACTGAGGAGCCAGCCGAGCCCGAAACCGACCTGCCTGACGCCGACCTCGAGTCGGCGTTCGACGCCGTCGTTGCGAGTCCGAACACGGCCTCGAAGCGGTGGGTCTACCGCCAGTACGACCACGAAGTCGGCGTCCGCACGAGCGTCGGACCGGGCGACGACGCGGCTATTATCGCGGTTCGGGAAGCCGAACAGGGACTCGCGATCTCTTCGGGCGCGGCACCCAATTGGACCGACGTCGCGCCTTACGAGGGAGCCCGAGCGGTCGCGCTCGAGAACGCGACGAACATCGCGGCCAAGGGCGCGACGCCGCTGGCTGCAGTCGACTGTCTCAACGGTGGCAACCCGGAGAAAGACGACGTCTACGGCGGTTTCACCGGTATCGTCGACGGTCTCGCCGAGATGTGTGAGACGCTGTCGACGCCGGTCGTCGGCGGGAACGTCTCGCTCTATAACGACTCCGTCGCGGGACCGATCCCGCCGACGCCGACACTGGCGATGGTCGGTGCCAAAGACGGCTACGACGCGCCGCCGCTATCGGTCGAAACCGACGGCAAGCTCGTACTCGTCGGTGACCTCGGACTCGAGGCCGGCGACGTTCGGCTGGGCGGCTCCGAGTATCTCGCGCAGTTCGACGGCAGCGACCGGTTCCCCAAACTGCCCGACGACCCCACCAGCCTCGTCGAGACGCTGGCGGCCGTCGCAGACGACGACACGACGCTGGCCGTCCACGACATCAGCCATGGCGGCCTCGCTGTTTCACTCGCCGAGATGGTCACCGACGACGCCGGGCTCGAGGTGTCGCTTCCCGGTGACGATCCCGCTGGCGAACTCTTCCACGAACAGCCCGGTCGCGCACTGATCCAGACCGAGTCGGTCGAGGCGGTCCGCGAGGCGTTCGACGGCGTCGCACCGGTCGTCGAACTCGGCTCCGCGACCGACGACGGGCAACTCACGATCGATGTCGGCGATCGGACGATCGAGACTGACGCAAGCGAGATCAGCGAGCGACGCGCGACGATCGAACGCGAACTCGAGTAACGGCCGGATCGACGGGTCGATTCCACTATCGGTGGTTATTTGATATTTATTGGATCGATTCGACCACCGAACGACCAGTACCGGAGAGCGCTCGATGACGAGTCCGACGTCGACGTCGTCCGCGATTCTCTCGTCGACGCGGAGGCTTACGAGAGCCGTCGCTCGAGGGTCGTGATATCTCGAATTTCGACTCGCGTGCCGCCGTTTTCGCCACTGGTGACGGTACACGTCCAGTCGTGGGCTTCGGCGATGGCACGGACGAGCGCGAGGCCGAGTCCGTCGATCGCAGTGTCGTCGTCAGCGGTCGGATCGAGTACCCGATCGTGTGCAGTTGGCGGGATTTCAGCAGCATCGTCGCACATGAAAAAGCCGCGCGTTCCGTCGTCGTCGAACCCGACGAGTCCGATCTGGATCGTCACGTCGTCGTCGGCTCGCGCGGCGGCACTGTCGAAGGCCGTCTCGAGGAGGCGAACGAATCGGTCGGGATCGGCCCGGAGCGTGGCCGTCGCGTCGACGACGAGTGCGTTCTCGTCGATCTGAGAGTCGGTGACAGCATCGGCGATCGCCGATTCGAGATGGAGGCGGCTCCGGGTGCCGACGGCCGTGGCGTTCCGGGCGAACTCGCGGACGTCGTCGACGAGGCGTTCGGCCCGGTCGAGCGTGGTCTCGACGGTATTTTCTGCCAGCGGGAACTCCCACTCATCGATGTCGTCGTCCTCGAGTGCGTCGGCGACCGCTTCGAGTTGGCGCTGCAAGTCGTTCGAGAGGATGTCCGCGACAGCTTCGAGACGCTCGGTCTGGCGCTCGAGTTCGGCGGTTCGATCTCTGAGGACTCGTTCTCTGTCGGCCCGATCGAGGGCGGCGCGCGTGTTCTCGACGAGCGTCGAGACGAGGTCGACGTCGGTCTCGTCGAAGCGGTGAGGATCGAACGAGCCGGTCATGAGCACGCCGTGGGTACCGATAGGCGCGATGATCTCCGAGCGAAGCGGTGTCTCGGGATTGTAGAGGTCGTCAGTCTCTGAGAGGTCGTCGAATAGTTCGACGGCACCGGCCTCGAAGACGTCCCAGACGAGACCCTCGCCGGGGTTGAACCGCGGCAGGCCGCCGAACTCGTCGTGGGCACCGGCGGTGCCGGCGACCGGCTCGAGATAGCCGTGTTCCTGATCGAGCAACCAGATGCCGCTGATGGGTAAATCGAGCAAGTCGCTGCCCGAGTGGACGGCGATCGCACAGATCTCCTCGGGGTCGTCGGACCCGAGGAGCCACCGGGTCACCTCGTGAAGCGACGTGACGACGCGATCGTACTCGTGTTGATCGGTAATATCTCGGATGATAGCGGCGACAGTCGCCGCGTGGTCCTCGATGGGGACGAATCGGAACTCGCCCATCCGGTCGTCGCCGTCCGGGCCGATATACGGAAGGTCGAGTTGGCGACGCTCGGCGGTGCCGATGTCGATGTCGGTGATCGCCCGCCCGATCTCGACGGCATCGTCGTCGTCGATGCCCGCCAGCTCGGTCAGCGTCTCGACGTGTTCGCCGACGAGTTGCGACCGGTCCGCGCCGATGACCGACTCGGTCGCGCCGTTGACGGTGACGATCTCGCGGTTGCGATCCAGCGTGACGACGGCATCGCGGATCGCCTCGACGACCGCGGCGTGTTGGGCCAGCGTCGTCTCCTGGGCTTTGCGCTCGCTGACGTCGCGCATGTAGACCGAGAGCCCGGTTTCCGAGGGGTAAGCGCGGGCCTCGAACCACGTCTCGAGGTGTGTGTGATAGATCTCAAACGAGACCGGCACCTGCTCGTCCATCGCGCGGTGGAACCCGTCGGGGAACTGCGTCTCGACAGTCTGGGGGAACTCGTCCCACATAACCCGGCCGATCAGCTCCTCGCGGGAGCGTTTCAGCAGCGTCTCGGCCCGCTCGTTGAGGTAGGTAAACCGAAAGCCAGTGTCGAGCGCAAAGAAGGCGTCGGTGACGCGATCGACGATCGGAATGGAGCGCGTCGTCACGACGCTGTCCCTCCGCAGGCCGATCGGCTCGTCTCACTCGCGCGCTCGAGGCACACACCACTCACAGTCGCTCCCATCATCGGCGGACAGTCAGCCCATTGTTTGTGAAACCCCTATTTGAGTGTCGTGACTGAGCGGCGCTGTGGGGAGTGTCCAACAGTGTCTGTCACTCGGGTTGCACCTCATCGACGTCGCCGATCGAGACTCTCGTTCGATACCAGAGACCGACGCTCGAGCGCGAGTCAGGCGTGATCCGCGACGAACGCTTCGATCCGATTCAGCGCCTTCCGGAGGTCTTCTAAGCCGGTTGCATAGGAGACGCGCAGGTGGCCTTCGCCGACGTCGCCGAAGACGTCGCCAGGGACGACTGCAACGCCCTGCTCGCGCAGGACTTCCTCGGCGAACTCCTCGGCGGTAAAGCCCTCGGGCACCTCGGGGAAACAATAGAACGCGCCCTTAGCCTCGAAGACGTCCATCCCGATCTCGCGAAACCGCGAGAGGACGAACCGCCGGCGGCGGTCGTATTCCTCGACCATCTCCGCGACGTCGTCATCACAGGAGTCGAGCGCCTCGAGCGCGGCGTACTGGGCCGTCGTCGGAGCCGAGAGCATCGTGTACTGGTGGATCTTGTTCATCGCACCGATGGCGTCTGCGGGCCCAAGCGCGTAGCCGAGCCGGAGACCGGTCATCGCGTGGGCCTTCGAGAAGCCGTTGAAGACGATAGTCCGCTCGCGCATCCCCTCGAGGCTTGCGATCGATGTGTGTTCGCCGTCGTAGGTGAGTTCGGCGTAGATCTCGTCGGAAAAGACCGTCAGGTCGTGCTCCCGGGCGAACTCGGCGATCGGCTCTAAGTCCTCTTCGGGCATGATCGCCCCCGTCGGGTTGTTGGGATAACAGAGGACGAGCACGTCGGCGTCGTCCGCACCGGCCTCCTCGAGGCCCTCGACGGTAAGCCGGAAGTCGTCTTCCTCCTTGGTTGGGACCGGCAACACCTCGCCGCCGGCGAAGATCACGCCGGGCTCGTAGGAGATGTACGCCGGCTGGGCGATCGCGACCGTATCGCCGGGGTTGACGAACGCCCGGAAGGCCAGATCGACGGCCTCGCTCGCGCCGGCGGTGACAATGATTTCCTCGTCGGGGTCGTAGCCCAGCTCGAACCGGTCGGCGACGTAGTCGGCGATCGCCTCCCGGAGTTCTCGCTTGCCACGATTTGCCGTATACGAGGTCTTGCCCTGCTCTAAGGACGTGATCGCGGCGTCTCGGGCCGCCCATGGCGTCGCGAAGTCGGGTTCGCCGACGCCAAGCGAGATGACATCGTCGCGTTCCTCGGCGATTTCGAAAAACCGGCGGATGCCCGACGGTGGGACCGCCTGCACGCGGTCTGACAGTTCGAACGTCATTGTCAGGGTGAATAGGAGAGGCGGTCGTCGTCCTCACCGTCGCCGAGTTCGATCCCGTTTTCCTTGTAAGAGGTCATCACGTAGTGGGTGACCGTCTGGGTGATCTCGGGGACGGGCGCGACCTTCTCGCTGATGAATTGGGAAACCTCGCGGATGGAGTCGCCTTCGACTTCCATATCGAAGTCGTAGTCACCGCTAACCAGCCGCAAGGCCGTGACCTGCGGGAACCGTGCGAGGCGCTCTGCGATGTCGTCGTAGCCCGTCTCGCGGTCGAGACGAACGTTCAACTCGACCTCGGCGCGGACGCGCTCGTCCTCGAGCCGATCCCAGTCGACGACCGCCTGGTAGCCACGTACCAGACCTGCTGCCTCGAGTTCCTCGATGGCTGCCTCGACCTCGGCTTCCTCGAGGTCGGTCATTCGCGCGATATCGGCCGCCGAGTATCGCGCGTTCTCACGAAGCAACTCGAGCACCTCGCGTTCGCTCATATCCCTTCGAAGCGCGAGCGCGAGTAAAGGTCTAACGTTCTTGTCGCGTTCGGCGCACCGACGACAGGCTGCGTTCCCGCGTGACTGCCCGGATGAGACGAAGACCGTGCAGTACTCGTAGTCGGGGTTTAGCGATAATTCTTGAACAGCAACGCCCGCACGTCGTCTTTCGTCTGGACCTGTTCGGTCGAACCGTCGGGGAGGTCGACGGCGTACCGGTAGTCCGCCGAACTCGATTCATGCCACTTGTCGTCGTGGGTCTCGAGCAGGCTCATCATCTCGTTTAACATATCGTCGTCGTCGGCCGATCCATCCCCGTCGCTGCCATCGTTGGTCGAGCCGATCGCATCAGTGCCATCATCAGTGCTGTCCGTCGTCGCGCCTTCGTCGACATTCGTCTCGATTCCGTCGGCTGCGTCCGACCCAAGACCGGATTCGTCGTTCCCGTCGTCCGTCTCCGAGTCGTCCGCTGCGGGTTCGTCGTCGGTCGCCGCCGCGTCAGTCACCTCGGGCTCGCGGTCGGCGTCGTCGTCGTCCAGTCGCTCGTCGCCCGTCGTCGCCTCGTCTTCGATGTAGGAGACTTCCTCGAGTTCGTGGGGATCGTCGTCGCCCTCGATGGCAGCGCCGACGGAGGCCGCGACGTCGTCGGTCGCCGAGGAGTCGAACTCGTCGGCGTCGAGTTCGATCTCGCCATCGAGATTGTCGATCAGGAACTGGACGGCGTCGCGTTCGCGGACGAAGCCGTACTTGCCGACGACGGATTCGGAGATCTCCTCTCGGAGGTGCTGAATGCAGGCGTACTGTTCGTCGGTGACCTCGAGTGTCTTCATACCCCGTCGATGATCCTGAAGGTACAAATATGTAAGTCGTCGCATCCAGTGATTCAGCGGCAGTGAAGTACCTCGGGGACAAGCCCCGAGGCACTCGCCCTACTCAGCCTGTAGATCGGTCTCGAGACGATAGCTGCGTTGACACGGACCAGAATGGTCGAGCACTGGATTCAAGTACTGTGGGTTGACATATTTGGTCGGCTATGGACGATGTGCTCGAACTCGTCGATCTCGTCGCCGATTCGGAGCTCGAAGGTGTATTCGTCTGGCTGCTTCGGCTGGTCGGATTGGTTGCGGTGCTGGCTGGCCTTGGACTTTGGTTGCTGACCGACATGGGGATACTCGTCTTGCCGCTCGTCCTGATCGTCGGTGGGATCGCCTTGCTCGTCGTTCCAAGCGTCCTGCTCTCGATCGCTGAACTGTTCGGCTAACACCGGTCTGCCGACTCGTCGGCTACTGCGTCGAGTTACGGGTGGGGAGCTGTCGCGGATCGATCAGGACCGAGATGGAACCTCTTTCCGTCCCGTCAGCGTGTCGGGATCGAGGCTGAAAAAGTGGAACGTGACCTCGTCACGCGGCCGTTCGAAGATGTCGACGTGCGGGATCTGAATCGCCCACATCCCCTGTACCGCACTGGATTCGTACGGTTTCTCCTCGATATCGTCGAGCGTGCCCGTCGCGATGACGCTTTCCCACTTGCCGTCGGATCTGCCGTAGACGACGAACGAGACGGGCTGGTCGATGAGATCGCTCTTCCGGCTGTCTTCGGGCGTCGACAGCTGATAGTACAACCGTTTCTCATCCGCGTTATAGCCGTAGGACACCGGTATCGAAACCGGCGGCTCGTCTGACTCGGGGGCAAACGAAAGGACGCCTGTCCCACCACGACCGAGGAAGTCTGCGATCTCGTCGTCGCTCATCTGGAGCCAGCGCAACCCTTGCATATCCCGGTTGACGATCCGAGCGAAGAAAAGAGGTTGTCACGACGTGCCAGACAGTCAGCACAGGCTGTCGATCTGGCTGCCAACCAGACGACGGCCCCGATCAGTGAGCAGCCAGTCACGTGTCCCCGTCACCGACTAGTTGCTCGAGCCAGCCAACCTGAGCGGGAGCGTTAAGAACGAACGACCCGAACGATCTGGCATGGTACTGATGGAATCCGACTCCGAACTCGAGGCCGGTGACACCGCGCCAGACTTCGAACTCGAGGGTGTCGACGGGAACCGCTACTCGCACGAGTCGTTTGTCGACAACGAGGCACTGTTGGTCGTCTTTACGTGTAATCACTGTCCGTACGCACAGGCGAAGTTCGACCTGCTGAATGACCTCTCGGCGGAGTACGACGACGTTGCGGTCGTCGGAATCAACTCCAACGATGCCGAGGAATATCCCGACGACTCGTTCGAGGCGATGCAAACGTACGTCGACGACGGAACAATCGACTACGACGCCTATCTCCGTGACGAGAGTCAGGATGTCGCTCGAGCGTACGGTGCGGTCTGCACGCCGGATCCGTTCCTCTTTGCCCGGTCGGACGGCGAGTTCCGGCTGGTCTATCATGGGCGCCTCGACGACGCGCTGAACCCCGACGACGAGCCAACCAGGTTCCACATTCGGGAGGCGATCGATGCTGTACTGGCCGGCGAGGAAGTCGATCTCGAGTGGCAGCCGTCACAGGGCTGTTCGATCAAGTGGAAAGACGACTAGAGGACAGCAGACGGACTCCTGTCAGTCAGTGCCGGCCGGCAGCGACCAGCAGTGTGGTCCCACCGGGACAGCGGGACAGCAGCCCGTCTCAGTCACTGACCGTCTCGACAGATGTCCTGCCGGGAGGACCGTTGTAGCGCTAGACGACGGCAAGCGAGTTCCGAGCTATTTGTTGACGGCTCGCCGGTACTGAACCGGCCACTGTTCTGCGATGTCGTCCGGGTCTCGCTCGAGATCGCCGACAGCACGGAGTCCGAAGTACGGATCGCGCAGGAACTCCCGTCCGACGAGCACGATATCTGCGCGACCGTTGCGAACCAGCGCGTCGGCCTGTTGGGGCTCGGTGATGCCGCCGACCGCGCCGACGGCGACGTCGGTCCCCCTGCGGACGCGTTCAGCCAGTGGCACCTGGAAGTTCGGACCGCCAGGAGCCTCCTGTTCGGGGTGAAGTCCGCCCGAGCTGACGTCGATCAGATCGACGCCGAGGCGGGCGAGATCGTCGGCCAGCCGCATGGACTGTTCGATATTCCACGACTCGCGGACCTCGAGCCAGTCGGTGCCGGAAATGCGGACGAAAAGCGGCTTCTCGGCCGGCCAGACATCACGGACTGCGGTGACGACTTCGCGGAGCAGTCGGGTGCGGTTCTCGAAGCTGCCGCCGTAGTTGTCCGTCCGGCGGTTCGTGACCGGCGAGAGGAACTCGTGGAGCAAGTAGCCGTGAGCTGCATGAACCTCGGCGATCTCGAAGCCAGCCTCGAGCGACCGTTCGGACGCGGCACGGTAGGCGTCGATCACGCCCTGAATATCGTCCGCGTCGGCCTTGCACAGTGCCGGCCGGTCGCCATCGAACGGTGGATAGGCACTCGGCGACGGCGAGAGCACTTCCCACCCACCTTCGTCGGGCTGTTTCGGCACGTTACCCTCCCACGGCCGCGTTTTGCTCGCCTTGTGACCTGCGTGGGCGAGTTGGATCCCCGGCACGGACCCCTGATCGCGGATGAACTCGGTGATCGGCTCGAGCGCTGCCGCGTGCTCGTCGCTCCAGATCCCGAGATCGTAGGGCGTGATGCGACCGCGTGGTTCGACTGCCGTTGCCTCGGTCATGACGATGCCTGCACCGCCGACGGCGCGGCTCCCGAGATGAACCTGATGCCAGTCGGTCGCCAGCCCATCGGACTTACAGGAGTACTGGCACATCGGAGAGACGGCGATACGATTCGGGATCTCCGTTTCGCGCAGCGATAACGTGGAGAGCAAGTCGGCCATCGGAGAGAGATAGCCACGGCGGAGAGAAAACAGCCGTGGTGGGGGAGGAGATTGCCGGCTCGAACCCATATCGTTCTCGCCACCACAGCACGTTATCCCGTTCGCGCTCTCAGCACTGGTATGCCCACGCGGACAGCACTGCTCGAGCGCTTCGATACCGACCAGCCCGTCGTCGGCATGGTTCACCTCCGGCGCTGCCCGGCGCACCGGGATTCGACGGCGACCGCGATGCCGTCCGAGCCCGTGCGCTCGAGGACGCACGCCGACTCGCAGATAGCGGAATCGACGGGCTCATCCTCGAGAACTTCGGCGATGCACCGTTCTATCCGGATGACGTGCCGAAACACGTCGTCGCCGAGATGACGGCAATCGCGACGGACCTGACCGACGCCGTCGACGTGCCGGTCGGCATCAACGTGCTTCGCAACGACGCTGAGGCAGCGCTGTCGATCGCCGCAGCCGTTGACGCCGCGTTCGTCCGTGTCAACGTCCACGTCGGTACCGCCGCGACGGACCAAGGGGTCCTCGAGGGCCGCGCCCACGAAACGCTTCGGCTCCGTGATCGGCTCGCAACCGACGTCGCGATCTTTGCGGATGTCCACGTCAAACACGCGACGCCAGTTGGCGAGCAACCGATCGACCGGGCAGCGCTCGAGACGGTCAACCGCGGCAAGGCAGACGGCGTGATCGTCTCCGGGCCGGGGACCGGCGTCGAAACGCCGCTTGCGGACATCGAACGCGTCGGCGACGGACTCGCAGCGCACGGTCACGATCGGGTCCCGGTGTTCGTCGGCAGCGGTGTGACGAGTGACACGGTCGGCGACTGTCTCGCAGCGGGTGCAGACGGCGTCATCGTCGGAACCGCGCTCAAAACGGACGGAGAGACGACTGCACCGGTCGCCAGCGAGCGCGTCGCGGACCTCGTCGCTGCGGCTCGAAGCTCAGAGTCCGAGCAGTAGCGGGCCGATCAGGACACCCATCAAATGAACGCGACGGGCCCCCAGTCGAACCGGTACCATCCCGACTGTGGCCGCAGCGAGGAAGATCGCGATTCCCACCACGCCAGTAAACAGATACGAAAGAACGAGCAACAGTGCGAGAACGGCTACCGACAGCTGCCAGTAGGGAAGTCGACCGACGAACTCGAGGTAGGCATCCCCAACGACGAGCACGAGCGCGAAGCCGGCAAGTCCCGCGAGCACGACGGCCGCAAGCAGGATCGGGAGCTCGAGTGGCACGCCCAGACTGTCGACGGCGACCAGCACGCCGGTCCGAGGCTGGCCGATGGCAACCAGCGCAAAGAGCGCGAAAATCGTGTTTGCGGTGTCGACGCCGCTGGTCGCGACGATATATCCTCGATCGGTGGCTCCGTCCGGGACGACGACGAGCACTGCAACGGCCGCGATCGCTGCTGTGATGCCGGGGAGATAGCCGACTGCGGCACCCGCGAGCGTCCCGGCAAGCGCCGTTAGCCCGACGAGCCGGCGCGACATCGTGATCCCGGAGCCATCCTGACTCGGAAGACCACTCCCACGAACCGCGTCGATCAACACCGGTGCCCCGAAGAGGCCAGCAAACAGCGGCGCGAGGGTGCCGCCGGCCTCGAGCGGGGCCGCTGGTGACAGATCCAGCGTGAGCGCGCCGAGTCCAGTCGCCAGCCCGAACGAAAGCAGGCCGCCAAGGCGGCGTCGCCACGTCGGCTCCGACGCGACCAGCGCGGTCACGATCATCGCGAGTACAAGTGACAGCTGTGCCTGTATCGTCGGGTAGACGGCCGTTATGACCCGGGTTACGGGAACGGCAAGCGGCACCGCGGCGAGGACAGCAAGCAGACTGCCGAGCGCAGAGAGTCTGATCGCTTCGTAGCCACGCCCCTCGAGCACCAATCGATGACCCGGCAGCGCGGTGACGGCCATCTCCGCGTCGGGGACACCGAGTGCCATCGCCGGCACGGCGTTCAGGAAGGTGTGGACGACGCCAGCGGCCAGCATCGCACAGCCGATAAACAGCGGCGGGCCGGGGACTGACGGTGCGATTCCCGCCAGCAGAAGTGCGAAGTTGTTGGCATGAAGTCCTGGAACGAGTCCGCTACAGGTCCCACACAACGAGCCGGCGAGGATCCATGCGAGCAACTGCAGCGTCAGCGCGGGCTCGGCGACGACCTCGACCGGGGCAGCCATTGGCGGCTCTGGCCGCGCTTTCACTTATATATTCTCGGCTCACCGGTTAGAGCGCGAGCCGTCGGCGCCGCTCTACTGTAGCGTCGCCACTCATCCTCGAGTCCAAGAAAAAATCGGAGTGTGCAACTCGTCGAAACCGGGTCGACGGAGACGTTATCCGAAGAGTTCGCCGAGGCCCTCGCCGCTGGCCTCTTCGTCCTCGTCCTCGTCTTCGTCCTCGTCCGTCGTGTCCGGCACGTCGCTGGCCTCTTCTTCGTCGCCTTCCTCGTCGCCACCTTCCGCGGCTGCGGCACCGCCTGCGGCGGCTCCGCCAGCGGGGACGGCAGCAGCTTCCTCGACGGCCTCGTCGATGTCGACGTCCTCGAGCGCGGCGACGAGCGCCTTGACGCGGGACTCTTCGACGTCGACGCCGGCAGCGTCGAGCACGTCCGTGAGGTTGTCTTCGTTGATCTCTTCGCCCGATTCGTTCAGGATGAGTGCAGCGTATACGTATTCCATTGGTGTATCCTCCGTGAGTCGTTATCCGAACATTTCGCCGAGACCGGCCGCGCCGTCGCCGCCGTCTTCGTCGTCGTCATCGTCGGTGTCGGCGTCCTCGGTCTCAGCGTCGTCTTCGGTCTGGTCGTCTGCCGATTCGTCCTCGTCGTCGGCTGCCGCCGGAGCGGCCGCCTCGACGTCCTGAAGCTCCTCAGGGAGTGCCTCCTCGTCGTCGATCTGGGCCGCAAGCGCACGCAGCTGTGCGTCGGCCTTGCTGACGAGGTCAGGCATGAGGGCTTCGTCCTCGATCGCGGCCTGCAGGCCGAGGCTCTTGGCCTCGCCCGTGGCCTTGGCGATGAGCGTCGGTGCGGTCGTCGCGGTCGGGAAGCTCGCGTTGATCGAGAGGTTCTGAGCGCGAGCGGCGGCCGTCGACACGTCGCTCTGGTAGGCTTCGACGTCGATGTCGAGGTCCGCGGGGTCGAACAGGACACCGTCAGCGATGACGGCGCGCAGGTCGAGCCCGACTTCCTTGGGTTCGATACCCAACTCGTTGAGGACGTTTGCCAGATCCGCAGAGACTTCTTCGCCGGCCTCTAAGACCGTCGAGTCCTCCATGACCTGGATCGAACCCTCTTCGATGCGTGCGTTCGCGCCGATGCTCTGGAGTTCGCCAACGAACGGCCCCGGGTCGACACCGGTGTCCCCTTCGGGGATCACGATGTCGTTCGGTGCGACCTCGCCCTCGTTGATCGGAGCGGGCGTCTTCGACGCCTCGAGCTCCTTGTACAGCGAGAACGGGTTCTCGTTCGTGCCGACGATGCCGACCTGTCCCTCGATGTGCTCGACGAGGTCGTCGAGGCCGGCATCCTCGAGCGCACGCGTCTGCAGGGTGTTGCGGCTGACGCGCAACTCGGCGGTGCCGTGCAGGTCGCGGCGCATGTCCTGAAGCTGCTTCGAAGGAATGCCGGCGATGCCGACGATGCCGACGCTCTCGTACTCGCTGATGATCTCGGCGAGCTCGTCGACTTCCTCTTTCTTCCACTGGGGAAGGTTCTCGGTTTTGCGTTCAGCCTGTGCGCTCATTCTAGGCCACCTCCACGGACGGCCCCATCGTCGTCTTCACGTAGACGGCGTCGATGTTCTGGGGCCCCTTCTCGAGGTCGGCGTGCAGGCGACGCAGGATGACGTCGATGTTGTCGGCGATCGCTTCGGCATCCATGTCTTCGGCACCGACGAGGGTGTGGAAGGTTCGTCGGTCGCCGGAGCGAAGCTGCACGGTGTTTTTGAGCCGGTTGACGGTTTCGACGACGTCGTCGTCGGGTGCGAGCGGGTCCGGCATCTTCCCTCGGGGACCGAGAATGGTACCCAGGTGCCGGGCGATGTCTTGCATCATCGCCTCTTCGGCGATGAAGAAGTCCGTCTCGTCGGCCATGTCCTTGGCCTCGTCGTCGTCCAGATCGGCCACGTCGTCGCCCGAGAGGACCTCATCCGCTGCCTCTTCGGCACGGACTGCGGTTTCTCCCTCGGCGATGACGACGATGCGAGTTTCCTGTCCGGTTCCGGACGGAAGGACGATCGACTCGTCAACGCGGTTCGACGGTTCGTTCAGGTCTAAGTCGCGCAGATTAATCGCGAGGTCGACCGTCTCGGTAAAGTTCCGATCGGGCGAATCCTCGAGTGCGCGGGCTACTGCTGTTTCAATATCCGAATCTGCCATCGTTCACCTCCGTAGTACGCAGGAGTGCTCCTACGGGTCAGTGAAACAGGCGATGCCTGTCTCCGTTGAACCAAGTGTCATCGCAGACTTAAACCCGTCGAACTACCCGCGTGCCCGGGTGTGACCGCGTCTCATCACGATCGTCCTGCAAGCGCAGGCCGGACCGATACGAGCGACCGTCTCGCTGTCAAACGGAATGTCATCCCGACAATCAAAAGTTCTATTATAAGCTCCCGTGTAATATACGTCGATGTGGCCATTAGACTTATATACTATCGGTGGGCGCTCAGGGCTGGGGTCGGCCGTCTCGCTGTCCGGCGCGGATGGCACGATCGCAGCGTATCGATCGCTCGAGCCGTTCGTTCGGGTTGGAATCCAGTTCGTCGTCGCTGTGCTTGTCACGACGATCGTGCTCGGGTTGCTCCATAGGTACGGGAGCAAAGCGGTCCGGAAATCGCGACAGAGCCCCGTAATCTCGATCGGGATCGGAGGCCCAAGTCTGCTCGTCGTCAGCGGTCTCGCAGGGACGGGCTATCTCATTGTCGACACCAGTATCGGGGTGTTCTTCGGCATCCCGCTGGTCATTCTCGGAGCGACGGTCATTCCGGTGGTGCTTGCGATCGGACTCACCGCGATCGGCCGAACGATCGCCTCGCGGCTCGGAACTGACCGGCTGTGGGTTGGCATCGTCATCGGCTCGCTCGTAAGCGGGCTCGCCGGGCTGGCGCTCTCGGCGACCATCGGCGTTGCTGGCCTCGCCGGCGCGCTCGGGCTCGGCGCGAGCATTCGTGTGCTGTTCAGCGGTGCTGGGACGGCACGACCTGACGAGCGAACCGTCCCGCCCGCGAACAAAATATAGTCTAGTGAAGGCAGCACTGACGTACTTAATCTGACAAGAGTGATTCAGTCATAATCACGGATCTGCTCAATGACGAGGAGACGACCGAAGACATATGCGCCACCACCAAGCAAGGCGACGATCATCCCGTATGGCACCCATGGGTGAACGCCATAGAGCCAGCCGATCACGGATCGAGGCAACACGTGGATATACCGCCGCTCGTAGATCGATCGCTCGAAGTGGCCCGGTTCTTCAGGTGCCTCGAGCGTCGCCTCAACGGCTGCGCTGTCCTTCCCCGACACTACCACTGTCTCTCGCTCGAGGGTGACTCCCTCGCTCGACTCGAGGTAGACGACGATCGGCGTGAATCCAGTATTCGAGATTCGATATGTCGTCTCGGTAGTCCCACCGGGCTCAACAATCAGATCGCCGTCGGGCGCCGGCTGTGTGCTGACGAGTGTCATCGATTGCGCTCCTGCGGGAACAAGCATCGCCGCCGCCGCACCGACCATCATAACGAGTGTGAACGCGATAACTAGCTGATGGAAACTAAGATCCAGGTCGTCGATTCGTTCTCGCGTGTCAAGCGCCGACTGATCCCTGTCGCGGACGGTTTCGACGGCGTACCCGACGATCGAGATCATGAGGAGCGCAGTGGCGACGCCGTTGATGCCATCGAGCTGGATGCCAGTTATGTCCCACACCCATTGCTGTGCGGTAATCACAGCCGCATCCAGTTTGGCTGCTCCCGCTCCTAACGCTGGGATCGTGAGGACCGTCCCGCCGAGTTGCATGGCTCTCGCGACGATTCGATCCTCGGTGACGGGTGGATCACCTTGATCTTGATCGGTTACTGGGTTCGCATCGCCACGCGTTATGTAGCCGGCTGCGGTCTCGTTGACAACGCGATGGGTTACGAGTTCACCATCGGTCGCCTCATAGACGATGACATCACCCGGATTCGGGTCCTCTGTGACGGCAGCCGGAACAGCGACAAAGCCGTCGTTGGCGTCGATCGTTGGCTCCATACTGTCGCTAGTGACGTAGCCGAGCAGGATCGGCTGGCCGAGTAACTGGCCGATAGCGAGCGCCGCAACTACGACGATCAAGATGATCTTGAGCAGCCGTGTGGTAGTTCGGAGTATCATGGTGTGTCGGTCTACGAGAGCCGCCAGCCGCCGACGAGCGGCGGTCGGCGCGGCTCGCGGTGCTGGAGCAGGTATGCTTCGTTGAATCTAGGACGATATGTGACTAGAGCGATAGTTTGCAGCGATGTCGGCGTCGAATTCGTCGAACCTGATTATATCATCCTTCTCATTGAGGTCATCGTGGGTGTTGACGTAGCTGACGGCGTCGTCCTTGGTAGTAAACGCATGTGGATTTCCGGTCATCGCCCCGTATGAGGTGTCATAGTCGAGGACGAAGTACGCCTCGTGTGCGTTGATGAGATCAGTCCCGTCGCCGGCACGCTTGCCATCGCTGTCAACGTTGGTGAAGTCGACGACCCAAACCCCTTCGATGGGTTCATCGGGGCCGTCCTGTTCCACGGGATCGACGGCGTAGGCAACCAGACAGCCAGTGGAACAAAACTCCATCCGGTCGCCGTTCGCGTGGGTTAGTTGCGCGTGGGCAGAAACATAGCCTTTCGTGGGCATCTCACAGACGGCACAGTCTGCGTTGCCGAACGTGATTGGCGCGTCCTCGACTTCCAGAGTCCCGCTGGCCTCCGCCGTCGACTCGCCGTATTCGACCCCAGCCGACCAGTCGGTTCCGTCGAAGCGCAGTGGACCGTGCCGGCCGGTCTCGATGTTCTCCGTAGCCAGATCGTTATAGACGGTCGGGACATCGAATGTCGCTTCCGCTGGTTCGTCTTCGGGTACCGTAACGGTCTGTTCGTCGACAAGCTCGTCTTCCACATTGAGGGTCACGGTCGCCTTGCCGCTGTAGTCGCCGTCGGAGACAGTCGCCGTGGCGGTGAAGTGATTGTCCGAGCCGACGGTGACTTGTCCGGGCGCGCTGACAGAGAGATTCTCGCCACCTTTGGTAACCTCCTCTTCATCGCTCTCGTCTCCAGTTCCTCCGTTAGCGTCACCGGGCGAGGCAACGAACATTACAGTTCGATCCCCATCGTCGGCTTCAGCGTCAGGCAAGGCCTGTTGAAGGTCGTCGTGATCGGTCGTGTCGGCGCGAACAGTGATCGGCATGCTGTTGTCGCCCGAGACACCTTCGAGTGGGACACTGTTTTCCTTGCCAACGATTGAACTGCCGTCGTACCGATAATCGAGAACCGCGTCCGTATCGTCGCCGAGCCAGTCCTGGTCCTTGACGTGGACGTTGATCGCCTGCGTTTCCGTGTTCGTCACCCGAAGCAGGTCGTCGAATCGAATCCAACCGTGCTTGTGGAGGTCATCGAGGATCAACCTGATTGGATTGGTGTCCACGACGTACTCGCTTGCATCTCCCGCATAGTCGTCGTTTAGTTCGACGTGAAAGTGACCGTTTCCGGTCCCGATCGAAACGGTGTGGCCGACACCGGACGCACTGAACGCACTCGTGCCGAACAGCAGTCCGGCGCCACCAGTCGCCGACCCAAACAGGAACAGACGTCGTTTCATGCTAGATCCCCCCGTTCGATCGTCCGCAGTGTTCCGTCGGTCGAGCCTGGATCCCCCGTTGACTGTCGTTTGTCGCCATGCTGTGATTGAGCGGTTCAGCCCATGATGATTAACAATTTGTGGTGTATATCTCGAATGAGTGGACTTTATTGTGAAAATATCTGATTCCCCAAATGATTGTTCGACGATTGGACCACAACGATCATAACAGACGAAACGGCACACTTCAGAACGATGAACCTAACACGACGGCGGCTGTTCGCTGCACTTGCGGCCGGGTCATCGATTCCACTTCTCGTCGGGACCGGCAGCGTCTCCCGTGTCGGTGCCGGCCATACGGCCAGCATCGACACGTCTGAGAGCGAATCGTACCTCTCGCTTGAGGGTGCCGCCCTGGAGGAGCCGGTCGCCGAATCGGAGGCGACGGTGACGATAGATACCCAACTCGAGGACGTGACGGTGACGTCACTCGACGCCGACGCGTTCGCATTTGATCCGGCTCCGCCAATTTCGCTCGAGGAGCCAGTCTCCGTGGCGGTCACGCTCACTGACGCGGAACCTGGTGTCGTCACTGATACCGTCACGATCGGTCTCGAAGGGCCGAGCGTTCGCGCTGTCGTCGAACAGGACATTCACGTCGAGAGGCAACAGGAATAGATTCGTCACCGTCTCCTCCCGAAACAGTAGCCACCGACTCAAATTTCTAGCAGATCAAACTAGGAGGACTGACCTAGAGCCATGAGGACTGTTACACCTCTCGTTTCGAGAGGCGCTGGAGGAAGCGAGGGAACGCCGCTCGAGGAGTCAATGGATTGCTGACAGTGGGGACGTTTCGACCCAGTCACTAGCGACGGTTGGTTTAAATCGAAGAAATGCTTCGGTCAGGAACACTCGGAGGTGTTCTTCGTTGCCAGTTCACGTCTAGCAACACGAACGCGACGATTGAGTCCCCTGGCAGCAGAACGTAGCTACGACGCAAACCGACCCTCCCACTATCGCGGTGGGCTCTACAGTCGACACGCTCGTCGGCGAGCACTGTGAAAATGCGTCGTGAACTCGAGAGTCGTGGTCAACGTTGACGCGGCCGCACGTGCGAAGACGCTGCGACGTGCGAGGTATCCACCGTCGATGGTAGGTCAACTGTGCGGGTACCATCACAAGAGACGCAGGCACCCGCGTGCCGAACGGGACCGTGATTAGGCGTCTGCCGCAAGCACGTCGTCGTACTCGCCGCTGTCAACGCGCTCTTTGAACTCGCGAGCGTCGTTGCCCTCGATGGTGACGCCCATCGAGGCACAGGTGCCGACGACTTCCTTTGCGGCGTTGATCGTATCGTAGGCGAGCAGGTCGGGGTGTTTCTGCTCGGCGATCTTCTTGACCTGATCGACGGAGAGGTCAGCGACGAAGTCCTCCTGGGGCTCGCCGCTGCCGGTTTCGAAGCCGGCCTCGTCTTTGATCAGTGCCGCCGTCGGTGGGACACCGACGTCGATCTCGAAGGAGCCGTCGTCCTCGTAGTCGACGGTGACGGGGACTTCGGTTCCGTCGAACGCCTCGGTCTGATCGTTGATCTCCTGTACGACAGCCTGCACGTCGACGGGGGTCGGTCCGAGCTCGGGACCGAGCGGCGGGCCAGGGTTGGCCTGGCCACCCGGAACGAGCACTTCGATGGTTCCAGCCATACCCGTCACAACCCGTGCGCGAGTTTTAAGGGTTGCTAATTCAGCCAATCATCGTCTGTGACCGTCTGCCGCACCAGCTTAATTACTCGACGCTGTCGGCTCGCCACGTCGCGAACGACTCGAGGACATCACGCTCATCGAATCGCTCGATACAGGGGACGTCGTACGGATGCAGCTCCTGAACGCGTGCGATGAGGTCGTCGGAGGCGTCGTCAGTCGTCTTCGCCAGCAGGATCACTTCCTCGTCGCGTTGGATCTCGCCCTGCCAGCGGTACGTCGAGGTCGTCTCGACCTGGTTGACACAGGCGGCGAGTCGGTTCTCAACGATCGTTTCGGCGAGCGCGTCGGCCGCCTCGGGTGGGGCCGTGATGTAGACGGTCGGCATAGCAGGGGCTACGCTCGAGCCGGAGAAAAACGCACTGTCGTCGCGTGGCTATTGCCGTCGTGTGGGTTGTCGGCAGTTAGCTATCGGAATCGTCGACTGGGTTGAACGTGCCGTTGATGTCCCACTCGTGGAGGCAGTGTGGATTCCCAACCTGCTTCTCACCGTCTTCGCGGGCGAGTTGCCACGCTTCGAGGTCCTCGTCCCATACTTCGCTGCGGCCGCAGATTTCGCAAACTCGTGCGGTCGGTGTTCGTACCTGTGCGCTCATTACCCACCCGTGGGAACTCGACACATATAACAGTATTCGTGTGCGGTAAGCACAGAGCCGTCGCTTGCGGGTCGGTAGTCGCACCAGAAATCAAAGTCCATGCGATCACGCAGGTCGGAAGACGTTACGCAACGCATCTCCGCTCAGACAACCGAGTGCCCAGCAGTTCAGTAAACGGCGTCTCTGATCTCGTCGCGCAGCGTCTCGAACTGGTCTAAGTACTCACGACGTTCGGCACGCAGGTCCGAAAGCGCCTCATCGTAGTCGTCGACGTGGTCTGGCACGTAGAACTCCTCGATGTCGATGCCCGGGACGTGTTCGGGGATCGTCAGTCCCATCTCCTCGTCGTCGGTCCACTCGATCGTCCCACGAGCGGCCTCGGTGAGGATCGTCACGGACTCAGTAACGCCGATGTCTTGGGACTTCTGGCCAAGATAGCCCGTGTTGATCACGTAACAGTCGACGTCGAGGATATCGATGAGTTCGTGGAAGATGTTGCCTTCCTCGCCCTCTGGACCGATAATGAAGGGGTTCGTCCCGACGACGCGGATCGACTCGCCGGCGCGCGAGGGGTCGCCTGCGCTTGTCTCGATCGACTCGCCGAGCATGAACGCGACGGCGGCCTGCTCCTCGTTTAGTTTGGCGACCGGCGGCATCAGGGGGTTGCGCGTAATAAAGAAGACCTGATCCATCCGGCCGAGGTCGATCTCCTCGTCGGCGCTCTCGAGTTCGTCACGCTGGATGATCGCCCGGGAGTTCGAGGTATAGCGGTCCTCGTCGAAGTGGACGGTGCCGTCGTCGTCGACGGCGACGTTCTCGAGAATGGCCGACTCGTCGGTTGCAGCCTCGTAGAGTTCGGGCTGTTCGTCTTCGCCGAGGCCGATCGTCTTGATGAACAGTCCCTGGCCCTCGCTGCCCGCGACGGAGCCGTCCGAGAGCAGTCCACAGACGTCGTCTTGGAGCATGGACGCGTCTTCGGGGTCTTCGAGCCAGCAGCCGTGGGAGGTTAGCGTAGACTTGCCGGTCGCGGACAGACCCATGAAAACCTGCCCGACGGTCTGGAGGTCACCCTCGTCATTGCGAACGCGGACGCGTTTGCTGCCCGCGTGGAGGCCGAGGCCGCCCTGCTGTTTGATCCGGTACATGAACAGCCGCAGGAACGACTTCTTAGCTTCACCGGTGTAGTCGCTGCCCAGCACGGCGGTAAAGCCGGTGTCGGGCAGGACGCGAATCGCAGTCTCGTCGTAGTCGGGTAGCTGGACGGTGTAGAGGTCGGGGTCTTCCCCGTCGGCAGGCTCGAAGAGATTCGCCCACGCGTAGGCGATCCGAGCGTGTTCGACGGGAACGAACAGGCGACAGCAGAACGAGGCGTCCGGATGGCGGCCCATCAGCCGGTCGACACAGACCAGTTCGACGTCGGAAGCCAGATCGACGGCATCGTCGATCAGTTCCTGATCGTGATCGGTGAAGTCGTCATCGACGGCGTTTTTCGTCCGATCGGAACTCCGTGAGCGAAACTCGCTGACGTACGACGGCGACCCGAACTCGGTCGTCGTCTCGTCGGGTTTGGCAAGTTCGCGCAGCTCCTCAAGCGACGGGTTGTACCGGACGTTCGACGCTGCCGCTGGATCGGGAAGTTGCCGGACCAGCGGACGAGACTCCGTCCCGGTTTCAGACATACACATAAACCACCACCAGCCTGATAGATAAACGTGAGGATTTCGCTCTTTGTGTGGCATGGCGTACCCAGTGACGAGGTGACGTACGGTGCGTAGACCTTGAGTAGCCGGCAATACTCGGATTGACACGCCACTGCGATACAGCCGCCATGACACCTCCCCACAAGTATTCAGATACGAGATAATTCTGGTCGACACACCGTCGGATTTCTGAATAGCGTGCTATTCGATAGCTGTCTATGACCGTCCGCTCACGCCTCGACATCTCTCGCCGTCAGCGATTATGCCTCGCGTCTCCTCCGTGCCGTCCGGCCGCATTGCATCTGGGATCTCGATCGACCGTGAGAGACGAGCGATGTGTAAGCCGTGTTGTCCGATAGTATGAAGAGGCCAAAGCCGAACTCGATTATCCGCGAATCGGATCGATGTTTCGCATTTCGGCCCCACACCGTCGGCAGGTACTGAGAAGCGCATCACCGACAGTCTCTTGATGGCTACACCGAACGCAGACGTACTCGCGCTCTCCCTTTTGTGTCATACAATAACGTCCCACACAATATCTATTAACTCTTACTGTGGTAAATCACTGCTGGAGGCGACGATTGAGCTGCCGAGTGCGATCAGTGCCGTAGCCGCCAGTCAACGATCGGGGTTCGGATCGAAGTTCAGAGCAGACACCCAAGTACTGTGGCTCGCCGATCGCACCGGCCGTGATGACAGCCATCGAGCCACGCCAGTCTGCGAATACGTCGACTTCAGTTCACGCCTGTGACTTCGACCGGTGCCCGAGTCGCTCCTGTCGGCATCGCCAACAAGCTGCGCGAAAACGCTCTCAACAACATATGTTGTCATTAAGTACCATAATATTGTAATAGCCCTTAACAGGGTGAGTTTATATGAAGGTTCCTGATAGACTATCGTACGAATGGCAACTAACACGACCACAGATTGGAGCGATCCAGTCGCCTGTCCGTTCTGCGGAGCCGAGCTCACATCGCCCGGTGCTGGGTTCGTCGATCACATCGACGATAACGCCGACTGTGAGGAGGGATTTGAACACTGGCGAGCGAACATCGCCGGTGACCTCGCGGGCGAGTGGACCGGATAACGGGTCCACTCTGTCTGCCGAACTCGACGGCCTACTGTCCCGATGTCCCGGTAGGCCCGCAGGACGGTCGCGGATGTACCGGCCCCTGCTGTGCTGACAGGTGTCCGTCTCAGTCGAAATCGGGCAGGTCTTCGGGTGGCTCGTACTCGGCTTCCCAGTCGACGTACTCCTCTTTGAGAGTCACCGAGACGATCTGCCCGAACTCCGTCAGTTCGGCATTGATCGCCGAGACCGTCCCCCAGGTGTCGAGGTCGGGGTGATATTCCCGTGCTTGCCAGTCCTCGGGAATCCCCGGTGCGTGATAGCCGACGCGGTCGGCGAAGTCGTCCCAGAAGAAATCGAACCCGCCGAAAAGCTCGAGCTCGCGGGCGATTTCGTACTCACGCTCCGTGAGATCGGTGTCCGCGCGCCACTCGTCGAACGCTTCGGTCCACGCTCCCTCCTCGAGAAACGCCTGTAGTTCCTCGCGACGGTAGTCGATCTCGTCGGTCCCGTCGGCGCTAATCGTCGCGTCCTCGTACTCGTTCGGATCGACGAACTCCAGCGTCGGTGGCTCGGGGGGTTCGACCTCGAGTGTCATACGCGGCCGTAGGTCGGGTCATCGGATAAGAATTCCCACCGGTCGTAACGGCAGGCCGAGTTAGGTGTGCTGTCCCGCCGTGTCCTGTCGGCGGCCGTCTCTCAACCAAACACTCAATCGCCAGCCACTCCTACTGTCGAGCAATGACAGCATACGAGGCGGTGGTCCTCGATGTCGACGGAACGATCGTCCGGGGCGAGGAGTTACTCCCCAGTGTGATCGACGGCCTGCGCGCACTCGAGGCGGCGGGCTGCTCGCGACTACTGTTCTCGAACAATCCAACGCGTGGGCCCGCCCACTACCGGGAGAAACTCATCCCTCACGGGATCGACATCGATCCGGAGGCTGTCCTCACCTCCGCGACCGTCTCGGCGGAGTATCTTGCAGCAACCCACCCCGACGAACGCGTCTTTCTCGTCGGCGACGGACGACTCGAGTCGATCCTCGAGGACGCAGCCGTCGAGCTGACGAGCGATCCCGACGCGGCTGAGGTCGTCTTGGGATCGTTCGACAGGGAGTTCTCGTTTGAAACGCTCTGGAAGTCGCTACGAGCGCTCGAGGGGGCTATTCCCTTTTATGGTACCGATCCCGACGTGACGATCCCGATCGACGAGGGCGAAATTCCGGGGACGGGGGCGATCCTTGCTGCGATGGAGGCCGTCGCTGGCCGCGAGCCGGATGCGATTCTTGGGAAGCCGTCCTCGATCGCGGCCACAGCGGCGATAGACAGGCTGGACGCCGATCCCGCGAACACGCTCGTCGTCGGGGACCGGCTCAACACCGATATCGCACTTGGGAATCGGGCTGGCATGGAGACGGCCCTCGTACTCACCGGCGTCACCGACCGGGCGGCGCTCGCCGGTTCGTCGATCGAACCTGACCACGTCCTCGAGTCGCTTGCCGCAGTCGAGACGCTCCTGTAGGCCTCTCTTCCGAACTGCTCGTTGACCCAGTTACCTCGACAGTGCGCGCACTCGAGAGATATATTTATCACCGACAGTCACAACGTACGACACATGAGAGAACGTCTCAGCGAAGTGTTGCTGCGTGCGCGATACGCGGCGATCGGTGCAGCGATCGGTGCGGCGATCGGCAGCGTCTTCAGCCGGAACGCCGCGAGTACTGGCGGTGCGATCGGCGGCCTCGTCGGCGCAACCGCTGCCGACACCCGTGGAACCATCGAGGACCTGCTCGAGACCGTCGAGGAGTACGATCCGCGGTCTAAAACGGCCGACACGGAGTAACGGTCGATCGCGCGGTTACTCGAGCGATTTCGCTCGATTGTGGAATTCGCCACCACACTCACATGTCCCCGGATTAGTCGTGGCTTTGACGACAGTCCCACACTGGAGGCATTCGTATGTCGACGCGGAGTCCGGATCGTTCGCACCTTCGACGTCTTGGTCGTGAGGCATACAGGAAAGTTGTACGCCCATTTTCATAAGTGTGGTTCCCGTCCCACGCCACGACCGAGACTGGCTCCATCACTGATACGGTTTGCTGTCCCGGTGTCCCGGCGCACCCGCATGACGGGTCACGGGTGCGCCGGCACTGACTGACAGGAGTCCGTATGCCTCCCGGTGCGTCCACGCGGCGGGTTGTGGGGACGCCGGCACTGCCAGCGATCGATTGATAACAGTCCGTTTGACAGTCACTGATCGGTTCAACTCCGTGTCCGATACTGGTAAAAGTCGCCGCCGAGTTGAGCCTGTAATGAGCGATGCAGGCGAGGCCGACGTGCCGGAGCCGCCAGCACCACCCGATGGCGACAGCGGCTCCGTCGAAGTCCTCGGGACAGCACACGTCTCGCAAGCGAGTGTCGACGAAGTGCGCGAAACAATCGACCGGGAAGACCCCGATGTCGTCGCCGTCGAACTCGACGAAGGACGGTACCGCCAGATGCAAGGCGGCACGCCGGACGACATCGAAGCCAAAGACCTCCTGTCGGGCAACACCGTCTTCCAATTTCTGGCCTACTGGATGCTGTCATACGTCCAGTCGCGGCTGGGCGATCAGTTCGACATCGAGCCCGGAGCCGACATGCGAGCCGGCATCGAAGCCGCCGAGGCAAACGGCAGCGGCGTCGCACTGGTCGACCGCGACATTCAGGTAACGATCCAGCGGTTCTGGAGCCGGCTGTCCGGTGTCGAGAAGCTGAAGATGGTCGGCGGGCTCGCACTCGGAATCACCGAACCGCGAACGCTCGGGCTCACGTTCGGTGCCGTTGGCGGTGCGCTCGCTGGATTCGTCATCGGCGCGTTTCTCGCCCCACTACTTGGCATCGGTGACCTGCTATTGGTCGGCTTGTCCGATCCCACACTGCTGCAGTATGCCGGCGGCGGCGCGGTCGGCGCGCTCATCGGTGCGTTCGTCGGCCTTGCAGCGCTTCCCTCTCTCGAGTCCGCAGGCCGGTACGCCGGCGGCTATCTCTCGGGATTCTCGATACGGATTCTCGCCGGGGTCGCCCTCGGCATCGCTGGCGGGCTCGCGCTGGTCGTCACCGGCACGTTCGTCGGGCCGTTCTCGGCTGCGACCCTCGAGAGCGTCGGTCTCTACGCGATCCGCGGTACGACCGGAACCCTCGCCGGACTCGGTGTCGGCGTGACGATCGGGATCCTGCTCGGACTCGCCCTCGACGCAGTAAGCGGTGACGTCGACGACATCGACGAAATCGCCATCGAGGAGATGACCGACGGCAATGTCGTCGACGCGATGATGGAGGAGTTTCGTCAGTTTAGCCCGGGTGGCGCAAACGCTCTGATCGACGAACGCGACGCCTACATCGCACACAACCTCCACGATCTGCGCGAGCAGGGCTACGATGTCCTCGCCGTCGTCGGTGCTGGCCACAAAGCCGGCATCGAACACTACCTGCGAAATCCCGCGGCGTTGCCGGCGATCGAGTCGATCTCGGGCACCGCCTCGAGCCGCCGGTTCTCGCCGCTGAAGATCGGCGGCTATCTGATCATGGTAGGCTTTCTGGCCTTCTTCTTCCTGCTGATCATGGCGGGAGTCAGGAACACGTTCCTGCTGAAACTGTTTGTCGCCTGGTTCCTGTTCAACGGGGTCTTTGCTTTCGGGCTGGCGCGGCTGGCCGGCGCGCGCTGGACCAGCGCGGGCGTCGGTGGTGCGATCGCGTGGCTGACGAGCATCAACCCGCTGCTCGCGCCGGGCTGGTTCGCCGGCTACGTCGAACTCAGACACCGACCGGTCAACGTTCGGGACATCCAGACGTTAAACGAGATCGTCGACGACACCGAACGTCCGATCGACGAGGCCCTCTCAGCGATGTTCGACGTCCCGCTGTTTCGGTTGATCATGATCGTCGCGCTGACGAACATCGGGAGCATGATCGCGACGTTCTTGTTCCCGTTCGTGGTGTTGCCGTGGCTGGCACCCGAGATCGGCGGCGTCGACGCATTGATGGGCCAGCTCCTCCAAGGGGCGAGAAACAGCCTCGAGCTACTGCGAGGATTCCTCTAATGAGCCATCGGACGACTCACACCCAAGAGCACGACCTCACGTTCAGCGACAGGGAGCTACGGGATCTCGCCGTGGCCTGGATCGCGCTCAGCGTGGCGTTTGCGCTGATCCGCGCGCCGTTTCACCGCGGGCTCGCCAGTGTCGAGGACTTTACCATCTCGGTCGGGATCAGCTTCGTGACCGTCGGTGTCGGCTTCCTGCTGCACGAGCTCGCACACAAGGTCGTCGCGATCGAACACGGCCAGATCGCCGAGTTCCGCGCGGACTACCAGATGCTCTTTCTGGCGTTGCTCGGTGCAGTCGTCGGATTCCTCTTTGCCGCACCTGGGGCCGTCTACCACCGGGGACAGATCACGACACGGGAGAACGGGCTGATCGCGGTCGCCGGCCCGGTGACGAATCTCCTGCTCGCCGCCCTCTTCGTCCCGCTGCTGATGTTCGCCGCGACGCCCGGCTTCCTGCCGGCCCTGCTCACGGCGATCGGGCAGATGGGGGTCGGGATCAACCTCTTTCTGGCCGCGTTCAACATGATCCCCTTCGGCCCGCTGGATGGGAAATCCGTCCTCAAGTGGCACAAGGGTGTCTTCGCACTGGTGTTTGTCCCGAGCGTCCTGCTTGCGGGCTACGTTCTCTTCTTCGTCGGGCTCTTCTGAGCCCTACAAGCGGTCGTCACCGACCGCAGTGGCTCCGCCGGACCGGTGACCTTTTGCTCGCCCCGAGAGGTCCTTCGAGTATGACCGACACGGACGACGTGGACCGACTTACCTACGCCGAGACCGGCGTCGACATCGAGGCAAGCGAAGACGCGACTGCGGCACTGCTCGAGGCCTTCGGCAGCGATCTAACCACCGAGTATGCCGGTCTGATCGACATCGGCGACCGGTATCTGGCGCTGGCGACCGACGGCGTCGGCACGAAGCTCATGGTCGCGGAAGCGATCGAGGACTTCTCGACGATCGGCATCGACTGCATCGCGATGAACGTCAACGACCTCGTCGCGGCGGGCGTCGAACCCGTCGCGTTCGTCGACTATCTCGCGATCGACGACCCCGACGACGACCTCACCAACGAGATCGGCGAAGGGCTCGCTGTCGGCCTGGAAGAATCCGGCATGACCCTGCTCGGTGGCGAGACGGCCGTCATGCCCGATGTCATCAACGGCTTCGACCTTGCGGGGACCTGTGCCGGCCTCGCCGGCAAAGACGAAATCTTCGCGGGCGAGGCCGAAGTGGGCGACGCGCTCGTCGGCTTCCCCTCGAACGGCATCCACTCGAACGGACTAACCCTAGCCCGCGAAGCAGTGACTCGCAACCACGAGTACACTGACACGTTCCCGCTGGACCCCGAGCGAACGATCGGCGAGGAACTGCTGCGACCGACTCGGATTTATACTGAGTTGCTCGAGCCGATGCGCGAGTACGGCGTCCGCGCGGCAGCCCACGTCACGGGCGGTGGCTGGACGAACCTGCTGCGAATGGGCGACCACGAGTATGTAATCGACGACCCGCTACCTGCGCAGCCGATCTTCGAGTTCATCCAGGAGGAAGGCAACGTCACCGATACGGAGATGCACCGGACGTTCAACATGGGGACCGGCTTCGTCGTCGCGCTTCCCGAGGATCGCGCCGCCGAACTCGTCGCTGAAACCGACGGGCAGCGTATTGGCCACGTTGCAGACGGCGACTCAGTCGAGATTCGCGGCCTCTCGCTGTCCTGATACGGACTCCTGTCAGCGGGGTCCGGTGCACCTGGTACCCGCGACCGCCCTGCGGGCCACCGTGGAACTCGGGACAGCAGGCCGTATGAGCCCTTTCGAAACGACTGGAATCCCGCGCGAACGCATGTGACCGACCGCAGGCTCCGAGCTCGAGACCGTGATGGGACTCGAGATAGCGGGGAGAACGTCGCTATCTGGTTCGGTCGTCGCGGCCGGTCGATTCGATATCGGTCGCTGTCCCGCGGTTATGTCCCACCGGACAGGTCCTGATTGAGGCGAATTTCGTCGTCGGTCACCCGGCTGACCGCCTCCTCCTGCAGTGGATACGTGTCTTCGCCGCTCCCGCTCCAGCCGAGTCTCGCCTTGATCGAGTCCGTGATTCCGGGATCCGGTTCGACGTGAGCGGTGCCGTGTTCGACAGCTGCGACCATTCCGACTTCGTCACCGTCGGCGTTGACGACGCGCTTGCCGATGTCGTCGTCGGTAAACTGTGGAGACATTGCACTCGAAGGATGGAGCGAGTCGTGCAAGGCCGTGGTGCTTGCCTGCGCTTGCGACCGGCTAACATCGAGCCGACGCGAGTCGTCGTCGATCACTCGAACGCCGGGTCTCTGCCCTCGAGAAACGCGGTGACGCCCTCTTCGTGGGCCGCTGACGTGCGGGCCTGTGCCTGCAGCAGGTTCTCGTAGTCCAGTCCGTCGTTCCACGATCGACCCAGGTTCTCGTGCATGGCTTGTTTCATCAGTCCGATCGTAGCCGTTGGACCGGCCGCGAGCTGTGCGACGATGGCTGCGACCTGGTCGTCGAGTTCGTCGGCAGGGACTGTCTCGTTGACTAACTCGAGGTCGGCCGCGCGGTCTGCGTCGATGAACTCGCCAGTAAACGCGAGCCGCTTGGCGGCGCGGAGTCCGATGATGTGGGGGAGCATGACGGTGCCGCCGGTATCGGGAAGCAGCCCGAGCCTGACGAACGCACACGAAAAGCGGGCGTCGGCAGCGGCGACCGCGATATCCGCGAGCGCGACGATCGACAGCCCCGCCCCGATGGCGTCGCCGTTTACCTTCGCGACGATCGGGACGGGAGACGCGAGCATCGCCTCGACGACGCGGCCGAACGTCTCAGTGACCTGTTCATAGGCTGCCTGTGACGAATCGGGAATCTCGGCGAGCGCCTCGAGATCGCCACCGGCACTGAAGGCGTCGCCCGCACCGGTGATGACGATCGCGTCGTTCTCTTCGGGCGTGGCGGCGTCGATAGCGTCGGCCAGATCGCTGGCCGTCTCGGTCGTGAGCGCGTTGCGCGCGTCCGGCCGATCGAACGTCAATCGTACCACACCGTCATCGTGATGGGTTTTCATGCCATGACTGTTGTGCGCCTGGCTATTAAACGCGGGTCTCGATCCTGTTTTCGTCCAGGAGAGGGCACTCGACGGGTCGAGCGGTCGCGAAAAGCACCGAGATGGCCGTCGATCGGGACTGTGGCTTCGGGCAGGTAGCGGTCAGTTCGTCGGGATCGGCGGTGCGACGGTCTCCTCTTCGGTCACGTTGAGTTCGGACGTGACGAGTGCGCGATAGGCTCTGCGCAGGCGCTCGGAGAGCGCCTGATGGGAAATGTCAAGCTCTTCGGAGAGTTCCTGCATCGAGACTTCGCGCGGAATCTCGAAGTAGCCGTGATCGATCGCTGCAACCAGCGTCTCGTACTGGCGGGCCGTCAGCCCGCACTGGGAGTGTGTCTCCGCTGCCAGGTCGAACAGCCGGACGATCGTCGGCGTGACATCGGCGTCGTCGAAGCGGTCGTACAGCGAGCTAACGCTTTCGCGGTCGACGACGCGGACGCTGAGCAGCCACGTCCCGTTCGAAGCCGACGCACTCAGTACCGTCCCGTCCTCCTCGAGGACGAGTTTGAAGGGGTCGATGGTGTCCGGTTCGAACTCGATGTCGTACAGCCAGCGGTCCTCGTCGCTGCTGATCTGCGTGTACGTTCCGATCGCGGTCGCCTCCTCGAGCGCGTCTTCGACGTCCGACTGGGACGGCCCCGAGAGCCAAAGTCCGTGGCCGCTCGAGGCGATCACCCGCTCCATTTCGCAGGTCAGCGACGGAACGGCTTCGAATAGTTCGTCGGTTCCAGTGCCGTCGGCCTTGATCTCGATGTCTGCGATGGAGGTCATAAGTCTCACCCCACGATAGAACGACGATATCCATAACCGCACTTCCAAACCACTTAGAAACGATCTGAGTGAATTACGAGTCGTTTGACCAGTTCCCTCGTCGCTCGACTCCCTCGAGCGTGCGGATCGCGTCGACGAGAGCGTCGATTCCGTCGTCGCCGTGGCCAACGACGGGACCGCCGACCGCATCCGGTTCCCCGCCGACCAGAATCGTCGGGAGCGGCGACTGCGAGAAGCCTTCGACGAGGACGGTGTCGTACCCACGACGTGCGAGTCGCTCGAGGGTCCGTGAGAGCGCCTGAATTTCGGGATCGTCGGCCTCGAAGAGGGGGTCGCCGTCGGCGGCCGGCGGCGCGGCTTTCCCGTGTGTCGTCACCTCGAACGTCGTCGTTGGTGTAATTCCAACGACGGTCTCCGCGCCCGCGGTTCGATGGCGATGGGTATCGGTTCCCGGCGTATCGACCTCGATATCGTGGTGGATCGACTTGATCGTCGCGACGCGGCCGTCCTCGGCCAGCCGGGGCACCAGCCGCTCGACGAGCGTCGTCTTCCCAGCATCGCTCGGGCCGGCTACGCAGACAGCCCGCAGTCTCGTATCCGCTGCCATGCGCGTCCATTGACGATCCGAACTTAAAGTTCCGCGTCAGCAGGACGCGGTCGTCGGTTAGAAGAGTTCGACGCGGATTCCGTCGGCCTCGAGCTCGGCCGCGAACGCCTCGGCATCGGTCTCGATCGGCTCGAACGTGTCGTAGTGCTCCGGGAGGACCAACTCGGCGTCGACGCTTCGGGCGAGGTCGGCGGCCTCGGCGCGATTCATCGTGAAGTGGCCGCCGATCGGCGGGATGAACACGTCCGCCGAAAGCGACTCGTGATGGGGGAGGGAGTCCGTATCCGAGGGGCACAGGACGGTCGTTCCCTCGAGCGTGAGCACGAGACCGATCACTTCGCCGTCGGCGTGATACGGCTCGCCGTCCTCGTCGACGTGGTCCCCGTCGGGATCGTTGTAGGCGGGGATCGTCCGCACGTCGATTCCCGCGACTGTCGTCTCGCCCTCGTAAGGGAGGTCGACGACGTCGACCGCCACCTCGTCGGTGTCGATCGCCTCGTAGGCCGCAACGGTGACGTCCGGCCCTGCAACGGCCGCGATCGCCGCCGGGTCGTAGTGGTCGAAATCATCGTGGGTGACGAAAATCACGTCGCCATCGCCCGGTTCGCCCTCGAGCACTTCGCTCCACGGATCAATATAGATGATCGTGCCATCCGCGGTCTCGAGACGCTTACTCGCGTGACCGAGCCGTTCGAACGTCAGGCTCTCGTAATCGACGGACATGGTGGCTCGAAAATAGGGAATGCGTCGTCTTATAGGTCGGTCGTTCGCTCGAGACGTCGTCCGGAGCAGACGCGGGCCGGGCGCGATTTGAACACACGGTCGGACGTGCTCACTGCGTTGTGCGCGACCTCCCTGCGTTCAAATCACGCTGGCCGCTTCGCTCGTCACGAATTGTTCCTCGCAGAAGCGGGCCGGGCGCGATTTGAACACGCGACCGTCTGATTAAGAGTCAGACGCTCTGCCGGACTGAGCTACCGGCCCTGTACCTCCGACTTTCGCTCGGTCGTTCAAATACGTTTCCCTTGGGAGGCGCTGTGACAGCCATCCACGCGCGATTGCCCTCGAGCCACCGGCGCGAAACGTCAGTCGATGCCACGCTTCGGGACCATTAAGTGCGGTGGGTCCGACCACACGGGCAATGAGTACGGGGGTTACGATTTCGTCGATTTCTGACTACGCTATCTTGGGCTGTGGCAGCGTCGGGTATGCCGTCGCAGAGGAACTCGTCGAACAGGGCAAGGACGTTTCCATCATCGATCGCGACGAGAGCCGGGTCGAATCGCTCCGCGATCAAGATCTGGATGCCCGTGCGGCCGACATCCGTGACGCCGAGATCGCCGATCTCGTCGCCGACCGCGATGTCGTCCTCATCCTCGCGTCGGACGTCGAATCGAACAAGCAGGCCCTCGAGCACATCCGCGAGGCAAACGACGACCAGTTCGTCGTCGCCCGTGCGAGCGATCCCGTCTCCGGCGACGAACTCTCCGAGCTCGGGGCCGACATCGTGATCAACCCGTCCTCGGTCATCGCTGAGTCCGCGCTGCGAGCGCTCGAGTCCGGCGAACTCGAGTACAATGCAAGCCAACTCGCCGGGATCGTCGAGGAGACCGGGACGCAACTGGCGATCGTCACCCAGGACAGTCCCGATCCGGACTCGATCGCCAGCGCGGCGGCGTTGCAGGCGATCGCCGGCCACCTCGATGTCGACTCCGACATCATCTATCTGGGTGACGTCGGCCATCAGGAGAACCGTGCGTTCGTCAATCTGCTGGGGATCGATCTCGTTCAGTGGGACGAGATCGAAGACCACTCGATCTACGACACCGTCGCGCTGGTCGATCACGGGACCGCAGGCGAGATGGAGCTCCCGGTCGACATCGTCATCGATCACCACGAGGCGGAGACCGAGGAGGGCGTCGAGCCCGAGTTCGTCGATATCCGGCCGAACATGTCCTCGACGTCGACGATCATGACGAAGTACATTCAGGAGTTCGACATGAACGTCTCCGAGGAGGTCGCGACGGCCTTACTCTATGGTATCCGCGCGGAGACCCTGGATTTCAAACGCGACACGACCCCCGCCGATCTGACGGCCGCTGCCTATCTGTACCCCTTCGCAAATCACGACACCTTAGAGCAGGTCGAGTCGCCATCGATGTCCCCCGAGACACTGGACGTACTCGCGGAGGCGATCACCAATCGCGACGTCCAAGGCAGTCATCTCATCTCTAACGCTGGCATCGTCCGCGACCGCGAGGCACTGACCCAGGCCGCCAGCCACCTCTTAAATCTCGAGGGTGTCACCACGACGGCGGTCTTCGGTATCGCCGACGAGACGATCTTCCTTGCCGGTCGCTCGAAGGACATCCGCATCAACATCGGCAAGGTGTTAGACGATGCCTACGGCGAGATCGGCGAGACGGCCGGCCACTCTACGCAGGCCAGCGCGGAGATCCCGCTGGGCATTTTCACCGGTATCGAAATTTCGGATGGCACGCGGGATACGCTGCTCGAGTTGACCGAAGAGGCGGTCAAACGGACGCTGTTCGACGCGATGGGCGTCGAGGGAAGCAGCGAAGGCTCGAACGGTAGCTAGTGGCGTTCCACGCCAGAAGTAGGGGTCGAACTCGCGGGCAGATGCCGGTTCGACCTCGCTGTCGACGCGTGGAAGGGCCTACACGACGAGTTCGTCTTCTTCCTCGTCGGGGTCGCGGACGCGCTCGACGACGTCGTTGATCAGGATGATGTCGCCGACCGACCGGACCCAGCGGTAGGGAACGATGATGCCCTGGCCGCTGCGGGCTTCTTCGGCGAACAGTTCGCTGTTTAAGTTCGCGAGTGCAAGACCGGAGACGACCTGGCCGTCGATGTTCAGTCTGAGATCCTCGACTTCGCCCACGAAGACGCCATTGTTCGAATAGACCTCGCGGCCGACGAGAGAGGTGATCTCTTGGGGTGTGTCGTCCATGTCTGGGTTCATGCGTGGTGGACTCTTAACTTTTGGTTAGACGTGACAGTCAGACTGTTGGACACCAGTCGATGAAGGCGATCGCACACGGACAGCCGTCGCTGCGGCGGCGAGCGCTGCAAGGCGATCGGTGGAACCCGGGGTGGCTGCCAGAGGAGGGCCACCCAAACCGCGATAACGGTGTGTCTGACGGTTTATTACAGAATCTCGTCGACGGCGGCGTGATCGGACAGGAGCTGTTCCATCCGAGCAACCGTCTCCGCATCTCGCGTCCGCCCACTCCGAATCACGTCCTCTGCACGCTCGACGGTTGCGAGCGTGTCCGTCTGCACGGAAAGGATCGGGACGCCTTTCTCGCTTGCCTGCCCGAGGATCGTTCCCGGTGGGCGGTGCCCACCGGTCAGGATGAGACAGCGGATACCGGGTGCCTCGAGCGCGGCAGTATGGATTTCAGCCCGGTCACCGCCGGTGATGACGGCGGCGTCTTTCGTCCGGCGGAAGCGTCGCAGGGCGCTATCGGCACCCATTGCCCCGACTGAGAAGCGCTCGACGTAGCTGTCCTGTCCCTCGTCGACGAGCATCGTCGCGCCGAGTTCGTCGGCGAGATCGGCGACCGTCACACCCGAGAGTTCCCGTTCGCTCGGGAGGACGCCGTGGACCGGAATCCCCTGTCCTTCGAGAAACGGCACGACGTCCGTCTCGAGTTGATCGTAGGCCGCGTCGGGAACGTCGTTGAAGACGACGCCTGCGAGCCGGTCGCCGAACTGATCGGCTGCAGCGAGCACGTCATCGATGTCCGCCGGGATTTCGTACGAGGCGACCAGCAGGATACGTGCGTCAAACAGGGCCGCGATGTCGGCATCGGTGAGATCGACGATCTGGCCGATGTCGTATCTGCCGCCACCCTCGACGAACAGTCGATCGTGGGCCGCCGCGAGCGTCTCGAACGCCTCCCGGACGCGCTCGCGGAGGTCGTCCGGATCCTCGCGGCCGCGGATCACCTGCTCGATGAACGTCGGCGAGTAGACGACCGGCTCGAGATCGTGGATCTCAGCCTCCAACTCGAGCAGTTCGCGGGCGAGCAGCGGGTCCTCGTCCAACGTTTTGCCGACGTTGCTCTGGAGGCGGGTGCCCTTGGGTTTCATGTAGCCGACGCTGTCGCCTGCACTTCGTGCGAGGCGGGCAAGCGCCAGCGTGATGGCCGTCTTGCCGGTGCTCTCCGCGAGCGAACTGACGAGGAGCGTGTCGGTGTCGCCAGGGACGGTCTCGGTGGTCGTCGTGTCTGTGTCACTGTCGGTCTCCGTAGATTCGGGGTCTGAATCGATGTCGGTCATGGTTCCTCCGTATCGAGTTCGTCGGTGTCGACGGTCAGTCGGAGATCGATCGCTTGGACGCCGTCGGGGCCCGCCACGAGCGGGTTGATATCGAGCTCGAGAATCGACGGGAAGTCAGTCACCAGCTGTGAGAGTCGTTGGATCGTCTCGATGATTCCATCGACGTCTGCGGGCTCGCGGCCGCGAGCGCCGCGCAACAGCGGTGCGGCCTGAATCTCGTCGATCATCTCGCGGGCCTCGCGCTCGCCGATCGGCGCGATACGAACTGACGTATCTTCGATGATCTCGACGAAGATGCCGCCGAGTCCGAACAACAACAGCGGGCCGAACTGTGGATCGCGGTTCATCCCGACGATCGTCTCGGTCGCAGTCTCGAGATCAATCAGTTCCTGGATCTGCACGCCGATGATCCTCGCATCGGGCTGATAATTACGCGCCCGAGCGACGATGTCCTCGTAGGCGTCGTAGACGTCGTCAGTGGCGACGCCGACTTTGACGCCGCCGATATCTGATTTGTGTGAAATCTCGGGGCTGACGATCTTCATGACGACGTCGCCCTCGATCGACTTGGCCACTTCGCGGGCGCGTTCGGGGTCGTTGACGATCTCGCCAGTTGGCGTCGAAATCCCGTAGGCCTCGAGTAGATCCATCGACTCGACGCCGAGCCGGTTGTTGTCGCGCCGCGTCGCTCGTGAGAGGATCTCGCGGGCACGCTCTCGGTCGACGTCGAACGTCTCGGGTTCGTCGGTCGGTTGCTCGTGAATATCGCGGAACCGAGCGAGCGCGTCGAGTCCCGACACTGCCCGTGAGGGATCGAAATAGTTCGGAATCCCTGCCTCGCGCAACGTTGCTTCGGCGTCTCGAGCGCGTTTCCCGCCCATCAGACAGGTCACGACCGGCGTCTCGTGTGTCTCGCGGATCTCGATCACCGTCTCGGCGAGGTCGTCGTACGACAGAACCGCCGTCGGCGCGGCAACGACGACCGCGCTGCCGACGTTGGGGTCGGCGAGTGCGATCTCTAAGGCCTCGCCGAAGCGGTCGACGTCGGCGTCGCCGATCGCGTCGATCGGGTTGTAGACGTTGGCTTCGTCGGGCAGTGCCTCAGTCAACGCCGCGACCGTCTCGTCAGTGAAGTCGGCGATCTCGAGGCGCGAATCGCCGACTGCGTCGGTCGTCAACACGCCGGGGCCGCCCGCGTTCGTCACGACGGCGACGCCATCGGTGTCTGGCTCGGGCAGCCCTGCGAGTGCCCGCGCGTAGTCGAACAACTCTTGGACTGAATGGGCTCGCAGGACGCCAGCTTGCTCGAGGCCGGCCTCGTAGGCCCGCTCGCTGCCGGCGATCGCGCCGGTGTGCGAGGAGGCCGCCTTCGCGCCGGCGTCCGTTCGGCCGGATTTGACGAGGACGATTGGCGTCTCGTCGGTCACCTCACGTGCGTCCGTGAGGAACGTCTGTCCGTCGTCGATGTCCTCGAGATAGCCGATGATGACGTCAGTTGCCGGATCGTCGTCCCACTCGCGGATGAAATCAGTCTCGTCGAGGACGGCTTTGTTGCCAATCGAGACGACGTCCTGAAAGCCGATCCCCTCGTCGGTCGCCCAGTCGAGGACGGCGGTGATGAACGCACCCGACTGGCTCAGAAAGGAGATCGACCCCTCGAGCGGGGTTTGCGGGGCAAAGGAGGCGTTCATCCCGTTCGGCGTCGCCATGATCCCGAGACTGTTGGGACCGACGACGTTGAGGTCGTGTTCGGCGGCGAGTTCGCGGAGTCGGCGTTCGCGCTTTGCACCCTCACTGCCGGTCTCGGCGAACCCAGCGGTGATGACGACGATATTCTCGGTGCCTGTCTCGGCGAGTTCCTGAATCGATTCGATGACGATATCGGGCGGTACGACGACCACCGCCAGCTCGATCGGCGGGGCGCTCTTCGCGTCCGGATAACACTCGAGCCCGAGGACCGTCTCGCGCGAGGGATTGATCGGAACGACCTCACCATCGAACCCATCACGCAGGTTCTCGAGGATCGCCCGGCCGACCGCGCCCTCGCGGTCGGTCGCACCGACTACGGCGACGGTCTCGGGATCGAAAAGTGCGGATAACCGTCCCATCGCTCGAGCGTTCGCCGAGCAGCGTGTTAAGCGTATGGCGTGTTCCAGCCGTCGGGAGATCGTGGCTGGTAGGGTGTCGTCTCGAGCAGTCGGCAGATCGGTGCCGGTTCCCAACTGCGCCAGCACGGCCAGTGTGGAAGGCATATATGTTAGTGTAGGAACCAATCGGCTGATGGTCAACGTCCGTCCCCGCGCCGTCGCCCTCGGCACCGCACTACTGGGTGCCGTCAGTCTGCTGACTGCAGTGGTGTTGTTGCCGACGATTCCTGAAAACCCGCCCGGAACCGGGTTCGCGGCCGGCCTTACCGGTATTTTCGTGTTACTATACGCAGTCGTGGGACTGCTTGCACTCGTGGAAGCAGGAGTGTTGGGTCTCGCAACGCGGGTGTGGGAGCCGGCCGAGTGGCCGCGTCGGCTGCTCATGGGCGGGGCCGCCGCTGGCGGACTTGCCGTCGTTCTGTTGGTCGGTCCCCTCCTTGTAAGCCGACTCGTCGCAACCCTACTCGATCGGCTCGTCCCGGTTGGCAACGCCCTCGGGATCGGACTCGTGCTCGTCCCGGTCGGGATCGGCTCTACCGCGCTCGGTCTCGCTATCCATCTCGTCGAGCACGTGCGGACTCGAGCCAGAACGTAACTGGCCGTCGGACGGTCTGGTGTAACTGTGTCCCAATGCGGAACATGGCGTGGTGACTGCACTGGAACTGACGTCCAATCGGCCGTCTCAATGCATCGAAATCGCCGGTGACGACCGACTCGAGGCGAAGACCGCGAGCAGGTAGCATGCGATGGCGACGACGACGATCGAGCCGCCGGTGGGCAGGCTCTGTGAGATCGAGAGGACGAAGCCGCCGATGACGGCCACCTGTCCGAAGAGGATCGACAGGTAGAGCGTCTCCCGGAAGCTCTGAGCGAGTTGGGTGCCCGCGGCGACGGGGACGACCAGCATCGCGGCGACGAGGATTACGCCGAGGATCTGCATCGCGCCGACGATGACGACAGCCGTCATCACGATCAGCAGGGTGTTGTACCACGTGACGTTGAGCCGTGCGACGCGGGCGGCCTGCTCGTCGAACGTAATGAACAGCAGCTGTTTGTAGGTCGCGACGGTGACGGCGACGACGACCACGCTAATGACAGCCATCAGCCGCGCACCCGAGGGGGTAACGACCGAGATGCTGCCGAAAATGAAGTCCTGGACGTTGATGCCGGACATCCCGCGACCGTAGCTGATGACCAGCGTCCCAACGGCGAAGCTCCCGGTCAACATGATCGCGATCGGCACGTCGCCGTAGGTGTCGGTTCGCTCGGCGAGCCACTGGACCGCGAGTGCGCCAAGCACCCCGACGACGAGCGCGACAAGCATCAGCGAGCCGCTCCAGCCGGTGATCGAACTCACCAGAAACCCGACTGCGACGCCGGCAAAGGCCGTATGCGCCAATGTTTCACCGATCAGGGCCATCTCGCGGTGAACGAGATACGTGCCGACCAGCGGCGCGACGACGCCGATCAGGATCCCCGTCGCGATCGAACGCCACATGAACGGATGATAGAAGACGCTCGTCCCGAGGTAGTGATCCGCCCACCAGCCCGCGATCCGAAGCTGTTCGTACAGCGTTCCGACGACCGGGACTTCGCGCAACGCGTCGATCGCCAGCAGCACAACCATCGCTACTGCGAGGACGGCAGTCACGGCGATCCCGACGTGCTCGAGCCGCCGACGAAGGGAGCCGTTTGTAGTCATCAGTGATGGTGGTGGACGACCTGGCCCGTCGCACCGTAGGCCTCGGTCAGGGCATCGCTTTCGACGAACGATTCGGTATCACCGTGGTGGTACAGTTCCGTGTTAATACAGGCGATTCGGTTTGCCCGATCCGTCACGACGCCGATGTCGTGTTCGATCAGGATGATCGTGATCCCATCGTCGTTGAGCGACTCGAGCAACTGGTAGAACGCGTCCCGGGATTCGGCGTCGACGCCGACGGTCGGCTCGTCGAGTGCGAGCAGATCGGCTTCGGAGGCCAGCGCACGGGCGATGTAGGCCCGCTGGCGCTGGCCGCCGGACAGCTGGTTGACCTGTCGGTCAGCGAGATCGGTAATGCCGACGGTCTCGAGTGCGTCGTCGACGATCGCGTGATCGTCGGCAGTCAGCCGGCCGTGGCCCGCGTGGGCGAACCGCCCCATCGTCACCGCTTCGCGGACGGTAACCGGCATCGAACCGCCGCCACTGGTGGCCTGCTGGGAGACGTACCCGATGCGCTCGCCGTCGTCGAACGCCGAGACGGGCTCGCCGAAGAGTTCAATCGTCCCACTGTCGGGCGTGCGCAATCCGAGCATGAGGTGCAACAGCGTGGTCTTGCCCGAGCCGTTGGGACCGATCAGGCCCAGAAAGTCTCCCTCATCGACCCGCAGCGTGACGTCCTTGACCGCTGGCTGTTCGCCGTAGGCAAACGTTACGTTTTCGAGCGCGACGACGGTCACTGTGTGTCTAGTACCTCTCTGAACGCGGGGATGTTTATCTCTTCCATTTGCTCGAGATACCCCCAGCCCTCGTCTTGCCACGTCGTGAGCGTCCCCGAGAGGTGCGTAATCGGCATCGCGTCGGTAGCGTCGCTCTCCGCGAGGATCGTCTCGACGAGTGGGTACGCGCCGTCGGGATCCTCGAAGGGATCGTAGAGGATCGTCTCGATGCCCTCCGAATCGACGAGTTCGATCGTCTCGGAAATGTCGTTGGCACTCGGCTCTTCCTGCGGGGAGACGCCGACCGGCGTATGAATATCGAACCCGTAGCGGTCCTGTAGATAGGTAAACGAGTCGTGGCCGGCGAAGACGGCGACACGTTGATTTGCCGTCTCGAGTAGCTCCGTTAACTGCTGGTCTATCGACTCGAGGTCGGTCGTATACGATGCGGCGTTCTCCTCGTAGGTCTCGGCGTTGTCCGGATCGGCGTCGGCCAGTCCCGACGCGATCGTCTCGACGATCTCTGTCGCGAGCACGGGATCGAGCCAGACGTGTGGGTCGATCGACGCTTCGCCGTGATCGTGGCCATCGTGAGTCTCGGTGTTATGATCGCCTTCGCTTTCGTGGTCGTGGCCATCGTGAGTCTCGGTGCTATGATTGTCTTCGCTTTCGTGGTCGTGGCCATCGTGAGTCTCGGTGCTATGATTGTCCTCGCTTTCGTTGTCGTGGCTGTCGGTTTCGTGATCCCAGCCCAACAGCTGGTCGTCCAGTCCTTCGAGCCCATCGATTACGGCGACGGTGTCGTAGTCTGCCTCGAGCGTTGCCGCGACGTCCTGAGCCCACGAGAACGCAGGCGTATCGAAGTAGACGAAGACGCCGGCGTCGGCGATGTCCCGGGTGAGGTCGCCGCTTGGTGACCAGCCGTGACCGGCCTGTCCGGTTCCGACCGGGTTCTCGAAGTCGATCGCGTCGCCGCTGACCTGCTCGGCCCAGTCCCACAGGGTAAAGAAGGCGGCGTAGCCGGCGTCGAGGTTCGCATCTGCCGCGCTAATATCATCGAGACAACCGGCGACGGTACTCGCGGCGGCTGTGCCGGCAGCCGTCTGCAGCAGCGTCCGTCGTGTCAGCTTCATACTCGAGGCTAGTGCTACCCGAGTATAAGTATTATTATCGGGCGGTTCTTTTTTATTAATTCTCGCCATTGGATACGATCTCTGTTAATAACTACTGCCCGTATAGCGAACTGAGTTATTATGCTATCGGATCGGCACTCAGCGTCGAGCCGACTTAGCGAGGAAGCGAGGACGCAAAGAAGCGAGCACGATGGCTCTACTCGAGGGAGACCTCGAGTCGGGTCCCATCGAGCCGCCGGTAAGCTGGTGGTCGATCCGGAACTGGGTCGCGAACCACCTCGAACGTGTCGAACCGGATCACGAGCCGGCCCGGATCGATCGTCGCGCGAAGCAGAGGGCCCCGGCTGGTCACGACGACGTAGGGCGGTGCGGGGACGGGAGTCGCCCGAAGTTCGTACCCAGTTGCGTCGACCGCGTCTGCGAGCACTCTCGGCAGGGCCTCGAGAACCCCGGCATCTGCGAGCGTCTGGTGGAGCCCATCCGCGACCGTCTTCCTGTCGGTCGTTCGCGCGGTATCCCAGGGGGCAGCGACCGCGTCGGCACAGGCGTCGATCCCATCGACGATCGGCGCGTGGTCCGTCCGGATCCGACGCCGCGCGTCACGGACTGGGTGGGACATGAATTCCGGTGGAACGGGCACGTACTAAGGCGTCACGACTCGAGTCGGACCATCGAGCTATTCACGCTGGGTTTTGAAAACGCCGATGTTCAGCGTCCGAACGTCCGTCAGGACGCCACGAAGCCGCTGTCGCCACGACGATCCTTGCCGGGCCGAACGCTCGCGCCGGAGTCGTTCGTTTTCGGTCTCGAGATCTCGATTTGCCGCCTCGAGCTCATCGAGCCGCGTTTCGAGCGTGTCGACCTGATCCTCGAGTCGGTACCGGCGGCTGCGCTGTGCCGAACGATCGTTTCGCAGCTGATCACGTTCGTGCCGGAGCTCGGCCAGTTCCCGCTCGAGTCGCTCGCGGTCGCGGTCGGCCGAATCGACGAACGAGGTGCGGTCGTCGTCCGCTGGGATTCCCTCGAGCGACGCGGTGTCGGTAGCCGCGTCGTCGGATTCGATTTCGATGTGGCCCGAGTGAGTGGCGTTGACGACGGCTCCGACGAGTAGTATCAGGCCGCCGAAATACAGCCAGGTCAGCAAGAGAAGGATTGCGCCGATCGGTCCCGCCGAGTCGGAGCTACTCGACATGGCAACGTAAACCTGAAACAACGACTGGAGGGCCGCCCAGCCGACGGCGGCGACGATGACACCCGGCAGCACCTCACGAATCGAGAGATCGATGTCCGGGAAGAAGTAGAACATCGGTAAGAAGGCGATCATCAGTCCGATCACGAGCAACAGCGGGTTCAAGAGCCCGATGAATAGACTGTCCGGGAAGAACGCGAAGACGACAGTGGTCGCTGCGGCGGCGATCAGCGCGACGATGATTGCCCCGAAGACGACGGCTCCATCGCGCACCTGATCGATCAGCGAGTTCTCCGCGGTCGACGTATAAATCTCCGAAAATGCGGTGTCCAGCCCGCGGAAGATCTTCAGCGACCCCCAGACGAGCGCGATCAGCCCGATGATGGAGGTGCCGACGCTGCCGGTCGAGCCTTCGATCCCTTGCTCGAGGATGACCTGGCCGCTCTCGGGCAGGACCCCCTCGGTCATCGACGACACCTGCGTCGCGAGCCCCTCGTTACCGACGAACGACACCAGAAAGAACAGCAACACGAGCAACGGAATCAGCGAGACGAACGCCTGATAGGCGATGCTGGCGGCCATAAACGTCACGTTCTTTTCCTGAATCCCGGTCACGACCGACTTTGCGAACGGAACCACTTCGCGAGCGTTGCGATCCATACCCTCCATCCGTCACAGGGCCGGATAGCGATCTGGCTTGCAGCTACGGGCCGTTTGGGGCGGCCATGACCGCGTTCGATCGCTACTCCTCGAGCAACTGATCCACCGCGTCGCGAGTCGGGAGCGCCGCCATCGCGCCGCGAGCGGTGGTCGCCGTCGCCGCGACCGCGTTTGCGAACGTCACTGTCGCCGTGAGATCGCGACCGTCCCGCAGGGCGTCGATCGCGCCGGCAACGAAGGCATCGCCAGCACCGGTCGTATCGACGGTATCGACCGCGAATCCCCGATGCGAAACCGTGGCTGTGGGCCACGCCGCATCGTCGCTCGCGACGGCAACCGCCCCCTCGCTCCCGCGCGTCACAAAGACCGTATGGGCCGCGCCGCCGTCGATCGCCGCGCGAGCGATTTCGGTCGGTGATTCGCCCGACGCGCCCAGCGCCTCGAGTTCGGTTGCCGTCGCGAAACAGACGTCGACGTGGGCGAGTGCGTCGCCCACTGTACTCGCGAACGCCTCTTCGTCTGGCCACAGCTCCGGCCGCCAGTTCGGATCGAACGAGATCGTACAGTCCGCAGTAGCGGCCCGCTCGAGCAGCTCTAGCGTCGCCGCACGCGCAGAGCCGCCCGAGAGAGTCACGCCGCCGGCGTGGATCCACTCGCAGTCGGCGAGCGTTTGGTCGTCGATCCGGCCGGGCTCGAGGCATGTGTCAGCCGTGTCGTCGCGGTAGAACGTAAACTCGCGGTCGCCGGTCTCGTCGTGCGTGACGAACGCGAGCGTCGTCTTCGCCTCGGCGTCACGGGCGACGAATCGAGTGGGGAGGCCATAATCGGCGAGCGTCCGCTCGAGGTAGCGACCGAACGGATCGTCGCCGACGCGGGTCCAGAACAGTGGCGGGTCGTCAAGTCGGGCGAGCGCGACGGCGACGTTCGCGGGCGCACCACCGGGCCGGCGCTCGAAGCCGGCGACGTCCTCGAGCGGGCCGGCGCGTTCGGGGATGAAGTCGACCAGGGCTTCGCCAGCGACGAGCACGTCGTGAGTCATGGCCGATGCTCCACCGCCGAGTGGGGTAGATCCTTCGGCGATACCCGGAACCGAAATCTGACGCGGAGTGCTGATACTGCCGGACAGAACGACGTGACGCCGGTCGCATGTATGCGGCCGTCACCTACGGGGACGGCCGCAAATTCGCGACCGGCGTCGTATTGACTGCTGTCCAGTAGTATGAGTTGCCGAAACTAGACATCTATATGAGAGGTCAGTTTCGAGTGTGTCGTATCACTATGAAAGAGATTTCACGGCGCAGGCTACTCGCAGCCACGGGGACAGGTGTGGGTCTCGTATCCGGCGCGGGGTGTCTCGGCGGACGCGGGCTCGGGACCGACGACGGCAACGGAGCCGACACGACCGGCGAGACGGACGACGACCCGAGCGATCTGACACCGCTCGAGCAGTGGATCCCCGCCACTGGGTGCACGGAACTGCTCTTTCACTATCGGGACCTCGCGACGGTTCGCCAGCACGAGGACGTGCTGCAACCGAATGTAACCGAGTCCATCCCGACGGTACCCGATGGGGATAGCAGCGCGTTCGTCGAGCAGTTAGCAGACGGTGAGCCGGCAGTGGACTCGATTTGCCGGTTCGGGTCCGAGGGCGTCGCCGGCAACGTCGTCGTTTCTGGCTCGTTCGATCCCGACGCGGTCGACGCAGCACTCGAGTCGGCGACCGGCGATTTCGACCGCTTCGAACGCGACGGCATCTCGATGGCCGTCTCGTCGGAGACGCTGGTCGTGAGCCCGTCCGACGGCGCGGCCCTCGAGGCCATCCTCGCGGCCGGCGTTGAGGGCACCGATCGTCGTGCCGAGACGAACGACGGCTTTGGGCAGTTGGTCGACCGACTCGACGGGAGTACGTTCGTCTGGGGCGAATACGATGGCAACGAGAACGGCAACGGGGCTGCGTTCTCGTGGGCGCTCGGACCGGAGACGACGACCCAGTCGATGGTCGCGGTCTCTGCTGACGCTCAGCGGATGGACGAATTCGAGGACGCGATGGCAGACCGATTCGACGATGTGGCGGTCGAGACCGACGGCAACGTCAGCGTCGCGACGAGGACCCTGCCGACCGCGGACTACGAGTACCGGGATCTGTTCGCCGAACGCGGAAGCCAACCGACGCAACCGCAAGCGGGTGTGACCATCGACGTCGATTCGATAGCACGAACAGTGACGGTTACCTACGTCGCGAGTGGCGATACGGACCGACTCGAGATACGCGACTGGACCGGCCTGCGCGACGAACTGACCGAAGTCGGCCAAGCCGCAACACTCGAGTACGGTAGAGATGAGTCAGGAACAATCACCATCGTCGCTGTCCGCGGTGAAACTGAGGCGGTCGTCGCCGAGAAATCGATCTCGTTTTGAGACAGACAGATCGTCTCGAGCGCACCGTGCGACGGGGCTTTATCGAAAAGCGTCGACAGCAATGTCCGCCTACAGGACGATACTCTTCTTGCGCATCATCGCGTGGATCGAGGCGTCGAGCCCTTCGCGGCCGATGCCCGAGTCCTTGTTGCCGCCGAAGGGGATGTCGCCGAGGCCGTGGCTTGGCGCACCGTTGATGCGGACCGCACCGGCGTCGATGCGCTCTGCCATCCGCATCGCGCGCTTGTAATCGCTCGTGAAGACTGCGGCGTCGAGTGCGAGATCGGAGCCGTTGGCGAGCTCGAGGGCCTCTTGTTCGTCCTCGAACGTCGTGATCGCTGCGATGGGGCCGAACTGCTCTTCGTCGACAAGACGTGCGTCGTGTGGAACGTTCGCCAGCAGCGTGGGTTCGAAGAATTGCTCGGCGAGTTCGTCCGGGACGCCCTCGGGGGCACGCCGTTTCCCGCCGCGGACGATCTCCGCGCCCTTGTCGACGGCGTCGTCGACGAGTTCTTCGACCCACTCGGCCTGATCTTCGCTGATGAGCGGGCCGAATGCGGTGTTCTCATCGAAGAGATTGCCAGCCTGCCAGGCGTCCATCTGGTCCTCGAGTATGTCGACGAGGTCGTCGTGAACCGACTCGTGAGCGAGCACGCGCGAGATGGCCGAGCAGCGCTGGCCGGCGTACTTGAACGAGCCTTTGGCGCAGTTGCCCGCGACGTCCGTGAGGTCGGCGTCGTCGAAGACGACCGCTGGGGCGTTCCCACCAAGTTCCATATGCAGGTTGACCATGCCGCTCTCGCGGGCGACGTGTTTGCCCGCGCCCGAGGAGCCGGTCATGGCGATCGCGTTGATGCGGTCGTCGCCGGCGAGGACGTCACCGATTTCGCCCGCTTCGCCCGGAACGAAGTTGAATGCGCCGTCCGGAATCCCGTCGATATCGGCGATGATGTCGGCGAGGATTGCCGACGAAATCGGTGTCTTGCTCGCAGGCTTGAGCAAGACGCTGTTACCGGCCGCGATCGCAGGCGCGACCTGCAGTGCCGTCGTCGCGAGCGGATAGTTGTACGGCGTGATACAGAGGACGGCACCGATCGGCTCGTGCTTGACGATCGCCTGCCAGCCCTCATGGCCCGCCGTCGACCCCTCGCGGTATTCGCCGTTGCTGACGATAGTGCGTGCCTCTTCGGCCGCCCGGTCGAACCGCTCGGCCGCCTGCTCGACCTCGCCGCGAGCCGACGAGATCGGTTTGCCGGCCTCGCGGACGATGACCTCCGTGAGTTCCTCCTCGCGCTCACGGAGTCTCTCAGCGATCGACTCACACCACGTCGCGCGCTCGACGACAGTCGTCTCCCGAAGCGTCGGCTTGATCTCGTGGGCAGCCGCAAGCGCGGCCCGCGCCTCCGCCGGTCCCGCCGCGGCGACCTGTGCGAACGCTCCACCTTCAGCGAGATCCGAAACCGAGAGCACATCTTCGGTCTCGAGCCACTCGCCATCGACGTAGAGCCGCTCTCGCCGCTGTGCAATTCTGGTTGCCATACACCTCCCTTGGACCTCCATGTTGAAAATGTTTACTCAGCCCCGAAAAAATAAAGAGTATACTAGCAGTGTCATTCGATAACAGGTCTTCTGAAACAGAAACTAACTCGAGACAGTATTTCAAGAATAGATCTTTAGGTATACCAAAGAATCTTTACTGGTAGACTGGTTTTAAGTGAGTTGCGAGTGTATCCATAGATCGATGAGCACTCAAAAGACCGTCCGCCAGTCGGCTGACAGCGTCGAGGAGAACAGCCTTCGCCTCGAGCAGGACAAGGCCGAACAGATCGTCGACGCGCTAAACACGGAGTTGGCCAACGCCTACGTCCTCTACCACCAGCTGAAAAAGCACCACTGGGTGGTCGAGGGAGGCAACTTCCTCGCACACCACGAGTTCCTCGAAGAGGCGTACGAACACGTCGAGGAAGGCGCAGACGAGATCGCCGAGCGGGCACAGGCACTCGGTGGCGTCCCCGTCTCGGGCCCGACAGCCCAAGAAGACCGCGCCACCGTCGAGTTCGAGGGCGAAGACGTCTACGACGTCCGTACGATGTTCGAACACGACCTCGAGCTGTACGGCGACATCATCGAATCGATGCGCGACAGCATCGAACTCGCCGAGAACCTAGGCGACCCGGCGACCGGCGAGATCCTGCGTGAGATCCTCGTCGACCTCGAGGAAGACGGCCACCACTTCGAACACTACCTCGAAGACGACACGCTGGTCAGCAAAGACGCAATGCAGTGATACGGTCTGCTGTAACGATGTCCCGGTGGGCCCGCAGTGCGGGTCGCGGTTGCACCGGAACTGACTGACAGTAGTCCGTATGAGCACGACCCTCACGACAACCGACTTAGAAATACGGTCCGACGGCGCGTCGACGACCGCCAGATCGGTGGGCCGACCACTGGAAACGGTTTTTCGCCTCGTACGACTGTGAGCGGTAGCTGCAATCGAGACGCCAGTCGTCTCGAACAGCGGCGAGATTAGGGCTCGAGGTCGACGATCAGATCCGTCGCGATCCAGCCGTCGCTGTTGTTTTGTTCGGTGAACACGACTTTTCCGGGGCGAGTTTCGTGACTCGTCACGGCTACCGCTGGTTCCTCGAACTCTGGGGTATCGGCTGCGTCTGTGTCTTCCCTGCGAGCGGGCACGTCCATCACGATGAGTTAGGCGAGCCTAAATCTAAAAAGGTTTTGGTCGGCCTAAGACGTGGTGCTGGAAAACGGTGTCCGGGGACCAGTCTCCTGTTCGGTCGTTTCGGCCATCGACGTACACCACGCGAAGATAGTACCTTTTTTCGTACCGGAGCGATTTCATCGTCATATGAGTTCACACGAGAACAGGTCACAGGGGCCAATGGAACGGCGCGGTCGGGACTTGGTCGCCCACCTGTTCGACGTCGATATCGAACGCGTCGAATCTCTGAGCTGGTCGCTTGGCAACCGAATCACCACCGAGACGGATGCAGACCAGCGCTTTCGATTCGATCACCAGCGGTCTACCCGTTCCGTGACTGCGTTCGAGGTAACCGATTACACGTGCGTACTCCGGCTGCGGACTCCAGTCGGTCGCGAGAAGTTTTACGGGATTGCAAGCGCCGATATCGAGCCCGATCTGATCGCCACCGATTGGGTTCGGACGGCATGAGCCGCGTCGAAGCGGGTTCCACGGATCGGTCTCACGAGTATCTTCATTGGGCTTGATGCGGAACGACCGCACATGGAGTACGACGTCGTCCAGGGTGACATCGCCGCACAGTCAGCCGACGCGCTCGTCAACGCCGCCGGCACGAGCCTCCGGATGGGCTCCGGCGTCGCCGGGGCGCTCCGACGCGGCGCGGGCGAGGCGATCAACGAAGACGCGATGGCAAAGGGACCGGTCGATCTCGGCGACGTCGCAGTCACTGATGCCTACGACCTCGACGCCGAGTACGTCATTCACGCGGCCGCGATGCCCCACTACGGTGACGGTCAGGCGACCGCCGAAAGCATTCGGAACGCGACCCATCACAGTCTCGCAAAAGCCGACGAACTCGGCTGTCGATCGCTCGTGATTCCGGCGCTTGGCTGTGGCGTCGCCGGCTTCGATCTCAGGGAGGGGGCAGCAATCATCGGCGACGTGATCGCCGACTACGACCCGGACACGCTCGAGGAGGTTCGTCTAATCGCCTACAGCGATTCGGAGTACGACACGATACAGGCAGCGACTGAGACCACAGCGAACCCGGACCCGAACGGCTCGCCCGATCCGGACCGGTAGCGACGTGTCCAGTGAGTGTTCGCGCCGACTGTCGAGACACGGGCGAACAGGTTTTGAGAAACGGTGGTAGTTTTTCCACGGGGCGGGTTCAATCATCGTCTGAATAATGTACGATACGATCCTGATTCCAACCGACGGAAGCGAACAAGCCGACCGTGGCATCGACCACGGACTCGACCTCGCGGCGCAATACGATGCAACAGTGGTGTGTCTCTACGTCGTCGACGAGCGTCGATACGGCAGACCGCCAGCGCTCGGCACTGTCGAGGTCGACCACGAGAAACACGAAGACGAAGCCATGGAACTGCTCAAAGAGACCGAAGAACGTGGCCGCACCCTCGGCGTCGAAGTCGAACACGAATGTCGACGTGGCAACCCCTGGGACGAGATCGTCACCTTCGCTGAACGCGAAGATGCCGATCTGATCGTGATGGGGCGGCGCGGTGTGACCGACGACCGCCGAACCTCGCTCGGCAGCGTCACCGAACAGGTCATGCGCCAGACGGAAATCCCCGTTCAGGCGGTCTGACTGGGCCGGGCTATAGTAACAGCTGAAACGATTTACTACCGGGTTTCTGGCACACCCGTAGGACGGTCGCGGGTGCACCAGACCCCACTGACGAGGGTCCGTGTCAGAAAGCGACGCTGCACGCGGTGGCCGCTTTCGTACTGCTAGCCGCCAGTATCAGGAATCCGATTCCGAAGCCGGTTCGCCGTGGGTGACGCCCTCGCGCTCGTCGGCCTGCATCCGGCGCAGGGCCGCGCGGCCGCTGCCCGCATCGTAGCCGAAGAAGACGCTCTTGGCGTACTCCTGGGCGACTTCGCTGGCGTGGATGAGGTTGTCGATGTCGACGTTGACCGCGTACAACTCGATGTTAAACGGCGTCTCGAGTGCGCTTTCGAACCCTTTGGCGATCGTCTCGAGCCAGTAGGTCGTCCCGTAGTGGGTGTCGTACAGCGGGACGACGAACTCGTCGACGTATTCTTCGATGGCCTCGAGGTCGATGCCGGCGCGCTCGTAGAGGTGGCCGGGGTAGGGATCGGGGTAGAGGGTCATGTAGACGGTTCCGGGAATCCGGTCGACGGCTTCCTCGACGAACTCGGTGATGACGCTGGCGCGCCATTCCATGCGGTTGTCGAACTCGCTTGCCTCGAACCGCTGCTCGCAGACGCCACAGCGGCAGTATTCAGCGCGTGGGAAGCCGATATCGTCGAGACGCACGTCCTCGTTTTCGGCGACACAGTCGTCGATGACCTCGAACAGGCCCTCCCGGTAGTCCTCGCGGGACGGACAGATGTAGGCCCAGTCGAAGTAGGGCTGTTGGCGGTCGGCTGGCCGGCCCATGTCGTCGACGGGCATCAGCGACGGATCGGCGTCTGCAGCGGCGTTATCGCCGAAACAAGAGACCATATTGACCCCATCGGCGATCGGGTCTGACGACCGACCGGTCACGTCTTTGACCTCGTAGAAGCCGCGCTCGAACTCCGGCCATCGTACTTCTTCGGCGTTACGGGTGACGACGCCGTACATAATTCAGGGTACGCCGCCGTCACCGTAAGCCGTTCGGAATAGAGTGCTCTCCTGTCTCTCCATCCGATCGCAGCAGGTGTGCGATCAGTCGCAATCGGGTCGTCCAGCAGTCGCCTATTCAGCCGGGTCGTAGTCGACTTCGACGTCGTCGGAGCCGCCGAACGTGACTTTATAGAGGACGGCGACAACGAACAGGGCGAGTACGATCTTGACAGTACGTGACATGTACAGGTGGAGATTGGGTGGCAAATACTTAGGTATTCTGGATGATCGTCTCGGCGAGAAACCAAGGACAGCCGACAGCCGCTTACGTGTCGATCAGCGACGCGATCTCTTCGCGGACGATCGTCCCACAGTACCCACAGCGCACGCCGTCTTCCAGAACCGCGAATCGAGAAGTGACGGGTTCACCGCTCGTCGTGATACAGCCGGCGTTGGGACAGGAGAGCACACCGTCGACGACGTCGGGCCGTTCGACGCGGTGTTTCTCGACGACGTCGAAGTCACGGACGATGTTGATGGTCGCATCGGGCGCGATCAGCGAGAGGACGTCGACTTCGTCCTGGCTCAGCTCGCGGCCTTCGACCTTGACGATGTCCTTGCGCGCGAGCCGATCGGAGGGAACGTTCATCCCGACCGAGACCTCCTCGCCGTCGCTGCCGTCGATGCCCAAGATCGCGAGCACGTTCAGTGCCTGCCCGCCGCGGACGTGATCGATGACGGTTCCGTCGCGGATCTTGCTGACCCGTAGTTCGTGCTCGTCGTTGCCGTCGTGGTGGTCGTGATCGTCACTCATCTCCCTCACCTCCGATCGCCTTGTCGTCGCTCAACAGGAGATCCAGCAGCGCCATCCGAACCGGCACGCCGTTGTGTGCCTGCTCGAAGTACGCCGCGTGCTCGGTCTCGTCGATCTCGGGGGCGATCTCGTCGACACGGGGCAGCGGATGCATGATCGTCAGGTCGTCGCTTGCGGCCTCGAGCGTGTCGGCATCGATCTGATACTCGCCGGCGACTTTCTGGTACTCGTTTTCGTCGGGGAACCGCTCGCGCTGGATCCGCGTGACATAGAGGACGTCAAGCGAGGGCAAGATTTCCTCCAAGGAGTCGTGTTCGCGGATCCCCGGCGCGTCCTGCTGGTGGAGGTCGTAGACGACCTCACGGGGTAACTGCAGGCTCTCCGGACTGATGAAGTGCTGGTGGGCGTCGAAGTTCGTCAGCGCGTAGGCCAGCGAATGGACGGTCCGACCGTACTTCAGATCGCCCATGATGCCGATCGTCAGATCGTCTAAGCCGGCGTTCTCCCGGATCGTGTAGAGATCGAGCATCGTCTGTGTCGGGTGCTGGCCCGCACCGTCCCCCGCGTTGACCAGCGGGACGTCGACGAACTCGCTGGCCATCGTGGCCGAGCCCTCCTTGGGATGGCGCAAGACCAGCGCGTCGGCGTACCCCTCGATAACGCGGACGGTATCTGCGAGCGTTTCTCCCTTCTTGACGCTCGAGGACTCGATCGAGCCCATGTCGACGACGTCGCCGCCGAGGCGTTTCATCGCGGTCTCGAAGCTCATCTTCGTCCGCGTGCTCGGCTCGAAAAAGAGTAGCCCGAGCAACGTCCCAGCGTGACGGTCGGCGACGGCCGACGGGTCGTCGCCGATCTCGGCCGCGTAATCGAGGATGGTCTCGATGTCCGCCCGCGAGAATTGTTTGCTCGTGATGAGGTGATCGTGGCGCATTCGTTCGTGTAGGCTGTGGCGTGCCCCTTGAATCTCTCCATTCGACCCGGCGAGCCAGTCGCCACGCGGCGAGCCAGTCGCCACGAGATGCAAACCGGGCACGCGACATATCATGTTCCGTATTGACAGAAACCATGATACTAAGGCAAAGAGTTATACACGCACTGCAGCAATTGGTTACAATTGTATGGTCGGTCGGCTGGATACCGGAATCAGCGTGCTCGATCGCAAACTCGACGGTGGACTGCCGCCGGGGTGTCTCGTCGCGTTTGCTGCCGAGCCAGCCAGCCAGTCCGAACTCCTCCTCTACGAGCTTACGGCCGCACGCGGAACGCTATACCTCTCGACCGAACGCACCGACGACGCCGTCCGCCACGCCATCGAGACCTCACCGTCCTCGGTCGGCAGCCCCACGGTCAGACACGTCGCCAGTGACACGCCCCTCGAGGAAGCGACGCAGCTCATCGGCGCGCTCCCCGACGGTGCCAACCTCATCATCGACACGCTGGACGTCTTAGAACGGACTGACACGGACGACTACGTCGACTTTCTCAACGAACTCAAGTCCACGATGCTCGAGACCGGCAGCATCGCCATGCTTCACTGTCTGAAAGGCCGCAACGAGCCTACGAACCGAACGCGGACCTTCCACGCCGCTGATGCCGTTTTCGATCTCCGGACCGAGATCGCCGGTACCGAACTTGAAAATCACCTGACGATCCCCAAGTTCCGCGGCGGCCGCCAACCGACCGAAGCGATCAAACTCGAGTTGACCGAGGAAGTGGCGATCGACACGAGCCGCGACATCGCGTAACGCGTCGGCAACGGCTTCGACTGCGGGAATCAGCGACGGCTGTCCGGACTCCATCGGTGCACCGCTATTTGCCCGCGGTGAAAACTGGAACCAACGCGCGTTCGAACTCGCCAGTATCGGTTTCGAAAAACAACAGAATTTGGCGGGTCGCGTTACTCTTCTGCGCCTTCGAGCTCGTCGACGATCTCGTCGGCATCGACGTCGGCGTCCTCGAGGGCCTCCTCGATGTCGCCGCCGCCCATACCGCCCATGCCGCCCATCATACCGCCCATGCCCATGCCACCCATGCCGTCGATGACTTCCTGGACGATGACGCGGTCGACGCCGACCTTGTCGATGATGTCCTGACCGATCTGCTGTTTGCCCATCATCCACTGCTGGTTCATCGTCATCTGGGGCGTGGACTCGAGGTAGAGCGTCTCTTTCTCGACGGTTTCGGTCTCGAATTCGGGTTCGGCGTCCTCGTCGTCCTCGTCGGGTTCGACGGGAACCTCTTCCTCGACTTCGTCCGTCTCGATCCAGAGTTCGGGCTCCATCCCGAGGTACATCTCGAAGAGACCGGCGGCCTGCTGTTCGCGGTCGTCGACGACATCGAGGATCTCGTACTCGTACTCGACGTCGTCACCAGCCAGCGGGTGGTTGAAGTCGACGCGTGCGCGGCCGCCGATGATCGTGCTGATGTAGCCCTGCTGGCCGTCGATCTGCACGTTCGCACCGGGGTAGCGGTCGTCCTCGTCGATCTTCTCGGCGCTGACGGTCTGGACGTTGTCCGGGTCGTACTCGCCGAAGGCGTCCTCGGCGGGGATCGTCACGCTGCCGGAGTCGCCGGGTTCGGAGCTGACGAGTGCGTCCTCGACGCCCTCGAAAATGTGGCCCTCGCCCAGCACGATCGTTCGCGGCTTGAACTCCTGGCCCTGGTCGTCGACGCCCTCTTCTTCGGCGACTTCGGGGTCGGTCGTGTCGACCAGTTGTTCGTCCTCGACGGTGTAGGCGGTGTAGTCGAGTTCGACGAAGTCGCCTTCCTGAAGCCCCTCGGCTTCGTCGGCGGCTTCCTCAGCTACTTCTTCGTCGACGTCATCGGCCTGCTCGTCGAGCTCGGCCTCTTGATCCTCAGTCATACGTTGTACGTCCGCCCGTCTACATTTAAGTACGACGTTTTCGGGCGAGAGCGACCGATACTTACGACCGTCGTCCGTCTCCACGAGCATGTACGAGGTCGAAGTGAAGGTACCCGCCGATCTCGAGGCCGTTCGTGACCGCCTCGAAACACGTGAGGCGACACAGCTGGGCTCAGTCGTTCAGGCAGACACCTACTACAACGCGCCACATCGTGATTTCGCCGAGACCGACGAGGCGTTGCGGATCCGCTCGGAGCGCCCCGCCGACGGTGGCGCGGAAACCCGTGTCACCTACAAGGGCCCGCTCGTCGACGAGGAGACGAAGACCCGCGAGGAGTTCGAAACCGGGATCGAAGACGCCGAGACGACCGACGCGATCCTGACGGGCCTCGGCTTCGAGCCCACCGCGACCGTCCGCAAGGACCGCGAACGGTTTTCGCTCGATGGGTACACCGTCACCCTCGATTCGGTCGATGACGTCGGCGAGTACGTCGAAGTCGAGACCGAAGTCGCGGCCGAAGCCGACCTCGAGACCGCTCGCGAGGGAGCCTACGACGTCCTCGAGCGGCTGGGACTCGACCCCGACGACCAGTTACGGACGTCGTATCTAGGCCTGCTGCTCGAGTCCTGATCGACTCTCGAATAACCAGCAAGCATTTTCTACCGTGTGTCTGTTTCCGCAAGTTATACGACTACGCTCGCTCAAGTGCCGCCAATGAGCGAGCGGAACATTCGAGTCGAATCTATCGACCGGCAAGCGGTCGAGGATCAGGAGGTCGAGATCGTCGAACGAAAGGGGATCGGTCACCCCGACTCTATCTGTGACGGGATCGCCGAAAGCGTCGCCGGGGCACTCGCCCGCGAGTACATCGACCGTGTCGGTGAAGTTCTCCACTTCAACACCGACGAGACGCAACTCGTCGCGGGCGAAGCCGCACCCGCCTTCGGCGGTGGCGAGGTCGTCGACCCCATCTATCTGCTGATCGTCGGCCGCGCGACCAAACACTACGACGGTCAGGCCATTCCCGCCGAGACCATCGCGCTGCGGGCCGCCCGCGAGTACCTCGAGTCAGAGATCCCCCACCTGACCGTCGGTGAGGACATCGTCGTCGACGTCAAACTCGGCGAGGGCAGCGGCGACCTGCAGGAAGTCTTCGGCGAAGACGAAGTGAGCGTCCCGATGGCAAACGACACGAGTTTCGGCGTCGGCCACGCGCCGCTGACCGAGACCGAGCAGATCGTTCTCGATGCCGAGCGCCGGCTGAACGGCGAGTACGCGGCCGAAAACCCCGAAGTCGGCCCGGACGTGAAGATCATGGGCAAACGTGAGGGCGACACGATCGACGTCACCGTCGCCGCAGCGATGGTCGACGAATATATCGCCGATCTCGACGACTACATCGAGGCCGTCGAGTCCGTCCGGGAGTTCGTCGACGGCGTCGCTCGCGAACACACTGACCGCGAGGTCGCTGTCCACGTCAACACGGCCGACGACTACGAGGAGGGCTCGATCTTCCTGACCGTGACCGGCACCTCCGCCGAACAGGGCGACGACGGCTCCGTCGGCCGAGGCAACCGTGCCAACGGCCTCATCACGCCCAACCGCTCGATGTCGATGGAAGCGACCAGCGGGAAAAACCCGGTCAACCACATCGGCAAGATCTACAACCTTCTCTCGACGGAAATCGCCGAGAGCGTCGTCAGCGAGGTCGACGGCATCCGTGACCTTCGCGTCCGACTGCTCTCCCAGATCGGCCGCCCGATCGACCAGCCCCACGTCGCCGACGTCCAGCTCGTCACCAACGACGGCGTTGCGGTCTCCGACGTCGACGCTGACGTCGAAGCGATCGTCGACCGTGAACTCGCTACCGTCACCGAAATCACTCGCAGCGTGATCGAGGGCGAACTCACGACGTTCTAACCCCGATCGTCTCGAGTCGCGGCTCGGTCACACTCACGCTACGGGCACCGACTAGTCAGTTCCGACACACCCGCGACCCGTTGTGGGTGTGCCGGGACACAGTGATACCAGACCGTATCGAGGTCCGTCATCATCGTTCGACTGGGAATTTCGACCCACGTCGACACGTCGGCTCCACGCCCGAACCGGGCCGGACGATGTGTCGGAATACATAACCACTGCTCACACGTATCGCCATCCGAATCGAAACTCGTCGTAATCCAGTGTGCGCTCCGAACCCCGTCGTGACCACTCGTGTCTAACTCGAGTCGAGACGCCGCCCGCTCGGTCGTCTACGCCGTCGTCGCGAGTACCTTCTTCGTCGGCTTCGGCGGTGGTGTCGTCTTCCCGATCCTGCCAAATCTCGGTGAGGTGGTGGGGATTTCGGCGTTCATGGTCGGGGTCATCCTCTCGGCGAACCGCTGGACGCGACTGTTCGCGAACGCGCCCGCCGGCGTGCTCGTCGATCGGATCGGTACCCGAAAGCCGTTCGTTGCGGGGCTTGCAATCGAGGGTGCTGCGACCGCCGGCTACGTGGTCGCGATTACCTCTGCGATGCCCGAGTTCTGGTTCGTCCTCGCGCGAATCCTGTGGGGCGTCGGCAGCGCCCTCGTGTTCGCGACGGCGTATACGATTACCGCCGACATCAGCGAGGCAGACTCTCGCGGGACGAGCATGGGCATCGTCCGAGCTGGAATCACGTTCGGCTTCCCCGCCGGCATGGTCCTCGGTGGGATCGTCAGCGAAGTCTACAGCAACGTCGCTGCGTTCGTCCTTGCGGCCTCGTTTGCCGGGCTCGCGAGCGTCATTGCGTACGTCATCGTCCCCGAAACCCACGTCGACAGCCCCGACTCGTCGGTCAGACCGTGGGACGTCGAGACCACCCTGCCCGCGTTAACCATCGGGCTCGTCAACTTCGGACTCTACTTCGCGTACTTCGGCGTGCTGTTCTCGACGCTCGTGTTGTATCTCGAGGCCGAATCGATGACGCTCGCCGTCGAGGTCGCGAGAATCGGCATCGAATACGGCGAACAGGGCACGTCCGGCCTGCTGATGGCTGTCTCGGCGCTTTCGGGAGCCGTTTTCACGATCTCCGGTGGCAAAATCAGCGACAGCGTCGGGGCCCGGGTTCCGGTTCTCCTTGCCTTTCTCGTGACGAGCTGTGCCGGGTTCGCGGTCCTGACGGTTGCACACTCGCTTGCGATCGTCGTCGCCGGCTGTACGCTGATCGGCGCGGGACAGGGCGGCGTTGGCGGCCCCCTGACCGCTCTGCTAGCGGACCTCACACCCGAGGACCGTATGGGGCGGGCGATGGGGACCAACAACGTCTTCGGCGACATCGGCGGTGCGCTCGGGCCGCTGATCTCGCTGCCCTTCGCGGACGCGATCGGCTTCGACGTGCTCTATGCGCTCAGTGCCGTCGTTCCGCTACTGGCCGGTATCGTGCTCGTCGTCGGGATCTACACCTATACTGGGAGTCTGAGTCCGACGGTCGACGAGTCGGCCGTCTGAGACGGTGGATCTGAGCTCGACTCGAGACCGATACGCACCTCGTAATCCCCTTATAGTCGCAACCATCTATCACAGCCCATGCATCCCCCGGGAGCCGACACCGTCCTCGTCCGTCACGGGGACGTCAACACCAAGAGCAACACCGTCAAGCGGTACATGGAGGGACTCCTCGTCGAGAACCTCGAGGCCCTCCTCACTGACCGCTCGATTCCCGGCGAGGTCGAACGCCGGTGGAATCGGCCGTTGATTCACACGAGCGAAGACGCCATCGAGGACGCGACCGATACCGTCACGGACGTCTTCGGCGTCGTTTCGGCGAGTCCCGCCCTGACCGTCAGCACCGAGAAAGCACGGATCATCGAGGCCCTCGAGGAGACCGCCCGCGCGTGCTACAACGGAGGGACGTTCGCCGTCGACGCTCGCCGCGCCGACAAGACCCTGCCCTACGACAGCGAGGACATAGCTCGCGAGGGCGGGACCGCCATCTGGGAGGCCGTTGCAGACGATTTCGAGCCCGAAGTCGACCTCGACGATCCCGATCTGACTTTTGGCGTCGAAGTCCGCGAGGATCTGACCTTCATCTATCTCGAGACGGTTCCCGGTCCGGGCGGGCTGCCGCTTGGCTCACAGGAGCCGGTCATCGCGCTGGTCAGCGGCGGGATCGACTCCCCGGTCGCGGCCTACGAGATGATGCGCCGTGGCAGCCCGGTCGTCCCGGCCTACGTCGATCTCGGCGATTACGGCGGCATCGACCACGAAGCACGTGCGATGGAGACGGTCCGGATCCTCTCGACATACGCACCGAACTTCGACATGCACGTCTATCGGATTCCGGGCGGTGAGACGGTTGATCTGCTGGTCAATGAGATGGAACAGGGCCGGATGCTTTCGCTGCGTCGCTTTTTCTACCGCGCCGCCGAAACGCTGGCCGACCGCGTCAACGCCAACGGTATCGTCACCGGTGAGGCAGCCGGCCAGAAATCCAGCCAGACCGTCCGCAATCTCGGGGTGACCAGCCGTGCTACACGGCTCCCGATCCACCGGCCACTACTGACGTGGGACAAAGCAGACATCGTCGCGAAAGCCCGCGAGATCGGGACGTTCTCCGATTCGACGATCGATGCCGGCTGCAACCGTGTCACACCTGGCCGCGTCGAGACCAACGCCCGCCTCGAGCCGCTGCTCGCAGCCGAGCCCGACGACTTACTCGAGCGCGCCGCGACAGCGGCCGCGGACGCGACGCTGGTCGCTCCCTAACGCTAGGTCCAGCAGACGCGTCTCCGCATCACACCGACTGAAAAAACGAAACCGCGAGTGAAATCGCAAGCAGCCGCCGAGTGTGCGCGTTACGTGTACGACAGCTCGAGGTCGCGAGCGCGCTCGAGGAGGTCCTCGTCGTAGTATTCTTCAGTCTGGGCGGGCCGGGTCTCGTCGATCGCACGGACCTGCTGGACCGTGTTGCGGAAGACCTTGAACGTCGCTTCGTCGACCATCTGACCGTCGAGCGTGACCGCGCCGGTGCCCTCGGCCTTGGCCTCGTTGAAGCGTTCGATCTTGCTCACGTCACGCTCGAGTTCCTCGGGCGTGGGCATGTGGACGGTGTTTGCCTGAATCGTCTGCTTTGGGTACAGCGACCAGGAGCCGTCGAGGCCGAGGTGAGCTTCGTGTTCGACCTGGTCGGCGTAAGCGTCGGCGTTGTAGTAGGTCAGGCCGGCGCGCTCCTTGAACAGGTCGTCGAATGGGCCGCCGATACAGAGCAGGTCGGCGGCGCTGGCTTCGTTCGAGAGTGCCTCGAGGAGTCCGTCCCAGCGCGGACGACCGTCACCGAGGTCACGCGCACCCAGTTCGGCCGCGTAGTCGACGGGGCCGAAGACGAGCGCGGTGAGTCGGGAGTCTTCGCCGAATTTGGAGATTTCACGGAGGTCCGAGCGGGCGCGGCCAGTCTCGATGATGATCGAGAGTTTGATCGAGCCATCAGCGTAGCCGTGTTTGGACTCGGCTTCGGCAACGGCTTCGGCGGCGCGTTTGACGTCCTCGACGCGGCCGACCTTGGGGACGACGACGCCATCGATCTCGTCGCCGATCTCGCCGACGAGCTGGTCGATCTGTTCGCGACCGCGGTCACGGAACGAGGCGTCCTCGTAGCTCCACTCGACGCGGGGCCAGATCTCGCCGGGGAAGTCATAGTCGGGGACGAGATCGATCGTGTTCTCGAGGCCCTCGTCTTTCATGTTCGGCGCGGTGCCATCTTCCATGTCGGGGACGAGCCAGTCGGGTGCCTGGAAGCCCTCGGCCTCGAGGCCCGAGCGCAGGTACTTCGCGGAGTCGTCTTTTGGAACGGCAGCCGGTGCAGTCTGGAACGTACGGCAGAGTCGAATGTCGTCAGTCATGCTTTGAATTGGTAGTCGTCTGCGGTCGTTTGTAACGATCGATCGTGTTAGTTAGAACGCTTTCGAATCTCCGCGGTTCGCGTTCCCGAGTAGACAGGTTCGTCGTCCTGGTTGAACGCGATGTGCTCGAAGGTGACGGTGCCGGCCTCGTCGCTCGAGGCGTCGTCTTCCGCCTCGAGGACGCGCGTAAAGGCGTAGACGGTGTCGCCGACGGCGACGAACGTGTGGAACGATTCGTCGTCGAAGCCGACCTCGCGCCAGGTTTGCTCGTCCGAGCGGGCATGGCCGAGCGCTGTCGAGCGGGTCACGTCGCCGTAGGTGACGATGTCGCCGGATGGCGAGTCGGACATCACGTCGACGTTGTGGTGCTGTTTGGCCGTGTTGAGCGTCGCCAGCGGCAACGAGGCGACGGTGACGTCGTCCTGCGTGCGGCCGCGTTCGTGACGGTAGGCGACGGCGGCGTTTTCGTCGTCGGCTTCCTCGAGCGCCGCGACGAAGTCCTCGAAGTAGCCGCCTTCGGGGGCGACGAACTCGTCGGGGAGGTCGGGTTCGTCTTCTTCCTCGGCAGCCGCCGCGCCGCTGCCGTCGGTCGCGACAGGCTCGCGCCGTGGGATCATGTTCGTGCGCTCGTAGGAACACAGCACCTCGCCGGTCTCGGCGTCCTTGCCGCGGGTCCGCCAGGAGACGATACCGTACTCCGGTCGGGAACTCGAGGTAGCGCGGTTGACAACCTCGCTCTCGACGTGGAGTTCGGTACCAGTGTAGACCGGCGTGCCGGGGAAGCGAACGTCGGTGCGACCGAGGAAGTAGCCACCCTTCTCACTGAGGTCCTCGACGGTAATACCGAGCGTCGCGGCGGTCAGGTAGTCGGGGTGGACCGGCGGCTCCTCGAAGCCCCGGGCCTCGGCGGCGTCGGTGCGCCAGTAGGCGGGGTCGTGGTTGAGCGTCTGGCCCATCCACTGTTCGTTGCCGAACTGGGTGAGGGTGAGCCCAGGGTCGTGCTCGATGACATCGCCTTCTTCGAAGTCCTCGAAGCAGTTGCCCTTCTCTTTGGTCTCGACGTGCTCGAGTGCCTGTGCGAACGTATCGGGATCTGTCCAATCAGTCATCTGCAGTCACCTCGTCAGTCTGTTGTGGCTGGTTGCGTGCTCGTCGCGCGATCGTTCGTCGCATCTCGTTTTCGACGATCATGTACCCCTCGTCGAAGCCCATGCCGGGCTTTGCGAGCACCTGCGCGGCGTTGGTCGCGAGTGCGACGTGAGCGCAGGCCCGCGCGGAGGTTTCCGTTTCGTTGCAGGTCCCACCGAGGTAGGCCCGCGTGTCGGTGCCCTCACAGTAGCGAACCGCCTGTCCGCTGCGGTGGATACCACCGAGGTCGGGTGTCTTCACCTGCACGAGGTCGGCCGCGCCGGCGTCGACGAACGCCTGCACGTCCTCGAAGGTGTTACACCACTCGTCGGCGACGATGTCGATGTCGACGCCGGCGTCGTCGAGCCCCTCGCGGAGCTCGACCATCGCCGCGATCTGATCTTCGCGGTTGCCGACGTCCATCGGTCCCTCGATCTGGATCGGGTAGGGTGCGGCGGCCTCCTCGAGCGCCGCGAAGTAGTCGACCACTTCGTCGCGGTCGTACGGTGCGCCGAAAATCTCGCCGATCATCCCGTAGACGTCGATGTGGAAGCGTGGGTCGTAGTCGTCGGGACCGAGTTCCTGGGAGCGCTCGACGAGCCACTCGACGTACTCGAGTAAGGTTTCGCCGTTCTCGCCGATCTTTTCGACGCTGTTGATGAGCGCGTGGGGCAGGACCGGCACGCCCTTGATGAACATCTTCTCGGTGTTGGTGTAGCGGTCGTCGCCGGACTGGCCGAAGACGGGGACCGGCTCCGTCGCGGGTTCGGTACCCAAGGCGTCGGCCATGACGTCCGTCTTCGTCGTGTTCTCGGCTTCGGCCGCCGCGGCGAGCAGCGCCTGCGAGACGCCGTAGCGGATCGCCGTGTGCAGGCGGTCGCCGTCGACTTCCATTTCCTCGAGCAACTCTGCGTTGTCGAGGAAGTCGGTCGCATCGCGGCCCTCGAGTTCGTCGGCGACGGGGCCTTCGATGACGGGGGCGTACTCCTCGGCTTTGAACAGCGGGTCGCGTCCGCCGGCACCGGAGTACTGGACCGCGGCACAGTCGCCGCGGGCGACGGTCCCGTCTGCGAGTTCGACGTCGACGATGATCGATTCGCCGGCCTGGCGAATCTCGTCGAAGCCGTCGGTGACCGGCTCACCCTCGTAGGTGAAGCCGTCGTGTTCTGCTCCCTGCTTGATCGCGCGCTGGTCGTCGAAGAAGAACCCGGAGTAGCCGGGCGTTGCGTATATTCCTGTAATTTCCATTGTTAGACGTCACCCTGTGGGCGGCCGATGAGCTTTCCGTCGCTGATCGCGTCGACGTCGTCCGCGACCATCCGGAACGACTGGTCGCGGCCCTCGGTCGTGGCGCGTTGCGAGAGTCGAGCCTTGTGAATCTCCTTGATATCGTCGTCCATCGCGAGGTCGGCCCACTCGAAGATGCGGACGCGACCGTCGTCGTCCCGCGCTGGGAGGACAGCGCCCTTCGCGCTGTCACTGGGTGCAAACGGCACGTCGAGCGCACCGGAGTCGAAAGCCTTGAGCGTACCCTGAACGACGTCGCCATCGCCGTGTTCGAAGATCGTATCCATCAGACAGCGCGTTTCGCGCTCGATTAAGTCCTGTTCCTCCGCGATGCCGTCGATGTCGATCTTCTGCTCGATGGCCATATCGATGACCTGACGCGTCGTGCGCAGGCCCGAGGCGTTGGCCTCCTTGGTCGGAACCCCCTGGAACTCCTGGGGCGACTTGGTGATGACCTTGTCCGGCTGGGCGATGGCAGCAGTCATGCCGCCGAGGCTGATGACGCCGTTGGCGCGAGCCTCGTCCGGCGGGAACCCGCCCATCCACTCGTGGAAGACCGTCGTGACGACGACCTCGTCGGGCAGGTACTCGTTACCGAGCTTCTTGAGCGCGTTCAGGGCGGCGACGTCTTGGACGACGTTGCCGACCTGTCCGTAGCCCAGCGTCAGCGAGCGCACGCCCTGGGTCGCAGCGAGCTTGCCCTCGACCAGCATGATCGCAATCGCGATCGATGGCGGCACCAGCGTGCCGGTCAGTGGGCCGAACGGCTCGCGGTTAATCCGAATGCCGCGTTCGGTGTAGGCACCGGCCAGTCGGTCGACGAACTGCCAGCGCTTGATCGTCTCCTCGAGGCCGTGGCGTTTCGTGTACGGAATGTTGTAGGAGATCGGGCCACCCTCGAAGCTCTGGAAGCCGCCAGCGAAGGTGATCGCCGCCAGCAGCCGGGCGTCCGGCGTGCCGTGACGGACCTCGATCGGTGCGTCGATCGCGTCGATCAGTTTCCGGCAGCCCTCGACGCCGTGGTTGACGGCCGGGAAGCCGTTCAGGGTGTCGTCGCCCGTCTCGCGAGCCTTCTCCAGGCCCTGCTGGGCCTTCTCGTACTCGTTGTCACGCGTGTACGAGTCGATGGTGGTCGGCAGCAAATCGGCCTGCCCCTCCTGGTGGAGGTATTCCAGCAGTTCGATCTGGTCGTCGAGCCGGGGCACACCGGCTCGCGGCTGGAGCAGCGGTTTGTCCGCCGACTCGAGGACGTCGGCGAATCGCTTGTGTTCGGGCAGCGATTCGTGGTACTCGATCGCTTCTTCGAAGTCGACGTCTGCCCCCGTCGGCCAGTTCGACCGAATCTCTTCGTCGATACGCTGTAGCTCGTCGGATGGTATGCGTTCGTCTCGTATCATCTAGACATTTAAGAACTAATAGTTGCGCGTTCCGACTCAGTCGGAGTGATCTCGAGGTCTTCGCGCAGCGCAGCGATCGCGTCTTCGGGGTCGGTTTCAGAGTCGAAGACGCGATCGAAGCCGAGCTCCCGGAACGTCTTCCGAGTTCGCTCGAAGTCGTCCTGTCCGACAGCGAGGTTGCCGCCGATGTAGCTGACGGCGTCGACACCCGCCTCTTCGAGGACGGTATGGAATCCCTGACAGTCCTGCTCGGCGTGGCCGTAGAGCGAGGAGACCAGTACAGCCTGTGCGTCGTGGGCTACCGCGGCTTCGGCGAACTCCTCTTGGGAGGTCTGGACGCCGAGGTTCACGACATCGAAGCCGGCTGCACTGAAGGCTTGCTCTAAGATTGTGATGCCAACGACGTGGGCATCGGAGCCAATCACGCCGAGGACGACCGTTTGGGACATCGTATGCAGAACCATGAGGAACGCGGGTATAAACTTAATGATCTTCCATGATAATATTCCTTAAAGATCCTATGAGTATCCAATTGGTGAGCGTTCCCACTAACCGCGGTACAGCAGACCAACTTCATGATCGATGGTAAGGGTTTTGGGGATGGTTTCAGAAGAGAGCGTACAGACATGGGAGCACTTTCCAACCTTCGCGTGCTAGATCTGACCCAGGTGTTGGCTGGGCCGTACTGCACGATGTTACTCGCGGACCTCGGTGCGGATGTCGTCAAGATCGAACGTCCGGGCGGTGACATGATCCGGTCGAACCCGCCGTTCGTCGACGATCCCGAGGAGGAAGCCTACGGTGGCTACTTCCAGAGCGTCAACCGCGGCAAGAAGAGCATCGAGTTGAACTTCCGCGAGGAAGAAGACCGCGAAGATTTCCTCTCGCTCGTCGAGGAAGCCGACATCGTCGTCGAGAACTACCGCTCGGGCACGATGGAGAAGTACGGACTGGGCTACGAGACGCTCACAGAGTACAACGAGGACCTCATCTACTCCTCGATTCGTGGCTTTGGCGACCCACGCACGGGCGAAACGGATCGACAGGGCCAGCCCTCTTTCGATCTTATTGCGCAGGCGCTCGGTGGCGTCATGGAGACCACCGGCCAGCCCGACGGCCCGCCGACGAAGACCGGCCCCGGCGTCGGCGACCTCTTTACCGCGACGCTGAACTGTATCGGCATTCTGGCTGCGATTAACCACCGCGAACAGACCGGCGAGGGCCAGTACGTCGACACCGGCATGTACGACTCGATGATCAGCTTCACCGAGCGCGCCATCTACCAGCAGTCCTACACCGGCGAAGCCCCCACCCGCCGGGGCAACTCCCACCCGACACTGTTCCCCTACAACGCCTTCGAGACTGACGACGGCTACGCCGTCATCGCCGCGTTCAACAACAACCACTGGGCGGAACTCTGCGACGTGATGGACCGCGAGGACCTCGCCGAGGACTATCCCACGACGCCTGAGCGCCTCGAGCACCGCGACGCACTGCGCGAGGAGATCGCCGAGTGGACCCGCGCACAGACCAACGACGAACTCGTCGACAAACTCGAGGGGCGTGTGCCAGCCGCGCCGGTCCAGACCACCGAGGAAATCTTCGACGACCCGCACGTTCACACGCGGGACATGCTCGTGCCGGTCGAACAGCCCGGTGCCGACACGGACGTCGAAATCGCGGGCAACCCGATCAAGATGACCGAGACGAACCCCAAGCCCCGTGGTCGCGCGCCGCTGCTCGACGAACACCGCGAGGAAGTGCTGGGTGAGAAAGCGGACACAGAAACGGCCGACGACTAGTACTTGGTGGACCTGGGTCTCGCCACACCGACAAAGGCTCGCGGGTGTGTCGTCGGTGATGATACCCGACGGGACGATCCCTCGTCGGTTTGCAGTCGTTTTCTCCTGTTTCGTGTCGAATCACCTCGCTGAGTGTGCGTTTACCGGTCGAATACACAGCTATGCAACGCACACTCTGTAACAATACTGCCGGTATTTATCCGGAAGCATCCGTTCTGTCCACCAATACCTCCGATAGAATGAAATCAGTATAGAAGATAGCTATCGTTCCCACAATATTGGAATCGAAGTACGACCCATCAAGTGCTGGCCTCATAAGTCGGACAATGTCTGCGCAATCAACGACGACAGGACGGACCGACTCGCTGATAAGTCCCCCATCGAACCCGGTCGGGTATCTGGTCATACTCGCAGCCGTCGTGACGGGAATCCTTCATCTGGTACTCGCCCCCCGGGCCATGGGATTCAATCAGATGATGGGAATCCTGTTCATCTTGAACGGGCTCGGCTTCCTTGGTGGCGTCGCCCTCTATCTGACTCCCTACTGGAACCAGACGCTCTATCTCGTCGCAGCGGCCTATTCGATCGCCACGATCGTCGCCCTGTTCGTCTTCCAAGGGTTCAGCATCGACGCGTTCTACATGCAGGGGAGTCTTAACCCGATGGCCGTCATCACGAAAGTTACCGAAGCAATCGTCGCCATCGGTGCGGTGTATCTGTACTCGACCGAGTCATAAGACGAGACTGACACACTGGGCTGGCTGATATTTGTTGTCCCCGTTTCTGGTAGACCACCCACATTGTGGCCAGGAGGAGTGAGCAGAGTGGCCATTCGGACCCTGATTCCGAGCCAACCGACTGGAGTCGGCTGCCGACGAGATGGTGATGTGCCAAAGTGATTGGTTCGACTGCCATCTCCGATCGGCCGGCTGATCGACAGCGCCCGAACCCTCGAGCCGATCAGTCCCAGAGGTCTGCAAGCAGATCCGGCGGGACCGAGCAGCCACAGGGACTGACCGACCCGGTGTAGGGACCGGTGGCCGCCGAGAACGCGACCGGCTTGCCACAACGGGGACAGTCAGGCAGCGGCGAGCTGTCGCCGCTTGCGGTCTGCTCGCTATCCATCGCGCCCTCCGGTCTGTCGTGACTGGGTCGATCCTGCTTCCATCCTGCGATTCTGCCGTCGTGTGGGCTGTTTATATCCCGGTAGAAGCAACGCAATCATGGCAACTGAATCTCGGCTTGGGATTTGGAAGCCACCTCTCGGGTGGGTCCAGCACCTGGGACAGTTCGATGCGCCCCTAAGTTTCGAGTTCGACTTCCGTTCTAACTGTTGACCTATTGTGACTTATATCTACGGTTATCGACGTGAAAGTGACCCCACTCGAGCCCAGGCGATGCCAGCCGACACCGACGGGAAACGGCGTCGGGGATGGCGACTCGAGCGCCGCGACTGGCAGCGGTCGCGGACGCATCCGGACTGCTGTCACGAGTTGCCGGTGGCCCCATATGGCGGTCGCGGGGACACCGAAACCGACTCAGACGGGCTGCTGCCCTGATGTCCCGGCGGGCCCGCATGACGGGTCGCGAGTGTGTCGGCACTGACTGACAGGAGTCCGTCTCACAGGGGTCGGCTCATACTGCCGGCCAAAACGGTTCATCCCTTGATTGCACCCACGACGCTGTCGCCGACGGCGACAGACGGCGAGACGCCATCGAGTAGTCACTGACTGTTGTCCGGTCGTCTCACGATCGGCGACCAACTCGTTGCGGGCCCCGGCTGGGCCGTCGCGATCGGTGACGGCGTCGATGGCGGCATCCGGTTCGAACGGGCCGCACTCGAGCGTGTCCACTACCGACGAGATGACAGCGCCAAGGAGTAATCCTTTTGCGGGTCCCCTGCACACGTCGGGGTATGAGCAACGATTGGCCAGTCGATCCCGACGGAGAGGAAGGCAGCGAGGGGATGCGCAAGTTCGACATGCGGGTCATCGCGGACAAAGTCGACGAGGAGGAGGACTTCCCGCTCGATCGCAACGAGTTCGTCGACGAGTACGGCGACTACCCGATCCGGGTCAACCACGAGACGATCGTCGCCATGAGCGACATCTTCGACTACGTCGACGAGGACATCGACGAGTTCGAGACGATCCTCGACATGCACAAGGCCGTCGGGGACGCGATGCGCGCCGGGAACTTCTGGAAGTACCACCCGCAGGGCAAAGACCCCGAAAAGGTCCCCGCGTAACGCCGTTTCTCGCATCGCATCACGGAACTGGATTGCGTATCACTTATACGACGCCGTTCGAAAGAATCGCCTACAGTGACTAACACGCAGGTAACGCTCGTCCAGATCGACAACTACGGGCCGTGGACGGTGACCCCTGAACCGCGCCGGGAGGCCGACCTCCAGACCATGCAATCCCGGCTGTACGCGGACATCTCCCAGTTCGTCGGCAACCGCGGCGGCTACACCTTCTTCACTCGCTTCGACAACATGATCGCCGTCACGAACGGCCTCGATCGCGAGGACCACGCGCTCTTACAGGAGTCGGTCGGCAATCGCTATCCCGTGACACTCAGTCTCGGCATCGCGACCGGCACGAACCCCGTCCAAGCGCTGGCCGACGCGACTGCACGCCTCCAAGAGGCCGGCAGCGCACAGGACAAACACCGCCGCGAGTGTCTCGAGGGGCGGGTCATCGACGAGCCATACCGGGCCGACGACGACATCCAGATCGCTCACTTCGACGTGATCAACGCCACCGGCAACTACACGGACGAGCTCAACGCCTTCGATACCTTCATCGAAATCGAGCAGGGGTATGCCGAACTCATGCGCCACATGCGGTATGCCCACGACAGTCTCTCGTTTTTCGTCGGCGGCGACAACGTCATCGTCGTCTGTCCCGATCTCGAGGCCGCTGACTACGAGGAGGCCCTTGCCCACGTTGAGGAGGCCGTCGACGTCGAGATGCAGGTCGGCGTCGGCCGCGGCAAAAGTGCCCACGAGGCTGGCTTCGCCGCGAAACACGCCCTCGAGACGTGTCGGGCAGACGGGACCCGGGTCGAACTCGAGTGGAAGACGGCCTGAGAACTGGAATTACCGAACTTCGGTGCCGTGTTGCTTAAGTGTGCCGGAGGTAGCTTTTAGCCCGTTCGTGCGAATTATTCGCATATGGAATCGGAACTGTCCGTCAGAGACGTGCTGACGACCGACTACGTCGGCGTCAGTGAGTCCGACACCGTCCTCGATGTCGTGGGGCTCATGCGCGACGAGCAGACGAGTTGCGTGCTGGTCGTTCGCGGCCCGGAGCCGGTCGGCATCGTGACCGAGTGGGACGTCCTCGAGTTCGTCGCGGACGAGCACGATCCAGCCGAACTACCCGTCGAAGACGCGATGACGACGCCAGTCATTACGGTGGGACTCGACCGATCGCTCACCGACGTTGCGACGACGATGGCTCGCCAGAACATCCGCAACGTCGTCGTCGAGGGCGACGACGGGATCGCCGGGGTCGTCACCCAGCGCGACGTCATCGCCGCCGCGAGTTCGTTCCAGGCGACGATGACGCCCCCGCGCTCGAGCGAGCCGCCGATCGACCGCAACCGGCAGTCGACTGCACCTGCCACGACTTCGACCGCGGAGGGTGAAACCCAGTTGCTCCCCAACGGTGGCGACGAGTACACCACCCAGGGTGTCTGCGAGGTCTGTGGCTCGCTCGCGGAGTCGCTGTGGGACGCCAACGGTCAGCTGGTCTGTGCGGACTGTCGATCGGTGTGAGGCTGGCGGCGCTCCGATAGTGTCGTGTGTCGTGCCAGCATACACCGCCCCGATCTCTCCGATAGAAAGACCTTTCGGGGGCCGCGGTGGAGGGGTCGATAATGATCGCGACCCTCGACGACCTGGACGTCGAAGGGACTACCGTCGGTGTTCGCGTCGACGTCAATAGTCCGATCGACGACGATGGCACGCTCGCAGACGACGCTCGACTGCGCGCTCACGTCGATACGCTCTCGGAACTCGTCGCACGTGGCGGTCGGGTCGCCGTTCTCGCCCATCAGGGTCGACCCGGCGGCGACGAGTTCGTCACGCTCGAGCCCCACGCCGATCGCCTCTCGGAACTGCTCGGTCAGCCCGTCGACTACGTGGATGCAACGTTTACCGACGCCGCTCGCGAGGCTGTCAGGAACCTCGACGATGGCGACTGTGTCGTCCTCGAGAACACCCGTTTCTACAGCGAGGAGTATATGGAATTCGAGCCCGAGCGGGCCGCCCAGACACACCTCGTGCAGGGTCTCGAGCCAGTCCTCGACGCTTACGTCAACGACGCGTTCGCTGCGGCCCACCGCTCACAACCCTCGCTGGTCGGCCTCCCGACCGTTCTCCCGGGCTATGCCGGCCGTGTTATGGAGTCCGAACTCGACGTGCTCGGCTCGATCGAGGAGACCCCCGAACCCCGCGTCTACGTCCTCGGTGGGGCAAAGGTTCCTGACTCGATCGACGTCGCCTGGTCCGTCCTCGAGAAGGGACTGGCCGATCACGTTCTCACTGCGGGCGTCGTCGGCAACGTCTTCCTCATCGCCGACGGCGTCGACCTGGGTGACGCCAGTTCGGATTTCATCTACGACCAGGGCTACTGGGACGAGATCGACCGCGCCGCCGATCTACTCGATGCTTATGGCGATCGAATCGCCCTTCCGCGAGACGTCGCGGTCGCCCGCGACGGCGAGCGCCACGAACTCGGCATTAACGCCTTACCGCCGGGCGACGGCGAGGCCGCCATGGACATCGGCTCGTCGACGCTCGAGTACTACCAGCGCATCCTCACGGACGCGGAGACGGTCATCCTCAACGGCCCCGCCGGCGTCTTCGAGGACGAATGTTTCCAGACAGGGACCAGACAGCTGTTCGGTGCCGCCACGGAACGGCCGATGAGTATCGTCGGCGGCGGCGACACCGCCTCCGCACTGCGGCAACTCGGTGTCGAGGGCTTTTCCCACGTCAGCACCGGCGGCGGCGCTGCCCTGCGGATGCTCACCGCCGAACCGCTGCCCGCCGTGACCGCACTCGAGAATGCCCCCGAACAACCCGCAGCCGACGATTGAGCCCGCCACGCGGGACGACCTCGAGGCAGTCACCGACCTGTGGGTGCGCCTCGCGCACGATCAGCGCCAGCACGACTCTGCTGTCCGTGCCGACCCGAACCGCGAGACAATGCGCGAGACGCTCGCGGCCTATCAGGTCGCCGACGGCCTCCTCGTCGCCCGGCTCGCGGGTGAGATCGTCGGCTTCGCCTCGGTCACGATCGAACGCGGCTCCCTCGAACTCGACAGCACCCGCGGCTTGCTCTCGAATATCTACGTCGAACCAGCCTTCCGCGACCGCGGGATCGGGGCTGCGTTGCTCGACGCTGCCGAGGCAGCGGCCGCCGAGCGCGGTGCCGACGAGGTGTTGCTCGAGGTGATGGCCGACAACGAGGCTGCCCGTCGCTTTTATCAGCGCGAGGGGTACGACGAGTTCCGGGTGACGATGTCACGGTCGCTCGAAAACCGGGACGAAAACGATACACATTCAAAGGAGGACGGCTAATCAACAGCCAGCGCCAGGGGAGCATGGGCGGTTCATGCACTCGACTTGTAATCGAGACTTCCGGGGTTCAAATCCCCGCCCTGGCTTTTCTTCGCGCGAACGGTTGGTACCGAACCTCGAGACCGTCGGAACACCACTGTCGGAACGGAGAAATCGGTGCAGACTTACTCGAGAAACCGGGGTCGAACGTCACCAGTTGACATCAGACACGGGTCTTGTGCCCGAATCACCGATAGCGACCGGTGGCGAGCTACAGGAGTACCGCTGCGACGGCGAGTTCATCCAGGACTGAGCCCGCTCGAAGCGTTCGCTGCAGTCTGCTACAGACGCTACTGCTTCGATCCTTTCGCGACTCGAGCTTCGCTCGTCACGGCGTCAACGTGGACGTGGAGCGGCCCTGACCCTGTCTCGAGGGGGACGATCCAGGAAGCGCTGGTTCGGTGTGGATCGTCGCTGACAGTGATGTCGTCGTATCCCTCCGCGCCGGCGGCTTTACGCGCGATTCGGGCGGCCTCGTCGGCATCTTCGATCCGAATCTCGTCGCTCAGGCGGACGGTGACGACTGGAATGTCGGCCATCCGGACGATCCGTTCGGTGACGCTACCGACGAGCACTCGGTCGAGGCCGGTTCGACCCTGTGTTCCCATGACGATCATGTCGATATCGTGGTCGTCAGCGTACGCGATGATTTCCTCGTGTGGGACGCCCTGTTCGACCGCCGTCACGACGTCGACGCCTTCACGCGTCGCTTCGACCTCGACGCGTTCGACTGCTCGCTCCGCAGCGGAGTGTCCCTCGTCGGATTGGAGCGTGCCAAGTGGCCCCTCGGGGACAACCGACAGCGCGTGGATCGTCGCGTCGAATCGCTCCGCGAGTGTGAGTCCGTGCGTGAGCGACTGACGGGTCCCGTCACTCCCGTCCGTCGGAACGAGGATGTGCTGATACATCACTACCGCGGGGCTAGGGAGCCAGACGGTAAATACGCTGTTGGACGGCGATATTCGGCGGTTAACTGTCACCGAACGCTGTGATCGTCGATACCCGCGCGTTTTCCTTGAGCCGGAGGCCGCCGTCGGCGACGGAAAGCGGCATCAACGGCAGATGATCGCGCACCAGCATCGAGGGATGCGAGCCGCCACGGGCCAGCAGTTCGTTGCGCGGCTGGAGCTGTGCTGCACTCTCGAGGCCGGTCAGGAATTCGTTGTGCTGGATCACGTACTGGCCGCCCTCGAGGTGCCACCAGCCGTACTCGTCGTCGGGAGCTTCGAGTTCGGTCGGCACCGGCTCGAGGTCGGCGTCTGCGAGTTCGTCACCGCCGAAGTCGATGCTACCGGGAGCGGCGACCTCGTAGACAGCGGCGACCGTCAGGTCGATGCCGTGCTCGTGGACCTGTACGGGTTCGTACACCAGATTATCGACGTACTCAGCGAGGGCGTGATCAGCAGACATGTCGGTCGAACGGATGGTTCCGAGTGGCAAAAAGGATACTGTCGCTCGCGTGAATGTGAGCGCCGGACAGGCTGGCAAACAGTGTGGTGGCCCGCCGGATAGACCGTGCCGGAGCCGCTCAGCGATGGCCGACAGTATTTGTGTTCGCGGCCGTATGCCCTCGTATGACCGACGTTCTCACCGACGACATCGCCCGCTTCGTGCGTGCGGTCGGGCCGGACCCCGACGAGACGCTGCTCGAGATGGACGAGTATGCCACCGCGGAGGGCTTTCCCCACGTTGGCCCCGAGGTCGGCGCGTTTCTCCGGTTCGTCGCCCGATTGAACGGCGCTGAACGGATCTTCGAGTTCGGCTCGGGGTATGGCTACTCCGCCTACTGGTTCGCCGCAGCGCTCCCAGACGACGGCGAGATCGTCCTCACCGAAGTCGACGCGGATGAACTCGAGCTTGCCCGCGAGTACATGGCTGCGGGTGGCTACGACGGGATCGCACGATACGAACACGGCGACGCGATGGCGACGATCGACCGCTACGATGGACCGTTCGACGTCGTCCTGATCGATCACGAAAAGGATCGGTACGCGGACGCGTTCGAGGCCGTCCGCTCGAAGATTCCTGTCGGCGGCGTCGTCATCGCTGACAACGCGATCACGGCCGGCATCATCGACTTCGACGACCTACTTGCGTGGGCCGAGGACAGCCCGTTGGACGAGACGAACGACCACACGCAAGGAATTATCGACTACCTCGAGACGGTCCGTGCTGACCCGGCCTTCGAGACGGGAGTGCTCCCGCTTGGCGAAGGAATCGCGGTGAGTTACCGCGTCGAGTAATCGGAGGTCTCGCCGTCGATAACCTGTTCGTCGGCCGGGGCCGGCGAGCCGTACTCGCGGAAGCCGAGAAAGAGCGTCGTGCCGGCGGCTGCAAGCAGCGTTGCCCACGTGATCGCAGTGAGTGCGACGACCGTCACCGCAGCGGGTCCCGGCACGGCGGCACCGACCGTCTCGAGGCCGACGGCGTGCGTGCCGGCGATCCCAAGAAACGAAAGCCACAGGCCAAGCGCCGTCTGCGCGAGCGTACGCCGTGTAACGGACTGGGCATAGCGAGCGACGCCGTAGACGCCGACGATGGCGAGCGCGGTCGCTCCGAGCGTTAATTCGACCCCGTCGACGGCGGCGTTCGCGACGCCGGCGATGGCGAAACAGGTGAGCGAGGCGGCGAGCAGGGTTCGATCCGAATCGGGTAGTGTCGGAATCACGTCGTGCACCGCTTTGCCGGGTTGAGTCGGTGCCGGGATATATAGCTGTTGGCTGACTGCAGTCACACGGAGCCGATCGCCGAGAGCTCGAACTGGCAGCGGACAGCGTCGGGTCGCTGTTGTGTCTTCCGACGGCAGCCGTCAGCGGCACTGTTCACGCGTGACCTCTTCGTAGCCGACCAGACCGACCAGCGATCGTCTCGATGTCGCTTTGGCATGCGTTCTCGTCTCCGGACGGTGTGCATTCGTGTGCTGGGGTTTGCCACTACGCTATTGATGATCCACACGAGAGAGTACGTATGTACCTCGCCGACGAAGCATGGCCGGACCTCGAGACCTACTTTGACTCGGAATCGCTCGCGCTCGTGCCACTCGGCTCGACGGAACAGCACGGCCCGCACTTGCCGGAGGCAACAGACCACCTGATCGCGGAGGCGTTGGCTCGGGAAGCCGCCGACCGGACCGGCTATCTCTGTACGCCGACGATCAACGTCGGCGTCAGCGGCCATCATCGACAGTTCCACGGAACGATGTGGGTCGAGCCGTCGGCGTTTCGCCAGTACATGGAGTCGCTGACGCGGAATCTCACCGCCCACGGGATCGACCGCGTGATCTACGTCAACGCCCACGGCGGCAACGTCCAGCATCTGCGAGAGGTCGGTGCCCGTCTTCGGCAAGCGGAAGTCGCCTACGCGATCGAATGGATGTGGGACGAGTCGATTCCGGAACTGGTCGACGATCTCTTCGCCCAAAACGGTCCGCACGGCGGGCCGAAAGAGACGGCGATGATCAAGTACCTCGAGCCGGAGCTGGTCCACGACGAGCGTCTCGAGGAAGCCCGGGACACCGGTGTGCCAAGCGTCGAGGCGGCCGGAACGGTCAAACACGGCTCGCGAACGTTCTACGACGCGATCGACAACAGCGACAACGGCGTGTTCGGCGACCAGACGGACGCGACGGCCGAAAAAGGCGCTCAGCTGTTCGAGGCAGCCAGCGACCAGCTCGTACAGCTCTGTGAGTGGCTCGCAGAACAGGCGTTCGATGATCTGCTCCCTGCAGACCACGTGTAGGCCGATCGTCGGCTCGAGCTGTGATGATAATCCTTAATAGTTCATGGCGGTTAGTTTATTATATGGCAGTCGTCAGCGTCTCGATGCCGGACGAACTCTTAGAGCGACTCGATCAGTTCGCCGACGAGCACGGCTACACCGGCCGGAGCGAAGTCGTCAGGGAAGCTTCGCGGAACCTGCTGGGCGAGTTCGAGGACACCCGACTCGAGGACCGCGATCTGATGGGCATCGTTACGGTCTTGTTCGATTACGAAACGACGAAGGTCGAAGAACGGATGATGCACCTGCGTCACGAACACGAGGACCTCGTCGCGTCGAATTTCCACAGCCACGTCGGCGATCACTACTGCATGGAACTGTTCGTCCTCGAGGGCGAACTCGAGGACATTTCGACGTTCGTCGGGAAGATCCGGGCGACCAAAGACGCGCTGACCGTCGACTACTCGGTCATCCCGGTCGACAGCTTCGATCCGATCGCACAGGACTAGCGCCGCGCAATGAACGCGTATCCTATTGGCCACCAGCCCGTGAACACCTGATCCCGACTCGAGTGCGGTCTGTGTGAGCCGTGGTGGCCAACAGTATAGTTTTACTGTCGCCCCCGCGAATGAGGAAATATGACATACCGGAAGGTCAACTACGAGGACGTCGAGCAGGTCTCGAGTGCGATGCATTTTCTCAGCGATCCGCTCGAGACCGAGCAGGTCGGGGTAACGATCGCTCGCTGTGATCCGGACTGGAAGAGCAAACCCCACGATCACACGGCCAACGGCCACGAAGAAGTCTACGTGCTTATCGAGGGTGAGGCGACGGTCGTCGTCGACGACGAGCCGGTCGACATGGAGGCCGGCGACGCACTCTGGATCCCGCCTGAATCGACGCGCCAGATCCGCAACGGTGACGACGAGAGCGCGTTCGTGCTCGTCAGCGCCCCGAGTATCGTGGACGAGGAGGGTGACGACAACGAGTGGCTGCTGTCGGGATTCGCCGGCTAGCGCTCCCGACGGTCCCCAGCACGGATTGCACTGTTCGCCCGTGGTTATTTTCACCATGGGGGCGTTCAACATGGTATGGACCTACTCGACGAGCAGCTCGTTCCGGACCACGCACGCGAGATCAAAGCCGAGGCCCGCACGTTCGCACGCGACCACATCGAACCGAACGCCCAGGAGTACTTTCAGGCCGGCGAGTATCCCGAGGAAATCCTCGAGGCGGGTCGGGATGCCGGTCTCGTGGCACAGGACATTCCCGAGGAGTGGGGCGGACGCGGATTCGATCTGGCGCAGTTGCTCGCGCTCACGGAGGAGTTCTACCGAGCCGACGCGGGAATCGCCCTGACGCTACAGTTGGCGAGTTTCGGCTGTGAGATCACCGCCGAGCACGGCACCGACGAGCAGTGCGAGGAGTACATTCGACCGGTCGCGGAAGGCAAGCAGCGCTCTGGACTGGCAGTCTCGGAGCCTGACACCGGGAGTGATCTCGCAGGGATGCAGACCCGGGCTGAACGGGACGGCGACGAGTACGTCATCAACGGCGAGAAGTACTGGGTCGGCAACGGCGTCGAAGCAGACTGGATTACCGTCTATGCCCGTACCGGCGATGATGAGGACAATCCCTACGGGAACCACTCGCTGTTCATCGTCCCGACCGACACGGATGGCTACGACGCCGAGCACATTCCCGAAAAGATGGCGATGCGTGCCTCCAAGCAGGCCCACATCGAGTTCGACGACTGCCGGATTCCCGCAGCGAACCTGATCGGCGCGGAGGGGGCCGGCTTCATGCTGCTCGCGGACTTTTTCAATCACGGCCGCATCGCCGTCGCCGGCCACGGTCTCGGTCTCGCTGCGGCCGCCATCGAGGAAGCCTGGGAGTTTACTCACGACCGCGAGGAGTTCGGCCGGACGATCAGCGACTTCCAGTCGGTCCAGCACGGTCTCGCGGAGATGCTCCTCGAGTTCGAGAGCGCCCGGACGCTCACATGGCGTGCCTGCGAGCACGTCGCAAACAGGGACCGCGCGGGCTACTGGGCAGCAATGGCGAAGACGAAAGCGACCGAAACAGCTGTCGACATCGCCGAGCAGGCCATGCAGTTCCACGGCGGCCGATCCATCCTGGACGAGCGCCGGATCGCCCGCGTCTACCGCGACGCGCGGGTCCCGGTCATCTACGAGGGCGCAAACGAAATCCAGCGCAATCTGATCTATCGGCAGGCACCTTGATGTCGTCCGTCCGCGGTCATAGCGAGGCCGTCTTCGTCCGCTCCTATCAACGACGTCGCTACCGGAAAGAGAGCAGCAGCCACCGCAGCCGAACGCGAGGATGGAGGGGGCGGGCCCGATTCGAGTTCGAAATTGACGGCTACTCGCCGGACTGCAAGTCCTGAAACGCGCCGACGAACTCGTCGTGCGTGGTCATCTCGGCGACCCTCTCGTCGACGCGCGCCTCGAGTTCGTCGACGCGGTCACAGAGGTCCTGGTACTCCTCGTTGGTCGCGAGTTCGCGGTCGGTCTTCTCCGACTCCAGCAGCGCCTTCTTCGACACGAGTGCGTAGTACTCCTGAATATCCGCCTCGTACTCCGAGCGGGCGACGACGTCGTCGACCATCTCGAGGAGGTCGTCCTTCGAGACCGGCTTGACGAGGTAGTCGTCAAAGCCCAACTCGATGATATCGAAGTCCGGGTCGACCGCCGTTACCATGACGACCCGCGAATCGTATCCCTGCTCGCGGATTCGCTCGAGGACGGCGTCGCCGGAGAGTCCGGGCATCCGCCGGTCGAGCAGGACGACCTCGACGGAGTCGGCCATCGCTGCGAGCGCTTCCTCGCCATCGTAGGCCGTCTCGACCGTCCAGTCGCTCTGGAGCCATGCAGCAAACAGGTCGGCGAGTCGGGCCTCATCGTCGACGACGAGCACCTCGATCCCGTCAGTCATTAAGTAACCCCTCCGTTCTCATCATCGGTTACAGCCACGCATCACCAATGGTACCTCTGGGTGATAAATCTCGCGACCATTTCACTGCCGAGCGGATGGTCCGACCGCTTCCTCGACAGTCAGGCTGATCCACGACCGGATACCACCGGTAGGTCGACTCGCAGCCGGCAGCGAGGCCGAAATTATCGTCCTTCGAACTCGGGTTCGTCGTCACCGAAGAAGGCGTTGATGCCCTCGTGAACGTCCTCGGAGTTGACGACGTGGCCAAAGCCCAGCGATTCGATCTCGAGTCCGGCCTCGTGGTTGTCCCAGCCTTTGTGCATCGCCCGTTTCGTATAGCGCATCGCAAGCGGCGGGCCACCGGCGAGCTTCTCGGCGTAGTCGTGTGCGGCCGTCTCGAACTCGGTGGGTTCGACGACCTCGTTGACGAACCCGAACTCCGCCATTGTCTCGGCAGGGAACCGCTCTGCGGTGAAGATGATTTCCTTTGCACGGCCCATACCGACGATACGCTGCAGACGCTGGGTGCCACCCCAGCCCGGGAGCAAGCCGAGGTTGAATTCGGGTTGGCCGAACTCCGAGCGCGAGGTCGCGATCCGGATGTCGGCACACGTCGCAAGCTCCATTCCGCCGCCGAGACAGTAGCCGTCGATGGCGGCGACGACCGGCAACTCGAGTTCCTCGAGGCGGCCAAACGTCTCCTGGCCGTCCTTCGAGAGTTCGATCGCCTCGTAGGGGTCGGTACCGCTGCCGGCGATACTCATGAAGTCTGCGCCCGCCGAGAACGCCTTCGAGCCGGCCCCTGTCAGCAGGAGTGCGCGAACGCTGTCGTCGTCATCGACGAGGTCGAGTGCGGTGTCGAGTTCCTCGACGAGCGCGATGCTGATGGAGTTCATCTGCTGGGGCCGGTCGAGTTCGATCTGTGCAACCCCGTCTCTGGGATAGGTCAGCTCGATCGCCTCGAAGTCCGGCGTTCCGTCCGTTTCGCCCGCGCTCACATCGTCGTAGAAGCCACCTTCTTCGGCGACGGTGGCGAGATAGTCGAACGGCTCGTATCGGGGATGGTCCGTTTCCTCGTAGGCATCCTCGAGCGCGTCGGCGAGCGTTTCGACGCCGTATTCGTCGGCGAATTTCGCGGGCCCGTTCGGCCAGCGCCCGCCGAGTTTGACTGCGGTGTCGATCTCGTCGGGCGACGCGACGTCCGCACCGACGAGATAGGCAACTTCGTTCGCGACGACGGCGAGCAGGCGCTCCTTGACGGTCTCGCTGAACAGCTCCTCGTCCATCGAGATGTCCGCACCGTCGCCGTCCTCGTAGTCGTAGAAGCCTTTCCCGGACTTCTGGCCGAACGCCTCGCTTTCGACCTTGGATTCAAGCAGCGGGCACGGCTCGTAGCGCTCGCCCGCAACCTCGTGCATGTACTCGAGGACGTGGTAGCCGACGTCGATGCCGACGTAGTCTGCGAGTTCGAAACTCCCCATCGGCAGCCCGATGTCGAACTTCGTCGTCGCGTCGACTTCTTCGATCGTGGCGACGTCGTCCTCGACGAGCCACGCGGCCTCGTTCATCAGCGGCACGAGGATGCGGTTGACGATGAACCCAGGCACGTCCTTGCGGACACGCACGGGGGTCTTCCCGAGGTCTTCGGCGAGATCCTCGACGACGTCGAGCGTCTCGTCTGCGGTGTGTGCCCCGGAGATGACCTCGACGAGATCCATCCGGATCGGCGGATTGAAAAAGTGCATCCCACAGAACCGTTCGGGCCGTTCGGTGACTTCCGAGAGGTCCGTAATCGAGAGACTCGAGGTGTTCGTCGCGAAGATCGCCCGGTCGGGAGCAACCCCCTCGAGATCAGTGTAGACGTCCGTTTTGATCTCCATCTGTTCGGGGACGGCCTCGATGACGACATCGGCATCGGCGACAGCTTCCTCCATGTCGACCAGCGGCGTGACGCGCTCTAAGGCTGCGTCGGCCGCTTCTTCGGTGAGCTGGTCGTTTTCGGCGAGCTTGCCCAGCGACCACTCGAGCTGCTCGTAACCGTTCTGGACGAACTCGTCTTTGATGTCGCGCATCCGTACGTCGTAGCCCGCGATGGCGGCGACTTCCGCGATTCCATGACCCATGTTGCCTGCTCCCAGAACTGCGATGGTGTTGATATCCTCGAGCTCCATGACCAGTAGTCCTATGTGAAGTCGTTTCAACGTTTCCCCCGTCAGAATTAGAAACTCTTGTTTAGTTTACTTCAGGTTACAAAACCCTTTATCGGGTGGCATGTAACAGTATCCCATGGAATTCGGGCTCACTGAGGAACACCAGCAGATCCGCGACGAAGTCCGCCGGTTCGCCGAAAACGAGATCGTGCCTAACGCCGAGAAGTACGACACTGCGGAGACGTTTCCACACGACATCGTCGACGAGGCCGCCGAGATGGGACTGGTGGGTGCCTCGATTCCCATCGAATACGGGGGGGCCGGCTACTCAACGCTCGAGTCGGTCATCATCGCCGAGGAACTGTTCTCGCACGATCCGGGCATCGCGCTCTCGATCATGGCCTGTTCGTTCGGGACCGAGGCCATCCGCGAGTTCGGGACCGAAGATCAGAAGGAACGCTTCTTGGAGCCGGTCGCGGCCGGCGAGAAGATCTCCGGCGCGGCGATTTCCGAACCCGACACCGGCTCGGACGTCTCCTCGGTGTCGACCCGCGCTGAGAAGCGCGAGGCGCAAGACGCCTCGGAACGGAGCGGCACAGCCGCGGAGAAAGACGGCGACGAATGGGTGATCAACGGCACCAAGATGTGGATCACGAACGGTTCGGTCGGTGACTTCTTCGTCGTCCTTTGTGAGACCGATCCCGACGCCGAGGGACGCTATAACGGTTTCAGCCAGCTCGTCGTCGAGGCTGACCGTGACGGCTTTTCTGCCGACAAGATCACCGGCAAGATGGGTATCCGCGCCTCCGATACCGCCGAACTCGTCCTCGACGATGTCCGCGTCCCCGAAGAGAACCTCATCGGCACCCGCGACGCCGCGTTCATGCAACAGATGTACTTCTTCGACGAGACCCGAACCGGCGTCGCCGCACAGGGACTTGGCATCGCAAAGGGCGCGCTCGAGGCCGCCCTCGAGTATGCCCAGGAGCGCGAGCAGTTCGGCAAGTCGATTTCGGAGTTCCAGGCCATCCAGCACAAGCTCGCCGACATGGCCACGAAGACCGAGGCTGCACGTAACCTGACCTACAAGGCTGCCTGGAACGTCGACCAGGGCAACGACATCACCAAACTTGCCTCGATGGCCAAGGAGTACGCCTCCCGCGTCGCCGTCGACGTCGCCGACGAGGCCGTCCAGATCCATGGCGGGGCCGGCTACGTCAACGACTTCCCCGTCGAACGGTTCTACCGCGACTCGAAGATCACCCAGATCTACGAGGGCACCACCGAGATCCAGAAGAACATCATCGCGCGGGAGCTACTCGACTAAAATCGGACCAGCCCACGTCGATCGAGCCCCGCTCTCGGCCACTGCCATCCCTCGCCAGCAGCCCTTTGTCGCGTCGACTCCTATCGTCGCGTAATGAGAGAGTTCGTCTTCGCCCTCGAGTACGATCCAGGCACGAACCCGGTGGCAGACGTCCTCGAGGCCAACCCGGAGACGACGGTGCGGTCGCTTGCCTGTCACGTCACATCGGAGAGCCTCTGGCGGGTCGATCACGCGACCGGCTCGCAGGCGGGGATCGAGGCACTCGAGTCGGCCTACCGCGAGCCGACCTACTGTGCGGACTGTCTGGTCAGGGACGATTGCGGGGCCGACTGTGAGACGCAACCCCTCGATCGCTCGAGCGACGAACTCGTCGTCTACACCTACTGGGATCGGACGGATGTCTGCACGTCGGTTCCCCACCTCGCACTCGAGTATCTCGGCGAGGGGCTGCTCTTCGAGACCTACCGGGAAGGACGGCGCTACCGCTGGCGGATCGTTCTCGGGCGCGACGCGCCGGTCGGAGACTTCTTCGACGCGCTCGGCGACGAAGTTGGGGAGTGTGCCGGCATGGAGATACTCCGGCTGACCGATCTCGACCCGGATCGCGAAGAAGACGACGCGGACAAATCGCTGCCGGCCGAACAGCGGGCAGCGCTGCAAGCCGCCGTCGAATACGGCTACTACGAGACTCCACGGCGGACCGACCTCTCCGAACTCGCCGAGAAACTGGACGTACCACGCTCGACGCTCTCTTACCGGCTCCGGCGGGCTGAAGCGACCCTCGCGACCGCGTTCGTCGCCGACGACTCACTCGAGTGGGACGAGACGATCGCGGCCGGTCGCTGAGAGGCGACTTCGGACACCGTTTGGCGCACGCCGAATAACCCGTATAGGGTCCGAGTGAGTACGATCGAGTGATGAGTGACGCTTCGCCGCCGGACGCAGGCGAGGGGCCGGACGCGAGTCGTACCCTCGAGCTTCGCGTCCCGGAGATGGACTGTTCGTCATGTGCTGGGAAGGTGACCAACAGCGTCGACCGACTCGAGGGGATCGGCGAGCTGGACGCACGCGTGACCAGCGGCCGGCTCGTCGTCGAATACGATCCGGCAGAGACGAGCGATAGCGAGATCCGCGAGCGGGTCCGGGCGGCCGGCTACGAGATCGTGGGCGACGACGGTCGTGAAGCCGGCGAACTGACCGTGTCGGTTCCCGATATGGACTGTGCCTCGTGTGCGAGCAAAGTCGAGACCGCCCTCGAGGGAGCCGACGGCGTCGACGAGATCGAGACCCGGCCCACGTCGGGCCGCGTGACCGTCGGGGTCGACGAAGGGACCGCTCCCGAGTCGATCGTCGACGCGATCGAGTCCGCCGGCTACGATGCGACGCCACTCGACAGCGACGGCGAGCCGATGGCAGACGCCGAGCCGGTCTGGAAGAGCCGGCGGGCCGCCATCACGGGCATCGGTGCCGTCGTCGTGGCCGTCGGGATGGCCCTCGAGTTCGTCGTCACCGGTCTCAACCCGACGCTCTTTGCGGTCGCCGGGCGGAGCTACGCCCTCTCGACGCTGCTCTTTATTGCGACCGCGGCCGTCGCTGGTATGCCGATCTTCCGGAACGGCTACTACTCTGCGCGCAATCGAAGCCTCGACATCGACTTCCTGATGACCGTCGGCATCATCGCTGCCGTCGCAGCCCATCACCCGTTCGAGGGGGCCATGCTCGCCGTCTTGTTCAATATCGCCGAGTTACTCGAGACGTACTCGATGGATCGCGCACGGGACTCCCTGCGGGAGCTAATGGATCTCTCGCCCGATACTGCGACCGTCAAACGCGAGGACGGCTCCGAGGAGACGATCCCAGCCGACGACCTCTCGGTCGGCGACCGCGTCGTCGTACGGCCGGGCGAGAAGATCCCCGCCGACGGCACCGTGCTCGAGGGCGAGAGCGCCATCGACGAATCCCCGATCACAGGCGAGAGCGTCCCTGCAGACAAGACGGCAGGCGACGAGGTCTTCGCCGGCACCATTGCGGAGTCGGGCTACCTCGAGGTCGATGTCGAGCAGCCAGCCGAGGACTCGACGATCGCCCGAATCGTCCGACTCGTCGAGGATGCCGAACGCGAACAGACCAAACGCGAGCAGTTCGTCGACCGTTTCGCGAGCGTCTATACGCCAATCGTCGTCGCGCTCGCGATCGCGGTCGCCGTTGGCCCGCCCCTGATCGTCGGCGCGTCGTGGAACACCTGGTTCCTGCGTGGGCTGACGCTGCTTGTCATCGCCTGCCCCTGTGCGTTCGTCATCTCGACGCCGGTCAGCGTCGTCTCGGGGATCACCAGCGCCGCGCGCAACGGCGTCCTGATCAAGGGCGGACGGTACCTCGAGTCGGTCGCCGAGAGCGAGGTTTTAGCGGTCGACAAAACGGGGACGCTCACCACTGGCGACCTGTCGGTGACCGACGTGATCCCGCTCGAGGGGGCCGACGAGGAAGACGTGCTCCGGCGGGCGAGCGCGGCCGAACGCCGCAGCGAACACCCACTCGCGCGGGCGATCGTCGGCTACGCAAAGGAGCAAGGGATCGACCCCGACGAACCGGACGTCTCGGGATTCGAAGCCCTGACCGGGAAGGGAATCCGCGCCGATATCGACGGGGAAACGCACTACGTCGGCAAACCCGATCTGTTCGAGGGGCTGGCTGATCTGGAGCACGCCCACGTCACGACCGACGGCGGGACGGCGCTCGCGGCCGACTCGCGGCCCGACTGCGACCGCGAGGGTTGTCTCGACGTGTTGCGCGAGGTCGTTCCCGAACTCGAGGCCGAGGGCAAGACCGTCATGGTCGTCGGCACCGAGGACGGCCCGATAGGTGTCGTCGCCGTCGCGGACCGAGTCCGGCCCGAAGCCGCGTGGGCCGTCTCACAGCTCCAAGACCAGGGTGTCCGCGTCGTGATGCTTACCGGCGACAACGAGGGAACTGCCCGCGCGATCGCCGAACAGGTCGGCATCGACGAGTACCACGCTGAGTTGCTCCCCGACGAGAAACTCGCGTGGATCCGCCGGCTCGAGGGAGAAGGAAACGACGACGACACGAGCAGCAACGTCGCCATGATCGGTGATGGGATCAACGACGCACCCGCGCTTGCGACCGCTGGCGTCGGCATCGCGATGGGCGCGGCGGGGACGGATACGGCCCTCGAGACGGCCGACGTGGCACTGATGGGCGACGATCTGACGCGACTACCGTATCTCTACCGGCTCTCACGGACGGCAAACGGCGTCATCCGCCAGAACATCTGGGCGAGTCTGGCCGTGAAGGCGGTGCTGGCAGCCGGCGCACCCATCGGCCTCGTGACGGTGATCCACGCGGTCGTCATCGGTGACATGGGGATGAGCCTCGGCGTGACCGGGAACGCGATGCGCCTCGCACACGTCGAGCCGGACCTGCCGGAAGACATCGACCGGCCCCAGCTCGAGGAGTGAGCCGTTACCGCCCGGTGATTCGTCGACCCATGGCACCCCCTGACTGGCCGCGCTCGCCCGGAGCGTCTTGACCCGGACAAAAACCCAAACGCGGGATTAGGGGCCTGATTCCTTCGTTTTCGGCCGTTTGCATAGTTTGGTGAGCGAGCTATGTTCGGCCAGCCCTTACATAATCTTGATGACAGAAACACCTCCTGCGGACCACAGTGTATCGACGGCCGGCGATGTCGGTGGCGTCGACGGACGGCTGCCGACGCAGGGCGGAGACGAAGCCGACGCTCGTGACCACGAGGTCGCATACGACGTCGTCACGACGCCGGTGCTCGTCATCGGGGCGGGTGCTGCCGGGGCTCGAGTCGCCATCGAACTGGCCGAATCGGGACTCGAGCCGCTCGTGGTCGGCAAGCGCGACTACGGCGACGCTCACACGACATGGGCGGCCGGCGGGATCAACGCCGCGCTCGGCTCGCTCGATCCCGAGGACGACTGGCCGATCCACGCAGCGGACACGTTGAACGAAGGGCACCACCTGAACGACCCGGAGGCCGTCGAGTTGACGGCCAAACACATGCCCGACCGGATTCGAGAACTCGACGAGTGGGGGATGTCGTTCGCCCGAACCGACGACGGAAAGATCAACCAGCGCTACTTCGGCGCGCAGTCGTACCGCCGGACCTGTTTCGTCGGCGACCGCACGGGCGAGGTCATGCTCGAGACGCTGATCGACCGAGCACAGGCCCTCGAGATCCCCTACCGCGAGAACGTGATGATCACGCGACTGCTCTCGGATGGCACCCGTGTCGACGGCGCGGTCGGGTTCGATATGGAGACCGGCGACGGGTTGCTGTTTCGGACGAATCACGTCGTGCTGGCGGCGGGTGGCTTCTCGGCGGCCTATCGACGCCACTCCTCGAGAGACGACGAGAACAACGGCGACGCGCAAGCGCTAGCGCTCGAGGCGGGCGCGCGACTCCTCGACACCGAGTTCGTCCAGTTCCACCCCACCGGAATGGTCGGGGAACGCTACGGCGACGAGTGGGACGGTCGACTCGTGACGGAGGCCGTCCGCGGGGAGGGTGGCCGACTCTACAATTCGGAGGTCTCCGCGAGTGACGCGAGCGGAGGCTCGGAAGCGCTCAGCGCTTCCGGTGGCGAGCGCTTCATGGAACGCTACTCGCCGGACCAGATGGAACTCGACGCCAGAGACGTGGTCGCACGAGCGATCGCCCAGGAGGTCCGCGAGGGGCGGGGGACCGAACACGGCGGCGTCTATCTCGACATCTCCCATCGCGACCCCGAGTACATCCGCGAGCGACTGCCGACGATGGTTGAGCGATTCGAGGGCCTCGGCGTCGATATTACGGAAGAGCCAATGGAAGTCGGGCCGACGGCCCACTACACGATGGGTGGCGTCGACATCGACTTCCAAACGGGTGAGACCGGCGTCGACGGACTGTACGCCGTCGGCGAGGCTGTCGCGGGCGTCCACGGGGCAAACCGCCTCGGCGGCAACTCGCTGGCCGAAACCGTCGCGATCGGCAAACTCGTCGGCGACCACGTCAGCGAGCAGGTCACTGCGGGCGACGACGCGCCGACGGTCACCGACAGCCAGCGAGCCCTGGCCGAACGCGAGTTCCGTGCGCTCGCGGACCTGGCCGCTTCGGATGGTGACGTCGCTCCCAGGACGCTCCTCGAGGATCTCGGCGAGGTGCTGTGGACGCACGCCGGCATTCTCCGTGACGGAACGGGACTGCGCGACGGGCTAGATCGACTCGCGGAACTCCGCGCGCGAACGGCTGACCTCCGAGTCGACGGCGACCGCACCTCTCGGTCGTTCGAGTACGCCGTCGATCTCTCGATGAGTCTCGTCGTCGCCGAGGTGGTGCTCCGCACGGCGCTCGAGCGAACCGAGTCCCGCGGCGCACATTACCGGACGGATTACCCGGAGACGGATCCGGCCTGGCGACAGAACCTCATCGTCACTGCCGACGAGAGCGGACTCTCGCTTCAACGCCGGGGCGTCGCCGGACCAAGCGAGCCAGTCCGTGAGGCCCTCGCGGAAGGGTACGAACTCGACTATCACCACCTCGAGTGACTGACTCGAGACGAACAGTCCGAACGGAATCAAGCCTCGTATTCCGCCCAGATATACCGCGTCGCGGTACTCCGGTGGGGCCGCCACGGCTCGGCGATCTCGCGCATTTCGGATCGCGGTAGCTCGTCGCCGTCGTTATACAGTTGCTCGATCCCTCGTCGAACCGCGAGATCGCCAAGCGGGAGCACGTCCGGCCGCTCGAGGACGAAAATGAGATACATGTTGGCAGTCCACTCGCCGATCCCCGTAATCTCGGTGAGGTCGGCGATCACTTCCTCGTTGGCGTGCTCGACGAGTCCGCCACGTGTAAGATCACGCTCTCGAAACGCGCGGGCGGCGTTTTCGACGTAGTCGACTTTCGTCCGCGAGAGGCCGGCCTCGCGGAGTGCATCTCGAGACGCGTCGAGCACCGACTCCGGAGTGACGACCCCGTCGAGAATGTCGAAGACGCGTTCACGGACGGCCGCGGCGCTGGCCGTCGAGAGTTGCTGATTGATGATCGAGACACAGAGGCGTTCGAACTCGTTTTCGACCGGCTCGAGCGGGTGGAGGTCGTGGCGATCGATGACGGCAGCCAGCACGGGATCTTCACGAAGGACGGGTTCGGGGTCAGGCTCGGCCATCGTCGCCGATAGGCAGTACCGAGTGATGAAAAACACGTTGCTCGCTTGCGGTCGATCGGTAGGCTGCGAGACTCCGGTCGGGAGTGCCGACCGAGTGACGCGTGCTCCCAGGAAAAGCGATGTGCGGTCAGTGTGTCGGTGCTATCGCAAGCGGCCGATTACTCGAGGTCGAAGCGGTCGAGCTTCATGACCTTGCTCCACGTGTCCACGAAGTCCTGCACGAACTTCTCCTCGCCGTCTTCAGCGCCGTAGACTTCCGAAATGGCGCGAAGTCGGGAGTTCGACCCGAAGATGAGGTCGACGCGCGACCCCTTCCATTCGACCTCGCCCGTTTCGCGGTCGCGCAGTTCGAAGACCTCCCTGTCGTCCGAGACTGGTTCCCACTCGTAGTCCATGCCGAGGACGGTCTCGAAGAAGTCGTTGGTCAGCGCCTCCGGCTGGTCGGTGAAGACGCCGAGGTCCGAGTCCTGGTAGGTCGCACCAAGCGTGCGCATCCCGCCGACCAGGACCGTCATTTCGTCGGCCGTCAGGTCCAGGAGGTCGGCTTTGTCGACCAGCAACTCCTCGGCCTTGCGGTCGGCCTCGTCACTGCGGTAGTTCCGGAACCCGTCGGCCTCTGGCTTGAGCGCCTCGAAGGATTCGACGTCGGTCTGTTCGGACGTGGCGTCGGTCCGGCCCGGCTCAAACGGAATCTCCACGTCGTAGCCGGCATCTGCCGCCGCCTGCTCGACGGCTGCGTTGCCCCCCAGCACGATCAGGTCGGCGAGCGAGACCCGCGTCCCGTCGGCTCGAGAATCGTTGAAGTCCGCCTGAATCCCTTCGAGGGTTTCCAGTACCGTCTCGAGTTCGTCGGGCTCGTTGACCTCCCAGCTCCGCTGGGGTTCGAGGCGAATCCGGGCCCCGTTCGCGCCGCCGCGCTTGTCGCTGTCGCGGTACGTCGATGCCGCCGCCCAGGCGGTTTTGACCAGCTGGGAGATCGACAGGTCAGACTCGAGGAGTTCCGCTTTGAGGTCGGCAATCTCGTCTTCGCCGATCAGCTCGTAGTCCGCGTCGGGGAGCGGGTCCTGCCAGATCAGCTCCTCGTCTGGCACTTCCGGTCCGAGGAACCGCTCTGCCGGGCCCATGTCGCGGTGGATCAGCTTGTACCACGCCTTCGCGAAGGTCTTCTGGAACGCCCGTGGGTCCTCCTGGAAGCGCTCGAGGATCTCGCGGTAGTCCGGATCCCGCTTCAGCGCGATGTCCGTCGTGAGCATCATCACGTCTTCTTTCTCCGACGGGTCCTCGACGCCGGGTGCGGCCTCGTCCAGTTCGCCGTTCTGCGTGGTCCACTGCCAGGCACCGCCGGGGCCCTTTTCGGGCCACCAGTTGTACTCGAGAAGGCTGTTGATGTACCCCATGTCCCACTGCGTCGGCGTGGTGTTCCACGGGCCCTCGATCCCGCTGGTGATCGTGTCGGCTCCCTTCCCGGAGCCGTGCTCGTTCTTCCAGCCCAGTCCCTGCTCCTCGATCGGGGCCGCTTCGGGCTCGGGGCCGACGTGGTCGTCGGGGTCGTCGGCACCGTGAACTTTCCCGAACGTGTGGCCGCCAGCGATGAGCGCGACCGTTTCTTCGTCGTTCATCGCCATCCGGGCAAACGACTCTCGGATGTTCTCGGCCGACGCTTCGGGGTCCGGCTCGCCGTCCGGCCCCTCCGGGTTCACGTAGATTAGCCCCATCACGGTCGCGCCGAGGGGATCCTCGAGTTCACCCTCTTCGTCGAAGCGCTCGGAGGCTTCCATCTCGTCTTCGGGGCCCCAATCGACGGCCGCGTCGGGCGCGAAGTCGTCCTCGCGGCCGCCGGCGAAGCCGAACGTCTCGAAGCCCATCGACTCGAGGGCGACGTTGCCGGCAAGGACGATCAGGTCGGCCCACGAGAGTTTGCGGCCGTACTTTTGCTTGACCGGCCAGAGCAGCCGGCGCGCCTTGTCTAAGTTCGCGTTGTCGGGCCAGCTGTTGAGCGGCGCGAGGCGTTGCCGACCGCCGGACGCACCGCCGCGACCGTCAGTAGTGCGATACGTGCCGGCGCTGTGCCACGCCATCCGAATGATCAGGGGCCCGTAGTGTCCGTAATCAGCCGGCCACCACTCCTGCGACGTCGTCAATACGTCCTCGATGTCTTCCTTTACGGCCTCGAAGTCGAGCTTCTCGAACTCCTCAGCGTAGTCGAACTCCTCGCCGTACGGCTCGAGGTCCTGAGCGTTCTGATCAAGAATGTCCAGGTTCACCGTATTCGGCCACCACTCGTGGTCAGATCCAGCCATCATAACCCAATTACTACTTTTGCATATTAAGATTTTCTACTTCAGTAACGAGACCTTCGTTAGATGAAAAGAGATCTTATCGAACCGTGAATTCTTATCACTGCCGGACGCAGACCGAGTCTCTAGTATAACTGTAACGACCGTCGCTGAATGAGCTGTTCACCGAATCCAATTGGGCGCTCTTACAGTACCCTGTCTTCGCGTTCGTGTGTTGAGCTGTCATCGCTGATAAATGGGGGATCTGCCTGATGACATCGAATCCGTGACTCCAGTCGAAGGCCAGGAGAAATCAAAACCGAACGGACTGCTATTCCTCTTCTTCGGGTGTGTCGGCAACGTCACTGTCGATCCGGCGGCTGACGTCGACCTGATAGTTCTCGAGGATGTCCCGACCGAGCAAGACGGGATAGTCCATGTGACCGCGGTCCTCGACGCTCGCCGTGACGGTGTGTTGGTTGCCGCCGACGCCGACGACGACGTCGACGACGGGCCGGCTCTTGGCCTGTTTGCTGCTTCCAGATCGAATCCGGGTGATGGATTTGATCGGCCCGGCACCGATATCTGCGGCGAGGCTCGTGTCGATGCTCGTCCGCGTCGCGCCGGTGTCGGATTTGGCCAGTACCGATTTCGAACCGCTCGTGCCAGAGAGGACGACCTCCTCGGTGTAGCCGATCACGGCTGGTTCGGTATCCTGTGCGATCGCTTCCGTCGGCTGGGCCGTCGGCCGGGAGTCGTCGAGAACGTTCGAGAGATCGTGTACGCGGTCGTCGTCGACCTCGCCGCCGGCACGTTCGATCGCCAGTTTGGCAATGTAGGGTGCGGGGCTGACCTGTGTCGCCTCGTAGAGTCCCTTGAAGCCGGCCGTCGGGTTGACCTCGAGGACGAACCAGCCGCCGTCGCCCTCGACGAGATCGACGCCGGCGTAATCGAGATCGACGATGTCAGACGCACGGCGGGCCATCTCGGCAGCTTCCTCGGGGAGGTCGTCGGTCGCGTTTTCGACGGAGCCGCCGAGAGCGACGTTGGTTCGCCAGTCGTTATCCGGCGCGTAGCGATACATCGCGGCGACGACCTCGCCGCCGACGACGTAGACGCGCAGGTCGCGGTGGCGGACGTCCTCCTGATCGACGAGTTCCTGCAGGAACGCATACCGGTTGCCGACCTTGGCGTTGATCGGATCGTCGGGGCCGACCTTCCACGTCCCGCCGCCGTGGGTGCCAATCGCCGTCTTGTAGACCGCCTCCTCGCCGTACCGACTCCGTGCGGCATTCAGTTGATCGCCGCTTAGCGCGAGTGTGACATCGGGTGTCCGGACATCGTTCCCAGCGAGCGCGGTCGCCGTCGAGAGTTTGTGGATCGCGGTCAACACGGAATCCGGCTCGTTGAGCGTCGGCACCAGCTGGGAGAACGTGTTCGCAAGCCCAAGTTCTTCGGCGGGCTGTTCGGTATTCGAGAGTAACATCCGGTTTGCGATCACGTCGACCTCGGGCTCGAGGACGGGAGTGCCGTCGGTGACGCTGATCGACGTATTTTCCGCGCGAAGCCACTCGGTATCGTGTCCGAGATCCTCGACGGCGTTGAGAATTGCTTTCGTTTCCTTGCTCGTATGAAGACTCAATACCCCGACGGTCACGGGATCTGCACCGGCCATACCGGCTAGACTCCCACCCATCGGATAAGTATTGGCAGTTCGGTCAGTCCGCGTCGGGAGGTGAGACCGTCCCACACTGCACTAACTGATGACCGACCGCACCTGTCCCGGATCGACCAGCCCGCTTACCACCGCAAGCAGCGCCCAAGTGATTGCACCGATCGCGATCGCACCACCCAGCATGAACAGACTCGAGACCAGCGGGGTCACGAGCAAGACGGTGACCGCCATTACACCCGTAATCGCACAAATCAGTCCCGTCGTCCGGGCGAGTCGCCCGACGTTCAGTCCGAGTTCGGTGTGGACGACGTAGAGATTCACCGCCACGTACACCGTGTGGGTCGCGACCGTCGCGATCGCCGCACCGACGACGCCGATCCACGGAATCAACAGGATGTTCAGTCCGAAATTAGCGACTGCCGTTGCGCCTTTGGCCATGGCACGCGCTCGAGCACGCCCGAGATAGTCTAAGCTGTCGCTGGTCAGATTCGTAATCGCCTGTAACACGACGAAGCCCGCAAGCACCTGCAACACCGGCACCGCAGCCGCATAGTCGGACCCGAAGATCATCGTCAGAAACGGCCCCGCGACGATCGCCAACCCGACTGCCGCCGGAATGTAGAGCAACAACACGTTCGTCAGCGAGGTCTCGTATATCTGTCTGGCCTTCTCGAGTTCGCCAGCGGCTTTCTGTTCGCCGAAGTTCGGTGAGATGGTAAAGCCAAGCGACTCAGCGGGTGCGAGGACGAAATCCGTAATCTGCTTTGCGAGGGTGTAGAACGCGACTGCAGCAGGGTTGAGGAAGAGTCCGACCAGCACGATGTCGATCTGCTTATCGATGACGTTCGCACTCTGAGTTGCCGTCAGCGGCACGCTGTACTCGAGGAGCCGTTGCGAGAGCCCATCCTCGTACTCGTCGGCCGGGTCGTAGCGCTTGTAGAAGCCGACATAGAGGATGCCCATGCCGACGACGGCAGCCAGCGCGTAGCCGACGATGTATCCGAAAAACGCACCGAGCGCCCCGAAGCCGGCGAGGACGAACGCGACGGCGAAGAGCAGCCGTCCTGCGCCGCTGATCGCCTGGACGATCGCGCTGTAGCCGAGGTGATTGAAGCCCTGAAACGCCACCTGTGAGAAGGTGCTGAACGAGAAGACGACGAGATAGACGACGCCCGCCGCGAGGAAGGGGATCGCGTCCGGTTCGCCCAGCGCGGTCGCGATCCACTCGTGGTAGAGCAAGAGGACGTACGCAACGAACGTGATCAAGACGAGCTTGGCCGCAACCGTCGTCTTGAGGAGGTACGGCACCTGCCCCGGATCAGTCTCGCGATACTCCGAGAGATATCGGGCGACCGACCGCGAGAGCCCGAGATCCGCAAAGAGCTGGATGATCGCCAGCACCCCGATCGCCCAGTACAGCGCGCCGTACCCATCCGGATCGAGCAGGAACCGCGCCAGGACGAACATTAACAGCGCGCTTGAAAGCATGTAGACCGCGCGCGCAACGAGCGTTGCCTTGAAGCCGTGAATGATGTGATCTTCCCTGTTCATTCGACGTACTCACCCCGATGAGACATCCGCAGTCATCCGACGGTGCAGCCGAGAGCGACCCACGTACTTCTCGCAGCGACGGCTCGACCAATTGTAATGCGGAGACAACAGACGGAGCACAGTCGTTACGAGAACAGTGATACTCGATTTTCCAGCACGGGAGCCGCCTCAGATCGCGTTCCGACCTGCCTGGGAACGTAGCCGCTGGTAACGGGGTGCAAACAGCTGAAAGACAACCGTACACATCGAATAGACACTCGTTACAGTGGCTCGCGACCGGTGTGACCGACTGGACAACACACGGATGAGAACGAATTCGAAGTCGTCTAGAGGTGCGCGGAGTCCCACCGGGTCGCTTTTCGCCGGTTCCCGCAGTTGTTACACTCGATCCGCCCCATCGCGTCCATCGCGTTATCGATCGACTCACAGTTCCCACAGAGCCAGGCGTAGCGTTCCGACCGATCTTCGGTCTGGTAGGCCGTGTAAAACGGTGCCTTCGAACCACGGGCCGCTTCGCCGTAGCTCACGTAGACCGTCTCACCGTCGGCCGTGACCTCATCGATCGCACCCCACTCGTCGTCGTCCTCGAGGTCGCTTTCGACGTAGACGTTCTCCGTGAACGTCTCCGAGCCGATCTCGATCTCGCGCTGGCCGGCCTGCTCGAAGCCGTGAGTGCGGTAAAACTCGTTGCCGACCTCGTTGTCCTCGAGCACGAAACACTGGATCTCGTCGGCTCCTTTCTCGAGCAGCGTCTCGCGGGTTCGAACGAGGAGGCGGACGCCGGTGCCGCCGTCGCGGTGGTCGGGATGGACGTGCAACCAGAGGAGATGGCCGGTGTGTGTCTGTTGGCCGATCAGTTCGCTCTGGGAGAACGCGACGACCTCGCCGTCGTCTTCGACGACCAGAAAGACCACGCGGTCGTCATCGAGGTCGTCGACGAACGAATTGCCGTACCATTGCTCGATCGCGTCGTCGATCGTCTCCCCGGCGAGGAACGACGTGTACGTGGAGTTGAGCGAGTCGTGTGCGATGGTGCGAATCGCCTCAGCATCCGATGCTGTCGCCTCTCGAATTTCCATGGGTGCCTATAGCATGGCCTGGTACAAAACGTATGCCCACAACTCCAGATTCTGCTATCCGTTGTTCGAACGAACCTGGCGTTCGCCGCGAAAGTGACACGAAACGGCTCGAGCACCTGTCAACGACGACGTTCTGGGTCGATGGACAGTCACCTCGAGCGACAGAGAAGGGGGAAGATTCACGGTGATGCCCCCGGAGAACCTTCTATGAGCGACGACACGGCGACCGAACCGCCCGACGACGGACGCGAAACCGACGAGATGAACGAGCCGTTTACGTACAACGGCGGACGCGTCGATCCCGGCGAGTCGGCGAACATTCGGTACGGTATCAGCGAAACGTATCTCGGGGACCCTGTCAGAATTCCCGTCACGGTGATCAACGGTGAACACCCGGGGCCGACGGTCTTTCTCTCGGCGGCGGCCCACGGCGACGAACTCAACGGGATCGAGGTCGTCCGGGAGGTCGCCCACGACTGGGACCACTCCATCCTGCATGGGACGCTGGTTTGTCTGCCCGTGATGAACGTCCCCGGCTTCATCGCACAGGAACGGTATCTGCCGATCTACGACCGGGACCTGAACCGGTCATTCCCCGGGCGCGAGGGGTCAACCAGCGCCAGACGGATGGCCCACCAAATCTTCACGAACTTCATCGAACCCTGTGATCTCGGCGTCGACTTCCACACGTCGACCCGCGGGCGGACGAACATGCTCCACGTTCGGGCCAACATGGAGCGACCGGACGTCGCCAGACTCGCCAACGCGTTCAGTTCGAACGTTATCATCGCGGGCGAAGGCCCATCCGGAACGCTGCGCCGTGAAGCCAGCGAAGCCGGCATTCCCACGATCACCGTCGAGATGGGCGAAGCCCACCGCTTCCAGCGCCGGCTGATCGATCGCGCGCTCACTGGCGTCGCAAGCGTGTTCGCCGAGTTCGGCCTCCACCGGGAGTCGTCAGTCCACTGGCCCGGTTGGCGCACCGTCATCGATACCGACGACGAGAAGACCTGGCTCCGCGCCGACGCCGGTGGCATCGTCGACATGAAACGCGGCCGGGGCGCACTCGTCGAGGAAGGCGAAGTGATCTGTGCTATTACCAACCCGTTCAAAGAAGAAGAGGACATCGTCACCGTCGAAGCGCCGTTTACCGGTCTCATCGTCGGCGTCCTCGAGAACCCCGTCGTCTACCCGGGGAACCCGCTCTGCCATCTGGTTGGGCTCTCGCCGGATACGCTCACCGCGCTCTCGCGCGAGCGGACGACCGAGAGTTCGCGATCGGAACTCTGATACGGACTCCTGTCAGTGAGTACCGGTGCAACCGCGACCCGCACTGCGGTCCCACCGAGACATCGGGACAGCAGACCGTATGAGACCGCGCTGGCCGCTGTCGATGGCGATCCCACACAGCGCCAGCAGCGAGTCGACCGCACCGGCCCGAACCGGTTCGGCGCTCGGCGAAAGCTATTATCGCCCCATCATATATTGGGTGGACTGAGAGTGACGGTGACGAGATAAAAGTAACTTCTATACCCCCGCGGTCTAACGGACCATATGAGCGTATGAGTCAGTCTTACAATCGCGGTCTCGTCGAGGACTTCGGGCGCTGGAAGGAGTTCTCGGCCGGGATGTGGGCATGGATCTTCCACAAGTTCACCGGATGGATCCTGATCGGCTACCTGTTTACCCACATTTCCGTGCTGAGCACTTCTCTCGGCGCAGCCGGTAACGAAGCGGCAATCATGAGCGAAACGGACGTCTACACCACGACGCTACAGGGACTCGAGAGTCTGTTCCTCATCCGACTGCTCGAGATCGGCCTGCTCGCGGTGGCCGTCTTCCACATCTTAAACGGCCTCCGCCTGCTGATGGTCGATCTGGGTATCGGACTCGAGGCACAGGACAAGAGTTTCTACGCCTCGCTGATCCTGACGGGTGCGATCACCGTCGCCAGCGTTCCGACCTTCCTGACGGGGGTGGGTCTCTAATGGCAGAACGATACTCCTCGTTTACGCCCGGCGGGACCGGCTGGTTCTTCCAGCGACTGACGGCGGCGTTTCTCGTCGTCGCTCTCGCCTTCCACTTCTTCCTTCTGCACTTCGTCAACCACGCGTACGAGGTAACCTTCTTGGGAACGCAGGCCCGAATGGAGAATATCGGCTACCTCCTGACGATGATCCTGTTCCTGGTCACTGCCGCGTTCCACGGCGTCAACGGCGTCTACAACGCGCTGGTCAACCAGGGTCTCAAGGGCACCCAGAAGAAGGTCATCCTGGCGGTGCTGACCCTTGCCGGGCTTGCACTCGTCGCACAGGGTACCTACGTCGCACTCGTGATGGGGGGAATGATCTAACATGAGCACGCAACAAGCCGAACCCGAAACGCAAGACGCACCGGACGACCCGGCGATGAAAGGCGCGGAGTCGCCGGCAGCCGAGAAACAAAAAGGCGGCGACATGGTCGACGAGCGTGACGAAAGTCAGGCCGAGTTCGATGGGGAGACGGTCCACATCAAGGTGTTCCGCTACGACCCCGAGGTCGAAGCAAAGCAGGAACCCCGGTTCGACGACTTCCACGTCCCCTTCGAGAAGGGGATGACCGTCCTCGACTCGGTCATGTACGCCCGCGACGAGTTCGATTCGTCGCTAACCTTCCGCCACTCCTGTCGGCAGGCGGTCTGTGGTTCCGACGCTTTCTTCGTCAACGGCAAGCAGCGACTGGGCTGTAAGACCCAGATCTCCGATCTCGAGCAGCCGATCCGCATCGAGCCGCTGCCACACCAGGAGGTCGTCAAGGATCTGGTCGTCGATATGGACCACTTCTACGACCAGATGCACGCCGTCGAGCCGTACTTCAAGAGCGAAGATACGCCCGACGCAAGCGAACTCGAAGAACAGCGTCAGTCGCGTGAAAACCGCGAGAAGGTCAAGATGTCCACGCGCTGTATCTGGTGTGCATCTTGTATGTCCTCGTGTAACATCGCGGCCGGCGACAACGAGTACCTCGGCCCTGCGGCGATCAACAAAGCCTACAAGTTCGCGATGGACGACCGCGAGGAAGAAGACATCAAAGAGCACCGACTCCGCATCTTAGAACAGGAACACGGCGTCTGGCGGTGCCAGACGCAGTTCTCCTGTACCGAAGTGTGTCCGAAAGACATTCCGCTCACCGAGCACATTCAGGAGCTCAAGCGGGAAGCAGTCAAGAAAAACCTGAAGTTCTGGTAACCATGTACGAACACGACGTCATCGTGGTCGGCGCCGGCGGTGCCGGCCTCCGAGCCGCGGTCGCAGCGCACGAAGCGGGAGCCGACGTGGCGATGGTCACGAAGCTCCACCCCGTCCGTAGCCACACCGGCGCGGCGGAAGGTGGGATCAACGCCGCCTTACAGGAAGGCGACGACTGGGAACTCCACGCCTACGACACCATGAAGGGGTCGGACTACCTCGGCGACGCGCCGGCGGTCGAGACCCTCGCCCAGGACGCCCCCGAAGAGACGATCAATCTCGAGCACTGGGGGATGCCGTTCTCCCGCGAGGAAGACGGCACCGTCTCACAGCGACCGTTCGGTGGGCTCTCGTACCCACGGACGACCTACGCCGGTGCAGAGACCGGCCATCACCTGCTGCACACGATGTACGAACAGGTCGTCAAACGCGGCATTCAGGTCTACGACGAGTGGTACGTCATGGATCTGGCGACGACCGACGAAGACGACCCCAACGACCGCGAGTGTCACGGTGTCGTCGCCTACGACGTCCAGTCCGGCCAGATTGAAGGGTTCAAGGCCAACGACGGCGTCGTCCTCGCAACCGGTGGCCCCGGCCAGGCGTTCGACCACACGACCAACGCCGTCTCCTGTACCGGCGACGGACAGGCGATGGCCTACCGGGCGGGCGTACCCCTCGAGGACATGGAGTTCATCCAGTTCCACCCGACGTCGCTGCCGTCGACGGGTGTCCTCATCTCCGAGGGTGTTCGTGGCGAAGGTGGCATCCTCTACAACAACGAGGGCGAACGCTTCATGTTCGAGCACGGCTACGCGAACAACTCCGGCGAACTCGCCAGCCGCGACGTCGTCGCTCGAGCAGAGCTCACGGAGGTCAACGAGGGCCGTGGCGTCGACGACGAGTACGTCCACCTCGACATGCGTCACCTCGGTGAAGAGCGCATTATGGACCGCCTCGAGAACATTCTGCACCTCGCGGAGGACTTCGAGGGCGTCGACGGCCTCGTCGAGCCGATGCCGGTCAAACCTGGCCAGCACTACGCGATGGGTGGCATCGAGGTCAACGAGAACGGCCAGACCTGCATCGACGGCCTCTACGCGGCCGGCGAGTGTGCCTGTGTCTCCGTCCACGGCGGCAACCGACTGGGTGGCAACGCCCTGCCGGAACTGATCGTCTTCGGCCGCCGCGCTGGCTACCACGCTGCCGGCGGGGACCTCGGCGAAGCCGAGATCCGGACCGGCTACGGCGACGACGTCGAGGACGAAACCGATACCGAGTTCCCGGTCGCCCCCGGCGCAGCGGGACTCGGGACGAGCGGCGGCGTCGCTGCTGACGGTGGCGTCACGGCCGACGCCGAAGGCGTCCTCGAGCGACACGTCGAGACGGCTCGCGAACGCGTCGACGGGCTGCTGGACAAAGACGACGGCGTCCAGCACTCCGAGATCCGCGCCAAGCTCCAGCAGGCGATGACCGACTACGTGAACGTCTTCCGAACCGAGGACGGCGTCAAGAAGGCGCTGAAGATCATCCGCGAGTGCCGCGAGGAGTATCAGGACGTCTACGTCGACGACCCGTCGCGGACGTTCAACACGGACCTCCAGCAAACCATCGAGACGCGGAACCTGATCGACGTCGCCGAGACGATTGCACTCGGCGCGCTCGTTCGTGACGAGTTCCGTGGCGCTCACTGGCGCAAGGAACACCAGGAACGCAAAGACGACGAGTGGCTCAAGCACACGCTCGTCTCCTGGGACGGCGGCGAACCCTCGATTTTCTACCGCCCGGTCATTCTCGAGGGCCAGAACAAGACCTACGAGCCCAAAGAGCGCAGCTACTAACCGCGACATCGCCGTATCCGTTTTCGCTGTGCGTGGTCCAGCCGTCACCTCGAGTAGAATTGCTTATACCGCTCCCGTCGAATTGTCAATCTATGACTGTCTCGCTGCTCGTCATCGTCGCATCCCTCTTTAGCGGCTCCGTCCTGACCGGCCCGCTGCTGTTCGCAGCGGCCGTGCTCACGCCCGCAGCGATCCTGGTGGCGCTTTGGGTTCTCATGCGATTTCTCTTCAGTTCCGGGTCGGCAGCCTGAGGACGCGGCCACTCCCGTCGTTCAACCGGAGCGCTATAGCCCGAGGCCCTCGAGGAGATCGACGCCGACGCCGAGGTAGTCGATTACTTTGTACCCGAGGTAGATCCCCACGATTCCCATGAGGCCGGGAAGTTCCGGCGGTGCAGGGATCGGAATGTTGAGATATCGGAACAGCGCGCCGGTAGCTAGCCCGGTCAGAAGCGCCAAAACTGCAAGCTGCGTCGACATTGCGTGTCCTATACGACTGGCTGTAAGTCAGTGTAGTGGTTCGTCGGGTCGGCCTCGCGTCCGTTACAGTTCGATCCGTTCGACCAGTTGCTCGTGGTTCTCGTTCGTGTTGACGGCGACGATCCGGATCTGGTCTGCGAGGCCGGAGTCTTTTAGTTTGGCTTTGAGCAGGTTGTCGACCTGATAGACACCGGCGGCGTTGGTCATTGCGATCTCGACCATGACGGGCGTCGTATCGCCCTGCTGGAGCGACACGCGGCTGATCGCCTGACTCGAGAGGGTGTTGATCCCACGACCGCCGGACTCGTAGGGAATGCGAGAGCGACCGTGTTCCATATCGAGGGCGTCGGCGACGCGAATAACGCCGGCTTCGGTCGTCAGCGGCGTCTCGGCGGTGTGATGGCAGAGAATGGCATGGAGGATTTCGCCTTTCATTCGGACAGTCTCGGCGACATCGTAGAATTCGGGGAGGACTCGATCGAGGATGTCTGCCGCCAGCGGGATCGAGTAGTAGGCATGGCTGTCGCGATGGACGACGTGGCCGACGTCGTGGAGCGTCGCCGCAAGGGCGATAATGACCGATTCGTCTTCCTCGGCCAGTCCTTGCTGGCGAGCCCCGTTGAAATCGACGTTGCCGGTCTTGAGCAGGTCGTACAGACACAGTGCCCGGTTACGGACGATCTCGATATGTTTCGTCCCGTGATCGTTGTATCGCATCCGGTCGACCGCGTTGATGTTTTGTGCCTCGAGATAGGCCGCAATCTCGTCGTCGTTCTCGATGTACTCGAGGACCCGATTTAGCTTCTCGTCGGGGAACGCGTGGTCGTCGTCGGGGGAGTAAACACGGCGGGGATCCTCCTCGGCGGCAGAATCGCTCATACTGACCCATCGGCTGCAGACTAAAAAAATTCTGCGACGGTTGTCGGGCTGGTCTGCAGGGAGTCGTTAGGAGAGGTCCTCGACTGCGGCTTCGACCTCGTCGTAGTCGGGTTCGACACCGGGGTCGTCGCTGACCCACGAGTAGGCAACGTCGCCGTCACCGTCGATGACGAACACCGACCGCTTGGCGACGCCGTAGACGCCCAGATCGGCGAAATCCATCTCGATGTCGTAGTCGTCGATGAGCTCTTTATTGTAGTCGCTGAGCAGGCCGAACTCGAGGTCGTTCTGTGCACGGAACTCGTTCAGCGTAAACGGAGAGTCCCGGCTGACACCGTAGACGCTGGCGTCGAGGTCGTTGAAGGTGGCCAGCCGATCCTGGAACGTACACATCTCGGTCGTACAGACGCTTGTGAACGCGCCGGGGAAGAACGCCAGGACGATCGGCGCGTCGTCTTCCAGACGCTCCGAGAGAGTGAATTCCTCGATGTTGCCGTTCGCAAGCGGTGCGGTGAAATCGGGTGCGGCGTCTCCGGTGGTTACCATCGTCAGTCCGTTGCGTCCACGCGGGAAAGACAGTTTCGTTCGCGGAAGGGTTTCGACGGATGGCAGTCGACAAAATCCGAGAAGGGACGAGATTCTAGCCAAACTATGTCGCTTCATTTTTCGGCGAATCTCGTTCGTAGACGGACTGTCGTGGCCACTTGATTACCTGAGTGGTCCAAAAAGGTTATAATTGCCAGTGGACAAGCTGTGCGTAGAAATGCAAGCCGAACTAACACCGCTGTTCATCCCCGGCGGATTCGGACCGATGGAGCTGGGCGTCATCCTGCTCCTTGCCATCTTGCTCTTCGGGGCCAACAAGATTCCGAAGCTGGCACGGTCGACCGGCGAAGCCATGGGTGAGTTCCAGAAGGGGCGCGAAAAGGTCGAGTCGGAACTCGAGGAAATGCGCGAGTCCGGAAACTACGACGACAGTGCTGGCGGTGACGACGAGTTCGTCGACACGGAGCCAGTTACCAACGAAGACGAGACGGACGTCGAAACGGAAACCAACTAACGTTCTTTTCACGCCGGGGCGTGTGGCCTAGCGGAGAGGGCAGGAGGTTCCTAACCTTCTGATCGTGGGTTCGAATCCCGCCACGCCCGTTCTGCGAGGAGCGGATGCGAGGAGCGAACGGGCACGAGGTTCGAGGTAGACCACGAGCGAACGGAGTGAGCGAAGTGGGCGTGGTTCGAATCCCGCCACGCCGGAATGTTCTCAGCAACCTCACTATCACAGTTGTTTCTCGAGCTGTGACCCATCTCGATTCCGTCGGTTCGAAGCGAACCCTGTCGCTAGACGATCGTTCCAATGTGGGTGACTCCCAACTGGGCGGTCCCACTGTTGGCACCACGCTAGTTCGTGAGCCGTTGGTCGAGTCGTGAGTGGCTGGGTGAGCGACTGTCCTATCCAGCCGTCGGCCGCAAGCATCGATCCCGTGATGTACCGAAACATCAACTGTATGAATTGAACAGATCGCCGGCAAGNGAGCGACTGTCCTATCCAGCCGTCGGCCGCAAGCATCGATCCCGTGATGTACCGAAACATCAACTGTATGAATTGAACAGATCGCCGGCAAGTGGGTAGTGATCAGTCGAAAACAGCCGAAGAAAATTATCAGAACTGGTAATGGGCGGATGAATTTTTTGAGGGATGACTTTCAGTATGAATGTAATGGCTATTGACGAAGCCGACCAGTCGGATGCCGGGGGCTTTTCTGAGGGGGAGGCGTCCGAGTCTGCGTCGGAAGAAGCGCAATCCCACGAATCAGGGCCGAGCACGAACTCGGCTGTCCGTGTTGGGGAGTACACGTGGGAGGAGTTTATGACCGAGTATGGGTACGGCAACGAGGTATCCGACCTCTATCCGGACGACCCCACCGGCGGGGACGAACAACTCGGCCTCGATACGGATGCGGGTGCCGGGACGACCGTTCCCAGCGGTGACGACTGGGATCAGGTCGAGTTCGATCCCGAAGCGTATCTGGGCTATCATCCCGACGATCTCGAGGACCAGCTGGTGCCGGTCGCCGGCGACAACGCGGGGACGCTTCAGAAGCTCTTCCTCGAGTACGTCGATCCCGAGACGACGCCGGTCGTCAAAGACATCTGGTCCTGGGAACACTACAAGTGGGAATATTACTACGAAGATGACGGCAGTCGGCCACGCGACAGCAACGGCGAGATCGTCCCCCACGATGCGGAAGAAGCGCTCGGGTTCGATCCAGACACGATCGAACAACGACTTGCAGCCGCAAACGACGTCGCGCTGGAACTCGACGACGTTGTCGAGGAGCGGACCGTCAACGTCCAGGAAGAACTCGAGGAAGACGAGTTCTTCTCGACGGTCGCGGGCAACACCACCGTCACCAACCGCTACGACCTCGAGAAGGCCGTCTCGCTGGAGAAGAAGACCCACTTCCGCGAGGTCGAGCGATACTGGGTGAACAAACCCTACGCCTTCGTCATCATCTTCCATTCGGAGAAAGAAAACGAAAAGAAGTATTACATGATCGAGCCGTACCAGAACGAGATCGAGGCGGAACTTCAGGAGTTCCTCTCGGGCAAGCTCCGGACGGCTATCAAGTACGCCGAAGAGGGAATCAAGGAGAAGGCTACAGAGGACGGCCGTCGGACGGTCATCGAGGACGAGGCCCGACGGCTCCTCAAGCGGTACGATCTCTTCGAGGCGACCGCGGACGACACGTCGAAAGGGGTTCTCGAGACGCTCCAGGGACTCCTTGACGACGAGGACAGCGAGGCCGATGGCGACGATGACGACGGCCCGAGTCAACTCGAGGGTATCGAGGTCCGCCCCGAGCCGGCGGTCCTCGACGACGATCCGGATACCCTGAGCGAGTATCAGGTCGAGAAGTTACTCTACTTGCTCAAACGCGACTTCATCGGCTACGAGCGCATCGACGGCATCAAACACGATATCAACGTCGAGGACATCTCCTGTGACGGCTACAACTCGCCGGTGTTCGTCTACCATTCCGAGTACGAACAGATCATCTCGAACATCTACCACGGTGAGGACGAACTCGACGACTTCGTCGTCAAACTCGCCCAGCGGTCGGGCAAAGGGATCAGCAAGCGACTCCCACAGGTCGACGCGACCCTACCGGACGGCTCGCGTGCCCAGCTCACGCTCGGCAAGGAGGTCTCCGACCACGGGACCAACTACACCATCCGGCAGTTCAAGGACGTCCCCTTCACCCCGATCGACCTCATTAACTGGAACACCTTCAGTCTGGACGAGATGGCGTTTCTCTGGCTCGCCATCGAGAACCACAAGAGCCTGATCTTCGCCGGCGGGACTGCGTCCGGGAAGACGACCTCGCTGAACGCAGTCTCGCTGTTTATTCCCTCGAGCGCGAAAATCGTCTCGATCGAGGACACCCGCGAGGTCGAACTCCCACAGCGCAACTGGATCGCAAGCGTCACCCGGCCGTCGTTTGCCGACGACGAGCAGGGCGACGTCGACGAGTTCGACCTGCTGGAAGCCGCACTGCGACAGCGCCCTGACTACATCGTCATGGGCGAGATCCGTGGTGAGGAAGGCCGGACGCTGTTCCAGGTCATGTCGACCGGTCACACCACCTATACGACCTTCCACGCCGACTCCGTCGACGAGGTCCTCAAACGATTCACGACGGACCCCATCAACGTCTCGAAGACGATGTTCACCGCGCTGGATCTGGTCTCGATTCAGACCCAGACGCGAGTGCAAGGCCGGAAGGTCCGCCGGAACAAGTCGCTTACTGAGATCAACCACTACGACGCCGAACACGACGAGATCAACGTTCAGGACGTCTACCAGTGGCAGGCCGAAACCGACGAGTTCCTCAAGATGGGGGACTCGAACACCTTAGAAGAGATCCAGTTCGACCGCGGCTGGAGCAAAGAGAAACTCGAGGAGGAGCTGTTCAAACGCGAGGTCATCCTCGCGTATCTCATCAAGAACGGACTGAACACGTACGCACAGGTCGCCGCGACGGTGCAGGCCTTTATCAATGATCCCGACACCATCCTCACGCTGATCGCGAACGGCCAACTTGAGGACAGTCTCGAGGACCTCCGTGAGATGGAGAGTGTCTTGATCGACGTCGATCAAGAGAAAGAAGAACTCGTGCCACGGCCCGAGGCGACAAACGAGACGTACAACCTCTCGATGGACATCCTAGAGCGGGCCGAGGAGTCGCTGTTCGAGGAATACCGCGGACAGGTCCCGAGTGGCCTCGCAAGCGCACTCGGTGATGTCGAAGCGGAGGAGCCGATCGATGTCGACCGTGCTGACACCGACGAGTTCGACTTCGTCGGTGCCGTCGACGACGACATCGACGAAGGTGAGTGGGAACTCGGCGACGACTCGACGGCGTTCGCCACCGGGGACGACATCGGCGATGAGCCGGCGTGGCTCAGCGACGATGCCGGATTCGACATCGAGTCCGACGAAGAGACAGCGGCTGCCGGGTCGGCAGCCGAGGCGGAATCCGGCGCTGCGACGACCGGTGTCGATGCTGGAGCCGATGCCGACGATAGTCCAAGCGCACTCGAGCCAGTACCAACCGCTGACGAGGGCAACGCGGCTACCGACTCGAGCGGCGAGTTGCCCGCATCGTCGGAGACCGATCTCGAGTTGACAGATAGTACCCCCGGCGTCGAACCCGAAACGCCAACCGACGAGAACCGACCGAAGTCGGTCGACACCTCGACTGCTTCGAGTCAAGCCACGGCATCGGACGGCCGAACGGACGAAACACACCACGAGACGGCGAACCGTTCGGCGGATACCACTGGCGACGCCGACGACGAGGACCTGATCGGACTGTTCGACGATATGGGCGAGACGATCGACGAACTCGACGATTCGGACGTCGATCGAACAAGCGACAGCGAGGAACCGGTCGGTCACCCGAACACCTCCGGATTCGAGTCGCTGTTCCCAGAGGACGATCTCGATTCGATCTTCGATCCGGAGTCGTCCGATACGGATTCGAGCACCGACTCCGGCATCCAGCGCGACGACGAGCCGGATAAAACCTCGAGCGACGTGGTCGAACCGGAACCACCGACGATCGACATCGACACCGAGTCAGCAACGGATAGAGACGAGACGCCGGAAACTGAGCCGGAGCCACCGACGATCGACATCGACACCGAGTCAGCAACGGATAGAGACGAGACGCCGGAAACTGAGCCGGAGCCACCGACGATCGACGTTGAGACCGACACGTCGGATCCGCCGCGCGATCAGGAGGACGCAGCTGAATCAACGGACCAAGCAGGTGGGACACGGACAACCGAGACAAATACGTCAGCCGACGACTCGACACCAGTCGACGCTGGCGGTGACGATAGCAAGTCGATATTCAGTGACGAGACTGATTCGATCTTCAACGATACCGAGGCGGATACGGACGACAATGACGACGAGTCGCTGTTCGACAGCAGTGAGACGAACAACGGCGGATCGATTTTCAAAGACGACAGCACAGGCAGCGACGACGAACTGACAGACAGCAACACGGGGATCTTCGAGACCGAGACTGACGAAGACGAAGACGAAGATGAAGACGAGGACGAGGACGGAGACGCATGAGTTTGAAAACCGATAGCAGTGGCGGCTCGAGTATGTCAGCGAGGTCTGACGCACTGGGCGATCGCTTCTATCCGCTGTACGATCGGCTGTTCGGCGACGACAGCGAGTTCGTCGCCGACGTGGAGACGAAACTCGCCCAGGCGCGGATGACCGATACGGTCGAACTCTACCTCTCGCGGTCGCTTGGCATCGGCGCAATCAGTGGGTTGAGCCTCTGGCTGATCGGGCTGCTGCTTGGCTACAGTCTCTTCGCGATCGGCATCCTCTCGAACGAGCCGATCATCGGTATGCCTGTCGGCAATGGCCTGATGCTGACGATCATCGAGATGCTTCGCATGCCGGCCATCGTCTTCTTCAGCGGACTGCTCTTTGGCTCGATCGGCTTCGCGGTCGGGTTCGGCTCGATGGTCGCGATCCCCTACTCGCGTGCCTCATCGCGCAAACGCGAGATCAACATGCTACTGACCGATTCCGTCTCGTTCATGTACGCGCTGTCGGTCGGCGGCCTGAACCAACTCGAGATCATCGAGGCGATGGCTCAGGCAGACGACACCTACGGCGAGGTCGCAAAGGAGTTCCAGAGCATCGTCAAAGAGACCGAGTACTTCGATATCGACTACCGGACGGCGATCCGCAAGCAGGCCCTCGAGACGCCAAGTGACGACCTCTCGCAGTTCCTGACCGACATGCTCTCGATCGTCAACAGCGGCGGTGACATGCAGAGCTTCCTCGAAGACAAGAAAGAAAAGCACATGCGGACGGCAAAGCAGGAACAGGAACTCACGCTCGAGACGCTCGAGTTGTTCGGCGAGATGTACATGACGCTGTCGCTGTTCCCGCTGTTGCTCATCATCATCATGGTCGTGATGAAGATGATTCCGAACGCCAGCGTGACTGATCAGATGCTCTATATGGTCGTCTACGCCCTGATTCCGATGATCGGAGTCGGCTTTCTCGTCCTCGTCTCGACGGTCAAACACGACGAGCCCGGCGACGGCTACCTCTCGATGGGATCGACCGAGCAGCGGACCGAAACCGGGCAAAACGACGGGCTGTTGAGTCTCGGCCTCGTCGAGCAGTTTACCGGCGAATACAGCGTATTCGATCGGATCAAAAACCGCGAAGGGACCCACGAGACGATCGAAGTGCTGCGAAACCCCCATCTCTTCTTCCGGGATCATCCGCTGATGACGCTCGTCGTGACCCTTCCGATCTCCTTGCTTATCGTCGTGACGGCGATCGTAACCGGGTCGGCACCCACGTCGTGGGGACAGCTCTTGGCGAAGCCGATCTGGGGGACGGTTATCTACCTCTACTTGCCGCTGTATATCACCACCATCCCGCTTGCGATCTTCCGCGAGTGGAACGTCCGCCACAGAAACGCCGTCCTCAATCAACTCTCCGAGGATCTTCGCAAACTCTCGAGTTCGAACGACACCGGGCTCACGCTCCTCGAGTCGCTCAAGGCAGTCTCCGATACCACGAGCGGCAAATTAGCCCGCGAATTCGAAATGATGCACACGAAAGTCAACTTCGGGATGAGTCTGAAAGAGGCGCTCATCGAGTTCAACAACAAGTACCACATTCCGCGACTCGCCCGGACGACACGCCTGATTACCGAAGCACAGGAGGCGTCAAACCAGATTTCGGCAGTGCTCCGGACGGCCGCACGCGCAAGCGAGAACCACGACGACATCGAACGCGAGCGCAAATCGCGCACGCGCATGCAGATCGTGATCATCATCATGACGTTCATGACGGTGCTGGCGGTGATCGCGATCCTCAAGACGCAGTTCATCGATACGATGGCCGGACTGAGCGCCGATGGTGGCTCCGGCGCGAGCAGTGCCGGCGGTGCTGGTGGTGCCGGCGGTGGCGCGATGAGCGGGGCAAATCTGAGCGAGAACATCGACGTCGATATGCTGTCGGTGTTGTTCTTCCACGCGGTGACGCTTCAGGCGATCATGTCGGGCTTTATCTGTGGCTACATGCGGGATGCCGACCTGCTGAGTGGCCTGAAATACGTCATTGGACTGTCGTCGGTTGCACTCATTGGCTGGACGCTGGTGGCCTAACATGAGTGGGAGACAGGAATCACAACGCGACCAGGACCGCACTCGAGCGCATCGGCCACGAACGATTTCGACAGCATGGCTCGAGCGGGGCCAGACCACCCAGGACTTCGTCGTGGGTATCGGCGTCTTCCTGCTGGCGATCGCCTTCGTCTTCTCGTTTTTCCCGGCGCTCGTCACGCCGTATGACTCCTCTGTCGGCGGCGCTGAGACGGCACAGGCCGATCGGATCGCGGATCGGATCGTGAACGATACGTCGACGGGGACGCCGAATGAACTCAACGAAACCGAGTTCGACAAGAGATACCGCAGCGGCGACCTGACCGAGGAGCTTGGACTGCGATCGAGCAACGATAATGCGATCGATCAAGTGAACGTGACTGTAACAGAACTCAACGAGACGGTTGCCATCGATGACGATTGGACTGCTGGCGATGCGTACGATGATCAGGCGGCGGCAAGCTCAGCCCGCATCGTCACGACCAACGACGGCTCCGACTGTGAGCCAGCGTGCAGACTCGTTGTGAGGGTTTGGTGAGACGATGTGGAAAAGAGACTCACTGAACGGTGATCGTGGACAGGCCTACACCCTCGAGGGGTTCGTCAGTGCGATGGTTGTGTTGATGGCCGTGCTCTTTGCGCTGCAGTCGGTCGTGATTACGCCAACGTCGGGCGGACTGTCCGATCGTTCCGTGCAGGCGCAACTACAACAAGAAGCCAAGGATGCGCTTGTGGTCAGTGATCAGGACGGTAACCTCTCGGAGACGATCCGGAACTGGAACACCGATGAGGACCAGTTTCACAAGGCGTCCGTTCCCGGGCCTGACGGAAACTCCACCTACAATACGACAGCATTCGCGAATCAATCGCGACTTGGGGGGATACTAGAACAGCGGTTCGCAAACAACGGCTACAGTTACAATGTTGAACTTGTCTCCGAAACCGAGGCGCCGAACGAATTCGAGACCACGTATCTGGTCTATCAGGGTGCGCCGTCACCGGATGCCGTGACCGCGAGTTACGTCGTTACGTTGTACGAGGACGACGAACTGACTGCCAACGAGCGAATCAAACTTGAAAACGCTGATGATAGCACGGATTATCCCATTTCTGGAACGACCGAGACGGAACTCGTCTACAACGTCGTGGAGGTGCGAGTGATCGTATGGTAACTCCCACCGCTCGCCGCAATCGGGGCCAGGTGATCCTCATCGGTGCGATCACGCTGGCGTTCATTCTGCTTGGTATCGTCGTTGTCTTCAACGGTGTCCTCTACACAGAGACGATTTCCTCGAGTTCCACGAGTCAGAGCACGGCGGATGCGGAAGTGATCGAGCAAGGACTTGAGCGAAATCTCGTGGAAATCGCTCATCGATGGAATCTCGACGAAAGCGGAGATACCCATCCGAGTGACTTCGATAACGAAGTCATAGACTCCGGTGGCTTCCGTGATCAGTATCAGAGCACGACGGCAAGAAGCCGGTCAGCAGTCGTAGATATTCAGGTTGATGATGTTGACGGTGCGGAGCAAGCTGGAGTCATAACGGACCAAGAAATCAACGATGATGAGATCGATCTGCACAACGAAAGCGTCGGTCACCTCGAACTCGAATTGGGGGGCGCAGATAGTACAGGCACAGTCACTATCAACGCTACGCAGAAGGACGGCACATACGATAAGATCACTCTTAAAGAGACAGGTCGATACGAACTCGACGGAACTTCGTGTGAATTCAACGGACCCGCGAGAGTTGATCTCGTCACCGGCGAAGTCAACGTCTCACCGTATGATTGCGCTGGTCTCGACCTGATAACGGCAACTGACGATTACAAATACGATACGATCGAGATAGAGGGCTCCAGATTCGATGGCAAATATGATCTCGTTGCTGAGTCAAGTTCAGTTGGTACGGATGTGGGCGTGTGGGAGATCACAGCTGACGTAACATACGAATCGAACCAAGTCTCGTACGAACGAACGGACGCTACGATCAAGGTTTACGGTGAGAACGGATGAGGATCAATCCACGGCGCACCGATCGCGGGACATCGATCACGATCACACACGTCCTCACGATTGGGATCACCACGCTATTGATCGCTGCACTGCTGACTAGCTCCGGGACCCTCCTCGAGAACGAAACAGAACGGTCCGCCGAATCGTCACTCGAGACGATCGGCGAGCGTCTCGCCGGCGAAATCGAGAGCGTCGACAGAATGGCGACCGATGATGCGTCCGTAACTGTCACTGCTGATCATCCGCGGACGGTCGCGAACTCGAGATATACTGTTAAACTGTTGGATAGTGACGAGTGCGGAAACGCAGATCTGCTGAGTGATTCGCCTACCAATACCAATGACTGTCTCCGATTGACAGCATCGAACGCCGATACGGAAGTATACGTTCCAGTCGCAATCGATAACCTTGACGATGGACAGCCACCAGTCTCCGGCGGCTCACTCGAGATTTCCAAAGAAAGCGGAACGGTCACGATCGAGAGGGCTGACTAATGAGACAAACGACTGATTCGATCCGGTCAGATGGCCGAACCAACGACCGTGGGGTATCGGAGGTCCTCGGATTCATTCTCGTTTTCGCGATCATCCTCGGGTCGGTTACACTGCTATCGATGACTGGCTTCCAGGCGATGCAAGACTATCAAGAGGGAGAACAGCTCCGGAACGCGGAACGGGCGATGGAAGCGTTTGCGGAGAACGCCAACGACGTCATGCGATACGATGGAATCGACACGCGGCGCGGCGAGCTGTCGCTTCAAGAGGGGACAGTTAGAACGAGCGATGGCGGAACGAAACTCAACATCACGATAGAAAAAACGGGATCCACAGTCGACATACCGGAAGACGAGTTTTCCAGCTATGGAACGGGAGACACAGTCAACATAGGCGAGTTCACGTATATCGTCGATGACGACCGAATCGCATACGAGGGCGGTGGCGTCGTGCGGGGCGACGACTCCGGCAGTGTCTTTCTTAAGCGGCCACAGGTTCGGTGTGATGATGAGACGGCAGTGATCTCTCTCGTCACGATTTCGGCGGACGATCGGTCGATACAGAGTAGCGGCCAAGTCGGTTTCACGATATCTGAAGTAAATCGGACCAGCAAGGCCTACTCCGGGGTAGCTGAAGTTTCCATAGATGTCGATCCAAACTCCCAGAATTCGGATGCATGGAACTCGACGCTCGATGACTGGAGTGGCGGTAATGATGGAACATGTTCCCTCGGCGGCGGCGGCCAAGTTGTCGTCACGCTCACCGAAGTTGATATCGAGTACTGATCGCAGATCCGTCCTGCACTTACTTCGGCTCCCAATCACCAGTCACCATCGCACGTAATCCGGCACGCTCGGTCAAGGCTTCGACGCGAGCTGCCTGCTCATCAATATCTCCTGCAGTCTCGAGATAGAGCCCCCTCGAGAGTGGCTTCGGGTCGTCCATCGGCGATCCGTCGGCGCGGACAGGGGCGTCGTTCAGCACCGTCGTTCCGTCGTCGTCCGGCGCCCATGGGACCTCGACGCCGGCGAGGCCGCGTTCGAGCAGATATTCGGCGGCTTCGACGAGTGCACCGGCCGCACTCGAGTGGCCGACCGCGCCGATCGAGCCGCGCTCGTTGAAAAAGCGGACGACGTACTCGCCGTCGTCGGTCGCGGCAGTGCTGTCGGCCCCGGTCGCGTCGGTGTCGCTGTGGCCGGTCGCGTGGTCCGAATCGGTGGCGTCCGTGTCGGCGGCGTTCTCGTCCGTCCGGGTTTCTGGTTCGGCGTCGCCACTGGCGACATCGTCGTCCTGTTCGGGACCGCTCGAGTCGGAGCGAGCGGACGATACCGATCCGGACGGTGGTGACTGGCTGTCGTCCGTGATCGCCGATTCGCTGAACTGGACCGACACGTCCGCAGCGGTGTCTGTATCGGCGTTGGGGCGGCTCGACTCGTATTCAGCGAAGGTGACGAGCAGTTGCTCGAGGAATCGATCGGTTGCGGACGCGAACTCGTCGGCGTAGACCTCGCCCTGGGCGACGGCGTCCGTGAGGCGATCGGTAATCTCGTCAGTCAGGGCTGGCCGTTCGACGGCGAGTTGCCGGGCGACGTGCGCCCGGGTGTGTCGCCCGAGTTGTTGGCCGAGTGCTGCCCGCGAGTAGGTTGCGATCACTGACTCGTTGGCCTCGAGTTCGGCGAGTTCGAGCGCACAGTAGTCGAGTTCGCTCGAGCCGGCCAGCAAGAGATAGTCGCGGCCGTTCGTGTAGATCGCCCGGTCGACGCCGGACCACGCCATCGCTGACTGGATCGCGTTCGCTCGTGTGCCATCCAACGACTCGGTGGCGGACTCGACAGCGACGAACAGGGCCGGAACCGACTCGACAGTCAGCACGTACTCGAGGTGCGTCTCGTCGACGACCCGATCGGGCAGACACGAGTCGGCACGGACGGTCCAGCCAAGCGTCTCGAGAAACGGTTCGACGAGCCAGCGGCGGGTTTCCTGTTTGGTTGCCGGCGGCGAGGAATCGACCAGCGTCGCGGCGCGGGCAACGAACGAGCCAAGGTCGAAGGAAGGCATTCGGTGGACCTAATCCGTGAGCAGACATGTAACGGTCGGTTGGATTCCAGTTTCCGAACAAACCGCACCAGGGGTCGTCAGGAGTTCGAGCGATGGTCGGGCCAGCCGGCGTGGGCAGCCTTATTGTCTCGCTGATAAATACGCAACCGTGCCTCACAGACAGTAAACGCTGACTTGAGTGTCGGTGGAATCGTCTCGGCTTTCCCGATGACGAGATAGCCGTCGGGTCGCAGTGAGCGCGCGATGGTCTCGAGCATCGACTCCTTGTACGCGTTGTCGATGTAGATAAACAGGTTACGACAGACGACGAGGTCGAACCCCGACTTCGGATCGTCGTTGATCAGGTCGTGACGCCGGAAGCGGACGTTTCGTTTCACGACGTCGCTGATCTGGAAGGTCCGGCCGTCGACATCGACGTAGCGATGGTAGTCGTCGAGAAAAGAAAGCTGGTCATCTAAGTCGACGGTTCGAGATTCCTCGTAGACGCCCGTCCGGGCCGTCTCGAGGGCCGGCTCGCTGATATCGGTTCCGAGGATTGCGACTGACGACTCGTCGATCTCGGGATCGTCGTGGGCGAGCATCGACAGCGAGTACGGTTCCCGACCGTCGGCACAGGCAGCACTCCAGACCCGGACGGTGTCGGTCCGATCGGAGAGTCGCCGGAGGACCGTTCGGATTCCAGACCAGACGTCAGGGTTACGAAAGAAGCCCGTGACGTTAATGCTGAGTGCCTCGAGCAGTGCCTTCTGTTCGTTTGGATCGGTTCGCAGTTTCTCGAAGTATGCTTCGTAGGTCTCACATTGGGTGCGACGCATCCGCGAGGAGACCCGCCGATCGAGATAACTGTCGTTGTAGTGGCTCGTCGCGAAGGCCAGTTCGTTCTCGACGAACGTGAGGACGTCATCGAACGCGTCGTCGTCACCGACGCGATCGGAGTCAAAGCCGGTCTCTTCTGTGCCGTCGATCACAGCTTCGTCACTCCGTTGTCGCTGTTCGAGGACTTGACGATGAGCGTCCCGGTCCCGGGTGTAAACTCGACGGTCCGGCCGTAGTCGCCGCCGACGTCTTCGGCCTCGAGCGGGACGCCGAGTTTCTCGAGTTCGGCTTTCGCGGCCGCGACGTTTCGCTGGCCGACGCCCTCGCCGAAGCTCTCGAACTCGAACATGTCGCTGCCGCCGGCGATCTTCGCCTCGACGTCGGTGTAGTGGGCACCCTGCTCGACCATCCGGCGGAGCAGCGCGCGGATCGCCGTGTCGGCGTATTTGCCGGGTTTGCGGTCGCTGTTTTCGGCGGCATCGCCATCTGGTAACATGGCGTGGGCTAAGCCACCGATCCCCGTTTTCGGATCGTAAAGCGCGATGGCCAGACACGAGCCCAGTCCGTAGGACTTGAGCGTGTCGTCACCGTCGCTGATGGCCAGTTCGGAGATGCCGACCTGGACCGGCGTCGGTGCCCCTGGTTCGGTGCCGTAGGTTTTCATGTGTTATCGACTTCCTGAAACTCCGCCGTCGTCGGCGTCTCCTCGATCCGGTCGACTTCGAGGTTGTTCAGTGCCCGCTCTAAGTCCGACTCGTCAGGGATCGCGTACACCTGACAGTCGAACTCGCGGCCGTCGGCGACGACGATCGTGTCGAAGACGAACGCGAAGTCCTGATTTTCGCCGAGCTGGATGATCACGGGATCGACGGCCGCAGCGCCGATATCGTGGATGAACTCCGGCGTCGAATGGTCGATCGTCGTATCGAGGACGTTCGCCCAGCCGTCGAGGAAGCCACTGGCCATGATGTTGCCCAGCTCTTTGATCGCGCTGGTCCCCATCTCGCCGAAGCCGTCCTCGTCCTCGTCGACTGCCATGGGGACCATCGCGTCGACGATTTCGTGGGCGGACTCCTCGTCGAACAGGAAGAGCAGGTAGCCACTCGGCAGCCCGTCAAACTCGAAGGCAGCGCCGACGAGCGTTTCGTTTGCCACCTGTTCGGGGATCGCCTCGAGCGAGACGAAGTTGAGCCGGCGAATTTCGACGCTTGTGTCGATCCCGGTCAGCGTCGTCGCGGTCTCGGCGACCTCTTTGGCCCCGCGTTCGGCCATCCGGTCGAAGCCCTCGAGCTTGTCGTACTCGATCCCGTCGCTGGTGCGAAGCCGCTCTAGAAGTCGTGACATCGACTCGCGTTTCGGCAGGAGGTAGTGGTTGAAGCCGACCTCGGTGCCGACGGTCTCGATCCGACTCTGGAAGAGCAAGGCGAGGTCGTCATCGGACGGTGCCTCGTCGATGTCGCCGAAAAACGGCTCGGCAGTCTGGCCCTCGACGAATTCCGGTGTCGAGACGTCGATGACCGCCTCGAGGACGTCGGCCCAGCCGTCGATGAAGCCGCTGTTCATGATGTGGCCGACCTCGGTCGCGGCGCTTTCGGTCATCTCGTCGAACGCGTCGACATCGGTGACGTCGGCGTCAACAGCAGCGTCGGGGCCCGCTTCCGAGAGCAGCGTTTCGACGACCTGCAGTGCGCTCTCACGCTCGAAGACGACGATCGAGTAGCCCTCGATTGCGCCGGTCAGCTTGACGCGGACACCGACTTTCTCGGTCGAATCATCGAAATCGTGGCGGATCTCCTCGCCACGCATGAAGTTGAGTTTCGTCACGCCGAGTTGCGTCTCGACGCCGAGCATATGCGTGAGTCGGCCCGCCGCGAGTCCGGCTCCCTCTCGAGCCATCCGGTAGAACGTTCCCAGTGCGTTGACGTCGAGTTTCATGCGGTTTGGACGTCGATATCGTTGACCATTTCGACGAACTCTGCCAAGTCGGGGAAGGCGTAGATCTCGGCTTCGATCTGGTAGCTGGGGACTGCCAGATCCGAATCGAAAAACAGCGCGAGATCGTCGCCGCCGAGACTGGCCGTCCGGGTAACGATGTCGCCAGCGGGTGCGTAGACGAGTTGTGGCGCGGCGATGTCGATCGCACGCCCGAGGACGTCAGCCCAGCCGTCGATAAAGCCGCTGGCCATCATATTGCCCATCTCTTCGACGGCGCTTCTGGCCATCTTGCCGGAGACGTCGCCCATATCGTCGACGACATCGCGCAGCATGATCGCCGTGATCTTCTTTGCGCTCGCCTCGGGAAAGAGGATGAGGATGTGCCCGTGGGGTTCGTCGAGCAGCCGGACGCGGACGCCGACCCGCTTGCCGCCATCGAGCTGGGACTCGATGTCGTCGACGTCGATGAAGTTCGTCTTGGTCACCTCCATCTGGGCGTCCTCGCCGGTCAGTTTACTCATGTTGTCGGCGACGCCGTTCGTTCCGACTTTTGCCATCTCGTTTATGAAACTCAGCTTTCGAATGTCGACCATCATCGTCATGGGTTCCTCCGTAGGGTTGGATGTTCGCGTTCGTTCATAGTGTCGTCACGTCTAGAATGTTGACTACCTCCCCTCGCCCCCGAACCGTCGCACCGCTGATCCCCGGGACGCCGCTCATAAAGCCTTCGAACGGCTTGACGACGACCTCCTGTTGGCCACGGATCTCGTCACAGTGCAAGGCGACCTCGCGGACCTCCCCGCGGATGCGGACGACCATCCCGTCGCCGTTTTCGCCGGCGGCCGGTGTCTCGAGGACGTCGGCCAGCGAGACGACTGGATAGTCGCCGACCTCGCCGGGGAGGACGGCCTCGCCGTCGACAGTCTCGATGGCCCGTGCGGACTCGACATCGCGGACGGCCTTGGTCGGGACGCCGAACTCCTCGCCGCCGCTTTCGACGAACAGGATCTCGTCGATCGCGACTGTCACGGGGAGCGTCATCGTGACGGTCGTCCCCGCGCCTTCCTCGCTGTCTATCGAGACCGTTCCCTCGAGGTCCTCGACCGTCCGCTTGACGACGTCCATCCCAACGCCGCGGCCGCTGACGTCGGTCACCTCGTCGGCCGTCGAGAGGCCGGAATGGAAGATGAGGTCGTAGACCTCCTCGTCGGCCATCGCGGCCGCCTCGTCGTCCGTGAGCACGTCAGCGTCGACTGCCTCAGAGCGCAGGCGATCGGGATCGAGGCCGCTCCCGTCGTCCTCGACCGTGATCGTCACGCGGTCGCGTTCTCGCTCGGCGTGGACCTCGACTGTGCCTTCGGGGGGCTTGCCGGCCGCCTCGCGCACGTCAGGCGATTCGATCCCGTGATCGACGGCGTTGCGAACCAGATGGATCAGCGGATCACCGATCCGATCGAGGATACTCCGGTCGAGTTCGACGTCCTCGCCGATCATCTCGAAGGCGACCTGCTTGTCCTGATCGCGTGCAATGTCGCGGACGACTCGTGGCAGTCGGTTGGTCACCGTCTCGAGTGGCACCAGCCGAATGTCCATCACAGTCTCTTGGAGATCACTCGTCAGATCCGACAGCGCGTCGAGTTCCGTCTGGATGGCAGCCTCATCCTCGTCGACCTCGGCGGCGTGTCGAAGCCGAACGCGGCTCGTCACGAGCCCCTCGACGAGCGTCAGCAGTGAATCGATCTGCTCGATATCGACGCGAACCGACTGGACTTCATCCGTTTCGTCGCCGTCCGGTTGCTCGTCTCGTTCGGGGACGTCGATATCCGGAATCACCAACTCGGGTTCGTCGACGATCCGCACGACACCGTCATCTGCCGCATCGGCATCAGAATCGGCTGCATCGTCACCGAATGACGCCGTCGATGGCGCGCTCGAGTCGTCACCAGCCTCCGAATCGGTCGTCGCGTCGAATCCGACATCGGCGCCGTCGAACGCCTCGGTCCCGTCGAACACGTCGTCGAGGACGTCCTCGAAGTCGTCGTCACCAGCCTCGAAGTCGTCGTCACCAGCCTCGAAGTCGTCGTCACCAGCCTCGAACGAGTCAGTTGTGGGATCGTCGAATCCGCTGTCATCGAACGAGGCAGTCGCCGTCTCGAACGGGTCCGACTCAGCCGTCTCGTCTCCGAGCGCGTCGTCGGCATCCGCGGAGTCGAACGTATCGGCGACAGCCGATTCGCCGAACGTCTCGTCGGTGTCGGTGACGTCCACACCGAACGAGTCGTCAGCGACGGTATCACCGTCGTCGCCGGTCTCGAACTCATCGACGGGCTCGAAGCCACTGTCATCGGTGTCGACGTCACCCTCGTCGGTGTCCGCTGTCTCGAGGTCGTCAGCCGTCGCACTATCGGCGACCGCGTCTTCGACCGTCTCGTCGGCTGGCGCATCGACCAGTACGTCGTCGACTTCGCTTTCGGACGCGTCTTCGTCGAGAAACGAACCGTCGGCAGCGTCATCGCCGAGGAGTTCGTCCATGCCGACTTCCTCCTCGTCATCGAACTCGTCGAACTCGAGTTCGTCGAGTTCGTCTTGGAGTTCGTCGAAGCCGACCATCTCGACTTCGTCTTTGAGTTCGTCGAAGACCGCACTGGCATCGTCGACCTCGTCGGGGTCGTCGTCGACTGCAGCTGCGTCGTCAGTCGTCGCCTCGGTGGAATCGGCGGTCGTCGTCGCGTCGGGAGCAGGGTCAGCAGGTGAGTCGCCCGGCTCGTCGTCGAGTTCGCCGATTTCGTCCTCGCCGAGTAAGTCGTCGAACGAGCCGGCTTCGCCCATGTCGTCGAAGGGCTCGAGCTCGTCGTCGTCGATGTTTTCGACCTGTTCGTCTAAGTTGTCGAACTCGTCGAACTCGTCGAGGAGTTCGTCGACTTCGAGCTCCTGGGCCTCTTCGGACGAAATGTCGTCGCCCGGGTCGGCGTCGGATGCGGACGGAGCCGACCCGTCGGGGATCTCGAACCGGTCGGTCACCTCGACGATCTCGAAGTCATCGACCTCGTCGACCGGCTCGAGCCCGGAGGCGATCGCGGCTTCGCCGACCGCGGTGGCGAAGACGGCATCGAAGCGGCCGTCGTACTCGTCGGCCGCGATCTGGGACTGTGGCGGATCGGTGCCGATCAGATCGAAGGCATCGATCAACGCATCGACGACCAACGTCCCGTTGTTGACGTCCTCGCGCTCGGAGATCGCCAGCCGGGCGAGATAGACGTCGTAGGTGTCGTCTGCCGGCGGATCGAACCGCGAACACACCGCGTCGATCTCGTCGTCCGAGGGGACGGCGAGTCCCGTCGCGGCCTCGTCGTCCGCACCGTCGAGGCGGCTCCGAAGCGCATCGATCGTCGCCGACGGATCGGTCTCGATCTCGTCGTCTGCAGCGACCTCGTCGACCATCGTCTCGAGTTCGTCGACGGCGTCGAAAACGTCGTCCATCAGCCCCGGGGATACCTCGAGGTCGTCACCGCGGACGGCGTCGAGGACGTCCTCGATCGCGTGGGCGAGATCGCTGGCCGATTCGAGCCCCATCGCCCCGCAGTTGCCCTTGAGCGTGTGTGCGATCCGGAAGATGTTCTCCATCGCCGCCTCGTCGTCGGGATCGCGCTCGAGGGTGAGCAAGGCGTTGTTCAGTTCTGTGATCCGTTCTTCGCTTTCCTGCACGAACTCTGTCAGATACTCAGTCATCGTTCTCACCGTCCGTCGTGAACGCGTCGACGATGGCGTCGACGATCCCGTCTGCGGGTGCGACCGTGTCGACACAGCCGGTTTTGATTGCCTGACAGGGGATGCCAAAGACGGGGCTCGTCGCCTTGTCCTGTGCGATCGTATAGCCCTCGACGGCTTTGATCGCCTCAATACCGGCCGCACCATCGAATCCCATCCCGGTCAATACGACCCCACAGAGCGCGTCTGTGACCTCATCGGCGGCGCTTTCCATCGTCACGTCGATCGACGGTCGCACGCCGTGGACTCGCTCGCCGTCGCTGAGTCGCACGCGGAGACAGTCGTCGACCGCGGTGGCAACCTCGAGATGGGAGTCACCCGGTGCGACCGCGACCTCGCCGGGCTCGAGCCACTCGCCGTCGGACGCCTCGAAGACGTCATATGCGCTGTGTGTATCGAGCCGGTCAGCGAACCGCTCCGTGAATCCGGGGGGCATATGCTGGACGACCAGCACTTTCGCCTCGAGGTCGGCCGGCAGCTGCTCGAACAGGCGTTCGACGATCTTCGGGCCACCGGTCGACGCTCCGAGGACGATCGTTGGCGCGGTCGTCCGCTCGGCGGGAAGCGACACTGTGTCTTCGTCGGCCTCCGACAGCGGCTCGATTGCAGAGCGTGCGTTCGGCCCGACCGCTCCATGATTACTGGGTACCTGCACGTCGGCACTGCCGCCGGCGACGGCGTTTCCGGTGGTTGTCCCCTGCCCTGGTCCTGGGTTGCCGGCGACTCTCGAGCGGGTCGCGTGGGCCGTCGCGGTGGCTCGAGCGAGTGCTACCGTCGAGACGTTCGCATCGGCGAGGTCGTCGACTTTCGTGACGACCTCGTCGGTCAACTGGACGATGGTCCGCGAATCGGAGCCATCGGGTTTGTGCAGAAAGTCGACGGCACCACGCTCTAACGCATCGAGTGTTGCCTCCGCCCCGCGTTCGGTGTAGACACTGAGCATGAGAATCGGGGCCGGGTTCGTCGTCATGATCCGTTCGACGGCGTCGATGCCGTCTAACTCGGGCATCTCGACGTCCATCGTGATGACGTCCGGATCGAACGTTCTGGCGAGCGCGACGGCCTCCGAACCGTTCGCAGCCGTTTCGACCTCGTAGCCAGCGTCACCGAGTGCGTTGCCGATGACTGTCCGCATGAACCTCGAGTCGTCGACAACGAGTGCCCTCGTCATGCCGCGACGACGTCTGAAAGGGCCTTTCTGACGCTGGGTTCTTCGAACGGTTTCGTCACGTAGCCGTCCGCACCAGCCTTCACGGCGAGTTTCATCTTCTCACGCTGGCCGACGCTCGTACACATGATGACGCGGGCGTCCGGATCGATCTTCTTGATCGCTGCGGTCGCCTTGATGCCGTTGCATTTGGGCATCACGATGTCCATCATGACGACGTCGGGGTCGTGTTCTTTGTACATTTTGACGGCCTCTGCCCCGTTAGACGCCTCTCCGACGATGCGGTAATCTTGTTCCAGAATCTGGCGCAATAAGTTTCGCATAAAATGAGAGTCGTCCACGATGAGCACCCCTGTCGACATTCAGTAGTACACCAAATTCTGGTAGCGATACAACTACCATAAATGCTGTCTCCCCATTATCAGTCGTGATAAATGTCAGAGACGATCCGGAGATTCCACGCGGACTGCGGTCTCGAACGTGGTCCGGTTGCGGCCGTGCGTGTCCCGCCTGCCGACCGAATTTTTGTATCGATTGAACAGCTTAGCGATAGGGTCTCTTATACGGACTCCTGTCAGTCAGTGTCAGTGGGACCGCAACCCGCACTGCGACCCCACTGGGACATCATACGGTCTGCTGTCAGTCAGTGCCGGTGCAACGGCGACCCGTCCTGCGGGCCCACCGGGACATCGGAACAGCAGACCGTATCAGTACAGCAGCCCGTCTCACTGCTGTCCTGACGCCAACAGCATCCGTTCGACATCGATGAGTGCGGTTGCCTCGACTACGATTTCCTGTGTCACGTCATTGGCCTCGTCGCCGTCGGGTTCGTCGTTGGCGTCTTCAGCCGATTCGATTTCGAACGTCTCGCCGATCGAACCACCGAACCCACCGCTTGCGCCACCACCCGACGACAGCGTCGACGCGTCGCCGATACTGGACTCGGAGCTACCGGTCCCAGCATCTGCGCGGCCGCTCGCGGTCACGTTCGTCGACTCGTCAGACTGCGATCGCTCGTGTTCCTGTGTGATGAGTGCGACGACCAACGGATGCTCGAGGGCATCGCCGGAGAGGGGACTGTCGGCGACACTGTCGTCGTCGATCACGTTGCTCTCGGGGACAACCTCGACGCCGATCACGTTGTCGACGCGGATCGCAGCCGATTGCTGATCGCTCGGGCGGTCGAACACGACCAGTCGCTCACGCCCCGTGTCGATCTCGGGGGTCGGGAAGTGAACCCGCGGATCGATGACTGCAGTAATCTCGCCACGAAGGTCCATCAGCCCCTCGATCGCAGGCGGTGTTCGTGGCACTCGAGTCACCTCCGTTGGCGGTTCCGTGACCGTTCTGACGGCGTCGACCGGCAGCGCGAATCGGTATTCTCCGACGGTGACGAAGACGAACTGAACGACGTCTTCGTCGTCACCATCGGCGTCGGCACTGCCCGACTCGCGGGGTCGATCGGTGCCGTCGATATCGATTCCAAGAAGCTTTTCTGAGAGATCCGGGGCCATCGTCCTGTTCGTGTATCAGAGTCCACCACTAAAACGTTGACTCCGACGTGTGTGTTCATTCGATTTATCTATCGCCATCGTTACCATCCGGTTGAACGATTCGGTGCGTTCATTTTCTCCGTCGACCGTGTTCAAAGTAAATGGGACCGGCACCGAACCACGATGGGGCAACCGCTGACGACAAACGGGTGACCGTCCTCACGTTCGACCTCGAGGATCGACGCTACTGTGTCAGCGCCGAGTCGGTCGCCTCAGTCCTCGGCATCGCGGACGACTCTGCACTCGTGGATGCCGACGATCCGTGGAACGCGGGGGCGATCACCGTCGCCGGCGAGCGGGTCAGGGTGGTCGACCTCCCACGGGTGTTCGGCGCGTCGTTTCGCACAATGGCTCGCGTCGATGCGCCGAAACTGCTCGTCTTCGACGCTACCGACGACACCGGTCGGTATTACGGCTGGCTGATCGACGACGTGGGAACGACCAGCGACGTTCGACCCGCCGCGCTTGAGCCACCGCAGGTGAACACGACCCATATCAAGGGCCGCCTCGAGATCGAGGGGCGGGAAGTCGTCTGGCTCAATGAGCAAACGATGCACGGCTGAGGCCGATTCGAGCGCTCGACTCGAGTGCGTGGCGACGGCTCAGACCGTTTCGAGACGCGGTCAGAAGGGGACGGCCGGTGTCGACAGTGTCTACAGGAGTCCTGGAGGTCCACCGTCGGAATCGTCGTCTGGCTCGAGACCGAACTCATCGCGCTGTTCGCGGAGTCGCTTGACCTGCCGGTAGTAGTATCCGATGCCGATCCCACCGAAGAGGACGACGACACCGGTGAGGCCAAGGAACAACGGAATGTCACGCGCGAGGTAGTATCGTAGCGAGATCGTACGATCCGCGTCGATCTCGTCCCAGGAGAAGCGCACCTGCCCGTCGACGACCTCGCGTTCGTACCCGTTCGGTGAGACTTCGCCGAACAAGAAGTTCGACGCCCGGTGGTTCTCGGGCAGGCGCACCTCATACGAGCCCGTGACGTAAGCCGGCTGGCGGAACGTCTTCCGGCCGGCATCGCCCGAGAACGCGAGCGTGCCGTTCTCGTCGGGGACGGAGACGGTCGTCGCCGACCCGCCCTGTTCGATCTCGAGGTCAGAGCCGTTGACCTCGGTCCCGTTGGGATACCAGTAGCGAACGCTGTAGATATCCAGCGGTTCCTGACTGTAGATCGTCGACTGAGACAGCGAGAGCTCTTCGGTTCCGTTTAAGTCGTAAACAGTTCGGTACTCGCCGCTGTTGAGGAGGTCGCCGTCCTCGAGTGCGATCGTGACGTCGGCGTCGCTGTCGCGAACGTCGCTGTAATCTTGCTCGCGGTCGAGTTCCTCGTCGGAGATGCCGCCGGAAAACGCCGCACAGCCGGCTCCCAGCAACAGCAGGGCGACTGCGACCGTCGCGAACACGAGCCGGCGATTCATACTAGGGAACGACACAGCGCAGTTCGGCCGGGAGGTACTCGCCGACGCTTGCGAGCAGGCCCGGCGGGTCGGTGTCTTCGGTACAAACGACGCTTTGCTCGAGCAAGCCGAGTCGCTCGACGGTGACGTAGTCCTGTGCGTGGCCGGCACGATTGAGCGTGGCCCGCACTTCCGCGCGGGTGGCGCTGTTGACGTTGAGTCGGCCGTCGCCGCGAGTCCACTCGTAGAGACGGTCCTGGGTTTCGTCGGCGAGTCGGGATGGTTCGGTATCCCCGCCGTAGACGAACTGTAGCGGCATGTGTTGGACCAGCCCGTACCGGTCGCGGATCTGCGTTGCCGATCCCGGGCCGAGCCCGAGTTCGTCGGTCGGAATCCGGACGCCGTCGCCCTGTCCTGCATCGAGGACGAACCCGTCGTCGTCCCACGACTCGAGCGTGCCGACGTAGGTCTCGCCGGCCTCGAGATCGGGGACGATCTCGCCGAACTCCTCGCGGAGGACGTTGCGTGCGACGGTGGCGTCGTCGCCCTCGATCGTCACTGACGGGAAGTCGTCGTGGCGCACGCCGATATCGAATTCGACGTCGAGGTCGCCGACCTCGTTGTTGACGAGCGAGCGCAACGAATCCAGCGAGCGCTCGCGGGCGTCACCTTCGACGTACAGTTTGGTTGCGAGTACGACCATTAGGCGTCCGCGTCGATGTTGAGTTCGTCCTCGAGGGCGTCGAGGCGGTCGTCCATCGCATTGACCAGGCGGTCGTTTTCCATCGATTCCAGCGGCGAGCCACATTCGGGACACTCGAAGCCGAAGTCCATCGCTTCGCCGAACTCGAAGCGGATGGAACAGATCTCACAGAGGTAGAACTCGTGGTTGCGCTCGTACTCCTGGCGCTCTTCTAAGGCCTCGTGGAGTCGGTACATCTCCTCTTCTAAGTTCTCCGGGATGTTGTCGTACTCGAAGGTCCAGAGGTAGGTCAGCCACCCCGAGTCCTCATCGCGCAGCCGTCGATAGGTCGCGAGATCGTTCTCGTAGAGAATGAACAGCGCGCGCCGCACGTCGTTTAACTCGAGGTCGAGTTCCTCGGCGAGTTCCTCGTCGGTGACCTCGCCGTCCGGTGGTGCCGCTGCGACGGGCATCCCCGTGGGACCGACCAGCTCGTGCAAATATTTCTGAATTACTGGGTCCTCGAGCAGGTCCTCAAAAGCCATTGCCTACACGTAACGGCATGAAGCCATTAAGTCTTGTTAACTCCCGCGCATCATGTTGCGCCGCGTCGCGAGTAGACAGGGGGCGGCGACCAGTTCACTCGTGGCGATCGTCCGCGTCGTCGGCCGGCACGACCCGCTTGCCAGTCTCCATCGGGACCACCGTCCGATCGGCGTCGTCCCATTCTTGCTCGAGTTCGCGACCCTCAAATAGCCGGTCGAGGAAAACGGCAAGCCCCGCGACTTCGGAGTGGGGCTGGTTGGTGACGCCGACGTTCCAGTCGGCTTCCTCGTAGACATCGAAGGTTACCTTCTCGGAGCCGACCACGAGCAAGAGCGCCTCGCCCTCGCTGTCGTGGGCCGTCCGAATCTCATCGTCGACGTCCTGGACGCGCTCACCGTACATCGTGAGGTGGACGACCTTGCCCTCCCAGTTGCGGATGACGGCGTGGGGTGAGTCGGTCAGTTCGGCCTCGAAGGGGCCGCCAAAGCGGTCGGTGATGTCCCTGACGGTCTCGAGCGATTGGCCGGCGTTATCGGGAAAGAGGACGCGGTCGGCACCCAGTGCCCGCGCGGTCAGGCCGACGTGGGTCGTCATCCGCTCGTCCCGGCCGGGGCGGTGGCCGAGCCGAAGGACGGCGACCTCGCTGTCGTCGTGCATGCTCGCATCCACTCTCGGAGCGGGTTAGGGGGTTTCGCTTTCGATCCGCTCTCTCGTCTCGGACTCGCAGGATCGGTATCGGTAAGGTGGGGCCACCCCACAGGGCGACCATGAACGTCACTCTCACGCCCTCGCGCGTCGCTGGGACGGCGCGAGCACCGCCGTCGAAGAGCTACACCCACCGTGCGATTCTCGCAGCGGGCTACGCCGGCGAGGCGACCGTCCGCGACGCCCTCTGGAGTGCGGACACGCAGGCGACCGCCCGCGCCGTCGAGTTGTTCGGCGGCGATGTCGACCGACACGACGACGGCACCCTCGAGATCGACGGCTTCGACGGCCGCCCCGAGGTGCCAGCAGACGTCATCGACTGTGCGAACAGCGGCACGACGATGCGGCTCGTCACCGCGGCGGCGGCGCTCGCTGACGGCACGACCGTCTTGACTGGCGACGAGTCGCTGCGCTCACGTCCGCAGGGGCCGCTGCTCGAGGCACTTGCCGACCTCGGCGTGGAAGCGGACAGCACGCGCGGAAACGGGCAGGCTCCGCTGGTCATCACCGGCCCGCTCGCCGGCGGCGAGGTCTCGATTCCGGGTGACGTCTCCTCGCAGTACATTACCGCTCTGCTGATGGCCGGTGCGGTCACCGACGAGGGAATCGAACTCGACCTCGAGACCGAGCTCAAGTCCGCGCCCTATGTCGACATCACGCTCGAGGTGCTGGCTGATTTCGGTGTCGACGCCCACACGACCGAGACCGGCTTCGCGGTCGACGGTGGCCAGTCCTACGCGCCAGCTGGTGGCGAGTACGCGGTCCCCGGCGACTTCTCGTCGATCTCCTACCCGCTCGCGGCGGGTGCGATCGCCGCCGCCGAGGATGAGACGGTTCGCATCGAAGGCGCACAACCGAGCGCGCAAGGCGACAGCGCGATCGTCGAGATCGTCGAGCGGATGGGTGCCGACGTCGATTGGGACCGAGAGGCAGGAACGATCGACGTTTCCGGAGCACCACTCTCCGGTGTCGAGGTCGACGTCGAGGACACACCTGACCTGCTCCCGACGATCGCGACGCTGGGGGCCGTCGCCGACGGCGACACACGGATTACGAACGCCGAGCACGTCCGCTACAAGGAGACCGACCGCGTGAGCGCGATGGCCGAGGAACTCGGGAAAATGGGCGTTGAAACCACCGAAGAGCAGGACTCACTGACGATCCACGGCGGCGCGTCGACGCTCGAGGGGGCGACCGTCTCGGGCCGCGACGACCACCGGATTATTATGGCGCTTGCCCTCGCGGGGCTGGTCGCAGACGGCGAGACCACCATCGAGGGAGCTGACCACGTCGACGTCTCCTTCCCCGGCTTCTTCGGCATGCTCGAGGAGTTGGGCGTCGCCCTCGAGCGACGGGCGTAACCGCTGTGTGGCGTCGGGCGGCCGACACACGGCGCAGTGGCGCAGTCAGGGCGCTCTCGACCCAGAGAGTAACGATTCGAAGATCTTCTTCTGTGCGCGCCGGAGGTGCTGATGGAACGTCGCCGGTGCGATCTCGAGCGACGCAGAGACGTCCTCACCGGAGGCGTCGCGGGGCCACTCGAAAAAGCCCGCGTGATAGGCGGCCTCGAGGGCCGCTCGCTGGCGATCGGTAAGCTCGTCCGTCAGCACGTGGCGGATGCGTTCGGCGGTAGTGTCGGGGCGCGTGATCTGGCGGTGTTTCAGCAGTTCCGCGGCCGGATAGGTCGTCTGGACGATGTCGATCGCGCGCCGAACGTCGGCACCCGGTGCGAGGAGGACCGTCATCCGGTAGTCACCGTCTTCGATGACGACGCGCTCGATGGCACCGCCAAGCGAGGCAATCGTCGACAGCACCGGCGGATCGGACAGCCGGAGTTCGAAGTTCGCCGATCCGTTTGCCGTTCGGTAGGTGACGTCCACCCAGTGTGGGATCGCATCGACGAGCGCGTCCATGCCCGCGATCGCATCCTCGGTGAGCGTTCCGTAGACGAGGTATTCGTCGTTCTCGATAGGGACCATATGGTCGATCGTGATCGAACCGCTGGCCGTCGCGTCGGCTCCGACGGCGGCAAAGATGTCGCGAATACGAAACTGAAGTTCGACGACGTCGTCGCTCATCAGCGCCCGCTTGCGCTCGGTGGCAGCGATCGCGTGGCCCACTACCTCTCCAAGTTGACTGACAACCGCCCGTTCCTCACCCTCGAACGCGTTCGGTCGGTCAGCATAAACGTTCAATACCCCGTAGACGGTGTCCTCGTAGACGATCGGAATCGCTGCCGACGAGCGGAAGCCGTACTGTTCGATGTGGTCGCGCCAAGGGTCGTGTCTGCTGTCGGCCTCGATATCCTGTGACGTCTGTGTTTCGCGCTCGAGAATCGCCCGGCCAGTCGGTCCCTGACTGCGCTCGTCGTCGGGATCGGTCGAGATCGTGATCTCGTCGAGATAGCCGTCGACGCCAGCCTCTGCTCGGAGGTTCACCGTCTGTGAGTCGACGTCGACGTCGCCGACCCAGGCGAACAGATACGACTCCGCCTCGGCGAGGCGCTTGCAGACGACGCGCTCGATCTCTTCGCGTGTCGACTGAGCGATTACCTCGTCGGTGATGCTACGGACGACATCGTTGAGATTATTGAGTGCGGCAAGTTGCTCGCGCTGGCGCTCGAGGTCCTGTTCGTGCTCGATCCGTTCAGTGATGTCCTGAAACGCGCCACGGAGGGCAACCACTTCGCCGTCAGTTTGCACGGGGTCACAGATCGACCGGACCCACCGCAGGTCCCCATCGTTCGGCACGATTCGGAGCGTGAGATCGTACGGGCTGCCGTCCTCGATCGCGCGGTCGATCGCCTCACGGAGCTGTAGCTGATCCTCGGGGTGGTAGAACGAGATCGATTCCTCGAGATCGACCGCCTGCTCCGGCGAGAGCCCGTGAATCCGATAGACCTCGTCGGTCCACCGGAGGTCAGCAGGTGTCGTGCTCACGTCGAGTTCCCAGGCCCCGACGCTGGCCAGTTGCTGTGATTGTTCGAGCAGTTCCGTCGTTCGCTCGAGGCTGGCCTCGTGTTCGCGGAGCTGGCGCTCTTTTCGTTTGCGCTCAGTGATGTCCTGACAGATTGCCATACCGCTGAACACGATCCCATCGTCGTCGGTTACGGGGGAGACCTGTATCCACAACTCGCGGCCGTCTTGTGTCACCTCGAGCGTCGTCGTTTCGCCGTCGAGCGCGCGCTGATAGGCTGCTTCGACCTGATCGCAGGTCGCTGGCTCGGTGAACAACGTGCCGGCTGGCGCGCCGACAAGTTGGTCCGGATCAAGACCACACTGTTTGACGAGTTCGCCACCGGCGAGCGTGTACTCGAGGTCGTCGTCGAAGAGTGTGACCATGCCGTTCGGGAAGTTCTCGACGAGAGTGCGATAGCGACGTTCCGATTCTTCGAGGTCGCGTTCGCGCTCTTTTTGCTCGCTGATATCGGTAAAGTAAACCGAGAGCCCGGATTCCGAAGGGAACACCTTGACGATCTCCCAGATGTCGAGCGGCTCAGAGTAGCGTTCGAAACTCGTCGCGGTCTGAGTGGCCAGCGCCGTCTCGTACCGGGTACGGAGTGGATCATCGACGGGGACGGACAGCGCCTGCCAGATGTTTCTGCCCAGCAGTTCGGATTCGGAGTGGCCCAGCAACGTTTCGGCGCGGTCGTTGACGTAGGTAAATCGGAACTCGTCGTCGAGTGCGTAGAACGCGTCATCGATCCGCTCGAAGACCGCATCGAGTTCGGCCTCGAGGTCGTCATGCTGGCGCTCGAGACGTTTCGCCTGCTCTTTCAGTTGCGTAATGTCGTCGACCGTAACGATGACGCCGGCGTCATCGTCAAGTGGCTCAGCGTTTATCGAGAGCCACCGTGTCTGCCCATCGTCTCCGTTGAGTTGACAATGCTGGTCGATGACCGACTCGCCGGTTCCGAGTGCCCGCGCTGCCGGACGTTCGGGGAAGGGGATCACCGCTCCCTCCTCGTCGAGCAGCGGTTGATCGCCGAGGATGTACGTGTCCGGGTCGGCCTCGGATCCGGCCAGTCCAAGGTACTCGATGAACTGCTGGTTGATGCGTCGCGCCTTGCCGTCGGCGTCGAAAATACCGATCCCCGTCGGACTGGCCTCGAGGACGCGCTCGAGGAGGGTTCGTTCCGTGTGACAGGCGTGCGCCGAGCGTTTCCGATCGGTCACGTCGTAGTAGAGGTCGATTCGACCGCCAGCATAATCGCCGGACTCGATCGGCTTGCTCCGGTATTCGAGCCAGCGTTCCTCGCGGTCTTCGCCCGCTGTGACGTGACACTCGAACCGTTCGGCGTACGTCTTGTCCTCGTCGGCCGTCAGCACGGTATCGGCGAACGACGCACCATCGTCGATGACGTCCGAGAGGTGCTCGGTTACGAGCGCTCGGTTGCCCCGACCGAGGGCGCGGCTGCGGTCAAGATCGAAGTACTGCTCGGCCGTCTCGTTGAGCCACACCACCTCGAGGTCCGCATCGAGGACGAAGAGGCCGATCTCGGCGTCATCGATTACGTCGATCAACGGTCCAGCAACGGCGGGACGGTCCTCGCCGGCGGTGGCCCGATCGGCCGCTTTTGGAGGTCGCCACCAGACACGTGCGCTCGCCCCGACTTTCTTCGTCTCGAGCCGGCCGCGCTCAACGAGGCGCTCGAGCCGGTCGTAGGTGCTCCTGCGGCCGAGATCGAGCCTGTCGGCCACCTCGCTTGTCGTCCGCGGGACCCCAGTGTCGTCGAAGCACGCAAGCGTTTCCCGGAGACTATCGGTCAACGCGGAAGCCGTCATTGCGTTCTACAACACGACTCGGTCCCTATAATCACTCCGCCGACGGAGCTGATTCCGGAACGGGAAAACGAGATTCCCGCAGGCAGTCCATCGTGCGGATACGGGACTGTCGTGAGGGCGACATATGGCGCGTTCCCAGCAGAGAATTACCTAATCAGCTCTGTTGAAACCCTATTGGTTCGACACCTTTTCCGCTGGAACAGCCGTTCAGTAGATGTGCATAACGAGCGTCGGCTGATGGGTTCTGCGGCGTAACGTAATTGAGACAGGAGTGAATTCGTCGGAGAGCAGGATTAGTTCGATCTGCGTTTTCTGAGCCACGGTTCTCCGGGAAAGTGACTGCCGCCGATCTCGATCAGTCGAAGCCTGTGAGCGAGCAGATAGACTGCGAGTGCGCCGATAATGGTTGTGGGTGTCGAGATGAGGTGCCAGACGATCATCCAATCAATTGGATAGCTCATTGACTCCAGAGAATCGCGCATAGCTCGCAGGATCGCAAACACGGACGGATGGGTAACGTAGATTCCAACCGCGTAGGTCCCCCACGCGGGGAGTGGCGTATCGGCAAGAAGCGTCGGCCATGAGAGGAGAAACAAGAATAGTGAAGTGCTCAACAGCACGGTGGAAATCCCGTAACTCGGGGCGTAAACGTAGGACCCGAACGGTTCACCACGAAGGGGATAGCCGAGGAGATAGAACTCAACGAATTGCAACACGACGAACAGCACAACGAGACCAAAGAGGAGTCGGCTTTTCTCCTTGGATGCTTCCCAGCCCCGTGTATAAATTGTGTGTCCTAGACTGGTGTAAAAGAAGCCGAAGAAAAGGGCGTCTCGGATCTCGAACGGGACATCAACAAACATCGTGTAGGTCGATCCGAGGAGTCCTACGAGGTGGAAGCACACCGCAACTGGCAGTACATATCTCGGTTTTCCGATCACTATGACGAGGTAAACAAAGAAGAGAGAGAAGAGCAGAGCAGGAAGGAACCAGAGGATCTCGGAAACCGACGTGCCGTAGTATACTAATTCGACTGGATTGAGGTACTGGATAGCGCTACTGACAGCGGTAGCTCGAAGAGATTGACCGGAAAGCTCCGCTCTGGTCAGTTCCACACCGAAGAACGGCGGAATGGTGAGCACGAGCCCGAAGAGGTAGAGGGATACGAGTTTGATGGCTCGCTTAGTGAGGTACGTGGCAGAATCGCGGTGGGCCGTTTTCAGTGCAAAAAAGTAACCAGACGTGATAAAAAAGAAAGGGACGGCGAACCGCGATACCGTTTTTGTCCCGAAGTTTATCATATTCCCGTACTCATTAACACCCTGAAATGGATCAGTGTGTATCAGCACGACGAATGCGATCGCAATGATTCGCATTGCGTCGATACTGTAGATACGATTGGTCACTTTCGGGAATAGGTACAAGTCGGTAATGACCGTTTCGCATCACGTGATCTGATCAATCAACTGGACCGCACTGGAACTCGGCGCGAGAGTGGGTTCGGGACAGTATTCTTGAAATTGCTCGACAACGTTATCGGAAACCAGGTAATTCTACTGCTAGTGGTTATTTATCCCGGCATTTAGTCGTTCGTAGTGTTGCTTTCTTGCTCTTCCATCTGCTCTTGGAGGGCTTGCTGTTGTTCTTGCTGTTGGATATATTGATCGTAGTACTCGCTAGGCAAAACTGCAGCAATATCTCCGTTTTCCAATGAATTCACAAACGTAGCAGCAGGCGCGGTGATACGTAGGATGCCGTACTCTGGTTCTGAGTCATCCACCGAGAGGGCGTCGTCATCTGCCGCAGTTTCTTCGTACTCACTTACAGCTTTTTCTGTTAATTCTGCTTGTTTGCTCTGGAGTTCTTGTTGCGCTTCCGCTTGACTAATCTCCTCGTCTTCAACTTCCCCCTGAAGTTCCTCTTGCAAGGCCCTAAGTTCTTCTTGGTCTGGTTGGACTTGTACCGTCAGTGTTGCTTCTGTATTAGGATTCTCTTCCTCGTTTCCATTGGTTTGAGACTGGGAATTAAGACTAGAGCAACCAGCGAGGGCCGCAGTAGTGCTGGTACCGGTCATTGCGAGGAAAGCTCGGCGGTCTGGACGATATTCCATCGTTCTTACGACCTTGATAAATGATTTCTTATAACTCTTTTCCTTCTGGCTGTTTGCCTTATTCCCCTTCGAGAACGCTGTGTCGCATACACTCTATTGGCTCTGTTGAAATCCTATTCTTCAGACATAAAATAGGATGAAACAGCTGGTCGCTAAAGAGTGCGAACTGACCACTGAGACACCTATCCATTCTCGTACGCTTTCCGAAAGTCGTGCAAGATGCAGGGCGCATATCTCGCGGAGTGGGCTCAAAAATCACATTAGGATCAACCAGAGACAGTAAATAAATCTCATAAATAGGCGAATAGCGTCCCCAAGATAAATAATCCCGTACCAAATGCAGCAAACCAGATGGCCCATCCCGGCTTGATTTCAGTGCCATTTTTCCATTGTGCCGCAGTTGCAGCCACCACGATGGTTCCGCCGATCACAGCAAGCACACGACCAAGATGCATTCCATCGATCAAAATATTCCCGAGGCTAGTAAGAATTACAACGACACCGAAAGCTCCCATCGACACGTAATAGAGCAATTCTCGGTTCATATTCTCAATAGTACTGGGAATGGACAAAATCTTTCTTGTGTGATAACTTCGGCAGCTGTCTGACGGATCTACAAATCAATCGCTGAACTCACGCTCTAAGTCCTGAACTACGTTTCTGGCTAATTTCTGAAAGGTCACTGTCCATCGCGGTATGTGCGTTCCCTGTATTGACCGTAACCGGGTCAGAATATATCACTCGCTGAGGATTTCAACAGAGCCACCTAATCACATCTAGCGCACGCTTACGGAAAGCCGAGAACGAGTGAAAAACGATGACCCAATCGAATCGCTACGCGATCATATGGCGGAGCCTCCCAGCGTGGACGAGCGCTACCGATTGCTCGCATCCCAACGACGTCGACTCGTTCTCGAGCACCTTGCAGGGCGGGCCAACCCCGTCGACCTCACCGCGCTGGCGTCGGCAATCGCTACACGAGAACAGAACCACGACACGGGCCACGAGTGTGTCGGGCACGTCGCGATATCGCTCCACCACGTTCACCTCCCCATGCTGTCTCAGTTCGGCCTTCTCGAGTACGACGCCGGCGCAACCCGGATCGGGTCGTGTCCGAGCCGTGCCGACGCTCGAGCACTCACCGCGCTATGACGGCGCTGGCGCGTCGTACGTCGTCTCGAGATACGTGACCAGCTCCGCGACCAGCTCCGGATCGTACGTCCAGAACCCGTAGAACGACCCCGGATGGCGCTCTTCTGCGAGTAACGCACAGGCTTCCTGGTCGTTGTCACCACCGTCGAAAACGACGAACCAGTAGTCGCCGAGTTCGCTGCCGTACTCTGAGACGACGGCCACATCCTCGGGGACCGGCTCGGTCCACTCGCCGTCTATAAATACCGCGACCGAAAGCGAGTCGTGACGTCCGAATCGCTCGTAGACGTCCGTCTGTGCCGCGAGAGCCGGCGCGCGTTCGAACCCCGCGTACAACCGGCCAGCCCCGACGCGCCACGCTCGGTCTTCGATCTCGCGCGACGTTGCCAGCATCTGCCGACGACTGTACGACGTGAACAACGTCTCCTCGAGGAAGCTGAACAGTTCCGCTCGATCGTCGTCGGTCTCGGCGAGTACCCACGGTGGATGGGTCCGCGGCGAGAGGATCGCCGCAAACTGATCGAGTCCTAACGCACCGCGGAACGTGCCGTCGGCGCTCCGGATGATCACGAACCCAGCCCCGTCGAGCGAGCCAAGCGACTGGCGGCCCACGTCGACGTTTCGCGTCTCGAACTGCCGGCGGAGCCCCTCGAAAATCGCGTCGTCGTCGGTATGGACCTCGAGCGTTTTCCGTTGGCCTTCGACCGTCTCGATTGGATCACCAAGTTCGTTCATGGCTCCGAGTCGGTCTCCCCCAGTGCGGCGCTGACGGACTCCGGGATGTCGGTGTCGGTGACGGTCTTCGCCGCAGTATCGAACGTAATGAATCCCAGGTCCTCGAGTCGAGGCAGGATCGAATGATACAGCCGCAGTCGAATCCGGTCGCGGTCGGACGGTGCGGCGATCGTTCCCGTCTCGCTGGCGTCTGCGGCGGCGACCACATCGGCCAGTTCCTCGAGCGTCGGCGCTGGATGGTCATGGAGGTAGACGAGCACGGGGCGGGCATGGCGGTCCCCGAGCAAGCGGACGACGTCGTCGAACGGCAACTCGTCGGCCGCTGCGCGGAGTGCACGCAGATCGGGTTCGAACGATTCATCGCCCATAGCTAACGTGTGTGTCTGAGTCACAAATAGATATGTACGGCACCTGTCGCGGCATGCAGGTCGGCGAGCCCATATCTGTCCGTCCACGCGTCGGTAGTGACGGACTCCGATCGGGTACACGCCAGCCTCCCCCGCTTGCGAGAATCCTGCAGGGCTAAGTGTCCCCGTCTCTGAGGACGTGATAATGAACGGCAACCGCTTCGGTCGCCTCTTTCAGGTGACCACGTTCGGCGAGAGCCACGGGGAGGCGATGGGCTGTACCATCTCGGGCTGTCCCGCCGGCCTCGAACTCTCCGCAGAGGACATTCAGGAAGACCTCGATCGGCGCAAGCCGGGCCAGTCGATGATCACGACCAGCCGCGGCGAACCCGATGCCGTCTCGATCAAATCCGGAATTCAGGACGGCTACACGACGGGCACGCCGATCGGGCTGGTCATCCAGAACAAAGACGCCCGCTCGGGCAAGTACGAACCCTTCATCACCGCGCCGCGACCGTCCCACGGTGATTTCACGTATTCGGCCAAGTTCGGCACCCGCAACTGGGGCGGCGGCGGCCGTTCCTCCGCGCGTGAGACGGTCAACTGGGTCGCTGCAGGTGCGATCGCGAAGAAGCTCTTAGCGCGCGAGGGGATCGAACTCAAAGCCCACGTCAACCAGATCGGTGACGTCTGCGCCCCCGAGGTGAGCTTCGAGGAGCTGCTCGAACACTCGGAAGAAAACGACGTCCGGTGTGCCCACCCCGAAACTGCCGAGGAGATGCAGGACTTGATCGCGGAGTATCAGGAGGAAGGCGACTCGATCGGCGGCAGCATCTACTTCGAGGCCCAGGGCGTCCCCGTCGGCCTCGGCGCACCCCGGTTCGACTCCCTCTCAGCGCGACTCGGTCAGGCCATGATGGCCGTTCCAGCGGCGACGGCCTTCGAGTTCGGCCTCGGCACCGAGGCTGCCGAGTGGACCGGTAAAGAGCGAAACGACGACTGGGAGTTCGACGACGAGGGCAACCCGACGCCCGTCGAGAACGACCACGGCGGCATCCAGGGTGGCATCTCGAGCGGCGAACCGATCTACGGCGAGGTCACGCTGCACGCGCCGACGTCGATCCCCAAGTCCCAGCAGACTGCCGACTGGGAGACGGGCGAACTCAAAGAGGAGAAGGTCATCGGCCGTCACGACCCCGTCCTCCCGCCGCGTGGGGTCCCCGTCGTCGAGGCGATGCTCGCACTGACACTGGTCGACTTCATGCTCCTGTCGGGCCGGCTCAACCCCGACCGCGTCGACGACCAGCCCGGCGAGTACGACACGGACTACCACCCGAGCAACCCGCGAAACGAGTAACGCTCCGTCACCGGCGTTCCGCCGGCACGCGGCCGCTATATCCGCGCAAGTCAAACGATCACAGTCGAACAGCATGTCGGCTCGAGTGTCATTTCTCGAGCGTAACACCTAACCCGCCCTCGGTGGTCGGCGACGTATGCGGGATTTTCACGTCCACTCGAACTACTCGGACGGCGAATTCCTCCGATCGATGGCCCAAGCCGCCGCGTCGGCTGGTCTCGAGGGCGTTGGCTTCGCCGACCACTGCAACGTGGCCACGCGCGACCACCACGCGTCGATGCGCAGCGTTTACGGGTTCAATCTCGATCTCACCTACGAGCGTCGGCGGCGGGGGATCGAGCGCTTGCGCGAGGAGTTCAGCCTCGAGATCTACGACGCCGTCGAGATGGACTACGATCCGCGCGACGAGGCCGCGATCGACGCCTTCCTCTCGGCGGCGGGCTTCGACTATGCGATCGGCAGCGTCCACGACGTCGATGGCCAAAACGTCCAAGTATCGTCCCACTTCGATTCGATGAGCGAGGCTGAGCGCGACGCGGTCGTCGACACCTATTTCGAGCAACTCGTCGCACTCGTCGAATCGGAACTGTTCGAGATCGCAGCCCACGTCGACTTGCTCGAGCGGACGCCGCCGCTGCGAGGCCGAGCGACCGACGACCACTATCGGCGCGTGGCACGGGCGTTCGCCGAGTCGCGGACGATTCCGGAGGTCAACGCCGGACGGGCGCTATCCGACGCCGACATCGTCCATCCGTCCGATCGGTTCCTGTCTATCTTGCGTGAATACGACGTTGCCGTGACCGTCGGCACCGACTCGCATCGACCGAGCGAACTCCCCGATCGAGCCGCCTTCCTCGCTGATTTCGTCGACGAAACGGGGCTCGAGCCGGTCGATCCCGACGGACTCGCAGCGTAGTCGAGCCGGTCAGTACGGTCCGCACTGTGACGACGGACTCGAGTTGCAGCAGCCAGTAGCCGAGCCGGAACAGCAATCGACGGTCGCTGGACTGGCCCACCAACTGCAATCACCAACACAAATTCGTCCATCATCGGCGACGTTCATGCATCTCGACCGGTTCTCTGGGTGGTACCAGGTGAAGATAGCTGCTAGATATATGTGTGATGGTACCGTACCACAGTAGTGGCACAATGGCAGAGTTAGACCTTGACAGTGCGGACGGCAGGCGAGAGGCGTTACGCCGGATGGTAACGATCCGGGCGTTCGACCAGGAGGCGGGGAATCGGTTCGCAGACGGGGAGATACCGGGGTTCGTCCATCTCTATATCGGCGAGGAGGCGGTCGGTGTCGGCACCTGTGCGTCGCTCGAGTCCGACGACTATATCGCGAGTACACATCGCGGGCACGGCCACTGTATCGCGAAGGGGCTCGATCCGAAGTACATGATGGCCGAGCTCTACGGCAAGGCCGAGGGGTACTGTAACGGCAAGGGTGGCTCGATGCACATCGCGGACGTCGACGCCGGGATGCTCGGTGCGAACGGGATCGTCGGTGCAGGGCCGCCGTTGGCGACCGGTGCGGCTCTCTCGATCGACTATCAGGACCGCGACCAGGTCGCGGTCGGCTTCCTCGGCGACGGCGCGGTCGCCCAGGGACAGGTCCACGAGGCGATCAACCTCGCCTCGACGTGGGACCTGCCGGCGATCTTCGTCGTCGAGAACAACCACTACGGGGAGGGCACCCCAGTCGAGAAACAGCACAATCTCGACAACCTGAGCGATACGGCCCAGGCCTACGACATCCCCGGCGTGACCGTTGACGGCATGGATATCACTGCTGTCGCGGAAGCGGTCGCCGAAGCCCGGGAGCGAGCGCGCGCCGGCGACGGGCCGACGATGGTCGAGGCCCAGACGTACCGCTACCGCGGTCACTACGAGGGCGACGAGGAGCCCTACCGCGACGACGAGGAGGTCGAGCGCTGGCGGGATCAGGACCCGATCGAATCGTTCAAAGACCGACTGATCGAGCGCGGCGAACTGACCCAAGAGGAGTTTGACGACCTTCGAGCCGAGATCGAGGCGTCGATCGACGACGCCGTCGAGTACGCACAGGAGACGGACGCACCGGAACCGAGCGCAGCCTACGAAGACATGTTCGTCGAACAGCCCCCAGAACTCGAGCGATTCGCGAACGTTGCCCGGACTGACGGCGGCGCGAACGGAGGTGACCACCGATGACTGCACAGGCAGAACTCGAACAGGAGACCGAGACGATGACCGTCCGGGAGGCGATCCGACAGGGCCTCCGCGAAGAACTCGAGCGCGACGAGGACGTCTACCTCATAGGCGAAGACGTCGGCGTCTTCGGCGGCGTCCTCGAGGTAACCGGCGGTCTCTACGAGGAGTTCGGCGAGGAACGCGTCCGAGATACGCCGATCAGCGAGGCAGGCTTCATGGGCGCGGCGACCGGCGCGGCGGCGACCGGCACGCGGCCGGTCGTCGAACTCATGTTCTCGGATTTCATGGGTGTCTCGATGGAGCAGATCATGAATCAGATGGCGAAGATGCACTACATGTTCGGCGGAAAAGCCGAACTGCCGGTCACCGTCCGGACAACCGAGGGCGGTGGCATGGGTGCCGCCAGCCAGCACTCGGGGACGGTCCACACATGGATCGCCCACTTCCCGGGGCTGAAAGCGGTCGCGCCGGGCACCGCCGCGAGCGCGAAGGGGCTGACGAAGGCCGCCATCCGGTCGAACGATCCCGTCTTCGTCTTCGAGAACAAGATGATCTACGAGCAGTCGGGCGAAGTGCCGACCGACGAGGACTATACGGTTCCGATCGGCGAGGCGGCCGTCGAACGCGAAGGTGAAGACGTCACCGTCGTCGCCACCCAGCGACTCGTCGGCGAGTCCCTCGGCGTGGCCGACTCCCTCGAGGGCGACGTGAGCGTCGAGGTCATCGACCCACGCTCGCTGTACCCGCTCGATACCGACACGATCGTCGAGAGCGTCGAGAAGACCGGCCGGCTGGTCGTCGCCGACGAGAGCCCGCTTTCGTATGGCACCCACGCGGAGATCGCCACGCGCGTCCAAGAAGAGGCGTTCTTCAGCCTCGATGCACCGATCCAGCGGGTCGGCACGCCGGATACGCACATGCCGTTCAGCCCGCCGCTCGAGCAAGAGGTCCTGCCCGGTGACGACGACGTCAGAGCCGCAATCGAGCGGATCGCGTAGCGGGGGCTCCACGTGGCGACTATCGGACTGATCGTCAACCCCGCTGCGGGCCGCGACATCCGCCGGCTCACCGGCGGCGCGAGCGTCGTCGACAACTACGCGAAGCGCCGGGTCGCCGAGTGTGTCTGTGACGGCCTGACCATCACGGGCGAGCCCCTCGATGTGCTCGTCATGCCCGACCGGACGGGGATCGCCGACCACGCGGTCGCGGAAGCACCCGCGGAGATAGATGCAACGACGCTCGAGCTGCCGATCGAGGAGAGTCCAGCCGACACCCGACGGGCAGCAGCCCGCTTTCGTGAGGAAGCCGACGCTGCAGTCGTCCTCGGCGGCGACGGCACGACCCGCGATGCCGCGCTCGAACTCGGCGACGTGCCACTGGTCGCGGTTTCGACGGGGACAAACAATGTCGTGCCGTCGGCCGTCGACGGCACCGTTGCGGGCGCAGCGGCGGGGCTCATCGCGACCGGAATGGTCTCGGTCGAAGCGGTGACGACGCGACACGGCATGGTCGACGCACGCGCCGAGACGCCGGTCGGCGAGCGGCGGCTGACCGGGCTCGCGGCTGCCGAGGTCTCTTCGCAGTCGTTTATCGGGACCCGCGCGCTGCTCGATCCGTCCGATCTCCGCGGCGGGGTCGTCTCACAGGCTCACCCCGGAAATATCGGGCTCCCAGCCGTTGCAGGCAGCCTCGAGCCGCTGTCACCGACCGAGCCCGGCGGCGTCGCCGTCCGACTCACCGATCCCGAGGACGCGCCCCGATGCGTCCGCGCGATCGTCGCGCCGGGCGTCACCGCAACGATCGGTGTCACGGCGTGCGAGCGACTCGAGCCCAACGAGTCCGTCGCGTTCGACGTGCCCGATGGCGTCGTCGGTGCCGACGGCGAGCGCGAGCTCGAACTGACCGACGCGACGGTCGAACTGATGCCCGTTCCGGAGGGACCGCGACTCGTCGATATCGACGCGACGCTCGAGGCGGGCTCACGGGCCGGCGGCTTCGAGATCGACGCCGTCGACGAGCGGCAAATGGAGTAGCCCACGCTGAGCCGGCGGGCAAACCATTACTTCGACGGTCGTGGTAGCGATGGTCGCTACAATGGTGTCAGATAACATCCCACAAGTAGAAGTCGAAATTCCGGAACTATCGCAGGTCGCGTTCGTCGTCGAGGACATCGACGACGGGATGGACCGGTTCGGCTCGATCCTCGGGGTTGGCCCCTGGGAAGTCTACCGATTCGAGCCGCCAACGCTCACCGAACGAACCTATCATGGTGAGTCCCACGAGTATTCGATGGTGCTCGCGCTCACCCAGCTCGGCGAGACGATGATCGAATTAATCGAACCGCTCGAGGGGGAGAGCATCTATACGGAGCACCTCGCCGAACACGGCGAAGGGCTGCATCACGTGGCCTGTTTCGCCTTCGACGATCCACACGCGGTCGTCGAGGAATTCGAAGATGCCGGCCTGCCGGTCATCCAGAGTGGCAACTACGGCGGCACCGAATACTGGTACTTCGACACGGCCGACGAACTCAACGGCGCGATCTTCGAGACTGCGGCGAACGTCGACGCGATGCCGGAACCGGACCGGACGTATCCGGAGTAACGGACCGCCGAACGGCTCCTCAGGTTCTAGAGCCGTTCCCAGGAGAGATCGAGTTCCAACTCCTCCCGAAGCATCTGCGAGACGTGACAGCCCCGCTCTCCGAGGTCGACGAGCCGGTCGACGGCCTCGTCGTCTTCGTCGGTTGCAAGGCGGATCGTCGCCGCGATGTCCTCGACTGGCCCCTCCTCTGGGGTCGCATCCACATCGACCTGGATCTCTTCAACCGACATGTCGCGTTTGCTCGTCTGGAATCGGGTACTCAACGAGAGACAGGAGGCGAGGCCGCCGAGTGCGACATCGACCGGGGTCGGGCCGGTCTCGGTGCCACCGCTGGATTCGGGTTCGTCGTACGTCCACTCGAATGAGCCGGCCTCGATGCGACCGTGCATTCCCTCGGGGTTCGTGGCGGTAACCGATCGGCCGGGCATCTCCGTCTCTGCCCCGACAGCCCCGCGGTCGGCCGCGTCGGCGACGTCCTCGGGAAGGAGCGGCCACGGGTTTTCGACATAATCGACGAGCGTCTCGAGGAAGCGAGCCGCGTCAGCGCCGTCGACGACCCGATGGTCGAACGAGAGATCGAACGGGAGGTGGCGTCGCCACTCGAGACCGTCATCGTCGCTGCGGGTCGGCTGCTCGTCGATGGCGTCGACGCCGAGGATGGCGACCTGCGGTGGGTTAATGATCGGATCGAACGCCTCGACGCCGAGGACGCCGAGATTCGTTACAGTGAACGTCCCGCCTTGGAGGTCGTCCATGGTGTAGTCGCCGCTGATCGCGCGGTCGACAAGCGCTCGTCGCTCGTCGGCGAGTTCGGCGAGCGATTTGCTTTCGACATCCGGGAGTACCGGCGCGATCAGCCCCTGTTCGATATCGACGGCGAGGCCGACGTTGTGTTCCTCCCAGAGTTCGTGGACGTCGTCCTCGAACGTCGCATTGAACGCGGGATGGTCCGCAAGCGTCGCCGAGACGGCCCGGAGGAGGACGTCTTGGACCGAGATGTCGGTCTCGAGGGTCGCATCGGCGGCGTCGGCAGCCGAAAGCAGTGCCTCGGCGTCGGCCTCGCGGTGGACGGTCACGTGGACGGCCTCACGATCGCTCTCGCTCAACCGCGCGGCGATCGTCTTGCGCATCCCGCCGAACGGCCGCTCTTCGGCGAGGGTCCTGCTCGTCCCGCCGGTCCCCGCTGTGGCCGCTTCGACGTCCTCTTCGGTGATCGCGCCCTGATAGCCAGTTCCTTCGACGGTTGTGAGATCGACGCCCAACTCGTCCGCGCGGGAGCGCGCTCGCGGCGACGCGTTCAGCTCGCTGGTACCTTCATCCGCACCCTTGCTGGCCGCCCGTTCGACGTCTTCCTCGGTGATCGATCCCTGATAGCCGGTTCCCTCGACTGTCGTCAGCTCAACACCCAGCTCGTCCGCCCGGTCTCGAGCGCGGGGCGAGGCCGTGATCTCGTCGGCTGTCGTGCCGCCAGCGCTCGTGCCGGCCCCGCTTACGGCCGGTTCAGCCGTTCCCTCGTCCGGTTCTGGCTCGGGTTCGCCCTCCTCGACCTCGACGTCGGCTTCAAGATCGGCCGTCGCTTCGGCCTCGAGATCGCCGATGTCGGCCTCCGCCGGCGCGACGATCCCGATGGGGGTTCCCGGCGGCACCGTCTCGTCGACCTCGAGGTAGGTTCGTCGCAACACGCCGTCTTCGCGAGCCTCGATCTCCCCGATACTCTTTTCGGACTCCACTTCCGCGATCAGTTCTCCCTCGGAGACCGAGTCGCCCTCGTCGATCGCCCATTCGAGGAGCGTCCCGCGTTCCATCTCGAGCCCGAGTTTCGGCATCCGAACGATGTAACCCATGGGACTGGATAGCATGAATAGGGTATAAAAAGTATCGCCGGTCGATTCCTCGGCACTGATAGATTACCCTGACGTGATTAGGGCAGAACGCGGCGTCGGCTTATCGATAATGATCTTCCATGCCATATTGTTCAATGGATGTTCATTCTTCACGAAAGATACTTGTCAATCCATAGCAAAGGCTTTAGGCACGGTAGTCCGAAATTTGGATACGGTTGGCCCATCGGCCACTGATCCACTATGAGTAGCGACGAACTTATCTGGCGAATCGCGGGCGGTTCCGGCGACGGGATCGACTCGACGAGCCAGAACTTCGCCAAGGCGCTGATGCGCTCGGGGCTCGACGTATTCACTCACCGGCACTATCCGTCGCGGATTCGCGGCGGCCACACGTACGTCGAGATTCGTGCCGCAGACCACGAGGTACAGTCACGTGGAGACGGCTACAACTTCTTGCTCGCACTGGGCGACTCCTTCGCCCGGAACCCGCAGGAAGACGCCTTCTACGGCAACGAAGAGATCAAGCCCCTCTCGGAGAACCTCGATGAACTCCGCGAGGGCGGGATCATCATCTACGACGAGGGCCTCATCAGCGAGGAAGACGTCGAAGCGCTCGATCTCGAGGCCCGTGCCGAGGAAAACGGCTGGCACGTCTTCCCGATGGACCTCCGGGGACTCGCCCGCGAGCACGGCCGCGAGGTCATGCGTAACACCGCCGGCGTCGGCGCGACGGCCGCGCTGCTCGAGATGGATCTCGAACACATCGAGGACCTGATGTCCGACGCGATGGGCGGCGACGTGCTCGAGGCGAACCTCGAGATCCTCCACGAGGCATACGATACCGTTACCGAGGAATACGACTTCGAGCACGACCTGCGAGCCCCCGAAGGCTCGCACGAGACTGAGCAGGCGCTGTTGTCGGGCTCGAACGCGATCGCCTACGGCGCGATCGACGCCGGCTGTCGGTTCATCTCCGGCTACCCGATGACGCCGTGGACCGACGTGTTCACCATCCTCAGCCAGAACTTCCCCGACATGGGTGGCATCTCCGAGCAGGTCGAAGACGAAATCGCCGCTGCGGCGCTGGCCGTCGGTGCGAGCCACGCCGGCGTCAAGGCGATGTCCGGCTCTTCGGGAGGTGGCTTCGCACTGATGAGTGAACCGCTCGGCTTAGCCGAGATGACCGAGACCCCGGTGGTCCTCATCGAAGCCATGCGTGCCGGCCCCTCGACCGGGATGCCGACCAAGCCCGAACAGTCCGACCTCGAACACATCCTCTATACGAGTCAGGGCGACTCCCAACGCGTCGTCTTCGCGCCCGGGACCATCGAGGAAGCCTACGAACAGACCCGGCTGGCCTTCGAGATCGCCTGGGACTACCAGCTCCCGGCGATCATCATCTACGACCAGAAGCTCTCCGGTGAGAACACCAACGTCGACGTCGACTTTTTCGACCGCGAACCCGCGCCGGATCTCGGATCGACGCTCACCGAGGAGGAACTCCGGGAGGCCGCCCACGACAACTCCGGGAAGTTCAAGCGCTTCAACTACGAGGACGCCGAAAACGGCGTCGCATCGCGCTCGATCCCCGGCCAGAAGGGCGGGCGCTTCCTCGCGACCGGCAACGAACACAGCCCCGTCGGCCACATCAGCGAAGACCCCGACAACCGCGTCGCCCAGATGGACCGCCGCCTCGAGAAACTCGAGTCGATCCGCGAAGACCTCGACAGCCGAGAGTCGTCGACCCAGACCTACTTCGGCGACGAAACTGCCGACCACGGGATCATTACGTGGGGCTCGAGTCAGGGTGCCGTCGAGGAGGCCGTCGAGCGGCTCAACGACGCCGGCCACTCGGTGAAAGGCATCAGCGTCTCTGACATGATGCCGTTCGCGGAGGCCGACGTAACCGAGTTCTTAGAGAGCGTCGACGAGGCGATGGTCGTCGAGATGAACGCCACCGCGCAGTTCCGTGGCCTGCTCCAGAAGGAACTGGGCCGGTTCGGCGAGAAACTGACCAGCCTGCTGAAGTACAACGGCGAGCCGTTCGAGCCCGCCGAGATCGTCGAGGGCTACGAGGTCAACTTCGTCGAGGAAGAGCGCGAACCGACCGCACAGGTACGAATCGAACCAGCTGCAGGTGACTGACCAATGAGTGCATTCAACGCGATCGGAGAGGAACGGGAAATCGACCGGGACGAGTACACGCCCGGTGTCGAACCACAGCCAACCTGGTGTCCGGGCTGTGGCGACTTCGGCGTCCTGAAGGCGCTGAAACAGGCGCTGCCGGAGGCCGGCAAGACGCCCGAAGAAGTGCTGACCGTCACTGGGATCGGCTGTTCGGGCAAGCTCAACAGCTATCTCGACACCTACGGCTTCCACACGATCCACGGCCGCTCGCTGCCCGTGGCTCGAGCCGCCAAACTCGCCAATCCCGAACTCGAGGTCATCGCCGCCGGCGGTGACGGCGACGGCTACGGAATCGGTGGCAACCACTTCATCCACTCGGCCCGGGAGAACCACGACATCACGTACATCGTCTTCAACAACGAGATCTTCGGCCTGACGAAAGGTCAGACCTCGCCGACGAGTCCCAAGGGCCACAAGTCCAAGACCCAGCCCTCGGGCAGCGCGAAGACGCCGATCCGACCGCTGTCGCAGTCGCTGACAGCCGGTGCGAGCTACGTCGCCCGCACTGCCGCCGTCAACCCCAACCAGGCCAAAGAGATCATCAAGGAAGCCATCGAACACGACGGCTTCGCCCACATCGACTTCCTGACCCAGTGTCCGACCTGGAACAAAGACGCCCGCCAGTACGTCCCCTACGTCGACGTCCAGGAGTCCGACGACTACGACTTCGACGTCACGGACCGAGCCGAAGCCGCCGAGATGATGCGCGAGACCGAGGACGTCTTAAACGAAGGGACCGTCCTCACTGGCCGCTACTACGTCGACGAGGACCGACCGTCCTACACCGAGGAGAAACGGGCCGTCGGCGAACTGCCTGACCAGCCGCTGGCCGAACGGTACTTCGACGACGACGCCGAGTGGGAACGCAGCTACGACCTGCTCGAGCGACACACGTAAGTCAACCGTCGACGCCGACCCAGAGCTGACGGTCGGCTGCCGTCTCGAGCCTACCTGTCCTCATACGGTCCGCTGTCACTGGTTTTCGACACTGACTGACAGCAATCGAGAGATGAATGGGATTCGACTGACCGACGAACAGCAGCAGGACGCACTGATCCTCGATCGCAACGTTGCGATCACCGCCAGCGCCGGGATCGGAAAGACGACGACGTTGGCTGAACGGTCCGTACGCATCTCGGAGGAGAACCCGGATGTGACGCTTGAGAATATTGCCACGAGTGTGACAGAATCGTTCGACTGGGAACCGCAGATCACAGACCTCGAGTATGAACGCCGATCGCTGGTGAGAGAACGGGATAAGTAAGCAATAGCTCTGAAAGAGCCGATTATGAGTTCACACGTCGGCGTGACCTGAGTTCGAGAAAAGTGTTCTTCCCAAGCTTTTACACAGTATTTCGAGTGTATCCGTTATGACTTAGGGCTGGACCCGACAGAGGTCTACGACGGTTCGATTATCGTCCGACTCTTGGATGACCGAACTGGAACGGAGACAGTCACCTGTTCCTCGTACATTTCAAATAGGAATACTGATGTCATCTTCACGTCTGCAAACATGGATATTGATGACTGGGAAAGTATCTGGTATCGGGAGAAACTCCGTCAGTCTGCCGACGGAGACGAGTACGACTGTCCCTACGATAGCGTTTCGTGTTTTGCTGACGACTTGTGCGTCCAGTGTGAAATCGACAAAGTGCAAAGGCAGTCTTGACCGAATTCGGCTGTCTACTCGGTCGAGTGTTATTTAGTTATGATTGTAAAACTTACCGATCAAGTCGCGTAGAAGTTTACTCAAAGTCAAGAAATAGCGGGAAGTAGATTTGAACTACTGATCTGCGGGTTATGAGCCCGCCGGAATCTCCTGGCTATCCCATCCCGCTATCTAACCGTTTCTGCCGATCATCATTAAGGATTGCTATCTGGGTGCTGTCTCTGGAATATTCAGGTGCATTTGTCGAATCGTCTGGCCGGATTCAATCTCAATCTTATCCTCTATCTGTGAAACTGGAGAAGAGTGAACTACTAGTCGTAGTTACTCTTCGGATAGGAGTATGA
>NZ_AOIT01000019.1 GCF_000337475.1 Natrinema limicola JCM 13563 | reverse complement strand
CCCCCGCCAATTCCTTTAAGTTTCATCCTTGCGGACGTACTTCCCAGGCGGTCTGCTTCACGGCTTCCCTACGGCACACCACAGGCTCGTAGCCTGTGGCACACCTAGCAGACATCGTTTACAGCTCGGACTACCCGGGGATCTAATCCGGTTCGTGACCCGAGCTTTCGTCCCTCACCGTCGGATCCGTCTTCCAGAGGCGCTTTCGCCACCGGTGGTCCGTCCAGGATTACGGGATTTC
>NZ_AOIT01000018.1 GCF_000337475.1 Natrinema limicola JCM 13563 | reverse complement strand
CTTGCCCAGCACTTATTCTACCACCTCCTTACGGTGGTGAAAAGCGAGGACTATATGCCCTCGCACTTGGAGTCCCCTTATCGCACTTTCGTGCAGTGTAAAGGTTTCGCGCCTGCTGCGCCCCGTAGGGCCCGGTATCTTGTCTCAGATACCGTCTCCGGGCTCTTGCTCTCACAACCCGTACCGATTATGGGCACGGTGGGCCGTTACCCCACCGTCTACCTAATCGGCCGCAGCCACATCCTATGGCGCCGGAGCGTTTCTGACTCTCGCCACTTCCAGGCTGAGAG
>NZ_AOIT01000017.1 GCF_000337475.1 Natrinema limicola JCM 13563 | reverse complement strand
ATCAGATCCCGTCTGTACGGCGGACCGCAGGGGCGGGGTCCTCATCTTCTTCGTACTAAAACAGAATCGCCGAACACTACTTAAGGCCTACGAACCCCTTCCCTCAAAGGTAGGTAATACCACACGACATACCAGATAGAGAGACAACTATAAATCTCATGAATTATCTAGACCTAGGATCCAGCGGACCTCTGTCAACCCAGACAATACCGCTTTTGGGATTACGCGCCTGATTCTGTTGGGCCCGAAGAAATCAAGCCGAGCTGTTGCATTACATCGATGTAGTCGAAGTTATCCACTGTTCGATTATCTTTTCATCCTCAAATCGGCATATTGTGATCCTCGAGCCCTCCCATGGCTTGCTAGTTGGTTCTTCTGGGAGAAGAGACGGGCCGTTTGTCCCGGCCATGGTGTACTGTAGAACGATCTTGTCGCCTTCGTCGATGACATTCATAAGCGTGAATTCGAAGTCCGAGTTTCCTGCTCGCACGGTCTCATATAGTCTGCTGGGAGTCAGTGCCAGTGGGACCGAAACTGTCCTGCGGGTGCGCCGGGACTCAGTGACAGGAACCCGTATTAATGGTTTCTTTCATATTGGCTAACTTTTAATCGCCCAGCGGACTGTGTAGGACGTACTCGGTCGAATAGACATCGTCGTATAGTCCGCGTTGCTCTTGCCCACGCTTCACGCTCGGCTCGAGACCATTTCCAGAGAAGTAGATGGTGATGTTCATCCAAACTGTCACTCTCTCGTTTCAGCTCCGTTTGATTTCCCGGCCTACCACGACGCCATCTAGTGATTCAAGAGCGGCGAATCGGCTAACTAAACTACCAGCGAGCGCCGTGCTCGCCGCTGCAGTTTCGGCCCCTTCTGATTGGATATTCGTCGTTTCCGTATACAAAAGATATTTTCCCATCGAAGCAAAACGTACTGCTATGAGTACGCAGGCGACGGAAGATCGCATTCTCGAGGTGCTCGAGGAGGACGCACAGGCGTCCTACGCTGAGATCGCCGAGCGGGCGAACGTCTCGAAACCCACGGTTCGAAAGTACATTAATCAGCTCGAAGACGACGGCGTTATCGTCGGCTACTCGGCCGACGTGGACCCAAAGAAGCTCTCGAGCCAGACGATCGCGCTGGTCGGGCTCGATGTCGCGAGCGAACGCTACGTCGAGGCCACGCAGGCGATCAAGAACCTCGAGGAGGTCGAGGCGCTGTATAGTTCAAGCGGCGACCACATGCTGATGGCCGAGGTGCGTGCCGAAGACGGCGACGCACTCGGCGAGATAATCTCCGAGGAGCTGCTCGAAATCGACGGCGTCACCGCAGCTCACCCGTCGTTCCTGCAGGAGCGACTGAAGTAAGACAGCGGAACAGACACCGCTTGGCGTGTTCCGTCGCCGCCGATTTCGGGACTGATGTTTTCAGGTTGGGAACCGTAGACGCATCCATGCCAACGTACGAACGCGAGACGACGGTCCGGTCGTCGTTCGACGACGTCTGGGCGTTTCACTCTCGGATCACCGGCCTCGAGGGGGTGACTCCCGACTGGCTGGGCTTGCGCGTCGAGCGCGTGCTCGGACCGGATGGTCAGTCGGAACCGGACGTACTCGAGCCCGGCTCGGAGGTCGCGTTGTCGATCCAGCCGTTTGGCGTCGGGCCACGCCAGCACTGGACCTCGGTGATTACGGATCGCGAGTGTGAGGACGGCTCGGCGTACTTTCGCGACGAAATGGTTCACGGGCCATTCGACCGGTGGGAGCACACGCACAGCTTTTTCGCCGATGGCGATCGAACTGTCATCCGGGATCGCGTCGAGTATGACCTTCCGTTCGGTCCACTTGGCGACGTCGCTGAACTGTTCTCGAAGCCCGGGTTCGAGGCCATGTTTCGCGCACGCCACCGGATGGCGAAAGCGCAACTCGAGAACGGAGACGGCCGTACGGCCGATTCGACACCTGAACCACGTCGGTTTTGATCGCCGGGTAGCTAAAGGCGTGTATGTGCGAACACGACGGACTCGGGCGGCGTCGGCTGCTGGGCGCGCTGGGAGTCAGCGCGACAGCGGGCATTGCCGGCTGTCTCGGTGGAAACGACTCCGAAGACGGTGGCGACGAACAGGCACAGGTGTACGAACCCTCGATCGAGGGTGTCGAGGAAGGGCCAGTTGAGTTTACTGACTCTCAACGGTGTGATGTCTGTGGCATGCCGGTGACGAAGTACTTTGGCAACAGCCAACTCGTCCACGAGAATGGACAGGCGGCCGTCTTCGATCTGCCGGGCTGTCTGTTCGCCTACAAAGTGTCGTCAACGCCCGACTCGCCGATTCAGGGCGCGTGGACGATCGACTACGAGACTGGAGACCTCGTCGACGCGACGACGGCCAACTTCGTTCTCATCACCGACAAGGAAGCCGCCGACGATCCGATGGGGATCGATCCGCGCCCCTACGCCAACCGCGAGGATGCCGTCGCGTTCCTCGAGAGCTGGGAGGCCGAGGATCTGTCCCCCGAAGAGGACATCATTGTCGGGCTCGATGAGGTCGACATGGAAATCGCGAAGATCTATCGTAAGAGCCGACTGCCCGACGAATAACGCGTTGTCCCATCGACAGCAGAGCGTTCAAATCGGGACGGGGTCTCGAGTACGAGCAGCGTGATCGGCGACCCCGAGGTACTGCCAGTGATTGCACTCGCCGTCGCGATACCAACATTCGAGCCAGCGCACAGTCCTGAGGCGGCACGAAGGGGTCGGCTCCGGGATGACGTCCGTCAAGTCGTGGCAGTTTCACTATCTATCAAACCAACTTTTATTGGCACGGAGAATGCCATGTGAAATGCCACCAATGTCCGAACAAGAGCTCACGGACTTCCTGATACTCCGGTCACTCGATGAACCGATCACGGAGGACGAACTCGAGGATGCGGCTGCGCAATCCGGAGACGTCCTGCAAGAACTTCGAGCGGAGGGGAACGAGATCTGCTGGATCGAATCCGAGATCATGATGAACGAAGACGGGGAGATCACGGGAACGTTCTGCCAGTACCGAGCCGAGGAAAAAGACATAATTCACGAACATGCCGATCGAGCCGGTCTTCCCGCGACGCGAGTCGATCGTCGCGGCGAGCCCCTCGAGGGCGAGTAAGCCACGCATCGAAACTCGTCCGAACTGTGTCTGGATCGGATCGGGCAACCGCAAGACCCGAATCCAGAGCGGGTGCACATTGCTCGAGGCTGCCTCGTGACAGTCTCGTGTGCGATACTGTCAGCGAGAGCGACCCGATCACTTAGTAGCGCGTCTATCATGATGTCTGGTATCGTATGTCTCATAGCGACACGATTCCCGTAACTATCGTTAGCGGCTATCTCGGAGCGGGGAAAACGACGCTTATCAACCACGTGCTGTCGAATCCGGGCGACCGACGGGTCGCGGTGATCGTCAACGATATGGGTGAGATCAACGTCGATGCGGAACTGCTCGCTCGAGAGTCCGACGACGAGGGCATCGTCGACCTCTCGAACGGCTGTATCTGCTGTCGGCTACGGGGAGATTTCCTCGAGGAAGCGACGCGACTGGCACGGCGTCGCGACTTCGATTACCTACTGGTCGAGGCGTCAGGGATCAGCGAACCGATTCCGATCGCGCAGGTGTTCACTGATGGAACGGACGCAAGCGACGTGGACCCGACGAGCCTGTTCCGGGTGGACACGATGGTGACCGTCCTCGATACGTACGGGTTCTGGAAGGAGTTTGACGCTGGGGAGCAACTCCCGGAGACCGTCCAGCCCGATGAAGACCGACCGTTGAGCGAGGTTCTCGTTGAGGGAATCGAGTTCTGCGACGTGTTGTTGCTCAACAAGTCCGATATGGTCCCCGAGGGAGCACTCGCGGAGATCGAGGCCGTCGTCGACACTCTCCAGCCGCGGGCGAAACGGCTCCGGACGACCTACTGTGAGGTGGATCCGGATATCGTCCTCGATACCGGGGCGTTCGACTTCGCGACGGCAAAGCGCTCGCCAGGGTGGAAACGCCACCTGCGTGGTGAGACACACGATCACGGCGAGGATGGACATCGAGATGGAGACGAACACGGCCACGACCACACTCACGACGACGAACAAAGCGTGGCCGACCGACACGGCGTCTCGTCGTTTGTCTTCCGCTCCGACCGGCCGTTCCACCCGGAACGGCTTGCAGCCTGGCTCGAGGACTGGGACGGGTCGATCGTCCGGGCTAAAGGCGTCTGTTATGTCGCCGCCCACGACGACGTGATCGGTGTCAGTCAGGCCGGTCCGTCCGTTCAAGCCGGCCCGATCGGCGAGTGGCGGCCCGAGGACGACCGTCGCACGCGACTGGTGATCATCGGTCGCTCGATGAACGAAGGGGAGATTCGCAAGGACCTCGAGGCGTGTGTGATCGATAGCGACGAGCGCGAGCTGGCAGCGTCCGTCACCGATCCGTTCCCGCTCTCAGATGCCTCCTGAACCGCGCTCTACGCCGATCACCAGGTCGTCGTGCGATCGGGTGCATGGATGGCGGTGGCGCTCTCGTCACTCGTTGCTCTACAACTCGAGTTCGTCGCTGAGTTCTTCCCAAGACTCGTGGAAGCCGTGCGTTGACTGGTCGGTCACTCGGTTGGGGAGGGCGTCCTGATAGACGTCGTCGTACTCGAGCAGCTGCGTCCAGCCGTCGTGAAAGGAGTAGTTACAGTACTGGCACATGCAGCAGGCTATGTCAGTCTGGACCATACCTGTTTCTCCGGCCGAGACAGAAAGGCTATATCGTCACAGCAGAGCGCGATGAGTATGCACCAACGCGGCGGATACGTACAGAGCGCGACTGACACGGTCGAACGGGAATGCGACCACTGCGACTGGTATGCGGTTGCGGGATCGTACCCCAAGCTGATCAAGCGGTATCAGGATCACCTTCGCGACGACCATCCGAAAGCCTGGCTGCGAAGCTGATGCTGTCGGTTGGCAGTCCACAGACGCTCAAGCGCGTCTCAGGGCTCGTCGGCTGGACGGCACTCATTGACCAAGCTTCTGATCGACAGGGGACGAAAAACGGTGGTCGAGGGCGGAACGCTACGGCTCAAGCAAGACCTTGGTGACGCCTTCCTCGCGTTCGTCGAACTTCTCGTACATCTCGGGTGCTTGCTCTAAGTCGACGCGGTGGGAGACGACCCAGCTGGGGTCGGCCCGTCCTTCGATAATCATGTCTCGCAACTCCCGGTTGTACTCTTTGACGTTACACTGGCCAGTTCCGAGCTTCAGCCCCTTTTCGAAGAGCTTGCCGAAGTCGATGCCGAGCCGGCCCTGTGCTGCCATCTCGTCGGGTGCGCCGGGATCGGACGGCACGTACAGCCCCGGAATGCCGAGCTGGCCGGTCGGTCGGACGGTCTCGATGAGTTGGTTGAGGACGATCGCGGGATTCTCCCGTGCTGGATCGTAGGCGTCGTCGCCCGGATCCGTCTCGGGGTCGATCGCCTGATAGCCGACGGCGTCGACGCCCTTGTCGACTTCGTCACCGTGGGCATCGACGATCTGTTCGACCGGGTCGCCCTCCTCGAAGTTGATAGCGTGGGCGTCACAGTGGTCTTCGGCCATCTCGAGGCGACTCTCGACGCGGTCGACGACGTAGATCTCGGACGCGCCCTGTATTTTGGCACTGTAGGCGGCCATGAGGCCGACGGGGCCAGCCCCGTAGATCGCGATCGACTCGCCGGGCTCGAGGTTCGCGAGTCGGGTGCCGTGCCATCCCGTCGGGAAGATATCAGCCAGCAGCGCGAAGGAGTCCTCGTGTGCGTCGCCTTCCGGCAGTTTCAACGCGTTGAAGTCCGCGAACGGCACGCGGAGTTTCTCGGCCTGCCCGCCCTTGTACGGCCCCATCGCGACGTACCCATACGCACCGCCGGCGAAGCCGGGGTTGACGTTGGTACAGAAGCCGGTATAGCCGTTCTCACAGTTCCGACAGAAGCCACAGGCCACGTTAAAGGGCATCACGACGCGATCGCCCTCCTCGAGGGTCGTCACGGCATCGCCGACCTCGCTGACGATCCCCATGTTCTCGTGGCCGAAGACAATCCCCGGATCGGCTGCGGTTCGCCCCTCGTACATGTGCAGGTCCGAGCCACAAATCGCCGTGGTCGTGATATCGACGAGAACATCGTTCTCGTGCTCGATCTCTGGTTCGTCAACCTCTTCGATAGCTACATCGTGCGGGCCCTGGTATACGACAGCATCCATTGACATTAGGTATCGAACCTCACACAACGCACCACGAACCTCGTTGTAAAACTTGCCGTCGCCGTCGTACCCCATGCTCAGTGAAACTCGGTCGCGTTCGATCCGTGACTCGAGATGGAGCCGGAGATGCTGGTCCCGGCTGCCACTGGTGAGCTTCAGTCGTCGCCAGCCGCTCGATCGACGGGCTCGATATCGACGTCGATCTCCGCGGCAGCGGCCTTGTACTCGGGGATCTTCGCCCGCTCGTCGAGCACGTGATTCGTCAGCTTGTTCGCCGAGGCGGCGGCGAAGTGTGGCGTCGTCCAGACGACACCCTCCTTGGTGGCCTCGGTAACGTGGGCCTCGAGCGTGATCTCGCCGCGTCGCGAGCGCAACCGGACGTACTCGCCGTCCTCGATCCCATAGCGCTCGGCGTCTTCGGGGTGGACATCGACGAAGTTCTCCGGGGTCTGCCTGTTGAGTGTCGGCGAGCGCGTGCTCATCGTCCCGGTGTTGTAGTGTTCCTCGAGCCGTGCGGTCGTGAGGATCAGCGGGTACTCGTCGTCGGGCGTCTCCGCCGGCGGGGTGTGTTCGACACCCTCGATGTGACCCAGGCCGCTCTCGGTCTCGAACTCGTCCTCGTAGAGGAACGGATCGCCCTCGTCGCCGGGTTCGTAGCAGGGCCAGTGCAGTCCCTCCTCGCCCAGCAGATCGTAGGTCATCCCGTGGTAGCTCGGACAGACCTGCCGGAGTTCCTCGAAGATCTCCTCGGGGTCGTCGAAGTCGAACCCCTCGTCGAACAGGCGCATCCCAACTTCGGTCAGGATCTCGCGGTCATGTTTGGTGTTCTCGTGGACTTTCCCGACGCCGCGCATGCGTTGGACGCGCCGATCGGTGTTCGTGACGGTGCCACCGCGTTCGGCCCAGGTCGTCGCCGGAAGGATCACGTCGGCGAACTCCGCGGTCTCGGTCATGAAGATATCTTGCACGACCATGAACTCGAGATCCCCCAACCGGTCGGCGACGCTGTTGGCGTCGGGTTCGCTCATCACGGGGTTTTCGCCCATGACATACAGGCCCTTGACCGAGTCGCCAGCCTCGTAAGAAATCTCGACGTTCGTCAGTCCCGGCTCGTCGGGGATCTCGAAGCCCCAGACGTCCTCGACCGACTCGCGGGCCTCGTCGTCGTCGACCAGCTGGTAGCCCGGCAGGACGTTCGGCATCGCGCCGACGTCACAGGTCCCCTGCACGTTGTTCTGGCCGCGCAGCGGGTTGACACCTGTCCCAGCCCGTCCGAGGTTGCCGGTGATCAGCGCCAGATTGATTTCGTTTTGGACGTTGTCGACGCCGCAGGCGTGCTGGCTCATCCCCATCCCGGTGAAGATGGCCGCGTTGTCGGCGGTCGCGTACTTTTCGGCGGCCAGTTCGATGGCCTCGAGCGGAACGCCGCACTCCTCGGCTGCTGCCTCCTTGTCGAAGTCTGCGAGCGTCGCTTTGAGGTGGTCGAACCCCTCGGTGCGTTCTGCGATGAATTCCTCGTCGATCCAGCCGTCGTCGGGGTGGTCCGCGTGGTGCTCGAGGATCGTCTTGAGGACGATATTCAAAAGCGGGATGTCGGTCCCAGGGTTCAACTGCAGGTGTTGGTGGCGGTCCGTGTCGTCGATCTGGAACGACCGCGTCGTCTTGTTCGCGTGCGGGTCAACCTGAATGACGGTCGCACCCTCGAGCACTGCCTGCCGGAAGTACTGGCTGTTCGCGATGGGGTGTTGTTCGCCGGGATTCGCGCCTTGAATCCAGAACAGATCACACTCCTCGCGGAGGTCGCGCATGCTGTTGGTCATCGCGCCCGCGCCCAGGCTGGTCCGCAGCGCCCAGACGGTCGAGGCATGACACATCCGCGTGCAGTTGTCGACGTTGTTGGTGCCGTAGCGACGGGCCAGTTTCTGGAGCAGGTAGTTCTCCTCGTTCATTACCTTCGAGGAGGCGAAAAAGCCCATCGCGTCCGGACCGTAGTCCTCGCGGATCCGCTCGAGTTCGTCGACGATGTACTCGTATGCTTCCTCCCACGTAGCTTCGCGGAACTCGCCGTTGTCGTCTCTGAGCAGCGGGTCAGTCAGGCGGTCCTCGTGGTCGACGACCTCCGTCGCTGCCCCGCCTTTGATACAGATCCGGCCCTCGTTGACCGGAGCGTCACCCCACGGCATGAACTGGACGTCACCGGGCTCGTCGCCCGGCTGTACTTGGATTCCACACCCGACACCGCAGTACGGACAGATCGTCTTGACTGGCTCTTGGTCACTGGACATTGTGGGTCCCTCCAGGTGGCTGCACCCGTTGTGTAACAGCCATCATCCGCGCGTGTATGAGGTTTTCTACCATGGCACTGGTACGTCTCGAGAGGCGACGGCTCACGCGAGCACTACCGAGATCGGGGAAACGCTGACGGCACCGCATGTGGGACCAGCACACGATGGCGCTTACGAAGTCGGTCGTGGAATCTCAGGCGCGCGACTACCGACGGCACGAGCCCCTGTATGCCGTCGAGGCGGAGAACAGAGAGACGCTCCCGGCTGCGTTCGCATCGGGTGAATACGGCCGCCGAGACGCGGCCTGGGTCGTCAGATGGTATTACCGGCGCTTTCTCGGCGCGTATCCCGACGACAAGCGACGGGACGCCGAGGAGCGCTTCTGGGATAACGACTTCGAGGCCGTTCGCGACGCCATCGGTGACGCCGTCGACGCCGACGATGCTGCCACGATGATCGACGCGCTGACCGCCCTCGAGGCCGTCGACGTCCCCGTCGCCTCGGCGTTTTGCATGTTCATCGATCCCGACGCGTACGTCGTGGTCGGCCCCCGCGTGTGGGCGGCGCTCCGAGAGGCGAACGAACTCTCCCGACCGTATCCGGATCCGCCGTCGGGTTCGGAATACGAGACGTACCTCGAGCGCTGTCGCTCGCTGGCCGACCGCTTCGACTGTGACCTGTGGATGCTGTATCGCGCGCTCTGGCGGCAATCGGCGTGACGAGCGTGACCCAGTCGCGTGCGGGAAGTTTTTCCACGTTCTCGACGAACGATCGGCCATGCCCCCCGAGACCGGCCGAACCGATCGCACGGGCGTCGTCCTCGCGGGCGGTCACTCGACGCGCTTTGGCGACCAGGACAAGGCCGTCGCCGACCTCGCCGGCACGCCAATGATCCGGCGTGTCGTCGACCGACTCGCACCGATCGTCGACGAACTGGTCATCAACTGCCGGGACGAGCAGGTGTCGGCGATCGACACGGCACTCGAGGGCGGTCCCGACGTCACGTTTGCGGTCGATCCGGTCCCCGACCGCGGCCCGATGGCGGGAATCATGACCGGCTTGCGTGCGGCCACGGGGGAGTACGCCGCCGTCGTCGCCTGCGATATGCCCTTCGTCGATCCCGACCTCATTTCACACCTCTTCGACCGCGCGGCCGATCACGACGCTGCGGTCCCGCGACTCGACGACCAGTGGTTCCAGACCACCCAGGCCGTCTACCGGGCCGCGCCAATGGCCGCCGCCTGCGAACGCGCACTCGAGCGCGACGAGCGAAAGATCATCGAACCGCTGTTCGACCTCGAGTACGTCGTCGTCGACGAAGCCGAGATTCACGATCAGGCACCGCTTTCGACCTTCGAGAACGTCAACACCCGCGAGGAGTTCGAGGCGGCCACTCGGCGACTCGAAGACTGATTTCGTGCGTCTTAGCGCTCGAGCACTTGGATCACCGGGTCGTCGTCGATCAGTCGTGCCAGCACCACGCGGGAGACGGCTGGGGCTCGCTCGAAGAGGGTCGTCGCGATTTCCTCGGCGTCCCGGCGGTGAGTCGCGTCGTCGACCTTGTTGAGCAGTGGAACGACGGTTGCGCCGTCCTGGACCCCTTTCAGTCCGCCGCGGTCGCTCGCGAGCACGTCGGCGATGTCCACGGGTCGGATCGTCTCACCGAGTTCGCGTCCCGTAATCGCGGCCACTCGTTCCGGTCGGTGGACGTGTTCAGCAGCGAGTGGCTTTCCGACTGCGTGGACGCTCGCGATCGGGACTACCGTCGTGGTGCATTGGGGAAGTTGTGGTTCGTGCTCGCCCGGCGCTTTGAACTCGCGTGTCCGTGCTCCGTCGGCTTTGACAAGCACGACATCGGGGACGTCGACCGCGGCAAGGTCGTCGACTACCTCGGGATCGTACCCCACGTACCGATCCTCGCTCTCGCGTTCGGGCACGACGCCGACCGGCCACGCGTCCGCACGCTCGAGTGCTGCCACCGGCTCGTCGGTGACGATGACGTCCTCGACGTGGCGGTCGAAAATCGGGATCCGAACTGTCGCGGTCACGACCGCTCGGCGGTCCGACTCGCTGGCCCGTGCAGCCAGCGTATAGAGGGTCGTCTTTTTGCCACCGGCACCGACGACGGCGACGACGCCGGATTCGGCCCGAAGCGCCTCGCAGATATCCATAGCGGTGCTACCACAAACACTGTCTAATTATTTGGGTCCACATCCGGTCGCGGCGACCGGCGACACGGACACGTCTCGGGACTACGAATATACCGACTGGGACGAAGTCGAAACGGTCGCTGCGGACTTCGCTGCGTTCGTCGAGGGCCGACTCGGTGTGGGGCCACCTGAATCGACGGACGCGAACTGATGTCTGAGACGGGACGGGGCTGAGCCGGAGAATACTATCGTTTCGTTAGCTGGTTCGGATCCGAACCACTAAGACCGACCGCCCACTACGGATGGACAGGTCGTATCGATGTCATCCCCAGAGACGACGCCACACGAGCAAACCGCCGACGCCTGTCCCGTCATCGCCTCTCTCGAGCAAATCGGTTCCAAGTGGCGGCTTGCCGTCTTGCACGAACTGCTGGACGGCGAACAGCGGTTTAACGAACTGAAGCGGTCGACCGGCGCGAACGCACGGACCCTCTCGCGTGTCCTCGACGACCTCGGCGAGATGGGCTTCGTCGAACGCCGACTCGAGGAAGACGCGCCGATCGCGACGTATTACAGTCTCACCGACAAGGGCGAATCGCTCGAGCCCGTCTTCGGCGAAATCGAGTGCTGGGCCGGCTCCTGGCTCGACGAGGACGACCTCGAAGCATAATGGCAGTTCCGCTCGTGACGCGTCGACTAAATATGTCGGTTGTCTGACTGGCCCCGTCATACGGACTCCTCTCAGTCAGTGCCGGCGCACCCGCGACACGTCATGGGGTGTGCCGGGACACAGTGGTAGCAGACCGTCTCATACGGTCTGCTGTACCGATTTACCGGTGCAACCGCAGTGCGGGTTGCGGTCCCACCGGCACTGACTGACAGGAGTCCGTCTCAGTCGTCGGTCTCGAGTTCGACGAGTTCGAGCGACCGGTCGAGATGGCAGATCTCGTGCGGTGGCTCGCCGATGATCTCTCGAATGCGGTATTCCTTATCAAAGGAGACGCCGTCAGGCTCGCAGTACTCGTGACTCGGACACGCGACGTACGGACAGGGGCCGGGGAGACTCGTCTTACTGCCGGCGAACGCGCCCTTCGATGTGATGTTCGCACGCGTGGGCGCGGGTTCGACCTCGACGGCACGGACGCCATCGTCGTGCATCGCACATTCGAGCGTCTGGGCGTTCTCGCGGATCTCGGTGACGCGGTATTTCCTGCCCGGCTCGAGATTGAGACATTGACTGCGGTAGGGACAGCCGGCGCAGGCGTCGGCTTCGCCCTCGTAGACGAACTCGGTTCCCGGTTCAGCCAGCCGAGAGCCGATGAGCGTAACGGTCGACATAGGAATCGGTAGTCGCCACTGGCGGTTAAGGGTCACGTCCCGGCGGGCTGGCCGACACCCCGGTACGGAACACGCGGACGCGAGTCGCGTGCGGCTCAGTCGTCGCGATCGCCGCTGGTCATACTGTCGGACAGCAGTCAATACGAAGTCGGTCGCGGATTCGCGGCCGTCTCCACCGGTGACGGCCGCAGCAGCGTGACCGATCTTTACGTCGTTCTGTCCGGCAGTATCAATTCATCGAGACGCTCGAAGTATGCCTCCCGTGGTACTTGATACAGCTCGCGGTAGTCGATCTCGCCGGCGTCGAACTGCCGAGCGAGTTCGACGGTCCGCTCGATGGCCGCCTCGCGGGTCGGGACGCGGATGGTCTCGTCGAGCGAGACGTCCGGCTCGAGATAGAGGGTGACGAACCAGTCTTCGGAATCGGCGGTGTCGGCGGGGTTAACGCCCGGACGCCGGGTTCGCTTGCCGTGGGTGAGATACAGCGTCGGCAGACACGGTGCGGGAAAGTCCGCGGCGTTGAAGACGTCGGGCCGATACGCGAGGACGAGCCGGCCGTCGGCCCCCTCACTCCAGACTTCCCAGCCGTCCGGCACGCTCGAGCGATCGATGCCACCGTTTCCGTCCGAATCCGACATGCCAGTTGGTAGGCGTGCCGACCGTATATACTGCCGGACACCGGTCCGTCCCCTCCCGATCGCAGGCGTCCCAGCTGATGTGTAAGGCAGCGATCACCCGTTACCGTCACTAGTGGGAGACCGACCGCTGGCTCGTCATGATGAAGCCGACTCGAGCGTCTCGCAGACCGGTGGGCTGGCGCGCGCGAGCCAACACGGCCATTGCAGGCCCACAACTTATGGGGTAGATCCCCGAATGTGGGGTGTGATACCTACCATTAGCATAGGCTTCTGGCAGTATTTTCCTGGAATTAAGTCCTGACAAATACCTTTTGGGGCTAAGGCTAAGTAGCTGGATTACTCACTCATTAAATACTATCGGTATCCGTTCGCCGGACCGATCCACTCCGCGCCCGTCCCCGGCGCACCGTTGCTTGATTCCCGTGAGGGTGTCACGCGACGGAAGGTGGTGATAGGTGACACATGACGCACCAAACAGCCGCCCACGACAGGGCCACGCTCCCCGGGACCCCGCTCGAGGAGCCAGCAGCAATTCCATCGACACGAGGCGAGCCGATCCCGTCACGCTTGGTACCACGACGGAGTTCGACAGTGCAGCCACGAGACGGCTCGGTAGGTCGACCGACGTCCGCTTTCACGTCCCGTGCGATCACGGACGACCGCAACCGGGGGAACCCGCACCCAATGATACTATGACCGGTGACATCGAGACACTCGAGCAGCTCAGTACGGATTACAAGGAATCGATGCCCGCAGACCTGCGGGAAACCAAATCCTTCGACTGGTACTTAGAAGCCGTCTACGAGGACCCGAAGATCGCCCGCAACGCTCACCAGCGCGTCGCGGACATGTTCGACTACTACGGCACCACCTACGACGAGACCGAAGGGATGGTCGAGTACCAGCTCGCAAGCGAGGATCCGCTGGGTGACGGCGAGAACACCTTCTACGGGAAGGTGATCCACCAGTCGATCCACGAGTTCGTCAATAAGGTCAAGTCGGGTGCCCGCCGGTTGGGCCCCGAACGCCGGATCAAGCTCTTGCTTGGCCCCGTCGGCTCCGGGAAGTCCCACTTCGACAAGCAGGTCCGTCGGTACTTCGAGGACTACACGCTCCGGGACGAGGGCCGAATGTACACCTTCCGGTGGACCAACCTCTGTGACGTCATTCAGGATCAGGACCCGGCCGACGACGTCGTCCGCTCGCCGATGAACCAGGACCCGCTCGTCTTGCTGCCACTCGAGCAGCGCCAGCGGGTCATCGACGATTTAAACGAGAACTTAGACGCGCCCTACACCATCCAGAACGAGCAGGCGCTGGATCCGGAAAGCGAGTTCTACATGGACAAGCTGCTGGCGTACTACGACGACGATCTCCAGCAGGTCTTAGAGAACCACGTCGAGATCGTCCGCTTCGTCGCCGACGAGAACAAACGCCAGGGACTCGAGACCTTCGAGCCCAAGGACAAGAAAAACCAGGACGAGACCGAACTCACTGGCGACGTCAACTACTCGAAGATCGCCATCTACGGCGAATCGGACCCACGTGCGTTCGACTACTCGGGGGCGTTCTGTAACGCGAACCGTGGGATCTTCTCCGGTGAGGAACTGCTCAAACTGCAGCGGGAGTTCCTCTACGACTTCCTGCACGCGACCCAGGAGCAGACGATCAAGCCGAAGAACAACCCCCGGATCGACATCGACCAGGTGATCGTCGGGCGGACGAACATGCCCGAGTACAAGGACAAGAAGGGCGACGAGAAGATGGAGGCCTTCAACGACCGCACCAAGCGGATCGACTTCCCCTACGTCCTCTCCTACGAGGACGAGGCCAACATCTACAACAAGATGTTGAACAACGCCGACGTCCCCGACATCAACGTCGAGCCCCACACGCTCGAGATGGCGGGCTTGTTCGGCGTCCTCACGCGCATCGAAGAACCCGACACCGAGACCGTCGATCTGCTCTCGAAGGCCAAAGCCTACAACGGCGAGATCGACGAGGGCGACGACATCGACGTCAAGAAGCTCCGCGAAGAGGCCGAGAGCAAAGCCGAGATCGGCGAGGGCATGGTCGGCATCTCCCCGCGCTTTATCGGCGACGAGATCGCCGAGGCGATCATGGACTCGAAACACCGCCAGCGTGGCTTCCTCTCGCCACTGACGGTGTTCAACTTCTTCGAGGAGAACTTAGAGCACCACGGCTCCATTCCCGAAGACAACTTCGAGAAGTACTACCGCTACCTCGAGACGGTCCGCGAGGAGTACAAAGAGCGTGCCATCGAGGACGTCCGTCATGCCCTCGCGTACGACATCGACGAGATCCAGCGCCAGGGCGAGAAGTACATGGACCACGTGATGGCCTACATCGACGACGACACGATCGAGGACGAGCTCACGGGCCGTGAACAGGAACCCGACGAGACGTTCCTCCGGTCGGTCGAGGAGAAACTCGACATCCCCGAGGATCGCAAGGAAGACTTCCGCCAGGAGGTCTCGAACTGGGTCTCCCGCCGTGCCCGCGAGGGCGAGGCGTTCAACCCACAAGACAACGAACGCCTGCGCCGCGCCTTAGAGCGCAAGCTCTGGGAGGACAAGAAGCACAACATCAACTTCTCCGCGCTGGTCAGCGCCAACGAGTTCGACGACGACGAACGCTCGTCGTGGATCGACGCGCTGATCGGACAGGGCTACTCCGAGGAAGGAGCCAAGGAAGTACTCGAGTTCGCCGGCGCGGAGGTCGCCAAAGCCGAGATGGAAGACTAACATGCCACGAGGAACCGACTACGTCCGTGACGCCGACCGCGCCCTCGAGGAGACCTACGAAGAGCCGATGAGCCTCGCGGCGTACGTCGACCGGATCTTCGAGAACCCGTCGATCGCCTCTCACGCCTCGAAGTACCTGCTCGAGGCGATCGAGGCTGCCGGCACCCGGACCGTGGTCGAAGAAGGCGAGGAGAAAGAGCGGTATCGCTTCTTCGATGATCCGCACAACGACGGCGAGCACGCCATTCTGGGTAACACCGAGGTGTTAAACGGATTCGTCGACGACCTGCGGTCGATCGCCGCCGGTCGAGCGAAAGACGAGAAGATCATCTGGTTCGAGGGGCCGACCGCGACCGGTAAATCGGAGCTCAAGCGCTGTCTGGTTAACGGACTGCGCGAGTACTCGAAAACGCCCGACGGCCGCCGGTACACCGTCGAGTGGAACGTCACGACCGCCGACGCCGGCGAGCGCGGGCTGAGCTACGGCGGCGACGCCACCGCAGCCGACGAACAGAACTGGTACGAGAGCCCCGTGCAAGCCCATCCACTGTCTGTCTTCCCCGAAGACGTCCGTGCGGACGTGCTCGCCCAACTCAACGACGAACTCGACGATCACGTCCCGGTCCAGGTCGACGCACAGCTCGACCCGTTCTCCCGGGAGGCCTACGATTACCTCGAGGAACGGTACCGCCGAGAAGGCGAGGACGAGCTGTTCTCGGCGATTACCGACGAGGACCACCTCCGCGTGAAAAACTACGTCGTCGACGTCGGCCAGGGCGTCGGCGTGCTCCACAGCGAGGACGACGGCCGGCCCAAAGAACGGCTCGTCGGCTCGTGGATGCACGGCATGCTTCAGGAACTGGACTCGCGCGGGCGCAAGAACCCGCAGGCGTTCAGTTACGACGGCGTCCTTTCGCAGGGCAACGGCGTCCTCACGATCGTCGAGGACGCCGCCCAGCACGCCGACCTGCTCCAGAAGCTGCTGAACGTTCCCGACGAGCAGTCCGTAAAACTGGACAAGGGGATCGGGATGGATGTCGACAGCCAGCTGCTGATCATCTCGAACCCCGATCTCGAGGCCCAGCTCAACCAACACGCCGACCGCAACGGGATGGACCCGCTGAAGGCGCTGAAACGGCGGCTGGATAAACACCGTTTCGGGTACCTGACGAACCTCTCGCTCGAGACGGAGCTGATCCGTCGCGAGCTAACGGGCGAGACGGCAGTCTGGGAGGCAGACAGCTACGACGAACTCGCCGACCGGATCCGCGAGCCGGTGCGGGTAACGGTCAAGGACCGCGACGGCGAGACGCGCGTCCAGGAGTTCGCCCCACATGCGATCGAGGCGGCCGCGCTGTATGCGGTCGTCACGCGCTTAGACGAGGAAACCCTCCCGAACGGGCTCGATCTCGTCGACAAGGCGCTGATCTACGATCAGGGCTACCTCCAAGAGGGTGACAGCCGCCGCGAAAAAGCGGAGTTCGACTTCGACGACGACGGGACGGACGGCGACCACGGGGTTCCCGTGACGTACACGCGGGACACGCTCGCGGAGTTGCTCCAGACCGACCGCGACCGCCACCACGCCGACCTGCCGGTCGAGGACGTGGTCATGCCCCGCGATGTGTTAAACGCCATGGTCGAGGGGCTGGCCGACGCACCGGTGTTCTCGTCGGGCGAGCGCTCGGAGTTCGAAAACCGCGTCGTCCCCGTGAAAAACTACGTCTACGACCAACAGGAGTCCGACGTCATCGAGGCCATCATGCATGACAAACGCGTCGACGAGGAGACCGTCGCCGAGTACGTCGAACACGTCTACGCCTGGGAGACCGACGAGCCGCTGTACAACGACCGCGGGGAGCGCGTCGAACCCGATCCGCTGAAGATGAAGCTGTTCGAGGTCGAACATCTGGGACGGTTCTCCGAGGCCGAATACGAGGGCAACCTTCCCCGCGAGAGCGTCCGGAACTTCCGACGTGAGAAAGTAATCACGTCGCTGAACCGCCACGCCTGGGAGCACCGCGACGCTGATTTCGCGGTCGAAGACGTCGATCTGACGGCGATCCCGGTGATCAAGACCGTCCTCGAGAGCCACGACTGGGACGACGTCGAGCGCACCTTCGAGGACTTCGATCCACGACAGTGGGACGACCCACCGAGTGGCACCGAGACGGCGGCGGTCAAAGACGACACGATCGACACATTGGTCACCCTCTTTGGCTACTCGGAGGCGTCGGCCGAACTGACAAGCAGACACGTTATGGGACAGGTGAGCTACCGATGGGACTGAGAGACGACCTCGAGCGATTCCGTGAAGTCGGCGAACAGCGCCGCGAGGATCTGTCCGACTTCATTCAGTACGGCGAACTCGGCCGGAGCGGCCCGGGCGAGATCAACATTCCGGTAAAGATCGTCTCGCTGCCGGAGTTCGAGTACGACCAGCGCGACAAGGGCGGCGTCGGACAGGGCGAGGACGGTACGCCGGATACCGGCCAGCCGGTTGGCCAGCCACAACCCCAGCCCGGCGACGACGACGGCGAAGATGGCGAACCCGGCGAGGAAGGCGGCGAGCACGAATACTACGAGATGGACCCCGAGGAGTTCGCCGAGGAACTCGACGAGGAACTCGGGCTCGACCTCGATCCGAAGGGCAAGACGGTCGTCGAGGAAAAAGAGGGGCCGTTTACGGACCTCACCCGGACCGGTCCGAATAGCACGCTCGACTTCGAGCGGATGTTCAAGGAGGGACTCAAGCGCAAGCTCGCGATGGACTTCGACGAGGAGTTCCTGCGCGAACTCTGTAAGGTCGAGGACATCTCCCCGCGTGAGGTCTTCGAGTGGGCCCGCGGCGAGAACCTGCCGGTGTCGATGGCCTGGATCGAAGAGGCCTACACGGACATCCCCGACGCGGAACGCGGCAAATGGGCCTCGATCAAGGAGGTCGAAGACCACGTCGAACGCGAGGACGTCCAGCAGAAGATTCGCCGCGAGGGCATCGACCACGTCCCGTTCCGCCGCGAGGACGAACGCTACCGCCACCCCGAAATCATCGAGGAGAAAGAGAAGAACGTCGTCGTCGTCAACATCCGCGACGTCTCGGGCTCGATGCGCGAGAAGAAACGCGAACTCGTCGAGCGGACGTTCACGCCACTGGACTGGTACCTCCAGGGCAAGTACGACAACGCCGAGTTTGTCTATATCGCCCACGACGCCGACGCCTGGGAAGTCGAGCGCGACGAGTTCTTTGGCATCCGCAGCGGCGGCGGCACCAAGATCTCGAGCGCCTACGAACTCGCGAACGAACTACTCGAGGAGTACCCCTGGAGCGACTGGAACCGGTATGTCTTCGCTGCGGGTGACTCCGAGAACTCCTCAAATGACACTAGCGAGCGCGTGATCCCGCTGATGGAGGAGATTCCGGCCAACCTCCACGCCTACGTGGAGACCCAGCCAAGCGGCAACGCGATCAACGCCACCCACGCCGAGGAACTCGAGCGCCACTTCGGCACCGACGCCGACGACGTCGCGGTGGCCTACGTCAACAGCAAAGACGACGTCACCGACGCGATCTACGAAATCCTCTCGACGGAGGGTGAGACCGATGAGTAACGAAGCAACCGCCGTTCGCTTCGAACTCACGATCACGAAATCCGGTGGTTTTCATGAGTAAACGCAACTCCAACGCGGATCGATTCCGCAAACAGGCGATCGCAGCCGATCTCGAGGAGCCGGTCACGGAGGCTCGGAACCTCGCACAGAAACTCGGCCTCGAGCCGTATCCAGTCAAGTACTGGATCATCGACTACGACGAGATGAACGAACTCATCGCCTACGGTGGGTTCCAGAGTCGCTACCCACACTGGCGGTGGGGGATGCAGTACGACAAACAGCAAAAGCAAGGCCAGTACGGCGGCGGGAAGGCCTTCGAGATCGTCAACAACGACAACCCCGCCCACGCGTTCTTACAGGAGTCGAACACGGTCGCCGACCAGAAGGCCGTCATCACCCACGTCGAGGCCCACTCCGATTTCTTCGCGAATAACGAGTGGTTCGGCATGTTCACCCGCGGCCAGTCCGACGAGGGGCAGGTCAACGCCGCTGCCATGCTCGAACGCCACGCACGGGCGATCGACGAGTACATGTCCGATCCCGAAATCGACCGCGCCGAGGTCGAGAAGTGGATCGACCACTGTCTCAGCCTCGAGGACAACATCGATCAACACCAGATCTTTACTCGCCGACTCGACGTCGACGGGCCGGCAGGCGCGGAGCTCGACGAGGATCTGGCCGAGAAGTTAGACGAACTCGAGCTCTCCGACGAGATCAAAGGCGAGGTATTCAACGAGGAGTGGATCGAGAAACTCGAGGACGAGGACATCACCGCCAACTTCCCCGAACAGCCCCAGAAGGACGTGCTGGCCTTCGTCCGCGAACACGGCAAGCAGTACGACGAGGAGACCGGTCGGGCGGTCGAGATGGCGGAGTGGCAACGCGATATCCTCGATATGATGCGCGCGGAGGCCTACTACTTCGCTGCCCAGAAGATGACGAAGGTGATGAACGAAGGGTGGGCTGCCTACTGGGAGTCGACGATGATGACCGACGAAACCTTCGCCGGCGACGACGAGTTCCTCAATTACGCCGACCACATGGCGAAGGTCCTGGCGTCGGGCGGACTCAATCCCTACAGCCTCGGGATGGAACTCTGGGAGTACGTCGAGAACACCACGAATCGTCGGGAAGTCCTCGAACGACTGCTTCGCGTCGAGGGCATCTCCTGGCGCAACCTCACCGACGTCGTCGACTTCGACGACGTCCTCGAGACGCTCGAGCCGCCGACGGCACTCGCGACGATCACCCCCGAGACGCTCGACGACCTCGCGGCGGTTCGAGACGAGTGGGTCGACCACGAGGCGCTCGAGCGCGCTCGCGCGGACGAGATCGACGTCTCGAAATACCCCTGGACGGTATTGACCTACGAGGGGCTGGCCCGACGCCATTACTCGCTGGTCAAACGGCAGAACCGCGGCTTCCTCGCGCGTGTGAACCAGAACGAACTCGAGCGGATCGGCCGCTACCTGTTCGACGACGCCCGCTATGGGTCGGTCGAGGAAGCGCTCGCGGACGTCGACTTCACCGCCGGTTGGGATCGGCTGTTCGACGTCCGGGAGAGTCACAACGACGTGACGTTCTTAGATGAGTTCCTGACCCAGGAGTTCATCACCGAGAACAACTACTTCACCTACGAGCACTCGCAGGCGACCGGCCAGTTCCACGTCACGAGCGACGCGGCCGAGGACGTCAAAAAGAAGCTGTTGTTGCAGTTTACCAACTTCGGGAAGCCGACCATCGCGGTCTACGACGGCAACTACAACAACGCCAACGAACTCCTGCTTGGTCACCAGTACAACGGCGTCATGCTCGATCTCGGACAGGCCAAAGAGACCCTCAAGCGGATCTTCGAGCTGTGGGGGCGGCCGGTGAACCTGCTGACGATCGTCAAGGAGGTCGACGATCACGACATCGAGGTGGCAAAACGGCGCAACCGCGAGCCTGAACCCGAAGAGCAAGGCAAACTCATCCGTTACGACGGCCAGACGGTGACGACCGAAGACGTCCCCTGGGAGGAAGTCGAGCACCTCGCTGCCGACGACGTCGATTACGACACCAAGCCCGACGAGTGGCTCGCCTAGAGGGGCCGACCGCCGGTCGTCCGTGTCGAGGTGTCTCGAGGCGTCGGTCAGCCAGAATGTTTTTACCGGTTATCCTCCATGCAGAGGACACAATGAACCGGGAAGGGGGTGAGACCGTCGAGCCTGGTGGTCGGGGGGCTGCCAGAGCCGATCTCCCGTCGGTTCTCGCACAACTCGACGGTCACGTCTCGGCCGACCAGCGGGCTGCCGTGCGCCGGATTCGAACTGCAATCGAGGACGAAGAACGGGCCGCGGCGTACGTCCCGACGGTGCCGAAACTCCGGGCACTGCTCGAGCAGCCAGACCTCGACTTTCACGACGAGATCGCTGCCTGTCTCGCCGCGCTGGCAGCCGAAGCACCCACCGACGTCGCGCCCTCGAGTGGAACGCTCGTGGCCGTCGCCCACGAGCATGCCGACCAGTCGATCGCGTGTGATCTCCTTCGCGCCCTCGCGGCTGTCGCGGCCGAGCGACCTGATGTCGTCGCCGAGCACGCCGACGCGATCGCCGACGTCCTCGAGCGTCGCCGTGGCTACGATCGCTGTGGGATCGAGGCGATCGCACACGTCTCGGAATACGCGCCGACGGCAGTCGAACCGGCAGGACCGATCCTTGTCGACGCGCTCTCGGTGCATCCGACCGAAACTGGTGGGCCGGCGCTTCGCGCGCTCGGTCGGCTGGCACGTTCCGAGGCGACGCTGCCGTCGCTCGAGTTCGTCACCGACGCGGCCGCGCTCGTGGCCCACGACGACCGATCGCTGCGACACAGCGCGATCGGCTGTCTCGGCGATGTCGCCCACCGTGATCCTGCCGCCGTCGCAGCGGTCGCCGCCGAGTTCGAGGCAGCGCTTTCGGTTCCCGATCCCGACACCCGGGCACTGACTGCGGCTACGATCGGCCACGTCGCTGCCAGCGCCGACACGGTCATCGAACCGATACGATGGGAGATATTCGAGTTACTCGCGGACGACAATCCACACGTCCGCGCACGCGCCTGCGTCGCGCTCGGTCACGGGCGTGTCGACGCGGCTGCGCCGCGACTGCGAGACCTCGCGCGGACGGATCCGGTCCCGACCGTCCGCGACCGGGCGGCGTGGGCTGTGGGTCAGCTATCGTAATTCCGTTATCGCGGGCGCGAATACAACCGGAACGTAATCGATCCCCGCGGTCGAAGCGTCTCGTATGACGTTTTCCGTCGACACCGACGCACGGCTGACGACCGTCGACGTGACCGACCAGATCGCCGCCGCTGTCCCCGACGACCTCGAGTCAGGGCTCTGTACGGCCTTTGTCAGGCACACGACGGCTGGCCTCGTCGTCCAAGAAAACGAGCCGCGGCTTCGGGGCGACATCGAGTCGTTCTTGGGCGAGCTCGTCCCCGACGAGGGACACGCCCACGACGACCTCGACGGCAACGCAGACTCGCATCTCCGGGCGGCGCTGATCGGGCCGGACGTGACGATTCCGGTCGAGAACGGGCAGTTGGCACTGGGGACGTGGCAGTCGGTGTTACTGCTCGAGTGTGATGGTCCGCGCACGCGGACGGTCTCCGTGACGACCGTCGGCGACTGACGAACCGCGACACGTGAGCCCCACCTTTGATGCAGTCGAATGATGTATGTGGTCGCATGTCATCGACGACTTCGTTCGACGTCGACTTCAGCGACACCGTGGCGGTGATCACCGGTGCGAGCGGGGCGCTCGGTAGCGCCGCCGTCGATCGGTTTCTCGAGGCGGGGGCGACGGTCTGTGCCGTCGACGTGGTCGGGCCCGACGATGAGGATAGTGTGCTCGAGCGCGATCCGGCCACCGAATCCAACCTCGCGTTCTACGACGCGGACCTGACCGACGAAGACGACGTGGCGGCGCTCGTCGAATCCGTCGTCGACGACCATGGTCGAATCGACCACCTGCTGAACATCGCCGGCACGTGGCGCGGCGGCGACCACATCGAGGACACCGATCTCTCGGAGTTCGACCTCCTGATGAATATCAACCTGAAGACGGCCTTTCTCGCCGCGAAACACGCCTTGCCCCACCTCCAAGAGACGGAGGGCTCGATCGTCAGTATCAGCGCGCGCTCCTCGCTCGAGGGCGGCGCGGGTGACGGCCCCTATCGGATCACGAAAGCCGGAATCCGACTCTTGACAGAGACGCTCGCCGAAGAAAATCGCGGAACCGTACGGGCAAACTGCGTGATGCCGAGCGTGATCGATACGCCGATGAACCGCGAGATGATGCCCGACGCGGATCACGAGTCGTGGGTCGACCCGCTCGAAATCGCCGACGTGATGGCCTTCCTCTGTAGCGACGGCGCGGCGGTGACGAGCGGGGCCGCCGTGCCAGTCTACGGGGAAGCCTGAATCGGACTCACGCCCGCAAAGTGGCCGGAAGCAGGCGTGCCGTTCAGAACCGACGATGCAGCGATGCTCTCGATCGACACGTCATCCGTCGGTGCGAGTCGAAAAATCGAGTCAGGCTGGCCTGTCCGAGACGGTCAGCCGAAGATACCGGTGAGGCTTCCGTAGACCTTGGTCGCGTTGTACAAGAGGACCACGAGTAGCAGAACGATGACCGGAACCCGGAGCGTCCAGATCCAGACCATGCCCCACGAGCCGAGATTGCGGAATCCTTTGTTAAGTTCCTCGAGTCCGAGGTCGGTCGCGAACCAGCCGACGTAGAGCGCCAACAGCAGGCCGCCGAGGATGAGCAGAATCTGGTTGGCGAGTCCGTCGTACACCGTCAGCCAGACCAGGCCCGACGACTGGTCGTAGGCCACGGGAACGCCGACGAGGAAGATCGCGATACCAAGGGCCATCACTGCCGGAACGCGCCCAATCCCGTGCTCGTCGATCAGGTAGGAGACGACGACTTCCATGATACTGATCGCACTCGAGAGCGCGGCGATCGCGACGGTGGCAAAGAAGACGGCACCGAGAATCCCGCCGAATGGGATGCTACTGAACGCCTCCGAGAGGCTGACGAAAATGAAGCCCGGGCCGTCAGTGGTCTCCGTCAGGTTGGCAGTAAAGAGGACCGGGAACGCCACCAGCCCAGCGGTAAACGCGATCAACGTGTCGAGGCCGACGATGATAACACCGTCCTTGGCGAGGTTTCGGTCCTCCCCAAGGTAGGACGCGTAGGTGATCATCACACCCATCCCGAGCGACAGTGTGAAGAACGCCTGTGCGGCCGCTGCAGGGAGGATGTCGGTCCAGTTCGACGCGATCGCACCCAGATCCGGCGAGAGATAGTACGCGTACGCTTCTCCGGCACCGGAAAGCGTCCCGGCGTAGACCGCCAGTCCGACCAGCAGCGCGATGATCGCCGGCACCATCAGCTTCACCGAGAGCTCGATACCGTCTTGGATACCGAACGCAACGATCCCGATGACGGCGGCCATGAAGATCGCGTGTGTAAGCACCGACGGCAATCCGCCAGTGGTCGCTCCGAACTGCGCGCCGGCACCGCCAACGGCGTAATTACCCTGTAGTCCGATAACGATGTACTGCAAGATCCACCCGGAGACGACGCTGTAGTACGAGAGGATGACGAACCCGGCGACGACGAACACCCAGCCGATCTTCGACGAGATCCCCTGCCCGATCTGTTTGAGCGCTCCGACGGGATTTCGCTCGGTGTATCGGCCGATTGTGAACTCAACCAGCATGACCGGGAAGCCGACGAACGCAATCAGTAGGAGGTAGACGACAAGAAACGCCGCCCCACCGAATTCACCGACTTGGTACGGGAACCGCCAGATGTTTCCCAACCCGACTGCGCTGCCGACCGCAGCCAGGATGAACCCTGTTCGCGTAGCCCATGATTCGCGTTGTGCCATACCCGCAGTTATCTATGATACGCCCATATAGCTTTCCGTGGCCGGTCGGATATGTATCGACTCTCGGTCAATAATCGTGAAGGAGTTACGGAATCCTTTTCCAGTTGGTCCTCGCACAACGCCGTATGAATCGCGCAGGGGTGTTCCCAGCATGACGATGGAGGATCGCATCGACGAACTCGAGGAACTCCGCGAAGAGGCCCGCAAGGGTGGTGGCGAAGAGCGAATCGAAAAGCAACACGACAAGGGGAAGATGACCGCCCGCGAGCGGATCGACTACTTCCTCGACGAGGGCACGTTTACGGAGTTCGACCAGCTCCGGACCCACCAGACGAGCCAGTTCGGCATGGAAGAGAAGAAAGTGCCGGGCGACGGCGTCGTCACGGGCTACGGCGAGGTCAACGGGCGAACCGTGTTCGTCTTCGCCCACGACTTCACCGTCTTCGGTGGCTCGCTCGGTGAGGTCTTCGCCGAGAAGATCTGCAAGGTCATGGACATGGCGATGGAAGTCGGCGCGCCCGTCATCGGGCTCAACGACTCCGCTGGCGCGCGCATTCAGGAGGGCGTCAAGAGCCTCGCCGGCTTTACCGAAATCTTCCGGCGCAACCAGGAAGCAAGCGGTGTCATCCCCCAGATTTCGGGAATCATGGGGCCGTGTGCTGGTGGGGCGGTTTACTCGCCGTCGATCACCGACTTCATCTTCATGGTGAAGGACACGAGTCACATGTACATCACCGGGCCTGGCGTCACCAAGACCGTCACCGGTGAGGACGTCACCCACGAGGAACTCGGCGGCGCGATGACCCACGCCGACAAGACCGGCGTCGCGCAGTTCGCCTGCGAGAGCGAGGAACAGGCGCTCGACGACATCAAGCGCCTGCTCTCGTATCTCCCACAGAACAACGTCGAGGACCCACCGCGCGTCGAGCCGTGGGACGATCCCGACCGCCGCGACGAGAAGCTCAACGACATCGTCCCGCCGAGCCCACAGAAGCCCTACGACATGAACGACGTCATCGACTCGGTGGTCGACGAGGGCTCGTTCTTCGAGGTCGCGGACAACTTCGCACAGAACATCGTCGTCGGCTTCGGCCGACTCGACGGCCGCTCCGTCGGGATCGTCGCGAACCAGCCGCGGGTCAACGCCGGCACGCTCACCGTCGACGCCTCGATGAAGGGGTCGCGATTCGTCCGCTTCTGTGACTCCTTTAACATCCCGATCGTCACGTTCGTCGACGTCCCCGGCTACATGCCCGGGACCGACCAAGAACACCGTGGGATCATCCGCCACGGCGCGAAACTGCTCTACGCCTTCTCCGAGGCGACGGTGCCGCTGCTGACCGTCATCACGCGGAAAGCCTACGGTGGTGCCTACTGTGTCATGGCCTCGAAGAACCTCGGCGCGGACGTCAACTACGCCTGGCCGACCGCCGAGATCGCCGTCATGGGCCCACAGGGCGCGGTCAACATCCTCTACCGCAACGAACTCGAGGAGGCCGACAACCCCGACGAACTCCGCGACGAACTCATCGAGGAGTACCGCGAGGAGTTCGCCAACCCATACACCGCAACGGACAAGGGCTTCCTCGACGACGTCATCGTTCCGACCGAGACCCGCCCGCGGCTGATCGACGACCTGAAAATGCTCGAGTCCAAGCGCGAGGACAAGCCCGACAAGAAACACGGCAACATCCCGCTGTAGTATGACCACACAGCAACAGTCCACCGCCGACGACGCGACCGCGTCAGCGCCGGCGGACGAGACGGCCGCAGCCGACGGCGACGCGTCCGGCCTCGAGGCAGCCCTGCCCGGCGACGTCTCCATCGACTTGCCCGACGACGCCGACGACGAGGAGGCCGCGGCGATCGCGGCTGCCATCGGTGCCCATCTCCACGATCACGCGCTCGCGGTCGCCGCAGCGGCGGGCGGCAGCGAGGAGACGTGGGACGACAAGCGCTGGGCCTTCGCCGGTCGAGTGCGCGCACAGCAACACCGAACCGTTCGCGTCCCGCGTGATGCGCCGACGAACGCGTGGGCGGCAGCGGGACGAACCGACCGGTTCTGAACACACCGGTAGCCGTTTTTTCGAGACGGACGTCGCTCGAGGCCTGTTTTGACGGCGTGTTTCGGTTACACGTCTGTGGGTGTCAACCAGAACGTGAATTAGATCACGTTCAGTGGCCACTATCGGACGGATTTCCCGTCACCATCCCATACTACCGGATAGAACGACGTGACGATCGGTCGCGCTGCTGCGGCCGTCACCGGTGGCGACAGCCGCGAATCCGCGACCGACATCGTCGTGACTGCTGTCCGGCAGTATCACCACACGTAGGGAATCAACCGGTAGGGCGTGCGGTTCAGAAACCGCTGATATGGCTCGCCGAGTTCTTCGGAAAGCGCGCGTTCCTCGATGCGAATACGGTAGACGTACGCTATGACGAGCGCGCCGACAACCGTGACGAGACTTACCCAGTTGCCAAGGACGAGGCCAATGCCGGTGTATTCGAGGAGACTCCCAGTGTAGGATGGATGTCGGACCCACCGATAGGGACCTGTATCGACGACCTGTTGGTCTTCGTGTATCTTGATCGTGGTCGTGAAGTAGTCATTCAACGTCCGTACTGCATACTGTCGGATGACACCGCCAACGAGCAGGACGACGATTCCTGCAGCGAACACGAGACGAGGCTGCCACAGGATTGCCAGTGAGGGAACCAGATAGACGGCGGCAACGCCCGCAAGGATACCGCCGCCACTGGCAACGCCGATAACCCGTTTCGACCCCTCATCTCGTGTCACGGCGGCCCCGGTATCGTCACGGCGACGACGGACCTCCCGTAGGATGTCCGGCCCCATCGTCACAGCCACTGCCGCGTAGAAGACGAGAAGATATACTGAATCGTTGAGTAGTGGTTCCATATGAGGACTGATTCGGATTGAAACCTGTTTAATTTTATCTAGTAGCTATATCGGTTAGAGGTTCCGTCCCTGGCATCGACTCGCGTTTGTTCCTCCGTCCGTACAATCGCTAATACGCTCTGATCGTACTCTTGTCCCCACATTTCCAATAGAGATGAAGACGCACCACCCGAGAGAAACAGCCGCTCTACTCCGATTCCGGGGTCGACTCCGAGTCGGCAGCCGTCGACGTGTCGGAGATGTCGATTTCCGTTCCCACATCGCCGCCCTCTTTGATCGCCCGTGCCTGTTCTTCCATCGCCTCGACGTCCATTTCCGCCTGTTCGTCGATTTCGCCAATGATGTCGGCGATGTCGTCGAGCCCGATCAGTTCGCGGGTTTCCTCGTCGAACTCGAGGCTCTCGAGTTCTGCCCCATCCGCTTCCACGTCGCTGCCCGCGAGGTGTTTGCCGTAGCGGCCGACCAGTGAGGTGAGTTCCTGGGGCATGACGAACGTCGTCGACTCGCCCTGGCCGATGTCGGCCAGCGTCTCCATNGAGTTCCTGGGGCATGACGAACGTCGTCGACTCGCCCTGGCCGATGTCGGCCAGCGTCTCCATGCCCTTGTCGATGACGGCGCGTTCGCCCATCGATTCGGCCGAGCGCGCGCGCAAGACAGTCGAGATCGCATCTCCCTGTGCCTCGAGGATCTGACTTTGCTTCTTCCCCTGCGCGCGGATGATGTTCGACTGTTTGTCACCCTCGGCTTTTTCGACGGCGCTGCGGCGTTCACCCTGGGCCTCGAGGATCATCGCCCGGCGGCGGCGCTCGGCGGAGGTCTGTTCTTCCATCGCGCCTTTAACGCCCTGGGAGGGGGTGACCTCGCGGACCTCGACTGATTCGACGCGGATGCCCCACTCGTCAGTGGGTTCGTCGAGTTCGGTACGGATTCGCTCGTTGATCAGCTCGCGCCGACTGAGCGTGTCGTCGAGTTCCATGTCGCCGATCACTGCACGTAGCGTCGTCTGGGCGAGGTTCGAGACCGCCCGCTCGTAGTCGTCGACCTCGAGGAACGCGCGCTTGGCGTTCATCACCCGGATGTAGACGACGGCATCGGCCGTCACGGGGGAGTTGTCCCGCGTGATCGCCTCCTGGCTCGGCACGTCGATCGTCTGGGTCCGCATGTCGAACGTGTAGAGCCGCGAGACGAACGGCGGGACGATGTTCAGGCCCGGTTCCAAGAGCTCGCGGTACTCGCCGAAGACGGTTAGCGCGGCTCTGTCGTACGCATCCACGATCTCGACCATCTGCCAGACCGTGATCACGACAAGCAAGAGCCCGATCGACCCGACGAGCAGGATCGGATCCTCGAGCACCGATTGTGTCTGGAGTGGACTGGCTACCAGCTCGTCCATCATCTGTATCAGGAGCTCAGTTCGCATAACGCTTGTCCATAACTACCATGCAACACACTATGTTCAGTCCGCGAGAATGGTTCGATAAGTAACAAAAGTACCCTGTCGCGACGAATCAGTTGCGAAAAAGTAACGTAGGCCCCTCACGACGGTTTCGACAGGAATGTTCAGGAAGGTTCTCGTGGCCAACCGCGGGGAGATCGCCGTCCGCGTCATGCGGGCGTGTGAAGAGTTGAATATCGGGACTGTCGCCATCTACTCCGAGGCCGACAAGGACTCGGGGCACGTCCGCTACGCGGACGAGGCGTACAACGTCGGCCCGGCACGAGCGGCTGACTCGTATCTCGATCACGAGGCCGTGATCGAGGCTGCACGCAAGGCCGACGCCGACGCCATCCACCCCGGCTACGGCTTCCTCGCCGAGAACGCCGAGTTCGCCCGGAAGGTCGAGGAGACCGACGGCATCACCTGGATCGGCCCGTCGGGTGACTCGATGGAGGCGCTGGGCGAGAAGACGAAAGCCCGAACGATCATGGACGAGGCAGACGTGCCGATCGTCCCCGGGACGACCGACCCCGTCACCGACCCCGAAGAGGTCAAAGAGTTCGGCGAGAAACACGGCTACCCGATCGCCATCAAGGCCGAAGGTGGCGGTGGCGGCCGCGGCATGAAGGTCGTCTGGGACGAGAGCGAAGTCGAAGACCAACTCGAGAGCGCCCAGCGCGAAGGTGAGGCCTACTTCGACAACGACTCGGTCTACCTCGAGCGCTACCTCGAGAAGCCGCGTCACATCGAGGTCCAGATCGTCGCCGACCAACACGGCAACGTGCGTCACCTCGGCGAGCGTGACTGTTCTTTGCAGCGCCGCCACCAGAAGGTCATCGAGGAAGGTCCCTCGGCGGCGCTCTCGGACGAACTGCGCGAAAATATCGGCGAAGCGGCCCGTCGCGGGGTCGCAGCCGCCGACTACACCAACGCCGGCACCGTCGAGTTCCTCGTCGAGGAGGAACCCGGCCGCGACGGACCGCTCGGCCCGGACGCGAACTTCTACTTCCTCGAGGTCAACACGCGGATTCAGGTCGAGCACACGGTCACCGAGGAGATCACCGGCATCGACATCGTCAAGCGCCAGATCAAGATCGCCGCCGGCGAGGAACTCGACTTCGAACAGGAAGACGTCGAGATCGACGGCCACGCGATGGAGTTCCGGATCAACGCCGAGAACGCGGCTAACGACTTCGCGCCCGCGACCGGTGGCACGCTCGAGACCTACGACCCGCCAGGCGGGATCGGCGTCCGGATGGACGATGCGCTCCGACAGGGCGACGAGCTCGTCACCGACTACGACTCGATGATCGCCAAACTCGTCGTCTGGGGCGAGGACCGCGACGAGTGTATCGAGCGCTCGCTGCGCGCGCTCCGTGAGTACGACATCGAGGGCATCCCGACGATCATCCCGTTCCACCGGCTGATGCTGACTGACGAGGAGTTCGTCGCGAGTACACACACCACGAAGTATCTCGACGAGGAACTCGACGAAACGCGCATCGAGGAAGCCCAGGAGCAGTGGGGCGGCGACACCGGCGACGGTGCCAGCGAAGAGGACGAGGAGGCCGTCGAACGCGAGTTCACCGTCGAAGTCAACGGCAAGCGCTTCGAGGTCGAACTCGAGGAACACGGCGCACCCGCGATCCCGGCCGGCGACGTCGACGCCGGCGGCGCACAGGCCAGCCGTCCGGAGCCGGCAGGCGGCTCCAGCAGTGACGAGGCTGACATCGCAGGCGACGGCGAGACCGTCGACGCCGAGATGCAGGGCACGATCCTCGACGTCGAAGTCGAGGAAGGCGACGAGGTCGCCGCTGGCGACGTGTTGGTCGTCCTCGAGGCCATGAAGATGGAAAACGACATCGTCGCCTCGCAGGGCGGTGAAGTGACGCAGATCGCCGTCGAGGAAGGCGAGAGCGTCGACATGGGCGACACGCTGGTCGTCCTCGAGTAACGCCGACGAGCGACTGCGGTTGCGATCCGTTTTTTGACGGTCCGTCGCGTTCGACGTGAGCCACATCTCCGTCCCGTCGACTGTGCCGGTCATACGGACTCCTGTCAGTCTGTTCCGGTGGGACCGCGACCCGCACTGCGGGCCCACCGGGACAGCGTGACAGCAGACCGTATCAGCCACCGCTCGAGACGCCGCGAGCCCCGCCGTCCGCGTCGTCCCAGGGGAGGGGGCCGTCGTAGCCCTCGGGGACGAACGGACAGAGCGGATCGCTCGCGAGCGGGTCGCCGGTGTGGGCGAACGCCCGCGAACGGCTCCCGCCGCAGACGTGGCGGTACGGACAGGCCCCGCATTTGCCCGAGAGCCGGTCGCGGTCGCGCAGCGACTGGAACAACGCCGAATTCCGGTAGCTATCGGTGACCGGCCGGTCGCGGACGTTCCCCGCGGATTCAGGGAGGAACCCCGAGGGGAACACCTCGCCCGTATGGCTGACGAACGCGAACCCGTCGCCTGCGACGATACCGGTCCGGCGCTTGACGCCTGGGTCGGGCGCAGCTCCCTTCTCGCCGCCAGCGGCTGTTTCTCCCTGTCGTTGCATCACGACCCGCCGATACTGCGGGGCTTCGGTCGTTTTGACCCCGAAAGGCTCCGTCTCGCTGACCTCGGCCAGCCACGCCATTACCACGTCGGCTCGCTCCGGTGTGATCGGCTCGAGGATTCGGCCGCGGCCGACGGGCACGAGGAAGAAGACGCTCCACATGACGGCCCCGAGGTCGGTCAACAGCTCCCGAATCGCGGGGAGTTCGTCGACGGTTTGCCGGCAGACCGTCGTGTTGACCTGGACCGGCAGACCGGCCGCGCGAGCGTCTTCGACGGCTCGGATCGTCTCCGCGAAGCTGCCCTCCTCCCCGCGGAAGGCATCGTGAGTCTCAGCTGAGGCACCATCGAGGCTGACGGCCATGCGCTTGAGGCCAGCATCGGCCATCGCCTCGATGCGGCCTGCGGTCAGCGAACCGGTCCCGCTGGGCGTAATCGTCATCCGGAGTCCGAGATCGTCACCGGAGGCGATCAGTTCCTCGACGTCGTCGCGGACGAGTGGGTCACCGCCCGAGAGGACGACCAGCTGGCCGTCGCCGAATTCGGCCGCGTCCTTGAGCAGCGCCTTCCCCTCCGCCGTCGAGAGCTCGTCGGGATGACGTTGGGGCTTAGCGTCGGCTCGACAGTGATTACAGGCGAGGCCACAGGCCTGGGTGAGTTCCCAGATGAGGACGAACGGTCGCTGGGCTGTCTCGAGTGTGCCGGGACGCATATCGGGAGCTGGGTGTCAGAAAGCCGAAAATACGACCCGTCGTTCCCGATGGCTGAGAAAACGGGAAGATGTTCGACCGGGGAGGGAGGTGTTCCCACACACTGGGAGGTCACGGAACGGCCTTCGGTATCGTCTCGTAGGTGTCAGTATGGTCGAGAACGCACGCCGGTCTCTCGTCGAGAGCGACGAGCGAGGGAACCCGACCCCACAGTGGGAGGTCTTCGTTCGCGCCGAGGCGGCCGACCCGATGCGCCACGTCGGCAGCGTCGCCGCCGCGAGCGCGACGGAAGCCCACGAACACGCGTCCCGCCTGTTCGGCTGGGACGCCGCCGACGTCTGGCTCTGCCCGGCCGAGGCAGTCGAACGGTACTCGACGCGAGGGCTCGCAACCGACACCGAGGGCGAGGAATCGCGCGTCAACGAAAGGGCCGACGGGAACCCGGAGGTGCAAGACGCGTGATTTCGATCAGCAAACTGCTCTGTGATCTCGACGCGGAGGGCGACGGACTCCGATACGACGCGGCCGAGGGCTCCGAGAAACCACAGATCACCGAAAAGAAACAGCGGCGGCCGGTCGTCGTCTGGAATACGACCCGCCGGTGTAACCTCTATTGTTCACACTGCTATGCGGGCGCAGACCTCGACCCCGCGTCCGGCGAGTTCACGACCGCCGAAGGAAAGGCGTTTCTCGACCAGCTCGCCGACTACGGCGCGCCGGTCGTGCTCTTCTCGGGCGGTGAACCGCTCGTGCGCGACGATCTGGTCGAACTCGTCTCCTATGCGGCTGATCAGGGGCTCCGACCGGTGTTGTCTTCGAATGGCACTCTGATCACCCATGAAAAGGCCGCGGCGCTGCGCGATGCCGGGCTCCAGTACGCCGGTATCTCTGTCGACGGCCTCCCCGAGCGAAACGATCAGTTCCGCGGCGAGGACGGCGCGTTCGACGCCGCCGTCCGCGGCATCGAGAACTGTCTCGAGGTCGGCCTCAAGACCGGGCTGCGATATACGATTACCGAAGCCAACGCGCCCGACCTCGAGGGAGTCGTCGACTTGCTCGCCGAGAAAGGGCTCGATCGGTTCTGTTTCTACCACCTCGATTACGGCGGCCGCGGGGCCGAGATCGTCGACGCTGACCTCACCCCACAGGAGAAACGCGAGGCGGTTCGCCGTGTGGCGGACATGACCCTCGAGTACCACGACCGCGGCGAGGAAATCGAGACCCTGCTGGTTGGTAACTACGCCGATGCGGCCTTCCTCGTGGAGTACGCCCGCGAGGAGTTCGGCGAGGCGAAAGCACAAGCGGTCTACGACTACCTCGAGCGAAACGGCGGCGATCCGACCGGCGAGCGGATCGCCGACGTGGACTATCAGGGCAACGTCCACCTGACCCAGTTCTGGCAGGGGTACAGCCTCGGCAACGTCCGGGACCGGCCCTTCGGCGAGATCTGGGAAGACGAGTCGAACCCGCTGCTCGAGGCACTTCGCAACCGTGAGGAGCACCTGAAAGGAAAGTGTGCCGACTGCCAGTACCAGTCGATCTGTCGCGGGGCCTCGCGATTGCGCGCGCTGGCGGCGACCGGCGACCTCTTCGAGCCCGATCCGCAGTGTTATCTCACCGACGACGAGGTCTTCGGTACGGAGGCAGGATCGATGGTCGGCGGTGCCGCGGACTGAGACGGCCCGTTGTCACTACTTTTCGGCACACTCGCATGGATGAAGAGAGGGATGCCGGCGCTGACTGGTAGGAATCCGTATGAGCCCATCTGTCAGCACGTCCGTTCAACAGCAGAACATGAAGGGGTAAATCAGCGCGACACGGTCCCCGTCGGTCAGTTCCGTCTCGAACCCGCCGAGGTGTTCGTTGAACCGGCCGTTGACACAGACCCGTGCGTACGGCCGCGTTTGCTCACCCTCCGGATTCTTCCGCCACGTCCCGGGCAAGTCGTCGGGTACCGGTGCCCACCCACTGTGGGTCGCCTCGGACTCGGTTTCCGCAATGAGCATGTCTTCGAGGCTGTACTCCCCGAAAAAGGCCTCGAGGAAATCCCGGAGCCGGGTGCCATCGAACGTGAACGTGAGTTCGTGACTGCCGACGGCGTCGCGGACGTGGCCGGTACAGCGAACCGTCACCGTCGTCGTGGCGTCGCTTCGACTATCGGTCTCGGTGGCAGTGACTCGGTTAGCTCCCATACGTGAACGATACTGCTCGCGCGTGTAAACACCCCATCACGAACATATTCGGTGGATAGCTGTGGCTGCCGGCCATCAACTGATTCGAGATGTAAGCGACATTGTAGACCGAGTCTCACGCCCGGTGACTCGAACTGGATTTTACCAGCGCGGACACGAAGCGGACGACGAGGGAGTCCATGCCGAACATATAACGCAACCGAATCAAACGAGACCGCAGGCTTGCGGTTTTCCTGTCGGTATAATCACTTATTGTCCGATAGATGTCGATTCTTGAATTGTTTTAGATCGGGTGAAATAGTTTAAATGATTTATTTATCAAAGCACAATAAATACGTTACTGTACATATTCGGGCTATAATAGACAGAGTTGGGTTTTGCGATCAGGTTGAGGTCAGAGGATTTATACTGGATCGATGTAAGAGTCCGGCCAATGCTACTCTCAGTCGATCGCTCGGAACCGACAGTCGGGCAGTCAGTAAGTTTCGACGTGGTTGAGGCCGTCGCCGAGCGTGAAGGCGTCGATCCACTCAACCTCGAGCCGCCTGAATACGATGCCCTCTATGACGTCATCAATCCCGAGGCGCTCGACGCGCTCTTTGCGACCCGCGAGAACGGCCGTGAGCGACCCACCGGCCGCGTCGAATTCTCCTACTGTGGCTACCGGATCGTCGTCACGAGCGACGGCGAGGTCGAGGTGTCCGACCTCGAGTGACGGCGTCCCGTTCTAAGCCCACCCTGCGTTCACCACACGTGGGGTCGGCCGAGTAAACGGTCTCTGAAGTGACGAGCGGCCGCACGGTCGTCGCTGTCCCCTTCTCTCGGAGCGAGGACGATGCTGGCCAGCTCTCTCAATTTCGCCGCGAACCACTCACTCGTCAGCCAGCGCAGCCTCGAAGACGCGCTCGTGGAGCCGATCGGCGACGATCTCCATCAGCGGCTCGAGGTTGGCCGTGTCTGCGCGGTTGTACTCGATAAGTGTCTCGAGGGCACCATCGTCGCCGCGTTCGTACTCGTGCCAGAGGCGCACCGCATCGCGGCCGCTGATGTCGGGCATGTCCCGGTCGATACCCAACTCCTGCTCGATCGTCTTCAGTCCGCCGTCGAGCCCGATCTTCTTACAGGGATACATGAGATCAACATGGGGGACGTCGATGGTGACGTCGAAACAGGTCTCGAGGAACGGGACGTCGAATCGCTGCCCGTTGAAGGTGACGAGCAGGGCCGAGTCCTCGAGTTCGCGTGCGAGACGGTCACCCGTCAGATCGCGTTCTTTGACGAACGTCTTCGTCTCGCCGCCCTGGTGGAGGCTGACGGTCGTCACATGGTTCGTCTCGGCGCTGAGGCCGGTCGTCTCGATGTCCAGAAAGCAGGTTTCGTCGCTGACGTTCTCGTAGCACCGCCAGCGACTCGCGGCGGGCAGCGCCTCCGCAAAGACGGAGACGTCGCCACGCTCGAGGTGGGTTCGGCCCTCATCGATGAACGTCTCGATCCGATCCGCAAGCGTCGAGCCGACGACACTGCCGTCGAACTCGTCCCAGTGAGTCACACCGTTTTCCCACAGGCGTCGTTCGGTGGTTTCCCCGACGCCACGAACGGGAATGAAGCTGTTCTCGATTCGCACATCCGTTCAGCGGTTCGGTGGGGGTAAAAACGCTTGGATCGGCCGGAACCCAATACGCTGAGCGGCCGCTTTTTGAGCCACGCGGCCGTAAGGAACGTATGACCGACCGTGACGACGAACTCGTCGACGCCGTTCGCGAACTGACGAGAACGATCGACGAGCTTCGAACGGAACTCGAGGAGCCTCGCCGGCGCTTTCGGCCGCCGCTGCGAGCGCCGACGCCGCGCGAGTTGCTCCGACTCACCGACGAGGTGGCCCTTCCCGCCGCGCTGGCTATCCTCGAGGCCAACGTTCGCGCGCTCGAGGCGTTCCAGCGAGGCCTACAGATCGTTAGAACTGAGCGGGCAGCTCGCGACCGGACGTCGACGGCCGCCGAGGCGACGAGCGACCGCGCAAGTGAACTTCGACGGACGACGCTCTCACAACTCGATACGGTCCTGACTGAACTCAATCGGGCCGTCTCGGAGGGGAGTCTACCCGCAGACGAGGGGGCGCGTGATCTCCTTTCGGAAGCCCGCCAGCTTCGCGACGACGTCGACACGCGTCTTCGCGAGGCCACCGATCGGGCCTCCCAGTCGAGCGCGTCAGAATCAGCGGCGACCGGGATCTCGATCGACATCGCCGACGGATCGCCAAGCGACGCCGAGGAGACGGCTGCCGAGGATCGTGACGACCCCGACTCGGCCGTCGACGTCGACGCCGAACTCGAGACGCTGCGAGAGCAGTACGGCGAAGATGCTGCCGACTCGAGTGCGAGCGACGATGCCGATACCGACGATACCGACGATACCGACGATACCGACGCGTCGGACGCTGATGGATCTGAAAAAAGCGGTGGCGGAGACGAGCGTCCTTAGACCGGTTCGAACCGGTAGCCGTCCCAGTCCTGACTCTCCGGTTCGCGAATCCCTGCGCCGGGCTCGCGGAGTTCGTCGACGTGAACCGGCTTGACCTCGTCGCCGGTCTCGACATCGCCGGTAGTGAGCTGGCCGATCGCACGGACGGATTCGCCATCCACATCGAACTCGACGATCGCGAGGTGGTTGGGCTCGCGGACGCCGGGCGGCGTCGCGGTGCTGGTCGTCCACGTGATGACCTCTGCGGTGTACTCGCTGAGATCGATCGTTTCCGCCGGATTCGCACCACCGGGGCCGCGCGGGTGACCGGGGTAGCTGATCGAACCGTCCTCGTAGCGTGTCGCGTCCATCGTCATTGTGCTGCCTCCATAATCGTAGTAATCACACAGTTGCCAAAGCCGCCCACGTTACAGCACAGGCCGGTCTCAGCCTCGACCTGTCGTGGACCGGCTTCGCCCATGAGTTGTTCGTAGATCTCGACTGCCTGTGCGACACCGCTTGCACCCAGCGGATGGCCTTTCGACTTGAGGCCGCCCGAGGTGTTGATCGGCAGTTCGCCGGTATCTCGCTCGGTGTATCCCTCCTCGACGAGTTTCCACGCCTCACCGTGCTCGGCGAAACCGAGTCCCTCCATCTGGAGGAACTCGAGGATGGTGAACATGTCGTGGAGTTCGGCGACATCGATGTCGTCGGGTCCGAGGTCGCTCATCTCGTATGCTCCCTTACCGCTCTCGACGACACCGCCCATTATAGTCGGGTCCTCGCGTTCGTGGACGACGTGGGTATCGGTCGCACCGTCGATCCCCGAGATGACGACGTACTCGTCGGTATACTCCTTTGCAACCGACTCCGGACAGAGCATCAGCGCCGCCGACCCGTCCGTGATCGGACAGAAGTCGTACAGCCGCAGCGGATCGGCGATGATCGGCGACTCGAGGATCGTCTCGACGTCGACCTCCTTCTGGAACTGGGCCTTGGGGTTGTCGACGCCGTTTTTGTGGTTCTTGGACGCGACTTTCGCCAAGCTCTCGCGAGGCGCGTCGAATCGCTCGAGATAGTGGCGTGCGGTCAAGCCGGCAAACGACGGCAGCGTGACGCCGGTTTTGTACTCGGCGCGGTGGGTCAGCGACGCAATCACGTCGGTAGCCTCCCCGGTAGTCTTGTGGGTCATCTTCTCACCGCCGACGAGCAGGGTCATGTCACTGGCCCCGCTGGCGACCGACTGCCAGGCGGCATAGATTCCCGCACCGCCGCTAGAACTCGTCTGGTCGATCCGTTGTGTGTACGCCGGCATTGCATCGAGGTCGTGTGCCAGCGCGTTCGGGACTCCCGTCTGTCCCTCGAACTCGCCGCTTGCCATGTTCGAGACGTACAGATGTTCGACATCGTCGGCGTCGACACCCGCATCCCCGAGACATTCGATACCAGCCTCCGCAAGGAGGTCCGTGATCCACTCGCCCTCGCGTTGCCCGAACTGGGTCATCGAGGCACCAATGATTGCAACACGTTCCATATGCCAGGTGACTCTAGTCAGTGGTTTATATGTGGGGGGTCGTGACAGTGTTCGCTGCTTGACTCACTATTTCAACATAAGCCAACGATACCACCCACCAGTAGTCGATCGTGGTCGACACCGACTCGAGGCTCACGCGGATTCGGCCGCGGCCGTCCGCAGCTCGCTCGCGCGCGAGCGCGCCTGCGAGACTATTGCTGGCCGAGCCTCGAAGGAGACGACGACGTCTTCGTCCCCATAGGTGACGTCGTCGACGTGTGCGTTGTCGTGGAGCCACGAGACGACGCTCATCGTGTCGTCGGTCATCGGCAACAACAGCCGTTCTTCCTCCCAGTCGGGCAGTTCCTCGTCGATCCGCTCGAGCAACCGGTCGATGTGCTGTCCTTCCTTGGCGCTGACTGCGACTGGATTCGGCGCAAGCGACGAGAGGGCAGCCCGCTTTTCGGCCAGTTCCTCGTCGCTGACCTGATCGATCTTATTGAGAACGGTCACGATCGGGGCCTCGTTGCGTTCGTAGAGGGTGTCGTGGGAGGTGACCAGTTTCTCGTGGATCTCGTCGATCGGCTCGCTGACGTCGACGACGAGCAAGACCAGATCCGCCCGATAGACCGAGTCCAGCGTCGACTTGAACGACTCGACCAGCCAGTGTGGGAGATCGCTGATGAACCCGACGGTATCGGTCACCAGCACGTCCCGACGATCGATGTCCGCACGCCGGGTCGTCGTCCCGAGCGTGGTGAAGAGTTTGTCTTTCGATTCAGCCGTCGCGTCCAGATCGGGGTGAAGATCCTCGTTTTCGGAGACCTCGAGATCGGCCGCGATCCGACGCAACAGGGTCGATTTGCCCGCGTTGGTGTAGCCGGCCAGCGCGACCAGATCGAACCCCGAATCGCGCCGGCGCTCCCGGCGGTGCTGTTCGGTCTGTTCGATCCGCTCGAGTTCGTCTTTGATCCGGCTGATCTGGGCTTTGATGTCCTGCTCGCGACTTTCGTCGTACTCACCAAGCCCCATGAAGCCGGGGTGTTCCTCGCGCTTTGCGAGACTGGTCTTTGCCTCCGCACGGGGCAGTTCGTAGCGGAGTTCGGCCAGTTCGACCTGGAGCTGGGCCTTGCGCGTCTGTGCGCGCTGGCCGAAGATCTCGAGGATGAGCGTGAATCGATCGATGACTTCGACGCCCTCGGGCAGGAGCTTGCCGAGGTTGTACGTCTGGTAGGGACCGAGCCGGTTGTCGAAGATGACGGTCGTCGCATCCGTTTCCTCGACTAATGCGGCCAGTTCCTCGGCTTTCCCCTCGCCGATCTGGAGGGCCGGATCGGCCCGTCTGGACTGTGTGACCTCGCCGACGACGGTGTATCCCGCCGCCCGGGCCAGATCGCGAATCTCGCTCGTATCGGGCGTGCCTGAATCAACGCGTTTGACGATTATCGTGTTCATACAGAGAGAGCTGCGTCCGCCGGGTGCGGTCGGGCGTACTCACTCGAGTGCCATCGCTCGCCGAGCCGACGCGGCGACGGTTGCACGCGCCGAGCGACTCGACGAGACGGACACTGCCGCAGTGACCCGGTTCCGCTAACGATGCCGGTCGGACACCTCCGTTGGACGGACGTGGCTCATAGCCGCCCGTACGTGACGAATCGTCTTGAATCCAGTGCCCGCACCTATCGTCCAATTCGCTCGAGGGCGTGCCGTGGATGCGATACGGTGACAGGGTCGCTGCGTCTCGGCTCTAGTCGCCACTGAACGTCACTGCATACTCGGCCACACAGCCGTCGTGCGATCACAAAAGTCATAGGAAGCGACTCGAATTGATGCGGGTGATGATCGATCTCGATCCGACCGCACTCGGCCTCGAGTTCGGGGGCGGTGCTATTATCGGCTGCCTCATCGGCTTTGCCGCCAAAAAGATCGCAAAACTGCTTGCGGTTATCGTCGGCATTCAGCTGATGCTCTTTCGCTATCTCGAGTCCCAGGGCATCATCACCGTCGACTGGAACCGACTCTCGGCGGGCATTCTGCACACACAAGCACAGGCACAGGACACAGCGACCAGTGTTGTTCAGTCGCTCATTTCGACACTGTCACTCGGTGCGGGCTTTACCGGCGGCTTCGTGATCGGCTTCAAACGAGGATAACGCACCGCCTGAGCGCTATTGGGTCGACAGGTCGTCTTTGTCTTTGATGATCTCCGTTTCGGCTTCGCCGCTGGTGTATTCGTTGACCTCGTTGTAGAACTCGTTTTGCAGTCCTGCTGGGAACGTGAGCACGCCGATCCACGAGCCGTCGTTTTGCCACTCTTCGCGTTCTAAGTCGCCGAACTGACGGATCTGTGCCTGTGCGCTGCCGGCGTGTTCGGCGGGCACCTGCACCGCGACGGTCACTTCCTCGAACCGGATCGGAATAACCGGCCGCAGCGCGTCGAGCGCGTCGTCGACCTGCGCCTGAACCGGTTCCATCGGATCGACGGTGAAGCCAGCCTCCTCTAAGGCGTTCTCGATCCGCTCGGGCGGATGGGGCGCGTTGTCCATCTGCGGGTTGACCGCGTTGCGCGTGATGGTGTCAATCAACTGCTTGCGCTTCTGTTCTTGCATCTCGCGGCGCTGCTCGGCCGTGATCTGGATCTCCCCCTCCTTGATCACCTCGGGAATGATCTCGAGTGGCTCCGTCGTGTCGAAGACTTTCTCGAGGTCGTTTTCGGCCGGTCGGTCGCCGCGGGAGGCGTTCTCGAAGACGTCCTCGGCTGCGATGACGTCCTCTAAGTCGCCATCGAACTCGTCGCGTTTGATCGCCAGTGCTGCGTCCGGATCGACTAACACTTCGAAGCGCGCCCCATGGGACTCGAGTCGCGCCGTCACCGCCTCGTCGAGCGAAATCATACCTCACGATTCCCGCGCCAATTTAAAGAGTGTTTCCCGACGAGCGACCTCAGTGCAGACGGACTCGGCTGGGGCGACATCGCTAGATGAAAACGGAAGACAGGCGACTCGAGCGGTGATCTGCAAACGCGAAAACGGATCGGTGAGTGCAGTGGGCGTTACTCGTCGGCCGTCTCGTCGTCGCCGGTGTCGAGGAGGTCGTTCTCCTCGAGGTAGTCCTCGATCCGATCTTTGTCGAACTGTTCGAAGGTCTCGGTTTCGGCGTCGACGGTTGCCAGCCCCACTTCGTTGGGGAGCAGGGAGCCATCGTTGACCGAGGCGAGCGCGTCGAGGGCGAGCTGGATGCCCCCGTCTAAGTCTGCCTCGTCGTCGTAGTTCTCCTCTAAGTAGTTCTGGAGTTCACCGCGGTCGGCTCCAACGGCCAGGGCCTTCCACTCGTAGGGGGTCCCCGAGGGGTCGGTCTCGAACAACCGTGGTTCGCCGTTGTCGATGCCGCCGACGATCAGCGCGACACCGAACGGGCGGGCACCGCCGACCTGGGTGTACTGCTGGATGTGGTCGGTGACTTCCTTGGTCAGCGTCTCGACGCCGATCGGCTCGCCGTAGCGCAGCTGGTTGACCTGTGCCTGACGGCGGGCGAAGTCAATCAGCTGGCGGGCGTCGGCGACGTGGCCCGCACTGGCAATGCCGACGTGGTCGTCTGCCTTGTGAATCTTCTCGACGCTCGAGTCCTCGAGCAGCGGGGAGGGGACTCGTTTGTCGACGGCAAGTACGACGCCGTCGTTCGTCCGGACGCCGATACTGGCTGTGCCTCGCTTGACCGCCTCGCGAGCGTACTCGACCTGGTAGAGTCGGCCGTCGGGCGAGAAGATCGTGATGCCACGGTCGTACGCCTGCTGTTGGGCTTGTCCCTGCATAGTATCACGCTAAATCGTAATCGAGGTCTGTCGCGCCCGCGAACGCCTCATCGAGTCGGACATCCCCAACGCGATCCCGGAGGACGGCGACTCGCTCCTCGTTCCCGAACACGACGTTTCTCTCTTCGGAATCTTGCCCGCGTCGCCGTAAATAGTTTTCTTCAGCGGCACGGATCGTGCCACTGATACCCCGGACGCGAACGCCGACGGGTGCGCCATCGATCTCGTCGAGACATGCGAGTGCCGCACGCGCGGGTTCGGTCTCGCCGCGACGAACCCTGACGATCGCCTCGCCCCGGCCATCGGCGAACCAAAACCGCATGACCGTCAGATCGGCATCGGCGCTGCCCGGATCACCAAGCAGGTTCTGGCCCGCATACCACAGTTCGCGCTGGAACGAGCGTCTGCCGATCCGCTCGTCCGGCCACGTCTCGAGTTCGATGGCGAGATACCGCCAGCGCGGCCGGAGATGTTTCGGGAGGTGTTTCATTCGTCGGTCGCCACGTCGCCGCCAGTTGGATTCCGTTCGGCGACCAGCACACCGACCTGATCGTGGACGCGTTCGACCGCCGTCAGCGAGAAGCCCGCGTCGGTAAAGGCGTCAGCGAGGGTGCCGACGGTCGCCGGATCGTCGACAGCAGGCGTATAGAAGGGGTCGTCGGGGTTTGGATCGCCGAAGAACATCACGTCGCCGAGGACGAATTTTCGGGGCTCGAGGGCGGCGATGACTGAGATCGCCTCGCGTTTTTCGTCGTCTGAGAGGTGGTGGAACGCGAAGTTCGTCGTGACGAGATCAACCGCCCCCTCGTAGTCTGGCTCTCGGAACGTGCCGTGGCCGAACGCGACGTTCTCGAGGCCCGCCTCGTCGGCCTTCTCCCGGGCTTGTTCGAGCATCCCATCGCTGATGTCACGGCCGACGACGCGCGCTGCATCGGGGGCGAGTGCGAGCGCGATCGCACCCGTCCCGGTGCCGAGATCGAGGACGGTGTCGTCGGGCTCGGGTGCGGCATGTTCGACGACCAAATTCGCACAGGCGTGGTACTCCTCGGACTTCGAGTCGTCGTATGCGCCGGCTTTCTCGTCGAACCGGGCGGCGTGTTCCTCAAGACTCTTCTTCATACCTGCCCCGTTCGACGCCGGGCTCAATGAACGACTCGGAGTGGATGTGGCGGTTTCGCTCGGCGAGCCGTCCCCACTCTGCGAGCCCGTCTTCGATGAACTCGCGTGTGAAACCGATCTCTTCGCCGAGTGCCTTGAGTTCGCGGGGGGCCCGCACCTCGAGATGTGAGGTCGGCTCGGCGCTGACGACATACGGCGCGTCGTAGTGGTCGACGATCTCCCGGAGCTTTCGCAGTGACTGGAGGGTTCGGACGCGGCGACCGCCGCTTTGCCGGAGGGCTCCCGAGAGGTCGAACTCGAGGCGGACGCCGTTTTCGACCGCGGCTTTCACGAGGACGTGATTGATATCGCCGTCACCGGCCATCGGGTGGGCGAGCACGTCGACTTTCGCCTGTTCGACCGCAAACCGGTTCATGGCGTTCGTCCCGCCGTGGACCGCGACGATTGTTTCGGTGGTCCGGTAGTTCCCCACCGCACCGCTGGCTGATTGTCGATCGTCGGTCCGAATCTCGACACCCTCGACGACATCGATCCCGTACTCGTCGCGAATTCGCTCGGGGTCATAGTCGGCTCGAGCGTCGGAATGATTGCGCACGACCACGCCCTCGAAGCCGTAGTCGGCCGCCGTTTTCGCGAGCCTGGCGACCGTACTCTGTCCGTCGGGGTGGGCGTGGACGGCCTCGTACATACTCGAACCGTCTCACGGGGTCGACTTGGGGTTTGCGCCATGCGGTAGCGCAAACGAACAGCCGAATTCAGAACGCCGTGGCCGGGAGCGTGTCCGAGTGAACGCGAGGACGCGCGACCCGGGGAAGGGCAGGCTGTTACCCGACCTCACCGCGAGCGAAGCCGAAGGCTGAGCGAGCGGGCCGACGACCGACCCGTAGGGGAGGGAGGAGTGCTTTTGATCGAAATTTTACCGAGGGACATCGCGGTCGCGACGGTATTGCGACCGCGATAGACCGCAGCGTAAAATTTCGTTAGTTGAGAATCGACTGCGCCACCGTCGCGAGCTGACCGTTGTCGGCCTCTTTGAGACGGTCGTCGCCGATCTTGAGTCGGAGCCGCGGGCGGCCAACGTCGATCGGGACCTTCTCGGTGTCGATCAGGCCCATGTCCTCGAGTTTGGTCTTCGTCCGCGAGAAGGTCGCCTTGGAGGCAATGCCGACGTCTTCGCCCCACTTGCTGATATCGTAGAGCAGGGCCTCGTTTTTGGCGGCAACGAGCAAGGAGATCGTGACCTCGTCTAAGCCATCGCCGTCGCCGCGGGCGGTCTCGAGCGAGTCGAGGATCGCCGTGAAGTCGCCTTCGGCGTCGGGGCTGATCTCGTCGGCGAGCGTTTCGCGGACGTCCGTGATCGGCGGCGTCCGAAGATTGAATTCAGATGCGTCGGCCCAGCGGTCCTCGTAGGTCGCGTAGGTATCGGCGACGAAATCCTGATCGTCGGTGACGAGGCCGCCGACACGGTCGCCGGCGTGGACAACGGCGACGACCCGGTCCTCGGTGATCAAAAGCGAGTTTTCGGGGGCCTGCTCGAGCGTTCGCAAGGCGAGTGCGCCCTCGCTGATAAGGTCGGCGGCGTTCGAGGCGACGATGAAATCGTCCATGATGTCTTTCAGCGTTCGCTCGTCGGCGAGCATCTGTACTGCGGGAAGGTCGCCGTCGAACGTGGTGGCGACGGAGACGAACTCTTCGATGGCATCATGCGATGGATTTACCATGAAGATATCACCGCTTGCATCCTCGAGCACTGACTCGAGAATATCGTCAATCTGATGGTTGAGTAAATTCGAGGTCATGCCTATACAGAAGTAATTGAGAGCACAGTACTTAATTTTGGCGGCCATCTGGGCAGCAGAACTTCTCGTACCGTACCGAAACGGTAATTTTTGTCCAAGAACACGTTAGTTCGCCAACGAAACATCGCTATCTCTTATACAGATATGGGTTGATAGAGGTGCAATTGGAAACGGGGATTGGTAATAGAGCGGCTGAGGGTAGGTTTTCGTTACTAGTACCAATAACTATAAACAACAAACGTGTTACTCTGCTATCGTATGTGCGTTCGACAGAACCTATGGTGGGGCGTTCGAGCGGTCATTGCTCGAGGGAATCTCGAGTCTGACCAGACTCGATCGTCACGTAGTACTGTGCGGACAGAACGGGTCAGCACGTACGGCGGTCCTTGAGATCCGTCCGCGCCGAAAGTCACGGGAATCCCGACCGTGTTGGGATAGTATCGGTCGCGGTTGACGACCTGTTCGCGTCCAGTCAAGACAAGTGGCCTCGCGAGATGAGGGACCACTACACTTCAGCTTCTGTTTTGCGAAGTGGGATTCGTCCGCTTTGCGTGTGCCGCCGGATCCAACACGGATTCACCACCGACCGAGACGGCGGCGAAGTTGCAACTCCCGAGATCGACACCAGCTACTTCGTCTTCCGGTGGTTCCGAGTCGAGAGTGGTTCGACAGGCGAACTGAAGCTGTCACTCATCGTCCGCGTCGACGGTTACCGATCGAATCGTGGCCAGAGTGCGTCCGACCAGTACACGTCCCCGTCGTAGATCACGGCTGCATCCGTCTCTTTGAGCATCGTCACCAGTTCCGATCGTGTCAACGTAAACGTCGAGTCGTTCCCGCAGAGATAGGCGTACTCGTTGGTCTCGGTGTGTGGGAAGTAGTATGAGCCGGCTGCTCGCATCGAGTAACAGTCGAGACACAAGAGATATTGCGTTTCACGGCCGTCGGCTTCGAGTTCCTCGAGTCGCGCAGTAGTCGGTGGCTGGTCGCCCTGCGTGAGCGAGTGGGTGCCGTCGCCGACGACAGTGTAGTCTTTACCCATCATGATGCGCCGGCGGGCGAGATCTATCGCTCGCTCGATGCTGAAGCCGTGAACCAGCAGTTTGGCGAACGTCGAGCCGACCTTGATGGCGTGGTCGTTCAGGACTTGGGTGAACGTCACCGCGCCGGCGACGCTGCCTTTCTCGATCAGGGTCTGTCCCTCATGGAAGGAGCCACACGCGTTGAGAAAGAAGGTCTGGACATTACAGCACTCGAGGCTCGAGGCTGCGAGCGTGCCATCGGGACAGCACAGCCCGCCGGTTTCGCAGTGGCCGATGTAGTGGACGAAGTCGTGGTCGCTCTCGAAGACGCGGGCGAGTGTGGCCGTCTCGAGTGATTCCGCGACGGAGAGGTCGATCGTCAGTTCTTCAGAGCGCTGGCGGTAGATCTCGGCAACGCGGTCGTGTTCGCCGGCCATCTCCGGATCGTTGAGGACGACATAAATCGAGATCGCGTCGTTCGCTCGCTCGAGATAGTCGAGGCGGTTGTCGTAGGCCTCGGGTGCGGATTTGAAGGCGTCGATCGGGACGCCGTCGGCCAGCCAGCCATGGGTCCGGCCACTCCGGAGGTCGGGTTTGAGGATGTCGACTGAGGCGACCTGCCCGGTGGTAGCTCTGGTCGCAGACGGAGCGCACGGCTGCTCGGTCCAGCCGTGGCCGGAATCGGGGCCACGATAGAAATCCTCGAGCGAGCGTTCGACCAGTTCTCGTCCCTCGAGCTCGGAGCTGCGCGGGGTATAGATCATGCTCAGCCGGTCGAGCAGGAACGGCAGCGTTTCGACGCTCTCGTACGCGGGTGTGACGTACGTCGAGAGGTGCCACTCGGGGAGTCGGTGTTTGATAGCCGCGTCGGGCACGTCGAGATAGGCTGCAAGGCGATCCTGCGGTGAGGCGTCGTACAGCGTGTCAGCGTCGAGGTCGAGGGACTCGAGCAGACTGTATTCGGCGAGGGTCGTCCCGTAAGGGCCGGCATTGCGGACGAGACAGTCGAGGAAGAACGTTTTCCGGAGCAGCCGTGCGACGTCGTGCTCTAACTCGGGCATCGGTGAGAGCGCCACGTCGTGCCCCCGGTCGATGAGTCGGAGTCGTGGACGGTCTGGACCCGAACTGGATGAGACGTGACGGCAGTCGTCGGTCGTCCGGACCGTTGCCTGAAGATAGTAGGCAAGCGGCGCAGTGACGAACAGCGACTCGTAGTTGGGTGGCACGACGAGTTCGATCCCGTGGTCAGGGGTCCCAGACCGGATGCAGTCAGTGATCTCGAGGGAGTCACCGTGCTCGATCAGTGCCGGATGACCCCGGAGTGTGGGATACGAACGATCGGGGCCGTCGGTCTTGTGTGAGGCAGCCATATGTGTGATGGCGTCGGCGATCGCAGACGGGCGGTCGGGAACGGTAATCGTTCCCACAGGGAACTCGTGTCGACACCGGAGGCCGAGGACGACACGCGTTCGCGTCGGAAAGGAGATGATGACCTCCTCGTAATCGGGCGTCCGTTCGATCGTCGCTGCGCCGGAAAACCGGAGGTAGGACTTGATCTCGGTGTCGACGTCGACGATGTACTCGCCGGGCGGCAGTGACAGCGGCTCGCCACCAGGGTCGAGTTCGCGGTGATCATCGCATTGGAGTGAGAACGCGTACACGACCGCATGCGGGAAACGAAGTTCACTAGTCGTTACGGCGACAGTCTCGTCAGCGGGACGCGGGATGTCGACGCTAGCGCTATCGACGGCGATATCAACCCCCTCGACTGTCAACTCGGCGTTGTCAGCGTCGGTGACGTGGAGGACGTCGCCATCTACCTCCCACCAAATCATTTAGTTAGCTGAATGTCACTCGAATAAGTTAGTTGTATCGGGTTGTTATGAGTATATAAATCCGTCAGTGGGGCTGGTCCCTCCAGCAGCCGGACTCTAACGCCCGGCGCTGTCTGCGTCTCCGCGGGTCCGACGACGAGCCGTGCGCTCCACTCGAGTGAGCGGTGCCTATCGGCTGACAGTTGCTCGGCCGCCGGGTCGGCCTCGTCGTGATGGAGCCAGTAGTGGCTCGACTTGCCGGGGAAGGGTACACTTATACAGCCGCCAGACCGCAATTCGGATATGGACCACGACAAGGTACGGGACGTCGATCCCGCCGTCGCCGACGCCCTCGAGGGCGAGGTACAGCGCCAGCGCGAGACGCTCCAGATGATCGCCAGCGAGAACCACGTCAGCGAGGCCGTCCTCGACGCACAGGGCAGCGCCCTGACGAACAAGTACGCCGAGGGCTACCCCGGCGAGCGCTACTACGGCGGCTGTGAGTACGCCGACGAGGTCGAGCAACTCGCAATCGACCGTGCCACGGAGCTGTTCGGCGCAGAGCACGTCAACGTCCAGCCCCACTCGGGTACGCAGGCCAACCAGGCCGTCTACTTCGCGATGCTCGAGCCGGGCGACAAGATCCTCTCGCTGGATCTGACCCACGGCGGCCACCTCAGTCACGGCCATCCGGCGAACTTCACGGGCCAGCTCTACGAGGTCGAACAGTACGAGGTCGACGCCGAGACGGGCTATCTCGACTACGACGGCCTCGCCGAGCACGCGGCCGAATTCGAGCCAGACATTATCGTTTCGGGCTACTCCGCGTACCCGCGTGAGGTCGAATGGGAGCGGATTCAGGACGTCGCCGACGACGTCGACGCGCTCCACCTCGCTGACATCGCTCACATCACGGGGCTCGTCGCTGCCGGCGTCCACCCCTCGCCGGTCGGTGTCGCCGACTTCGTCACCGGCAGCACGCACAAGACGATCCGCTCGGGCCGGGGCGGCATCGTCATGTGTGACGAGGAGTACGCCGACGACATCGACGCCGCCGTCTTCCCTGGCGGCCAGGGCGGCCCGCTCATGCACAACGTCGCCGGCAAGGCCGTCGGCTTCAAAGAGGCGCTCCAGCCCGAATTCGAGGAGTACGCCGAACAGACAGTCGCGAACGCGAAAGCGCTCGGCGACCGGCTCTCGGAACACGGCTTCTCGCTGGTCTCTGAGGGCACCGATAACCACCTCGTGCTTGTCGACCTCCGCGAGAGCCACCCCGACACGAGCGGTGGCGACGCCGAAGAAGCGCTCGAGGAAGCCGGCATCGTCCTCAACGGGAACACGGTGCCCGGCGAAACGCGCTCGGCGTTCGATCCCAGCGGCATCCGTGCCGGCACACCGGCACTGACCACGCGTGGCTTCGACGAGGACGACTGCCGACAGGTCGCCGACTTGATCGCCCGCGTCATCGACAGTCCCGACGACGAGAGCGTCCTCGAGGAGGTTCGCGAGGAAGTCGCGACGCTGTGTGACGAGAACCCACTGTACGAATAGCTGACGACCGACCCGTTTTCGCTGCTGACGGTTCGCTGCCAGTCCTCGCAAGCGGTAGGTACTCCTGCCGACACGACCGACTGAGTCGACGGGCAGTCCGGCGACGAGTATTCACAAACGTGTACATTCGGGCCAAATTGAGGGCGATTCTACGCACGAATCCGGGGATTAATGAGTCTCGCGGTCGCCCACTCGAGTAATGACCGAGATCATCGACGGCAACGCGGTTGCGAGTAACATTCGAGACGAGTTGACCGAGGCGATCGAGACACTCGCTGATGCGGGTGCACGGCCGGGACTGGCGACGGTTCTCATGGGCGACGACCCTGCAAGCCAGACGTACGTGAACATGAAACAGCGCGACTGTGAGGAGGTCGGCATCGAGAGCCACCACGTCGACGTCGACGGCGACGCCCCAGCCGAGGAACTGTTCGACACTATCGCGGACCTCAACGACAACGACGACGTCCACGGCTACATCGTCCAGGCACCCGTCCCGGACCACGTCGACTACCGCGACGTGATCCGCCGAGTCGATCCCGCAAAGGACGTCGACGGCTTCCATCCCGAGAACGTCGGCCGACTCGTCGCCGGTGACGCTCGCTTCCGACCCTGTACGCCCCACGGCGTCCAGAAGTTACTCGAGTCGGCCGGCGTCGACACCGAAGGCAAGGACGTAACGATCGTCGGCCGCTCGGACATCGTCGGCAAGCCGCTGGCAAATCTGCTGATCCAGAAGGCCGACGACGGCAATGCGACGGTGACGGTCTGTCACTCCCGGACCGAGAACCTCGCCGAAAAGACCCAGCGTGCGGACATCGTCGTCGCTGCCGCCGGCGTCCCGGAACTCGTCGACGGCTCGATGATTTCGGAGGGAACGGTCGTGATCGACGTGGGCGTCAACCGCGTCGACGCGGACACTGAGAAGGGGTACGAACTCGTCGGCGACGTCGAGTTCGAGAGCGCAAAGGAGAAAGCGAGCGCAATTACGCCGGTTCCCGGCGGCGTCGGCCCGATGACGCGCGCGATGCTGTTATACAATACTGTCAAAGCTGCGAGCCTGCAGGAAGACGTCGCCGTGGATCTGCCCTAAGTTTCGCCGAACTCGAGGCTCGCCAGTCGCTCTTGGGCCTGCGAGAACGCCATTTCGTCGCCACGCAGGCCGTTCGCCAAGTCGCGAGTCGCCGTGATCAGCTGTTCGGCGGCCCGTGGTTCGATGTCACCGTCGAGCATTCGGGCCCGCGTGACGTGTTCGCCGAGGGTCTCGAGCGCCCCTCGTTCGCTCGCGGTTAGTTCTCGATCCTCGGCCCACGTGCGGATGTCGCGGCGGTATTCGCGGACGGCGTTTGCGTAGGCGAGACCGCGAGCGGCGCGGAGCGATTTCGGAACGTCTTCGACGGGCGGGCGCTCGCCCTGATCGGCATCGCGGAGCAGGGCAAGGAAGTACAGCTCTTCGCGTTCGTCGAGATGAATTTCACGGGCAACGATGTCGGCGACGTGGAGCAGTTCGATCGCGGCCAGATAGGTATCGTCGAGTTCACGGAGGGTACCGGCGTTGACGAATCCACGGCGGCGAACGTACTCGCGACACCGGTCGCGCGCTCGCTCGGCGAGGTCGTCGGATTCGACCTCGTCGATCGCGTTTCGGACAGGGGTCAGATCGAACGCGACCTGCATGTCGGTGTGTTCGGTCCGTTCGTCGACACCAACGCTCTGGAGGCTGCCACAGGCCGGACACCCGACGCTCCCAGTTTCGTAGTACGACCAGCGGGTCCCACACTCCGTACATTCGCGCTCGCCCCGGATTTTCATGGGTCTCGCTACGGACGGCGCACAAAAAATCTCACCGGACCCAGTTCGCGACCGTCACCGTCACCGTCACCGTCACTGACAGTCCGTGGGACAGAAGAGACAGTTCAAGGCGGTGTTCGGGCAGCCGAACGCGATAAGGCGACCGTCGCTCAACAGCCAATTAACGGCAGCAACGACAAGTCCCGTCAACCCAATCCGAGCTGGTGGCTGTGGATGCTGTTCAAACGGACCGTTCAGCGATCGGCCAGGGTAGACAGAGACACACGCTGTCGTTCCACATCGTTTCGCCCCGAAAGACAGGTGTTTCCGTGTGAAACGGTGTTCGGGTTCGCCCGTCGTGACGCGAGGACGATTGATACGGTGTAGCGGCGTTTTTCCGTTCTCACCTGATAGTGACGAGTATGCGAGACGAAGCCGAAATCCGCGAACAGTACGAGTTCCTCAAAGAGCACTTAGAGAGCGACGAGATGCGCCACGACGGCGTCGAAGAGATGTTTACCTACTACAAGCGAGCACTCGGCTGGGTACTCGAGGAGGAACACATCTAGGCGAGGCCCGGCTCAGTGGCCGCGTCTGCTGTCAGCACTGCCGTTACATTTAAGTATACACAACGTAGTCTTCTACGTGACGCTTCGCTTGGAGGGCCGAAGCGTCAGCGGGGACCAATTCAGGGCGGCAAGCGGTCGCGTGACATTTTTCCGTCACGCGATCTGCTTTCCTGTTTCACTGTGATACTGCCAGTTAGTGAGACTTGTTTGTACTCGCTCGAGTCGAAGTCTCTAGTGATGGATCATCCTATATAATTGTGTCGAAATAAAATATCTGGACTGTAAACATGAACCGCACATTATGGGACCATCACTGACCAATTCGTCATAGGCATTATGGGTCTCTCGCAGCCGAAACGACACGTCTCGCTGGTAATACCCCTCTTTCGATCGAAACAACCCGATAGCCTTATTAAAATTCGACAGTAAGTGCGATTGGTACTTTCCCAATGTACGACCTGACAGGATTCCAGCGTGACTTGCTCTACGTCATCGCTGGCGAGGAGGAGCCCCACGGACTGGCGATCAAAGACGAACTCGAACAATACTACGAGAAAGAGATTCACCACGGTCGGCTCTACCCCAACCTCGACACCCTTGTCGATAAGGGACTCGTCGAAAAGGGCCGACGCGACCGCCGAACGAACTTCTATACGCTCACTCGCCGTGGCCGGCGTGAACTCGAGGCTCGCCGCGAGTGGGAAGAACAGTACGTCGACCTCTAGTCTGGGTCCGTGTTTCATCGAGTGCCCGCGATAGCGGCGCTCGAGGCCAGGTCGCGTTACCCTCGGCGGGTTGCTTATATACGATCATGGTGAACGGTCGGGGGTGAACGAGGTCGCGCTGCAGGTCGCTGAGACGCCGCTCGAGGAGACGGTCGTGCGGATCGCACTAGCTGGCGCACTGGGCATGTTTCTCGGACTCGAACGCGAGTGGTCCCAGAAGTCTGCTGGCATTCGAACGTTCTCGCTGATTAGTTTGCTCGCTGCCGTCTTTACCGTCCTTGCCGTCGAGGCTGAGACGCCTATCGGTGAGGGTCTGCTGGTCCTCGGTGGCGTCCTCGTAATCGTTCAAGGGGTATTGCTCGCAGTCCAGGGGCTCATGAGCGAGGACGAAGCGGGCCTCTCATTGACGACGTCGGTGTCGATGCTCGTCGCCTACGGGGTCGGCGCACTGGTCGCCGTCGGCTTCATTCTCGAGGGAGTCACCGTCGCCGTGCTCTCGTCGCTGTTGCTGGTCTTGAAGCGCGAACTCCACGAGTTCGCGTGGGGGCTGTCCCACGAGGAGATGCGCTCGACCATCGAGTTCGCCATCCTCGCGTTCGTCATCTATCCGATCCTGCCCGCGGAAACGACCGTCGAGTTCGCCGGACTGGCAATTCCTCTCGAGCCGCAGGTCATCTGGCTGATGGTCGTTGCCGTCGCGGGGATCGGCATCGCCAACTACGCGATCGTTACGACGTATGGCGGTCGCGGGATCGCAATCACGGGCTTTTTCGGCGGGCTGGCGTCCTCGACGGCCGTCGTCGGGACGATGCTCGATCACGTCAGGCAACGGCCCGAGGCGGCCTCGTATGCCGTCGCCGCGATCTTGCTCGCAAACGCCGCGATGGCGACACGCAACCTCGCGATCGCGGTCGGCTTTACGGCTGGTAGCGACTCCGAAATCCTCGTCGAGGCGATCGTGCCGCTGGGAGCCGTCATCGTCCTTGCGTTCGCCGTCGCCGCGCTCACTGCCGACTGGGACGAGTCCGGCCCGATGGAACTCGAGAGCCCGTTCTCGCTGCGAAACGCGCTCGGGTTCGGCGTCGTCTTCCTCGGCGTGCTCGTCTTCGGCTCGCTGGCCGAGACGTGGTTTGGCACCCTGGGCTTCTACGCGACGGCCGTCGCCAGCGGCTTCGTCTCGAGTGCCGGCGCGACCACCTCCGCGGTCGTCCTCTACCGTGGCGGCCAACTTGGCGGGCCGGAGGCCACCATCGCTATTTTGCTTGCGACCGTCTCAAGCATCGTGGTCAAGGCCCTGTTAGCGTCGACGTCGACGAACACCGACTTCCGGAACCGGGTCGCAGCCTACAGCGCAGTCCTCCTGATCGGCGGCGCGCTCGCGTCGGTGCTCGTCGTCGTGTAGGCATTAGTACCTTTATCGGTCCATGCCTAATGGTACCATATGGATCGCGCAACGGTCGAACCGGCGGTAAACGACCTCCCCGGCGAACGGGCACGCGAGTGGGTCAACTACCACCACCGGTTTGCTGCCCCGAGTACGTACGTCTACGAGTTCGTCTGGGACGTCAGCCGTGAGGCAGTCGGCCCGTTCTGTACCGACGTCGACGGTAACGTCTTACTCGACTTTACGAGCCACGTCGCCGCCGCGCCGCTTGGCTACAACAATCCCGCCATCCGCGAGCGCCTCGAGGCGTTCGACCTCGTCGATCCGCTGAAGATCGCCGGCCAGGACTTCTACGTAAGCGGCGGTGGACCACCCGACGACCCGGCGTTCCCCGGCCCAACGCAACTGATGGATCGGCTGGTCGCGATGACGGACCAGTACGACATGGATCGGGTCTTTCTCTCGAACTCCGGGGCCGAGGCCGTCGAGAACGCCATCAAGATCTGCTACGCTGCTGGCGGCCACCGAGCGTTTACCTTCGAGGGCGCGTTCCATGGCCGAACGCTGGGGGCACTCTCGCTCAACCGCTCGAAAGCCGTCCATCGAATCGGCTTTCCGGAAATTCCGGGCGTCGTCAGCCTCCCTTACCCGACCACTGACGAGGAATACGACACCCGCTGGCGAACCGACGGCCCCGGTGGCAACGTCATCGCGGACGCACTCCATCCCGACCGCGGCGTGATCGACCCGGACGAAGTCGCCTACGTGATCCTCGAGCCGATTCAGGGCGAAGGCGGGTATCGCGTCGCTCAGCCCCAGTTCGCCCGCGACCTCGAGGCGCTTCGCGAGCGCTACGGCCTCCGGATCATCGCCGACGAGATCCAGTCAGGGCTGGGTCGCACCGGCGAACTGTGGGCCGTCGATCACCTCGAGCTCACGCCGGACGTCATCGCGAGCGGGAAGGGGCTCCGTGTGGGCGCGACGATCTCGCGGACGGACGTCTTCCCGACCGAACAGAGTCGGCTCTCCTCGACGTGGGGCGCGGGCGACGTCATCGCCGCCATGCAGGGCGTGTGCACGATCGATGTCATCCACAAGGAGGGGCTGCTCGCGAACGTCCGCGAACGCGGGAGTCAACTCCGGGCGATACTCACAGACGCCGTTGTAGACGGCGACGCCCCAGGCGTGATCGACGTCCGCGGCCGCGGCCTGATGCTCGCCGTCGAGTTCGATACCAAAGCACGCCGGGATGCGGTCCTCGAGACGGCGTTCTCACGTGGACTGCTGATGCTTGGCTGTGGCTTCAAGACGCTGCGATTGCTGCCGCCACTCGACGTGACCGAACGGGAGATCGAACTCGGGGTAGAGCTGTTGCTCGAGGCGATCGACGCTGTTGCAGACGGCACTGACCGCTAGGATAGAACGAGAGTGCGGTCTTACTCGTCGCGGAGTTCGTTCATGTGGTCGATCCGGCGCTGAACGAGGTCGGCCTTGCCGATGTCGTGGCGCATGTGCAGCCCTTCGTCGCCGGCAACCGCGAGGGCGTCTTCGGCGATCTCCTCGGCCTCGTCGATCGAGTCGGCGACGCCGACGACGGCGAACGATCGAGAGGTCGTCGTGTAGATACCGTCGTCGCGCTCGTCGACGCTGGCGTAATAGAGCAAGGCATCGCCCGCGCTCTCCTCGTCGACCTGCACCTTCGCGCCGGCCTCGGGGTCCGTCGGGTAGCCCTCCGGAACGGCGTACTTACAGACCGTCGCCTGATCGGCGAACTCGAGTTCGGGCGGGGCCTCGCCGTCACGTGCCGCAGTGAGCACGTCGAGGAAGTCAGTCTCGAGGACCGGCAGCGTGTTCATCGCCTCGGGGTCGCCAAAGCGGGCGTTGAACTCGACGACACGGGGACCAGTCTCGGTCAGCATGAACTGGCCGTAGAGGATGCCCCGATAGTCCTCTAAGGCGTCGACGGTGGCCTCGATGATCGAGACGGCCTCCTCGTAGTCCTCGTCGGTCATGAACGGGAGTTCGTTCGTCGCAGCGGAGTAGCTCCCCATGCCGCCCGTGTTCGGTCCTTCGTCGCCCTCGTAGGCGCGCTTGTGGTCCTGCACTGCGGGTGCGGTCTCGAACGCGCCGTTAGCGACGAACGCCTGGATCGTCACTTCCTCGCCAATTAGCCGTTCCTCGAGGACGATCCGGTCGTAGTCGGACTCGCGGATGTATTCTTTGCCCTCCTCGGGGGTGACCTGGTCGCCGATGACCTTGACGCCCTTGCCGCCCGTGAGGCCGGCAGGCTTGATCGCCAGGTCGCCGTCGTACTCGTCGATAAAGTCACAGGCCGCGTCCATGTCGTCGAACGTCTCGAAGTCCGGGCAACCCGGAATGTCGTTGTCGGCCATGAACCGGCGCTGGAAGGCCTTGTCAGTCTCGATGCGGGCGTCGGCTTCCTTTGGCCCGAAGGCGTAGATGCCTGCGTCCTCGAGTGCGTCCACGACGCCAGCCTCGAGATACGATTCCGGGCCGACGACGGCCAGCGTCGCGTCGATCTCTTCGGCGTAGTCGACGACGGCGTCGGGATCGGTCGTCTCGAGCGTCTCGAACCCGGCTGCGATACGGGCGATGCCGGGGTTTTTGTTGCCGGCACAGGCATAGAGGTCGGCCTCGCTATCCTCGAGTGCGCGGGCGATGGCGTGCTCGCGGCCACCGCCACCGATCAGGAGTACGTTCTCTCGCATGGTCGATAGCGGAACGCACGAACCTGTAAGCGTTGCTCTTTGTACGAGGTGCGGATATGCACGATCGTGCTACGAGCGTGGGCTGTGAGCGCCGAACCCCGACCGTCGATTCCCAGTCTCAGCAGTGTCGCGCTGTGAGACGGATGACTGTCAGTCGGTTCCGGTATGGTCCCGCGACCGTCTTGCGGTTACACCGGAACATCGTGACAGCAGACCGTCTGAGCGTATCGAACAGACAGAAACGCATTTAGTACCATATTATGACATGTGTGTATGGATCGCCGCCCATTCCTCCAGACACTCGCGACAGGTGGTGTACTCGCTTCTGCCGGCTGTGTCGACTGGCTTTCGCACACTCGAGATGGTCCGGATGCGTCCGATGTCTTCGAGGATTACTGGTACGAGAAAACGGATTTGGTCGTCCAGTTTCGCGACGATATCGATGTACAACGGGTAACGCTCTTCGACCCATTTGTCGACGAGACATACGAGACGATCGAACAGCCGGGGGATCTCGTCCGGTTTCCCGTGGTGTTCCCGGATCGGCTGGAAACGTACGTCTCAAAATCGCTTCGCGTCGAGGCTGAAACACCGGCTGGGACGGTCGACGAACGAATCTGGGAAGCAGTCCACGCGGCCACGAGCTCCGTCGGGTCGCTTCCAAATGGCCGTGCCCGGTTCGACATCGAGAATCAGGCCACTGCGCCGTTGCTCGTCCGGTTCGTTGGCATCTACGGTGACGTTCCGAACCCGACTATCGATCCGCAACGCGACTCGTTCGATCCGTCCACGGTCAACCTCAATCCCGGTGTCGTCGGGGTCGATGACAACCGGCCGCTCTCTCCCTCGAGAACGGATCTCGTCGTCCCGCCAGCAGAAACGAAGTCGTTCGAGACGACGTACGCGCCGTTTGCGTTCCCCGAGGGTGCGGGCAGCGACGCCTGTGCCGGCGACGAGCGAACCGGCACGATCGCGGTCGTCCACGCCTCCGGCGGCAGTGCCGCGTATTCGTTCACGTACCGTCTCGATGGCGAACCGACACTGCTCGAGGGGCAAGAGCCGGCAGCCGTCTGTGGCGGGACGGGATCGGATGGGAGTGCGGGAATCAATCAGTGACGCTGACAATCTGAGCGTAGAGATGAAACGCGTTTTAGTCGGGGGCTTCCAATAGCGCGACAATGCAACAGTACCTCGAGTTAGTCGACATGGTCCTCTCCGATGGCACCTACAAACCCAATCGGACCGGTGTCGACACGATTTCGTCGTTTAGCGAGCACTACGAGGTCGATCTTCAGGAGGGGTACCCGCTGTTGACGACCAAAGAGATGGACGGCTACCGCTGGAATTCGATGCTCCACGAGGTCTGCTGGTATCTCTCCGGCGAGGAACACATTCGAAATCTTCGCGAGGAGACCAAGATCTGGGACGCGTGGGCCGACGATGAGGGCCGACTGGATACGGCCTACGGTCGCTTCTGGCGGCGGTATCCGATTCCCGAGGACGACGCCCAGCTCGAGGGCGAGACCTGGCCCGACGCGGCCCACCAGTGGGTCACCGAGGAGGCTGACGGCCGACGGACGTTCGATCAGTTGCAGTACGTGATCGATACGCTTGCCGAGTCGCCGAACTCCCGTCGGCTCGTGGTCAACGCCTGGCATCCCGCGAACGCGGCCGTCTCGACGCTGCCGCCGTGTCATTACTCCTTTGTCTTCAACGTCCAGGGTGACCGGCTCAACTGCCATCTCACCCAGCGCTCCGGAGACACCGCGCTCGGGATCCCGTTCAATATCGCGGCCTATTCGTTGCTCACGAAGGTAATCGCCCAGCAGACCGGCTTCGAACCCGGCACGTTCGCCCACACCGTCGTCGACGCACACGTCTACTGCGGGCGCGGCGCGCGCGGGGAGTGGTACGCCGACAACCTCGAGACGCTGCAATCGAAGCTTGCGGCAGTCGACGACCGCGAGGAGTACCTCGAGATCAAAGCATGGCTCGAATCGGAAGCCCCACCCGAGGCGGACGGTGACGAACGCCTCGATCACGTCCCCGGCCTGCTCGAGCAGCTCTCGCGGGAGCCACTCGAGCGCCCGACGCTCGAGGTCGCGGATGTCTCGATCGACGAGTTGAGCTACGACGATGTCGAGCTTCGAGGCTACGAATCCCACGACGGGATCGAATTTTCGGTGGCCGAATGAGCGGGGATCGAGACGGATCGCCACTGGAGACCGACCGCGAACTCGTCGCGATCGTCGCCGTCGCCGACAACGGCGTCATCGGCAAAGACGGCGACATGCCCTGGCACATCCCTGCCGACCTCAAACACTTCAAGGCGACGACGATGGACCATCCGGTCATCATGGGCCGAGTGACCTACGAGGGGATTCTCGAGGCGCTCGGCGAACCGTTGCCCGGCCGGACGACGATCGTGCTGACGAGTCGAGACCTCGAGACGCCTGCAAACGCCGTCGCCGCACACGACCTCGCGGATGCGCTCGAAACGGCCGAGGCCGCTGCGCAAGAGCGCCACGGCGACGCCGACCGGATCTTCGTCGCTGGCGGCGCGACGGTGTACGAGCAGTTCCTGCCAGCGGTCGATCGGCTGATCGTCACCGAGGTTCACGACGACCCGGACGGCGATACGTATTTCCCGGATTGGGATCGGAACTCGTTTCGAGAAGTGTCGCGAGACGAACGTGACGGGTTCGCGTTCGTAGAGTATACCCGGCGCGAATGATGATTCACTGATGGTTTCATCCACGTCGGTCACAACAGTCGGTGGCTGCTCCACCGAGAGGAACGGACACGGTGGAAACGAGATCGAACCACTGTGGTGCGTTTACGACGACACAATCGCCCATTTTGAGCGCTGACCTACACCGTCTTACGCAGCTCAAGCCCGTCGGACAGCAGTCGCCTCGACGGCGGTCAGGAACGGCAGTCACTGCTGATGGGACTGCTGGCTGAGAGCAGTGGTCGATACTTGTCGCTCGAGCCCGTAAACGACTACGACCCGTACTCAGAAGTCCGTATTACCGTTTCAGGTGAATGCCGGAAGAAAGTCATTGTTTCGCTAGATGAATCGGAAGTGCCACCATTGCCGTCGTGTCTCCGTCTGAGTCGGTAACGCGCCGTAATCACGTCTCTCTGGAGGACCATCGTGACCGAGTTGGCCCGAAACGGTGTCCTGCTAGTAATGTGTGTAATCGGTACAACCCCCACGTTCAATGGTTGTTACGTCGATATCTAGTATCGCGTCCGGCTCTCGCTTGGCAGAGCAGTTCCTGCCGGAACCGTCTGACAGAGATCCCTAATAGCCTAGTTCTTCGAGTATAGGTGATCTTAGACAATGAAACAATGGTGATAGCTTATGGAAAATTGAGTCAAGAATCGTCCACCCCGATAGGGGAACACAGGTGAGAGACATGAATGATAACGATACTGAACAAGTAGATAACTCGAGACACCCGCTCGTCAAAAAAGGGGCACTCGCCACGACGGCGCTTGCTATTGGTGCAGGCGCGACGTCGGGGACTGCTGCCGCCCAAGACGACGAGAATGACACGGTGGTAGTGTTCGGAGATCACTATCGACCTGGCGTCGACTTCGATGTCATCTCGGAGTTGAACCCACAAACGAGAGATGAATTGATCGACGATTCCGGGGCGGCAGACGACGTGTTCGACGAACCGGACGACTGGGACGCATATATCATCAACTACGATATTGGTGAAGAAGCCCCGTCGTGGGGAATCCTGCTGACGGAAGAGGTTGACCTCGATGTCGGCGACAGCGAGACGATGGGGGAGAACGGGCAGTTCCGTGACGCTGCACTGGATCTGGTCGAGGCCACTCTGTGATCTCCCGCTGACCTGGTCGAGCGTTTCTTTTTATAGTCGTATATGGGCGCACGACAGCTGTGCGATCGAGTGTGCAGTGACGGTCAGTAGCTACGATAGTGACGCGACGGTCGCTTCCACTGATACGGTCTGCTGTCACGATGTCCCGGCGTATCCGCAGGACGGGTCGCGGAGACGCCTGAAATGACTGACAGTAGTCCATATGATAGAAATTCGATCGGCTCACAGTCGAACGACATCGGGCGCGTCGATAGTTCGTCGGTACTCGAGAGCCACTGCAGAACGCCTGTTGATCGGTGAACACTCATAGACCGTGACCAGTTCTCCATGTTGATTTTCGCACAGACAGTCCACGGAAATCAGTTGTTTTACTATATGAAACGTTGCAGTCAGCTCATCGCCAGTGTCGCAAAGAGCCATGGCAACCGATGCAAGTCCCGGAAGTGCGTCTTGTCATGTGGGACCCATCGTAATCGAGTCGGATCACGTTCGACTTCCATCAGTCACAACCATTACCTGACCGAAGTGGGGGCTTCGACGCCCGTTTCGGTCGATAAACAACCATTGCTGACATCTTTCTCCCGGACTATCGTGAAGTGCCGAAATACGGCTGTATAGGTGCATGGAACGCGTATCTCATGACTTCAATTCGTCTTAGGCAGTGAAACAATGGGGCTGACTTATGCGAAAATTGGGTCAAGGACTGTCCACCCCGAACAGGGGACTTAGGTGAGAGACATGACAGATGACGATAGCGGACTATTCGACGACTCGCGGCGTTCGTTCATGAAGAAAGGAGCGGCCGCCACGACGGCACTCGCCCTTGGCGCAAGCGCAACGGCCGGGACTGTTTCCGCTCAGGAAGCCGACGGCGTTGTGCTCGTGTACGGCGATGACTACCAGCCTGGTACTGACTTCGAGGTCATCTCGGAGCTGAACACCCAGACGAAAGAAGACCTGATTGAAAACTCCGGAGCGGAGGACGATGTGTTCGACGATTCGGACGACTGGGATGCGTACATCATCAGTTACGATACGGGCACTGACGCCCCGGACTGGGGCTTCCTGCTGTCGGAGGAAGTCTCCCTCAGTGCCGGCGACAGCGAGACGATGGGTGAAGACGGTGAATTCCGTGCACCTGCAGTGGACCTGATCGAGGCGACTCCCGGTGAAACCGCCAACGGCGGTAACGGCGGTGACGGTGATAACGGCGATAACGGCGATGACGGCGATGACGGCGGCAACGGCGACATGGGCGCAGACGGTGGCGACGGCGGTGACGGCGGTGGAGCCGGCGGTGGTAGCAACGAAACCGGTGCCGGTGGCGGCGGAAACTAACGCGACACACCGACCTGTTTTTTAGCGCGTGGCCGAACACGCCACTGCTCGAGAGACAACTCGCCGATCGATGTGACAGTTGCCACGTGACGATCGGCAGTGAGTTCTGTTAGTGCAGGCTACATTTGACAATTGATGTCGACCCACAACCACGACACTGTAACACATTCTGATTGGCGGAGGGTATATAATGGTTCTTCAGACAATTCTCGGGAGATTGAAAACCCCCCGGTTCGAAAGCGACGTATGGCAATCGATCAGTTCTCGGATGCGATCCGGGAATTCGAACACGACGGTGAAACGTACAAGATGGCGGATCTTACGGTTCTCGAGGAGCAGGGCCTCTGTGACCTCGATAAGATGCCCGTGAGCATCCGCATTCTGCTCGAGTCGGTGCTGCGAAACGCCGACGGCGAGACGATCGACGCCGACGCCGTCCGCGCGGCGGCGTCCTGGGAACCCGACGTGCCGGACGCCGAGGTTCCGTTTACGGTCTCCCGTGTCGTCCTGCAGGACCTGACGGGTGTGCCGGCGGTCGTCGACCTCGCGGCGCTGCGCTCGGCAGCAGACCGCAAGGGCGTCGACCCGACGGTCGTCGAGCCCGAAGTCCCCTGTGACCTCGTGATTGACCACAGCGTGCAGGTCGACCACTTCGGCAGCGAGGACGCCTACGAGAAGAACGTCGAGATCGAGTACGAGCGCAACGAGGAACGCTACCGCGCGATCAAGTGGGCCCAGCAGGCGTTCGACGAGTTCAACGTCGTCCCGCCGGGAACGGGGATCGTCCACCAGGTCAATCTCGAGCACCTCGGTCGCGTCGTCCACGAGCGCGAAGTCGACGGCGAGCAGTGGCTCGTCCCCGACACGCTCGTTGGCACTGACAGCCACACCCCGATGATCGGCGGCATCGGTGCCGTCGGCTGGGGTGTCGGTGGCATCGAGGCCGAGGCCGCACTGCTCGGCCAGCCGATCAACATGAGCCTGCCGGAAGTCGTCGGTGTCCGCCTCTCGGGCGAACTCCCCGACGGCGCGACCGCGACCGACCTCGTGCTTCACATCACCGAGAAGCTCCGCCAGGTCGGCGTCGTCGACAAGTTCGTCGAGTTCTTCGGCCCCGGCGTCTCCGAACTCTCGGTCGCCGACCGCGCGACCATCTCGAACATGGCCCCCGAACAGGGCTCGACGATCAGCATGTTCCCCGTCGACGAGAAGACCCTCGAGTACCTCGAACTGACGGGTCGCGACCCCGACCACATCGAACTCGTCAAAGAGTACCTCGAGGCACAGGGCCTCTTCGGCGAGCAGGACCCCGAGTTCACCGAGGTCGTCGACTTCGATCTCGGCGAAGTCGAACCCAGCCTCGCGGGCCACAAGAAGCCCCACGCCCGCATCCCGATGGGCAACTTAGACGAGCACTTCCCAACGCTGCTCGAGGAGCAGGGCGTCATCCCCTCGGGTGCCGCCGAAAGCGACGGCGGACTCGTCGCCGAGCAGACGCCTGATCTCGACGAGAAGGTTCCCGTCGAACTCGAGGACGGCACCGAGATCGAGATCGGCCACGGCGACATCCTCGTCAGCGCGATCACGTCCTGTACGAACACCTCGAACCCGTCCGTGATGGTCGCGGCCGGCCTGCTGGCGCGTAACGCAGCCGAGCAGGGACTCGAGGTACCCGACTATGTCAAGACCAGCCTCGCACCCGGGAGCCGCGTCGTCACGGAGTATCTCAAGCGTGCAGACCTGCTCGACGATCTCGAGGAACTGGGCTACCACGTCGTCGGCTACGGCTGTACGACCTGTATCGGTAACGCCGGTCCGCTGCCGGAGCCGGTCGAGGCAGCCATCGACGAACACGACCTCTGGACGACGAGCGTCCTCTCGGGTAACCGTAACTTCGAGGCTCGTATCCACCCGAAGATCAAGGCCAACTACCTCGCCAGTCCGCCGCTGGTCGTCGCCTACGGCCTCGCAGGTCGCATGGACATCGACCTCGAAGAGGAGCCGATCGGCACCAACGACGAGGGCGAGCCTGTGTTCCTCGAGGACATCTGGCCGGACACCGAGGAAGTCCGCCAGACGATCCACGACAGCGTCTCCCCCGAGATGTTCGAGGAGAAGTACTCGAGCATCTACGAGGGCGACGAGCGCTGGGAGGCACTCGACGCGCCGACCGGCGAGGTCTACGACTGGGACCCAGAGTCGACGTACATCCGCGAGCCGCCGTTCTTCCAGGACTTCCCGCTCGAGGAACCCGGCGTCGACAACGTCGAGGACGCCCGCGCGCTGCTAACGCTCGGTGACACCGTCACGACCGACCACATCAGCCCCGCCGGGCCGTTCAGCGAGGACCTGCCCGCCGGCCAGTGGCTCAAAGAGCGCGGCGTCGAACCGTACGAGTTCAACACCTACGGCTCGCGCCGTGGCAACCACGAAGTCATGATGCGTGGCACCTTCGCGAACGTCCGCATCAAAAACGAGCTGCTCGACGGCAAGGAGGGTGGCTACACCATCCACCACCCGACCGGCGAGGAGACCACCGTCTTCGAAGCCTCCGAGCGCTACCGCGAGGAGGACACGCCGCTGATCGTCATGGCCGGCGAGGAGCTCGGGACTGGCTCGAGCCGCGACTGGGCCGCGAAGGGGACCGACCTGCTCGGGATCCGCGCGACCATCGGCAAGAGCTACGAGCGTATCTACCGTGACAACCTCATCGGCATGGGCGTCCTGCCCCTGCAGTTCAAAGACGGCGAGGGCTGGGAGGAACTCGGCCTCGAGGGCGACGAGTACTTCCAGATCGAAGGTCTCGAGGACGGCCTCGAGCCAAACGCCGAGCTGACCGTGATCGCCGAGGACGACGACGGCGAGACGACCGAGTTCGAGGTCACCGCACAGGTCGACACGCCGATGGCGGTCGAATACGTCGAGAACGGCGGCGTGCTCCACCTCGTGCTCCGTCGTCTGCTCAACGAAGAGCTGCAGTAACGGACGCGACACGACTCCACGTCTCATAGCGACTCGATTTTTTGCTGCCGACGACGCCTCGAGAGCGGATCGTACGTCGGGCTTTTAGGACTCACAGCCGTACGCGTTCCTATGACAACCCCGACCGAGCGCAACCGGCTCGACGAGGAGGAGAGCCCGTATCTGCGCCAGCACGCGGACAACCCCGTCAACTGGCAGCCGTGGGACGAGCAAGCGCTCGAGGCCGCAAAGGAACGCGACGTGCCGATCTTCCTCTCGATCGGCTATTCGGCGTGTCACTGGTGTCACGTCATGGAAGCGGAGAGCTTCGCCGACGAGGCGGTCGCCGAGGTACTCAACGAGAACTTCGTCCCGATCAAAGTCGACCGCGAGGAACGGCCTGACATCGACAGCATCTACATGACCGTCTGCCAGCTCGTCTCCGGGCAGGGTGGCTGGCCGCTGTCGGCGTGGCTCACCCCAGAGGGGAAGCCGTTCTTCATTGGAACCTACTTCCCGCGGGAGGGGAAACGGGGCCAGCCTGGCTTTCTCGATCTCTGTGAGCGGATCAGCGACTCCTGGGCAAGCGCCGAGGACCGCCCGGAGATGGAGAGTCGCGCCGAGCAGTGGACCGACGCCGCGAAAGACCGGCTCGAGGAAACGCCCACCGAAGATGCCGACACCGACGCATCCGCAGGGCCACCCTCGAGCGAGGTTCTCGAGACGGCCGCCGACGCGATCGTGCGTAGCGCCGACCGTCGGTGTGGCGGCTTCGGCTCGAGTGGTCCGAAGTTCCCCCAACCCTCGCGCTTGCGCGTGCTCGCGCGGGCACACGATCGAACTGATGACGAGACAGCGTATCGCGAGGTGCTCGAGGAGACTCTCGATGCGATGGCCGCCGGCGGGCTCTACGACCACGTTGGCGGCGGCTTCCATCGCTACTGTGTCGACCGGGACTGGACGGTGCCCCACTTCGAGAAGATGTTGTATGACAACGCTGAGATCCCGCGTGCGTTTCTGGCTGGCTACCAGCTCACTGGCGAGAATCGCTACGCCGAAGTCGTCGGCGACACCCTCGAGTTCGTCGAGCGAGAGCTGACCCACGACGACGGCGGCTTCTTCAGCACCCTCGATGCCCAGAGCGAATCGCCCGAAACCGGCGAGCGAAAAGAGGGCGCGTTCTACGTCTGGACGCCCGATGAGGTCCACGACGTCATCGAGCACGAACCCGACGCCGCCCTCTTTTGCAAACGCTACGACATCACCGAATCGGGCAACTTCGAGGGACGGAGCCAGCCCAACCGCGTGACGCCGGTGTCGGAGCTCGCCGTCGGCTTCGACCTCGAGGAAAGCGAGGTCCTGAAGCGACTCGACGCGATCCGCCAACGGCTGTTCGAGGCCCGCGAGGAGCGGCCACGCCCCAACCGCGACGAGAAGATACTCGCAGGCTGGAACGGGCTGATGATCTCGACCTACGCCGAGGCGGCGCTCGTCCTGGGCGAGGACGACTACGCCGAGACCGCCGTCGACGCCCTCGAGTTCGTCCGCGACCGACTCTGGGACGCGGATGAGCAGCGGCTGTCACGGCGCTACAAGGGCGGAGATGTGGCCATCGACGGCTATCTCGAGGACTACGCCTTCCTCGCACGCGGGGCACTGGACTGCTACCAGGCCACCGGCGAGGTTGACCACCTCGCCTTTGCGCTCGAGCTCGCACGGGTCATCGAGGTCGAGTTCTGGGACGCGGATCACGGGACGCTCTATTTCACGCCCGCAAGCGGCGAGTCGCTGGTCACCCGCCCCCAGGAGTTGAGCGACCAGTCGACGCCCTCTGCGGCCGGCGTGGCGGTCGAGACCCTCCTTTCACTCGACGAGTTCGCAACGGAGGACTTCGAGGAAATCGCCGCGACCGTCCTCGAGACCCACGCGAACACGCTCGAGGCAAACGCACTCGAACACGCGACGCTGTGTCTCGCCGCTGACCGGCTCGAGTCGGGCGCGCTCGAGGTGACGGTCGCCGCGGACGACCTGCCAGCTACGTGGCGCGATCGGTTTACATCGCGATACTTCCCCGACCGGCTGTTCGCGCTGCGGCCCCCGACCGAGGACGGGCTCGAAGCGTGGCTCGATCGATTGGATCTGGCGGACGCACCGCCGATCTGGGCCGGTCGCGAGGCCCGCGACGGAGAGCCGACGCTGTACGTCTGTCGGAATCGAACGTGTTCGCCGCCAACTCACGACGCCGACGAGGCCCTCGCGTGGCTCGACGGCGAGAGCGCTCCCGACGGTGGGAGCACTCAGCGTCAGGAGGGTGACGCGCCGTTTTAGGAAGCCAGTTCGGTCGGCTGCAGACGCGGCGACTTAGGCCGTCTCGGTCTCGAGGGCGGCCTCGAGTTCGTCGGCAAGCCAGACCGCGGGCGGGACCGCTTCGTCCTCGACGAAGCGGGTGAGTTCCTCGCCGTCGTCGTCCTCGACGACGATCGTCGGAATGAGTTCGATGTCGTACGCCTCGACGCCGGGGCCCTGCTTGTCCTGATCGAGGGCGAACTCTTCGATGCGGTCGTCGGACACCTCGGCGGCCTCGAGGGCGGCCCCGAAATCGGGCAGCAGGGCGCGACAGTCCTTACACCAGTCGCCGCCCCAGACCTTGTACACTAGTTCGTCGTTGTGTGCTGCGAGCGTGTCGACCGCGTCCTCGTAGCTAGCCGCATCCCACGTGGGGTTCGGCCGCATGGTCTCGAGACTCATGGGCAGTGCTTGCGGTGGGAGTCGCTTAACTGCCTCGCTCGCGAGACGGAACGCTCACAGTCACTCGGCCCAGCGAGTACCGACTAACGGATGCCGTGCCGTTCTCGGCGTTGGTCGCCCCGCTCGGATAACTCGGTCACGACGGATTCGACCGTCTCGACTTTCGAGAACTGCTCTTCGATTGCGGCGGTGACCCGCTCGAGATCGGTACTGATCGACTGGATTTCGTCGTCAATCGCATCGAGCCGTGCGACCATCTCCTGTGTGTTCGACGCCTGATCGTCGACGAGCGACGAGAGTTCGCGGACGTCGTCTGTAAAGGTAGTTACGCTCTCCCGAACGTCGTCGATTGCCTCGTAGACGGCCGAACTTCGCTCGAGATTGCGCTCGAGCCGTTGCTGATTTTCATCGATCGACCGACGCGTTTCAGCAGTCTGCTCACGGAGGGCCGCGACGCGCTCGTCGGCCGCTTTCGTCTGGCGCTGTATCGTCTCGGAGAGCTGTTGGAACTCGTCGGCGACGACGGTGAAACTATCGTCAGGTCGCGAGCGACTGGCCTCGACGTTCGCGTTGACCGCGAGCGTCTTCGTCTTCTCTGCAGCCTCGCCGATCACGTCGTGAATGTCGTCGAGTTCGTCGAGCGTCTCCTCGAGCGTCTCGAGTTCACGGGAGGCGTGTGCTTCGGCGTCGGTGGCGTCCTCCATCGACTCGAGCAACTGTTCGCAGTGGTCTTCGCCGGTTTCGACGCGATCGAGGAGTCCCTCGCCCTCGAGAATCGACTCCGTGGTCGTTGCGAGTTGCTCGATCGCGACGCTGATCTCTTGCATGTCCGACGACGCCAGTTGCGTCTGCTCGGATTGTCGTTCGACGGAGCGATTGATGTCATCGACGTTCTGTCCGATCGCTTCGCCAGCCGTCGAAATGTCCTGCATCGAGTGTGACACTCTGTTCGTGACGTGCTGTTGATGCTCGAGAAGGTCCTCGACGCTCGAGTAGGAGTCGATGTAGGTGTCGATCGCGACCTGCATGTCGAGATTGATGATCTTCAAAATCGAGTGGAGTTCGTCGATGCGCTCGTCGATGCGATCTGAGAGTTCGTCCTCGAGTTCTTCGATCGTCGTTTCGAACGCCTCGTCGTCATCGGTATCGGTGCCGCCACGACCCAGGAGCGATGACAGTCGACCCGTGCTCTCATCGTCGTCCTGTCGCTGTGCCTGCCGATCGATCGCCGCTCTGATCGCCTCCGAGATGTCCGACTGAATCCGTTCCGAGATAATCGGGAGCAAGAGATTATAATAGACGCCGTACTGGCCGATATAGTGTTTCATCGGCATCTCGAGCATGTCGTGTAGCTTTCCGATCCGGGCGCGGTTCTCGAAGTAGCTCTGGTCGTAGTCCCCCGTCGCGAGAGTCACGAGATACATTTTCTGGGACCACTTGAGTTGCTCGACACTTCGCGGCGACCGATCGAGGATTTCACGGACTTGGGGGTTGTCCTCGATTTTCTCGTAGAACATCTCCGCGACATCGTCGCCACGGAGGTTGAACGTCTCCTCGTATCGGCGGAGTCGCTCGATGTCGTCGTCGGTAAAATCGATGTACTGCTTTCGCCATTCGATTTCGTCCTCGGTGAGCCCGATTCGGTCGACAAGGTCTCCCGCATCGACGTTGCTACTGTATCCAACGGAGCCAAACTGAGGCGTTTCCCCCATAAAAATACAACAGAAAATCATGCATAAATAGATGCTGGCTACACAGATGGACACAACGACAGCAAGCGGAGAGACGACTGTGGTTGGCCTGAGACGTGATACTACCAGACACAATCAGTGAATACTCGATCTCGTCTCGACGGCTGTCGCCGTCGGTGACAGCGTCGTGGGTGCGATCGAGGGATGTACCGTTTTGTCCGGCAGTATGACCACCGGCACGTCCTGCCTGCGTCCAGCATGGGTTTACGTCTCCACTGCTTACGGCCCACCAATGAAAGGGAGTATCCTGGACACCATCGGTTCGCCGCTCGTTCAGGTCGATTCACCGGATGGCGTGACAGTCGCCGCAAAAATCGAATCGTTCAACCCCGGCGGCTCGGCCAAGGACCGGCCGGCCCGCGAGATGATCCGGGCTGCCGAACGCGACGGCCTGATCGAACCCGGCGACTGGCTCGTCGAGCCGACCAGCGGCAACACGGGCATCGGCCTCTCGCTCGTCGCGGCCGCCCGCGATTACGACCTGACGATCGTCATGCCTGCCAACAAGTCCAAGGAGCGCCGCCAGATCATGGCTGCCTACGGGGCCGACCTCGAGTTAGTCGACGGCGATATGTCCGACGCCCGCGAGCGCGCCGACGAACTCGAGACCGAGGGTGCGATCCAGCTGGGGCAGTTCGAGAACCCAGCGAACCCCGAAGCCCACTACAAGACGACCGGCGAGGAGATCATCGAACAGGTCGGCGACCGCGAGATCGACGCCTTCGTCGCCGGCGTCGGCACCGGCGGCACGCTCTCGGGCACCGGCCGGCGGCTCCGCGAGGAGTTCCCCGACATGGAGATCATCGCTGTCGAACCCGAGCGCAACGCTGTCCTCTCGACCGGCGAAGCTGGTAACGACGACTTCCAGGGGATGGGGCCCGGGTTCGTCAGCGACAACCTCGATCGCGATCTGATCGACCGCGTCGAGACAGTGCGACTCGAGAACGCCGAAGACGAGTGTCGCCGCCTCGCTCGCGAGGAAGGCGTCCTCGTGGGCCAATCCAGCGGCGCGACGAGTCTTGTCTCCCAGCGGATCGCCAGCGAGATCGCCGACCCAGACGTCGAGTGCCCACAAGTGCCGACGGCTTTCGACGACGTCGGCGAGTCGGCGGCGTCCGAAACCGACGGCGGACGGTCGGCGGAGGACTGCCCACTGGTCGTCACCGTCTTCTGGGATAGCGGCGAACGGTATCTCTCGACCGGACTCTTCGACTGAGACCGTTCAAGCAAACGAAAAGAACTGTTTTATCTAGCCGAACCGCCTTTAGGTCGCTCAGCATACCAACAGTCACGATGACACGTCTCTCCAGGCGGACTATGCTGTGTACTACGACGGCAGCAATCGGCCTCTCGGCCGGCTGTCTCGCCGACGACGCGTCACAGCCAGCCGATGACGATGGCGACGACGCGACCGACGACGACAACGGCTCACCGACGGACGGCTCTGAAGACGACCCCGACCCCGTCGGCGACGCGATCGAAGACTTGCCGGACGGACTGGCCGATGTCCGGACGCTGACGTACCAGTCGCCCGCCTCGAGTGAGCCCGACATAACGGTCCTGCGGGATGCCGAGAGAGCGGCGGAGTGGCTCGACGAACGAGAGGCACTACACAACGCCGACGCGGTTGCCACGTTCATTGATGCAACCGACTTCGAGACGTCGATACTGGTGTCTCTCTCAGACGAGGCACCTACCCCGTGTTACGAGGTGGTCATCGAGGCGATCACCATTGAGGCGGGCGAGAGCAGCGACAGCGACAGTTCTGCCGGTGAAACCGAGACGAGCGACAGTGACGAGCACAGTGTCGCCGAAGACGAGACACTCGTCCTCGAGGCGGCCGTCCATGAGACCGCCGAAGATCAGGTCTGTGCGCAGTCGATTACGACCGTCGGTCGACTCGTTCGCGTGACCTTCGAGTCGGAGCCGCTGACGACGGTTTCGGCCACGCTCGTCGGTCACGATGGGTCAACGTATGATACCACGATGGGCAGCGACAGTGGCTCCGCGTCCGCGAGTTCGACCGTCGAGTCCGAATGGGACTCCGGCAGTGAAAGCCAGTCGTCCGACTCGTGACGGCGCGCTCGAGCGACACCAGACCCCGACCGAGATCACGTGAATTCGGCTTCGGTCACTCGGACGACGAGCGTGTCTGCGACGTCCCTGAGATCATAGGTAGGGAGGTCGCCGTCAGTCCGGCGGACGTACAGCGGTTCGACGAGCCGATAAGTCGGCCCGCCAGCGGTTTCGCCGTCGTCGCTCGAGTCTGTATCAGCATCGTCGTCCGCGTCGATCCGCTCGAGGCCATAGACCTTGCAGAATTCGGCCGTCTCGGCGGGGTCGACATCGCCGTTTCGAAGCTGGGTTGCCAGCGGCCGTGACAGCCACTCCGTGTCGCTGACGCTTGGTTCTTGGACGAGCGCCTCGGCGACGAACCGCGTGAGATACCAGTCGAGGTCGTTCAGCAGCGAGACCGCAGCACCGACACTGACCGTCCGCAGCGCGATGGCGTTCTCGAATGGACGCGTTAAGTCGTAGGTCGCGAGCGCCTCTCGAGCCGTTTCCCGGGAGAGCAGTTCGTACTGAAGGGTGCTCTCGGCCTCGCCGAGCAGACAGACGCGGGTCACTACGCTGTGGTGTGTGCGACGGTGTAATGTCGGTTTCGGCTTTCCGACGGGCTGTGTCGGTCTCGAGGCATTGCTGTTCGTTCATTGTTGGGTTGCCGTTCGCTCGAGCGTTCACGAGCGACACGAGCAAGCACGCCGAATCAATGGAGGGGATGGGATTTGACCACGCCCAGACGTGCTCGTGGTTCGAGAGAGCGAAGCTCTCTCGTCATCACGAAAGACGCGAAGCGTCTTTCGAACGACTTCGCTGCGCACGACTGGTCTCGTTCAAATCCATCGACCTCGCTGTCGCTCACGGAGTTGTTCGCGGCAGCAACGGTGGGGATGGGATTTGAACCCATGAGGCTTGACAGCCACCTGCTCTCAAGGCAGGCGCGTTAGGCCGCTCTGCCACCCCACCTCACTCTCTGATTCAGCACACGTTCAAAAAGAGTTGTCGGTCTAAACGCGCTCGAAGTCACCATCAGCACCCACCGCGATCCCCAGGTCGTCGATCAGGGCCGCCGTTGCCTCTGCCCCCGACCGGTCGGCAGCCTGCCGAGCCTCGAGTCCGGCGATGGTCGCCTGCAACCCGGTCGGGGTAGCCACGGTCGGGAGCATGGGCGCGAATCCGACGCCGAGACTGTCGTCAGTTGCCTGCTGGGCTAACGTCGACAGTTCGGGTGTCGCGTACGCATCGGTGAAATCGATCGGCTCGGCGAAGCCAGCGAAGTAGGTTCGACCCCGCTCAGCCGGGCCTAACACGACGTCGTGGCGACGGAGCGACATTGCTGCGCCGTCGATTTCCGTGCGGGCCACCAGCGGGGCTATCGGCTCGAGTACGCCCACGCTATCGGCCCCCTCGCGCTCGAGCAGGTGCGTGACGGTGTTGCCGACGCGCGCGGCGCGACTCGAGCCGACTTGGCGTTCGAATCGAACCTCCGCATCCTCGCCAAGCGCGTCGAGGACGAGCGCGCGGACCTCGGCTTCGGGGTCGCCATCAGCGTAGGCGTCGGGCAGCGTGTCGGCGTCACGGTAGTTGACCAGCAGGTCGCCGCCACTGGAGGCGACGGCCCACAACACGTCGGCGACGGTGACCTCGTAAAGCGAGACCGCCTCGGCGGCCGACAGCGGTGACTGCTCGACGAGCGACGAGAGCACGAGTCCGTCCCGCGGGGGCGCGACTGGAACGACGACGATCATACCAGCTACTCGGGGCGCGCAGTCCTTGAACGCGGCGCTTCCGGGGATCGAGCGCCCGACCATGAGCCGCGATCGTGACAAATTATAGTGGCGGAGCGCCTTCGGCCGGTATGGACAAGCTATCGATCGCCGGCCTGCTCGGGACGCTCGTCGTCGCGGCGCTGGCAGCTATCGGTGTCTTCGGATTCGCAGACGGCACGCTCATCGCCGCATCCGGCGAGTACGTCACAGCGACGCTCGGCGTCCTCGTCGTCGCGGTCGTCGCCGTCGGGGCACTGATCGCACTCGGTGTGGGATCGAAACGCTGGCGGGCAAACCCCTACTGGTAATCGACCGCATCCGGTTCGACCGCTACCGTTCCTGCCGTCCTTTCGTCTGGCGATAATCCGTCGCCATCAGTTCCGCGAAGGCCTCGAGCCACATCTGTGTCTGCTCGTCGGTCCCTTCTCGAGGGTCGATCATGGGGACCAGTTCGAACCCACGGCCACGGATTCGAGTGGCATGTTCGTCGGACAACGAGAGGTCGTCGGCCGGGGTCGTCGTATATTCCGTTCCGAGTTCCGCGAGCGCACGCTCGCCGATCGGGACGAGGATTTCGGGGTTGATCATCCGGATCTCGGCGTTGAGATAGGGCTCGCAGGTGACAACCACCTCGTCGGTTGGCTCCCGGTCTGGATCGCGACAGCGAGTGAGGTGTGTCAGGTACACGTTCTCGAGGACCGGCTCGTCTGCCGGGGCGGTCACGTCACAGAGGCCGAGTCGCTCAAGAACTCGTCGGAGGCCACCGTCGCCGTCGCTGCCACCCTCACCGGCAAACGGAACGCCCGTTTCGTCCGCCCGAGCCGTCGGCCGCTCGCCGACGAACAGGAAGTCTGCGTCTACGTCGCCGTAGCCGTGGACGACCTGGCTGCGCGTCTCACAGAGTGCCGGACAGTTCTGGCACTCCTCGTCCATGCCGAAGGGGTTCGCTCGAGACTGTTGATTCGCGTCCACACTCGCCTCTCGAGTGGAAGGATCAAAAGCGACGCGCCCGGCGACGCCAAAGCCGAGACCGGCGGCCCCGGTCCATGCCGGTGGCGGGTATCAGTCGGACGAGGCGGCCTCGCTGCGTCGGTACTGGGAGATGCCCTGCCGGTGGACGATGCCCGTATTGTTCGCGACGTTTTCAGTGATCGTCCGCAAGGCATCGCTAGTTCCGTCTTCCTCTTTCAGCACTGTCGGCTTCCCGCCGTCGCCGCCCTCCCGGACGGCCGGATCGAGCGGGATCGAGCCCAAGAAGGGCAGATCGTGTTCGTCGGCGAACTCCTCGCCGCCGCCAGAGCCGAAGATGTCGTGTTCGCCGCCACAATCGGGACAGGCAAAGGTCGACATGTTCTCGGCGATTCCGAGCACCACGGTATCGTGTTTGGCGAACATCTCGAGACCTTTGCGGGCATCATCGAGGGCGACCTCCTGTGGCGTCGTGACGATAACCGCACCGGTGACGGGCATGGTCTGGAGCATCGTCAGCTGGGTGTCGCCAGTCCCCGGCGGGAGGTCGACGACGAGATAGTCGAGATGGCCCCACTCGACGTCTTCCGTAAGCTGAGTGATGACCTTGTGGACCATCGGGCCGCGCCAGATGACCGGGTCGTCCTCGCCGGTGAGGAAGGCCATGCTCATCAGCTTCACGCCGTACTTTTCCGGCGGGACGAGCGTTTCGTCTTCGGTGGCCATCGGCGGCTCGTCGGCGTCGACCATCCGCGGGACGTTCGGCCCGTAGACGTCGGCGTCGAAGAGGCCGACGCGGGCCCCGAGTTGCGAGAGGCCAGCGGCGAGGTTGACCGCGACGGTCGATTTGCCGACGCCGCCTTTCCCGGAGGCGACGGCGATGACGTTCTTGACGTTCGGCAGCACCTGTTCCTCGCTCGAGAGGTCGTCACGATCGGGAATGCTCGCGGTCAGGTTCGGGTCGATCCCCTCGGCGGTCAGGACCTCGCGAATCTCGGCAGCGATGTTGCTCTCGGCCGGGGAGTAGGGCGCACCCAGCGCGAGATCGATGTCGACCTCGTCGCCGTCGACGCTGATGTCGTTGACGAGTCCGAGCGACACGATATCGTCGCCGAGTTCGGGATCGTCGACCGTCCGGAGGCGGTCGCGTACGGCGGCTTCGTCCATGTCCGTAGGTACTGCCCGGCGTCGAAAAGGGTTGTGTTCGATTGAGGTGTCGCCGGACAGTCGCTCGAGACGAGAGAATTGTCCACGGAAAACATAGCTGCCTATCGCCGGGCGCTCACTGGCGTGTGACCGGTCGTTGCTGCCCTGTTATGACCAGTCGTGGACGATCCCGATCAGCCCTTGAAATCGAACCGCGGCCCACCGTAGGTCGGCGGGTCCGGCTCGAGTTCGACACCCTGCTCGTAGCGCACGAAGTTCAGATAGAACGGCCGGCCACAGCCCTCGACGGGTTCGCCCTCGAGGTCGGTAACTGGGCCGTCCTCGCCACAGAGGAACTCGATTCCATCCGCGTCCGCGAAGTCTTCGTCCGGACTTGCGTACTCCCAGCCCGGCTGGGGGATCGTGGTCACGGATCGATCCGCGAGATCCGGCTGGCGCTCGACGCTTACCACGGCTCCGCAGTGTGGACAGGTGTACCGGACGGTGACGGTCATCGACAGCACTAGGGACCTCGAGACCGTAAGCCTGCGGGCGGCAGTGGTCGTTTGGCCGGGTGAGACGGCGTGTTCGTTCCAAACTGTTTACCCGATCGCGGATCCAGAAACGGCAATGACCGAGTTCGACCCCGAGAAGTTCGAGGAGAAATACGTCTACTACTTCGAGGAACTCGAGGCAGCGTACTCGAGTGCGTACCAACACCTCCACGGCCAGTACGATTCGACGGTGCTTCGCGCGATCGATCGGCAGATCTTGAGCGAAAGCGAGCCGTTCTACGAGGGAGACGGCGAGTTCCGCGTCGAACTGCCCGAAAATCCGCGCGAGCGGGTCGGCGCAGTGGCCGATCACGAACAGTTCGAGTCCGTCCTCGAGGCGTTCGTCGACCGAATCGAAACCGAGTTGCGGCAGAGATTCGGATTCGACCGAGGGCAATAACGTCTCGTGTCGAACACCACGTGACGGCAGCGGATGGCACCACCCGGAACACCTTTGCCGCTGACGGAAAACCATCACAGTATGATCGACGAGACGGCCGAGGAAATCCAGGAGATGCAGACGCACAGCTCCTCGGTGGTTGCGGTCCGCGCAGCGCAGGCCCTCGAGGAGCTGACCGACCGAGAGTTCGCCACTGTCGAGGAGTACACGCGGGCGCTCGAGCGAAACGGCACCGTCTTGCGGCGGGCGAACCCCTCGCACGCTTCCCTACAGAATGCCATCCGGGAGATCGTCGGCGACGTGGCCGACGCCGATCCCGACAGCGTCGCGGATGCAAAACGGCTCACGAGCGAGACGATCGAGGAAGTCGTCGCACGGATCGAATCCGGCAAGCGCTTAGCGGCCGAAAACGCCGTCGACGTCCTCGAGGACGGCACGACGCTGCTGACCCACGACTACTCCTCGACGGTCCTCGAGGCGATCGAGCAGGCAGTCGAGGCCGGCAAGACGTTCGACATCTACGTCACTGAAGCCCGCCCGCGGTACATCGGGCGCAAGACCGCTCGGGCGCTGTCCGACCTCGAGGGGGTCAACACCACGCTGATCACCGACAGCGCTCACGGCCTCTCTCTCGAGGAGTGCGACCGGGTCGTCGTCGGCATGGACTGTATCGTCGACGACACTCTTTACAACCGCGTCGGCACGTTCCCGATCGCGTCGACGGCCGACCGACTGGACGTCCCGGTGACCGTCCTCGGCTCGGCCTCGAAGCTCGTCGACGAGGGATTCGTCTTCGAAAACGAGTTCCGATCGGCCAGCGAGGTCATGGCCGAACCCGCCGAGGGGTTCGAGGTGGAAAACCCCGCCTACGACGCGACGCCGGTCGACTTGCTCGAGAGCGTCATTACGGACGAAGGCCGACAGACGTTCTAGTCTCGCTCCCCAAACGTCCGCGGTGAGCCTTTAGTCGGGGCAGCCCACACGACCGCATTGCGGAGTACCCGCTGGACCGCGTCGTTCTCGTAGATTGGATACGTTTCGTGGCCCGGCCTGAAATAAAAGATCCGTCCCTTTCCGCGCCGGTAACAGCAGCCGCTCCGGAATACCTCGCCGCCCTCGAACCAGCTGACGAACACTAACCGGTCGGGTTCGGGAACGTCGAACGGCTCACCGTACATCTCCGTCTTCGGGAGTTCGATGGCTTCCTCAAGGCCGTCGGCGATCGGATGGCCGGGATCGACCACCCAGAGGCGCTCGGTGCCGCCGTCCTCGCGATACTGCAGGCTACAGGTCGTCCCCATGAGCTGCTTGAAGGGCTTCGAGTAGTGACTCGAGTGAAGCGGAACGAATCCCATACCCTCGAGGACGCGCTCCTGGACGCGATCGACGACCGCGTCGTCGACGTCGTCGTGGGCGTCGTGGCCCCACCACAACAAGACATCAGTCGATGCGAGGACGTCGTCGGTGAGTCCGTGGGCTGGCTCCTCGAGCGTCGCGGTTCGAACCTCGTGGTCCGTGGCAAGCGCATCGGCAAGTGTCGCGTGGATCCCGTCGGGGTAGACGGCAGCGACCGCGTCGTCCGCTCGTTCGTGACGGAACTCGTTCCAGATAGTGACTGCGACCATGGCCACCCTGTCACTCTCCGACGGCTTATACTGTCGTCGAGTGACGGTCGATCGGCGACCAGAAACGCCGAGTAGGAAACCATATTCGTCCAATAGAGAAAGCAGTAAGACTACAGTAATATCATAATACATGAGATACAATATGTCTGTATAGATTAATCGGTCATAACCCTTATTTCGGTCGCCAACTGCCACTCCCTATGGAACGGGATCGAACACAACTGACAGCGAAATCGATGGTTTCTCATGACACGTTTTGCTTCGCTGTGGCGACCGCGGAGGGGTGGCGATGATCGGTGCCGACATCGGTGTCGGTATCGTCGGCCTCGGCGGGATGGGGACGCTCCACGCACGAAGCGTTCGCGAACTCGGTGCGGAAGTCGTCGCCGGCGTCGATCTCGTCCCGGAGCAACGCGAGCGGTTCGCTGCCGAGTTCGACGCACGGACCTACGAGACACACGAGGAACTCGTCGCAGACGAGGCAGTCGACGCCGTCATCGTGACGACGCCCAACCGCTTTCACGAACCGATCGCCGTCGCAGCCCTCGAGGCGGGGCTGGACGTCCTCGTCGAAAAGCCCCTCGCTCACTCCTTGGAGAGCGCCGAACGGATCGCCGAGGCGGCGGCTCGATCGGCGGGTATCTGCATGGTCGGCTTCCACAACCGCCACGCGGCATCGATGGCGATGTTCGAGGAACAACGGGCCCGCGACCGCTTTGGCGAGATCACCCACGTCGAAGCCAACTACGTCCGCCGGCGTGGTGTTCCCGGCCCTGGCTCATGGTTTACCGATCCCGAACTCGCCGGCGGCGGTGCCTTAGTCGACATCGGCGTTCACGCCCTCGATCTCGCGCTCTACGCGCTCGATTTCCCTGCGATCGTCGAAGTCAGCGGCGTCACGCGGACCACGTTCGGCACGCGCGAGGAAGTCGCCGATCCCGAGGGCTTCGGTGACAACTGGGATGCCGACGCCGAACGCTACGAGGTCGACGACTCCGTCAGTGCCTTCATCCGCTGTGCCGGTGGCAAGACAATCTCACTCGAGGCCGCGTGGGCGACCAACCGTGAAGAAAGCATGGACTTCCACATCCGCGGTACGAAGGCGGGTGCCCAGTTCGACATCGGCGACACGGAGCTGCGGATTCTCGAGGCCGGCACAGTCGGCCGCGACCACTACGCCGATGTCAACATGAGCGCCGACGACACGCTGACCGGCTACGCCGAACAGGACGAGGCGTTCCTCGAGACCATCGTGACAGGCGTCCCACCGGAGACCAATACGATCGACGAAGCGCTGACCGTCCAGCGCGTCATCGACGCTATCTACCGCTCGAGCGAGGCCGAACGGTCGGTGACGCTCGCCGACACCCATGTCAGCGACGCCCAGCTCGAGGAAGCGACGCGGCTCGATTAAGACTCGTTCTCGCGGTGCCGTTTTGGCGACTCGAGTTCCCAGCAAGCGCTATCGGATGCAATCCAACTCGAGACGACCCGAACCGATCGAAGAGAGCGGTCGCTGGCCGTCGGTTAAAACCGAAAAATTCGCCCGTTTCGACCGGGTTACAGTACTTCGTCGAAGTCGTGGTGGCCGTGGATGTCGACGCCCTCGTCGGTGATCTCACAGAGGAACACGCCGTTTCCGGAGCCGGTGTCACGCTCGACGGCGGATTTGATGCCGCGGGCGGCGACCGTTTTGGCTTCCTCGTTGGACATGTCGTCCTCGTAGGCCTGCTCTAAGTGCCCGTAGGCCAGTTGCATCCCGCTGCCGGTGACAGTGTAGTCGTCTTCCATGACGCCGCCGGCGGGGTCGATGCTGTAGACGTGGCTGCCTTCGTCGTCGACACCGCCAAGGATCGGGTGGATAGCGAAGAACGGGCCGCCGCGGGCGAAGTTCCCTGCGAGGGTTGCGAGCGCGTCGATGCTCATCCCCTCGCCGCGTCGGGCCTCGTAGAGGTTGACCTCAGCGCGGAGACTCGAGATGAACGACTGAGCGCCACCGACGCTGCCGACGAGGGTGAGTGCGCCGGTCGGGTGGATCTGTTCGACCTTCTGGACGTTCTTGTTCGAGACGAACCGGCCGCCGAGGCTGGCGCGCATGTCCGTCGCGATGACGACGCCGTCAGCAGTCGAGATACCGATCGTCGTCGTGCCGGTCTTGTTGACGTTGTCCAGATCGGCCTGCGTCAGGTCGTTCTGGGGCAGGGATCCGAGCTCCGGCTCGTAGGGGTTCGGATCGTCGGCCAACTGGTCGACCGTCCGGGAGAAATCGGAGTCGTGTGTGGGCGTACGCATTACCCGAAGCGTACGCCGGGGCGGTATAAAACACCGGCGGTCACCACTGTCGTTTCCGCTTCCGGCCGCCGAGCAGAGCGGCCGCTCGAGCGCCGAGTCGGCGTGTGTCTGTGGGGGCAGTGGCTCGTCGATCGGCGAGTCCGAAAATCAGTCGGCGTCGATCAGCGCTGCGTGGCTTCGTACGCGTCCTCGACGGTGGCGAGAGCGCGGTGGATCGGCAGGGTGAACCCAGCCTGTCGGGCGGCGATCGCAAGCGGCATCGCCGCGATGCCGATCACGATACAGAGCTGGTACAGTGCGAACAGCGTCGCGTGGTACACGCGGGATATCATCAGCGTTCAGTCGTGCTCAGACGGAGGCCATATATAAGTGTTGCTGAAACATGGAATATACAATGATTGTTAATTAACTATTAGGTCGACGCCTGCTTGCGATTCAACTACGGTTGCGGTGGGCACAACTCGAGTCACACTCGCGCCGATGTACGGGTATGTCGGTGGCAATTGATCCGATGATTTCTCGTAACGTATGGGAATCATCCGGCTGACGTGCGCAGCCCCGAATCAGTGGCGCGCGTCTCGAGGGGTGACAGCGCCGACGAACCGCAAGACAGGAAACCCCCCGGACCGACTACACTGTATGGGCAACTATCTCGTCGCGATGGAAGCGGCATGGCTCGTTCGTGACGTCGAGGAGATCGACGACGCGATCGGCGTCGCCGTCAGCGAAGCCGGGAAGCGACTCAACAGCGAAGACATGGACTACGTCGAAGTCGAGGTCGGTGCGACGGGCTGTCCGGCCTGTGGCGAGCCGTTCGACTCCGCCTTTATCGCAGCCGATACCGCGCTCGTCGGGCTCGCGCTCGAGATGGAGGTTTTCAACGCCGACAGTGAGGAGCACGCCTCACGGATCGCGAAAAGCGAGGTCGGTGGCGCGCTGCGGGACGTTCCGCTGTCGGTCGTCGAGGTCGTCGAAGTCCCCGACGACGAGTAAGACGCGGCTGGGTGTCGGCAACTGAACCACCCAAAACTCTTTCTATAACTACGGGTTATTGTCCGGTATGGAGCTTCCGACGCCTGCGGACCTTCGGCAACGCCGTACCGAACTCGGACTCACTCAGAGCGAACTCGCGGAGACTGCCGACGTCTCCCAGCCGTTGATCGCCCGGATCGAAGGCGGCGACGTCGATCCGCGTCTCTCGACGCTTCGGCGGATCGTCAACGCCTTGGAGAAGGCCGAAAGCGACGTCATCCGCGCCGAAGACCTGATGAACGAGGCCGTCGTTAACGTCGCCCCCGACGATCCCGTCAGCGAGGCCGCCCGGAAGATGGAAGACGAAGCCTACTCTCAGCTTGCGGTCATTCAAGACGGGATTCCGGTCGGCTCGATCAGTCAAACCGATCTCGTCCACCTCGATTCAGAGGCTCGTGACGAGCCGGTCGAAGACCACATGAGCGAGAGTTTCCCGACCGTCTCGAAAGACGCCACCCTCGACGAGATCAGCAACTTACTCGAGCACTACAAGGCTGTGATGATCACCGAGGCCGGCGAAACCGTCGGTATCATCACCGAAGCCGACATCGCTGCGCGGCTGTCCTGACCGACCTGGTTGCCGCCGCGTGGCTTGCCAGCCAGCGACTGGCAATTGGGCGATTCCTTTTCAGTCTCGAGTGAGTACTGGATGAGACCGATGGAGTACTATGATCGTCTCCTTGGGGGGATGCTCGCATCACTGCTCGTCGGAGCCGCTGTTGGGCTCCATCCCGCGGTGCGGTTCAACGTCGGACTGCTTGGCGGCGCGGTAGTCGCAACGGTGTTTCTATGGGATGCGATCGTCCGTCGACCACCGATCCCGACATCCGAACCGGGATATGCGGCAGCCGCCGTGATCTGGCACGTCGTGATTATCGCCTTTCTCATCGCTGGGCTGTGAGACATACTTGCAGCAATCGGGAACGGCGAACCGCCTTTATGCGGTTGCGAAGCGAACCGTGAGTACGTTCGTTCCATGTACGATACAATCCTCGTTCCGACTGATGGGAGCGACCACGCCGCTCGAGCGGCCGAGCAAGCCCTGACACTTGCAGACTGGTTCGACGCCACGGTTCATGCGATCAGCGTCGTCGACACGAACGCCGCGAGTGGCCTGCTCAGTTCCGGCAGCGTCCGTCGAGAGTTCATGAGCCAACTCGAGGACGGTGCCGAACACGCCGTCGAGACGGTCGAGACGATGGCCGATGGCTCGAGTGCGGTTCAGACGGCGGTTCTCCGGGGCGAGCCGAAAAAGAAGATCCTCGCGTACGCGACTGATATCGATGCCGAACTGATCGTGATGGGGACCCACGGCCGAAGCGGTGTGAGCCGCTTCGTGGCCGGCAGCGTCACTGAACACGTCGTTCGTCGCGCGGAGATTCCCGTCCTGACCGTTCGAGCGAACGAGCGAACAGAACCGGCTGACGGCTACGACGAGATCCTCGTGCCGACCGATGGCAGCGACGCTGCAGGGGCCGCAGTCGACCACGGCCTCGAACTCGCACGCGCGGCGGATGCGCGCGTCCACGCCGTCACTGTCCTCGACACCGGTGACATGGCGGCCAGTCCCACGCTCACGCCACCGACAGAGGTGCTGAAACAACTCGAGACCGAGCGCCAGAACGCGACGGACGAGATCGCAGCGCGGGCTCGAGAGGACGGGCTGGCGGCCACATCTACCGTTCTCGAGGGACAGCCCGAACGCGAACTGCTCGAATACATCGACGACCACGAGATCGACCTGGTCGTGATGGGGACCCACGGTCGAAGCGGCATCGATCGGCTGTTACTCGGGAGTACGACCGAGCGGCTGCTCAGACACGCGTCGACTCCAATTCTCGCGGTCACCCCGTCCGAAGAGGGCGACAACTAGGGACACTCCCGGACTCAGCCCCCAATCGAGTTAGCTGTGACCGGACACCGGCACCGGCTCGTAGGGCTCTTCGAGATACGCCATGTCCGACGCCGACAGGTCGATCTCGAGGGCTTCGACGGCCTGCTCTAAGTGTTCGACGCTGGTCGTCCCGACGATGGGGGCGTCGACCCAGTCTTTGTGGAGCAACCATGCGAGAGCGAGCTGAGCCATCGTCACGCCTTTCTCGGCGGCCAGTTCGGTGACTCGCTCGTTGATCTCCGGCCCACCGCCGTCGCGATAGGGGTGGTCGTACAGATGTTCCTCGGTCTCGCCGCGGGTCGTCGCGTCGATCTCCTCGTGGGGCCGCGTGAGGTAGCCACGGGCCAGCGGCGACCACGGGATGACGCCGACGTCTTCTTTCCCACAGAGCGGCAGCATCTCGCGTTCTTCTTCGCGATAAACGAGGTTGTAGTGGTTCTGCATCGTGACGAACCGCTCGAGGCCGAGCCGGTCGCTCGTGTGTAGCGCCTCGGCGAACTGGTGGGCCCACATCGAGGACGCACCGATGTAGCGGACGTGACCGCGGCGAACGGCGTCGTCGAGTGCGCGCAGCGTCGTCTCGATCGGTGTCTCGTCGTCCCAGCGGTGAATCTGGTAGAGGTCGATCGTCTCCATCCCCAGTCGCTCGCGGCTGGCCGCGAGTTCCTGTTCGATCGCCTTTCGGGAGAGGCCACCCGAGTTCGGATCGTCCTCGCGCATCTGGAAGTAGCCCTTGGTGGCGACGACCGACTCCTCGCGGTAGCCCTCGAGGGCCTCGCCCAGGATCCGCTCGGATTCTCCCTTCGAGTACATGTTCGCGGTGTCGAAGAAGTTGATCCCCAGGTCGATCGCCCGGTCGATGATTTCCTTGCTCTTTTCGTCCTCGAGGACCCACTCGCGCCAGTCGCTCGAGCCGAAGCTCATACAGCCAAGGCAGAGACGGCTGACTTCCATGCCGGTCGAGCCGAGGGTCGTATACTCCATACCGGTCGTACGCGGACGGCCGAAAAAACAGTACGTGGTGTGGCAATCGACGGCAGGTATCTACCCGCCGTCATTTTTTAGTAGGACGGAATTGTACGCTCGCGTGCCTATGGCGGACGAACACGACGAGCGAGAGACGAAACGCACCGACGACAGCGATATCGTCTCGCGTATCAAGAACGTGTTCAGCCGCAACTGATCGGACGGCATCGGGAGATCGGTCACCAACGTCCGAATGCCGTGTCCGTTTTTTGGGACTCGAAAAGGGTGCCGAGACGCGTCCTCGAGATTACCAGTGGCCGAACAGTCGCTGGAGCACGGTGCGCTCGCTCGGCCGCTCGGCGAGCAACACCGAACTGTCGACCTCGTTGACGACATCCATGTGCAGCGAGTCGGTCATCAGCCGCGAGATCACACCCTCCTCGGTCGCGCCGATGAGAATAAGCGAGTGATCCTCGGCCTGTCGACAGATCGCCCGCTCGACATCGCCGGAATCGTCGACGACGAGGTCGGCGTCCTCGAGGTCGCGTTCTGTGGCCCACTCGGTGAGGAACTGTTCGCCGCGCTCGCGGTCGTCCGGGCTAGCGACGACGTGCTGGATCGTGATCTCCGCGTCGGCGTGGTCGCGAAGCGTCCGCGCGACCTCGGCGCTCAGATCCGAATCCGGCCCGCCAGCGGTCGGGAGGAGGATACGCGAGGTGTCCAGGTCCCGATCCTTGAGGATGAGGAAGTCACAGGGGAGGTTGCTGGTCAGTTCGTCCATCCGGCCTTCGGCACGCCCCTCGCCCCACGGTCGGTCGTCTCCCCAGCCGAGGACCACGAGGTCGGCGCGTTCGCGTTCCGCGGTGTGGAGGACGTCCTCGAACGAGCGGTGGGAGACGACGGTCGACGTCTCGTAGTCGACGTCGTAGGATCGCGCTCGCTGCCGGACGGTTTCCATCCGCTGTTCGGACTCGGAGACGATCCGGTCGGTCTGTCCAGCTCCGTAGCGCATCGAGGCGCGACCCGGCATCTGGACGATGTGGACGGCGTGAACGGTCGCGTTCTCGTGGCCACTGGCCAGGGTACAGGCGAGGTCGACGATCGTCGACTCGGTCCGCGGATTCGAGATCGGGACGAGCACGCGATAGTCACCGTTGCCGGTCCCGTGGGTTTCGGCGGTGTCGATCAGCGGCACGTACGACCGGCCCACGTAGTTCCCGAACAGCCACTCCCGGATCGAGAGTTGGCGGTCGGAGCCCTCGAAGCGGGCCGACTCGAGACGGCGTTCGCTGGTCTGGAAGTAGTTGACGACGGTGACCAGCACGATGCCGCCGATGGTGTTGCCGAGCAAGACCGGGAGGACGAACTCGGTCACGCCGACGACGAGGGCGAGTTCACCGGCCAGGACGATGTAGACCATCTCGGTAAAGGAGACGACGACGTGAAACAGGTTTCCGAGCGGGATCGCGAGGAAAGCCATATAAACGACGACGAGCCGCGAGATGGTGTCCTGTGAGGCGTAGACGATCCAAACGACGCCGGCGACGATCAGGCCCGCAAACGCCGCCTTGGAGAACAGCGACCACCACGGCGTTGCGACGCCCTTTTCAGCGAGTTCCATCGCTGCGGTGGCCGCTGGCTCGTCGAAGACCCCACCCCACGACAGCGCGACTGCACCGAGGGCACCGCCCGTGAAGTTGCCCGCGAGAACGATCGTCCAGTGGCGCAACAGGGCGGGGATGCTGGCCAGTCGTTCCAGGGTCAGCGCGACGGGCGGTACCGTGTTCTCGGTGTAGAGCTGGTAGCCGCCGATAATGATGTAGATGAAGCCAAGCGGGTACAGGAGTTTGCTCAGGATCGGATGGCCGTCGGTCGACGCCGTCAGCGACGCATAGAGCAGAAACGTGATCGTGATCGAGAAGCCGGCGGCGAGACCGCTGAAGAACAGTTCGCGGCTCCCGGAGGTGACCTCCTCGTCGGCCGCGGCGACGATCCGCTGGAAGATTTCGTCGGACGAGAAACGATCGCGGACGACTGCACCGACCGCCGGTGCGCCGCTCCGTGAGCGCTCGACTGCCTCACGGACCTGTTCCTGTTCGGGGGGATCGCGGTCGGGTCGCGTCTGATCGGGCGGGCCAGGATTACTCATTGTCAGTTACGCGCCTCTAGAGGAACTAAGCGTTTAGCATCTAGCGTCGTGACACATCATCGATTGTTAACGTTATCGGCCGGTCGATCGACACCGAACGGATCGTCGAGGCGACGATCGCTCCGGCTCGAGGCGGCTATCGAACGCCCTGCGCTCGCAGCAACCCACATACGTCAGGGCCGCGTAGAATAGGCTATGACTCGAGTTCGGACCACGCGAACGCCGGACGGCCGACGGCTCGAGGTCTCGCACGTTCTATCCGTCCCCGCAGCGGACGCGTGGGACGCCCTCATCGACACGACGACGTGGCCAGACTGGTCGCCGATCGTTCACGGCGTCGAGTCGACAGACCGGCGAATCCAAACGGGAACGACCGGTCGGGTCAGGCTGCCCGGCGTCTGGGTCCCCTTCGAGATTACCGGCTGTACGGAGCGACGATGGACCTGGCGCGTCACCGGGATTCCGGCCGCCGGCCACCGCGTCGACGAACTCAGTGACGAGCGCTGCCGGGTCGCGTTCGAACTCCCGCTCCATCAGGCGGGATACACGCCGGTCAGCCTCCGAGCCTTGGAGAACCTCGAGGCGTTGCTCGAGGACAAGGACGTGGCTGTGCAATAGGCACGCGTCTCTGACTGGTGTCACAGTATCTCGTAACGATCGCAATAGCAACCGCTCGTGAGTTGTTGGAAAGACGGGGTAGGTCAGCAGGTGAACGCACGTGGAAACCACGGGCGCTGAAAGGTAACTGTCTAACCGTGCCGTCTACCTGCACCTCTCTCGTCTCATCATAAAACACCTCCGGTACACCGATCTGATCGGTGGCAACTCCGTCACGTGAGTTCGCGCTGCGGTCGCCGTGGGCCATCCGTCCCGTTCACTCGTCGACCACCGTGGAGAAGGTGGTGGCGCGAGCTGCCCACGACAGCGACGATTACACCGGCTGTCGAACCGCGAGCACGACCAGATCGGAAAACGGCGTGTCGTCTGGTCCGTTCCCGCCGGCGTGTTCCGAGAGCTCCCCCAGCGTGAACCGATGGATCTCCTCCGCGTCGTGCGTCAGCTTCTCGAGCACCAGCGCCTCGAGGTCGGGATCGGCACCCGCCTCGAGTAAGGTAGCAGCGATGTCGCCAGGCATTCGGTCGTAGGGCCGGGGCAACGTGAGCAGATGGCGCTCGTCGTCCGTGACGGCAGCGACGAGGCGATCCATGTCGGACTCGAGGTCGCCGCTTTTGTGCAGCGTGACGAACTCGGTGTCCTCCATCGGGGTCCGGGCGCGGCTGGCGGCCATCTGGATCGCCGAAATCCCTGGAATTACGCGCACCGGAATCTCGGACGCTTCGCGCTCGACTGCATCCTGACGAGCTTGCGAGTCAGGGCTTGTAGAAGCTTGTTCTACAGCGTCCTGTACCTTCCCGACGAACTGATACCCCGAGTGGTTGGGATCGCCCATCGCGACCGCAGTACCCGATTCGCCGGCAGCGACGCGCTCGCCGAATTCCTCGAGCGCTTCGGCTTCGTCTTTATAGCCACAGGTTAGCAGGTCGGCGTCGGTCAGGTCTTCGACGAACTCTACAACCGTCGTGAAGCCGACGACGACGTCGGCCTCGCGGATCGCGCGTTCGCCCCGTGGGGTGAGATACTCCTGATTCCCCGGGCCGACGCCGACGGCGTAGACCGGGTCGTCGGTCTCCTCGTCGATGTCCGGCTCTGCCGTCGCGGCCGCGAACGTCGCCGGGTCCGGCCCCGCATCGAGGTCGTATTCGTCGCTCATTCGTCCTCCTGCGATACCCGTTGGGCAGCCGTCAGGTTCAACTCGAGGTCGTCCGTTCGCACGTCTTTGGCGACGTGGATCAGTTCGTTCGTCAGCGCGGCGGCGAGGCCGCTGCCGCCGCGGCGGCCGACGTTCGTGATCGCCGGCACGTCGTATTCTTCGCTGACCTCGCGGATGCGCTGGCGGCTCTCTTCTGCCTTGACGAAGCCGACCGGCGTCGCGACGATGGCGGCCGGTCGAGTGCCGTTTTCGATGCAGTCGGCCAGCGCGAACGCGGCCGTCGGCGCGTTACCGATCGTCGCGATCGCGCCGTCGTAGACGCCCTGTTTGTCGAGTTCGAGCACCGAGGCCGCGGTTCGAGTCATTCCCGTCTCCTTCGCGAGTTCGGCCCCGTTACCGATCGCCTTGCGCTTCTCGCAGTTGTGGCCGCGGCCGGTGATCCCGGCTTTCGACATCGTGATGTCGGTGACGATGGTCGCCTCCTCGAGCACTGCCTGCGCACCGGCACGGACTGGCGCGTCTTCGTCGTCGCCGAGGTCGTCGCCCCCGGTGAACTCGATCAGATGCTGGAACTCGATATCGCCCATCGAGTGGACCGACTTCTGTCGAATTCGGTCGGCCAGCGTCTCGTCCGGCACGAACTGCCGAACGATGTCCATGCTCGTCTCCGCGATGTCCATCGCGTTCTGCGTCGTTGCGCCCAGATCCGCGTACTCCTTCTCGAATTCTTGTTGGCCGTCAGTCATCGTTTGCCACCCCCACGGCTTCGTTGGTCGTCTGTGCCTCGAGATCGCCTTCGACCTCGAGATTGAGATCGCGCAGTCGATCGATCGTCTCGTCGTCGGCGTCCCAGAGGTCGCGCTCGATCGCCTCGAGCAAGGTGTCCGTGATCGACTCGAGCGCCCACGGGTTCACGTCGCGCATCCACTCTTGGCGGTCCTCGTCGAAGGCGAACTTCTCGGCGACCTCCTCCCAGAGGGTGTCCGAGACGACACCGGTGGTGGCGTCCCAGCCAAGCGTCACGTCGACCGTCGTCGAGAGGTCGCCCGCGCCCTTGTAGCCGTGTTCCTCCATGGACTCGAGCCAATCAGGGTTGAGCACGCGCGAGCGCATGGCCTTGCGGACCTTCTCCTCGTTCGTGTAGACGTCGACGTTGTCCGGGTCGGAGGAGTCCCCGACGTAGGAAGCCGGTTCCTCGCCCGAGATTTCGGAGACGGCGGAAATGAAGCCGCCGTGGAAGGCGTACCAGTCCGAGGAGTCGAACTCGTCCTGTTCCATCGTGTCCTCGAGTTTGACCGTCGCGTCGACGTTCGAGAGTCGGCGCTCGAAGGCGTCGTGAGCGTCCGAGACGCGGCCGCGAGAGCCCATGGCGTAGCCGCCCCACTGGACGTAGACGGAAGCGAGGTCGCTGCGGTCGTCCCAGTTGCCCTCGTCGACGGCCTTGTTCGTTCCGGCACCGTAGCCGCCGGGCGTGGTCGTGAAGACGCGGTGTTTCGCCGCTTTTCGGGCCTCCTTCTCGTCGAGGCCTTCCTCGTCTTCGAGTTCGGCTTGCTCTTCCTCGACGTGTTTCTTCACGTAGTTCATCTCGTGGGGCTCGTCGAGGTCGATGACCGCGTCCACGGCGTCGTGGATGACGCCCGCCGCCGCGGGGAACGCGTCGCGGAACAGCCCGGAGACGCGCGTCGTCACGTCGATTCGGGGCCGGTCGAGGTCCTCGAGCGGGATCGGCTCGACGTCGTCGATGCGACCGGCGTCGGTCCACTGCGGTTCGACGCCCATCATCGCGAGCACCTGGGCGATCGTCTCGCCACGCGTGCGCACGGTGGGAGTCCCCCATGCCACGACGCCGATCTCCTCGGGGTACTCGCCGTTTTCGTCGTGGTGACGCTCGAGGACCCCCTCCGCCACTTCCTTCCCGACCTGCCAGGCGGCCTTCGCTGGCACCTTGCGCGGGTCGAGCGTGTAGAAATTCCGGGCCGTGGGCAGCAGGTCGACGCCGCCGCGGGTGGGTGCGCCCGAGCCGCCCGGCGGCACGTACTCGCCTGAGAGGGCATCCGCGGTGCGGGGAATCTCGTCTTCGGCACCCTGCACGCGCGGCTGAGCCTCCTCGCAGACGTACGCCAGCACTTCGCGCAGATCGTCGTGGGCACCCGGTTTGGCCTTCGCGTCGCCGATCGTCTCGAGGTCGACGATCATGAGATTGATGTTGACTTCGTCGTCCGGGCCGCCCTCGAGTTCGGACACGGGGACGTCGAAGTCGTGGTCGGCCAGCGTCTCGAGCAGGTCGACGCTCGTTTCGTAGACAATGTCGGCGGCCTCGGCGTAGGTCATGCCGAGGGCCTCGTCGTACTCGCCGGGCGAGTCGAGCATTTTCTCGTAGTCGACACCGAGCGTGCCGGCCACGCTCTCGCGCAGGCTCGGCGAGCCGGGATTCTCGAGACGCGTGAGTGCGACGAGATACTCCACAAGGCGCTCACCTTCCGGTGGCTCGGACATCGTGTGCAGCCCCAGCCGGATCTGGGTCGTCTTGACGTCGGTGAGGTACTCGTGGACGCGTTCGACGAGTTCGTCGATCGCGAGATCGTCACCCTCGACCTCGCCTTCTGCGAGCGTCGAGCCGGCTTCGTCGGGTCCGCGGACATCGGCCTTCTCGTCGATCGTGCCCGTAATACCTAATTCGACCGCAAGGTCGAGCTCCTCGACTTTCTCCCGGATCAGCGTCTCGAGGTGCTCACCGTCGTCGGCGCGGGCGTCTTCCATTCCTGCCTCGCGGTACTGGTTGGCGAGTTCCTCGAGTTCCGAGAGTTCGTCGTAGGTGCCTGCCGATCGCATGACCGGCGTGAGGTAGTCGACGATGGCGGCGTAGGAGCGCCGTTTGGCCTGCGTCCCCTCGCCGGGATTGTTCACGATGTAGGGGTAGACGTTCGGGATGTCGTCGATCAGCTGGTCCGGCGCGCTCGCGCCGTTCAGGCCGACCGTTTTGCCGGGGAGCCACTCGAGGCTGCCGTGGGTTCCGAGATGCACGACGCCGTCGGCCTCGAACGTGTTCCGGAGCCAGCCGTAGAAGGCGTAGTAATCGTGTGGCGGCTGCAGGTCCGAATCGTGGTAGACCTTCGAGGGGTCCATCCCGAACCCGCGCGGGGGCTGGACGGTGACGAGCACGTTGCCGAACTCGACGCCCGGAATCGCGAACGGGCGGTCGGGGACCTCGCCCCACTCCTCGATAACGTTCTCCTGGAAGCGCTCGTCAGCGTTGCTGAACCAGTCCGCGTAGGTGTCCGGCGAGACCACGTCGACCGAGAGGTCCCGGACGTCTTCCGGCGCGACCCAGCGATCCTCGAGCGTGAGCTGTGCGGTCAGTTTTTCAACGAGCGTCTGCCCGTCCTCGGGCATGTCGTCGCCTAAATCGTAGCCGCGAGCCTCGAGTTCCTCGAGCAGATTCACGGTCGACTCCGGCGAGTCGAGGCCGAACGCGGTCCCGATCCCGTCGTCGCTCGGCGGGTAGTTGTGCAGGACAACGGCGACCTGCTTGTTCTCGTTTGGTGTGTGGCGCAGTTTGGCCCAGTTGACCGCAAGCCGCGTCGCGTGGTCGATCCGATCCTCGATCGGGAAGTGGTGTTTCGGCGCGGAGCCGATACCGGCCTCGTCGTCGGTGCGCTCCTTGCCAGAAATCGGGTGCGTAATCACGTTCCCGTCGAACTCCGGCAGCGCGACCGAGAGGGCAAGTTCGAAGCCCATCACGCCCGTGTCGCTGGATTCGTAGCGCGACCGGGAACGCATCGTGGTGACCGTCTGCAGAACTGGGACACCGAGTCGGTCGAGGAAGACGTCCTCCGCAGAACTGCCTTCGTCATCGGCACTGCGGCCGCGCTCGTCCATCGACAGCGAGAACATAAAGGAGGAGAGCACGGCGTCGACGACCGGCTGACCCGCATCGTCTAGCAGCCAGTTGTCGGTCACCCACTCGGCGTCTTCCTGTTCGTCCGTGTCCGTTGCAGGGTTGCAGAAGATCGGCAAGGCGTTGGCTCCCTGTTCCTCGAGCGCGCGGACCTGCGCGTCGACATAGCGGGTGTTCTCGTGGGTCCAGTGGGACTCGTAGAACCAGACCGCGACCGTCGGCTTGTCCGGGTCGTGGGTCGCGAGCAGCTCCTCGTACTCGATCCCCGGATGATCGGGGTGGTAGACGCCCTCCGTCGGGAGTTCGGCGGGCTCGTCGTAGTCGATATCCCGACCCTCGTACTCGGCGGCGAGGAACCGACACAGGTTCGCGACGTTGATCGTGCCGCCCTTCTCGAGGTAGTCGTAGGCCAGCTCGCGGTGTTCAGTAGCGACCGTCGTGTCCTCGACGGCGTAGGCGTCACCGGTCGCCTTGACGATCAGCGGGACGCCCGCGTCCTCAAGCGCGCCCGTCGCGTAGTCGTACCCCGGCATGCTGTCTTCGGCCCCGTGCAGCCAGAAGATCGCTGCCGCGGCGTCGCGCAATTCCTCGACGAACTCCTCGACGTCGGCTTCCTCGTCGAGGTCGCTCTCAGAGCGGACGACCAGCTCGATCCCCTCGAGGCGCTCGGCGGCCTGGCCGATCGAGCCGAGTTCGTTTTCCGTCGCAGTATAGATCCCGATCCGTGTCATCGTACTTTTAAACCTCTGTTGTATTAGCGCAAGTATGGTTGCAAACGCCGGGGGCAAAAAGCTATCGTCACTCCCCTTTCCGGCGATCGTCGGACAGGAGGAGCTGAAACGGGTGTTGCTCGCCGTCGCGGCCAACGACGGTCTCGACGGGGCCCTGATAACCGGGGAAAAAGGAACCGCAAAATCCACCGCGGTACGGGCGCTCGTCGATCTCCTGCCCGAGCAGCGGGCCGTCGCCGACTGTCCATATGGCTGTTCGCCCGACGACTCGAGCCAGCAGTGTGACGACTGCCGCGAACGCGACCCCGCAGACCTCCCGGTCGAGACGCGGCCCGTGCCGCTCGTGACTCTGCCGTTAGGTGCAACACGGGACCGGGTCGTCGGCACCCTCTCGGTCGAAGATGCGCTGGCCGGCGAGGCCGACTTCGATCCCGGCCTGCTTGCCCGCGCCAACCGCGGCATCCTCTACGTCGACGAGGTCAACCTGCTGGACGACCACCTCGTCGACGTCATTCTCGATGCGGCCGCAAGCGGCGTCAACACCGTCGAACGCGACGGGATTAGCGTCTCCCATCCGGCTGACTTCACCCTGATCGGGACGATGAACCCCGAAGAGGGCGACCTCCGGCCCCAGCTACGGGATCGCTTCGCGCTCCAAGCCACCGTCGAGGGCTGTCGCGAGATCGACGACCGCGTCGAGATCATCGACCGAGCACTCGATGCCGAGAGTGATCCAGACCCCGCAACGGCGTACGCCGACGAGGTCGACACCTTGCGCGAGGAGTTGGCCGCGGCTCGCGAGCGGCTCTCGAACGTCGACCTTCCCGCCGAGTTCAAAGCCGAAATCGCCGACCTCTGTCTCGCAGCTGGCGTCGACGGCCACCGCGGCGACGTCGCGACGGCCCGCACCGCCATGACGCTGGCCGCACTCGAGGGTCGCGAGACGGTCATCGAGTCGGACGTCCACGAGGCCGCGACGTACACGCTCCCCCACCGGCTCCGGAGCACCCCCTTCGAAGACGAACCGGACCTTGACGAGCTACTCGAGGACCGGTTCGACGAGGACTCACCCGACGACACCGACGGAGAAGACGACGACGATGAGGGTGACGCGGACGACGGCGACGAGGCCGATCCGGAACCCGAACCGGGGGATGGAGACGAGGGCGGCGATAGCGAGGGTTCAGGCGACGGCAGCGACGGCGACGACGCGAGCGATGGCAGCGATGGCAAGGATAGCGACGACGGCCCTGAACGGCAACCGGAGAACGGCGAACAACCGGCCCCGGCAAACCAATCGCCTGCGGACACCGGCGACGGGAGTTCGGACGACTCGAGCGAGCGCGATTCCGAGTCCGAATCAGACGACTCGTCCGACGACGGGGACGGCGAGGACGAAACCGCCCAGCCGCTCGTCCCCGGCCAGCAACGCGCCGAGATCGGCGAGGCGGCAGCACCGGACCTCGAGGCGTCGACCGTCGAGGGCAGCGAGGGCCCGACTGCAACGGGATCACGGGCGAGTACGGCACCGAGCACGGACAACCGTGGTGCGCGCGTCCGCACCGAGCCCGCCTCGGGCGAGGGATCGATCGATGCGGCGGCGTCGGTCCGGTCGGCAGCGGCCCGCGGGGAGTCACGCGTCGAAAAACAGGACCTTCGACAGTCGGTTCGAGCCGGCGAGACATCGGTGACCATCGTCTTCGCCGTCGACGCCAGCGCCTCGATGCGCCCGGCGATGCGGACCGCCAAGGGCGTCGTCCTCGAGCTCCTGCGTGACAGCTACGAACACCGCGATCAGGTCGCGTTCGTCGCCTTCGCCGGCGAGGGCGCCGACGTCCTGCTCCCACCGACCGACAGCGTCTCGCTGGCTGCCCGCCACCTCAAGGACCTCCCCTCGGGCGATCGAACGCCCCTGCCGGCGGGTCTGGAGACCTCGAGACAAGTCCTCGAGCGGGCCGACACCGACGCTGCGGTCGTGGTTCTCGTCACTGACGGCCGGGCGAACGTCGCCGACGGGAGCCCGACAGCGGCGACTCGCAAGGCAGCCCGTGCGCTCGCGGCTGACGATACGCGGGTGGTCGTCGTCGACGCCGGCGACGACTCCCGTGCCGGGCTCTCGGACCTCGTCGCGAGCGAGACCGAGGGGGAAGTAGTCGATCTCTCGAGGCTGTCGGTCGACCGGGTTCGGGCTGCCGCCGAACGAGCGGCCGACGAGAGCCAGCGCTCATAAGACAGGACAACTGCCCGAAACGAAAGGCGGACGGATCAACACCCCTTTGAACTCCCTCGGCTGTTATCCGACGGAAATTGATGACGGGGGATGAGCAAGCCGCCGACGAGTCCGTCGGTGATGCGATCGAATACGGAATCGACGACCAGCCACCGCTGGGTGAATCGATGGTGCTCGGGGTCCAGCACTATCTGACGATGGTTGGTGCGAACATCGCCGTGCCGCTGATTCTGGCCAACGCGATGGGAATGGCGGAGCATCCCGAAGTTACCGCGCGGTTCATCGGGACCTTCTTCGTCGTCTCTGGAATCGCGACGCTCGCCCAGACGACGTTCGGCAACCGGTATCCGATCGTGCAGGGCGCGCCGTTCTCGATGCTCGCACCGGCGCTGGCTATCGTCGGCGTCGTCACCGCCGGCGGTGTTTCGGGCCAGCCAAGCTGGGAGGCTGCGCTGTTGCAGTTACAGGGGGCGATCATCGTCGCTGCGATCGTCGAGGTCGCGATGGGGTACTTCGGACTGGTCGGGAAACTCCGCCGGTTCCTCTCGCCGGTGGTCATCGCGCCGACGATCGCGCTGATCGGGCTCTCGCTGTTCAATGCCTCCCAGATCACGACGGACGAACAGAGTTGGCTCTTGCTCGGACTGACCCTCGGACTTATCCTGCTGTTCTCGCAGTACCTCGATGTCAAGCACAAAGCGTTCCGGCTCTATCCGGTGATTCTCGCGCTGGTCATCGCCTGGGTCGCCGCGGCGTCCCTCTCGGTGGGAGGTGTGATCGGTGACGGGCACCCGGGCTACGTCGATCTTGGCGCGGTCGCGGCCACCCGGCCGCTGCTGCCGATCTATCCCTTCCAGTGGGGGACCCCACAGATCACGACCGCGTTCGTCATCGGGATGTTCGCCGGCGTGTTGGCATCGATCGTCGAGAGCATCGGCGACTACTACGCGGTGGCGAACATCTCGGGGGCGGGCGCGCCAAGCGAGAAGCGGATCAACCACGGCATCGGAATGGAAGGGCTGATGAACATTTTCTCAGGTATGATGGGGACCGCTGGCTCGACCTCCTACTCCGAGAACATCGGCGCGATCGGCCTGACCGGCGTCGCCTCTCGGTACGTCGTCCAGATCGGAGCCGTCGTCATGCTGTTCGTCGGCTTCATCGGCTACTTCGGACAATTGATCGCGACGATCCCCGATCCGATCGTCGGCGGGCTCTTTATCGCCATGTTCGGCCAGATCGTCGCCGTCGGGATCTCGAACCTACGTCACGTCGATCTCGACTCCTCGAGAAACACCTTCATTATCGGCTTCGCCCTCTTCGTCGGGCTGGCGATCCCGGCGTACATGGGCAACTTCGAGAGTCCGATCGCGTTCCGCGAGGCCCTCGGCCTCGAGGCCATGGTCGGTGCGACCGGCTTGGCGAACACGGCCGCCGCAACCGCGATCGAAGCCGCGGCACAGGCCGTCATCGACACGATATACATCATCGGATCGACCGGGATGGCTATCGGCGGACTCGCGGCACTGGTCCTCGACAACACTGTTCCTGGCTCCCGCGAGGAGCGCGGTCTCGCGGCGTGGGATCGCATCTCCGAAGACGACTCCGAATTCGACTCGGTCTGGGACCGCTGGATTCGGACCGAAGCCGATGACTAATACTGCCGGACAACACGGCTCACACATCGATCGAACTCGAGACACGATCGAGCGTTCACTGACTGTTGTCCGACAGTATAAGCGGGGATCGGTCGTATAAACATACTTGCGTAGCCCGGTTTTCAGTCCGTGCTACCGCAACCCGGTGTTCTAAGAGCGAGCAGCCATCAACCACTGTATGGCAGCACTCGAGCTCGACGACGGGACGATCCACTATGAGACGACCGGTGACGGCCAGCCGCTGGTGTTCGTCCACGGCGGGTGGATGGACGGAACGGCCTGGCAGCCACAGGTCGAACACTTCGCCGACGAGTACCGGACTATCACGCTCGACGTTCGCGGGCATGGCAACACCGGCGCGACCGACGCCGAGCAGTACTCGATCGAGCTCTTTACCGACGATCTCGAGGCGCTGCTCTCGCGTCTCGACCTCGAGCGGCCGATCCTCTGTGGGCTCTCGCTCGGGTCGATGGTCGTCCAGGAGTTTTTAGATCGCCATCCAGACAGCGCTTCGGCCGCGATCTTGGGCGGGGCAGTACGGTCGATGCCGCCGATAGAGGTCCCGACGGCGATGAAATCGTTGTGGTCGCCGCTGCCGGCGCTGACGACGTCGCTATCGATGACGGGCTCGGCAGGGACCTTCCAGTCGATGCTTACGTCGATTCAGGCGACGACCGGCCAGCGGTGGCTGTCGGTCGATCCCGAGATCAGAGCCGAGGCGATCGACAGCGCCAGTGACATCCCGTCGGCGGAGTATCGCAAGATCTTCGAGGCACTCTACCAGTACGATCCACCCGCGTTGACCGGCCTCGAGACGCCGACGCTCGTCGTCCACGGCGAACAGGAAGTCCCGCTCGTCAAGCGACAGGGCGCACAGATCGCCACGGCAGTCGCCGACGGCACGCGCCTGGAGCTGTCCGATTCGGGACATCTGGTCAATCTGGATCGACCGCGTGCGTTCAATCGGGTGACGGCCGACTTCCTCGAGAGCGTTACTGCGGCATCGCTCTATAGTAACAACTGACTGGTCGGTCGAAACGGACGACTGGCTCGGTGGCTGTCCCACTGTCTGTAGCGACCGCGTTCTGGTCAGCTCGCGAGGCGACACGTTCTACGCGCTCGAGAAACGCACCGGCGAAATCGTCTGGACGGTCGACGACGAGGGCATCGTCTCGAGTACGCCGCGTGTGATCGAGGGGGCGATCTACCACTACCATGCCGAACGCGGGCCGAACCCACGAAGATGGCGAAGCCCCCTCCGGCGCGGGGATCGATACCGACGGCGGCTACAAGCTCGTGGCCCACGAATGAGACGGACTTCTGTAACTCAGTTTGGGACGCCCGTGACCCGTTCTGCAAGTCTACCGGAAACTCGGTACAGCAGACCGTATGAAACGGATTTATGGACCCTATAGTGAAGCGCCAAACAGTAGAATCGTCGCCTAATGAAGTCTCGCAGACCTGTGTCTGACGCACGGCATAGCCAACAGCGCTCCTCGAGCGGCCGGTCAGATCGGTATCGTCCGGATGGCGTCTCGATTTCGACAGTGACCGAGACCGGGAGTGTGGAGACGACCGACTGGTTGTCCACTGACCGGGTCCCACCGACGGTTCCGTCGGTCGGCGAGCCGATGGGTGTGTAACGTACTGATACTGTCTCTCAAGTCCGAAATTATCCATAATGCGCCGCAATGCCCAACACAGCCGAACGGAGACCCGATCGATTCAGCGTAGCGTCCAGATCCTGCTGACCGTCTGTGGCATCGTGTTCCTGCTGGCTGGCCTGGTACTCGCCGCGAGCGGTGCGTCCGTCAGCAGTGCTGTCGGCTCGGTCAGCGACAGAATCGACGATGCCCGACAGCCGACCAACAGCGGTGGTGATACGGCCGACAGCGACTCGATAGGCGATAGCGGTGGGACCGACACCGACGGGGCCGGCGGGACGAGTAACGAAACGAAAGAAACGGACGGAACCGACAGCACAGACACTCAGACCGGCGGAACTGACAACACGGACGACAGCACAGATACCCAGGGTGATGGATCTGACGACACAGACTCCCAAACCGACGGGTCTGATAACACGGACTCCCAAACGGATGGATCCGACAATACAGACACCGAGAACGGCGGCGATGAGACCAATACGGACGAATCGCACGTGCTAACGGCGGTCATCGAATCGCAGGCTGGAGCTCCGATCGACAACGCCACCGTCACCGTCGAACTCGGATCCGGCTCGAACGTCTCGAAATCGGTCGACGGGACCGGCGAGGCGGAATTCATGCTCGAGGACGGTGAGTACGCAGTTACTGCGAACGCGGACGGATACAACCCCGCGGAAACGACCGTCCCGGTCGATGGTACAGACAAGACGATCACGTTGACGCTCGAGCAACAGACCCAAGCCGGCGACGACACCGACGATAGCAATAGGACGCATACGCTTGCGGTGACCGTCGAAGACGCGAACGGCACCGCGATCGAGAACGCAACCGTCGACGTCGCGGAAGACACCGTCATCTTGGGCTCGAGCGAGGAGAAACCGGTCGGCGACGATGGCAAGGCAACGTTCGAACGCGGCGACGGGACATACATGGTCACCGCGAAGGCTGACGGATACACGTCCGCGGAGACGACCGTCACGATCGACGGTGCGGACGAGGCGATCACGCTGGCGCTCACGCCGGCAGACAACTAACTCCTGTCGCTGCCAGCCGCGGTATTCAGCGGCTGTCCGTGCCGAGAAGAGCGATTCCGTTTGCATGCTGGCGTCCTCATTGACCATCGAGATGGGCTCGACGCTATCCACTCTCTTCTTCTGATTTTCATCCGCTCTTTCCCACCACCCGCCGTTCGCGCCGGCACTTTCCACCCGCTCGAGCGCACAGAACAGTCGTGTCGCGAACGGACTGCACATCGGATGTAGAACCGGTGGACTGACGTCGATTCCATCCCGACCGGTAGCAGAACCCGAAAGCCGTGGCTCGGTACCTGTATCCGTCATGGACGCCGCCACGTGTCCCCTGCTGATTCTCGACCAACATCTGCCTCGTTTGTGAGACGATCCACGGTCTGCCGAACTGCACCGTCAGCGAGACCGTTGTGTCCCTCGGCCGCATTGAGCTCCCCCTCGGAGCTGGCGGCCGAGCCGACAGCTGCGAGTCGAGCGACGGACGTCTCCGCCGCCTCAGAAGTTGAGACTGGCGTTCTCAATGCATACGGTCTGAGCGACACAGTGTTTTATTCTGAATTGTTGTCTTTTATCAATATCAAGGGTTCTGCATGAGCTGGGATGAATTTGTGCCTAACCTGTGGCCGATTTCGGCAATCGACTAAGTCCGTTCGCTGGCCAGTACGATCTATATGTCATCAGGCATCTCTCGGAAAGCGTTTCTTCGTGCAACCGGAGTCGCACTTGCTGCAACTATCGCAGGGTGTAATAGCATAGCTGACAACGGCGGATCGAACACAGATACACAGCTCTCTCCACAATCTGAACAACAGAATGAGGACTCTCCGACGTTCGGAAATTTCTACGTCGGCAACACAGATACAAGCAGTAGTACGGTCATTGATGGGCGTGCTGAAGTCGTATATACACGGCCTGATACGGCGACCGACAAGTCACCCGTCGTAATGGTGCCCGGCCTCGGGTTGTCACCGTACATTTACCGGACGACACCTGACGGCCGACGCGGCTGGATGGAGTACTTCGCCGAAGCTGGCCACCCAGTGTATGTATTCAATCCCCCTCGAAACGTTGATTCAGGCGGGTTAGATACGGGGACACTCCAGAACTCTGACTCTGCGTCACTCTCTCGATGGTCTATCGACCGAGCATGGCCGACGTGGGGGTTCGGACCTGAAGTCGGTGACCCGTACGAGGACGTTCGATACCCGGTTGAATCGGTAGACCAACTCGTTGCGTCATTCCCCGCATACGTCAGCACCGGTGGCGGAGGTGGCGGTAGGAGTCGGTTCGCATCACCTCAGGAGACTGCCGCCTTAGAGGCACTTCTCAATCGCGTTGGTCCGTCAGTGTTGCTCGTCCATTCAGCAGGTGGTGGATCCGGATTCGCAGTCGCACAGGCTGTGCCTGACCTCGTTGAACGGATCGTCGCAGTTGAGCCGGTCGGCGCGCCGACTGACCCCCAAACTGTGGCGGAGATGGGTGGTGATGCACCGTTTATGGGTGTTTATGGCGATTATGTCGACGAGCGTGGACAGGCTGGTCGCAAGGAAGCGACCCAGACAACTGCAGATCTCGCAGAAGAGACAAATCCTGCATCGACGCTGCTTAGCCTTCCAGACGAAGGAATATCCGGAAATACACATCTCATGATGCAGGACGACAATAACGGCGAAATCGCTAATCGAATTATCACCTGGATTGGTGACTAATTCGGGGGAGTGGCATCGTTCGGACCGAGACAGAATGTATTTGCACCGACCAAATGAATACTCGATAGATGCGGCAGTTGCTCTGGTGGCTCATTGGTGGGTCTCGTGGAGGCCGCAATCGGCTTCGTATCCTCCGCGCACTCAACGACCAGCCACGAAACACCAATCAATTGTCAAATGACCTGGGTCTGAACTACAAAACAGTGCAGCACCACCTCGAAATCCTCGAAGAGAACAATATCGTGGCCACGGAGGGTGACAATTACGGGCAGATGTACTTTCTCTCAAACAGAATGATGAACAACCTCGACATCATGGAAGACGTGGCGGAACAGGCCGGAGTTGATGATGATTCGTAACTGGATTGAGAGCCCTCTTGGAACGACAGTAGCGAGTGCCATCATCGCGGCGGGTATCGCACTTGCTGTCACACTGTCCACATCAATTCCATCTCATGGTCCTCCGGCGAGGACGCTGTCCTCACAGGTTGAACTGCTCATTCGGATGGAGATTTTCTTTACAACCCTGAACCTCGTGTTGCTAGTGGTACTTGCAGTCATATACGTGCAGCTCTATCGCGATCTTCCGAACAAGTACACAGCAAGCCTGCTTGTGCTAAGCCTCGCGCTGCTTCTATACGCGGGAACGTCAAATCCATTAGTACACAACGTCTTAGGCTTCCGGCCTCGCCCAAATATCGGCGCGTTTGTGTTTCTCCCAGACTTCTTCATCGGACTTGCCATCCTGGTTCTCCTCTATCAGAGCCAGACCTGAGTTCGCATTAATTTTCCAGATCTCTGAGGTGTCTTCATAAACTGGTTTCGTTGGTAGATTAGTTGGCAGTGCGACAGGAGGGGCGATTGAGAGGAGATTCGAAGCCGAACTAGTCACTGATTCGTCCGATATCACGCATTACAGGTCCGCTAAATCCGGTGTGGTCTCAACTTGCCCGTCGCCTTGCTTGAGGAGTCTTCCGCTGGACTGTCTCATCGTGTGCTGAGTCGGAACGCTGGGGCCATGTGGGAGAATGAGGGTACCCAGAGAAGAGCCTACCTGATCGTGACGCGAGAGCGCTCTCTCCGTCGTGTCGCTCCTGCTTCGCTCATGGAACGCTATGCGCGGCTTCGAGACGTGAACCGGTTGCGTCGAACTGACCGCGAAAAAACGTTAGCTGTGAGACGAGCCGATCATTCGACCGTCACGCTTTTCGCGAGATTGCGTGGTTTGTCGATCGGTCGCTCGAGCTGTTTCGCGGCGTGGTAGGACAGCAACTGCAACTGGACGTTCGCGAGCAGTCCCGCCCAGACGGGATGGGTCTCGGGAACCGACAGGTGTGCGTCGGCGACATCGACGAGGGGATGGTCGTCGGGTCCAACGGCGATGATCGGTGCCCCGCGGGACTGGGCTTCGATCGCGTTCGTCTTCGTCGTCTCGTCGTCGGCGCTGGTGTAAACCGCGAACAGCGGCGTCTCCTCGGTCACGAGCGCCAGCGGCCCGTGTTTGAGCTCGCCGGCGGCGAACCCTTCCGCGTGCTCGTAGGTAATTTCCTTGAACTTCAGCGCGCCCTCGAGCGCGACGGAGTGGCCGAGCCCGCTGCCGATGAAGAAGAACGACTCGCTGTCGAGGGTGTCCCGAGCGAGCGCCTCAGCTCGAGTCGACTCGAGGACGGTCTCGACGTGCTGTGGCAGGTCCGTGAGCGCCTCGAGCATCGCCGCTCGATCGTCGGCGGGGGTCGCATCCGGAACGTCACCGGCGATGCGCTGGGAGAGGAGCGCGAGCGTGACCGCCTGCGAGGAGTAGGTCTTCGTCGCGGCGACACCGACCTCCGGGCCGGCGCGGATGTAGACCGCGTCGTCGGCTTCACGGGCGGCTGTCGAACCGACGACGTTGGTGACTGCGAGGGTTCGCGCGCCGCGGTCGGCCGCGGTTCGGAGCGCATCGAGAGTATCGGCAGTCTCGCCGCTTTGTGTGACTGCGACGGTGAGCGTGGTTTCGTCGACCGGCGCGGTCGTCGACTCGTACTCGCTGGCCCGGAGCACGTCGGCCCCAATCCCGGCCTCGCGGACCAGCTGGCTGCCGTACATCGCCGCGTGATACGACGTCCCGCAGGCGACGAACTGGACGGACTCGATCCCGTCGAACGTCCCTGGCGGGAGATCCTCGAACGCGACCTCACCGTCCTCGATCCGGCCTTCGATCGTGTTGGCGAGGGAGGTCGGCTGATTGTGGATCTCCTTGAGCATGTAGTGGTCGTACTCGCCTTTCCCCGCGTCCTCCGGGTCCCAGTCGACGGTGTCGACCGATCGGTCGACCGGGTTGCCGGCGAGATCGGTGATCTGGTAGGAATCGGGCTCGAGGACGACCAGATCGCCGTCTTCGAGGTAGATCACCTCGTCGGTGTGATCGAGAAACGCCGGGACATCACTGGCGAGGAACCACTCCTCCTCGTCGAGTCCGAGGACGAGCGGCGACCCCTTCCGTGCGGCGTACACCGCCTCTTCACCGTCGACGATCGCGGCGATCGCGTAGCTCCCCTCGAGCGTGTCGACAGCCCGGCGAACGGCCTGTTCGGTGTCGCCGGTCGCGTCCCGATACTCGTCGATGAGGTGGGGGATGACCTCAGTGTCGGTGTCGCTGTCGAACTCGTGGCCCTTCTCTCGGAGCTCCGCCCGGAGGTCGTCTTAGTTGTCGATGACGCCGTTGTGGACCACCGCGACGTCACCTGCCGTGTCTGTATGCGGATGCGCGTTCTCGTCGGTCGGTGGGCCGTGGGTACTCCAGCGGGTGTGGCCGATCCCCATGTTTCCGTGTGGCCGCGTATTCAACGCCGATTTGAGGTCGGACACTTCGCCCGAACACTTGTGTACCTTGACGCCGGAGCCGTTCTGGACGGCGATCCCTACCGTCGCGTCGGTTGCCTCGACGAGCGCCGAGAGGTCACCAAGCGTCTCTCGTGTCGGCTCGCTCGGCCGACCCGGAAAGCGCCCGTCTCGCTGTCCGTTTAGCGTCACGACGTCGCAGCCAAGCTCCGCGAGAACGCGTGCAGTGATCGCGCCGGTCCCGTTCCCGACGTCGACGGCGACGCTCGTCGGCTCGTCGATCGAGACAGCCTCGCGCAACGCCGCAGCGTGGCGATCGGTCGCGTCTGCGAGCGGCTCGCGCGATCCCTGTCCGTCCCACGGACGGAGGTCGTACTCCTCGCCCTCGACGCGAGTGGCGATCCCGTCGAGTTGCTCGGGATCGAAGGCCTTGCCCGAGGCCGACCAGAGTTTGAGCCCGTTGTCCGGCGCGGGGTTGTGCGAGGCCGTCACGACGATGCCTGCATCCGCGTTCGTTCGCGGGACCGCTCTGGCGATCGTCGGTGTTGGGGCGATGCCGGCCTCGAGCACGTCCGCACCACACTCACGCAGTCCGGCGGTTACTGCATCGACCAGGACTGCACCGCTCTCGCGCGCGTCTCGTCCCACGACGACGCGATCGTAGCCGTCGGACGCGACGGCGCGCCCGATCGCAAGCGCGAGTTCGGCTGTTACCTCCTCGCCGACAGTGCCGCGGATACCGCTCGTTCCGAACATAGGATGGGCTCTCGAGGACGCAGGGATTACTATGGAGTTGTTAGGACGAGGTAGCGGGTATTCAGGGGCTGCTTCTGCCCATGTCTGTGTGCTACTGGCAGCAATCACAGCAGGCTGTGGGTCACACGGACTACCACTTCATCGAAAGTATAAGAAATATTATAGTAGTCCCGGGCAGATTCGAACTGCCGTCATGGGCTTGCTTCCGTGACGGACTGAACCGAAACACGTCCAAAGGCCCATATGATTGGCCACTACACCACGGGACTTCTCACTCCGATCAAAGTCCCGTGTACCTCGTAAATCCTCCGGATTTACTCGCCACCACGGGACTCAACGGAACGTCACTCGATAGATAGACTGCCATCGCACAATAGTGTTACTTTTCGTCGTGAGACGGAAGTGTGATCGTCCCCGCTTCGGCATGGCGATGACAGCTCCGACAGAGCGTTATCACGTTGTCCATCGTGTGTGCGTCTTCGGGTTGATCGAACGACCGGACTGGTCGGCGATGATGCACGTCTGGATTCCGGCCCAGTTCTTCGGCACTCGTCCCGCAGTGTTGGCACTCGTAGTCGTCACGCTCGAGTGCCTGCCGTCGAACCTGCCACCACTGTTGTCCGTAGTCGATCGATCCGCCTTCCCACTGATGGTGATCCGGTCCGACGACGTTCTCTGATAACCAGTCGCCATAGCACTCGAGCGTACAGAAGACGCCTCGTGTTTGCTTCTCGAGTCGCGCCGGCCGAACCTCGAGTTCGGCATCGCAGGCTTCGCAGCCGACGACGACCCGCTCACCCTTCTCCGACGGATTTCCCGGAACCAATCCGCGGGCACTCTCGACGCATTCTGAACAGTACATACCCGGCTTGTCCGAGGAATAGTAGTCGAACGTCGCTCCACACCGATCGCACGTCCCGGTTTCTTTCCCGCCTTTCCAGTTTCCGTTGTGTTCTCCGGCGTTTGGATTACAGTCGTCGCAGAACTCGAGTCGGGATTTTGGGTCGTAGAACTCGGTTCCACAGCCAGTACACGTCCGGTTCGGCAGCGACTCGTCGTGAACTTTGGTGTGATGCTGGCGCATTCCCCGTTCGGTGGTCAGGGACTTGCCACAGGTCGGACAGTCCATGAATAATACTAACTATATAGATGAATAAACAATACCAAACCAGAGTGAAAGTAACCGGTCAGACTCGATCACTTTCCAGAACCGAAATCAGCGACGGAAAATCCGCTCCGACGAGTTCAGCTTACAGGTAGCCTTCTTCGGCCAGTCGCTCGATGCCTTCCTCGAGTCGTTCTTCGCTCGCCGCATACGAAATTCGGGCGTAGCCGGGCGTCCCAAAGGCGCTGCCGGGCACGGTTGCGACGTGGGCGTCTTCGATCGCGCCCTCACACCAGGCCTGATCGTCGTCGTCGACGGGCAGCATCATGTAGAACGCGCCCTCGGGGACGGCGACGTCGACGCCGTGGTCGTCAAGCAGGTCGATGACGAGGTCGCGGCGCTGCTCGAACGCTTCGGTCATCTCTTCGACGGCTTCGTCGGTGTTCTCGAGCGCTTCGATTCCGGCGTGCTGGACGAAGTTCACGGCCGAGGAGACGGAGTGGCTGTGGAGTTTGCCGGCCTGATCGATCAGGTCCTGGGGGCCGGCGAAGTAGCCGAGCCGCCAGCCGGTCATCGAGTAGGCTTTCGAGAAGCCGTTGACCGTCACGGTGCGGTCGGCCATGCCCTCGAGCGTGCCGAGACTCGTCGGTTCGACGCCGTAGGTGATCTCCTTGTAGATCTCGTCGGAGATGACGGTGACGTCGTGTTCGACGGCCAGATCGCGGACGCCCTCGAGTGCGGCGTCGGAGTAGACCGCGCCGGTGGGGTTCGACGGGGAGTTGACGATCAGCAGGTCGGTGTCGTCGGAGACGGCGGCCTCGAGGTCGTCGAGGGCGGGCTCGAGCTGGAAGTCCGAATCGGAGAGGTCGACGCGGGTCAGGTCGCCGCCGGCCATCTTGACCATCGCCTCGTAGGAGACCCACGCGGGGTCGAGCAAGACGACTTCGTCGCCGTCCTGGATGAGTGCCTGAACGATCTCGTAGAGGGCCTGCTTCGCGCCGGGTGTGACGATGATCTCGTCTGCGGTGTGCTCCAAGCCGTCGTCGGCGAGTTTGTCGGCGATTGCCTCGCGCAGTTCGAGGATACCGGCAGAGGTCGTGTAGCCGGTGTGGCCGGCGTCCATCGCGTCCTTGCCAGCCTCGACGATGTTCTCGGGCGTGGGGAAGTCGGGCTCGCCGACGGAGAGGTCGACGACGTCTGCGCCCTCAGCCTCGAGTTCGGTGGCGAGTGCGGAGATAGCAAGCGTCGCGGACGGTTCGACTCGGGTTACACGGTCGGTAAATTCCATAGTCATTGTTGGGAATCGGCTACGGGACTGGGGTCCGGGAGTTCGTCGACGAGGTCGAGCGCGCCGTCGACAGCCTTGGCTGCGTTTTCGACGCGTTCGCGCGCTTCGGCGGCGGACATACCGGGGCCGGTCACGCCGAGTGTCACCGGCGTATCGCGCTCGAGACTCACGTCGGAGAGTCGCTGCGCGGTGGCGTCGGTGATCACCTGATCGTGGTCGGTATCGCCGGTGATGACGGTGCCGATCACGGCGACGGCGTCAACCTCGTCACGACGTGCGAGGCGATCGGCGGCCAGCGGCGCGTCGTAGACGCCCGGCACGTGGACCGTCTCGTACACGTCGGCACCCGCGGCCGTTGCGGCCTCGAGTGCGTCCTGCTCCATCTGCTCGGTGATCGGCCGGTTGAACTCCGCGACCACCAGTCCGAGCGTGGTCATAGGCGAGCGGTAGGGAGGACGGGTAAAAGAGGTACCGTTCTGCGGTGGCCGCGTGCTATCGATTGCCGACCGGGTCAGGGCTCGGCGGCACCCGATTCTCGCGCTCGATCCGGATGGGTATCGCTACGATGTGTCGGTACTGCGAAGCGTCACGTCGCCGTTGGTCGTCTCGAGGCGGATGCGGCGGGTTCCATCACCCAGCGTCATTTCGAGCGAGCCATCGCCCGACGCGTTCGAGTTTTCGAAGCCGTCGATCGAGATGTCGCCGTTGGTCGTCGAGACGCTAACGGTCGCATCGAGTGAGTCGGGTGCCCGAACCGTGATTTCGCCGTTGGTACTCTCCGCGGTCAGGTCGCCGTCGCCGTCTGTAAGCGAGACGTCGATATCTCCGTTGGTCGTCTCCGCATCCACGTCGTCGGTCACGTTCCGAGTCTCGATGTCACCGTTGGTCGTCTCCGCTCGCGCAAGTCGGATCCCTGCCGGGACTGTCACCTCGAGGTCGACCTTGGGCTCGGGACCGAACAGAAACGCCGACGTTTCCGAGTCCGCCTCGAGCGTCAGGTGTCCGTCGCTCCGGCTAGACGCGAGGGTCACCGACTCGAGGATGTCTTCGGTCGGTGCCGCTTTGGTGGCCGTAACCTCGATCGCGTCGCCTTCGTGTCCGTCGACGGTGATCGAGCCGTTGACGGTCGTGAGTGAGAGTGAACTGAGGTCAGTGGTCTGGTAGGTTTCCGTCACGGTTTCCGTTGCGCCCCTGCCGGTCGCGAGACAGCCAGCGATCGTGCTGAGCGCGCCGAGACTCCCCCCACCGAGCAACTGGCGTCGTGAAATGTTACTCGTCATACTCATACAGATGTGGTCCGATCGACATATGTAATACTAGTCAGTTTTCGACACGGGTGTTGTCCACGAAGATTTTTATATGATAACGGTAGCAGCGCCTGTGACGGGCTGTTGTCACTGTTTATCGTCGAATCCGCAACCCGTCATGCGGGTGCGCCGGAACTGACCGACAGGAGTTCGTATGACGGCGTCACCCTGTGACGTGCCAGCTTCGAGATCGGACGCCTCGGTGACAGGCAGAGGATAATCGCGTCTCGAGCATGCCGTTTGAGAATTCTTAAGCGCGGGCGACGATAACCGCGGCGTAATGACGACGCTACGGACGCCGGGACCGACGATCGGCGTAGTCGGAGGGGGACAGCTCGGGCGGATGCTCGCCGAGGCGGCCGCGCCGCTGGGTGTCGAGGTGGTCGTGCTCGATCCGACGCCGGACTGTCCGGCGGCGCTGGTCGCTCGCGACCAGATCGTTGCCGACTTCGACGACGAGGCGGGGATCCGCGACCTCGCAGAGCGAGCCGATATCCTCACGTTCGAAATCGAACTCGCCGACCAGAACGTCATGGATCGCATCAGCGAGGAGACGGGGACGCCCGTCCACCCGAAGCCGTCGACGCTCGAGACGATCCACGACAAACTCGTCCAGAAACGCGAGCTCGAAGATGCGGGCGTTCCAGTGCCGCCGTTTCGCAAGGTCGACGATGCCGACGACATCCGCGCGGCGATCGACGACTACGGCGCGCCGGTGATGCTCAAAGCGCGGACCGGCGGCTACGACGGGCGTGGCAACGTCCCCGTCGAATCCAAAGCCGACGCCGAGGACGCCCTCGAGTCGGTCGCTGGCCCCGCGATGGTCGAGTCCTTCGTCGACTTCGAGCGCGAGGTGTCGGTCATCGCCGTCAAGGGTGACGACGAGGTCGCGACCTTCCCACTGGGAGAGAACGTCCACGAAGACGAGATCCTCCGGGAGACGATCGTCCCTGCCCGCTCGAGCGAAGCCGTTACCGAGCGCGCATATGACGTTGCGCGGGACGTACTCGAAGTAATGGACGGGCGTGGCGTCTACGGGATCGAGCTCTTCGAAGCGACGGACGGCGAGATCCTGCTCAACGAGATCGCCCCGCGCCCGCACAACTCTGGCCACTGGACGATCGAGGGGACCCAGACCTCGCAGTTCGAACAGCACATCCGGGCCGTGCTTGGCTGGCCGCTCGGTTCGACGGCCCTGCGTTCGCCGACGGTGATGACGAACCTGCTCGGCGATGTCGAGGAAGAAGGGCTGGCACAGTTGGGAGATATCGACGAGATCCTCGAGACGCCCGGTGCGTCCCTCCACTGGTACGGCAAGCACCAAGCGCGACCCCTTCGGAAAATGGGCCACGTCACGGTGACTGCCGACGGAGACGACGATTCGGTCGATGACCTCCTCGAGACAGCACGCGACCTCAAGGCCGCCGTGACGTTCCAGTCGTAGCATCCCTCGCCCATCTCGTTTACCACTGTTTCAAGTCATTCGCCCGACCAGCATCGCCCATGAGCGACAGTGTTAGCGACCTGATCGACCGACTGCACGACGAAGCCAAGCAGGACCGCCCGGCCGCGGAAACCCCCGATGTGGGGATCGTGATGGGGAGTGACTCCGACCTCGAGACGATGATGACCGGCGGCCGGCGGCGGGGTGCTTACGACGCTTTCGTCGACAAACTCGGCTTCGCCGAGCAGACCGACTACGAGAGTGCGCCCGACGAGCGATTCACGTTCGAGACCTACGTCACCTCAGCCCACCGGACACCCGACTTAATGACGGCTTACGCCGAGACCGCGGAGGATCGCGGTCTCGAGGTCATCATCGCCGGCGCGGGCGGCAAGTCCGCAGATCTGCCGAACATGACTGCCTCGATCGCGTATCCGCTGCCAGTCATCGGCGTCCCGGTCCAGGAAAAATCCGTTGACAGCGTCATCGGGATGCCGACCGGCGCGCCGCTCGTCGCCGTCGACGCCGGCAAGTCGTTCAATGCCGCGCTATCGGCCGCTCAGATCCTCGCTCGCCAGCACGACGACGTTCACGACCGGTTGGTCGACTACCACGGGGGACTACGCGAAGGCGTCGGAGCTGTGTCCCGGAAACTCCACGACGAGGGGACGCCGGCGTTCCGAGAGCGCGAGCAGTAACGAGCGCGTCGCGTTCGGGACGGGGACGGTACCGTCTCGACGTCCGGTGGCAGATCTGCCGCGATAATTGTTTCTGAGCGTCGACGCCAGCTTGGCCGAGAACAGGCCCGCTCGAGTGCCTAACGTTATTGGTTCGACGGCGAGTAATATTTCTTTACCGGTCCGACACCTCTCCAGGTATCTATATATAGGATCATGTGACTATTCACATGGGAGTTATTCACGCTGAAATCCCGTTGTAGCCCGTGTTTCCCGCAAAAACAAAGGATCAACCCTTATGTGCGTGCGGTTTGAAGCCTCGAACGTTACCGAGATGAATGATTGGATCGCCATCGGGGCACTGGCGCTCGTTGGGGTACTGATACCGTTCGGGATGATGACGGTATCGTATCTCCTGCGGCCCACGGTTCCCGAAACGAGTAAACGCGCCACCTACGAGAGTGGCGAGATTCCGACCGGCGGAACGCGCATCCGGTTCAATATTCAGTACTACATGGTTGCGCTTCTGTTCGTCGTCTTCGATATCGAGACCGTCCTCCTGTTCCCCTGGGCGGTCGCCTATCAGGATGCGCTCGCGGCGGATATCCCGCTTGCCCGCGCCCTCGGGCCGATGCTGGCGTTCGTCGCCATCCTGCTCGTCGGACTCGCGTGGGCGTGGCGCACAGGCGCGGTACAGTGGGCACGGACACCTCGCCAACTGGACGCTGACAGACCATGAGTAGCGAACAACCACGCCAGCAGATCTACGACAGCACCGCACCGTCGACGGACACCCGCGATTCGCGCATCGGTGAGGGTGCCGACGACCGCTTCAATTCCAAGCTTCGCGAGGCCTTCGGATCGACCCCCTTCATTCTCACGAAGTTCGACAAGTTCATGAACTGGGTGCGGGGCAACTCGATGTTCATGCTCCAGTTCGGGATCGCGTGTTGCAGCATCGAGATGATGCACACCTACGCGATCAAACACGACCTGGACCGCTTCGGGGCCGGTGTGCCGCGTGCATCACCCCGGCAGGCCGACGTGATGATCGTCCCCGGGACGATCGTCTCCAAGTTCGGCCCCCGAATGAAGCGGGTCTACGACCAGATGCCCGAACCCAAGTTCGTCGTCGGCATGGGCTCGTGTACGATCTCCGGCGGCCCCTTCCAAGAAGGCTACAACGTCGTCAAGGGTGCCGAGGAGATCATCCCTATCGACATCCACGTCCCCGGCTGCCCCCCGCGGCCGGAAGCACTCGTCTACGGCATCGCCAAACTTCAAGAACGGATCCGCAACGGCGAGTCGACGCCCGTCGTGGTCAAGCCGTACGAACTCGAGGAGTTCGGCGACCTGCCGAAAGACGAGCTCGTCCAAAAGCTCGCAGACGACATCGACGAAGACGACCTCGTGATGCGCTACAACTGGGCTGATTCACCATGAGCACGGGACTCGAACGACAGCCGGCAGTCGAGGTCACCGAAGACGAACTCGAGGCGATCGTCGGTGATCGCGCGCTCGCACGCGACGATCATCTGAACGCGCCCGGATTCGTCATCCGGCCGGACGACGTTCAGGACGTCCTCAAAGACCTCCGGGACGAGGCCGGGTTCGACCACCTCGCCAATCTGACTGCACAGGAGTATCCAGACCGGTACGAATCGATCTACCACCTCCGGAAGTACGCCGATCCGACACAAGAAGTATCGGTCGTCGTGCCGACCACGACCGACGAGCCAGTTAGCCAGACCGCCGAACCGGTCTTCCGGACTGCCGACTGGCACGAACGGGAGGCGTTCGACCTCGTCGGCATCGACTACGAAGGCCATCCTGATCCGCGACGGATCCTCCTGCCCGAAACCTGGCAGGGCCACCCGCTCTCGCGGGACTACGACCAGGAGAAACCCCAGCTGGTGACGCTGACGGAACATGCCAATCCGATCCAGCCCGACCACCACGACGACGAGTCGGACACGATGTTCCTCAATATCGGGCCACACCATCCGGCGACCCACGGTGTGCTCCACATCGAGACGGTGTTAGACGGCGAAACCGTCGTCGACGTCGATCCCGACATCGGCTATCTGCACCGCTGTGAGGAGCAGATGTGCCAGCAGGGAACCTATCGCCACCAGATCATGCCGTATCCCGACCGCTGGGACTACGTCTCGGCTGGTCTCTTGAACGAGTGGGCCTACGCACGCGTCGCTGAAGACCTCGCGGACATCGACGTCCCCGAGTACGCGCAGGTCATTCGGACGATGGGGGCCGAACTCTCCCGGATCGCCTCACACATGCTCGCGCTGGCGACATTCGCACTGGACGTCTACGGCGACTTCACCGCCATCTTCCAGTATGGGATGCGCGACCGCGAGGTCGTACAGGACATCTTAGAGGACCTGACCGGCCAGCGACTCATGTTCAACTACTTCCGGCTTGGCGGAGTCGCCTGGGACCTGCCCGAACCCCGCGAGGAATTCATCGAGAAGACACGTGACTTCCTCGATGGCCTCCCCGCGAAGGTCGACGAGTACAACGACCTGCTGACCGCAAACGAGATCTTCCAGATCCGGACCCACGACACCGGCATCTTAGAGCCCGAGGTCGCCAAACAGTACGGCTGTACCGGGCCCGTCGCTCGCGGCTCCGGCATCGACTATGACCTCCGCCGGGACGATCCCTACGGCTACTACGACAACTTAGAATGGGACGTCGTCACCGAGGACGGCTGTGACAACTACAGCCGCGTCCTCGTGCGCATGCAGGAAGTCGAAGAATCCGCGAAGATCATCGAGCAGTGTCTCGACTTGCTCGAGGACTGGCCGGAAGACGAACGCACCGTCCAGAGCAACGTCCCGCGGACGCTGAAACCCGACGCAGACACCGAGATCTACCGCGCTGTCGAGGGTGCGAAGGGCGAACTCGGGATCTACATCCGCGCGGACGGCACGGACAAGCCGGGCCGGTTCAAGATCCGCAGTCCGTGTTTCCACAATCTCTCGGCGCTGCCCGAGATGGCCGAAGGGGAGTACATCCCCGACATGATCGCCTCGCTTGGCAGCCTCGATATCGTGCTTGGGGAGGTGGACCGCTAGTATGACTGGTCTGCAGTTTGCGGCCCCGGTCGATACGACGCCAGCGGTGCCGACGGTACCGCTGCAGGATACGGTTTTGCTCCCCGAGCGGATCGGCGAGCTGACCGGCCTCGACGGGTTCGGACTCGGTGGGGAGTTGCTCGCGACGTTTATTGCCGCCTTCATCGTCGGCAACCTGATGCTCGCGATGACCGGCGTCGCGGGACCGTGGGCCAAACGGAAGATCACTGCCGCATTCACCGACCGGATCGCGGTCAACCGGCTCGGGCCGGCAGGCCTCTTTATTATCCTCGCCGACTCCGTCCGGCTCCTCTCGAAGGAGCTGGTCATCCCCGAGAACGCGGATCGGCCGGCCTACGACCTCGCGCCGATCGTCGTCGCGGGGTCGGCGCTGCTGGGCTTTGCCGTCATCCCGATGGGCAGCGGCATCCACCTCGCGGATCCTGAAGTCGGCCTTGCGTACGTCTTCGCCGTCTCGGGGATCGCCAGCCTCGGGCTGGTAATGGCCGGCTACTCGTCTGCGAACAAGTATTCGATGCTCGGCGGGCTGCGTGCAGTGGCACAGAACATCGCCTACGAGATCCCGCTGGTCATCACCGGGATGTCAGTCGTGATCTTCGCCGGCACGCTACAACTGGGCGAGATCGTCGCGGCCCAGCACGAGACGCTGGTGGAGATCGCGGGTATCTCGATTCCGACGTGGTACGCGTTCGTCAACCCCTTCGCGTTCGTCCTGTTTCTGGTGGCGAACTTCGCGGAGGTCGGTCGCAACCCCTTCGACACGCCGGAGGCACCGACCGAGATCGTCGCGGGGTATCAGACCGAGTACTCCTCGGTCTACTTCGTGTTGATCTACCTCGGTGAGTTCCTTCACATCTTCCTCGGTGGGGCGATCATCGCGACGATCTTCCTCGGCGGTCCGGCCGGACCAGGGCCCGCAGCACTCGGCATCGTCTGGTTTATCATCAAGATCTGGGGCGTCTTCTTCGCGACGCAGTGGCTGCGCTCGGCGGTGCCACGCGTCCGGATCGACCAACTGATCGAGATCGGCTGGAAGGGACTGCTCGTCCTTTCGTTCGCTAATCTCGTCCTGACTGCGGTAATCGTGGGGCTGATAGCATGATCGGGATACTCAAATCGATGGCAACGACGATGAAACACGCACTCGACGGCTCTACGTTCACGGTGGAGTATCCGGAGACCGCACCGGACGTCTCGCCGCGATTCCGCGGCGTCCACAAGTTCAGCCAGGAGCGGTGTATCTGGTGTCGCCAGTGTGAGAACGTCTGCCCGAACGATACGATCCAGATCGTCACGAACGATCAACGACAGGGCGAACAGTACAACCTCCACATCGGCCAGTGTATCTACTGCCGGCTTTGCGAGGAGGTCTGTCCCGTCGATGCCATCCTGCTGACGGAAAACTTCGAGTTCACCGCGGACACGAAACACGATTTCGTCTACAACAAAGAGCAGCTGAAAGCGGTACCGTGGTACAAGGACATCGACCCGCTCGCCGCCCGCGAGCCCGATCGGGACGCGTGGGTCGGTGAGGGTGAAGGGGAGGTCGATTATCAGTAACGGGTCCGCCCGTCCCGCAAACGGGCAGTAACTACCAATACATGAACTACGAGCTGATCGCGTTCGCGCTGTTTGCGTTACTTACGCTTGCCAGCGCGGTGGGTGTCGTGCTCATGCAGGACCCGTGGCATTCGGCGCTCCTGCTGGGCGTAGCGCTGCTCAGCGTGGCGATTCATTACGTGATGCTGGCGGCTGAGTTCGTCGCCATGATGCAGGTCCTCGTCTACGTCGGCGGGGTTCTCGTCCTCATCACGTTCGCCGTCATGCTGACACAGCGCGACGAATCCGACACGGACGAGGTGGTACAGGCATGACGACCGGCCCGAAACTCAGACTCGGCAAGACGCTGGTCCCCGGACTACTCGCGGTCGGGCTGTTCGGCGTGATGGCGCTGATCACACTGAACGCGGCCTTCGAGCCGATGACCGCGGCTGCAGGGGCTGGCTTCCCCGCCGACGTCTCGATTACGGCCGAACTCGGCTACGCGCTGTTCGGCTTCGACGAACTCCAACAGATCGGCGGCACCGAACCGTTCCTCGCCGCCGTCTTGCTCGTCGCCGTCGCACTCGACGCCGCACTCGACGCCTCACTCGTCCTCGCGAAACGCGAGGAGGAAGGCGAACCCGTCGCCGCGCTTGCAAGCGCCGGCGAGGAAGCGAGCGCGACTGGCGGACCGGAACCGGCCGTGACTGACGGCGGGACCGATGACTCGAGTACAGCAACGACCGACCGGCACACAGACACTGGAGGTGAGAGCCGATGACCGTCGACGTGCAGTATTACGTGCTGCTGTCGATGGCAGTGTTCTGTATCGGGCTCTTCGGAGTGTTGACGCGTCGTAACGCACTGTTGTTCCTGATGTCCGTTGAACTCATGCTGAACGCGGCCAATATCAATTTGATCGCGTTCTCGTTCTATCACGGCAATCTCACCGGGCAGCTATTCGCGCTGTTTACGATGGCGCTGGCTGCTGCCGAGGTGGCCGTCGGACTCGGGATCATCCTGGTGTTGTACCGTAACTTCCGTGACATCGACGTCACGGTTCCGACGACGATGAGGTGGTAAGATGGCAGCAACAGCAACAGGACCGTTCGGATTCGCACCGGCGATCGCAGTGCTCCCGCTCGTGGCCTTCGCCGTCACGCTGCTCTTTGGGAAGCACTTGCCGAAGAAAGGCGCGCTTCCGGGTATTATCGCGACGGCAGGCTCGCTACTGATCTCGCTCGTGATGTTCGCGGCAGTCGGCGGCGGGAACGCATATCACACGACGCTGTATGAGTGGACGGCCGGCGCGGCCGCAAGCGAGACCGGCGCTGAAGGGATCGCCTTCACGTTCGGCGTGTTGATCGATCCGCTCTCGGCGCTCATGTTGGTGATCGTCTCGCTGGTCGCCTTGCTCGTCCACGTCTTCAGTCTCGGTTACATGAACGCCGAAGGTGAGACCGGGCTCCCGCGGTACTACGCCGAACTCGGCCTCTTTACGTTCAGCATGCTCGCCTTTGTCTTCGCGGACAACCTGCTGATGGCGTTCATGTTCTTCGAACTCGTCGGGCTGTGTTCGTACCTGCTGATCGGGTTCTGGTTCCGCACGGAATCGGCCCCCTCGGCCGCGAAGAAGGCGTTCCTGGTCACCCGCTTCGGTGACTACTTCTTCCTGATCGGGGTCGTCGCCATCGCGGCGACGTTCGGCACGGTCGGCTTCGCCGGCGAGGCCTCGTTCGTCACCGCCGCCGAGACGGCGATCGACGACGGCGCGACGCTGTTCGGCTTCGACGCCCAGACGTGGGTGACGATCACCGGACTGCTCGTGTTAGGCGGGGTGCTTGGCAAGTCCGCGCAGTTCCCGTTCCACACCTGGCTGCCCGACGCGATGGAAGGTCCGACTACCGTCTCCGCGCTCATCCACGCGGCGACGATGGTCGCGGCCGGTGTCTATCTGGTCGCGCGGATGTTCGGCTACTACGCGCTTTCCCCAACGGCGCTTTCGATCATCGCGTTCGTCGGCGGCTTTACCGCGCTCTTTGCCGCGACGATGGGCGTCGTCAAAGACGACGTCAAACAGGTGCTGGCGTACTCGACGATTAGCCAGTACGGCTACATGATGCTCGGGCTCGGTGTCGGCGGCTACGTCGCCGGCGTTTTCCACCTGCTGAATCACGCCTTCTTCAAGGCCTTGCTGTTCCTCGGTGCCGGGGCCGTCATCGTGCTCATGCACCACGAACAGAACATGTGGAAGATGGGCGGACTCAAAGACAAAGCACCCGTCACCTACTACACCTTCCTCGCCGGCGCGCTCGCACTCGCGGGGATCGTCCCCTTCTCCGGCTTCTGGTCGAAAGACGAGGTGCTGTTCGACGCGCTCATCATCGGCTTAGAGCAGCCGATCATCCTCGCGGCCTACGCGATGGGACTGGTTGCGGTGTTCTTCACGGGCTTCTATACGTTCCGGATGGTCTTCCTGACCTTCCACGGTGAGCCCCGCTCGGAGACCGCCGAAGACCCACACCCAGTCGGCTGGCCCATCAAGGTCCCGCTGATCGTGCTAGGGATCCTCGCGACGGTCACCGGGCTCGTGAACATGGCCCCCGTCGCGAAGCTGCTCGACGTCGAGATCACGTTCCTCGAGTTCTGGCTCGACGGTGAGTATGGCTCCGTCGAAGGACTGACCTACCACGCGTACCACGAGACGGTCGCCTTCGAAGAGGGAGTCATCGGCGGCTCCGAGACGACTACCATGCTGTTGAGTGCGGGCCTGTCGCTCGGGCTCGCACTGGCCGGTGCGTTCACCGCACACACGCTGTATAACGTGCCCGAGCCGACCCGCCACATGCAGAAACTCGGCGGGGCGTACAGTCTCCTGCGGCGCAACTACTACCAGGACGAGTACCAGGTCTGGCTCGCGGAGGGCCTGACACTGCCAGTGGCTCGAGCCGCCGACCGGTTCGACCAGACGGTCATAGACGGGCTCGTCAACGGCACGTCGACGGTGAGTCTGTTCAGCAGCAGTTGGGTGAAACGCATCCAGACGGGTATCGTGACTAACTATGCGGCGTTGCTGGTGGGCGGGTTCATCGCCTTACTGCTCGTCCTCGGCTATCTCGGAGGGTGGTTCGCATGATGATTGAAATACTGATCGCGGTTGCACTGGTCGGCGCGTTAGTGACGTTCGTCGCGCCGAATCGCATTGCTGGCAAACTCGCTTTCGCTATCAGCCTCGTACCGACGGCGCTGTCGCTGTGGCTGTTCGCCGCCTTCGATGGCAGCGGCAACGCCTTGCTCGACGGCGAACTGGCGTTCGAATCACAGGCAGCGTGGCTCGAGATCGGCGGCTACTCGATCTCGTGGTTCGTCGGCCTCGACGGGATCAGCCTGCCGCTGGTCGTCCTGACGGCGATCCTCTGTACGCTGGCGATCGTCAGTTCGTGGACGCCGATCGACGAGCGCGAGTCGCAGTTCTACGGGCTGATCCTCTTTATCGAGGCGATGTTGATCGGCGTCTTCTCGGCGCTTGATTTCTTCCTGTGGTTCGTCTTCTGGGAGGCAGTCCTGATCCCGATGTATCTGCTGATCGGCATCTGGGGTGGCCCGCGTCGCAAATACGCCGCCATCAAGTTCTTCGTCTACACGAACGTGGCGTCGCTGGTGATGTTCGGGTCGTTCGTCTCGCTCGTCTTCGGCCTCGGTGACTCGGTCACCTCCTTTGGACTGCCCGAGATCGCGTCGGCGATGCTCGCCGGCGGCCCCGAGGGCTTCTTCGGCCTGAGCGGGACGACGCTCGCGTCGCTTGCGTTTATCGGCATGTTCCTCGGCTTTGCGGTGAAGGTGCCAGTGGTGCCGTTCCACACGTGGCTGCCCGACGCTCACGTCGAGGCTCCCACGCCAGCGTCGATTCTGCTGGCCGGCGTGTTGCTGAAGATGGGGACCTACGCCCTGCTCCGGTTCAATTTCACGATGTTCCCCGACCAGGTCGAAGCCTACGCGGTCCCGATCGCGGCAATCGCCGTCATCAGCGTCATCTACGGCGCGATGTTGGCGCTCGCCCAGACCGACCTCAAACGGATCGTCGCATATTCGTCCGTCTCGTCGATGGGCTATGTCATCCTTGGGCTGGTCGCATACACCCAGTTCGGGGTCGGCGGCGCGACCTTCCAGATGGTCTCCCACGGCCTGATTTCCGGACTGATGTTCATGTCGGTCGGCGTCATCTACAACGCGACCCACACCCGGATGGTCACCGACATGTCCGGGATGGCAGACCGAATGCCGATCGCCGTCGGCGTGTTGATCGCTGGCGCGTTCGGCTACATGGGCCTGCCGCTGATGAGCGGCTTCGCCGCCGAGTACTTCATCTTCTTCGGCTCCTTCGGCTCCGAGTTGCTCGCATACTCGGCCGCTTTCACCTCGTTGGCAATGTTCGGCATCGTCATCGTCGCAGGCTACTTGCTGTTTGCACTCCAGCGGACGGTGTTCGGGCCGTACAACCTAGAAACCGACTACGAGGTCGGCCGCGCCCCCGTCCACGACGTTGCGTCGATGATCGTCCTGCTGGGGCTGATCATCACCCTCGGCGTGGCCCCTGACTTGATCTTCACCATGATAACCGACGCAATCGATCCGATCATCCAGGGAGGTGGGCTCTGATGGCAGTCTTCCAGCTTCCCGAATGGGCGGCACTCGCCCCGGCACTGATCCTGGCGGGAACGGCACTCGTCCTGTTCCTGTTCGATAGCATCAATCCGCGGTCGACGAACCGCCCGCTGCTTGCTGGCACCGCCGTCGCCGGCTCGCTGGCCTCGCTCGCCGTCGCCGTCTGGTTTACCGCCGCCGGCGTCGGTGCGACCGGGATCGAAAACTACGGCGTCGTCGACGTGATGAACGGTCAGTTCATCGTCGACCGGTTGGCGCTGTACTTCATGATCATCATCTCGATCGTCACTGCCCTCGTCGCGGTGGCGAGCTACGACTACCTGCGTGATCACACCTACCAGGCCGAGTACTACTCGCTGGTCGTCCTCGCGGCGACCGGGATGTCGATGATCGCGGCTTCGAACAGCCTCGTGACGATCTTCATCGCACTCGAGCTGACGAGCCTGCCGTCGTACGCGCTGGTCGCGATCCTGAAAGACAACCGCGGCAGCGTCGAAGCGGGGCTGAAGTACTTCCTGATCGGCGCACTGTCGTCGGCGATCTTCGTCTACGGTATCTCGCTGGTCTACGGTGCGACCGGCTCGCTGCAACTCGAGGCCATCGCGGCGAACCTCGGCGCAGCGGGCGAGATGGGCGGCCTGCTCGGGCTTGGCATCCTGATGTTGGTCGGCGGCGTCGCGTTCAAGACCGCCAGTGTCCCCTTTCACTTCTGGGCCCCCGAGGCCTACGAGGGTGCGCCCGCGCCGATCTCGGCGTTTCTCTCCTCGGCCTCGAAGGCCGCCGGCTTCGTGCTCGCCTTCCGCGTGTTCACGACGGCGTTCCCGCTCGAGGCGACGACCGCCGTCATCGGCGTCGACTGGACGGTGGCGTTCGTCATCCTCGCGATCGTCACGATGACGCTTGGGAACTTCGCGGCGGCGACCCAGGAAAACGTCAAACGGATGCTCGCATACTCCTCGATCGGGCACGCCGGCTACGTGCTGATCGGGCTGGCAGCCCTCTCGACTGAGGCCGGCGATCTCGTGATGGGTGCGGCCATGATGCACCTGCTGGTCTATGGCTTCATGAACACGGGTGCGTTCCTGTTCGTCGCGCTGGCCGAGTACTGGGGTGTCGGCCCCACGTTCGCTGATTACAACGGCCTCTCGAAACAGGCACCCTTCGCCTCGGCGGCGATGGCCGTGTTCATGTTTAGCCTCGCCGGCGTGCCGCCGTTCGGTGGCTTCTGGAGCAAGTACTTGCTCTACACCGAGACGGTCAACGCGGCCGCAGATAACACGGTCTTGCTCGTCCTCGCCGCCGCGCTCGTCGTCAACAGCGCGCTCTCGCTGTACTACTACTCGCGGCTGGTCAAGGCCCTCTGGATCGAGGAGCCGATCCTCGATCGGGATCGCCTCACCCAGCCCACCGGTCTCTACGCGGCGATCATCGCCGCCGCCGTAATGACGGTCGTCATCCTGCCGGCGTTCGATCCGATCGCCACCGCCGCACTCGAGGCGGCGGCGGCAGTCGTCGGCTAACGCGACCCGGTAGCTTTTACCCCTCGGGGTCGCAAGCCGCGATAAATGGTTTTCCGGCTCGTGCTCGGTTGTGGGACCATCTGTCGGAAAGTGGCCGAACAGGTCGCCGAGCGCGACGGCCGCGTACTCGTCATCACTGACGATGCAAGCGCCGTGGAGACGTTACGCGACGAGAGTGTGCCCGCCCGGCACGCGGATCCAACCGATCCAGACACCATCGCAAGTGTCGACCGACCGGACGTTATCTTCGTCGCCGGCGACCGAACCGACGGAAATCGGACTGCACTCGAGCTCGCGCGTGAGCAGTTCCCCGCTGTCTCGATCGTGGCCTATCTGGGCGGGCACGCGACGGCGACGGACCGCAGCCAGTTCGCGGAACTGGCGGATCACGTCGTCGACCCGACGGAGGCGATCGCAGACTACGCACTCGAGACGGCGAGTGCGTCGGCCGAAGCGGCCATCGAACTCCGGGCGTCGCTTGCGGGGATCGACGGTCGACTGGCGGTCGTAACCCACGACAATCCCGATCCGGACGCGCTTGCGAGCGCGGTCGCGCTCGTCGACATCGCTGAATCCGTCGGCGTCGACGCTGACGCCTGCTATTTCGGCGACATCTCCCATCAGGAGAACCGAGCGATGGTCAATTTACTCGATCTGGACCTGCAAAACATGGCTCCCGACGACCCGTTGACGGACTATTCGGCGTTCGCGCTCGTCGATCATTCCCGACCCGGCGTCAACGACCAGCTACCGGCGGACCTTCACGTCGACATCGTCATCGACCACCACCCACCTCGCGGGCCGGTTCCCGGCGACTTCGTCGACCTCCGGCAGGAGGCGGGCGCGACCAGCACCGTCCTGACCGAGTACATAGAGCACTTCGATCTCGCGTTCGATCCAGCGACGGCGACGGCACTGTTGTATGGCATTCGAGTCGATACGAACGACTTTACGCGGGAAGTCTCACCGGCCGATTTCCGGGCTGCCTCTGTGTTGTCTCCCCACGTCGACACGTCGTTGTTGCGTCAGATCGAACAGCCGTCGCTCGAGGGCGAGACACTCGAGACGATCGCACGGGCGATCAAAAACCGGATCGAACGAGGGTCGGTCGCCGTTGCCAGCGTCAATCGGATCAGCAACCGGGACGCGTTACCGCAGGCCGCAGATCAACTGCTGACGATGGAGGGGATCGAGACGACGCTGGTCTTCGGGTTCGACGACGAAATGGTGTATCTGTCGGCCCGCTCACGGGCGGCAGATGTCGATCTCGGCGAAACGCTTCGGGACGCGTTCGACCGAATCGGCAGCGCCGGCGGCCACGCCGACATGGCTGGCGCACAACTCGAGATCGGCATCTTGGGCAGTGCCGACGACGAGGAAGAGGTCGAATCGATCGTCAGCATCGTCGAAGAAGTGATTATCAACCGCTTTTTCGAGGCACTCGAGACGCGGCCAGGGGTCCCAGTTGGAGCCTACACACAAACCAGCGAGTGGCTGTTCACCCAGCGCGGTGGGTCGGAAGACGGCGAGTCAGCATAAGGGCATCCGACTCGAGTCGATACCTGTCGAGGTTCGCGGTCGGGGCACAACGTCTTTTGTCATTGTTTTCATACAATATGATAGATGGGAAACAGAGCACAGTGGCTTACCGACACGATTGCGGGTGTCTCGACGCTCACCGGCCTCAGTGGGTTCGTTCTCGCCGCAAACGGAGAACTACAGTTCACTACCGTCTTTGCGGCTCATGCGACAGTTCTCGGTCTGTACGCTGCCATCACCCACCTCGCCAGTGACACGCCCGTCTCTGTCACAACGCTCGTTTCGATCAGTCCACTCCTGGGGGTTGCCACCGTAGTCCTCCCACTTCGAGTCAGGCTGGTGGTCGTTTCACTGCTGCTCACCGCCGGCGGGATCGCGCTTTCGCTTGTTACAACGGAGACACGATCCCCAAACGGCCTCCCCGAATAGAAGACAGTGCTTTTGCGCGCGGCACCCGTATAATCGTCTATGGAGGTCGTGTCGGACCGGACGAAGCCCCGGGTCAAAGACTACATGACGCGCGATGTCGCGACAGTGTCGCCCGACGAAACGGTCGGCGAGGTCGCGAGGCGAATCGCCGAGAGCGACGAACACAGCGGCTTTCCCGTCTGCGAGCGCCGCCGCGTCGAGGGGTTCATCAGCGCCCGCGACCTGCTGCTTGCGGACGACGATGATCCGATCTTCAAAATCATGGCGACGGAGTTGCTGGTCGCCCATCCCGACATGAAGGTCAACGATGCCGCCCGAGTCATCCTCCGGTCCGGCATCCAGAAACTGCCCGTCGTCGACGACGCGGGCAACCTCGTCGGAATCATCTCGAACGCTGACGTCATCCGGAGCCAGATCGAACGCGCGACGCCCGAGAAGGTCGGCAAACTCATGCGAACGTTAGAGCAAATCCACGAGATCGATCTGACTCAGGAGCGCCGCACTGTCCCGCTCTCGGAGCTGACACCTACCCAGGGCCGGGTGTACGCCGACGAACTCGAGGGGAGACGCTACGAGCTCGAACGCGGGCTGGCCGAGCCGCTGGTGGTGATCGACAACGGCGGGATGCTGTTGCTAGCCGACGGCCACCACCGTGTGCTCGCGGCCGATCGGCTCGGGATCGACGAGATGGATGCCTACGTCATCGTCATCGACCATGAGATCGAGTTGGGGATGGCAGACACGGCCAAAAAAGAGGAGTTGGAGCAAATCGACGATATCGATGTCGTCGACTACGCGCGCCATCCGTTAGTCAAGACGACGAAGCGACTCCAGTCCGACGATCGGGCCAACTAAAGACAACTGCCGACCACGAGAACGGACGACAGCGTTTTCATATTCGATATTTTGACAGTCGTGGACGGCAACTGCTGGTGAGCGTTTTCAGTGTCCGTGCGGTAACTCGTTCGATGGATCGCTCACGCATACCCGATCAGGTCCTCGTCGCCGGTGCCAGCGGGGAAACCGGACAGGAACTCCTGTCAGTCCTCCGGCCGACCGAACTCTCGGTGCGCGCGACCACGCGGTCGTACGCGAACGTCGACATGCTCGAGCGACACGGGGCGGACGACGTAATCGTGGCCGATTTCTTCGAGTCGGCCGACGCCGTCGCGGCGGTCGTGGACTGCGATATCGTCTACTGTACGCTCGGAACGCCACCGGGGGTTCGTCACACGATCGGGACCCGACTGGTCGATCGAACCGGTGTCATCAACCTCATCACTGCTGCCGTTGGGTCCGGTGTCTCCTATTTCGTTCTCGAGAGCGCGATCGGCGTCGGAACCTCGAAAGCGGGGCTGTCGCTTCCGGCTCGGCTCTTGATCCGGGGCACGCTGTCGGCCAAGCACGACGCCGAAACGGCCCTGCGCCGATCGGGACTGGACTACACGATCGTTCGTCCCGGCAGGCTCACGAACGATCCACCAAGCGATACGGTCGTGGTCAACGAGGGTGGTGGTTCCGTCTCGGGGTCGATTCCGCGGGCCGATGTCGCACAGGTAATGGCGGCGTCGCCGTTTACGCCCGACGCGCGGAACCGAACCCTCGAGATCGTCAGCCGCGATGGCATGACGAGCGAGCCGCCCAACCACGTCGACATCGACTGGGCCGATGACCGCCTCACTGCCAGCCGTGAACACCGTCACATCTGATCGCTGATCGGCCACTCGAGTAAGGATGATCGCGGTCCGCTACGAATGGGCTGTCTATACCGCCGCGCTATGCGTCGCGTTCGATGACGAACTCCGTGAACTCCTCGAGTTTCCGCGTCGTCTCGGTGTCGAAGTTCACCTCGTCGATCGCCGCCCGCGCTTGGGCAGCCAACTCGAGGGCACACTCGCGGGCGTACTCGATGCTCCCGGTTTCCTCGAGAATCGCGAGGGCCTCGTGGATTTCGTCGTCGGTGTTGTCCTCGGCTTCGAGAATCGACTGCAGCTGTCGGGCACGCTCCGGCTCGCTTTTTTCCATCGCGTGGATGACAAGCAGCGTCTTCTTGCCCTCGCGGATGTCGTTGCCGAACTCCTTGCCGAACTCGCCGGCTCGACCCAGCGAGTATTCGACGTCCAAGATGTCGTCGCCGATCTGGAAGGCAACGGCGGTCAGTTCCGCGTACGTGGCAACCGCCTCCTCGACCGCGTCGGGCTGATCGGTGATAATCGCGGCCAGTCGGGCGACGATCCGCCCGAGACAGCCGGTCTTGCACGCACACATCTCGAGGTATTCGTCGGTGCCGACTCGGACCTCGCGTTCGTTGTGCCAGCAGATGTCCATGCCTTGCCCGAGGTGGGTCCGGTTGAGTTCGTCCATCAACATCTCGTAGGCAGCCAGCTGCCGGTCAGCTGGCAGGTCGGCCGGATTCTGTGTAATCACTTTCAGCGGCAGGAAGTACATCGCATTGCCGACGTTGAGCGCGATGTCGTGTCCGTAGACGTGATGCAGTGCCGGATCGCCCCGCCGGATCGTCGCCCCGTCCTCAACGTCGTCGACGATGATCGTCCCGTTGTGCAGGAGTTCGGGAATACAGGCATAGGGGAGATACTCGGCGGGATCCTCGTCGAATCCCTCGATGAAGACGAGAAAGAGAATCGCACGCCACCGCTTCCCCCCGCGGTCGAGGAGGTCCCACAGCGGCGTCGCAAGCGCACACTCGATGCCAGTGGCATCGTACTCGTAGGTCGGCGGCCCGAAGAACGTCTCGAGGTAGTCAGCGTCGATCTCGCGTGGGACCAGGTCTGCGATTGCCTCGTCGATGGCCGGCCGCCAGTCGGCAAGCGTCTCCCGCATACCAGTTTCGAGCAGGAGTGGCGTAAAAAAGATTCGTAGTTACACCTGTCATCGAAAATGAGAAACTGGCGACCCGTTCGAGATCTGCCTGCAAGCGCAGCGACGGCCGAGCGGTACAGTTACCCGGCCGTCCGCCCACGATACGGTTATGACCGCCTGGATCGGCTCGATCTTTGAGAGCGACGTCGGCTGGACCCACCTCGAGTCTCTCGTCGATATCGGCAATCGCATGGCCGGCAGCGAGGGTGAACGCGAGGCTGCCGAACTGACACGGGACGCGCTGGCCGACGTCGGCGCTCGAAACGCCCACCTCGAGCCCTTCGAGATACAGGGCTGGACCCGCGGCGACAGCGCGATCACGGCCGGCGACACGACACAGGACTGTATCGCGCTACCGCGAAGTCCAGACGACCGCGTCACCGGGCCGCTGATCGACCTCGGCTACGGCCTCCCCGCGGACTTCGAGGCGACCGACCTCGAGGGGGCGATCGTCATGGTCCGCAGCGACGTGCCCGACTACTACGACCGATACCTCCACCGCCGCGAGAAGTACTACCACGCCGTCGAGAACGGTGCCGTCGGCTTCATCTATCGCAACCACGTCGAGGGCTGTCTGCCGCCGACCGGCAGTGTCGGAACTGATGCGTCGCCGGTCGGCGAGATTCCGGCCGTCGGCGTCTCGAGCGAAGTCGGCGCGCGACTGGCCCGGCGGTTCGACGGCGAGTCGATCACGCTTGCCGTCGAGGCCGACATTCACACCGCCGAAAGCCAGAACGTTCATGCCGAACTCGGACCCGACACCGACGAGCGCATCCTCGTGACGAGCCACGTCGATGCTCACGACATCGCCGAGGGGGCGATGGACAACGGGGCCGGCACCGCGATGGTGGTCGAACTCGCGAACGCGCTCGCCGCCCGCGAGGACGACCTCGAGACCCGCGTCGAGTTCGTCGCCTTCGGTGCCGAAGAGGTCGGGCTGGTCGGCTCGACCCGGTATGCCGAGGCAGCCGACATCGACGCGATCAAGGCAGTGGTCAACAACGACGGCGTCGTCAACGATCGAACGCTCGAGCTCGTCACGCACGGTTTCGACGCGCTCGAGGAGGTCGCAAACGAGATCGCCGAGCGATACGACCATCCGATCGAGACGGTGCCGACGCTTGGCCCCCACAGCGACCACTGGCCGTTCGTCGCCGAGGGCATCCCCGGCTGTTACGTCAGATCGGTTTCCGAGGGTGCGGGCCGGGGCTGGGGGCACACCTTCGCGGATACGATCGAGAAACTCGAGTCCCGGACCCTGCGCGAACAGGCGATCCTCCTGACCGCGTACATCGTTGCACTCGCCCGCGAAGACGTGACCGTCGCCCACCGCGCGTCCGACGCCATCGCAGCCGACCTCGAAGCGCAGGACCTCGCCGAAGGCATGAAGATCACTGGCGACTGGCCCTACGACGACTGAAGTCGTGGGCGTTCTCGCGCTGCTACCGCTGTAACGCGTCGCCACCCTCGGACACACCGGACGGATCGACCGCCGGCACGCGGTCCGCGACGACAACCGTACCCTTTTCATTGGGCCGTGTGAACTGACGACCATGGATGCCGCGTGGAGCGCCGGCGAAGAGCCCGTCGTCGGCGTCGTCGATGGCCAAGCGGACGACACTGACGCCATCGAGATCGGTGCTCGCCTCGAGTCGGCCGCCGCCGACGTGACGATCGTCAGCGACGGCCTCGAGGCCGTGCTCGAGGCGGAGCCGTCGGTACTGGTCACGGCCGGCGAAGCGTCGCTGACAGCGCTTGCGCGAGCGGGCATCGACGCTCCCGTCCTGCCGGTCGGTCCGGTGTCGGGTATCGAGTCGGTCGACCGCGAGCGCATACCCGACGCACTCGAAGCGGTCATCAGCGGTGACGCCGTCTGCCGTCCACAGCCCGTACTCGGTGTCACTCTCGAGTCGACCGACACCGTCGTCCGCGATCGCGCACTGTTCGACGTGACCCTCGTCACCGACGAACCGGCGCGTATCTCCGAATACGGAGTCCACAGTCGCGGCCAACCCGTTGCGACGTTTCGCGCCGACGGCGTCGTCGCGGCGACGCCCGCCGGAAGCCACGGCTACGCCAGCACCGTCGACGCTCCCCAGCTCTCGGCGGCCATCGACGCAGTCGCCGTGGCTCCGATCGGTCCGTTCGTTACCCAGACTCGTCAGTGGGTTCTCCCCGACGATGACCTCGCGTTTACCGTCGAGCGCAACGAAAACGACGTCCGTCTCGTCGTCGACGACCGATCGGTCGGTATGGCGCCAATGGATGCACGAGTCACCATCTCCGTTACCGACACGCTCTCGACGCTGATCGTCCCGGAGCGCTAAGAACGAAAATTGCAGCAGCGTCCCGGGTCCGGTTAGCTGTTGTATGGCGCTTCGTCTCGGTGACCGTCCGAGTTTTCCTGCTCGAGCGCGGCGTCTTCTCGGTCGTCAGATTTGTGTTCGATGTCCTGTCGGCGCTGTTTTTCGTCCTGTCGCTCGCGGGCTTCCTTTTCTTCCTCGGTCAGTTCGTCCTCGTCGCGCGCCTCCTCGGGGTCGGTCTGTTCGTGCTCGAGTTAGACGTCGCGTCCGTGCTCCTCTTTGCCGGTCGTCTCGCGTTCGTCGGTGTCGTCGGACATGCTGATCCCGACCGGGCATAGCTGTGATCTCCGAAAAGACGTTGGGCTTGCCAAGAACGGTGACCGGTCGCTATCGACAGGGGTCGGTCTCTAATCAGCTATTACCACGGTTCGCCGGCGGCGAGATCGATCTCGCTGTCGCCCTTCTCAGAGGGGCAGATATCCGCCAGTACGCAGTCACCGCAGTCAGGATTCCGTGCCGTACAGACCGCTCGCCCGTGGTCGATACAGAGGTGGGTGAACTGCTGCCAGTAGTCCTCGGGAACTATCTCTATCAGCTCCTCCTCGATCCGTTCAGGGCGTTCCTCCTCGGTCAGCCCAAGCCGTTGTGAGAGCCGCTGGACGTGCGTGTCGACGACGATCCCCTCGACCACGTCGTGGCCGTGCTGGAGGACGACGTTCGCCGTCTTCCGCCCGACTCCCGACAGGTCGGTCAGTTCGTCCATCGTATCCGGCACCTCGCCGTCGTGGTCCTCAAGGATCGTCTCACAGGCGCTGCGAATGTACTTCGCCTTGTTGTTATAGTAGGTAATCGAGTTCAGGTCCTCGGCGAGGTCGTCCTGCGCTGCGTTTGCGTAGTCCTCGGGGCCGTCGTACTTCTCGAAAAGTTTCTTCGTCTCCTGGTTGACCCGCTCGTCGGTACACTGCGCCGAGAGGATCACCGCGATCAGCAACTCGAGGCGATTCGAGTACCGCAGCGAAATCGTCGAATCGGGGTATTCCGCCTCGAGTCGGTCGACGACCGTCTCGGCCTGTGCCTGCCGCGTCTCGCGTGGGGTGCCCATAGGGGTGTGGTGGCAGTCGGTTCGTTTCAGCGTTCGGGTTCGATTCCGGCCGACACAGCGGGGACCGACCGATAGCCGAATGCCGTGAGCTTTAAGCGGCCCTCAGCCACCTATCAGGGTATGAAAGCCACGGCCATGGCCCACCCCATTCAGGGGCTGGTCAAGTATCACGGGATGCGCGACGACATCAAGCGGTTCCCGTATCACGACAGCATCAGCGTCTGTACGGCCCCAAGCCACACGCGGACAACCGTCGAGTTCTCGATGGACTACGACGAGGACACGTTCATCGTCGACGGCGAGGAACTCGACGGCCGCGCGTACGAACGCGTCGAGGCCGTCGTCGAGAAGGCCCGCTCGAAATCCGACGCCGCCCACACCGTGTACCCCGTTCGTCTCGAGAGCGAGAACAGCTTCCCCTCGAACGTCGGCCTCGGCTCCTCGTCGTCTGGCTTTGCAGCCGCAGCGATGGCACTTGCCGAAGCAGCCGACCTCGACGCGTCGCGCCAGGAGATCTCAACGATCGCCCGCGTCGGCTCGGCCTCCTCGGCTCGAGCGGTCACTGGCGCGTTCTCCCAGCTCTACACTGGACTCAACGACGAGGATTGTCACTCCGAGCGGATTCCGTCGGATCTCCACGAAAATCTGAAGATCGTCGTCGGACTCGTCCCCTACCACAAGGAGACCGAGGACGCCCACCGCGAAGCTGCCGACAGCCACATGTTCCAGGCGCGCAACGCTCACATCCACGGCCAGATCGCCGAGATGCGCGATGCGCTTCGCGACAACGACTTCGAGCGCACGTTCGAACTCGCCGAACAGGACTCGCTGTCGCTTGCGGCGACCACGATGACCGGCCCCTCGGGCTGGGTCTACTGGCAGCCCGCGACCCTCGCGATCTTCAACACGGTTCGTGAACTCCGCGAGGAAGAGGACATCCCCGTCTACTTTTCGACCGACACCGGGGCCAGCGTCTACGTCAACACCACCGAAGAGTACGCCGAGCGAGTCGAGGAAGCCGTCGCCGACTGTGGCGTCTCGACGACCATCTGGGATGTCGGCGGCCCCGCCAAACTGTTGGACGAAGACAAACACCTCTTCTAACCAACCTTTTACGCTGTCGTTCGAGAGAGCTTTGCTCTCTCGTGACTGAGCGAATCGAAGATTCGCGATGTCCGCGAAACCGAAGGTTTCGCTTGATGACGAGACGCCTTTGGCGTCTCGAACCACGGTCTGTCGCGAGCGAGGCACGGAGCGCCTCGCTCGCGACGTCTCTCGATGAAATCTCGAGAGAGCTCCGCTCTCGGACCTCGCGGGAGCGAAGCTCCCGCTTAGGGTTGATCAAAAGCACCGGAAGACGATCCTGCTCGCTATCGCTCGCGGTCGGTGTCGGTACAGCGGCCTGCCCTCCCCCGAGTCGCGCGATCAGCCGCACATTGCGGCTGCCCACCGCTCCCGGCCATCGGTTTTGGATACCGATCTTCGACCACACGCCCGCTTCGCTCACGTCCAGCGATCCAGCCCGGTCTGGGTGACGCTTTCTTCGATTCGCTCGAATCCGCGTGCAACCTCGTCGGCGTCGATCTCCCACTCGTCAGTGACGTACTCGCGGGCCGCCGCGAGATCCGGCTCGAGTGTCGTCTCGAACTCGTAGTCGTCGGTCACGTTGGGATCACGGAAGAGCTGTCTCACACGGTCGCCATGATCGATGTGGTCGCCGCGAGCCTCGAGAACGCTCCAGAGGTCGCCGTGATCGGCGATTTCGGAGAGCGCCGTCTTGGGGCCGATGCCGGAGACACCCTCGTTGAAGTCCGTCCCGATGAGGATCGCCGCGTCGATCAACTGCTCAAGCGTGAGGTCGTGATGGTCGAGGGTGGCCTCGAGATCCATCAGTTCGGGATCGCCCTTGCTCGTAAGCTGGCGAAGGGTACGCGGTGCCCCGAAAAGCAAGGCGTCGTAGTCCTCCGAGCCGACATAGTCGGCGTCACCGCGTTTAGCCATGTGGGCGGCCTGTGCTTCTCCCTCCGCGGGTGCTTCGACGATCGGCACGTCGAGCAATCGGAGGAGTTCCCGGCTAGTCTCCTGGATCGTCGGCGTCAGCCGCTGGGTTCGGGACTCGAGTTGCGCGACCGCGACCGCGTCGCCTTCTTCGCGAGCGGTCTCGAGTTGTTCCTCGTAGCTGCGGCGTTGCTCGCGGCGAGATTCGATCTCGTCGTCTTTGAGTTCGGAGGGACCGCCGTCGAAGACCATCACCGGCGTCACGTCGTTCTCGAAGAATTTGGGGAGGCCCTGGACGATGCCGACGAGGTTGGCGACTTCGGTGCCGTCGGCGGTCGTATACGTCTCGCTGTCAGTCCACTTGACCGTCGTCGTTAGATATCGGTAGAGCCAGTTGTGGGCGTCGACGGCGACGACGCCTTCGATGTCATCGAAAGGGATCTCCTCGATGACAGCGATATCCCGGAGTGCAGCGTTTCCCATTGTTGGGTACTTGGGATGGCTGGGATTTCAATCGTCGGCTTCCGATGCGGTTCGTCCCCATCGGTGAGCCCCGCGCCGGAGCGGTGGACTGGCGACTGGCCGTTGTGTCGGTCGGACGAACGGACCACAACAATTTGTCGTTATACCGGCGGCCGGAACAGCCCCCTCGAGACAACAGTTAGGGGTGAGCTATAAGGTAACTCGGTCCTAACTCAACCCTAGGTATGACAGCGAGATCATATAACGCTACGCACTCTTTCTGGTACGTTCCCACAAAAGACGTGTCAGCGCCGCTATCCCCACGTTCCTGCCATGCTTGAGCCCGTCGCTGCAAGCCGACTGCAGTTTGCGGTGACGACGATCGTTCACATTATCTTCCCCGTGATGAGTATGGGGCTCGCGCCCTTCCTCATCTATTTCACCTGGAAGGATATCCGCACTGGCAAGCCCATCTACGAGCAGCTTCGGCGGTTCTGGACGAAGATCTTCGCCATCAGTTTCGTCGTCGGCACCGTCACGGGGATCGTCCTCGAGTTCGAGTTCGGGACGAACTTTGCGGTGTTCTCGACGGCCGCGGGCGATCTCTTTGGCGGGCCGCTCGCCCTCGAGGGGATGATGGCGTTCATGCTCGAAGCGACGTTCCTCGGCATCTTCGTTTTCGGCCGCCAGCGCGTGGGGAACGTCCTCTATATGATCTCGGCGGTCGCAGTCGGTATCGGCACTTGGCTCTCGGCCGTCTGGATCCTGGTTGCGAACTCCTGGATGCAGACGCCACGCGGGTACGAACTGGTCTCCGAAAACGGCCAGCAGGTGGTCACGCTCGTCGATCCCCTCGCTGCGTATCTGAACCCGCGATTCCTCTGGATGTACGTCCACATGCAAAACGCCGCCGTCGAATCCGTGGCNACGCTCGTCGATCCCCTCGCTGCGTATCTGAACCCGCGATTCCTCTGGATGTACGTCCACATGCAAAACGCCGCCGTCGAATCCGTGGCGCTCGTTCTGGCGGGGCTGGGCGCGTACTTCGTGTTCCGCCACCACATCTGGGGCTACCCGATCGAGAACGTCGAGTTTTGGGAGACGACGCTCAAGTTCGGGCTCATCGCCCTCATCATCACTGCGCCGCTGCAGGTCCTCCACGGTGACCTCTACGCACGACACGTGTTCGAAACGCAGCCACAGAAGTTCGCCGCNCTCAAGTTCGGGCTCATCGCCCTCATCATCACTGCGCCGCTGCAGGTCCTCCACGGTGACCTCTACGCACGACACGTGTTCGAAACGCAGCCACAGAAGTTCGCCGCGATGGAAGCCATCTGGGAAACCGAGTCGTACGTCCCCGAGTACATCATTGCGTTCCCGACGAGTATGCAAGATCTCCTCGATCCCCGGGCGAAGGACATCTTCGGCATCGGGATCCCAGGTGGCGCATCGTGGCTCGCCAGCGGTGGCGATCCACAGGCGACGATCCGCGGCCTCGAGGAGTTCGAAGGCCCACAGCCACCCGTCGCCCTCGTCTTCTGGTCGTTCCGGGCGATGGTTGGCCTCGGGTTCTGGTTCATCCTCCTGGCCGTCTGGGGCGGCTACCGCTGGATTCGTGGCCAACTCCTCGAGGACGACCTGCTGCACCTGGCGCTGATGGCGTCGACACCGCTTGGTATCTTGGCCGTCCATCTCGGCTGGGTCGTCACCGAAGTCGGTCGCCAGCCGTGGATCATTCAAGACGTCATGAAGACGAGCGCCGGCGTTTCGTCGGACCTCACCGGCGCAGAGGCGACGGCGACATTGGCCGGCTTTACCGTCGTCTATCTAGCGTTGCTCGTGTTGTATCTCTATGTCGTCGCCCGAATCGTCCGTAGCGGCCCGCCAGCACCGGCAGACCTCACGGTGACTGAGCGTCCGGAAACGCCGACGGACGAGGTGGGCGCTGATGACTGACGGCGGCTGGCTCGCGAACGGCCCGTTGTTCGACTTGCCGCTCGCGGATATTTGGTTCGGACTGGTGTTTTTTATCTTCGCGATGTTCCTGTTTCTCGACGGGTTCGACTTTGGCGTCGGATTACTGTTTGCGACCCGTGCAGACAGTCACGAACGTGAGCAGTTACTGGCCGCGATCGGCCCGTTCTGGGACGGCAACGAGGTGTGGCTGGTCGTCTTCGGTGGTGCGCTCTTTGCGGCGTTTCCGGCCGTCTACGGCAACCTGTTTAGCCGTCATTACCTGCTGATGTTCGCGATCCTCGGCGCGCTCATCGTCCGCGGGCTCGCCCCCGAGATGTACGAACAGCGCGAGGACGACCGGTGGCACTACTGGTGGGGCCGCGCGTTCATCGTCGGCAGCGTCGCAGCGCCGTTTTTCCTCGGCATGTTCACCGCCAACTGGTTGGTCGGCGCGACGANTGGTGGGGCCGCGCGTTCATCGTCGGCAGCGTCGCAGCGCCGTTTTTCCTCGGCATGTTCACCGCCAACTGGTTGGTCGGCGCGACGACCATTATTACCCTTCCCAGCCTCGTCGTTGGCCTGGCCGTCGTTGCGCTCACTGTCGTCGACGGCGTCGCCTTCCTCCGGCTGAAGACACGGGGCGAGCTCCGTGCCGATCTCCAGGCGGACGGCTATCGCGCGCTCGGCGCTTATCTCGTGTTGATCGTCCTGACGCTTGCGTACATCGCCGTCGCGGTCCCTGATCTTCGGTCGGCACTCGTCTCGCCGCTCGTGGTAGCACTCGTCGTATTGACGCTCGTCCTCGCCGGCGTATACGCCGTGGCGACGAGCCGTGATTGGTACTACGTGGCGTTCGTCGCTGCTGCGGGGCTCGTGTTCAGTCTCGTGAGTATCGTCGCCGGGCTGATGTATCCGACCATCGACCCTGCAGTTGGCTTGACCGTCGATGCAGCGATCGTCTCGACGGTCCCGCTCAATCTCATGTCGATCGGTGCAGGCCTGCTCTTGCCATTGATCTTCATCTACTTCGGCGTGTTGTACTCGGCGTTCAGCGGACCGATCGACGTGGAGGAATCGTACTGATGGAGCGTGACAAGACGGACGGCAACGGAACGAGCACCGTCGAGAACGACTCGATTCGTGACGAGGAACGCACCGGTACCGGTGTTGAACGCCGCCGATCCGATCGTGAACAGTCACCCCCGCAACTCGGCTCGCGAATACTGGTTACGTGGTTCGAACTCACCGCCGTCGGCATTACCGGCAGCCTCCTCGGTACCACGGTCGGTGGCCCGGTTGGCTTTCTCATCTATCTCGCGACGTCGCTTCTCACCGTCGGCGTCATCTTCTACAACGTGAACCAACTGATCAAGGGCTGGGTACAGATGACCGGAGAGGTACCGTAACAACATATGTCCGACTCGAGACTCCTGTTCGCAATTATTACCTCGAACCGCGAAGTGCCCTCTAGAGCGGACAATACTGTCCAACAGGTCACCACTTTAGCGCGTTCGGGCCGTTGTACCACATGTGAGCCAACCCATGTCACAGAACGATGGACACAAGCCGTACAACAGTTCCCTGTTCGTAAGCGGCGTCGCGATGGTCCTCGCGAGCCTCATCACAGCCGTTTGGATGTTCAGACTCGGCGATATCGTCACGGCACTCGGCCTCGGGTTGATCGTCGCCGCTGGCCTCCTGCTGGCGGGAATCGGCCTCTCGCCAGAGGCGACGACGCACTGACGCCCGCGCTCCTTATCCCCGGCCTCGGTACTCTGCATATGCCAACTAGACACACTACCCCAGCGGACGACTCAAGGAGAGACATCGTGAGCAACCGCTGTCGCCTGCAGTCACCGTTGACGGGGTGGATCCAGCCGTGAATAGTACTGATACGGTCGACGATGCGACGTGGATGCTCGTGTTATCGATCCTCGTAATCGCGGTACTCGTCGGCGTCGGCCTGTTACAAGTGTATCTCAGCGGCGATTACGGGTCGCTCTTCCGGAGCATCGGAATTGGGCTGCTCCTGTTGCTGTTCAGTGTCGGCTTCTATCGCAAGTGGCATGGGACGTGATCGGCCCCGATGTGAATCCGAACTGGATCACCGCGCGACCGTCGCCTGATACTGCCGAACAAAACGGTTCATCCCTCGATCGCACCTAATACGGTCTGCTGTCAGTCATTTCCGGCGGGACCGCGAGCCGTCCTGCGGTCCCTCCAGTAAACAGTTACAGCAAACCGTATAAGACGCTGTCGCCGACGGCGACAGCCATCGAGACGCGATCGAGTATTCACTGACTGTTGTCCGGTCGTATGAGCTGTCGTACCTAATACGGATCACTGTCAGTCGGTGCTAGCGAGAGAGACAGTACATTGGGAGAGAGGGCCCGTAGACTGTATACTGTCGCTGCTGCTGCTCGAGCTTTCTAGCAACGACGCACAGAATCGGGTGTAGGCAACCGTAACAGTAGTTGGAGATGTTTTTTACTCATTTTTACCAGAGTATAAAACTATAACAGCCAGATTCGATAACGACTGGACCTTATTTGGCAGAAAGTATTCATACTGATTGCTGTATGTTTAGGTAATGCGTGATCGCTTGCTGAAGGTGTTCTGTACTTTCGCAGTGATACTACTCGTGACTGGATGTTTAAGCACTCCCGTTTCGGAACAACCGGACTCAGATCATCCAGTGTCTCTCGAAAACCACGGAAACGAGAGCGCGACATTCGACATTACTGTTGTACGAAATGCAACGGGCGAAACCGTCCACAATCAGAGTTATGTACTTGACTCCGGCGAAAATCGAGAGGTCTACAACACCGACAGAGCGTCTCCCAACGGCATCGAGACCTTTGAAATCCACTGGGCTACACGTAATGAAACCGGACAGGTAAACGTTAAGACGAACCAATGTTACGGCAGCGCACATGTGATGATTGGGGAGGACGGTACCGCCTCATCTACTTACGGGATTTGCTGAAAAAATCTCCCTGTACTAACCGATACGTGTGACCCTGTACGTACCGCGTGTTTCACACAGTAGTCTGGATGAAGAAATCGTGCTACTACCGACTGGGAAGCGGGGGAGTCCTCGGACACACGCGGTGAGCGTCTCTCGTCCCACCTGAACCGATTCACAGACGGGTACAGGGCCGTCGTGCGCTCGGGTTGTCGTGACGGGCAGTAGTTATGATCGCAATCACATCGTCGAGAGGACTGCAACGTCATGCGCGACGAGGTCGCTCGCGTCCGAAAAGAGACAGCAGCCCTACGTGTAGGACTCGCCCTCTTCAACGGGGCCGCTGAACGACGAGTACAGCACGATGAAGTACGTCGCGATCAGTGGCAATAGGATCGACGAGCCGATGGTCATTATATTCAGCGACAGCGGCGACACGATCGCATCCGCGACCGTGAGCCCAGTCGCCGGGTCAATTAGCGGGAACAGCAGCGTCGCCGCGAGTGCGACGAGTCCGTACACCTGCCCCGCGACGGCCGCAAAGGCCAGGTAGTAGCGACCGGCCCACCCGGCGACCACGTGAACACCGGCGAGCAGCACCGTCAGCCCAAGCAGGCCGAGCGTCGGTACCGAGAGCAACTCGACGTGTGGTGACGACCGACTGCCAACGACCAGCGTCGCGACTGCCAACAGGAGGTAGACGACCTGCGCGAGATGGCCGAGTGACCGCGTCTCGAGCCGGACGTCGCCTCGGGTTTTCAGTCCGAGGAAGGCAGCACCGTCGACGATCGTCAGCGCGACGACGGCCAGGCCAGCCAGCAGGCTCGCGATCGATGCGACACCCTCGACGCCGAATAGCCAGTTGCCGACGAAGACACCGAGGAAGAACGGTGACACGATGCTCCCGACAATGAACGCGCGGCCCCACCAGCGTTGCCAGTCCTCGTCGTGGCGCTGCTCGTACATCTCGGGGGCGAGCCCACGGATGATGAGCGCACCGAGGATGGCGAACATCAGCAGGTAGTGGCGACTGAACAGCGTCGCGTACACCGACGGAAAGACGGCGAACAGCATGCCGCCGAAGACGACCAGCCACACCTCGTTGCCGTCCCAGAACGGGCCGATCGAAGCCAGCAACTGCTCACGCTCGCCGTCGGTCGTTCGCGTGGCAAACAGCGCGCCGACGCCGAAGTCGAACCCGTCGAGAAACAGGAACGTTCCGAAGACAGCGAACACGAGCGCGAACCAGAGTTCCTCGAGCGGCAGGCCGAAGAGTGGCCCATTGGCGAGGGCGGGCGTCGCCACGATCGAGATGTCAGTCATCGCTCGGAACGACCTCCTCGGGGACGTTCGTCTCGCGTTTCGGCGTGGGCGAACGGGTCGGAGCCTCCGTCCGGATGAGTCGGATGACGACGTACCAGTAGAGGACGAGCAACGCCGTATACACCCCGACGAAGCCGACGAGCGTAGCAAGCGCTTCCGAGCCGCTCAATGACGACGAGACGCCCGCATGCGTCTTCATCACGCCCTGTATGACCCAGGGCTGACGGCCCACCTCGGTGACGATCCAGCCCAGTTCGACGGTGAAGATTCCCAGTACCGACGATCCCATGAACGCTTTCGCCAGCAGATCGTCATCGAACAGGGTGCCCTGGTACCATCGGTAGCCGCCCCAGAACGCCAGCAGGATAAACCACGTTCCGAGGCCGACCATCGCCCGGAACGCCCAGAAGACGATGGCGACTGGCGGACTCTCGGCGTCGATATCGTCCAACCCGGTTATTGTCGCCCCGGGATCGCCCCCGCTTGCAAGTAATGATGCGACGAACGGGATCTCGATGACGAAGAGGTCGTCAGCATGAGGATCAGTGATATCGCTCAGGCTCGTCGGAATCGCTATCAGCTTCAGTCCGGCCCCAGAGTCGGTCTCGTACTGTGCCTCCATGGCGGCGAACTTCTGTGGTTGCGTGTCTGCAACGTGTCGCCCGTAGGCGTCGCCATGGATCGCCTGAAACGGGGCGGTGACGAGCAAGACGGCGAGGCCGACTTTCATCGTCGTGCGCCAGAACTCGGTGTCGCGGTTCGTCCAGACGAAGTAGGCGGCGACGCCGGTCAAAAACAGCGCAACCGACAGAACCGCCGCGTTCTGCATGTGGACGTACATCCACGGGAACCGCGGATTGGCATACGCCGCAATCGGGTCCACGAGGCTGATGATCGGCTGGCCGCTCTCTGTCGCCACCTCGTAGCCACGGGGCGTCTGCATCCAGGAGTTCGCAACCAGGATCCAGACGGCCGAGAGCCAGGTGCCGAGGCCGACGAGGACGCTCGAGAGCATGTAAAGGCGGTCGCTAACGCGGTCACGCCCGAAGACGAAGATGCCGAGGAACGTCGCTTCGAGCATGAACGCCATCATCCCCTCGAGGGCGAGCGGCCCACCGAAGAGTTCACCGGCAGCTGTCGCGAACGCCGCGAAGTTCGTCCCGAACTCGAACTCGAGGACGATGCCTGTGACGGTGCCGACGACGAAGCTGATGGCGAAGATCTTCGTCCAGAAGGTGCGGAGTTGTTCGTATACCTGTGCGCCCGTCCGTATCTCCTTCCACGTGAAGTAGATGAGAAAGGGCGCGAGCCCCATACTCATAACGGGGAAGATGATGTGGACTATCGTCGTCACCGCAAACTGAAGTCTGCTGGCGATGACTGGATCGATCATAGTACAGTTGGGTAATGTCGGGTTCGGTTGCGGTCACCCAACAGAGGGTGCCGCGGGGGTATCAGTCAGTTGTTACTTGTCGCGGGTGACGAACCACCAGTCGTAGTAGTTCAGGTCGTCGTCAGCAGCGTCGGCTTTGCGCGCTTCGGCGTCCGCCTCGGTACCCGGCGGTGACAGGAGGACCTGATCACCGAACTTCTCGTTGTTCGGCCAGTCAGCGGGAGCGGCGACACCGTCGTCGTCGCTCTTCTGGAGTGCACGCAGCGAGCGGAGGACTTCGTCGATGTTGCGGCCGATCTCCATCGGGTAGGTCAGACGCAGCCGAACCGTCCCCTCTGGATCGATAACGAAGACGGTGCGGACGGTTGCCGTTCCTGCACCAGGGTGGAGCATACCGAGTTGCTGGGCAACCGCTCCCTGATCGTCCGCGATGATCGGGAACTGAATGTCGACGTCGAGGTTCTCGGCGATCCACTCCGTCCACTTGATGTGTGAGTGGACGCGGTCGACCGACAGCCCGAGCAGTTCGGCGTTCAGTTCCTCGAACTCCTCGCGGCGCTGCTCGAACGCGACGAACTCCGAGGTACAGACCGGCGTAAAGTCACCGGGGTGGCTAAACAGGACGAGCCACTTGTCCTCGTAGTCGTCGGGCAGCGAGCGCTCACCCATGCTCGTCTCGACGGTCAGNAAGTCACCGGGGTGGCTAAACAGGACGAGCCACTTGTCCTCGTAGTCGTCGGGCAGCGAGCGCTCACCCATGCTCGTCTCGACGGTCAGGTCGGGAAACGGATCGCCAATACCAGGTACGTCAGTCGTCGGTTCGTCCGTGGGAGCGGGTGATTGCGTCATTCTTCATCAGCCCCTTAGGATTAGGGGTATTAAAGTTGATTTCTACCAACTATATTTTCTTTTTCGAGAAACATACTACACCATACAGAGCATATTTTCCGATAGTTCGATCGGTACGGAGCTCGGACGGCGCTACAGCAGCGCGCCGTCGTTTGGAATCGTAAAAAGCGTGGTTGCACCGTCACACGGCCTGCGATCGGCGTGTGCGTATGCCTCGACTCGATTCGATTGTGACGCTATTGCTCTTGTTGATCCGACTCCTCGATTGAGGTGCTCCCGAGTGCGCGGGCGGCTGCAAGGAGCCGGCCGAGCGCACGTCGGACGTCGGCGTCGAACAGCGCCTTGGTGAGCCCGATCAGGCCGACCGGTTCGGGGTCGTCCTTCGTGAGGCCCTCGATCGAGGCATCGACGACGTTGGTGAACTTCGGATCGCCCATCGTCTCGACGAGCGCGATCATGTTACCCGCGTTCCGCCCGAGTTCGTACATGTCGACATCGGCGTCCTCGTGGGCATCCGCAAAGCCCGCCGCGGCCATCCGGAGATCTCGGATAACGTTCCGGTTGTCCTGAGCGACATCCCGTAGTTCCGGGGTGAGGTCCATCGCCAGGTCGTGGGTTGCATCGAGCAAGTCGAGCATCTCCGCGAGCGTCTCGGTGTTGTCACCGAGTTTCTCGAGGAGGATAATCGTCTCTTCGCTCTCTAAGGCGAGCCGAACGCGCTCGATAACCTCGCGGTTCTCGCGGATCGCGACCTGCAGTTCCGGAACGAGGTCGTCGGACAGCTCTTTCGAGACCGCAAGGATGTCAAGCAGTTCGATGAGCGTGTCCGACTCTTCGCCGACCTTCTGTAAGAGGACCAACGTCTCCTCGCGCTCGAAGGCCATGCGCAGCTCACGGATGGGTTCGCGGTTCTCACGGACGGTCTCGCGGAGTTCTGGGGTCAGGTCCGCGGCCAGTTCTTCCGCGACCGTGAGTAGCTGGAGCAGTTCCGCGAGCTCCGCTTCGTTTTCCTCGATCGCGCGTGCCAGTTCGGTTTCGTCACTGAGCGTGCCGTCGGCGTCGAGGGATCGTTCGTTGCTCGCCATCGTTATGGGAGTGGGTCGTAGCCGCGCAGCCAGGAGTCCCAATAGAAACTGGGCAGGATGTTGACGTCCATGATCCAGTTCATCCGGCTCTCGACGGGTGCGGAGATGCTGTTCTCATAGTCGAATTCGGCGACCATCGCCTTGCCCTTCTTCGTCAGCAGCGGACAGGCAGCGTAGCCCTTGTACTTTGCCGTCTGGCGTTTGCCCTCCATGTGTGCCGTGAGGTTGTCGAGGACGACGTGAGCCTGCTTGCGCGCTGCAGCGGCCGTTTTGGCGTTAGGCGTGTCACAGCCGTCACCGAGTGCGAAGACGTCCTCGTACTCGGTGTGCTGAAGCGTGTGTTCGTCGACAGTGACGTACTCGCTACCACCGGTCAGCGGTGAGTTGTCGGTGAGTGCCGGCTGCCCGTACTGCGGTGGCACGGGCGCGTAAAGATCGTATTCCTGGGTCTCACCTTCTTCGGAGTGGATAACCTGCGCTTCGTGGTCGATCTCGTCGACCGTGAAGTTCAGGTTGGCTTCAATGTCACGGTCGGCCCAGATCTCCTCGAGTTTCTCGCGGTACGGCGAAACGCCGAAGACGGCGTCGCTGCCCTTGGTCATGACGACATCGACATCGTCGCGGATGCCCTGTCGGCGGAAGTAGTCTTCCGCGAGCATCGTCATCTTCAGCGGCGCGCCGCCACACTTGATCGACGTGTCGGGGACCGAGACGACGAACGTGCCGCCGTCGAAGTCCTTGAGCGCGTCTCGCAGCTGCATTGCAGCCTCGAAGTGATAGAACGGGTAGACCGAGTCGGTCTCCTCCCAGCCCTCGAGCATGCCGGGTGTCGTCTCGGGTGCGAGTCGGTGGCCCAGCGCGACGACGAGGTAGTCATACGACAGCTCGCCGTCCTCGAGTGCGACGGTCTTTGTGTCGGGATCGACACCTGTTACGGCAGAGTGCACGAAGTCAATCCCGTCACTGAGGAGCCCGCGGATGTCTCGGAATTGATCTTCGGGCTCCATATACTCGAACGGGAGCAGATAGAACGAGGGTTGGTACGCGTGTTCTGTACTTTTGTCCACGATGCTGATCTCCGCATCGGAGCGGTCCAATCGACGGCGGAGCATGTTGGCGGTCATCGTGCCGCCGACGCCAGCACCAAGCACGACTATATGGTCCATAGACACCTAGCCTTTAGACGTATACTACCTGAATGCTGAGGTAGCTGAAATAATAGTTGGGAATGGTTCTCTCATACTGAAACTTACAGAGAAAATTGCTGGGAGTTGCCAATCACGCGCTGGTCGACCGCCGACTGCCGAGTTGCATGGCAGATATCCGCGTGTCGTCTCGAGCGGTCCGTCGTGAGACCAACGCGAAAAACAACCCACAATTATTGCTTTCTTTCGCCAGCGACGTCGATGACGCACGGAAAACTGACTGGGATGCCGTCAACACGCTCACAGACAGGCGAAACGCGACAATGAGGGAGCTATCGCTCGCTCCAAACACCACGACTCCAGGTCTGTCCGCCGCCAGGAATTGCATCGGGGGCGGTCATGGCCGTTAGTTACAATCCTCTTCGGAACCGCAGACTGTTCTATACGCCGAGCGATAGTCCTCACGACAACGGGTACCAATCGGATAACAATCGTCCGTTCTGGTGTGGGGCCGTCAGTGGCGGCGCTCGAGTACAGCGGCTGACGGATGGATAGCAGGACAGGGGTTACCGGTCGGTCGAATCGCAGGTTTCGACCGGGACATCGACGAGGTTCCCCCACTCGGACCAGGAGCCATCGTAGTTTGCGACGTTCGGATAGCCGAGCAGTTCCGAGAGCGCAAACCAGACCAGGGCCGAACGTTCGCCGACATTACAGTAGACGAGGATCTCGTCGTCTTCGGTGATTCCTGCTTCGGCAAACGGTCGTTCGAGTACCTGTTTGTGCTCGAACCGGCCACACTCTCGAACGACGCTCTCCCACTCGATGTTTACGGTTCGGGGAATGTGTCCGCTTGCACGCGCGGGTGCGTCGGCCTCCCCACAGTATTCCTCGGGCGATCGGACGTCGATAATGGAGACATCCTCCGAGAGCGCACTCTGGACGTCCTGGCGGTACGCGCGGATGTGTTCGTTCGGCGGTTGCGTCTCGTACTCGGCCGGCGTGACCGTTGGGGTCGACTTCGTCATCGGATAGTTGTTCTCGGTCCAGTAGTATTTGCCCCCGTTGAGCAACCGGACGTCCCGATGGCGGTAGTATTTGAGCGTCCAGTAGACGAACGCCGCAAACTCGTTGTAGCCGTTACTATAGAGAACGACCGTGCTGTCAGGCGTGATCCCCCGCTCACCTAAGATCTTCTCGAGCCGGTCAGCGCTGGGAATCGTCCGCGTGCCGGCATCGAGGAAGTCTTCCCGTGGGTCGAGTTTGACGGCACCCGGGACGTGGCCCTCCTCGTACTCGGTCGAAATCTCGACCAGTCGAAGGTCGGGGTCGTCCGTTTTGAACGCTTCAAGCCGTTTGTGCGCACTGTCCGGCTCGACGAGGACCTGTTCGGGATAGCCAGTGCGGTCGTTTCCGATCGACCGGTGGCTAATACTATAACAGGTCTGTCGCCCGTCGTGAAGCGCCGGTGCGGCCTCGATCAGGTTTTCCTCCTCGAGTTGCGTGAGTCCATATCGTGCTGTCCGCGAACAGAGAAGTGTCTCCTCCGTGATCTGTTTGAGCGTCATCGACCCCTCCCGAGACAGTGTCTTATAAATAAACTTCGAGCTCGGCGGAAGGTCCATCAGCGCCTCCTCGATGTCTGAGGTTTGCATTGTCCCTACAATATCAGTAAGAACTTGCGCGTAAAGACGCTATTGGTATATTTGTCTCCAATGTCAGCTTTGAGTCCGGTTCCAGGTTGTGTGCGCCGAACCTCGAGCGAAGTTGCGGAAATTATGTAGGGTACCTCCGCACTTTCCTCTCACCCCCAATATTTGAGGGAAATTATTCTCCCCGCTCAAACCGTTTTACGTGGGCACTATATACAATACAGTGACGATGGTCGAGACAATCACTGCTGAAGCGTTGCGAGATATGATCGACGCCGACGAGGACTTCGTCCTCTTCGATACCAGATCGCCCGAGAGTTTCGAGGACTGGCATATTGCCGGTGCCAAGAACGTCGAGTATTCGGGGAGCGACGACGAACTCGTCGGCGAGTTCGACGAAGACGCCATTGACGCGGACGACACCGTCGTGACGATCTGTGCGACGGGCCGATCCGCGAACGGGTTCGCGAACTACCTCGAGGACGAGGGATACGTTAACGAGGTCAAGACCGTCGATAACGGCATGGAGGCCTGGAGTATGGTCTACGACATCGTGCCAATCGCCACGGAAAACGACGATCTCGTCGTCGTCCAACTTCAGCGGCGCTCGAAGGGCTGCCTTGGCTACCTCGTCGGTTCGAAACGCGCCGGCGAAGCCGCACTCGTCGACGTCACCCGCGCAACCGACGAGTTCCTCGAGGCCGCAAGCGAACGCGGACTCGAAGTAACTCACGTCCTCGACACGCACATCCACGCCGACCACATCTCGCGTGGCCGACAGCTCGCCGACAAGCTCGGCGTGCCATACCACCTCGGCGCACCCGCCGAAACCCGAGACCCGCAGTTCGAGTTCGACCCCATCGAACCCAACGACGTCGTCGAACTCGGCGACGTCGAGATCAAGGCCGTTCATACGCCGGGCCACACGACGGGAATGACCTCCTATCTCGTCGACAACGAGGCACTGTTGACCGGTGACACGCTGTTCGTCGAATCCATCGGCCGGACCGAACTCCAGTTCGCGGACAAGGACGCCCGCGACGGCGCTCGCGTCCAGTACGAGACGCTTCACAACGTCATCATGACCGAGCCCAACGACGTCAAGATCCTGCCGGGGCACTTCTCGGTCACCAACGACGGCGAGTACATCGACGTGACGCCCGGCCAGCCGATGTTCTCGACCGTCGGCTACCTCTGGGAGAACAACGAGATCCTCCGCATGGACGAAGAAGACTTCGTCGAGCATATGTTCGACAACCTGCCGTCGAAGCCACCGAACTACGAGCAGGTCATCGCGACCAACGCCGGCGAGTACGAACCTGAAGACGAAGACGAAGAGACCGAACTCGAGCTCGGTCCGAACCGCTGTGCCGCCACGTCGGATAGCGCCGTCGCTGACGACTGAAACCCCAACCCTGTCCCATAATGTTTGGCATCGAATCCCTCTCGGGAAACGCGCAAGCAGTTGCCCTCGTCGGTATCGTCTTACTCGAGGCGATAATCCTCTACATCGGGTACGGCGGCCTCGAGCAGGCCTTCGGGGACTACGTCGTGGATCTGCTGCGAGGCGAGTAACGAGAGCGCTGCCAGTGTTGACGTGGTAACCTGAGCGGCCTCGAGCCTTCGGGGTCGCTAGCTATAGCGGTGTCACGGTGCTTCGTGCGAGCACGAGCATCTCACCACTCCCTTCCGATTACCGGCTTCTAGTTTCCGCCGGTTGTCAACGGAACCTCACTCCTCGGCAATTATACTGGGCACCGCTCGCGCAGCCGTTCGACGACCCGACTGATTCCGGTCGACGCTGATCGAAGGCACTGCCGTCCCGCATGGACACGCCGCGCGAGTGCAAACCGGATCGCGTCGTAGGTGTTTCCCAGCAGGTTTCCAATTGTCTAGCGCCCCGCTATCGATCCGCAACTGTGCGCTCCCCCGAGTGAAACTGTATACCAGTGGCCGCTACTCACCGAGGCGGTCTGACTACCACTGAGCCTCACTCGTCGCGTGTCTCGCGGTCCGGCGGCTCGTTGTCACGCCGCGTGTCGAGAAACGCCGTCTCGTCGTCGGAGAGATCGCGATCGCGAAACTCCTCGAGTCCAGCCTGATAGCGCTCGCGGTCGTCCCAGTCGGTGTCGTCGTCTGGCGTCGGATACTCGAGGATCAGTTCCGCGATCCCCGTCGTCTCACCGGTGTAGGCAAAGCCGGCCCGGTAGAGCGCTTCGTAAGCGAAGGGGTTGTTGACGGCGATCCGGAGCCGTTCATAACCACGCTTGCGGGCCCGATCGCGGACTTCTCGGCAGAGGGGAGGGCCGATGCCCTCGCCGCGCCGGTCGCGGTCGACGGTCACGTAGCGCAGCCACAGCGTGTCCGCATCGGTGCGATCCTCGTTGAACGCAACTGCCGCGACGATCTCGCCGTCCGCTGACCGCGCTACCGCCTTGCCGGTATTCGTCATGACGAATTTGCCGGCGTAGCTGAACCGTTCGTAATCGAGCCGGAGTTTGGGGCCGTCGGGTGGCCAGCCGAGCAGTTCGTACTCCACGGACTGTCTTGGAACGCAGCTTACTACAATCCACGGAGTCTTCCTGCTCCGGCTTTCGAAATCTGACACAAGAGCGTAACACTCGATGTTGCTTCCGACGTTGCTCGCAGCAGAAATGCGCGGACCGGGATTTGAACCCGGGCCATGAGCTTGGAAGGCTCAGGTCCTACCACTAGACCATCCGCGCGCATTCTCTGGTTTTCGTTCCACGTTTAAGGCTCTTCCTTTTCCGATCCGTTGCCCGCCCGTGAGTACCGCCGCCGTCAGCCGATCATCGACCGACAACTAGCGTCTCGAGCCGCTATCCGCGGTCGACTACGGTGTCGACTCCGTGCCTGCCACCGTCGCATAACAGTTCCCGCTCGAGACCTCCGACTCGAGCACCGAGAGGGCGCTCTCGGCCAGATCCGTTTCGAACTCGTCGGGTGCGTAGATGTGATAGAAGCGATCGACCGTCTCGCCACCGGGTAGGGTCCACTCGACCGTCGTGTCGAAGCCGTCGGTTTCGTCGAACCGGTCGTGAGCGGTCGACCACGCGCTGACGAGCGCGCGGCCGTCGGAGGCCAGCACCCGCGCGAGTTCGTCGAGACTGTCCCGGCGGGCACGCCGGGTCGGCAGGTGATGCAGCGTTGCGACGTAGATCGCGATATCGACGGTGTCGTCTCCCAACGGAAGCGAGGCCGCATCCCCCTGGACCAGCGCGACATCGAAGTCACGCTCGAGCGCCCGCTCGCGGCCCGTCTCGAGCAACCCGCGGCTGACATCGAGTCCGACGACCGACTCGAGGTCGGCTGCCAGCAGTTCGGCGTGGCGGCAGTTGCCACAGCCGAGATCAAGACCGACACCGGCGGTGCCGCAGTCGGTCGCGTGGCGCTCGACGAAGGCTTCGACTTCAGGCCAAGCGTACTCCCGCGTCGAGGCGAAGTGGGTCGCGATACGGTCGTAGGTGTCACGCACGTCTGCGCAGCTGGTGTGCTCGTCATCTCGACGGTCACGGTCCTGATCCCCGGCCATCGGTCAGGCTTCGTCGGGGAACCCGCAAAAAGCGTTCGTAACCTGCTTGGACGGAAACCACTGTGAGATCTCGATTGGCCGAGAACGACTGCAGCGCCGATGGGCCCGATTGAGCGTCAGCCGATGAGAATGTGTGAGCGTGACGGGGCTCGAGGAATTCGAGGGGTTTATCTATACCCGACGGGAACTGTGGAATGCGTACGAGGGCTCGTAGATCAGGGGTAGATCACTCCCTTGGCATGGGAGAGGCCCCGGGTTCAAATCCCGGCGAGTCCACTCGAATTTCTCCGCCGTAACCAGGGTTCGACATCGATGAAGACAGGTCTTGAAGCGTCCAGCTTTCGCACAGACGCTTGAATACGTTGTCAGCGCACGTATTTTACCACTTTCCCGTCCCGATCAAGACGACCGTCACGCTTCCGATAGCGATCAACGGCAAGCAGTTCGTCATGAGTGTCGTCAGCCTTCGCGCTCATCGCTTCCGCTGCGACGCACAGATCGCAACACAGCACAACTACTCGCTGGATGAGACCGGAGCCGATCGCCGACTGTGATAACAGCTCCGTAACCGCGGACTATTAACGGGACCATCCAGTATGTGTGTATATGGCTAACGTACGTGTTGCAGGAACAGGGTTAACAGCGTTCGGAGCCAGTCCCGAGCGGACCGGACGGGATCTCTTCGCCGAAGCAAGCATTGCGGCCTTCGAGGACAGCGGTGTCTCTCGAGACGACGTCGAGGCCGTCTTCTACGGCAATTTCATGGGTGAACTCGCAGAACACCAGGGCCATCAGGGGCCGCTGATGGCCGAAGCCGCAGGCGTCCAAGCACCCGCGACGCGGTTCGAGTCCGCGTGTGCCTCGAGCGGCGTTGCGGTCCGCGAGGCGGTCAAGCGGATCCGTACCGGTGAAAACGACGTGCTCCTCGTCGGCGGCGCAGAGCGGATGACGAATCTCGGCACCGCGGGCGCGACGGAGGCGCTTGCGATCGCCGCGGATGACCTCTGGGAGGTCCGCGCCGGGACGACGTTCCCTGGCGCGTACGCGCTAATGGCCCAGGCCTACTTCGACGCGTTCGGCGGCGACCGCGAGGATCTGGCCCACATCGCCGTCAAGAACCACGACAACGCGCTCCCCAACGAGAAGGCCCAGTACCAGCGCGCGATCGAGGTCGACGACGTGCTCGAGGCTCCGCTGGTCTCGGAGCCGCTCGGTCTCTACGACGCCTGTCCGATCTCCGATGGCGCGTCCGCGCTCGTACTGACCAGCGAGGACTACGCCGCAGACCACGATCTCGAGGCACCAGTCGCGATCACGGGCACTGGCCAGGGCGGCGATCGGATGGCGCTGCACGACCGTGACCATCTCGCCCGCTCGCCAGCCGCCCGCGAGGCCGGCGCGGAGGCCTACGCCGACGCCGGTATCGATGCCGGCGACGTAGACGTCGCGGAAGTCCACGACTGCTTTACGATCGCCGAAGTGCTGGCGCTCGAGGCGCTCGATCTCGAGCCGATCGGCGAGGGGATTTCGGCGGCCCGCGACGGGCGAACGACTGCCGACGGCGAGTTGCCGGTCAACCTCTCGGGTGGGCTGAAGGCGAAGGGCCACCCGGTCGGCGCAACCGGTGCCTCTCAGGTCGCCGAGATGGCGACGCTGCTTGCGGGCACGCATCCGAACAGCGACCACGTCGCGGATGCGACGACCGGCGTCACCCACAACGCGGGTGGGACGGTTGCGAGTGCAATGGTTCACGTCCTGGAGGTGGTCGCGTGAGCCGAGCGATCGCGATGACGCCGGACGGATGTCCGGAGGTGATGGACGAATGAGCGACGCTGATGACGTCGCGGACGCCGGCTTCGACGAGTGGCTCGACGCCGCCGAAACCGGCGACGCCTACTACCTCGAGTGTGCCAATGGCCACGGCTCCCTGCCCCCGCGGCGGGTCTGTCCCGACTGTGGCGCGACCGATCTCGAGGCGGTCGTCCTCCCCGAACGCGGCGAGATCGAGACGTTCACCATCACGCACGTTCCGACGCCGGCGTTCGAAGCGGACGCTCCGTATGCGACTGCTATCGCGACCGTCGGTCCCGTGCGGATCACTGGGCAAGTTGTGAGGATCGATCCCGAGGCGGTTGAGACCGGGCTCGAGGTCGAACTCGAGATTACGGTCTCGGAGACGACCGGCGAGCGCGTGATCGGGTTCCGACCGGCATAGTCCGTTCGCGGCCGTCGGTGCGTGTCTTTCATGGCCAGCAGACAGCACGAGCCGCAGTTCCCAGCTCGTCGACGGTCGACTACTCGTCGATGTCGACAGCCAGCAGTTCCGCACGCAGATACTCGACGAACTCGTCGGGATGTTCGGCGTGGGGCAACTGCGTCGCGTAGTCGATGACGACTAGATCCAGATCGGCAGCCGCCGCGAGATCGCGCCCATCTCGAAGTGGAACGAGGCCCGCATCGCGGCCCCAGACGAGCGTGGTCGGCGTCTCGAGGACGGCCAGTTCGGTCGCGAGGTCGAACTCGGGATCGAGGGTGCCTGCGGCAAAGGAGGCGGGAGCGTAGCGCGCGCCGGGCTGGTGGGCGCTGTCCCAGGTGTACTGAACCGTCTCCGGATCGATCCGGCTGGTATCGTAGTACCCCTCCCGGTCGTAGAAGTAGCGGATCGAGGGTTTGCTCGCGAGCAGGTTATAGAGCGTCGTCCCGACGACCGGTGTCCGAAACAGGGTTCGGAGCCACGGCCGCTCAGTCGCCGTTTCGTCGGTCGGGCAGATCAACACCAGCTGCTGAAAGTCGGTCTTGGTGGCGGCGTCGACTGCAAACGCACCGGTCAGCGAGGAGGCGACGACGATCGGCTCCGCTGTCACGTCGGCCGCAAAGTCACGGATGAACTCGGCATATAGGGACGGCGCGTAGATCAGCGGCGGTCGCTCGGAGCGGCCAAAGCCCGGCAAGTCGACCGCGTAGACGTGATAGTCCTCGGCTAACTGTTCAACGATCGGTTCGAACTCGTAACTGCTTGCGCCTGCGTAGATCCCATGGCACAAGAGCATGTCCGGATCGGTCGGATCACCGGCGACGGTGTAGGTCGTCTCGATCCCTCGCCAGCGATAGGTGCGTTCGATGCCGACCAGCGGGTTCTCGAGGTCGCCGGCACGCCGTTTCAGCAGGCGATTGCCGATGATGGCCCCGCCGACAGTTCCGATGGCTGCACCGAGGACTGTTCGGGCTTTCATACAGGGATGTAGGACGGCGACAGCCTTAGAGTTCAGGTTCAAATACAGGTTCTGCTGCAACCGGCGTATCGATCTGCAACCGCGCGCGGGTGCTGCGATTCGAGCGACCCGGCCTACTCGGCACTCGAGTCGTCCGCGTCGGCAGCCAGATTCTCGACGCAGGCCTCGACGGGTGCGAGCACGTCGGTGGCGATCGAGTAGGGATCAGTCTCGCCCTGCCGGACGGCTTCGGCGAGCTCATCTATCCCGCCGCTGTCGGCGAGTTCGTCCTCGAGGAGGGCGTGGACGTCCTCGCGCAGCAGCGTCCGGATCTCTTCGGCGTAGCGCTGGCGGACCTTCTCGGCGTGGGTCCCAGAGTCGACGAGATAGGTCCGGTGGTTCGCGAGTTCGTCAATAAAGGTGTCGACGCCGGTCCCCTTCGTGGCGACCGTCTCGACGATCGGTGGGGTCCAGTCGTCTTCCGCATCGCTCTCGTCGGCATCGCCCCAGCTCGAGTCATCGCCGTCCATCGCGTCGACGCCGTGGTGGCCAGCGCTACCGGCGAGTCCGCTTTCTTCGCCAAGGTGGACCATCTCACGCAATTCTTGGACGGTCCGATCCGCACCCTCGCGGTCGGCCTTGTTGACGACGAAGACGTCTGCGATCTCCAAGATCCCGGCTTTCAGCGTCTGGATATCGTCGCCCGATCCCGGCGGGACGAGGACGGCGACGGTGTCGGCGGTCCGAACGATGTCGATCTCGTTTTGGCCGGCACCGACGGTCTCGATAATGATCTTGTCCTTGCCGAAGGCGTCCATCGCCTTGACGGCGTCCGCGGTGGCCGTCGAGAGCCCGCCGAGGGTGCCACGGGCGCTCATCGACCGGACGAAGACGTCCATGTCGCCGACGGTCGACGCCATTCGGATGCGGTCGCCCAGTACGGCACCACCGGTAAACGGCGAGGAAGGGTCGATCGCGATGACCCCAACCGTCTCGCCACGCTCGCGGTAGGCCTCGGCGAGTTTGTCGACCAGCGTCGACTTGCCAGCGCCCGGCGAGCCGGTGATGCCGATTACGTCGGCGTTGCCCGTATGGGCGTAGAGCTCCGAGACGAGGTCCCGATAGCCTGGCGACCGGTTCTCGATCTTCGAGATGACCCGGGCGAGTGCGCGGTGTTCGCCCGCCAGCAGCGCCTCGAGTAGCGATTCGTCGGCTTCGTCCATGGTCATCGCTGCGGCGCGTTCTCGCGGACGAACTCGATAGTTTCCTCGATCGAGGTCCCGGGGCCGAAGATGGCCGCGACGCCGTCGTCTTTGAGTCCCTCGCGGTCCTCGTCGGGGATGACGCCGCCGGCGAGCACGAGCGTGTCGTCTTTGGCACCGTACTCCTCGAGCCCGTCCATGATCTTCGGGACGAGCGTGTCGTGGGCTCCCGAGAGAATGGAGATGCCGAGGACGTCGACGTCCTCTTGGACGGCGGCCTGGACGATCTGATCGGGCGATTTGTGCAGTCCGGAATAGATGACTTCGAAGCCGGCATCACGGAACGCGCGTGCGATGACGTGTGCCCCGCGGTCGTGACCGTCGAGGCCGACTTTGGCGACGAGACACCGAATCGACTCCGCTTCCTGTTCGCTGCTCATACCCCCCTCTTTCCGAGCCGACTGTTTGACTTTAACGGAAAATTATTTCCATCGGCTGGTGCAGCGACGGAATTCCGTGGCGGCCACGGGTCGGTGATCGAGTGGAGTTGTGACGGCATGACTGTCATATCGCCCAAAACTGGACCGAACCAAAGGCTAAAGAGCGAAACGACCGAACATTCCAGTAATGACTATCGTTCGTCTGCTGCGGAGGGATCTATCGTGGGCGTCGAAATAAAAGAGACCAGGGTGACCGACGCCGAGTTCGAGGAGATGAAAGGATTCGTCTTCGAATATCTCGCGGCCAGCGTCGAGAAGGAAGACGAGGGTGGGCGGATGCGCTGGTATCCGTGGCACTCCGCCGAGTACCGCCATAATCACATCCTCAACGTGGTCGAGCTCGCGACGGAAATCGCCGACGGCGAGGGCGCAGACGTCGACGTCACCCGCGTCGCCGCCCTCTTTCACGACGTCGCCAAACTCGAGACCGACCAGGAACTCCACGCCGAGGCCGGCGCTCGCGTCGCCCGTGAGTACCTCGAGTCCCACGGCGAGTATCCCGAGTCGTTCATCCAGCAGGTGTGTCGTTCGATCGAACACCACTCCTATCAGGGCGATTTGACCGATCTCGCCCTCGAGACCCAGTGTCTCATCGAGGCCGACCTGCTCGATAAGGTCGGTGCAAACGGGACCGCACTCATGCTGTTGCGCATGGGCTATGAGGCTCGCACGCACATGGACAGCGAAGAGATGGTCGAGCGCGTCTTAGAGCGTGGGTACGACGCCGCCTCGCGTGTCCAAAGCGAGACCGCAGAGAGCATCGCCCACCAGCGGCTCAAACGCGTCAAGTGGTTCAGCGAGTGGCTCGAAGACGAAATCGCGGCGCTGGGCGAGTAACCGATCCGTCGAGGACAGCGACCACTCGAGACGGGGGGTTTCGAAACGTAACCACCCACAGCAGTGACTGGTGTAACAGTAGATGGGTGACCGATTTCGTTATTCAGATTCTGCCTGAAGCTAAATTGGGTAGTTCGGTCACTACACGTGCGGATTGATCGTTTCCTGTTCCACGAATTTTCCTAAAATCATCCGACATTCATATATGTGTATAAACCAAATGCGTGAATAATGCCCGCTATATCCCTGTTCGGTATTGTATTATTTGTTCTCCAAGCTGGTGTTGGATACCATCTCTATCGTTCACTTTCTAGTAGTGGAAACGGCTCTGGGATGCTAATTGGGGCTATGGTCACAGGTGTGGGGATCGCATCCCTGTTTATATTTGGTATGATTCCGACTCTTGCACTTGATTTTGTGCTTTTATTGATATCTGCGTTAGTATCTCGTTAATCAAATAATCCACCGCCAGCGCTGGTGAGGTCACCGTTAGACGATACCGAGTCCCATCGCGAGAAAGAGCACGCCGAAGCCGACGAGGACGACGGCACTGCCCGCAGCGACAATGGGCGCGAAGGCGTCGACGCGGCGACCTGCAGCGACCAGCGCTGCCGGATAGGCGACGATCCAGCACGCGATTCCCGCGAAGAAGCCGACCAGCAGCGCCGGCGATCCCGTCTGGACGACCAGCGATCCCGCGAGCGCGCTCCCAACCGCCGGGGCGTATGCGAGGACGTCGAGCGTCCCGGGCTCGAGCAAGCCGACGCCGACGGTGAGCCAGAAGCTGATCTGGTAGGGGTTGGTCAGCGAGAGCGCGAACGTCTTGCGAAAGCCAGAGGCAGCGCTCCCGGCAGCGTCGGTAAACGACGTGGCGGCTCTGGCCTCGTCGATCGCGCCGACGGCGAAATACAGCATCAGACAGCCGCCGGCGACGTACAGCGCGGGGCGAAGCCCCGACAGGCGATCGATGACGGCGACGACGCCGGCCAGCGTGAGCACGAAGAAGATCGCGTCCGCGAGCATGGCCCCAAGACCGGCCCGGAAGCCGGCTGCCCAGCCGCGGACGACGCTCTCCTCGGCGATGATTGCGTTCATCGGCCCCGGTGGGGCGGCCAGTGCGAGTCCGAAGAGGATGCCAGCCAGTGCTGTGACGATGAGGGCAGTCACGCGTCTCGCTCGGCAGTGGGTGATACAGCGCCAAAAGCGCAGCGAACGCCGCGGGCCGGCGACAGTCCACTCGAGCAGGGGGCCGACAGCGGTAGCGGCCCTGGTTCGACACATAAACCAATGACAGCTTAGTTGCTCGCGCCCATACCGGTGCACATGGAGCACCGTCGGTTTCGATCGCGTCCGTTCCAGGTGGTGAGCGTGCCATGAGACGCAGGGAAATCGTGGCTGGGTTCGGCAGCATCGGGGCCCTAGCCGGTGCAGGCGGACTGCTTCTCGGAGACGGGCTCTCGTCTCGAGCCGACACCGCCGACGCGGACGATGGCGGTGACGACGGTGGGCCGCTCACCGTCGAGACGATCGACGCGCGGGGCAGCGACGCCGGGACGCTGTCGGTCCCTAACGGTGATCTCATGGTCGTCGAACTCTTCGTCACCGGCTGTGGCAACTGCCAGGCGCAGATGCCGAACCTCGCCGAGGCACACGCACAACTCGTCGCAGACTATGGCGACGAACTGACGTTTCTGGGGGCGACGTACCAATCCCCGGAGGGCAAGCCGCCGGCCGAACTCCGGGACTGGTGGCGCGACCACGGCGGGAACTGGCCCATCGGCTACGATCCGACAGGGGACATTGCGGCCCAGTACGGTATCGTCGGCTACCCCGTAACCGTCGTCATCGACGGGAACGGCGAAAAACGCTGGGAGAAACTCGGCGTCACGTCGCCGGACGTAATCGTCGACCGCGTCGAATCCATCCTCGAGACGAGCAGCGACGGGACGACGAACTCGTCTGCCGACGCCAACGCCACCGAGTCGACATCTACCTGAGCGGCCGTCCATGGCCCGTGGCAGTGGGCTGTTTCGGATCGGAACGAGCCACCGATTCTGCCCGCAGGCAGGCGTAAGCAGCTACTGTTCTCCCGGTCCGTCTCCGAACCCAGTGAGGAGGCCAGTGATCGACGCCGTCCACGACGACTGGTCAGCACCGAACGCAGTGAGTCCAGCGTCGCTTCCGAGGCAGAGCCGGCCGCTTGCGGCGGCGATCGCTGGCTCCGTGCCGACTGCATCCGGCGTGGACTCCCACCGTTGCGAGCCGTCGGCAGTCGAGAGCGCGTGCAGTCGTCCATCGGTGGTCATCAGACAGACGGTGTCGCCGAGAACGACCGGCCCGGTCACCGCCTGCCCGAGCGCTTCTCGCCAACGTTCGCTCCCGGTACTCGCGTCGATCGCATAGAGGCTGCCGTCCGCACTGGCGACGTAGACGGTTCCATCCGCGACCGCTGGCGACGCTGGGAGTCGCCCGCCGGTATCGAAGCGGAACTGCCGTTCGCCGTCAGCGGCGGCCAGCACGCACAACGTGTCGCCACAACTCAGGTAGACCCTCCCGTCCGCGACCGCCGGCGCACTACGGATCGTCCCCTCGAGAGCGATGTCCGTCTCCCAGCGCTGGTCCCCATTAGCGGCCGCGAACGCGACGACGCGCTTGTCACAGGCGACGTAGACGACACCATCGGCGACGGCGAGCCCGACGATTCGATCGTCGACTGACTTCGTCCAGACCGACTGGCCGGTCTCGACATCGATCGCAGAAAGTGTCTCGCCGCCGACGTAGACCGTCCCGTCGGAAACGGTCGGCGGTGTTCGGACTGGCTCGTCCATCGCGTGTCGCCAGACGCGCTCGCCGGTGTCGGCCTCGAGCGCCGAAATCACGGCGTCACCAGCGATGTAAACGGTATCATCGACGACCGCGGGCGTCGTTTCGATCGCGGTGTCCGACTCGACACGCCAGCGTTCGCTGCCGTCTGCGAGCGCCAGCGCGGCCACGCCGTTCCCGTCGGCGAGGAAGACAATGTCGCCGACCAGCGCCGGTGGAGCCTCGATGTCGCCGGCGGTCTCGAGATGCCACTGGACCGTCGGTCGGGTGCCGAGTTCGTCGCCCGCCGCGACGGCGTTCGTCCCTGCCGGACCTGCACCCGCCATCGGCCACTCGCGACCGTCGTCGACCTCGTGGCCGCTGACGTACTCGAGTCGCTCCGTCGCGGTCGTCGCCGCGCCCGCGACGCCCGGAACCGGGTCGTCAGTGAGCGGCCGAACGGCGGGAAGCGCGTCGACGGCATCGACCGCCGTCAGAATCCGGAGGACGCGGGTCCGAACGCGCCCGTCGGGATCGGCAAGCCGCGGCCGTAGATCGGTTGTGAGCCGGTCTTCGTCTCCCTCGAGCGCTTCCGTCAGCTCGGCGATGTCGGCCAGTGTCGCGCTAGCCGTCGCGCGAACGTCGGCGTCTGCATCCGACAGCGCCGCACACAGCTCGTCGGTCACCGCGTCGAAGCTGTCAGGATCGTCGGCGGCCATCGACGCCAGCGTTCGTCCGGCGGTGACGCGGACGATCGGACTCTCGACGCCGAGGCCGGCTGCGATCTTCGAGATGCCCGTCGGACGGAGCTTCGCTGACTCGTTGGCGAGGACCGACAGCGCGAGAACAGCCAGCCCGGCGGCCCACGGTTCATCGTCGAGTCGCCGCCCCATTCCGGAGAGTTGCGTGTTGATCTCGTCGGTGTGAGTCGGCGTCTCGCCGCTGACGAGCGAGGCGGCTGCGTGCAGTCGACCGTCGGTTTCGTCGATCGCGTCGCCCAGCGCAGCGCCGTCGTCCCGGCCCGTTACTGTGAGGATTCCAAGCGCGAGCGCTGCATACCCGCGGACAGCTTCGTCCTCGGCCTCGAGCAACGCGACGAGTCGATCACGCGCTGCCGCCGCGTCGTCGGGGGCAGCAGCTGCCAGTCGAGCGATCTCGCCGGCGAGCGATTGTCGGTCCACGCCGTCTGCGTCGAGTTCGTCGCACAACGTCGCGGTCACGGGCCGTCCGTCGGTCTCCGCGACAGCCGTCGTCAGCGCACGCTCGAGGGCGCGCCGTTGGCGGCCGTCCATCGCCTGCAGTCGCTTGGAAAGCGGCGTCCTCGCCGCGGCGATCACTTCGGGGTCTGTCTCTTATACACATCT
>NZ_AOIT01000016.1 GCF_000337475.1 Natrinema limicola JCM 13563 | reverse complement strand
GTCTCGAGCGTGGCGGCGCGGACGGCTGGCGTCGGCTCGACGAGCAGGTCACAGACGGCACCGACAGCGGCTTCGGTTTCGGTCCCAGTCTCGAGGCCGAGGACGGAAAGCGCCTCGCAGGCGGCGACGCGACGCGGTTGCGCGTCGGCCTCGGTTTCCGCGACGGCAAGTGCGACCGTTGGCCGGCAGTCCGCAGCCGGCTCGGTGGCGACCGCCGCGAGCGTCCGGCGAGCCGTCTCACGGACGCTGCGATCGGTATCGTCGAGTGCGTCGAACAATCCCGACAGCGCCGGGCCGATCGCGTTCGGGTCCGTCGCCGCGATTCGCTCGAGGGCCAGTGCCGCGGTGTGACGGACGTCAGCGTCGTCGTCCGACAGCCGCTCACGGAGCGCATCGACGGCGACGCGGGCGTCGTGGGGTCGCTCGGCGGCGATCGTCACCAGATCACGAGCGGCCCCGAGCCGGACCCTCGCGTGCTCGTGGCCGAGTCGCCGACACACCGATCGAACCGCTGGATGGGGGGCGGTCGTCTGCGACATCGCGATTTCTGCCAGCCTACTGGCGGCGTAGCCACGGACCCACTCGTCGCCGTCCTCGAGTTGCTCGATCAGTTCCGGTACCTCACTGTCGCCGGGGGTGTCGCGAGCGATCGCGCCGACCGCCGCCGTCGCCCGGTGACGAACTGGCTCGTGGGGATCGTCGAGGCGGGCGGCGAGTTCGGAGACGACACATCGGGCCGAAGCGGGTTCGGTCATCGAGACGGCGGCGATAGCGCGAACGGCTGCGAGTCGGACGTCGTCGTCGTCGACCGCGAGGGCATCGGTGAGGTCGGCAGCGACAGGAGCGACGGTCTCGGGAGCCGCGTCGGCTACGGCGGCGATGGCCGTCACGGCATGGTCTCGAACCGGCAGGTCGTCGCGGGCTACCCGGCGAGCGAGAGGATCGACAGCAGCAGTAACCGCTTCGGGCCGGTCGGTGGCGAGCGTCGCCAGCGTCGCGGCCGCGTCACTTCGGACGGTCTCGAGCGGGTCTGTGAGTCGGGCGACGAGCGCGTCGACGGCCGGCACGACCGCACTGGGATCGGCCTCGGCGACGTCTCGGAGCGCACCGACGGTGTCCGTTCGGACGGCGGCCACATCGTCGAGGGTCACTGCCAGCGCGTCGACGCCCTCACTGACCGGTTCGGGGCGCTCCGCCGCGATGGCCGCGATCGCTGCCGCGGAATCGACGCGGACGGACTCGCGCTCGTCGGTCAGCCCCGTCATGAGGGCGTCAACCGACGACGCAACTGCCGCCGGCCGGTCGGTCGCAATCGCATGCAGCGCCCGTGTTGCATGCTCGCGGACGGCTGGTTCGTCCGCGACCCGGTCGACGAGCAGGTCACAGGCCTCGAGGACGGCGTCTGGATCGTACTCGGCGATGGCCGCGAGAATCACGGCGGCGTTTTCCCGAACCGAGACGGCGTCGTCGTCGATCGCCGCCATGATCTCGTCGGTCGCCGGGATGACGGCTTCGGGATCGGCCTCGGCGATCGCAGCGAGAGCAGCCGTCACTCGAGTCCGGACATGTCGTTCGTCGTCCGTGACGGCAGCCGCGAGGGTCATCACCGAGTCAGCAACGACGGTCGGATCGTCGACTGCGATCGAGGCAAGCGCGTCGGCGACATCCGCCCGAATCGCAGTCGGTCCATCGAGTCGCTCGAGCAGCACCGGGACGCTCTCCTGCGTCGATTGCGGGTAGACCGACGCGACGGCTGCCAGCGCCGTGGCTGCGTGAGATCTGATCGCAGGCTCGTCTTCGAGACACTCGGTCAACGATGCCACCGCGGATCGCACGTCCGCCGGCCGATCGGCCGCCTCCTCGGCCAGCGTGCGGGCTGCGTACTCCCGCACGTCGGGGTCGTCTGCCGTTAGAAACGTCTCGAGTTCGTCGATACCGAGGGTGACTTCGAGCCCCTCTTCGGTCGTGATCTCATTGTGGCGTGACATAGTCCGTCTCGTGACACGTGCGATCGCGAGCGGCGCGATCTGGTCGAGAACGATACGTATACACACACGCAGTTAATGGTACGCCCGGCACAGTCAGATCGACACGACGGTCGGCTGTCCCGTCTCGTCAGTCAGCAGTGACTGTCTCGACAGTTCGTCAGTGAGTCGTGACAGTCTCGTACGGACCACGCGAACGAGGCACCGCTCGTGACTCCATCAGGGAGGCTGGAGTCACACACCGTCTTCGTAGCGACCAGCGTTCTCGCAGAAACCGAGTCTGCTAGGCTTTCGCCTGCCAGCTTCGGACACGATCGGCGCTGACACCGTCGACGTCCTCGGCGACCGCGTCGGGGTCGGCCGCCGTCAGATCCTCGAGGTCCTCGATCCCCGCATCGGCGAGTTTCTCGACGGTTTTGGCACCGATGCCGTCGAGCGACTCGAGATCCGAGCCCGACTCGCTCTCGCGGGCCTGGAACTCCTGGTAGTTACAGATCGGACAGCCAAGTTCCCAAGGCTCGTCGCCGCTGTGGACGACGAGTTCGGGGAGGTCGTGTTCGTCGCAGTATTCGTCGGTGACTTCGATCTCGCCGCGGCGGGGCAGCGGCAGCGAGTACTCGCAGTCGGGATAGCGCGTACAGCCGACAAGCCGTGAGCCGCTCTGCAGTGTCTTGATCGCCAGTTCGCCGCCGTGCTCGTCACCACATTCAGGACAGTCGCCGATGATCGGCCCTTCACCAGCGTCTTCGGCCTTACAGAGCGGACAGCCGTGGACGAACGTCTGTCGGCCCGCGAGCATCTTGACGTGGTGGAGGTCGTGTTCGTCACAGGTCTCCTCCATGATCAGCGGCTTGCCCGTCGACGGCAGCGGCAGCGTAAACTCACAGTCGGGATAGCCGTCACAGCCGACGAAATAGGAGCCGTGGCGGCTCCGGCGCACGAGCAGGTCCTCGCCACACTCGGGACACGGCCCCAGTCGCTTGTCGTCTTTCAACGACTTGCGAAGCTGGTCACCGATCTCCTCGCGTGACTCCGCGAGGTTGGCGAAGATTTCCTCGAGCATCTCGCGGGACTCATCTGTGACGTCATCGAGAGTCGCTTCACCCGAGGCGATCGCGTCCATGTCGGCCTCGAGCTGGGCAGTCATCTCCTCGCTGACGACGCGGTCGGCGTAGTCCTCGGCGGCCTCGACGACGGCCATCGCCAGCCGCGTCGGCCGCGGCGGGTCGCCCTCGACGTAGCCCCGGTCGTACAGTTTCTCTAAGATGTCGTGGCGAGTCGACTTCGTCCCGATCCCCAGCTCCTCCATGGTCTCGATGAGCCGCGACTGACCGTATCGGCGGGGTGGCTGGGTCTCTTTGGCCTCGAGTTCGACGTCCGACAGCGACAGTTCCTCGCCCTCGTCGACGTCGGGGACGTAGTTCTCGCTCGTACTGAAGTAGGGGTAGACGTCGTGGTAGCCGGGCTCGACCAGACGCTTGCCGTTTGCTTTGAGCCGGTAGTCGTCGACTTCAGCGACGACTTTGAGGTGTTCCCAGACCGCGGCGTTGGCGACGGTCGCAAAGAACCGGCGGACGACGAGTTCGAAGATCTCCCACTCGTCGTCGGAAATGTCGCCACGGGCAGGGATCTCGCCGGTCGGATGGATGGGCGGGTGGTCGGTCGTCTCTTCGTCACCCTCTGTCGGGGTGATTTCGTCGGCCTCGAGCAACGACTCGGCCGACTCCCCGAGCGTCGAGTGGCCGACGAAGTCATCGAGCAGTTCCTCGGGATCGAGATCGTCGGGGTAGACGGTGTTGTCGGTGCGGGGATAGGTGATATAGCCGGCGGTGTAGAGGTCCTCGGCGATCGACATCGCGCGCTTGGCCGAGTAGCCAAGCGAACTGGCTGCGCGGATGAACTGGGTCGTATTGAACGGCGTCGGCGGCGTGTCGGTGCGGGTCCGCCGGGTGACGTCGACCACTGTCGCGGCGTCGCGCTCGGCGAGCGTTTCGTAGACCTCGTCGGCGGTCGACTCGTCCCAGACGCGTTCGGCCTCGTTGTCGTCCTCATCGCGGTAGAAGTACTGGGCCTCGAAACGCGTCTCGTCTTTCTGCAGGTCGGCGAAGAGCTCCCAGTAGTCCTCCGGATCGAAGGCCTCGATCTCGCGCTCGCGGTCGACGATCAGTTTGAGTGTCGGCGACTGCACTCGGCCAACCGAAATGAAGTCCTCACCGAGTTGCCCGGCAGACAGCGAGAGAAAGCGCGTAAGCGCGGCCCCCCAGATCAGGTCGATGATCTGGCGGGCCTCGCCGGCGGCCGCCAGATCGAAGTCGAGGTCGTCAGGCTCGTCGAACGCCTGCTGGACCTCGTTTTCCGTGATCGAGGAGAACCGCACCCGGCGAATGGGAACGTCCTCGTCGACCCCGCGGACGATGTCGTAGGCTTCCTTGCCGATCAGTTCTCCTTCGCGGTCGTAGTCCGTCGCAATCGTCACGCGCTCGGCTCGACGGGCCAACAGCCGCAACGTCGCCACGATGTTCTCTTTCGTCGGCGTCTTCTCGACGCTCGCGTCGATCAACTCGACGGGCTCGACGTCTCGCCAGTCGGAGTACTCTGGCGGGAAGTCCACGCCGACGACGTGGCCCGACAGCCCCACGCAGCGCTTGCCGCCCCACTCGTAGACGTTGACCCCGTTCTCGCGACTCGAGTCGTAGGTCCCCCCGCTCAAGATATCGGCGATCCGGCGGGCCGCGTTGTCCTTTTCGGTGATTATCAGTTCCACCGCGGCTCACCTCCGGGCGCTCGAGCGTCCGGTCGCCGTCGTCGCGGACGAGTATCGGTCATCGTCGCTCGGTACGATTGAGCGTTTGATAACGCTTTCGCCAAAACCGGACGACAGCGCGGGTGTGCGTGCGCTACGCGTCGCGCGAGCGCGTACGTCGAGCACCACGAATGGGTGCGCTGCCGAGGGTACTTCGACAGCGGTGGCACGTCCTGACAGTTCATACTATGCGTAGTGGTACCGACTACCTTATTTTCGCTCGAGGTGTAGTCTACATCGCGTGTAAACGCGGAGATACCTAATTATGCAAAAAAACGTAGGCGGATTCGATCGTACCTGGCGGCTCGTCGGCGGCGCACTCCTGGCGATTATCGGCATGGCTGCGCTGGTTGGTGTCGTTTCGATCGGCACCATCGTGCCGGCCCTGCTGGTCGTCCTCGGCGTCGTGTTTTTCGCTACCGGCGTCCTTCAGAAATGCGTCCTCAACCGGCTGGTCGGACTCGACACCTACCGCGGTGAGGAGGCGGAGACTGACCGGATGGACGAGGTGTCCGCGGACCGGCCTAGCTAACCGTCGACTCATACGGTCTGCTGTGCCGGTTTCTCGGTGCAACCGCAGGTCGGTCGCGGGTGCATCGGTACTGGCTGACAGGAGTCCGTATCAAGCAATCGATCGGTCGAAATCGAGCGACGACAGTTCTTTTGTGAGTGATTCTCACATCAAACCGTCTTTCAAGCAATAGCTACGACAGTTTTATTACCACTAGATCATACCACCTAGTTGTATGAGCGAATTCGAGCAGTTCAGTCAGGTTGGCGAAGCGGACGTCACGCGTGCGATCGGACAGGAGTGGACCGAGGAGTTCATGGACTTCTCGGACTCGGACGTCATCATCGTCGGCGGCGGCCCCTCGGGGCTGACCGCCGCGAAGGAACTCTCCGAGCGCGGTGTCCAGACGATGGTCGTCGAGAAGAACAATTACCTCGGCGGCGGCTTCTGGCTCGGCGGCTTCCTGATGAACAAGGTGACGGTACGCGACCCCGCCCAGCAGATCCTCGAGGACCTCGAGGTGGATCACAAACAGGCCCAAGACAGCGAGGGGCTCTACGTCGCCAACGGGCCCGAAGCCTGTTCCGGACTCATCAAGGCTGCCTGTGACGCGGGCGCGAAGATGCAGAACATGACCGAGTTCACGGACATCGTCATCCGCGAAGACCACAAGGTCTCGGGGATCGTGATGAACTGGACGCCGGTCCACGCGCTGCCACGCGAGATCACCTGCGTCGACCCGATCGCCGTCGAGGCCGATCTGGTCATCGACGCGACCGGTCATGACGCGATGGCGGTCACGAAACTCGACGAGCGCGGCGTCCTCGACGCGCCCGGCATTCAGGACGCCCGCGATCGCGGCCAGGTCATGGATCAGACCGAAGACGACACCTACGGCGCACCCGGCCACGACTCCCCCGGCCACGACTCGATGTGGGTCGGCAAAAGCGAGGACGCCGTCGTCGAACACACCGGCCTCGTCCACGACGGCCTGATCGCGACCGGGATGGCCACCGCGACGACCTACGGCCTCCCACGGATGGGTCCGACCTTCGGTGCCATGCTCGTCTCGGGCAAGCGCGCCGCCCAGGTCGCGCTCGACGAACTCGAGGTCGACGCCGAACCCGTCGAACTGACCTCACGGGCCGCACCGGCTGACGACTAACCACACCCCCTCTGCCCGATGGTCGAACAAGTCATCTGCTATCGCGCCCCGACGACGGTCGCCGACATCGAGGCGATCGCCGACTGGCTGGCCGCGCGGATCGACGCCGACGTGAGCGTGCGCGACCGCTTTCTCGAGGTCCACCATACCGACGACCTCGCAGAGCGGTTCGCCGAGGCGCGCGTCACCTCGCCGTACGACCGCGGGACGGGCAACACGATGCTCGGAACGATCCGCTACGAGGAGCGCGCCCTCGAGCATCCCGAGCGCGAAGGCGGGGTCCTCTACGACGGTGTTCAGATCCAGCGCGCGCTCAACGCCGCGCTCCCGGGCGAGGAACGGGGCCTCGAGACGCTGCACGTCCCGATCGTCGATCGGGCCATCGGGACGTGGGGCGATCACGACGGCCGCTGGCACAAGCGCGTGACCGTCCTCGGCCAGCCGGCACTGGTCTCGGTGCCCGGGCTCTACGAGGCTCCCGCAAAGCCAGAGGAATACTACAAGGAAAAGCAGCGCCACGCCCTGCTGTCGGGTGATGCGCCACCGCGGGAGGTCCTCGAGAACCAGGTCGAGGGCGACTTTCTGGTCGCCGACGACCCGCGGACGACCGATGCGCTGTGTGGGTACGTTCTGGCGGCGTACCACTACCTCGAGACCGGCGAGGCGTTTTGCGATCGGGAGGGGTGTCGATTGTTCAACGCCCACTCCCACGAGGACCTGATCCGCGCCCAGTTGCACGAGCCCGCCTTTTGCAGCGAGCACGCACGGCTGTACGACGAGTGAGCAGTCCTGGGTCGTTTCCGCGACCGGTGCGTATTTTCGTCGCAGTCGCGTTCGAACCTGTATAATGAGCGAGAAATTCACCGTCGAGATTCCGGTCCAGTATCGCGATCTCGACCCCCAAGGGCACGTCAACAACGCCGTCTACGCGAGCTACCTCGAGACCGCTCGTGTCGACTATCTGGAGGAGGTGCTCGAGGTTGCGGCAGAAGACATCTCGTTCGTCGTCGCGACCCTCGAGATCGAGTTTAAGCGCCCGATCACGAAGGGTGACGACCCCACAGTCGCGCTCTGGCTATCCCAGCTCGGCGAGTCCAGTTGTACCATGGACTACGAGATCCGCGTCGATGGGACGGTCGCCGCGACCGCCGACACGACGATGGTCCACATCGATCCCGACACGGGACGACCGTCGCCGCTTCCTGACGAGGTTCGAGCGCGAATGGAGCCGTTCGAAAACGCCGATCCGTCGGCGTGACGTTCTCAGGCCGGCCGCCCCAGCTGCCCGCCGGTCAGACGGACAACGCCGAAGAGGTGCGTTTCGTCCGCGACGGCGACCGCTCGCTCGCGGAGCCGGGTATGTGCGGCGTCGATCTTTTGCTCGAGTCGACGAGCCGGATCGTCCTCGTAGCGAAGCTGTATCGTCGGCGGCGTCGAGAGGACGACGATCGCTCGAAAGACGGCGTTGACCGGCGGGGCGTACCACTCCCGGCTCGGGGCGGCGTTGGCGAGTACGACGGTGCCCTCGGGACCGACGAGGTCACACCAGTCGTCGACCGCATCGGCTGGTCCTACGAGCATCCCCACGACGAACGTCGCGAGGACGGCATCGATCTCGCCCGGCGCGTCGGCCGCGAGCGGTGGTTGCATCGCGTCGCCCTGTAAGACGTGGACGTTGTCATAGTCTGCAGTCGCTGCTCGTGCCCGCTCGAGGACCGGTCGGGTGAAATCGATCCCGATCACGGTCCCCTCGGGGCCGACCTGTTCGCGAAGGAAGGGAAGGTTCGCCCCCGTGCCACAGCCCATTTCGACGACGGTATCGCCGGACTCGAGCCGACAGGCGGCGGCCGCTCGCCGGCGGAGGCGCGCGATCCCGGGCGTTCGGCGTGCGATCAGATCATAGAGTCGCGCCCAGCGGCCGTAGAACTCCTGTGATTCCGTCGCCATTGTGGGTCGTCAGACCAGCGATCGAATCGTGTCCGCGACCGACTCCGCGTCGGAGCCGAGCACGTAGATCAACGGCTCAATCCCCATCCCGCCGGTCTGGTAGAGCACCGTCGCTTCGGGTTCGTCTTCGATCGCCGCGCCGACGCTCGAGGCGACGTCATCGGATTCGTCGAACTCGGCGGCGACGTGGCCCTGTGCGGCCAGTTCGTCGATCAGTTCCGGATCGTAGGTAATGTTGATGCCTGCTGTGACATCAGCGCCGTGGCGACGCGCGGCCAGCAGTACGTTTGCGACGTGTTCTGAGACGCCGAACTCGGGGTCTGCAGGGACGGTTGCCCGCCCTTTCACGTCGAAGATCCGACCCGGCACGCCTGCGACGTCGTCGACGTCGTCGGCGTCGGGCGTGCAGGCGACGAGGTTCGCGCCGACCGCAGGGATGAGCGCGGTAAAGCCACTCGCCGTCTCGAGGATGCGCAGCCCACGCCGGAGCGACGAGAGCACCCGCTCGCTCGTCCGCAGGTCGCTTTCGGGATCGTGAACGCGAAAGCTCGAGCCGTGGTCGGCTAGCTCCGGGACGGCCTCCTCGTGGAGTTGGGCAAGCAAGTCGCCGGCAGCCTCGAGTTCGCGGATCAGTACCTCGAGTTCGATCAGGGCCTGGACGGGGGAGATCTCTTCGGCGGCCAGGCCGGTCCCGAGTTGCTCGACGAGGTCTTGGACGCGGTCGTCGGTGGCGATGCGATCGTTGACAGTCACGTCGCCGTGGGCGTACTTCGAGACGGCGCTCTGGCTGATGCCGAGTACGTCGGCGACCTCGCTCTGGGTGAAGCCCCGATCGCGCAGATCGCCGGCCAGCAGCGACCGGACGGTCGGGAGAAACTCGTCCACGACGATTTCTTCGACGAATTGCATTCGTTGCTCGACGGTACGGGCGGCTGACGTGAGAAGTTGTTGGTCTACTGGGACGCAGATCCCAGCCGGAGCCGCTCAGACGAGCGGCACGAGCAGCGCCGCGAACTCGTAATCGAAGATGTGGTTGAGCATCGCGTAGGTGACGACGCCGAGGACGAGACTCAGGATCCACGCGCCGGCAGCGATCCGGCCGATCTTCGCGTGGGGCGTTTGTCTGAGTTCGGCGGGCGTATGGCTCAGTCCCAGAACCAGCGCATAAAGGACGACCGGCACCGAAATGATCGAGAGGATGATGTGGATCGCCAGCATGACGAGGTAGGCGTAGTAGACGCCCTGGTGGCCGACGAACTCTTTCGTGCCGCCGCCGCCGACCTTGAGCAGATAGACGACCAGGAACCCGAGGATTAACACGAAGCCGCTGACCATCGCCAAGCGGTGTTTCTCGACCTCGCCTTTGCGGATCCAGTACCAGCCCAGTGTCAACACCACCGTCGCGGTCGTGTTGATGACCGCGATCACGTGCGAGAGGAGATTGACCTGTGCGTTCGTCAGGTCGGGATAGATCGGCACGTCGAGCAGGAACGTTCCGAGGACCAGCGCGTAGCCGACGATCGTCAGGAGGACCGTGACACCTAGCGGCTGCTCCCGGAGATGCCGTCTCGCATCAGCAGTTGCCATTATCGACCGTTAGAAGCACCGCCGTATCATGCTTGCTGTTCGCTTCGGGCTCGATCGAGATCAATGGTGCTGTGGCTTCGGGTCTCGAGTCGCCGTCGCAAACGCCATCGGCACCGATGCCCACGTCTTCGGAGCCCCACCCCGGACCGTCGGGAGCCGACAGCGTCATCGTGTCATGCGGGCTGCTGTCCGACTCTCGGTGCACTCACCGGCACTGACTGACTGGGATTCGTCTCAGTCCGCTGGGTCGGTCGATTCCTCGAGCGTCACCGTTCCATCGTAGCCGACAGTGACGTGGTAGCCACAGAACGGAAACGAGACCGTTCCACCCGGTCTGGTCGCACCGTTCGACCGCTCGGCAAAGAGCGCGTCGAGCGCTGCCGGGTCGATGACTGCATGAAGCGATTCGTACTGCGGCGGTGCGAGCTCGACCGACTCGATCCCTTCCGCGTCGGCGACTGTTTCGATCACCGCCTGACTCGGCGGTTTCGCTGGCTGTGCGTCGCTGCGATCGCCACCCTCCACCATCGTATTCGGGCCTTCCAAACCTGGTGGAATAAAACTGTCTTTCGAGAGTGTGGCCTCGTCACCAGGTATCGATATTGACTGTCACAGCCACGAATCCCCGGTATTGGAGCCGTTCGAACGCGAACGCGGGTCTACAGGAGTTGTCGTGAGAGAGAGCCAGCGACGGCTACTCGATGTAGATCGCCGGTTTACCCGGTCGTGCTTTCGCCGCCAGTTCGTCGTCGGCGTCGGCCCGGCGGACGGTAACGGTCGCCCCGAACTCGTCCGTGACGAGCCAGGTCGCGTGCTCGAGGACCTCGAGTTCGCGGGCTGGTCCGAGCAACTGGCCGGACTCCGCGCCGTCCTCGCGGCCGAGCAGTTGTCCGACGAACGCACCGACGGTCTCGCGGTCGGCGGCGACGTCGTCGGCTGCACGCACCTGCTCGATGATGGCGTCGGTATCGCCGTCAGGGGCCGCCTCGTCGACCAGCTCGGCGGCCCGGTACTTCCACTCGCGAGCGCAGACCAGTTCGATGCGCTCGGGTTCGTCGATCGCGGCGACGTCGACGATGTCCCGGACGTCCTCGAGCGTGCGTTCGACCAGCTGGCGCTCGAGCTGGTAGGCCGATCGATCGCCCGCGGGCTCGGGCCAGTCGGCTTCGACGACGAGGCCATCTCCCCGGAGTTTGTTCCAGAGTTCTTCCCCGAGGTGGGGGGCCATCGGGGCGATCAGTGCGGCCAGCGTCAGCAGACCGCGTCGGTAGACCTCGTCGTGTGGCCGGTCGTACGCGCGGTAACGCCGGAGCAGACGTGCGAGTTCCTGGATCTCGGTTGCAGCGCGATGGAACCGGAACCGCTCGTACTCCTCAGTGACCGCAGCGATCGTCCGGTCGATCTCCCGATCGACGTACGCGTCGTGATCGCGGCGTTCGACGCGGGTGTCACCCTCCTCGACGAAGTCGGTCGCCATTCGGTAGAGCGTCTGCTGGAGGTCGTAGGCTCCGCGGACGTTGTTGGCGGTCCACTCGAAGTCCTGTTCGGGGTGGGCCGCCGAGAGGACGAACAACCGTGTCGTCTCCGCACCGTACTCCTCGGGCGCGACGACATTGCCTTTCGAACTGGACATCTTCTCGCCGTCGTACAGCACCGTCCCCTGACTCCGGAGTTCCGCGATCGGCTCGCGGTGCTCGAGCAGCCCCAGGTCGGCAAGCGCCTTCGTGAAAAAGCGCGTATAGAGCAGGTGGAGGATGGCGTGTTCCTCGCCGCCGACGTAGATGTCGACCGGGAGCCAGTCGTTGGCGCGGTCGGTATCGAACGGCGCATCCGCCAGCTCGGGCGAGAGGAATCGCAGGAAGTACCACGAGGAGTCGACGAAGGTGTCCATCGTGTCCGTCTCGCGCTCGGCCGGGCCGCCACACTCAGGGCACGTCGTCTGCTTCCACTCCTCGGCGGCGTCGAGTGGGTTCCCCGTGGTCCGGACGAACTCGGGGAGTTCGACCGGCAGCTCGTCTTCGGGAACCAACACCGGCCCGCAGTCGTCACAGTGGACGACCGGGATCGGCGTCCCCCAGTAGCGTTGGCGGGAGATCAGCCAGTCGCGCAGCCGGTAGGTGACGTCTTCGGAGAGCGCATCGTGGTCTTCGACGAGTCGCTCGCGGGCCGTCTCGCTGTCGAGGCTGTCGTACTCACCGCTTCCCTCGAGGGTGCCTTCGCCGGTGTAGGGTTCCATTTCGTCGCGTTCACTGTCGGTACTGTCACCTTCGGGGACGATCACGCGCTCGATCGGCAGGTCATGTGCGAGCGCGAAGGCGTGATCGCGCTCGTTGTGGCCGGGGACGCCCATCACGGCCCCGGTGCCGACGTCTTCTAGGACGTAGCCGGCGACGTAGACCGGGAGTTCGTCGCCGGTCAGCGGATGGATCGCGGTCGCGTCGGTTTCGATACCCGCAAAGCCGACCTCGTCGGGGGCCTGTTCGCGGACGGTGTCGACGTAGTCGGCCACCTCGTCGTCGGCCTCCGCCAGCGTCCGCGCCAGATCGTGACCCGGCGAGACCGCGAGGTAGGTCGCGCCGTAGATCGTCTCCGGACGAGTACTGAACACGTCGACGGTGTCGGTGCCGTCCCGGTCGGCATCGTAGGACACCTCGAACGTGATCCGCGTGCCCTCCTGGCGGCCGATCCAGTTGCGTTGAATCTCGCGGACGCCGTCGGGCCAGCCCTCGAGCTCGTCGAGTCCCTCGTAGAGCTCCTCGGCGTAGTCGGTGATCGTAAAGAACCACTGGTCGAGTTCCCGGCGACCGACGGGGGTCTCACAGCGCCAGCAGACGCGAGTGCCGTCGCGCTCTTCGACCTGTGCGTCGGCTAACACCGTCTCGCAGTCGGGACACCAGTTGACCGTCGCGGCCTCGTAATCGACGAGCCCGTCTTCGTAGAACTGCTCGAACAGCCACTGGTTCCACCGATAGTAGTCGGGCTCACAGGTAGTGATCTCCCGGGACCAGTCGTAGCCAAAGCCCATCGTCTCGAGTTCCTCGCGCATGCGCCGGATACACGCCTGCGTCCAGGATTCGGGGTCGGTCTTGCGCTCGAACGCGGCGTTCTCGGCGGGGAGGCCAAAGGCGTCCCAGCCCATCGGGTGGAGGACATCGTCGCCCTGCATCCGCCGGTAGCGCGCGTAGGCGTCCGTAATCGCGTAGTTGCGGATGTGACCCATATGGAGCGTCCCCGACGTGTAGGGAAACATTCCGAGGACGTAAGTCGGATCCTCGGCGTCGGAATCGAGCGTGTAGACGTCATCACGCTCCCAGACGTACTGCCAGAACTCCTGTACCTGCGCGTGATCGTAATGACTCGTCATTATCGGGAGATCCGTTGGGTGTCACTCGGTGGGCCGGCTATATCATTGTTCGGCCGCAGACACGGTCACCTTACACGTCATAGCTAGCATCGACCGACGCCGTCGCTCGCTCGAGCAGGTCAACGCCAGTCGAATGGGAACGCGAATGCAGTGCCTATAATCCTGTGGACTGAACGTAACAAAGCGAATTGATCGTCTCCCCTCGAGTAATCGAATGTCCCGCTCCCGTGACGATCGTCCATCAACGATCACATTTTTCGTCATCATCGTGGTCGTCGTACTCGTGTTCAGTGCGCTTGCGGTCCTGTTCGCACCGGAACTGACGACCAACGAGCCGACGACGTCCGGAGTCGACTCGGATAGGGAGAACGCAACGGACGACCGCGAACACGTCGACGTGTCCGAACCGGCGACGGCCACGAGCGATCCGACCGACGATGGTGTCGATAGCGGTTCGGATGACGAACCCGGAGAGGATTCCCAGTCAGTCGACAGTGATCGTGACGACGGTGCCGGTACTGATGACGACGAGGATGACGACGGCCTCGAGATCGTCGACCGAGCGCTCGAAGAGACCGGTATCACTGACGATGCCGAGGACGCGGACGACCGCGAGCGCGGTCCACCCGTCGGTGCCGGGCCACCCGACGATGCAGGTCCGCCTGACGACTTCGACCCGTTCGATGACTGAGACGGGCTGCTGGACCGAGTTCCCCAGTGTCTCCGCAGGGTGGTCGCGGCCGGCCGGCACTGACTGACAGGAGTCCGTATGTGGCTGCCGGCTATAATCGGTTTCCAGGAATCGGTACGACGGTTCGTGGGGTGTGCCGGCGCTAACGGCCAACCGGAGGCTGTACCGTCCGCTCGGTGCCCGAAATGTATCGCATCTCGTGACACTCCTCGAACCCGACTGACGGGACGCCCTTCACCCATGGGATCATAACGCATCGCATGTCCTCGACTGCACTCGTCACCGGCTGTTCGTCGGGTATCGGCTACGAAACGGCTCGCGTATTGCTGGCCGATGGGTGGGACGTCTACGCGACCGCACGAGACCGCGACCGGGACGGCCTCGAGAACCTGGCCGACCGCGGTGCCGAGCCCGTCGCGCTCGATCTGACCGAGCTCGCGGACGTCGAACGTGTCGTCGGTCGTATCCGCGAGGAGGCCGGCGGCGTCGACTGTCTGGTCAACAACGCGGGCTACGGCCAGTTCGGCCCGGTCGAAGCCGTGCCGACGGAAGCACTCGAGCGCCAGTTCGCCGTCCACTGTTTCGGCCCGCATCGGTTGATGCGGGCGGTCCTGCCGGGTATGCGCGAACGCGGTCGTGGCCGGATCATCAACGTCACCAGCGCTGCCGATCGCCTCGCGCTGGCCGGCATCGGCGGCTATAACGCATCGAAATGGGCCCTGGCAGGGCTAAGCGACGCGCTCAGACAGGAACTGGTCGGGTCGGACGTCGAGGTCGTCGTCGTTCAGCCCGGGCTCGTCGCGACGCCGTTTTACGATCGCTCCCTGCGGGAACTCGACGCGACAGCCGCGGCCGCACGGTCACCGGCTCAAGCCGACGATGACGCGACGACCGGGGCTGCGGACACTGACGTGACCGTCGTCAGACCGACCCAGTATACCGATCTCTACCGCGTTCTCCAGCAGGTCCGCGCCGTCGAGGGTGGTGGTCGCCTCATCAACGACCCCGAAGACGTCGCCGAAACGATCCTGACGGCCGCGACGGTGCCCGACCCCGACACCCACTACCGCGTCGGCCCGCTTCCCCTGCTCGGCTCGCTGTACGGCACGCTCGTGCCCGCCACCCTTCGGGATCGGCTCACGAAACTCGGGATTCGACTGGCTGCGAGTGAACCCGTCCTCGAGTTGCTCGAGCGACGGACGCCCGAGGCAGGGACCGAGCCGTATCCACGACGGTGACGGTTACGTTTGCGCGGCCGTCCCGCGTGGAACCTCGCGGCCGCCGGTGGAGGCGATGTACGCCGACAGTCCTGCGGCGGCGAGGCCTGAGAGGATATTACTCCAGATCAGGCCGGTGGACGCGGCCTCGAGGCCACCAATCGCGAACTCGCTGCCGATGGCCCACTGGGAGATGAAGATCCACAGTCCCAGCAGGGCGACGAGTGACATCACGCCGGTGCTGGTGGCGTTGGTGAGCCAGCAGGAAGATCGCACCGCCGACCAGTAGGTCGTTCCACAGCATTGACGCTGCCGGCCCGAAGACGACCGGATCGCGGAGTAAACGGCTCTCGCGACGTGGATTCCAATAGACACTTCTACTGCTTCTCTGTCCCATTATGCATGGGTGCTTCGGACCTGTATGATCCAGATGGGCTCTCTCCGCTCGCGTGGCGACTGCTCAGGGTCGCGGCTGGATACGACCAACGAGCAGTCGAACGGGAGGTGGACGAACTCATGCAGGCACATATCTCGATGCTCGAGAGCGGAAACCGGTCGCTGTCACAGGCACGACGAAAGACGCTGCTAGAACTCTACAGCGCCGAACTCACCGACGAGCAAGTACGAGCGATCGCCAATCACTTCTAAGAAATACGTTCACAATGGAAATCACCGCTCGTGATACGTTCACGAAAGAAAAGGCTTAATAACGATAATGATAATCGCCGTCTGTATCAATGATACACGGACTATTGGGTGGTTCAAATAAGCGATTAGTACAATTTCTCCTAGCAGGGTTCGGGATGGTGGCCATCGCAGCGGCACCAACGCCGGCTGGCCTCTCGGTCGCGGGCCAGTACGCGATCGCGACCATGTTCTTCGCCGGCTTCCTCTGGGTGACCGGCACGCTCCCGCTGGCGGTCACCGCACTGACGATTCCAGTTTTGCTGACTGGCACCGGAATCTACGAGTCCATGGACACTGCACTTGCGGGGTTCGCGGATCACATCGTCTTCCTGTTCCTCGCGGGCTTTATGCTTGCGAACGGGATTCAAAAGTACGATATCGATCGGCGGATCGCGCTATATACCATCGCCAAGATGGGCAGCTCGCCGCGACGGCTGGTTCTTGCGATCATGATCGTGACCGCCGTGTTGTCGATGTGGGTTTCGAACACCGCGACGGCCGCGATGATGACGCCCATCGCAGTCGGGATTCTCACGCAGGTGCTCGATCGCGACGACCTCGCGTCGTCGCAGGAACCGGCACCCGACGCTGACGCAGCCGACACAGCCGAGACGGCCACCGATGGTGGGGCCGTCGGCTCGACGGGCGACTTCACGAACATCCAGATCTCGATGTTGCTGGGGACTGCCTACGCAGCGAGCGTCGGCGGCGTCGGGACGATTATCGGCACGCCGCCGAACGCGATCCTCGTCGGCCAGCTCAACGCGATACTGGACTACGAGATCGGCTTTGCCGACTGGTTCCTCGTCGGCTTCCCGATCGTCGTCGTGACGCTGCCGCTGATCTGGTTCCTCCTGACGTACGTGCTCTACCCACCGGAGATCCCGCAGGTCGATCAGGCGCGCTCGATCGCCCGCGAACAACTCGAGGCCGAAGGCGAACTCGACCCGCGCGGCAAGCGCGTGGCGATGATCTTCGCCGCGACGGCCGGGCTCTGGATGCTCGGCGGCCTCGGTAATCTCTTCGAACCGTTCCTCTCGAGTGCCTGGATGACGACCCTGTTCGGCGGCGATGGCATGTCGGTTTTCGGCGTCGAGGGCCATCAGGGCCTGCTCTACTACGTGATGGTCGGTGTCGCCGCGGTGCCGGCGCTCGTCCTGGCCGACACGATGGAGTGGGACGAACTGGTCGACATCGACTGGGGCACGCTGTTGCTGTTCGGCGGTGGCATCTCGCTTGCAAACGCCCTCGCGGACACGGGTGCAACGAAGTGGATCGCCGAGACGGTGTTCAGCGGACTCGTCGGCGCACCCATCGTCCTCGTCATCGGCGCGGTCGTCCTGCTGGTCATCTTCCTGACCGAGATGACGTCGAACTCCGCGACGACCAGCATCATCGTCCCCATCCTGATCAGTCTGGGCAGCGTCTTCTCGGCGACGCTCGGACTGACCGACTTCTCGACCGCACTCTTCCTCTCGGTCTCCGGGGCGATCGCCGCGAGCTTCGCGTTCGCGCTTCCGGTCGCGACACCGCCGAACGCCATCGTGTTCGGCAGCGGCTACATCAAACAGCGTCACATGCTCCGGACAGGACTCATCCTGAACGCGATTATGACCGTCATCCTGACGGGAATCATCTGGCTGCTGTTTACGTTCGTCTGGCCACATCTGCTGTGGTAATCGACGACTCCGTTTCGCACAGCCATTTCGACTGATTTTCGGGTGTCGATTTCGTTGCCGGAGCCGACCGGCGTGTCGGCATCCACGGTGCGATTCGTCGCGGTTGCTCGGATACACAGTGTTGTGGTATCAGACGAGCATTGCTTCTGGTGAGGCCGTGACGCCAATCGGGAGGACGCTACTCGAAGGCTAGGAGTGGCAGGACGGAACGACGAAAACTCGGCCTCGAGCCGGCAGACGACCAGCAAGGATCGTCACAGTCGGCCACGAATGTACTCCGAACAGCCAGTGCGAGATCCCACTTCTCACAGTCCCGGAAACGCCGATCGGTCCGAGCAACCACGAGGAGCACGTCGACGCTGGTAGTGGCAGGTTCAGGTGACGACGATCCGACTGCGAAAGAAACTACCGACGTGACGAGGGCGACGAACAGTCCGATCTCGGATCAGCCACGTCGACATCGGGCATCAGTCTCCTAGACCACCGACGACGAGACGCGCCATACAGCTGCGGCGACCGTGGGCATCCGGGAGAAACACGGCGTCACCGGCAGTGAGGTGACGACTCATATGCTCGAGAGAAGCAAGAAACGGAGTCTATGGCAGCGTACACGGCGATGCCGACCTGTCTGGGATTTGCATGACGATCGAAATCGGTAACGGCACCATTGCGTCTCTGGTCGATAGTGACGGTGGTGTCGGCGATGACGGCAGCTACGTAACACCGAAACGGGTGTCACACGAACCCAGAGTCGCCGTGCGACCGGCTGTGTCGTAACTGCAGTTAAACCGTAAGCGTCGCCGTCTCGAGCAATTCAGAACGCCATCGCGTCTACCAGAACTGCGACCAGCACGGCTCCGAGGAACGCGTTCGAGGCGTGGAACGAGCGAAACGCCGCGGCCTCGGTCTGTTCGAAGTGCAGGCGAACGGCGGCCCAGAGGAAGATCCCCCCGAAGAGGACGACCGTCGCGGCGTACAGCATGCCGAGGTCGGTAATCCAGGTCAGTGCGATTGCGCTCGCGAGCGTCGCGGCGATGTAGTAGAGGATGTGTTTTCGAGTGACGGTCTCCCCGCGGACGACCGGCATCATCGGGAAGCCACCGCGGGCGTAGTCGTCCTTGTAGGCCAGCGCGAGGTTATAGAAGTGTGCCGGCGTCCAGAGGAAGATCAGGCCCGCGAGTGCCAGTCCCGGCATTCCGATCTCGTTGGTGACCGCAGCCCAGCCGATGAGCGCGGGCAACGCTCCCGCAGCGCCGCCGATGACCGTGTTCTGGACCGTGTTCGGCTTGAGCATGAGGGTGTAGACGACGCTGTAAAACAGGATCGCGGCGAGGCCGAGCGCCGCGGCCAATCGGTTGATCGTCAGGAACAACGCAAGCGACGCGACGGTCAACGCAAATCCGAACGCGAGCGCGTTTCGAACCGGAATCAGATCGACCGCGAGCGGCCGTTCTGCTGTCCGCGACATCTGCTGATCGACGTCGCGCTCGAGGACGTGATTGAAGGTTCCACTCGCGCCGATCGCCAAGACGCCGCCACCGAGCGTCGCGAGGATGGTCGAGAGCTTGAGGTCGGAACCGGCAGCCAGTGCCATGCCGGCGGCGGCGACCAGACAGAGCAGCCACATCAGGCGTGGTTTCGTCATGCGGAAGTACGCAATCGCAGTGAGCCGTGCGCGGGCCAGCCGGCTCGAGGGGAGCGTCCGTTCGGACGCCGTCGGGACATCCGCTTCGAGTTCCTCGAGCGGTTCCGGCGACTCGATCGCGTCGTCGTCGCTGCCGGTCGCAAGCTCGAGGTCCCAGGCGAGCGCGAGGACGACCGCCGAGAAGATCACGAGCCCGAGTGCGAGGTGGAGCCCGGGAACGATCGCGGCGGGGCCGACCGTCGCGGTGACGGCACCGACGCCGATCTGGACGGCATAGAGGAGTCCGCCAACGACGAGTATCGACCGGACACGGCTCGAGACATCGCCGAGGATCGCAGCGATCGCCGTCGTGGCGACGAGCAGGCCAACGACGGCGGCCGTCAGCCGGTGGGCCCACGCGATCGCGAGTTCGGTCTGGCTCAGCGGGTCGACCGGTGCGTGGCAGGTCGGCCACGTCGAACACGACGCGGTCGCGTTCGTCAGCGAGGTCGTCGCGCCGACGATCAACAGCAAGTAAACGCCCAGTGCAGTCACTGAGAGCAGCGCTGAAAAGCGTCGTCGAGTACTGATCGGACGGGGGAACGACTCTGTTGCCACGGCTATTCTCGTCTACATCGTTTGACTCCTGATATTTATGGCTCCCGCTTTTGCCGCTTTCATCCGCCCCCTTCGCATTTCGACTAGTTTTTTCCGCTTTCAGCCGATCGGCTCGTGGCACAACCGTGAGCGAATCCGGCAAGCAAGTCGACTCCGAGGCGGCGACACCGGCCGCTGTGGTCGTCGTCCGACGCTACATTCCCATGTCCGCGGCCGCGTCCGGAATCGGGAGGTCGTGCGGCGAGACGGCCAGTAGTTCGCCGACGTGGTCGAGTGCCATATCGAACCCGTAGTAGCGCTCGAGTTCGTCGCCATCGGCGGCTGGCCGCACTTTCAACATCGCGTATCCCTCGCGGTTCTGTGCGATCGCTGCCGTAGTGCCCGTTTCGTGCTCGAACGTCAGGAGTCGTTCCGTCTCGGTTTCCTCGTAAGTGGCCGTAATGCCGTTTGCATCGGCCGTCCGCTCGTCGGCGTCGGTCATGAACGAACATCGCGAGGCAACCACCGGGTATCTATCGGTTCTCGTCTGACATGCCTCGCTGGGACCGACACAGGGAGCCGATCTTCTGTCCCTGACCGACATGGCCACGGCGGACGCACATCGACACCGATTTTTCGGTTGCCTTCGAGAGTCGCCTCGTGAGCCGTTCCGAGTCACAGACGGCCCGCCGGCCGCTCGCGGCGTTCGAACTCACGCGAGCGGTCACACTCCAGTGGCTTGCCGTCTCTGCGATCGGCTTTTTCGGCTTCGCATACGGCTTCGGGCACGTCCTCGCCTGGGTTCGTGGCACCGCACTCGAGCCGATCGTAATCGCGCCCTCGTCGCCGCCGACGGTGCTTGGCTGGCTCGCCGTCTCAATCGGCCTGCTGGTCTGCGTGGTCGTCCCTCACGAACTGCTTCACGGCGTGTTCCTCGCGCGATACGGCGAGAGCCCTGACTACGGGATCGGCGTCTCACATTTCGTTCTGCCCTACGCCTACGCCGGAACCAGCGGTGCGCGCTATACACGGAACCAGTTACTCATTGCTCTGCTCGCACCGTTCGTGGTGCTGACGGCCGCCGGCATCGCCGTGATGGTCATCGTCCCTACGCCCGTGTTGATCGTGCCGCTGGCAGCGAACGCGGCCGGCTCGATCGGCGACCTCTGGATGGCTGCTGTCCTCTACCAGTATCCCGCTGACGTTCGCGTGGGTGATCCACCCGGTGACGTCCGCGGCTTCGGCATCTACGGCGCGCGTGGCCAGCCGCTCAACCGACGGCCAGGCATGCCACTGCTCGCACGGTTTCTGTCCGGGGGCGTCGGTACCCTCGCCATGATCGGACTCTACGCCTTGGGTGCCGTGTTGCTCTCGCTTGCCGTTGGCTCCGGCGATGTTGTCCTCGGCGATCCAGACGCTGGGTGGCTGCTGTTTCGCCACTATCGCCTTCCCGACGGCACCGCACTGCTCGAGGTCGGCGATCGAGCCCTACTCGGCGTCGCCGCCCTTGGCGGGGCCATCTGGACAGCCATCGTGACTGTCCACCGATGGCTCGAGTCGAAATAAGAAACCATAACGCTCGAGCGTGTCCCATGCCGACACCGTCACATGAGCAAGTGGCTTCGAAGCGGCCGCCGCCGAGACATCTGTTTCCTGCTCGCCGCAGCCGACGACGTCGAACTGCGCGGCCAGCAACTGAAATCACGCCTCGAGTCCCACTACGACGATCGGCTCGAGCCCAAGTCGTTCTACGGCTCGCTGTCGGCGCTGGTCGATGCGGGGTTCGTCGAGAAGCGAACCGAGGGACTTCACGATGTCTATGCGCTGACTGACGCTGGAGAACGACGGACACAAGCGCACGCCGAGTGGGTTCGGGCGTGTCTCGAGGACTAACGATCGAGTCAGGCTCGCGAACGATGTGCAGTCGCTACTGCTCGAGCAGCTGGTCGCCGATCGTGTTCCGGAGCACTTCGCTGGTGCCCTCGTAGATCTCGTTGAGTTTGGCGTCGCGGTAGAACCGCTGGGCGGCGAAGTCCTTGGTGTAGCCGTAGCCGCCGTGGATCTGGATGCCCTCGTTTGCGACTTCGCGGCTCACTTCGGAGGCGTAGAGTTTGGCCTGCGAAGCGTCCTTGATGTAGTTTTCGCCGCGGATCTTCTTGTCGGCGGCCTTGTGCATGAGCAGTTTGGCGGCCTGGATCTTCGTGTCCATGTCCGCGAGCTTGTGTTTGATCGACTGGAACTCGCCGATGGGCTGGCCGAACTGCTCGCGTTCGGTGGCGTAGTCCCGTGCTTCCTCGAAGGCCGCGCGAGCGATGCCGACGCCACGGGCGGCGATCGTGATCCGGCCACCGTTCAGGGTCTTCAGTGCGTGGACGAAGCCCTCACCCTCGTCGCCGAGCCGTCGATCTTCGGGGATACGGAGGCCGTCAAAGCGGAGTTCGGCGGTCGGACAGCCCTTGTCGCCGAGTTTCTCCTCGGTGCCTTCGACGATGAAGCCGTCGTCCTCTTCGGGACGGACGATGAACGACGAGATACCCTTGTTGCCCGCGTCAGGGTCGGTCTTCGCGAACACGGTAACGGTATCGGCCACGGAGCCATTCGAGATCCAGAGCTTCCCGCCGTTTAGCACGTACTCGTCGCCGTCTTTCTCGGCGGTCGTATCCATGGCGGGGACGTCGCTGCCCGCACCGGCTTCCGAGAGTGCGAACGCGCCGATGTCGTCACCGGCTGCAAGCGGCGTTAGGTACTCCTCTTTCTGATCGTCGTCGCCGAACTCGTAGAGCATGTTCCCCGCCAGCGAGGTATGAGCGGCGACGATCGTTCCGAGTCCGCCCGAGCCACGCGATATTTCCTCGAGGCCGATCGCATAGGAGTGATAGTCGAGGCCAGCACCGCCGTACTCCTCCGGGAAGGGCATGCCCATCAGCCCCAGCTTGGCCATCTCGTCGATGAGATCGGACGGGAACTCGTCGTCGTGGTCGATCTCGTCGGCGACAGGAACGATCTCCTCGTCGACGAACTCCGATACCATATCCCGAATCTGTTGTTGTTCGGGGGAAAGTCCAAAGTCCATATGCGACGGTTCGTGGCCTCGGCCCTTTATTGTTCGCTATTTCGTCTATCGTATTGTCTAAACTGTGTTCTGTTTAGTAGTGTTAGCCTCGAGTGCGAAACGAGTCAACATCGGTATGGCGATCCGGCGGACGAGCGACGCGAGGGTTAGTCGCGATCCGGAGCGGCCTCGTCCGGAACCTGCCCGTCGACGAGCGACTGGTCGGCGTACTCCTGGCGGATATCCTTCTTGGAGAACTTGCCCGTCGCCGTCTTCGGCACTTGCTTGATAAATTCGATCTCGTCGGGCAGCCACCACTTGGGATACTCGTCGGCGAGCATGTCGTCGATTTCGTCGGGCAACGACTCGCGGTCGGCGTCCTCGCCGGGAACGACGAACGCGACCGGCCGCTCCTGCCAGCGCTCGTGGGGGACGCCAACGACGGCCGCCTCGGCGACATCGTCGTGGGCCATGATCGCGTTCTCGAGTTCGACCGAGGAGATCCATTCACCACCGGATTTGATCACGTCTTTCTCCCGGTCGACGATCTCCATGTAGCCGTCCGCGTCGACGGTAACGACGTCGCCGGTTTTGAGCCAGCCGTCCTCGAAATCCGTCTCGTTGGCTTCGGGCCGTTTGAAATACTCCGTCGTCACCCACGGCCCACGGATCCAGAGTTCACCGAACTCCTCGCCGTTCCAGGCGACTTCATTGCCGTCGTCGCCGACGACTTTGAACTCGAGGCCGGGGACCACCAGCCCCTGTTTGCTGCGCTTGTCGATTTTGGTATCGGACGCCGCGTCGTGCAGGTCTGCCTTGAGATGAGAGACCGACCCGATCGGGGCCGTTTCGGTCATCCCCCATGCGTGAAGGACCTCGACACCCTGCTCGTCGAACCATTCGATCATCGATTTCGGTGCCGCCGAGCCGCCGACGATCACCGTCTCGAGCGCAGAGAGGTCGACCTCGTTTTCCGAACAATAGTCCATCAACCCGAGCCAGACGGTCGGCACACCGGCGCTGATCGTCACCCCCTCGTCTTCGATGAGGGTCGCGAGATCCTCTGGTTCGGGCGATGGGCCGGGGAAGACCTGTTTGGCACCGCCTGCGGTCGCCGTAAACGGCATTCCCCAGGCGTTGACGTGGAACATCGGGACGACGGGCATGACGACGTCGTCGTCGGCCATCGGGATCCCCTGTGGCGTCTGAGAGGCCATCGTGTGGCTCCAGAGCATCTGCTGGGTGTACTCGACGCCTTTCGGGTTGCCGGTCGTCCCCGACGTGTAACACATTCCCGCGGGCTGGTCTTCGTCGACGTCAGGCCAGTCGTAGTCCGACTCGTGGTCCTCGATAAACGACTCGTAGGGCGTCGCCTCGAGGTCGTCTGATTCCTCGCTGCCCATAACGACGAAGTCGACGCCGTCGAACTCGTCGTCAGCGTCGGCGACCGCGCCCGCAAGTTTCGGGGCGAGCGATGGATCGACGAAAATGAGCTGGTCGTCGGCATTGTCGACGATGTACTGGATGTGTGCGTCCGGGAGTAGCGGATTGATCGTATGCAGTTGGGCACCCATCGACGGCACGGCGAAGTACGTCTCGAAGTGTCGTGAGTGGTTCCAGCAGAACGTGCCGACCCGGTCGCCGGTCTCGATGCCGGCCGCCTCGAGTGCGTTCGCGAGTTGGCACGTCCGCGCGTCGTACTCGCTGTAGGTGTATCGCTGCAGCCCGTCGTGGTTACGAGAGACGATCTCCGTGTCGGGATACAGGTTGGTTGCACGCCACAAAAACGGTCGCAGTGTTTGGCTTGTTCCCCCTGGCATCGGTGTCTATGCCATATGTTCATACATCGCATTACTCTTTTTATAGCATATATTTCATTTCTGTCTCCAGCCCAGTCGCCGTGGCGTCGGCCACGAACGGCGCTCCACTCGCGGTCGTCGACGGTGATTCGGTGAGCAAGACGGCAGCGGTCCACCACAGCCGGCGAGAGGCAGGCTAACACCCCGGATTCGTCTCTGGCAACGTTCGATCGGAAGATCACGCCGCGACCGCGGTGTTTTTCCCGGATGGTCACCAAACTAACTTGAGTAGATGACCACGGGCCAGCCCGAACCACCCACCGACGCCGACCTCGAGTGGTGTTACGATGCGGTTCATGGCGTTTCGCGAACCTTTTCGATCACGATCGATCGGCTCGAGGAGCCGATGGCGAGACATATCTGTCTCGGATATCTCTTATGCAGAATTGCGGATACGATCGAGGATGCGGGACATATCCCGCCGGAGACCCAGACGGAACTGCTCTCGACGTACGACGAGTTGCTCGATCCGGACGCCGAGCAGTCGGTCGCGTCGTTCATGGACGACGTCGAGCCCTGGATCCCCGAGGAGCGAACCGACGACTGGGAGGTCGTCGCCGAGACGCCGCGAGTGCTCCGGACGTTCGAGTCGCTCGACGAGAAGCCCCGTGAGATCATGCGCGAGCCGGTCCGGGAACTCGTCGACGGAATGGCGATGTTCACCAGCCGCTATGCGAACGAGGGCGGCCTGCGGCTCCAGACGATCGAGGAACTCGAGGAGTATTGCTGGTATGCCGCCGGCACCGTCGGCACCCTGATCACTGGCTTGGTCGCTCGGGGCACCTCACAGGAGCGCGCCGAGGAGATGCGGGAAAACGCCCGTTCGTTCGCGCTGCTCTTACAGCTGGTCAACATCGCAAAAGACGTCGACGACGACTATCACGAGGAGAACAACGTGTATCTCCCCGCCGAGTGGCTCGCGGCGGAGGACGTCGACGTCGAGGCCGTCACCGACGAGGCCCACCAGGGTGGCGTCACGAACGTCATCAAGCGCGTGACAGGCCGCGCCGAACGCTACCTCGACGACGCCCAGCGCTATCTCGAGATCGTGCCCGAACAGCACGGCAACCGGCTCTCAGCGTGGGCAATCCCCTATCTGCTGGCGGTCGGCACGCTCCGTGAACTGCGCGAACGCCCCGAGGATGTCGTCCGCGAGGGCGACGTCAAAGTCTCTCGAGCCGAAGTGTACGAACTCCTCCAGCAGTTCGAGGACGGCGTCTCTCGCTCGCGCCTCGACGAACTTCGCGCGGAGATGTCCGAACAGCCGCTTCATCAGTGAGCCGCTGCTGAACCGTTTCGTGGGACCAGACTGGTCGTGTTCACGCGACCGGAACGCTGAACTACGGACGGTTACAACCAGTAGGTGACCGATGAGCGATGCGAACCCGGACGATCACCCGGTCGTCCTCTTCGACGGCGTCTGCAATCTCTGTAACGGGTTCGTCCAGTTTATCCTCCCGCGGGACACGACCGGGCGCTTTCGCTTTGCATCCCTCCAGTCCGATGTCGGGCAGGAGCTGTTAGCCGAACACGGCCTCCCGACGGACGAGCTCGAGTCGGTGGTCCTCATCGAGGGTGACGACTGCTACACCAAGTCGGACGCGGTCATCCGCATCGCGGAACTCCTCGGCGGTATCTATGCCCTGCTCGGCCCGTTTCGCGTCCTGCCGCGTCGCCTCCGCGACTGGGCGTACGATTTCGTCGCCGCCCGTCGCTACCGCTGGTTTGGGAAGAAAGACCAGTGTGCAATGCCACCGAGCGACGTCAGCGTCGGCGAGCGATTTCTCGAGTGACGACGTGCTGAGCGGCGAATGTGTGGCCATACTGTCGGCCCGAAATCAGCCGCCGAGCGCAAGATGCCGTCCCAGCAACGGATCAATAGCCGAGTGCGGCAACGCTGGATGCCCATGGAAGGAACGGCGGACTGAACGTCTCGACTCTCGTGTATCAACTATCAATAACGTGTCTGTCTAGCGGTCCGCAGTCCCGCGATTAGCCGCGTGACGACCGAGGACAAGTTTCAAGACGAGACAGTGTGAGCTATGGATGACTGGTGAACCGCGTGAGCAAGAACGATGTCGTTCCTGACTCGAGTGAGGGGGGAGCCGAGAGTGAGGGCGGCAGGTCCCGCGTCGTCGATATCGGAATCACCGTTGACGTCGGGGCCGCCACCGAGGATGAGGGCGCGACTGCTGTCGAACTCGAATTCGACGAAGACGATCTCCTCGAAGCGGCCGAGTCCGGAGCAGAGACCACTATCGGGACCGAACCGGTGTCTGAAGCCGGACTGGACGCCGCGGAACGCGAGACACTCGAGGACGCCGGGATCGACCCCGATGTGGTCCTCGAGCGGGAGTGTTCGTACCGTCGATTGTGTGACGACGGAGTCCCCGAACCGATCGCGGACGCCCTCCGCAGACGGTTGTCGCTGCCGTGGTCGTTCGAGACCGACAGCGATCTCGATCGGCGCTCGACGGCGGTTCGCGGACTCGGTGAGGCCGAACGCGAGTGGATCGAAGTCAGCGGGGACGAGACCTGGCAGGCCTTCGAGTACGACCACACGGAGCCGATTTCGGTCGCTCGAGACCAGCCTACGGAGCGACCGTATCCGAAGCCGACGCCGGTAACGGCGGTGACGGGTGTCGGCCCCGCTGACGCCGACACGCTGGCCGAGGCCGGCATCCAGTCGGCAGAGCGGCTGGCGACGATCGACGCGATGACCGTCGCCGATCTGCTGGATCTGAACGTATTACACGTCCGGATGTGGCGACACAACGCCCGGGACCTGCTCGAGTAATCTCGCGGGTGCGCTTTGTTTATCCCAGGCCCGAACCGGCTCCCGTCCGCCGTTGCTACTATTTCTAACTACGGCCGTACTCAATACTCGATGCGACGGATCATCAGAGATTTATAGCGGCCTGTTGGACCGTCTAACAGATGATTCCGATCGACGACTCTCCGATCGTTCGCGACGGCAAGTCACTGATTCTGGCGATGGACCACGGACTCGAGCACGGTCCAGTCGACTTCGAGGATGTTCCGGAGAAACTCGACCCGTCGACGGTCTTCGAGACGGCGACCCACGACGCCGTTACCGCGATGGCAGTCCAGAAGGGAATCGCCGAGGGCTACTACCCCAGCTACGAGGACGACGTCAACCTGCTGTTGAAGCTAAACGGCACGTCGAACCTCTGGATGGGCGAGCCCGACTCGGCGGTCAACTGCTCGGTCGACTACGCCGCGGAGCTGGGTGCCGATGCGCTCGGCTTTACCGTCTACGGCGGCTCGAACAACGAGATCGAGATGGTCGAGGAGTTCCGCGACGCCCAGGAGAAAGGTCGCGAATACGACCTCCCGATGGTCATGTGGTCGTATCCCCGCGGACAGGGCCTGAAAAACGATACCAAGCCCTCGACGATCTCCTATGCGACCCGGCTGGCTCTCGAGCTCGGTGCCGACATCGCGAAGGTCAAATACCCCGGCAGCAAGGACGCGATGGCCCACGCCGTCAAATGTGCCGGCGACATGAAAGTCGTCATGTCCGGCGGCTCCAAAACGTCGGACTACGAGTTCCTCTCGACCGTCGAAGCCGTCATCGACGCCGGTGCCAAGGGTCTGGCCGTCGGCCGCAACGTCTGGCAGCGCGAGGATCCAACCCGACTGCTCGACGCACTCGAGCAAGTCATCTACGAGGAGAAAACTGCTGACGCTGCGCTCGAGGCGACCGAATAGGATGACCGCCTCCGATCCCGATCCGGTCGACGACGTCGTCGCCACGATCGCCCGCTCGGCGGCCGAGATCCGCCAGGGGCTGGTCGGTCGCCGGGGGAAAGCCGACGAGGAGAACCCCAGCGGCGAGACACAGGCCGAGGCCGACATCTGGGCCGACGAACTGCTCGCCGACCGGCTGTCGTCGATCGACGGCGTCGGCCAGTACGCAAGCGAGGAACGATCCGAGATCATCGATGCCGGCGACGACCAGGTCTACGTCGCCGTTGATCCCCTCGATGGCTCGTCGAACCTGAAATCGAACAACACGATGGGGACGGTGTTCGGCATCTACGACGAACCCCTCCCCGCGCCGGGCTCCGCGCTCGTCGCGTCCGGCTGGATCCTTTATGGCCCGATTACGACGATGGCGTGTGCCCGGGACGGCTCGGTCACGAAGTACGAACTCACCGGCGGCGGACGAACGGTCGTCGAGGAAGGCGTCACCTTGCCCGACGAGCCGCTCGTCTACGGCTTCGGCGGACGGGTTCCCCACTGGCACGACGACTTCCGGGAGTACGTCCGCGAGATCGAGTCAGATCCCGGTCACAAACTCCGGTACGGCGGCGCGATGATCGGCGACGTCAACCAGGTGCTGACCTACGGCGGCATCTTCGCCTACCCCGCCCTCGAGAACAGCCCCCGTGGCAAACTCCGCCTGCAGTTCGAGGGGAACCCGATCGCGTATCTCATCGAAGCGGCCGGCGGTCGCTCCTCCGACGGGAGCCAATCGATACTCGAGGTCGAACCCACCGACCTCCACGACAGGGTGCCACTCCACGTCGGCAACGCAGAACTTATCGATCGGCTCGAGGACGCGCTCGAGTGAGACAGACCCCTGTGACGAGTTCCCGGTTGGCCTGCAGGACGGGTCGCGGGCCCACCGGAACCCACTGACGGGAGTCCGGATGACCGACGACCACGAATCAGATTTCGTATTTTGCGACCGTCTGGATCGTCTCTACCGCGACGTCCAGCGAGATTTTTCCGCGACGGCGTCCGTAGCGTCGCCGTTTACCCCCTCGACCCACCGGACGAACGGCTCTCGTGACGTCCGTCCGTCACTCGGACGACACGCACGGTAAGACGTTCGCAGGGGGACGACGGCACGGGCACCCCAGGATTATTCCGCTGTGTCTGGGAGGAAGCCGTGTCATGCAGGACGCCCACGCCCAACTGGAGGCGGATATCGCCGCGCTCGAGGCACTGCCAGTGTTCATCGCGTACAACGCGAACGTCGACGCGATCGTTCGGGTCGACGAGAAACTGGAATCGTTTCTCGAGCGACCGGCCGATCCCGGAGCGGACGTCCCCCCAAGTCCGCTGGCGTCGAAACGAGAGCTCGCGGCGGCGATCGCACACACGATGGCGGCCGGCCAGAGCGACGAGATCGCGATGACCGACGAGTTCGCGACGAGCCTCGAGTCCGAACTCCCCCCGGACAGCCAGCAAATAGGCGGCCAAGCGGGGATCATGACCAACCTGCTCACCGCGCTGGGGACGGCACCGATCACGTACACGTACCTGCTGTCCGAGCGACAGGTGTCGATGTTCGAACACCCCGAGACGATTCGGTATCCGACCGTCGAGGACAGCCAGGTGAGCTACGTCCCACTGCCCGAGGCCGTCAACACGGATCGAACGAAAATCAACTGGGTGTTCGAGTTCAGGGAAGGCGACGAGTTCTTCGACGTGACTGCGACGGAAGACACCCGCTTTATCGCCGCCTCGAGACCACCGGAGTTCGACCTGACTGCGGGCGACCTCGACAAGACGATCGATCAGGTCGGCGAGGACGTCGACGGAGCCCTCCTCGCGGGGTATCACAACCTCACGCCCGACCACGTGAAAGACGGATACGAGGAGACACACCGCCACGCACGCGAGGTCATCCGCCGACTCCGGTCAGGAGGCGATGTCGACGTCCACATCGAGTACGCCGTCACCCACGACGACGACCTCAGAGCAAGTATGTACGAGTGGATCTTGCCGGCGGCGAACGTCGTGGGTGCTGATACGCACGAGCTGACGATGCTCCACGACGACGCGAACCTTGGGGTGGTGGCGGATCCGCCGTCGGAGGCGACGCCGTTCGAACCGGACGAAATTCTCGAGCACTACCGGATGCTCGAGGCAGTTCGCGAGGGACTCGGCGTCGATTGCGTTCAGTTACACGCCATGGAGTATCACCTCGCCGTGATGGAGTCGTCCCACTCGCCGGAGGCCGTTCGACGGGGGCTCGAGTTCGCTGCCGTCAACGCTGCGGCCAAAGCGGCCCGCGGGACAATCACGTCGCCCGACGACCTCGAGACCGGGCTGGCGTACGAGCCCTCGGCGATGGGCCGCGAGGCGATCGAACTGCTGGCAGAGCACATAGACGAGCCGGCCGAGGACGGGATCCTCGAGACCCCCACGGTCGCCGCCTGTCCCAACCGCGTCGTCGACGAGCCGGCGGGCACAGTCGGCATCGGCGACATCGTCTCGTCCTCGAGTTTCATCCTGGAACTCGCCGTGGCCACCGACCGGTAGTCGGCGACGACATCACGGCGACTCGGCGCTGACCGGCACACAAAACACCGGTACCGTCGTCTGACGGACGACGTTTTCGGTGACGCTCCCGAGGAACCACTGTCCGATCCCCGTCCAGCCGTGGGTTCCCATGACGATCAGGTCGACGTCGTGCTCGCTCGCGTACGCGGTGATCTCGACCACCGGGGAGCCGGTCACGATCGAGTCGGAGACGCTCACGGCAGCCACCTCGCCGCGTTCTCGTACTGCATCGATCGCTTCTTCGCCGCTCTGCTCGAGGGCCTCGAGGGCCTCGTCGCGCTCTCGTGTGTCGATAAACGGACTCGTATCGATCGAGTAGAGCGTGTGGACAGACGACTCGAGCCGGGCCGCGAGTGCGATTCCCCACTCGGTCGCGATCGCTGCTCCGTCGCTGCCGTCCGTGGGCAAGAGCAGTCGGTCGAAGCGGACGTCGTCGATCCCGGCTTCGACGGCGTTTGGGGGGACGGCGAGGACGGGTTTTCGTGCCGTTCGGAGGACGTTCTCGGTTACGCTGCCAAGGAAGACATTGTCGAGTTCCGTGTGGCCTTTCGTCCCCATCGCGATGACGTCGATCTCACGCCGGTTTGCATACTCCCTGATTGACTGAAACGGCGTTCCCTCTCTGACCCTCGTCGTGACGTCGAGGTCGTCGTCGTACGCCGCGGCCAGCCCTGCGATTTCCTCGACCGCTTTCTCGGCTCTCTCCTCGAGCGGTGGCTGTTCTACCTCGTCGAAATCTGCAATCGAGAGTCGGGATTTGACGACCGACAGGACGTGGAGATCCGCAGCCGTCCGCGACGCGAGCGCGATTCCGCGTTTCGCACCTGCGAGCGCCCCATCGCTGCCGTCGGTCGGTATCAGTATCGATTCGATGAACCGGCTCATTGGAGAGTCCTGTATTGCTTCACCGACTCGGCGGTTAATTGTATGGGGGGAGGTTGCTGGGAGGCGTCGCTATTAGCTGTCACGGTTGAGCGTCTCGACGAAAACCTCGAGGAGATCGACGAGCTGCCGAGGGAGCAAGAACCGTTTGCGAACGTGTTCATGGGCGTTCGCACCGAACTGCGTTCGGCGCTCGTCGTCCTCGAGGAGCGCGACGATCCGGTCGCCGGCGGCTGCCGTGTCGTCCGGCTCGACGAGGTAGCCGTTTCGGCTGTCCTCGACCTGCAGCGGGATCCCGCCAACCGTCGATCCGACGACTGGCGTACGCTTCCAGAGTGCCTCCGAGACGACGATTCCGAACCCCTCGCGCAGGGATTTCTGGACGACGACGTCCGATAGCCGCTGGAGGGCATTCACCGTCGTGTCCGGGAGATCCGTCAGGACGTGAACGTTCGGATCGTCGACCGCCTCGCCGGCGACCTGCTCGTACAGCACCAGCCCCTCCGGATCGTCGCCGGCCATCCCACCAGCAAGCACCAGCTGGAGCTCCGGGATGTGCTCCCGGGCACTCCGATACGCCTCGAGCGTTCCGAACTGATCCTTCCAGGGATCGAAGCGTGACACCTGGGTTACGACCGGCGCGTCGAACGAGAGCGGATCCAGTCGGTCCCGTTCAGTCGCCAACTCTTCCTCGTCGAGCGATCGGTTCTTCTCCGTCACCGGGTCGATCGACGGGTAGACGATGCTCGTCTCCAGACCGTCGATCGCCTTCGCGTACGCAGAGCGGCTGAAAATCCCGTGATCGATCCAATCTGCGTACGCCGACACGAACGCGCGGTACTCCGCAACCGGGTCGGTGAGATCGACGTGACACCGCCAGACGATCGGCGCATCCGGAAACCGCTCCGTGAGTCGCTCGAGCATGCCGAGTGGCTGTGGATCGTGAGCGACGACGAGATCGTATTCGTCCTCGATCTCGGCCGCGTTCCGTGCTGTCACCTCGCGATAGATCGCTTTCATCTCGTCGGTCAACGGCTCGCCGCTCCCCTGGAGGCCGTTGTGAACCGCCTTCGTGACCTCGAAGAAGTCGTCAGCAGCGTCCATGACGAGCCAGTCGGTGTCGATACCGAGATCGTTGCAGACCGGCACGATCGAACGGAGCAGTTCCGCGACCCCGCCGCCGGTCGCCGTCGAATTGACGTGGAGGATCCGGACGTCCGAAAGCGCCTCGGCGACCGAACGAAGTCGCTCGAGGCGGTCGCGTTCCGTCACACCGGCGTACGCGTCGATCGAGCGGTTCGGTAACGAGGGAGCGTGCATCGTCCGTACCCGTTCGGACGACGACGACGCTCGTATCAGTTGGGGATGTTTTCGAAGCTGAACAGTAGTTAGAAGCCCCGTAACTCACGATTCGTGACGTTCGTGGGAACAAATTTACCCCGACGTGGTGACGCCCACCCATGAGACTAGATACCAATAGCGGCAGTTCGAGAAGCGAGGAACCGCTTCGAATCGGGCTCAACGGCTTCGGACGTGTCGGCCGGAGCCTCCTGCGTGCGTCACTGACCCACGATGACGTCGATATCGTGGCGATCAACGACGTGATGGACGACGACGACATGGCGTATCTGCTCCGATACGACTCGGTCCACGGCCGGCTCGAGGGGGTGTCCCGTCACGGCGACACCCTCTTCGTCAATGATCAGGAGTTCCAGCTTCTCTCCGAGCACGAGCCGTCGGAGATTCCCTGGGACGAACTCGAGGTCGACGTCGCCGTCGAAGCGACCGGGCTGTTCCGGACCCGCGACGAGGCCGCCCAGCACCTCGAGGCCGGTGCCGACACGGTGATCATCTCGGCACCGCCGAAAGGCGAGACGGAGGTCCCGATGTTCGTCTACGGGGTCAACCACGAGGAATACGACGGGGACGACGTCATCTCGAACGCCTCCTGTACGACGAACTCCGTCGCGCCGGTTTTACAGGTCCTCGACGACGAGTTCAACGTCGTTTCCGGCCTCCTGATGACCATCCACGCCTACACCGGCAGCCAGGGACTCGTGGACGGCCCCATGGACAAGCGACGGCGCGGCCGTGCCGCCGCCGAGAACATCGTCCCGACGACGACCGGAGCCGCGGGCGCGACGAGCGAGGTCCTGCCCGCCTTCGAAGGGAAACTCGAGGGGATGGCGATGCGGGTTCCAGTTCCGAACGGCTCGATCACCGACATCACCGTCAACATCGAAGAGGAGATCGAGCGAGACGACGTGCTCGACGCGATCCGAGCAGCGGCCGACGGGAGGCTGGCCGGCGTCCTCGGCTACACCGACGACGAGATCGTCTCACGCGATATCGTCGGCCTGCCGTTCGCCTCGTACGTCGATCTCGAGTCCGTGATGGTCGCGGCCAGCGATACGGTGAAAGTGCTGGCCTGGTACGACAACGAGTACGGCTTCTCGAATCAGTTGCTCGAACTCGCAAAGCACGTCGCGAGAGAATCAGGAAGCATCGATACCGGCCGGACCGTCGTCCACTGACGGGATCGAGACACGCGAGTACCACCCACAGCCATGACTACGTTTCGACCCATCGACAACCTCGATCCCGGCCAACGACTGCTCGTCCGGATCGACGTCAACGCCGCCGTCGAGGACGGCACCGTCCAGGACAGTCGTCGCTTCGCCCGCCACGCCGAAACGATCCGCGAACTGCTCGCGAACGACCACGCCATCGCCGTGCTGGCCCATCAGGGCCGGCCTGGCGAGGACACGTTCGTCTCGCTCGCGGAACACGCCGAGCTCCTCGCCGACCACCTCGACCATCCCGTCGCGTTCGTCTCCGATACCTGCGGCGAGGATGCGCTTTCGGCGATCGACGACCTCGAACCGGGCGACGTGCTCTGCCTCGAGAACGTCCGGATGCGCGACGGGGAACTCCCCGAGGAAGAGCCGGCCACGAAGGCCGAGACGGATCTCGTCCGGACGCTCGCCCCGGAGTTCGACGCCTACGTCGGGGACGCGTACTCGGCCGCACACCGCTCGCACGCCTCGATTGTCGGCTTTCCCCACGTTATGGACGCCTACGCGGGTCGTGTGATGGAACAGGAGTACACGGCGATCACGGCCATCCGAGACCGGTCGTTCGACGGCCCGGTCACGATGGTCCTCGGCGGGACGAAGGCCGAAGACGCGATCCCGATCGTCGAGCAACTCGACGACACCGTCGACCGGTTCTGTCTCGGTGGCGTCGTCGGGGAACTCTTTTTGCGGGCCGACGGCTATGCTGTGGGCTACGACGTCGCGGATTCCTCGCTTTTCGACCACCAGTGGGACAACCATCGTGACGACCTCGAGCGCAGTCTCGAGGCCTATCGCGACCGGTTGTATCTCCCAACCGATCTCGCCTTCGAGGACGACGACGGCGAACGCGTGGAGGTGGCAGTCGAGGGAACGACCAAGGAGCGCCCGTTTCTCGATGTCGGTACCGAGACGGCCAACCGCTACGCCGACATCGTTGTCAACTCTGCGGCGGTGTTCGTCAAGGGGTCGCTCGGCGTGTTCGAGGACGAGCGGTTCGCCGATGGGACCGTCACGGTCCTCGCCGCGATAGCCGAGGCCGACTGCTTCTCGGTCGTTGGTGGCGGCGACACCGCTCGAGCCGTCGAACGGTACGATCTCGACGAGGGCGACTTCTCGCGCATCACGATCGCCGGCGGGGCATACGTTCGCGCACTCACCGGCGATCCGCTCGTCGGCGTCGATGAACTCGACTCAGAGAACTAAGATGACTGGGCCCACTACAGCCGTCGTCCTGGCCGGCGGCTACGCGACCCGACTGTGGCCGATCACGAGGCATCGACCCAAGATGTTTCTTCCGCTCGGCGAGACGACCGTTATCGATCGGATCTACGCCGAACTCGAGGGGCTCGATCGGATCGACGAGGTCTACGTGAGTACGAACGAACGGTTCGCCGCCGACTTCGAGGCCCACCTCGAGGACACCCACTACGACAAGCCCCGCCTGTCCGTCGAGGAAACGGCACACGAGGACGAGAAACTCGGCGTCGTCGGGGCGCTCGCCCAGTTGATAGACCGGGAAAGGCTTGACGAGGAGCTGCTGGTAATCGCGGGGGACAACCTTTTTGACTTCGCCATCGAGGATTTCCTCCACTATTTCTGTCTCTTATACACATCTCTGAGCNNATGTGTATAAGAGACAGCCCTCGTCTCGATCGGCTGCTATGCGTTCCCCGAGGAGACGCTGTCACTGTTCACCCCATACCTCGAAGCGGGAAACGATCCGGACGAACCCGGCTGGTTCGTCCAGTGGCTCCAGGACAGGGAATCGACCTACGCCTACACCTTCGAAACCGCGTGGTTCGACATCGGTACCAGGGGAAGTTACCTCGACGCCGTTTCCTGGCATCTCGACGGCGACTCGCTGGTCGCCGATTCGGCGACCGTTCGGGAGAGCACCGTCGGCGACGACGTCCACGTGATGCCGGGCGCGACCCTCATTGACGCCGACGTCGAACGGTCGGTGATCTTCCCGGACGCGGACCTCGAGTCGACGACCGTTCGCGACTCGCTCGTCGACGAGGGAGCCAGAATCAGCGGCTTCGACCTCGAGCGCGCCCTAATCGGTGCCCACACTCGGATTCCAGACGATCGGTGAGGGTCGAGGCCCCAGTTACGGCTTCTGGGGACTGCTCTTGACACGTCACCGTCGGCGGTCGTCGACGCTATTTTCAAAGCGAGAGAGTCCCATCGTTCACGACCAGCCGCTCGTGATCGACACGTAGACGCCGACGCCGAGCAGCAGTGCTCCGTAAAACGCCCAGCGTGGCCAGCCGAGTTCGAGGAACAACACCGTCAGAAACAGGACCCACAGCGAAATGACGAGGACGTCACCGAGCACTCGGAGGGTGCCGCTCGTGACGGCGCTGAACGTGGGTCGAGCACGGTCGGGTCGTGAACTGCGGGGGGGATCGTTACTCATGTGAACGTGTGGTTAGCCGGTGGTTAGAAGTGATAGCCGTGTTGTTCTGTCAGTTGATAGGCACTGACGCCCCAGACGTAGCTCTGGCCGGGCCACCACGTCCGGGCGTTGTTAAAGCCCGCAATGAGGACGTCGTTGTCGTCGCCGTCGGGGTCGCGGTGATAGCTCACGGAGCCGCTGTCGCCGTCCGTGAGATCCATTTCGCCGCCCCAGCGAATCTGTCCACGGCGACAGAAGTCATCGGTAAAGCAGGTCACTGCGTCGATCCCCTGAATCTCTCCAGTCGTATGACCAGTCAGTGCGCCGACTTTCTCGAGTTCGGCGTCCTGTGCGACGAGCGTCGCGAGGCCGAACTTGGTGAACTGGCCGCGAACCCGGGGTCGTGACGGTGCGTCGATGCGGCTCGCGGGTTCGATCTCACCAGTGGGTTCGATGGCCGCAACGTCCTCGATAGGATGGTAGTCGGCGACGGTTCCCACCTCGACCGTGTCACTGTCCTCGCGTGGAAGCAGCAGGGTCCCGTCGGTCGCGTCGTGATTTTCCATGAACGCGTGCTCGGCCGTCACGAAGAAGCGTCGCTTCCCATCGGGATGATACAGCGCCGGGCCGATCGTCGCCATACTCGAGGGAGTTTCGCAGGCGACACCGCTAGGGACCCGTTCGTTCACGAGCATGTCGGCGAGGTGAGGGTCACGGTGTACTGGCCCGTTCTGAATCTCGTCGACATTGATGATCGTCTCCGAATTGAGGTCGATGCCCTCTGCGAATTCGTTGACCATCTCGGGGATCGAGTGGCCGTCGCTCGAGAGGCCGACGGAGATAGAAGCGGTCCCACTTTTCTGGTCGCCGGGGACGACTGTGCTGCCGAGATAGCCGGTAAAGCTGAGTTGGGCCAGCCGCTCGTTTACTTCGAGGGCCTGCTTGACGGCGGCGTACCACTCGGCGGGGACCGTTCGCGTTCGTTTCTGGATCGACCACGGATCGGCAGGATCGTCCCTGACGAGCGCGGTGACGACGGGGACCTCGTCATCGTCAGCTGCGAGAAAGTCGTCGACACCGAGCCAGGCGGCCATTCCAATGGCGTAGCCGCCGCTGACGAGCGTTCGCAAGAACGCACGCCGATCCATTCCCTGCTCGAGCCGGTCTCGAAGCATCGCGAGTCGGTGGGCTGATTGTTCGGTTTCTGTCTCCGGCATGTCGAACTCCTGCCAGCGCTGGCTCCCGTTTCGCCACTGTCTCCCGCCGCGAAACGGCGTCGGTAACCGTCGAATTGAACGTCGAAATCGACAAAAGTGGTTCTGCCTGCAGGTGCCGCGGGGGACGGGTTCGATCGGTAGCACCCCGTTTCGAGCTGTTAGACGTGGTTACTGAGACCTGCCGCCACGCTACGCCTGTCATAACAATACCTCGCGTGATGGAATCGGCGCGTGCTCCCAGGGCACGACGCTGGTTCGACTCCGGCGGGGAGGCTATGAGGTCCGAGGGCGCGGTTCTATATCGCCACCTGCCGGGTGACGTCACACCCGGGACGCTCGAGCGACTGCTCTGGGTCGTCGTCGTGCTTGCTTTGATTGCGGACGTCGCGACGACGTTCGTCGGCCTTGAACTGGGACTCTCCGAGTCGAACCCGGCTGCACGCGGCGCGATCGAGGGCTACGGAGTGGCCGGTATGCTCACCCTGAAGGCGTTTGCAGTCTCCGTCGGCCTCGTCTGTCGACCGCTTCTCGAGCGGCCGTATCGCCCGATCGTCCCGGCCGGACTCGCGGTGCCGTGGCTGGTGGCTGCGGCCCTAAACACCTACATAATTTTGACCGTTCTCTAGACGGCAGTCACACAGAGACGATGTGAAAAGTTCATTGTCAAACGTCATTATCGCGCTGTCACACTCCCTTAGAGACGCGTTCGGTCCGTCACGAACGATCGTGTCGCACAATCCCTATTTCGCTCGAGTGGCTAGCCAGCGTAATGACAACGCCTCCGACGCACGACGATTCGCCACCCCCTCTCGAAACGCAAAAGACGGTCCTCTTCTGTCCGGACTGTGGCCACCGAAGTCCGATCACCGGCGACTGGGATGTCACGACGACCGGCAACGAACGATTGCTCGTCTGTACTGACTGTGGGTCCGTTATCGACCGCCGCTCAGTCCGCCGGTCAGATGCCATCGAAACACCAGAAGGCCTGCCGACATGACCACGTCACCGTCGGTTGTCCAGCACTGACACTCATAGCGTTTGCCTCTGTCGATCGGCCGGTCTCACGGACCCCCACACCCCTCGTTCAGAGTGAAACGCGTCTCGAGCGAGGAGGGGGTCGCAGCACACAGTAGAAAATCGATAGTTCACGAAAAGGAATCGAGATCGAGCTCCCGGTTCGTTGCCGATGGGCTGGTTTCGTGGAGTTGGTCGTACGTCGGGAGTTCCTCGAGCGAGGAATCGCGCCGAACGGCCTTGACGATGTGTTTCGGATCGGTAACGAGCCGATGCAGGAGATAACTTCCCTGTGATCGGCCGCCACCGGTCTTCTCGGACTCGATGACGCCGAGAAACGCCTGTTCTTTGAGTTGGCGATAGAGTCCGTTTTCGGTGATCGGATCGTTTGCGACCAGTTCACAGATCCCGACGTATCGCTCATAGATCTCCCGTGTCTTGTATGTCTCTCGCCCGCCCGTAATGATGCGGCTCGCGAGCGCGTAGAGGGCGAGTTTCGCGTGGACGGTTGCCCCGCTTGTGAGTTCCTCGATCCGGTTGATCTCGGCGACCTCCTGTGCTTGCTTGATGTGGGCTTCGGAGACGGTCTCACTGCCAGTCCGGCGTGCGAGTTCGCCGGCCTCTTTGAGGATCTCGATCGCCTTCCGGGCGTCGCCGTGTTTCTTGGCCGCGAGGGCTGCACAGAGTTCGATCGTCCCACCTTCCAAGACCTCCGGCTGGAACGCGTCCTCGCGATTGCGCATGATTTCACGGAGTTGCGAGGCGTCGTAGGGATGGAAGAACAGTTCGCGATGGCCGAAGCTACTATCGATCCGTTCGTCGAGGGTCTCCCGATACTGGACCTTGTTACTGATCCCGATAACGCCGATGTAGGTGTCGGTCTTCTGTGCCTCACGCGCACGCGATAGTTGCATTAATATATTGCTGTTGTCCAGTTTGTCGATCTCGTCCAAAATGACGATGACAGCGTCGAAACAATCCTCGAGAATCTCCCAGATGTGCTGGTAATACTCCATCGTCCCGACGCCCCGAAGCGGGATGTTCTGTTGATACCCAGTCTGTTCTTTCAAATTGAGCGCCAACTGTCGCGTGGCGCGGGTCTCGGTGTTCGCTTCCGAACAGTCGACGTAGAGCACGGCACAGTCGATCTCGTTGCTTCGGGCGGCGTCCTGGGCTCGAGTCGCAACGTGCCGGGAGATGAGACTCTTTCCAGTACCGGTTTTGCCGTAGATCATGACGTTGTTCGGCGGATCACCGCGTGTGATCGCCCCGACCTCGGCGGCAACGGATTGGATCTCGTCGTCACGCCCGACGATCCGGTCCTCGTCGGGGACGTGGCCGACATGGAGGAGTTCCTTCCGATTAAAGATGGGATCGTGAGATCGGAAAAGTGGGTCCCCACTGGTCTGCTCAGCCATAGTTTCGTTCTGGAAGACAGTACGTATAAATCTATGGAAGGTAGTTCAGACTGATAGAATAGACGTAGAGGAGCTATATCTGTTGTTTGGTGGCTTGTATGAGGAGTATCCAACAGACCGGATGCAGACTGAACACCGAAACGCACAATCGGCTCTTTTCCGATCGCCAACTCGAGTGGAGACGTAACCGCAGTACAGCCTCATGCTGACCCACCCTCCCCTCGTTCAGACTGAAACCGACAGAGATGTAATGGGCAAACCTCCGTGATGAGAACGTCAGTTGCAAACGATTTCATAACACAAACGATTGGTTTGCAAAGAAACCACAATATTGACATAATACTGTCATAACATATTGTGTTTAATAACCATTTATATTATATTATTTTATACTGTCTATACTAGTCTATCTAGATTTGTTCTTGAATGTTATGGTAGGGGCAATATCTAGCCACTCGATTACGAGCTCCGGCCGAAATCCGAGAAGTCCGATTTCACCACAGTAAAACGGGATTTAACCGATCGAATCGGACCGATCGCGATACCTCTCCACCCCTTTGATCCGTTTTCACTCTGAATAGGGGGTGTGGGTCCCATCACTTCCCGTGTCCGATCGCCCCCGTACAGACCAGACGGACACCCGATTCAGAGTGAACGTCTGCTGCCACAACAGGACGCCGTTTCACTCTGAATGAAGGGCGTGAACGACCAACACTCTACCATCGATCCTCCAGTCACGCCGAATTCGCCTCCGCTTGCCCGCTCGATCGACCTTTCACTCTGAAAGAGGGGTGTCTCTCATCGAACCGGACCGTCGTCACTGCGCTCGGCCACTCTCGAAGACATAGATAGTCAACTACCTTCTAAAACCGATGTAATCGAACTGTACCATCCGATAGCTATTCGGGACGACTGCTTACCTCATCAGTCACGCCCTTGCCGATATATAATTCTCTTTCAATCCCTTATATTGTCTTTTATGCACTATGAGGTGCATTCGCCACGTTTATTTTGATTACTTCGGAAGCTACTGTCAATGTCAGACGAAGCCAACCCATTCGAAAGTCTGCAAGCGCAGATCGACGAGGCTGCAGCGTACCTCGATGTCGGTGACGACGTGATCGAGCGGCTCAAACACCCCGAGCGCGTTCTCGAGACGAACCTGACGATCGAGCGTGACGACGGCGACCTCGAGCGCTTCACGGCGTTCCGCTCGCAGTTCAACGGCGACCGTGGCCCGTACAAGGGCGGTATCCGCTATCACCCGGGCGTCTCCCGCGACGAGGTCAAAGCGCTGTCCGGCTGGATGACCTACAAGACGGCGATCGTCGACATCCCGCTCGGCGGCGGCAAGGGTGGCATCATCATCGACCCCGACGAGTACTCCGAAGCGGAACTCGAGCGACTCACCCGTGCGTTCGCGAAGGAACTGACGCCGATGATCGGCGAGGACCGCGACGTTCCCGCGCCTGACGTGAACACGGGCCAGCGGGAGATGAACTGGATCAAAGACACCTACGAGACTATCGAGAACACGACCGAGCCCGGCGTCATCACGGGGAAGGCGCTCGACTCGGGCGGCAGCGAGGGTCGCGTCGAAGCAACCGGTCGCTCGACGGTCATCGCCGCACGCGAAGCCTTCGATTACCTCGACAAGGACCTTGAGGGCGCGACCGTGGCCGTCCAGGGCTACGGGAACGCAGGCTGGATCGCAGCCAAGCTGATCGACGAGATGGGCGCAACCGTCGTCGCCGCCAGCGACTCGAGCGGTGGCATCTACAACCCCGACGGCTTCGATCCTGTCGCCGCCAAGGATCACAAGAACGAGACCGGCAGCGTCGTCGGCTTCGCGGGGAGCGAAGAAGAGATCACCAACGAGGACGTGCTCACGCTCGATGTCGACCTGCTGATCCCTGCTGCACTCGAGAACGCAGTCGACGCCGACCTCGCCGAAGACGTGAAGGCAGACGTCATCTCGGAGGCCGCAAACGGGCCGCTCACGCCTGCTGCCGACGAAGTGCTCGAAGACAAGGACGTCTTCATCATCCCGGACATCCTCGCGAACGCGGGCGGTGTCACCGTCTCGTACTTCGAGTGGGTCCAGAACCGACAGCGCTTCTCCTGGTCCGAAGAGCGCGTCAACGAGGAACTCGAGGGCGTCATCGTCGACGCATTCGATGCACTGGTCGAGACTTACGAGGAACACGACCTCGACAACCCACGGACGGCCACCTACGTCGTCGCGATCCAGCGCGTCGCCGACGCCTTCGAGGAAGCCGGCACCTGGCCCTGAATTCGGGCTTGCTGGTCGCTACACGGGGTAAATTTTTTCGGCTTGACAGACAGTCGTTGTTCCAACAAACACTTAGCGACTGCCGAGGGAGTGGCAGAACGATGAACCGACGAAGCGTTCTCGCAGGACTCGGTGTCACTGGACTCGCTAGTCTCTCGGGCTGTCTGGGACTGGTCGGACTGGACGAACACGAGTCGTCGCCCGCCGGTGTTATGACCACCGCTCGCGAGGAGACAGGCTACGAACAGACCGCCATCGAACCGCTCACCGTCGAACGGGAGGTCGGGCCGACGAACGAGACCGTAACCGTCACCAACTACATGACCACCCACGAGAAGGCAGTGGACATGGGACCACTGGGCAGGCAACGCGGTGCCATCTTCAACGTTCTGACGACCCCGCAGGTCTCGATTCTCGGTCGTGAACTCAATCCCATCGAGGAGATGTCGACACAGGAACTCGTCACGCTCGTCAGACAGAACTACGACGGGATTGGGAACATCGAGCATCAAGACGATACCGACGTTACGGTTCTCGAGCAGTCAACGACGCAGTCGCGGTTTACCGCCGACGCTGAATTTAACGGCCAAGATGTCTCGGTCAACGTCCACATCACCGAAGCCGTCGAAGCCAACGAGGACCTGCTCGTGACCATCGGCGTCTACCCCGAGTACGTCCAGCGATTTGAAGAGTCGAACATTACGGCCCTCACGGAGGCAGTGACGACCGATGTCGACGAGAACCCCTCGAGCGCCGGCTCCGATTCTGCCGCGAGCGATACCGAAAGCATCACCGATTCCACGAGCGTTGACAAACTCGATAACGCGACGAGTGTTAATGAAACTGTCAACGTGAGTATTAAAACCGGGAGCGGCGACGACTTCCTCGGCTAATCCTGCCGAGTGGTGGCCGTTCCCCTATCGCCAGCGATCATCGTCGTCGTCTCCGTCGTCCCAGCCGTTCGAGTCTCCCCAGCCGGTATCGTCGTCCCGATCGCTCGAGTCAGTGTCGTCCCGGTCTTGGGACTCATCGCGTCCCCATGGATCGGACGTGTCGCCTTGTCCGTAATCGCCCCCGTCAGGACCATCGCTTTCCGTGTTCCAGCCACCGCCTGGCTCGTCGGTTCGGTTGGGTCCGCCGCCCCGAACCGCCGCTCGCTGGTCGGGGATCAGATCGAGGTCTGCATCCGTGTCACCAAGCACCAACAGTGCGTAGTAACGGAGGTAGGTGACGATCGGGACCTGAATCAGCAGGACACCCAGGAGAATCACCGGGAGACCGAGCAGAAGCACGATGATGTTGAGAAGCGGGATAAACAGGAGGATCAGGAACGGGATCAGCAAAATGACAAAGAGGATGCCAGTCACGAAGGTAAGCACCAGTTGCAGGACCCAGACGAGCAGGAGATAGACGACGTACTCGGTCCAGTGTCCTCGCAGCGTCGGCCAGAACCGCTTCCAGGCGGCGACGACGCCGAGATCGTGCTCGAGCATTGTCGGCGCGACGAAGACGGTCGTGAGCCGATCGACGACGGCGAAGGCGATACCGACCGGAATCGCAAGGAGGACCAGCAGTCCGATCAGCCCTAGCGAGACGGTTTCAGACGTCGAGAAGACGATCGCAAGCACGGGGACACCGAACAAAACGAGACCAACGAGTCCGAGGGCGACGCGAAAGCCGAAGAGTCGGGTGCCATGGCCGACGTTGCGTTTCGTGTATCGGCGGACGTGGACCTCGCCCGAACGCAGCGACTCGAGGAGCGTAAACTCGAACAGCGAGCCGACGAAGAGAAAGGTGAGTCCGACGACGAGGACGACGAACACGACTGCGATCACTACCGGTAATACCTCTCCAACGTCGACGCTCGCCCCTGGGTCCGCCCCTGGTCCCGGTGTCGGCTCGCCACCGAAGCCACCGCCGCCGCCGAACGACATCGGTGAGCCGAAGCCAGCACCGCCGACAAAGAACACGAGAAGTGCCAGCTTGAGCCACATCCAGAGCCGAACCGGCGTTAGGAACTCTCGGGTTACGTCGATCGCGTCACTCAGGTCGTCGATCGCGAACATAGTTGTCAACTATGGGTTGCTCGAGTGATAGTATTGTTGCTCTGTTATGACTATAGTCACAGACTATCACGACATACTAGATGCCAGACCAGCTGTGCAATCGAGTAGCGTCGGTACAGGAACGATTCTCACCGTGATCCGGTCTCGGTCAATGCTTTCGTGATGGCCGCTGTCTCGATCTCGAGTCTTGTCAGCATGTGATTCCAAGACAATGGACACGTTTTGTTGGTAACAGGTCGAGACGCATTTAACGCCGACGGCCGTGATGAGTGATATGGACATCCGCCGGCTCGCGCGAGGAACCGTCGAGTGGAGCCGCATCGAGCGCGTCGTTCAGACGCTGGCGGACCGCTACGACCGCGAGTGTGTTCGCGTCGAGTTCCTCGAGGCAGACAACTGGCTCTCGACGCCGTGTGTGATCGACGACGAATGGTTCGTCAAGATCGTCTCCCGGCAAAACGCGCTGGTGCATGCGGTGTTGACGACCGGCCGGAACGTCGGTGCGTTCTCTTCGGGCACTGAGGGGTTTTTCGATCGGTTCGACACCCCTCGTGAGATGGTCGAACACGAGTACGAGGCGACCGAGCGGATGCGCGAGATCGGCGTCAACGCGCCACGACCGATCGACGCCTTCGAGGTCAACGGGCTGGGCGTGCTCGTCCTCGAGTACCTTCCCGAGTTCGAATCGCTCGATGACGTCTCCGACGCCGTGATCGCCGACCGGGCAGCGGAACTGTTCGAGATGCTATCGAGTCTGCACGAACACGGACTCGCCCACGGCGACCTGCGAGCCGAAAACATCCTCCTTAGCGATGGTGAGTTCTACTTCATCGACGCGACCAGCGTTCACGACGATCGCGCCGACGAGACGACGGCGTACGATCTGGCCTGTGCGCTGGCCGTCCTCGAGCCACGGATCGGCCCGCGTAAGGCCGTCGACGCGGCGACAACGGCGTATCCCCCCTCGACACTGCTCTCGGCGCGGGCGTTTCTCGATTTCGTCCGGCTGCGTCCCGACCACGAGTTCGACTCGACGACGCTGCGGAGCGAACTCGAGAAGGCGGCGGATCTCAGCGGTGGATAAGCGTCGTTTAGCCGAATACGGCCGTCGCGCTCGTGGCCAACCGACTGCTGATTGCCAGCGACCAGTGGGAACAGTCGTATTCACCCGATCTGTCTACCGAATCGAGTGCATGACTGCACGAATTGCTGCATACGACACCATGAATTCGGCATATAGTTCGTTATATGTGAACAACCATCAGGACTTTCACCGCACGCGCCGTTCCCTCTGGTATGAGCCAGCAAGCCACAGAACAGGCACACGGACACTACATCGGCGGCGAGTGGACTACCGGGGACGAATCGACGTTCGAGAGCGAAAACCCCGCGACCGGCGAGACGCTGGCAACCTTCCAGCGCGGAACCGAAGCCGACGTCGATGCGGCGCTCGAGGCCGCCGAGTCGGCCTTCGAGGAGTGGCGCGACCTCTCGTATATCGATCGCGCGGAGTACCTCTGGGACATCTACCACGAGTTGCGCGATCGCCACGAGGAACTCGGGGAGATCGTTAGCAAGGAGTGTGGCAAGGAGATCTCGGAGGGGAAAGCCGACGTGACCGAGGCCTGGCATATGGTCGAGTGGGCGGCCGGCAACGCACGTCACCCCCATGGCGACGTGGTCCCCTCCGAAGTAGCGGGCAAGGACTCCTACATGCGGCGCAAACCGCGGGGCGTCGTCGGCTGTATCACGCCGTGGAACTTCCCGGTCGCGATTCCCTTCTGGCACATGGCCATCGCCTTGGTCGAAGGTAACACGGTCGTCTGGAAACCCGCTGAGCAGACGCCGTGGTGTGGCCAGATCGTCGCCGAGATGTTCGAAGACGCGGGGATTCCCGACGGCGTCTTCAATATGGTTCAGGGTTTCGGCGACGCTGGTGCGGCCATCACCGACGACGAGCGCGTGGATACGGTCCTCTTTACCGGCTCGGCCGAGGTCGGCCACGAAATCGCCGACAAAGTCGGCGGCGAACCCGGCAAGCTCGCAGCCTGCGAGATGGGCGGCAAGAACGGGATCGTCATCACCGAACACGCCGACATGGACACTGCGATTCATGCGGCAATCATGTCCTCGTTCAAGACCACCGGCCAGCGCTGTGTCTCGAGCGAGCGCCTGATCGTCCACGAAGACGTCTACGACGAGTTCAAAGCTCGATTCGTCGATATCGCCGAAGATGTCTCGGTCGGCGATCCGCTCGCGGAAGACACGTTCATGGGACCGGCGATCGAGGCCGACCACGTCGAGAAGATCCGGAGCTACAACGACCTCGCACGCGAAGAGGGTGCAACCGTCCTCGTCGACCGCTTCGAACTCGCGGACAGCGAGATCCCCGACGGTCACGAGGGTGGGGCGGCTACTGCCGCCGATGGTGAGCGTAGCGGCAGCTACGCGAACGGCCACTGGGTCGGCCCGTTCGTCTACGAGATCGACTACGAGCCCGACCTGCGCTGTCTGAACGAGGAGTGTTTCGGCCCGCACGTCGCCTTGCTCGAGTACTCGGGCGACGTCGAACGCGCGGTCGAGATCCACAACGCCACCCCCTACGGACTGGCGGGCGCGATCATCTCGGAGGACTACCGCCAACTCAACTACTTCCGGGACCACGCCGAGGTGGGCCTCGCCTATGCGAACCTGCCGTGTATCGGCGCGGAGGTCCAATTGCCCTTCGGCGGCATCAAGAAGTCGGGCAACGGCTACCCGAGCGCCCGCGAGGCCATCGAAGCCGTCACCGAGCGTACCGCCTGGACGATGAACAACGCCGAGGAAATCGAAATGGCACAGGGGCTGTCGGCCGATATCAAGACCTCCGAGGACTGACGAGAGAGACCCCCTCGAGGCGAGACCGGTGGAATGGGGCGGGGCCGCGAGATCTATCCGTCGCTGACTCGCTGTGCAGTAGCGAGTGGACAGTGGGATACGTCGCGTCGTTTCCCTGCTGAGTGCCACGGGTAGCAGCCCCCGTCCTATCAACGGACCGGCTTCCTCTCAGTTCCCACCGGCAAACGAACCGCTTATCCGACGATTCATGGAAGGGGCCAGTACATGAAGGCAGTCGTCCTCGCTGCAGGCCAGGGTACGCGCATGCGACCGCTCTCCGAATCGATTCCAAAACCCATGCTGCCGGTCGCCGACCGCCCGCTTGCGGCCCACACCGTCGATGCGGCGATCGACGCCGGCGCCACCGAAGTCGTGCTGGTAATCGGCTACGAGGCAGAGACAGTCCGGGAGTACTTCGGTCCCGAATACCGTGGCGTGCCGATCTCGTATGCGATCCAGGAAGAACAGGCCGGCACGGCCGACGCCGTCAACGCCGCCCGCGACCATCTCGAGGGTCCCTTCGCCGTCCTCAACGGTGACAACCTCTACGATCCGGCCGCGATCGACCGATTGTTCGACGCCTGTCCGGCCATCTGTGCGATCGAAGTCGCTGACCCAAGCAACTACGGCGTTCTCAGTACCGAACCTGGGCGGGACGGCTCCGTGACGGGGATCGTCGAGAAACCAGCCGAGCCGCCGACGAACCTCGCCAATGCGGGGGCCTACGCCTTCCCCGCGGAGGCTCGCGAGTGGCTCGAGGTCCCCGAAAGCGAGCGCGGCGAACACGAAATCACCGACGTCGTCGCACAGGTGATCGACGAGTACGACGTGACACCCGTTACGCTCGAGCGGTGGCTCGATGTCGGCCGCCCGTGGGAACTGCTCGAAGCCAATGAGTGGAAGCTCGCGGACCTCGAACGGCGCATCGACGGCGACGTCAGCGAGGACGCACGACTCGAGGGCGCAGTCGTCGTCGAGGAGGGTGCGACGGTCGAACCCGGCGTCGTGATCGAGGGACCGGCGCTGATCCGCGAGGGTGCAGAGGTCGGACCGAACGCCTACGTCCGGGGTGCGACGCTCATCGAAGCCGACGCCGAAGTCGGCCACGCCGTCGAAATCAAAAACAGCGTCATCTCTCGGGGGACGTCGGTCAGTCATCTCTCCTACGTCGGTGACAGCGTCCTCGGCCGGCACGTCAACTTCGGCGCGGGGACGAACGTCGCGAACCTGCGCCACGACGACGACGACATCCGGTTTACCGTCAAAGGCGAGCGCGTCTCGACCGACCGGCGGAAGTTCGGCGTCGTCGCCGGCGACGGGGTCAAAACTGGGATTAACACCAGCCTTACGCCTGGCCTGAAGCTCACGACCGGTGCGACGACCATGCCCGGCGAAACCGTCGAGCGGGACCGATAGCTCCAGCCACTCGAGATCGAGTCTGTCCGCCGAATCCGGCTCTCGGGAGAGTCGATCTCCGCGACGGCGACTTTCCGTTTTAGCTGCCGCGTGTGAGCGAACCGAAGCGGCGAAACGTGGGATGTGGAGGCGAAAGGTGGACGCGGAAGACGAGGAGACGGGAGTGCGCTCGGTCCCGGGATCCGAGCGCATGCGACGGGCCGGAGCGACGCGCAGTGCCGGTTTCGACGTGAAAAGCGTCTGTGCCGGCGTCCGTACCGAAGGCGTGCCCAACCAAAAAGTCAGCGGTCGAGTTGCTACTCATCGCCAGCGACACGTGGTGGTGCTGTCGGCCTACAGCCGGCGATCCCGAAGCGCCGGAAACGCCGTGCGGACGTCCGCGACCGTTTTCGGGTCCACGGTGGCCGTCACCAGCGCTGGCTCGTCGCCGCTCGAGGCCAGCGTGACTCCCCACGGGTCGTAGACAGTCGAACGACCCAGCAACGTGGCCTCCTCGAATTCGCCGGCTCCGTTGATCGTCGCGACGTAACACTGGTTTTCGATCGCACGCGCCCGCGAAAGCGTCTGCCAGTGTTCGATGCGGGGATAGGGCCACGCACTCGGGACGAGTATCAGTTCGGCACCGGCATCGACCAGCCGCCGGTAGAGTTCCGGGAATCGGAGATCGTAACAGGTCGTCACGCCGACGGTCAGGCCGCCGATCGTCGCCGTCTCGAGGCGCTCGCCGGGAACGAGCAGTTCCGACTCCGCGGACTCGTAGCCAAACAGGTGGTGTTTCCGGTAGACGAGCTGGCGAGTACCGTCGGCGTCGAACAGCACTGCGGTGTTCGCCAGTCCCTCCTCGGCGGGTGTCTCGACTGCATCGGTTGCCGCCAGATCCTCGACGATGGTTCCCGCGAGGACGGCGATATCGTGGTCGGCCGCCGCCTTCTGTAGCCGGGTTTCCGTTTCGCCGGTGATCGGTTCGGCATCACGCGCGTAGCAATCGAACGCGAAGTACCCGACGTTGAACAGTTCCGGCAGGGCGACCAGATCCACACCGCGAGCGGCGGCCCGTTCGACCGCCTCGAGTGCGCGATCGACGTTTGCATCGACGTGGCCGGCCTCGATCTCGAGCTGTGCGAGCGCGATCGTGAGACCCTCTGCAGACACCTCGCTTGCAGCGTTCGGGGGAGTCATTGTCACACCATCTCTGTGCAATTGCCGTTACTGTGTCGTCTGCAGGTCTCGCTCGAGTGCGCGCCGGAGGTTCTCGAGTTCCGAATCGAGGTTGCGCTTGAAGAACTTCTCGACGCCGGGGAGTTTGCCGTCGACGACGAAGTGATTCTCGAGCCGAGTACCGTCATCGGTGGCGACGATCTCGTGTTCGCCAGTGACGCGCATCACTTTCGACTTGCCGACGAATTTGACGTACTCCGGCGGTCGGCGCGTGACGTCTTCGGTGTCGACCCTGACGGTTCTGCGAACGAGGGGAATCGGCAGCGAGACCTGCCAGGTCACGCGCCGTCCCTCCTGGTCTTCGACCGTGTACGTCTCGACGACGCTGATGGCTCGCGCTCGGTTTGCCGGATCAGCAATAAACTCCCAGACGCGCTCCGGCGACGCCGCCACGTCGAACGACCGATTGACCCGTACAGTCATGCCCGTACGTGTGGCGTAGACGGATAAAAATCCGTGGACCGGTGGACGACCGCCCCATCGATGATGGCAGCCGACATCGGGGCTGGTCTGCAAGCAGTGGCGAGACGCTTAGCTAATGGTGACTCGCCAGGTCGTCGAGCGGGCGCGACCCCATTTCTCGATATCGACGTCGTCCGTTTTCTCCGCGAGATGTGGCAGCCGAGCGCCTACTTGCTTCGACGAGAGTCCGATCGCGTCCGCGATGTTTTTGGCTCGGAAGTATTGCTCGCCGCGGGCGGCGCTCTCGCGGAGGTACGAGATGATTCGCCGCTCTTCATCGGAGTAGTCGTTCATCGTCCGTACGAGGTACTAGGTGTTCGTCGGTCTTAACTCTTAACGGCCGGAACAGCACGGGTCCAACGCTGAGCACCGTTCGACCCGCCAGCGTGACCTCTCGAGTCTTTAGGAGGAGAGGTGGATGCCGACGACTGCCAGCGAGCTAAAGAGAACGGCCCCAGCGAATCCCCAGGCCGCCGTCACGTCCGGTGCACCAACGAGCATGACTAGAGCGCCGATCACTGCGAGTGCACCCAGTGCAAGCCCCAGTCCGATACCCTTGTCCGTCTCGGTTTGCGTAGCCATGCTCGGGCGTTGTGTGTGGGGTCTCTTAACTTCACTCATTGCTGAGCGGTTCCGGGACCGCGCTCGGCTGATCGTCGGACGTACACTTCCGATCAGCTCACTTGATCGTGGTGTGTTCGGACTCCTCGTTGAGCGCGAGGTTCGCCGCGATTTCTGCGTTTCGCATCGCGTACTGGGCGGTTTGCTGGAGGCTGACGAGCACTTCACGGACGCGAAGCAGATCCTCGTTTGGCATCTCCGGGAGTTCGGCCAGGATTTCCTGTTCTTGATTGGCGATATCGTGGAATAGCTTCCGGACCTCGTTGGATTTGTTGTAATCGCGTTCGACGGCTGCCTCGACGGCCAGCGACGTGATTTCGTCGACCATCTCGTTCAGTTCGCGAATCTCACGCATCACCGAGCTGTCGACGTTTAACGTGTGGCCTTCGGTCTCCATGACGATATCGCCGATGTCCTCGGCGTTGTCCGCCGTGAGCTCTAAGTTCTTCGCGATCGAGCGGTAGCCAATCAGCGGGAAACCGCTGTTCAGGCCGACCGCTCGCGCGAGATTCGGGTTCTGGTAGGCCGTAAAGATCAGGCGCAACAGAAGGACGAAGATCTTGTTCGCCTGTCGTTCCCGGTTTAAGGCGCGCTGGGCCAGATCGGGGTTGCCGTGGGCCAGTGCCTTGATCGACTCGCCGCGCATCGTCTGGCCCGTTCGCTCGAGGCGCTCGAGCAGATTGTCGAGCGTGAAGTCTTCGGGATCGACCGAACAGCGGATCGAGATGCTCTCGGGCGTCTCTTCGATGACGCCAAGCCCCATGAGCTGTGTTTCGGCCTGATAGACCGCGTTGATGTGATCCGACTCGAGCGCGCCGTCTTCGCGCTCGATGCGGATGATACGCCGCCCGAGCACGTACTGGGCGACGATCGCACGCTCGACAGCGCTTGCGTCTAAGTTGTCGGTGTGGATGATCGCTTCCGTCTCCTCCGTGCTTGCGGATTCGGGCATCACGGTCAGGGTACCCTTGCCGCTGGTCCGCAACGACACCTCATCGCCCTTCTCGACGTCGTGTTCGGATGCCCACTCCGCGGGAAGGGTCATCGCGAGTGTCGACGGGCCGAGTCGTTGCACTTTCCGCGTTTCCATATCATACCGTAGGCCTGACCCGACCTTAATCTTGACTATATGGTCATTATCTCGAGTGTGATCGTTATATGGTTGTGATTGATGGCCGTTATGAATCGTCCCTTAAATCGTTCACACAGGAACCCTGCAAAACAGCCAGTAAGCAGCGCGACGCGTCAGGACACGGGCATCATTCGCGTTGTGAACCGCCCGGTCCGCACCTGTTGCCAACCTCGGAGGTCGTCGTCGAGTTCCTCGTCGTCGGTGTCGACGTGAAGCGAATCGATCCCGTCTAGCTTCTCATCCGAGGCGACGACGGCGATCTCGTCGGCCTGACGGATCACCGGCGGTGAGATCTGGTGGTTCCCACGGCCGAAAAGAAAGCCCTGTCCGCCGATCGGCGAGACGACGATCGTCACCGGCTCCGCGAGGACCTCGAGAAGATCCGTTTCCGCAGCGTCGCGTGCGAGTACCGTCCCCTCGCGCCCATCGGAGTCGCGTTCGGAGTCAGTTTTGTCCGGTTCGGTATCGGCTGCGGCCCGCCAGACATCGACGCCCAACGGCGAGGCATCGATGCCCAGTGCCGCCTCGATCGCACCGACGGTGCTGCCGGGGCCGAAGACGTAGGTCCGACCGGGTTCGACCTCGCGGGCGAACCCCGTTGCCAGCGAGTCGACGCTCCCGCTCGAGACCTGCTTGCTCGATTGGAGATCCGGCGCGACGGGGACTGGCACGATCGCCCGGAGCGCCGTCCTGACCTCCCCCTCGCGGTAGGCGTCCTCGTCGATGTCGTTGACTTCGCGGGGTTCGACGCGGTCGAACTCGGCGGCGATCCGGCCGGCATCGGCCGGCGTCACGCCGAAGACCGACGAGTAAATCTTGACCCCGGCCGGGACGCCGAGCATCGGCGTCTCGGCGGCGTCTCGCGGTGTCGCTGCGACTTGCTCTGTCTCCGCGGTGGTCGTGTCTTCGAGCACGTCGGCGACGTCGACAGCGGTGCCGTCGCCACCGACGAACAGGAGCAACTCGACGTCGTGCTCGAGTAACGCACGGACGGCGCGCCGGGTATCGGCTGCCGTCGTCTCGGCGTTTGCAGGGTCGCCGGGCCGTGCCGGATCGGTCGCGTCGTCCTCACGGACTGTTGCTGGATCGTAGACGACCGTCGGCTCGTAGCCAGCGTCCCGAGCTGCCCGTTCGCCCATCACGCCGGCGGCGGTGTAGACGGTGAGCTCGGGTGCCCGCCGATGGAGCGAGCGCAACGCTTCGCGTGCCCGCTCCGGCGCTCGCGGCTCGGCACCGCGACGGCGCGCCTCCTCGAGTTTCCCGTCGGTCCCCTTCAGCCCGACCCGACCACCCATCCCGGCGATCGGGTTGACGACGACGCCGATGGATTCCATACTCGAGCGTCGCACGCCAGCCGGAAAGCGATATCGTGTCGCCGACCGGAGATATCACCGTCGTCGCGGATCAGCGAGCAGGCGGCGACGGAGCGATCGATGCGCACGATTTCTGAAGGATTAAGAGGGATGCGGTCCGAGCGCCAACCATGACCACACTGACCGATGCCGCTGTTCTTGCGACGGAAACGCAGCTCCCGATGAACATCGTCGGCTGGGGCGCACTCGCGCTGGGCCTGTTCGTCGTCATCGTCTGGACGCTCTATCTGTACCGCTGACGGCACCGAGTTACGGTGATTCGACCCGCTCACGCAGCCACGCGGCCGCGTCGGCAACGGTCGTTTCGTCAGTCCCTTTGAGCTCGATCCGGACCGAATCGCCCGGATAGCTCCCGACGGAGACGTCGAACCGGTCCCGCAGTTCGGCAATCCGATCGAGGAGTGCGCTTTCTGGTTCGTCGGCGACGATCGCCTCGCGGTAGGTCGCCGTCCCGGCGAACTCGTCCGCAATCGTCTCGAACATCGCCTTCATTTCGGCGGGGACACCGGGAAGCACATAGACACCCTCGAGTGCGGCACCGGGGGCGACGCCCGCGTCGTTATGAAGCGCCCGCGCCCCCGCCGGCAGTTCGGCGGTCCCGGCGACGAGATCGTCGCGGCTGTACCCGTCCGCCTCGAGCCAGGCGAGGGCCTCGTCGTGGTCCTCGAGGTCGCGCCCGAGGGCGGCAGCGACGCCCTCCATCGTGAGGTCGTCGTGGGTCGGCCCGAGTCCGCCCGTGACGATGACGGCGTCGTACTCGGCGCGGTACTCGTTGATGACGCGAGCGATGTCGCTGACTCGATCCGGAACCGTCGTGACGCGCTCGACGTCGACGCCACGATCGTCGAGTTGCTCGCAGAGCCACGTAGCGTTTGTATCCGTCGTTCGTCCAGCAAGCAGTTCGTCTCCGACCGTCACGACCGCGACATTCATACCGGGGCGTTTGCACCCGTGGTTCAAATGCATCTCGCCCACCTCTTGTTCCGAATATTGTCATATTGCTATGATTTTTGATAAAGTGGTAGTAACCACAAGATTCAATTCTGATAATTAGTAACGAAAGGAGTATGTCTCGGAGTCAAATAAAACAAACCGAGGGGGACTCGGCTGCAGTGCTCTCCGCATTGGGGAGCAAATATAGCGTAGAAATACTCTGTGCAGCAGGGACACCGAAATCCGCACAAGCGCTCAGCGAAGATATCGAAATTCCGATCGCAACCTGTTATCGTCGGATCGAAGAACTCGTTAATGCGGGACTATTGACATGTGAGGGGCGGCGACTATCCGATGAAGGAAGACGAACGAACATCTATCGCCGAACGTTAGACGAGATCGAGATCGATTTCTCGGACGAGACACCCGAATTCTCACGCAAACGTCGTACCGAGGCGAAAAACAGGCTTCAAGACCAACTCGAGAGCTGAGACGGCCTCGCCGGTCAGCGATCGCGCGAGCACAGTTTCTCCCGGCGACACACGACGACCACGTCCGGGAGTGGGTCGGCCCCAAGCGACCATCCTTAAGTATTCTCGAAAGAATACCGAAGTATGACCACTCCCGCTGAGACACCCGACGCCGGACCGGCCACAACGACGGATGACAGTGTCGTCGGACACCGTCGTGTCCTCCATGTCGGCCGTGATCGGCCGATCAGAATCAGCACCGGCCACCGGATTCGACATCATGACGGCAAGTGTTCGCGGCCGCATGGCCACAACTACGAAATATCTGTCACCGTCGCGGGCCAGCTGACCGAGGAGGGCTGGATCGCCGACAAAGGTGATATTACCGACGTCATCGACGAGTGGGATCACATGTTCCTGCTCGAGGCCGGCGATCCCCTTATCGAGGCCTTCGAGGCGGCCGGCGACGACGACGCGGTCATCGTCCTCGAACACCCGCCGACGGCCGAGGTGATGAGCGTCGTCTTAGAGCGGAAACTCGCGGCAGCCTTACCCGAGACAGTGACCGACGTCGCGGTCCAGGTCAACGAGACGAACGAACTCTGTGGGGGGAGCACGCTCTGAGATGCCGGTTTCCGATTCCGTCGGCCGTGAGTCCGACCGTGAGACCAACGGCGAGCGCGGTGGTGACGAGTCAGCCGACGGCTTGCCGATCAACGAACTGTTCTACTCGCTGCAGGGGGAGGGAACCCTCGCCGGCGTCCCGTCGGTGTTCGTCCGCACGAGCGGCTGTAACCTGCGGTGTTGGTTCTGTGACTCCTATCACACCTCCTGGGAGCCGACCCACGCCTGGATGGGCCTCGAGGAGATCGTCGCCGAGATCGACTCGTATGACGCAGACCACGTCGTCCTCACCGGCGGCGAACCACTGCTCCACGAGGACAGCGTCGCCTTGCTCGAGGCCCTCGACGACCGGGGCTATCACACTACCGTCGAGACCAACGGGACGATCTACCGGGACGCGCCGATCGACCTCGCCTCGATCAGCCCGAAACTCGCAAGCAGTACGCCGACGCCCGAGCGCGATCCACGGGGCGAAGGCGAGTGGGCCGAGCGCCACGAAGCCGATCGGATCGACCTCGAGGTACTTGCACGGCTGGTCGCCGAGTACGACGTCCAGCTCAAATTCGTCGTGACCGACGCCGACGACATGCCGGAGATTCTCGAGGTGCTCGCGGACCTGCGAGCGGCTGCTGATGTCCCGATCCGAGACGACGACGTGCTCCTGATGCCCGAGGGAGCGACCCGCGAGCGACTCGCCGACACGCGTAGTCGGGTTGCCGACCTGGCGATGGAGTATGGCTTCCGGTACACGCCGCGGCTCCACGTCGACCTCTGGAACGACGCGCCCGAAACGTAATTATTTGCTATTCGACCTCACGATGACTGACACTCCCAGCGACTCCGCGACCGACGAATCGACCACTGACCGCGCCGTCGTCCTCCTCTCCGGCGGGATGGACAGCGCCACCGCCGCCTACGAGGCTCGCGAGCAGGGTTACGACATCTACGCGCTGCATACCTCCTACGGCCAGCGCACCGAGGATCGCGAACTCGAGTGCGCTCGCCGACTCGCCGACGACCTCGACGCGGCCGACTTCCTGCGGATCGAGACCGGCCATCTCGCGGCGATCGGGGCCTCGAGTCTCACCGATGACGACCTCACCGTCGAAGACGCCGACTTGGAGAGCGACGAAATCCCATCGTCGTACGTCCCGTTCCGAAACGCGAACTTGCTCGCGATGGCAGTCTCGTATGCAGAGGCAAACGACTGTGACGCGGTGTTCATGGGTGCTCACAGCGAGGACTTCTCGGGGTACCCCGACTGCCGGCCTGCGTTCTTCGAGGCCTTCGAGCAGGTGGTCGACGTCGGCACGAAACCCGAGACCGAGATCGCGATCGAAGTGCCGTTCGTCGAGCACTCGAAGACCGACATCGCCGCACGCGGCGTCGAACTCGAGGTCCCCTACGAACATACCTGGAGTTGCTACCGCGAGAACGAACCCGCCTGTGGGACCTGCGACGCGTGTGCGTTCCGCCTCCAAGCGTTCCAGCGAATCGGTGTTCGCGATCCGATCGAGTACGCCGAGCGACCATCGTACGTCAACGACTAACGATCAGAAAATCGGTACCGCGTCCGGTACCGAGTGCCCCCAAACGGCCACGCGAAATGGTGCTCAGATCCTCGTTCGTGCTTTTCTCTCTTCGTTCCTCGAGGACGCGTGGCCCGTCTCATCGATACCTGACACGCGAGACAGCCGTCAGATCACCGGACTTGCTATCGCCCAGTGACAGGGTTGACTCCGCGCTGCGCTATCATAAGCGACCTGCTTGTGAATGTCACGCATTGATATCTCGGCTCGAGGGAACCATCCATTGGACTCGCGGCGAAAACCGGCCGACTGCTACCTGTCGCCTTCGTATTCCCGAAGCACCGTCGACACGGTATTCGACACGTTCTCGAGCGCGACGGCGTTGGTCTTGCGCAAGTCTTCTTGCTGGCGGGCTGCCTCTAAGTGGCGAAGCGCCGCACGAAGATGCTCGCCGGTGTCGGTGTCTGTCGTGTCGGTCATGGTGTCTCGAGGGAGCGGGCATAACGGATTCGAGCGGTTAAACTCGTCGGTGGTGTCGGTCACTCGAGCGCGTCGCGAACCGCTGCCTTGCGTTCGGCGAAGGTCGGGTCGTCGAGGACGGGTGTGGCCGCTTCAGGATCGATCGCGACGTCCTCGGCTAGGTCGATCCAGGCACGACAGCCCCGGTAGCTACCGCGTTCCTCGATCAGCCGCGGTGACGCGAGCGTTGAGACACGGAGCAACAGCACCCGCAACTCGTCGTCCGGCCCGTACTTGTCGCGCAGGCCATCCGGCGTGTAGACGTAGTGGCGAGCCAGTGCCTCGAGCTCGTCGCTCGAGACGGTATACTCCTCGCGGACGTCGGCGATCGCGCGGATCGGCACGCCGGCATCTGGTTTGGCGCTCGCCCGATAGTAGTAGCTCTCGAAGTCGGACTGATAACGGTCCGGGTTCTGGTGGCTGTACGCCGGGTAGAGGACGAACGGCTCGTCGATCTCGCCGGGATCGAGCGTCGGGTGGCGAACGAGGACGGTCTGTGCGCCGTCGATCAGGGCGTTGACGACGCCGGCGCGCTCTTTCAACGCAGACATCGAGTCACTCGTGGATTCGATGGAACTCATATTTCCGGCCAATGCAAACGACGTACAAGTATCCTGTCGGTTGGCAGTGGGTGTCGACGGATTCAAGTCGACTTGTACTAACGCAAGTACAATGATGCTAGTGGGATCTGCCGCGCTCGCGCGGACACGGACCGCAACTGCAGGGATGGCTGTCGTCCCGGTGTGGAGCCGATGAAGGGGTTCGTCCTCGGCGGCGTCAGCTCCGGCATCGGGAAGACGGTCGCAACGCTGTCGATTATCCAGGCGCTCGAGGACGCCGGCCACGCGGTCCAGCCGGCCAAAGCGGGCCCGGATTTCATCGACCCGAGCCACCACGAGGCGATCGCGGGCCGACCCTCCCGCACGCTCGATCTGTGGCTCGAGGGTGCAGACGGCCTCCGCCGGAACCTCCAGCGCGGCGAGGGCGACATCTGCGTCGTCGAGGGCGTCATGGGCCTGTATGACGGCGACGGCTCGAGCACGGCCATGGTCGCCGAAGCGCTCGATCTCCCCGTCGTCCTCGTGGTCGACGCCAAAGCGGGGATGGAAAGCGTCGCGGCGACCGCCCTTGGCTTTCGCGAATACGCCGACGCGATCGGTCGTGAGATCGAGGTCGCCGGCGTCGTCGCCCAGCGCGCCCACGGCGGCCGCCACGAACAGGGGATTCGCGACGCCTTGCCCGACTCTCTCGAGTACTTCGGCCGGATTCCGCCCTCGAGCGACCTCGAGATTCCCGACCGGCATCTCGGACTCGAGATGGGCGACGAGGCCGCGCTGCCGCGCGAGGCGCTCGCGGACGCCGCGGAGTCGCTCCGGGACGACCGACTGGCGGCCGTCGCGAGCGAGCCACGTGCGCCGGAGACGCCGATCGCGCCTGCCGAGTTAATCGACACGACGATCGCCGTCGCCAGCGATGCGGCCTTCTGTTTCCGGTATCCAGCCACGATCGAACGGTTCCGCGAGCGGGCCGACCTGGTCACGTTCTCGCCGGTCGCGGGCGATCCCGTCCCCGAGTGTGACGCGGTCTACCTGCCCGGCGGCTACCCCGAACTCCACGCCGCCGAACTCGAGGACGCGGGCACCCTCGCCGACCTAGGTGACCGAGCCGCCGAGGGGCTGCCAGTGCTCGGCGAGTGCGGCGGCCTGATGGCTATGACTCAATCGCTGACGACGGCCGAGGGCGAGACGAGCGAGATGGCCGGTATCCTGCCCGCGGACGTGACCATGTGCGACCGCTATCAGGCGCTCGATCACGTCGAACTCGAGGCCATCGAAGGAACGCTGACGGCAGCCGCCGGTGAGACGATTCGGGGCCATGAGTTCCACTACTCGAGTGCCGATGTCGACGCCGACGCCCGATTCGCGTTCGAGACGGTCCGTGGTGATGGCATCGACGGCGACCACGACGGTCTGACCGAGTACGACTCGCTTGGCACGTACGTCCACGTTCATCCCGAGAGCGGGGCGTTCGATCGGTTCCTCGAGCGCGTCGGTCGATGACGACGTAACACTCACGCAGCCATTCACGGATTTTGAAACGAGGTCGAATAGTTAACACGTGGGAGCGCGTATCATATGTCATGGCTGAAACAGTCCAGCGCCTCGAGCCTCTCGAGCGCAAGCCGCTGACCGACCGCACCTGTCTCGTCACCGGCTCCTCGCGCGGGATCGGCCGCGAAATCGCGTTCGAACTTGCCCGTTGCGGTGCCGACGTGGCGGTCAACTATCGCTCCTCGGACGAACTGGCCCGCGAAGTCACGGAGACGATCGAAGAAAACGGCGAGACGGCCGTTCCCGTTCAGGCGGACGTCTCCGATCCAGCAGCGGTCGAGCGGATGGCCGCGGAAGTCCGGGCAGAACTCGGCGAAATCGACGTGCTCGTCAACAACGCGGGGATCACCATCGACCGGACGTTCGAGGAGATGACCTACGAGGACTGGCAGACGGTCATCGACGTCAACTTAAACGGGACGTTCAACTGTACGAAGGCGTTCTACGAGGACATCAAAACGTCCGACAACGGCCGGCTAATCAACATCTCGAGCGTCGTCGGCCAACAGGGCAACTACGGGCAGGCCAACTACGCGACCTCGAAAGGCGGCCTCTTTGCATTTACACGGACACTGGCGCTGGAACTCGCGAGCCACGGCTCGACGGCTAACTGCGTCGCACCCGGCTTCACGGAGACGGATATGCTCGAGAAGGTCCCCGAACGGGTTCGGGAAAAGATCCGCGAGGACATCCCGCTGGATCGGTTCGCCGAACCCGAAGACATCGTCGGCATGGTTCGGTTCCTCGCCGGCGATCAGGCCCAGTACATGACCGGCCAGGTGCTTGGCATCAACGGCGGTATGGAGTGGTAGTCGCGCGGCAGTCGGGTTTGCTCGGGCCGCTGTAGGTGACTCGAGTCTCGTTTTAAATTTCGGCTCGAACTCGTGCCGGTGACCTCTCAGCCGACCGTTCTCGGTGGGCAGACTGTCCGATCACATTCGACAACGGGAGTTGTGCTACTCCAAGTAGATCTGGGCAACCGTAGTTGGTCTACTCCAAACAAAATTGTTTTAGGGTCGGGCTTACTTCCATCGGATGATGCCACCCATCGCGCTTCCACACGACGCGAAGGCCGGCCCGACCAAGCCGGAGGTCCGGGCCGTCGTCGGCTCGAAGCTCGCACTCGAGCCCGACGACCACTTCGCGGAAGTCGGCTCCTGTACCGGAGCCATCACGATCGAAGCCGCACAGCGAGCCGGGCGGGTGACCGCCATCGAGCGCAAACCCGAACGGCTCGAGACGACGGAGCAGAACATCGCCGCCAACGAGGATACGATTCGAGCGGATATCGACCTGCGCAACGCGGAAGCGCCCGAGGGGCTGCCCGACGACGCCGACGCGCTCTTTCTGGGCGGCAGCCGCAACTTCGAAGCGGTGCTCGATCACGCCGTCGACACGGAAATCGACCGCGTTGTCATGAACGTCTCGCGACTCGAGGTCGCCGGGAGAGCGACCGAGGCCTTCCGCGAACGCGACCTGCTCGAGGAGGTCGTCCAGTTCCAGGTGAGCCACGGCTACGAACTCGCCGGCGCGACGAGTTTCGACTCGGACAACCCGGTCTACATGCTGGTCGGGAGCGCAACTGACGAGACGGGCGACGAGGTGAGCCGATGACGCTGTACGGCATCGGACTCGGCCCCGGCGAGGCCGATCTCGTGACGGTTCGCGGGAAAGACGTCCTCGAGTCCGCCGACGTGGTCTACTCGCCGGGCCGACTCTCGCGGACGGTCGCCCTGAACCACGTCGACGAGTCGAAGATCGGGGATCTGGACTTCCCGATGACGAAAGACGAGGAGAAGTTGCGAACGGCGTGGAAAGAGGCTGCGGCGGAGATCGCCCCGAACGCCCGCGACGGCGACGTCGCCTTCGTGACGCTGGGCGATCCGAACGTCTACTCGACGTTTGGCCACCTGCGCCGGACGATCGACGCGTTCCACCCCGACGTGGACCTCGAGATCGTCCCCGGCGTCAGTGCCGTCACCGCGTTTGCGACCGCGATGGGAGTCGAAATCGAAGCCGGCGCGGGGCTCTCGTTGCGAGAGGCCGCCGCCGGCGTGAGCCCGACGGGCCCGGACCGGATGATCCTGTTCAAAGTCACCGACGCACCCGCGACCCACGAGGGGCTCGTCGAGGCCGGCTACGACGTGACCTACGGTCGCCGGCTGTTCATGGAGCAGGGCGAGACCATCATCACCGACGATCCCGAGACGATCGACGAACGCGACTACTACACGCTCGCATACGCCGAGAAAGAAGACCTCGAGGTCGAACAGGCGACGGCCGCCTTCGAGACCGAGGCAAGCGACGCTGGAAGCCGTTCTGCGACAGCCGCGGAGGAAACCGATGACTGACGAGACACCCAACGACCCGCAGGACGCGATCGACTCACAGAGCGACCGCCGCCGCGAGGAACTGGACGACCGGATCTTCGAGCACAGCGCCGGCGACGACCAGGAGGGCGTTCCCTTCGTCGGGGCCGGCCCCGGCAACCCGCGACTGCTGACCGTCGCGGGCAAGGAACTGCTCGAGGAAGCCGACCTCGTCGTCCACGCCGGGTCGCTGGTCAACAGCGAACTCTTAGACGAGTACTGCGCTCACGCCGAACTGGTGAACTCCGTGGGGAAAGACCTCGAGGAACTGATCCCGCTGATGCGGGACGCCTACGAGGACGGCGACAACGTCGTCAGGCTTCATAGCGGTGATCCCGCGATTTACGGGGCTGCACTCGAGCAGATGGACGCGTTAGAACACGAGGGCGTCCCAACCTACTTCGTGCCGGGCGTCACGTCGGCCTTCGCAGCCAGCGCGACGCTGCGAACCCAACTGACGCTCAACGAGGTCTCGAATCACGTTGCCTTCACTCGGCCGCAGGGCAAGACCCTGACTGAAGAGGAAGACCACATCTCCGAGTTCGTGGAGATGGGCGACGTGACGACCTGCATCTATCTGGGAACCCACGCGGTTCGCGATACGATGGATCGGTTGCTCGCAGACGACCACGATCCAGAGACGCCGGTCGCGGTGATCTACCACGCCTCTTGGCCGGACGAGGACGTGATTATCGGCGACATCGGAACGATCGCCGACAAGGTCGAGGAAGCGGGCTATCGGGCCTCGGCGCTGGTTGTCATCGGCGACGCCGTGACCGGCGCGGGCTACGAGCGATCCTTCCTCTACGGTGACTGGGCGAATCGGGGCGCTGACTCGAGCGACGCGACCGAATCGGAAACACAGGCAGGAGACGACTAACCTATGAGTACGGACAACGCTGACGACGCGACCGACGATGCTGGATCGGATTCCGGCGGCCACTGTTCGACGCCGGATTCGGACGGTGAAGTCGCCGAGGAGATCGCGATCATCTCTTTCGGGCGGAAGATGGACACCGCCGAGGAGATCAAAGCTGAGATCGGCGATCGCTACGAGACGATCGACATCATCGAATACCACGGCGACGTCTTCGAGGAACACTGGGGCGAGTACGACTGCTTTATCGGCCTGATGGCGTCAGGCATCGCGATGCGCAAGACGGCCCACCTCCTCGACGACAAGTGGGAGGACCCCGCGATCTGTGTCGTCGACGAAGAACTGACGTGGGCCATCCCCATCACAGGCGGCCACCACGGCGCGAATCAGGTCGCACAGGACCTCGCGACGATGGGTGCCGTCCCGGCCATGACCACTGCAAGCGAGGCCGCCGGCAAGCAGGGCGTCGAGTCGAAGGCGAAGGCGATGGACGCCCACGTCGTCAACGGCGACTCGACGGTCAAAACGAACCTCGCTGTCCTCGACGACAACCTCGGCCCCGTGGCCCGGCTCGAGGGCCCGAAGGCCGTCCTCGTCGGCGACGACGTGACCGTCCTCAAGCGGAACAAAGACGACGGCGTCGTCATCGGCACCGGCAGCGTCTCCGGCGCGAGCAAGGAGGCGTTCCTCGCCGCGTGGAAAGAGGCGCTCGCACAGACCGACTACGACGTCAACGACGTCGAGTTCGTCGCGACGGCGACCCGGAAGGAAGACGAGGAGGGGCTGCTCGAAGCCGCCCAGGAACTCGATCTTGGCGTGGTTGCCTTCGACAAGGAGACGCTGCTCGACCACGAGGGGCCGACCCCCTCGAAATCGAAGGAGCTGATCGGCTGGCCCGGCGTTTCGGAAGCGTCGGCGATCGCCGGCGGCGCTGAACAGGAACTCGTCCTCGAGAAGCTCGGCTACGAAAACGAGGTCACGGTGGCGATCGGCCGATGAGCATGGAAGACGCGACCGCCGACGCCGAGGGGACACCGGACGACCATGGCACCCTCTATGTCGTCGGCATCGGCCCCGGGCTGCCCGAGCACATGACCCTCCGGGCCAAGGAAGTCATCGAATCGGCAGACGTCGTCATCGCCTCGAGCCTCTATCAGGAGTTCCTGCGTGACGACGGGACGCTCCCGCCGGAGGACGCCGTCGACGATGATGGCGTCGCGACCCGCGAGGACGGCTTCGAGCAAGAGATCGTCCGGTCGACGATGGGCCGCCAGATCGAACTCGCTCGCGCGGCGTTCGACCACGTCCGGGAGGGAAAGGACGTGGCCCACGTCTCCGGCGGCGATCCGTCGGTCTACGGCAAGTCCGACCTCATCTTCAAGATGGCCGAGGAAGACGACGCGACGGACGTGCCGATCGAAATCGTTCCCGGCCTCACCGCAGCGCTTGGCGGCTCGGCGAACGTCGGCGCGCCGCTGTGCAACGACTTCTGTACGATCTCGCTGTCCGATAAGTGGCGCGGCTGGGACGAGATCGAGGAGAAACTGCGCGCGGCCGCAATCAGCGACTTCGTGATCGTCCTCTACAACTGCTGGCGCAACTACGAGGAGGCCGTCGAGATCGTCCGCGAGGAGCGGACCGACGACGCCTACGTGGCGATCGTCAACGATGCCGGCCGGGAAGACGCCGGCCGCAACGGCGAGAGTCACTTCATCACGACACTCGGCGAGGCCGCCGACCACGACGACAAGGTTTCCGGAATGGGCACCTCGCTGATCATCGGCAACCACGAAACCGAAACCTGGCGCAACGACGACCGAACGTACCTCGTCACCCCCCGCGGCGGGCGTGACGTCGACGATTTCTAATCATCCATGAGCACTGACACCAACGCAGACGCTGACGACGAATCGACCTCCAAATGTGGCGCATCGAGCAGCAGCGAGTCGAACACCGAAAGCTCGAGCTCGAAATGCGGTGGATCGAGCAGCACCGATGACTCGAGCAGTTCGAAATGCGGCGGCTCCTCGAGTTCTTCCTCGTCCTCGAGCAAGTGTGGGGCCTCGAGCTCCGACGACGACTCCAACGAGCAGGAAGTCGGCGCGACGGTCGACGACTTTGATGCCGAACCCGGCCAGCTGATCGCCGTTGGCCTCGGCCCCGGCCACCCGGAGGGGATGACCGAGCGCGCGAAAGACGCCTTACTCGAGGCCGAGCACATCGTCGGTTACACGACCTACATCGAGCTGATTCCCGACGAGATCACGGAACAGGCCGACGACATCTACGACACGCCGATGTGTGGCGAGGTTTCCCGGACCGAGGAGTCGATCGACCGCGCGCTCGCGGGCAACGACGTGGCGATCGTCGGCAGCGGCGACCCCAACGTCTATGCGCTCGCGGGCCTGGCACTCGAGATCTTAGAGTCGAAGGGCGCGACGGCCTCGATGGTCGACTTCGAGGTTGTGCCCGGCGTCCCGGCGGCCCAGTCCTGTGCCGCCCGGCTTGGCGCGCCGCTGGTCAACGACACCGTCTCGGTCTCGCTGTCGGACCACCTCGTCCCGATGCCCGAGATCGAGTCCCGACTGCACTCGGTCGCGAGCGAGAACTTCACGATCACGATCTACAACCCCTGGAGCCGCAAGCGCCGCGAGAACTTCGAGAAGGCCTGTGAGATCCTGCTGACCCACCGCGAACCCGACACGCCGGTCGGCATCGTTCACGGCGCGGGCCGCGAGGACGAACAGGTGATGATCACCGAACTCGGCGAACTCGAGGACCTGGGTGAAAGCGAGATCATCGACATGACGACGACGATCGTCGTCGGCACCGAGGACACCTACGTCTGGGACGACCGGATGGTCACGCCGCGTGGCTACGAGACGAAATACGACTACTGACATGCCGCGATACGAAGTCACCATCGAGAAGGACGCCTGCGACGGCATCTTCGCCTGCCTGACCCGTGACCCGCGGTTCGTCGAAGGCGACGACGGCCTCGCGACAGTCGATCCGGACGCCGATCCGGTCTACGACTGCGAGGGCGAAGTCACCGACACCACAGAACGGGTCGTCGCGACGTTCGACGACGACCGTATCGAGGAAGCCAAGCAGGCCGCCGCGGCCTGCCCGACGGACGCGATCATCGTCGAGGAGGTGGGCGAATGAGCGACGCCGACCCGACGGCTAACGGTGACGCCTTAGAGATTGCGGTCCCCTCGGACCCGCTCGCGGGACACGCCGCCACGGCGTACTTCTGGGGCCATGTTGCCGGCAGCGGTGACGTGACCGACGACCGTATCGAGGTCGTCACCAACGACGAGGAATCCGCTCAGGTGCTCGCCGCGATCGCAGGCGGCAATCTCGAGCACGAGACGACGACCCGCGAGTATGCCCACGACACCTCGATCACGCGCACGGAAGACGAGTATACGCTGTCGATCGGCGAGGACGATGCTGGGGGGCTGTTGGGTCGCACCAGCACGCTCTCGCTCCCCGTCGACGGCCGCGGAAACTACCGCTTCGGTGCGTTCTCGGAATACGATCGGGAGCTCCTTCGGGGCCTGCTCGAGGGCTGTGGCACGATCTGCTTTAAGTCCTCGAGTGGCACCGTTGGCATCTCCTTCGTCCACGACGACCGCGAACTGCTCGAGGCAACGCAGGAGCTGATCGCCGACTGTCCGATCGACGCCCCCACGGGCGACCTTTCGGCGACCTCGTCGGGTGGCTACTGGTTCGGCGTCGACGACGACGCTGTGCCCGCGTTCGGCACCTGGCTCTACGAGAACTGCGAGGAAACTGGACTGTTCGCGCCGAGTCGCCGCCGCAAACTTGAACGCAGTCTCGAGCAAGCGTCGGCGTACGACGGCGACGAGACGTAACACGATCGACGATCGATGAGCACACCTGACGACTCCACGCCCGCGACGGTGGCTGGCTTCGACGACGAAGCCGTCCTCCTGATCGGCCACGGCTCCAGACGCGAGAAATCGAACGAACAGGTCCGCGAACTGGCCGCCGGCCTCGAGTCACGGCTCGGGATTCCGGTCGACGCCGCGTTCCTCGAACTCGCGGAGCCGTCGATCGACGAGGCCTTCGCGGGACTTGCACCCGTCACCGATCAGGTGACGGTCGTCCACTGCTCGCTTTTTGCCGCGAGCCACGTCAAAAACGACGTGCCGCTGGCGATCGAGCAGGCCCGCGCTGAACATGAGATCGCGATCAACAACGGCGCACATCTGGGGGTCCATCCTGCAATCCTCGATTTGCTCGACGACCGCGCCGCTGCCGTTGAACGCGAACTGGGCATCGATCGCACCGAAGATGACGTCGCTGTTGTCGTCTGTGGGCGGGGCTCGAGCGATCCGGACGCCAACGGCGACGTGCATAAGCTGGCTCGCTTGCTGTTCGAGGGTCGGGACTTCGACCGCGTGGAGGCGACGTTCATCGGCGTCACGGAACCGACGCTCGAGGACACCTTGCATGGGCTCTCGAAACACCGCCCCGACGCGGTCGTCGTCCTGCCGTACATGCTTGGCGACGGCGTCCTCACCCAGCGGGTTCGCGACTGGACCGCGGAGTTCGACGAGGACTACCCCTACGTCGATGCGCTGGCCGGCGACCCGCTCGGCACGGACTCGCGGCTGCTGGATGTCTTCGCCGACCGCTGGCAGGAGGCCCGATCGGGCAGCGTCGAGATGTCCTGTGACACCTGCAAGTACAAGGTCGACCTCGAGGGCTACGAGGAAGACGTCGGCGGCGCACGCGCCATGTTGCGTGCGCTGGCCCACCAGGAGGCCCACGCCGACCGCGAGGATATCGACGACGAGCCCCACAGCCACGACGCGCCCGCAAAGCACGTCGCGGTCTGTACCAACCAGACCTGCGCGAAGATGGGCTCGCCGGCGGTGCTCGAACGGCTCCGTCAGGAGGTCCGGGACTCCGAACACGCCGACGCCCGAATCACGCGCTCGTCCTGTCTCGGCCGCTGTGGCGACGGGCCGATGGTCGCGGTCTACCCCGATGGAATCTGGTACGGCGACGTTGCGGACGACGACGCCGAGCGGATCGTCGCCGACCACCTCGATCGAGACCGCATCGTCAGCGACCTCGTCGATCAGACGCTGTAGCGGAGTTGTATCGACCACTGAGACGACACACGATTTACCACTACCATTCACCCATGAGCTGCCACGAAATCGAAGCACTACGACTCGGATTGATGAACGTCCTCGGCGTCGGGGACGACAGCGCCCGCGAGCATGCGGAGAAAGAACTCGAGGGCCACCTTGAGGGCCCGATTCAGGGCCTCGTGGAGGCCGACAGCCTCACCGAGTTGCAGCGCCACCTCGACGCGGCGCTGGTCGACTTAGAGGAGGAGGTCGCCACGATGGACAGCGACGACCCGGAATACGATTACACGCGAGGGCGACTGCTGGCGGTTCGTGACGCCGAGCGAGCGGTCGGACGGCTGGCCACGCAGGGCGAGAGCATCGTCGAGGGGCTCGGCGATGCCCACGACACCCTCCACGAGACGTTTCCGGTAGAGGAGTGATGATGGCTGAACCTGCACCCGAACACGACAGCGGGATCGATCTCCGACGGAGACCGCTCGGCGAGATCGAGCCGGCGCGGAGTCGCCACATGTGGACCCGATCCGCGGTGGGCGTTGCCGAGTCGGGCGACCTCGTCGTCACCGGCGAGTGGGACGGCACCGTTACTGCCCGTGATTCCGATTCGCTCGAGACCCGCTGGACGGTCGACCATCCGGACCACGCGGTCGGCATCACGTCGCTCGAGACCGACGAGACGATCGTCGTCGCTGGCCGTGGCGACACCGGCGCGATCGTCGCCTACGACACCGAGACGGGCGAGCAGCGCTGGCGCTACGACACCGCTGACGACGTCGGCGAGGCAGTCAAGGACACCGTCTTCTACCTGCCCTACGTCGTCGCACTCGAGACCGGCACGGACGCCGACGGAAACGAGCGGCTCTATGCTGCTGCGCGACGCTACGAACGCGACGGAGAGACGCGACAGTGGCACAGCACGGTCTACGCGTTCGACACCGACGGCGAGGTCTGCTGGACCTACGAGACCGACGCCTCGCCGATCGCACTCGACCTCGACGCCGACGGCGAGCGCCTCGCGGTGGGCTACAACCGCTGTATGGGCGATCACGATACTGGGCTCGTCGTCCTCGAGGCCGAGTCGGGCGAACTCGCGTGGACCTGGGACCCCGGCACCGACGGCGATCGCCGTGTCGGCGACGTTTCTTTCGACGGCGAAGCGATCGCCGTCTCGAGTCACGGTGACAAACGCGGCTATCTGCTCGGCCCCGGCGGTGCCGAGCGCTGGCACGTCGACCTCGCGGTCGAAACCGAGATTGAGGGCGAGACGCTGTATGCCTATCCGAACCACGCCTACGCGAACGACGGCCGGGTGGCGTTCGTAACCGGCAACACCTACGCCGCGGAGAGTCGCGAAACCGAGAGCCGGCATCCGAACGAACACCGGGTCGCTGCGTTCGACGCCGACGGCGAGTTGCTCTGGGACGACGCGGTTCGTGGCTTCGTCCACGGGCTGGCGACCGACGGCGATCGGCTCGTCGCGCCCTGTGCTCAGAACTTCCGGGTTCGCGATCCCGATACCCACGCCGTCCGTTGGTTCGATCTCGAGTCCGGCCCGAACGGCTGTGAGCGCATCGATGGAATCGCCACGGCGGCTGCCGTCGCCGACGACACCGTCGCTGCGATCGAGGAACCCGTCGCGTATCACGACGAGGGCGAGACGCGTGGCGCGTACGCGCTTCGGATCGGCTCGCTCGAGTAGCGCCGATCAGGTCAGTCGGCCAAGCGTGTACAGTTATTTTTCGTTAGCGGGTGACTGATAGCCGCATACGCAAGGCCAACCGCCACAACTGACCTTGCCTTCTGCTTTTTTGGACAATGACCAATGAGTTCGCAGATGACGGACTCGAGGAACGCTTGGATTTCAGGCGGGACGAGCGGTCCTCGAGCCGTCCTGACAGCGCCGTACATGCGGCAGGGCCGCCACGTCGAGTGGTGACCGATGGCGGACAGGCGGAGGTGGAAGAACCGGAAGCCGAAACGACCGACAGTGATGCCGAGGGAGAAGTCGAAGACGCACCCGAAAGCGAACAAATCGAGGGCGAAGACGAGGACGAGATAGAAGAGCCGGAAGTCGAGGAAGAAGCAGCGGAACCGGAAGCGGAAGTGGAGACAGCAGAAGAAGCGGAAGAAGACGAATACCACATCGAAGACGCCGACGACGTCTATCAGGACGAGGCGGTTGCAGGCGTCCTCCATCTCGACCTCGACGGCCTGTTCCTCGATTTACTCGGCCTCGAGGTGAACCTGAATCCGGTCACGCTCGACGTCTCAGCGCGACCGGGCGAGAACAACTTACTCGGGACCCTCCTTGCAGCGGTCTCGGGGCTCTTCGACGGGTCGAGTGGCATGCTCGAGACGGAAGGTGAAGACGCAGAACCGGGTGACGACTCCCCCGGCCGCCTCTCCAGTGCAGTCGGCTGGTTCAAAGAGAAGCTGGCCGCGCTGGTTCCCAGCTTCCCCACCGAGGAGGTCGTGGCAGCGATCGTCAGTGAAGTGATCGAACAGGTAGTCGAACGACTCGAGCCCGAGCGAACTGATACGTCCGGCGAACGGGCGGACCCGTCACAAGCGGAGGTACCGTCATGAGCGACAGCACACTGACCCAGCGGATCGATACCGAGAAGATTAGCGACAACGTCGACGTCGACGAACTAGTCGAAGGAACCCAGTGGGAGGACGAAATCGACGGGGACAAGCCGCTCGGCGAAGCGCTGGGCGGACAGATCGGTGCGATCCTCGGACGAGCGATCGGTGAATCCCTCGGGCGGACGATCGGGGACATGGTCGTCGACGAACTGCTCAGTTCCAGCGCTGGAGAGCACGCCCAAGCGGACGAAGAGCCAGCCGATACGGTCGATGAAGCCACAGACGACGAACCCACCGCGGAGGAAGCGGAAGCAGCCGGGGACGGCGAGGGAGAAGCCGAGCGTGACGGAGACGAATCTGAAGCTGGCGCTGACACGGAACCCGAGTCGGAGGGCGATGCCGAGACGGACACGGAAGCCGAAGCATCGGCCGGCGAAGAACCGGACCAGACGTCCGAAGCGGAGGAGTAACCCCATGCGACTCGAATATCATGCGCTCCATCGCCGCGGACTAACTCGGGGTGAGAGACGTGAGTGACGGACCGGGACTGAAAGGCATGGTTGCCGAGGAAGTCTCGAATCAGGTCGATGTCACCGAGGTACTCGGTGATGGGGGCCTCGAGGACAGCATCGATGGCGGCGACGTCGGCGCAGCGGTCGGCCGCCAGTTCGGCGAGCGGTTCGGCCGCGATGTCGGCGCGTCGGTCAGCCGGACTATCCACGAGACGATCGCCGCGGATGTCGAGGACGGGAAGGAACTCGGCGAGATCCGGGCTGACCTCTCGGCGGCGATCCGAGACGTCCTCCAGGAGTCGTTCTCGGAGCTCGAGGGCCGCGACTCGCTTGCGTCGATGGCCAAAGGCGTCACTGACGGGAGCAGCGTCGAGGGACTCCTGGACGGTATCGGTGGCGACGAGAGTGAGGGACAGACTGAACCACAGGACGAGAAACCGGCGGACGAAGCGGAAGAACAGGAAGACGAAGGCAAAGACCGCGACGAACCGGACGCCAAAGCGGCGGTCAAAGAAGCTGCCGGCAAAGCAGGAGCGACAGTCGAGGGAACTGCTGACAATGCAAAAGAGACAGCCGAAGATGTCACGAGCGAATCCAAGGAGACGGCCGAGGAAGCCGACTCGTCCGGCGATGGCAAAGACGAGTCGTCGATGGAGCACCTCGAGGACCGCCGGAAGGACACGCTCGAGGGCTTCCTCGGCGTGCTGTCCGACAGCGATCTGCAGTCGATCGCGAAAGACGTCGGCGTGAAAGCGAACCGTAGTCGCGAGGAGATGACCGACGAAATCATCGAGACGGTGATGGACGATGAGCCGAACTCGGACTCGAGCGAGGAGTTGGAACCGGCGGCGGAAGCCGAATGATCGAGTGAAACACACTGCCCCAGCGTCGAACGAGGGGATAAACGACACAACGAGCAGCGCAGCGAGCTCTGGAATCACGCATGACCGACTCGAAACTCCAGGATCGAGTGCAGAAGGTACTGACCGAGGCCGACGCATCGAGTGGCTCGCTCGTCGCCGGCGATGGCGACGACGGGGCAGCCGAGACAGCGTTGCTCGAGACCGCAACCGAGGCGAGTGACCTCCTCGAGTCGGCCGATCCCGACGAGTTGCTTACAGCAGTCGGCTTCGACACACTCGAGGATGGAACTGAACCGGATTCGATTCCGGAGGCGATCGCCTGGGGCGAACAAGAGCACGTCGCGGACCTCCAGCGGTTGCTCCGACTCGCAACCCTCGCCGATCGTGCCGACGAGGACTGCCTTGAGGTGGCAGTCAGCGATCTCCGGGAGACGATCAGCGAACGGACAGCATCGGCTGCCGGAGACGAAAAACAGGGTGTCGGCGGGGCTCGATCGGACGAGTTAACAGCCGACGAAAGCGCCGGTGCAACGGAGACGACCGCCGATCTCGAGGATCGCCTTCGATCGTCGATACGGACCTCGTTCGAGCAGTTCGACGACGACATCCGGCAGCTCAAAGCGCGACTCGAGACGGCGAGTGCCGGCACACTCAGTCGTGAAGGTGCCAACGCCGACGCTGTGGACGATGCTGCAACCGAAGCAGACGACGCCGACACTGCGGATGACGGCGATCTCGTGGAAACCGGACGCGGCGACGATCGAACCCGCGGGACAGCGCCGGGTGGTCAAACGCGCCACTCCACGATGGCACCGTCGCCGTCCGAACGAGCGGACATGCGGGGAACTGTACGACACTCGACGATGCCGGACAAACACGGGTAGCTGGTGTGGGGACTCGAGACGAACGCCGTCGTGGCGGTCGCCCAGTCCGAGTAGCGCTCCACCGGCGGCTTCCGGCCGTGTCGATCAGCGTGCCGTAACCAGAAGCCGTTACCTTTCTCCTCAAATCGAGCGCTCGAGCGAACGATGTAACCATTTGTGCCCCCAATGTTTATACAACTGCGATCCATCGTTGTTTCCGATATGGAATATCGGCGCCGAGCGTTCTTAGGGGCAGGTGCGACTGGGATCGCTGCGGCCGTTGCGGGCTGTCTGAATAGCAGCAACGACGCCAGCGAGGGGTCGATCGCTGGAGCGGAACTCGCGCTTGCGACGACCACGAGCACGTACGACACGGGACTGCTCGACGAGATCAACGCCAAGTTTCAGGATCGATTCGGGGTGCAAGTCGCGCCAAACGCACAAGGGACGGGGCAAGCGATCCAGTCGGCTCGAGACGGACATGCCGACGTGATCCTCGTCCACGCACGCTCACAAGAAGACGAGTTCATGCGGGACGGCTACGGTGTCAACCGGCGGGATCTGATGTTCAACGACTTCGTGGTCGTCGGCCCGAGCGACGATCCGGCGGGCGTGGACGACACCGGACAGGCGACGGCCGCGCTCGAGGCCATCGCCGACGCGCAGGCGACGTTCGTCTCCCGCGGCGACGACTCCGGAACCCACACCAAGGAGATGGGTATCTGGGCCGAAGCCAGCAGCGAACCTGGCGGCGAGTGGTATCAGGAGACCGGTGACGGCATGGGCGACACGCTGATGATCGCGGACGAGTCGAGCGCGTACACACTCGCTGACCGGGGAACCTTCCTCTCGATGCGGGACAACTTCGACCTCGAGATCCTCCTTCAGGGTCCGATCGAGGGTGGGCCGGAACTGCTCGCGAATCCCTACGGGATCATGGCGGTCAACCCCGAGATCCACGACAACGTCAACTACCAACTCGCGATGGCCTACATCGGCTTCTTTACCAGCCCCGAGGGACAGGCGCTCATCGCGAACTACACTGCGAACGGCCAGCAGTTGTTCTTCCCGGAGGCGGAAGATCCGGATTTCCAACAGTACGTCCCCGAGGGATGGCAGCCGGATTCGGGCGGCGAGTGATCGCCGCGTTCACAGACCAGCCACACGGACGGGGTACCAACTGATGCCATTCGAACTGATCACCGAACCGAACTATCTTCGGAGTGTCATTCGCGTCTCGCTGACGGTGAGTCTGACCGCCATCTTCGTGAGTACGCTGGTGAGCCTGCCGATCGCGTTCCTCATCGGCTTCGCCGACTTCCCTGGCAAGCGCCTCGTAACGGCGATCATCAATACGGGAATGGGCTTTCCAAGCGTTGCCGTCGGACTGTTCGTCCTGCTATTTATTTCGACCGACGGCCCGCTCGGATCGCTGGACCTCGTCTATACGCCGGAGGCGATGATCATCTCGCAGTGTATCCTCGCCGCGCCGGTGATCACGGGCGTCGCGCTTTCGGCAGTCGAGAGTGTCGACGACGCGGTTCGCGATACCGCCTACGGGGTGGGTGGGACCCGTACTGATGTGGCGCTTATCACGCTCAAAGAGGCGCGTTACGGCGTTATAACTGGAATCCTCGCCGGCTTCGGACGGGCGATCAGCGAAGTCGGATCTGTCCTCATCGTCGGCGGGAACATTGCCTACGCCGACGGTACGTCGAAAACCCGCACCATCACGACCGCAATCACGTTCGAGACGCGCCGGGGCGAGTTCGAGACGGCGCTGGCACTCGGTGCCGTCTTGATCGTCCTCGTCTTGCTCGTCAACGGAATCGTCATGCGACTCGGTGGTCGATAACTATGAGACGGACGAACGACCGCTCCTCGAGACGACTGCGACCGATCGACACAGAGGTGACCAGCCGATGAACCTCGCACTCGAGGACGTCTCCTACGGCGTCGACGGCACCGAAATCCTGACGGAGATCTCGCTTGCGCTCGAGTCAGGCGAAATCATGACGATTATCGGCCCCTCGGGGGCCGGCAAGACGACGCTGTTGCGGCTGGCTGCCCTGTTCGAGCAGCCGACCGGCGGCACGATTCGCTACGACGGGACCGACCCCTGGGCGCTGTCACGGGACGACCGACTCGTGATCCGTCGCCGGATCGGCATGGTCTTCCAGCAGGCAAGCCTGTTCGACGCGCCGGTTGCGCGTAACGTCGATATCGGACGACGGGTTCGGTGGCCGTGGCCGCGGCGGATTCGAGGATTCCTCGAACGACTCCTCCCTCGCCGGTTTACTGGCTCGCCGGCCGTCGATGAACGGACACTCGAGGCCCTCGAACTGGTCGGGCTCCGTGACGCGTGGGATCGCGATCCGGCGTCGCTGTCCGGCGGCGAAGCACAGCGGGTGTCGTTTGCCCGCGCGCTCGCAGTGGAGCCCGAAGTGCTGGTGCTTGACGAACCGACGTCGGATCTCGACCCGCGAAACACGGCCATCCTCGAGCGGGCGATCGAGCGCTCCCGCGAGCGCGATCACGGCGTCTTGCTCGCGACCCACGACATGCATCAGGCCGAGCGGATTTCGGATCGCGTCGCCGTCCTGCTCGAAGGGGAACTGGTCGAGGTCGGCCCGCCGGGCCAGGTCTTTGAGAAGCCGCGAGACGAGCGAACCGCGCGGTTCGTCCGCGGCGATCTGTTGTACGATGATAACGAACTTCCCGCCTGACCGCGAACACCTCCGTGAGCGGAGCGCCGCCGACTGAGATCATGGAAAAAGCGTTCGACCCCTACCTACGGATCGACGACGTGACCGTCGATCGAAGCGACGTCGAGATGTTGCGCGCGATCGACGATTGTGGCTCGCTGTCGGGTGCGGCAGACGCCCTCGAGCGATCCTATCCGCGCCTCCAGCAGCGGGTGGTGGCGCTCGAGCAGTCGATCGGCCCGCTGGTCGAGCGGACTCGCGGGGGTGCCGACGGTGGTGGGAGTTCCCTGACGGAGACGGCACGAGAGCTGCTGGTGCGGTTCGATCGGCTGGTCGCGGCCTACGAGGGCGTCGCGCGCGTCGATGAAACGGCCCTGTCGGGACCGGTCGTCGATCGTGACGGCGAACTCGCAACCGTCGAGACGTCCGTCGGTGCGGTACTGGCGGTCGCCCCGGCCGACGCCGCACGCGTGGCCGTGACGATCCGTTCCGATGCGGTCAGTCTGCATGCGCCTAGTGAGGTGCCACGGCCCGAGGGAACCAGCGTCCGCAACCGGTTTTCGGGTACCATCACGTGGCTCGATACCGGTGCTGCCGTCGTGCGGGTGGGAATCGAACTCGAGCGTGACACAAACAGCGATGGAGCCGAACCGCCAGAACTCGTGGCGCTTGTCACCCGCCAGAGCGTCGAGACCCTAGAACTCGAGCCCGGCCGATCGATCGTCGCCTCGGTGAAGGCAACGGCGGCGCGGGGGATCGCCCGGGACGAGTTAGACGCCGTTTCGACCGACGCAAACTGATCGGACTGTCGGGACCGTTGGTTCGATATCGCCTCGAGCAGTCGTTCGATACCTGGTCGGAGCCACAGCCCTTTCTCGCGGGGGCACCTATCACCACGTATGTACGATTCGATTCTGGTCGCAACTGACGGCAGCGAGACGGCGACGACTGCGGTCGACTACGCGCTCGCGCTCGCAGCGCAGTTCGACTCGCCACTGTACGGTATCGCCGTCGCTGACGACCGGACCGACTACGACACGGGGATCGTCGATCCCGACGAGGCCCTGCAACACCTTCGCAAGCGGGCCGGGGACTGGCTCGAGACGGTCGAATCGAAAGCGGCTGACGCCGACGTGGCCGTCGAGACGGCGGTTCGGACCGGCGTCCCCCACGAAGAGATTCTCGCGTACGCAAGCGAGAACGACATCGACGTGATCGTCGTCGGTGCCCGGGGCCGCTCGTCGCTCAAGGGGGCACTGCTTGGCAGCACCATCGATAGGGTCGTCAGGGTCGCCGATCGGACGGTACTGGTCGTCGGTGACGACGATGCCCGGGACCAGTGATACGGGCGACTGGACGTCAGTTCCGGCACACCCGCATGACGGGCTGTGGGTGTGCCGGGACACAGTGACAGCAGGCCGTATGAGTGTCAGACAGTACTCGAAATCGAGTCCCCGTTTGCTGGAGGGAGAACATTTACGTCCGCTGTCGTATGACATACCCCTATGTCATTGCTCGTTCCCTTCGACGGGTCGGAGTTGGCCATGAACGCACTCGAGCGCGCCTCCACGTTCGGTGATCTTCTCGACGAGGAAGTCGTCGTCCTGACGGTCATTCCGGACGACGAGGAGTACGCACGGGATCGCGGCTGGATCACGCAGGGCGAACCGTTCGACCCGGAGACGATCGCCGCGGGTATGCAGACCCGCGCCAACGAGGTCGCACCGGAAGCGACCGTCCGCTCCGAGCGAGTCAGTTCCGACGAGCCGACCGCGACATCGACGACGAACGTCGTCCGCGAGATCCGACGGGTCGCCGGCGACCTCGAGGCGTCGGTCGTCTTTATCGGTTCCGAAAACGCGGGCTCGGTCATCGCTCCCCAGTCGAGCGTCGGCAGTCCGGTCGCAAGCGACCAGCGGTACGACGTCTACGTCGTCCGCGAACCCGGCGACGAAGCCGATGCAGATGACCGCTCGGATATCGATTCCACTCTGGACGGATTCTGAGCCCAACGGCACTCGGTCGCCCTGCCGTGGGCCGGACACGATTCACCCGACCGTTTCAGTGATTGCAACGGCGCGTCTCACTGTGCGGTGGTCCAGAGGAACGTTTATTCCTCTGACCGACCACGTTTCGAACGATACATGGTCGAACGAAACGGGCGGAGCCACGAGACCTCGACACCGTCAGGCTCCACCCTCAGTCCTCCCGACTCGTTCGTCGAGCAGGCGAACGTCGCTGATCCGGCGATTCACGAGCGCTTCGAGACGAACTGGCCGGACTGCTGGACGCGTGCGGCCGACCTCCTCTCATGGGACGACCCCTACGACACCGTCCTCGAGGACGACGACGCTCCCTTCTACCGCTGGTTTGCCGATGGCCGACTGAACGCCGCTTACAACTGTCTGGACCGCCATCTCGAGTCGGGTCGGAAAAATCACGCCGCGATACGCTGGGAGGGCAAGCAAGGCGAGCGCCGGACCTACACCTATCAGGACCTCTACGTCGAAGTCAACGAGTTCGCAGCAGCGCTGCGCGAGCTGGGTGTCGAAGAGGACGATGTCGTGACGATCTATCTGCCGATGATCCCCGAACTGCCGATCGCGATGTTGGCGTGTGCCCGGATCGGTGCCCCTCACAGCGTCGTCTTCGCCGGCCTCTCTGCGGACGCGCTCGCGACGCGGATGGACGCCGCAAACAGCGAGTTCCTGATCACCTGCGACGGCTATTATCGGCGCGGCGACGCCTTCAACCAGAAGAGCAAGGCCGACAACGCTCGCATCGGCCTCGAGCAGGACGTTCGGACAGTCGTCGTCGACCGCCTCGGCGACGATATGCCACACGTTCTCGGCGACGACGAGTGGGACTACCACGAGCTGTGTGACGAGTTTGCCGGCGAGACGGTCGAGCCGGTGTCACGCAACGCCGAAGATATGCTGTTTCTGATGTATACCTCGGGGACGACTGGCCAGCCGAAAGGCGTCGTTCACTCCACGGGCGGCTATCTCGCCCACGTCGCGTGGACGAGCCATGCGGTCCTCGATATCAAACCCGAGGATACCTACTGGTGTGCGGCCGACATCGGCTGGATTACGGGCCACTCCTACATCGTCTACGGGCCGCTTGCGCTCGGGACGACGACGGTCATGTACGAAGGGACGCCCGACTATCCCGACCGTGATCGACTCTGGGAGATCGTCGATCGCAACGCCGTCGACGTCTTCTACACCGCGCCGACGGCGGTCCGCGCGTTCATGAAATGGGGCTCTGATTATCCTGGCCGACACGATCTCTCCTCGCTGCGGTTGCTCGGTACCGTTGGCGAGCCGATCAGTCCACGCCCCTGGAACTGGTACCGCGAGCATATCGGCGGCGGCGATTGTCCCGTCGTCGATACGTGGTGGCAGACCGAAACCGGCGCAGTAGCGATCTCGACGCTGCCGGGCGTCGACGAGATGAAACCCGGCTCGGCCGGCCCGCCGCTGCCGGGAATCGACGCTCGCGTGATCGACTCCCAAGGAGAGGCGGTTGAACCCGGCGAAACCGGCTATCTCACGATCGCTCGTCCGTGGCCGGGGATGGCCCGGACACTGTACGACGGCGACGAGCGGTTCGTCACCGAGTACTGGCAGCGCTTTTCCGATCCCGATGCCGACGAGTGGCGCTACTTCAGCGGCGACACGGCCCGGATCGACGAGGACGGCTACATCACTGTCCTCGGCCGCGTCGACGACGTCATCAACGTCTCCGGCCATCGGCTCGGCACGATGGAGATCGAGGGCGCGATCGCCGACGTCGATGGCGTCGCCGAGGCCGCCGTCGTCGGTCGCTCGAACGAGACCGGCAACACCGAGATCTACGCCTATGTCAGCACCGAACGCGAGCGCGAGCCGGATGCGAGCATCCGGTCTGCCATCCTCGAGAGCATCGAGGCAGCGATCGGCCCGATCGCCCGTCCCGCCGAGGTGATCTTCACGCCGGAACTGCCAAAGACCCGCTCGGGCAAGATCATGCGCCGCCTGCTCGAGGACGTCGCCAACGGCGAGGAGCTCGGGGACACGAGCGCACTCCGGAATCCCGAGATCGTCGGTGAGATTCAGGCCGAGGTCGGGGACGGCAGCCACTCCGGCCAGTAACGTTTCGCAAACTCAGATAGTCCGAAATCAATTCGGGTCGGAATCTCTGACCGATCTCGATTACTCCTCACGAACGCCGGGAAGAGGCGATACAATTATGTTCGCGAAACTAAAAGGACCGAACTATGAGCCTCGAGCAGGGGATGGGGGCGGTACTCAGGAGCCAGGAGTACGAGTCGCTTCTCGACGCTGCCGAGACCTACCGCGAGGCGCTGGTGATCCGCCTCTGTGCCGACGTCGGCCTCCGGCCGGCGGAACTCACGCGGCTCACGATCGATGACATCGAGCAGGTACGAATCGATCCACCGCGGTATCTCGTCCGGGTTCCGACCGAGGACGGTGGGCGGGATCGAACCGCGTATCTGCCGACGCGTGTCGAACGCGAACTCCGGCGATACGCACGGAGCAACGGGCTCTCGACCGATGACCGTATTTTCTCGGTGACACCCCGCCGGCTGCAGATGTTGGTCTCTGACGTCGCCGAGCGGGCAAGCGAGCTGTTTAATGACCCTGGCCTCGCCGACCTCTCGACGAGCGATCTCCGGCAGTACTTCGCCCACACTGCCTTGGTCGAACACGACGTCAATCCCCGCGTCGTCAAGACAGCGGGCGGCTGGCGCAGTTTCGAGGCCCTCGAGTCCTATTTACCAGAGCCGACCGACACCGAAATCGTCGACGCCTTCGACGCCGTCGAGCGGCCGTCGGGCCCCGGACACGACCGATCCGGCGGCCAGTCGGGGCCAGTGATCGGCGACGACAGCGTCATTCGCCTCTTACTGGCGGCGAGCGATCGGTACGCGTTGCTTCGGCTCGATGCAGACGGCTACGTCGAGCGCTGGAATCGCAGCGCGGCAGCCATGTTCGGCTATCGGGCCGGCGAGATCGTCGGTACGCACGTCTCGACGTTCTATCCCGACGCCGCTGTCGAAGACGGCGCGCCCGAACGAACGCTGTCGACGGCTATCGAAGAGTCCGGTACCGAGACCGAGGGGTGGCGCGTCCACAAGGACGGCTCACAGTTCCGTGCGACCGAAGTTATCTCGCCGCTGCGGGACGATCAGGGCCGTCACCGGGGGTTTGCCGTCTTCGTCCGCGACGTCACGGTCGCTCACGAGGAACTCGCGACCGCTCGCGAAAAGCGAGACGAACTCGACCGACTGTACGCGGTCGCGCGCCGTCATCGAGACGTTACGCACGCGTTACTGGATTCAACTGATCACGAAGAGATCGAAACGTCGACTTGTACCGCCCTCACCGACGGCACGGCCTACGAGTTCGCGTGGATCGACCGCGCAACGATGTCGGACCACCGTCGGGAGTGGCGTGCATCCAGCGGGCTCGAGCCTGACGCGGTCGAGCGCGTCCTCCCTGAGGAATGGGACAACGAGCCAGCCACCGGTCCCGACGGCGCGGATTCGGCGACGGCGGCCCAGGCCGGCGACCGGACGGTCCTCGTCGCAACCGACGTGACGGCATCGCTCGAGGACGACACGTTCGAGGGAGCCGTCGCACGCGTGCCGCTTGCCTACGGCGATACCGTCTACGGGCTGCTCTCGGTCGCGACCGAGCGTCCAGGGGCGTTCGACGACGACGAGCGGGCCTGGCTCTCGACGATCGGTCGGCACGTCGGCTACGCGATCGCCGCCATCCGCCGGCGAAACCTCCTGTTGTCCGACCGCGTGACGGAACTCGAGGTTGTCTGTCGCGACGAACGGTCGTTTTTCGTCGACACGTCACAACAGCTCGACTGTCGCTTCGAACTCGATTCGCTGGTCCCGATCGACGAGTCGACTCAGCTCTACTACGTCCGTCTGGAGGGGGCGTCACCGGCCGACGTCTTCGAACTCGCCGAGGACGATCCCGGTATCGACGACTGTCGGCTGGTCGAAACCGACGAGGACGGCTGGCGCGTCGAGTTCGTCATCGACGGCTCCTGTCCGATCGTCACACTGACGGAGTACGGCGTTACCGTCCGCGAGGCGGTCTTCGAGGACGGCACGGGGACGATTACCGGCGACTGTGCAGTCGACGCTGATATTCGGACGATCCTCGACGGCCTTCGATCCGTGTTTCCGGACTCCGAACTGGTCGGGAAACGCGAGACCGAACGCACCGTCCAGACTGCCCGCGAGTTCAGGGAAGGCCTCGAGGACCGCTTGACTGATCGCCAGGAGGCAGCGCTTCGCGCGGCGTATTTCGGCGGCTACTACGACTGGCCCAGAGAGAGCACGGCCGAGGAGGTCGCGGACGCGATGGGTGTCTCCTCACCCACGCTGCACAATCACCTGCGAAAGGGCCAACACGAGTTGCTTCGAACGTTCTTGGACGATCCGGACGGTTAGACCGTCCGTTCACGAGACACTGCCGGCAGTTCGGGATCGCGCGACTGTGGTGGGAGGCGTTGGCGCGTACTGGTCGATTTGAGACTAAGTCTCTAGATCCGTCGTTCGATTCGGTATCGCTGACGCTCGGTCTGGTACCGACTGGCACGCACGAGATGGCAGCTTGACATCGAGTGACTCGTCGCACCACCGATTTCACCCCGTTTTTCGCGTGTGAGAGCTGCCTCTTTCCCCCTCAGATAGCCACGATTCCCCCTGATACCCCGCGAGTAGCGGGTCGATTTTGCACAACTAGAGGCCGCCTTTACTATGGTAGTCGATAATTGACTGGGTGTACCATGTCACAGGACAATGCCGATCTCGAGGCACGACTCGCGGAGCAGGACACGTTCGAGCCGCCCGAGTCGTTCGTCGAGCAGGCAAACATCACTGACCCTGGGATCTACGAGGAGTTCGAGGAGAACTGGCCGGGCTGCTGGGAGCGTGCGGCCGATCTCCTCTCGTGGGATGAAGAGTACGACGCTGTCCTCGACGACAGCGACGCACCGTTCTACGAGTGGTTTACCAACGGCGAGATCAACGCCTCGTACAACTGTCTCGACCGGCACGTAGAGGACGGCGCCGGCGACAACGTCGCGATCGAGTGGGAAGGCGAACTCGGCGAGACGCGCACCTACACCTACGAGGAACTGCTGGACGAAGTCGAAGACACCGCCGCGATGCTGCGCGGCCTCGGCGTCGAAGAGGACGACATCGTCACGCTGTACATGCCGATGATTCCGGAGCTGCCGATTGCGATGCTGGCGTGTGCCCGCATCGGCGCTCCCCACAGCGTCGTCTTCGCCGGCTTCTCGGCGGACGCGCTTGCGACCCGGATGAACTCGGCCGACAGCGAGTACCTCATCACCTGCGACGGCTACTACCGCCGCGGGGACGCGCTCGATCACATCTCGAAGACCAACGAGGGCCTCGAGGGCGTCGAGCACGAGGTCTCCGACGTCGTGGTCGTCGACCGACTGGGCGACGATCTCGACCACGAGCTCGCGGACAACCAGCACGACTACGACGACCTCGTCGCCGAGTACGAGGGATCGACGGTCGAACCGGTCGCGCGCGATTCCGAGGACATGCTGTTCCTGATGTACACCTCGGGCACGACCGGCCAGCCGAAGGGTGTCAAACACACCACCGGCGGCTATCTCGCCTATAGCGCCTGGACGAGCCACGCCGTCCTCGACATCGAGGCCGACGACACCTACTGGTGTTCGGCCGACATCGGCTGGATCACGGGCCACTCCTACATCGTCTACGGGCCACTCGCGCTGGGCACCACCAGCGTCATGTACGAGGGCACGCCGGACTACCCCGACAAGGACCGTATGTGGGAGATCGTCGAGAAAAACGAGGTCGACATCTTCTACACCGCACCGACCGCGATCCGCGCGTTCATGAAATGGGGCGAGGAGTACCCCGCCCAACACGACCTCTCGAGCCTACGCCTGCTCGGGACCGTCGGCGAGCCGATCAACCCACGCGCGTGGAAGTGGTACTACAAACACATCGGCAACGAGGAGTGTCCGATCGTCGACACCTGGTGGCAGACCGAGACCGGGGGCATGATGATCACGACGCTGCCGGGCGTCTGCGAGATGAAACCCGGCTCCGCCGGGCCGCCGCTGCCAGGCATCGACGCACAGGTCGTCGACGCCAACGGCGAGGAAGTCGACGCCGGGCAGGCCGGCTACGTCACGGTCAACAACCCGTGGCCCGGCATGCTCCGGACGCTGTACGACAACGACGAACGCTTCATCAACGAGTACTGGAATGAGTACTCCGATGCGGAGGCCGACGAGTGGGTCTACTTCCCCGAAGACGGCGCGAAGATCGACGAGGACGACTACATCACCATCCTCGGCCGGGTCGACGACGTGATCAACGTCTCCGGTCACCGGCTGGGCACGATGGAGATCGAGTCGGCCGTCGTCGGCGTCGAAGGCGTCGCCGAAGCCGCCGTCGTCGGCGGCGACCACGAGGTCAAAGGCGAGGCCGTCTACGTCTACGCCATCCCCGAAGACGGCTACGAGGGTAGCGCGGAACTCGAGGAACGAGCCGCCGAGGCCATCCTCGACTCCATCGGCCCGATCGCCAAGCCAGAGGAGATCGTCTTTACGCACGAACTGCCCAAGACGCGCTCGGGCAAAATCATGCGCCGCCTGCTCGAGGACATCGCGAGCGGTAACGAGCTCGGGAACACCTCGACGCTGCGTAACCCGGATGTCGTCGACGACATCGCGGAGCAGGTCTCGACCGACTAACTAACCCCTATCTTTTTAAGATAACAAACAAGTCAACAACACGATTCGTCATAATATGCCAGATAATAACAGCCACGATTCGACTGACAAACAGATCGAAACGGACGGGGGGGTGGCCGGACAACCAGGCCAGTCCCACCGAAATACCGACTACCTCAGTGCGGAGATCAACCTGCTGAACCCGAGTACGCCGTTCATGCGCGATCACCTGCGTGTGATCTGGACCGGCTTTATCGCCTGGTTGGTCCTCGTGTTCGGCCCTGTGTTCGCAACGATCGTGGCACCGGGCGTGATGACCTCGCCGATTCCGGTCATCGAGTTCCCACTGCATTACTTCCTGGTGGCCTTCTGTGCCCCATCCGGTGCGCTGGTCCTCTCGGCGTGGTACGCCCGCAAGCGCGATCAGCTGGACGCGAAGTACGGCATCGACCACTCGGAGCCGACGGGAACGGCCGGCAGCGCCGAAGACGCCGCGGCCACTGACGGAGGTGTCGACCAATGACGGGCACTGGAACCCTCCTGCAGTCGGGCCTGCTCCCGCAGGGAATGGACGTCTCGTTCAAACTTGCACCGGCTGTCCTCGTTTTGGGGATGCTTGCGGTCTTCCTCCTGATCGGCTTCGTGTTCCGCGTGGCCGACACGGAGGACATGTGGGTCGCGGGCCGGTCGATCGGGAACATCGAGAACGGGATGGCGATCGGGGCCAACTGGATGTCGGCCGCATCCTACCTCGGGATGGCAGCGCTGATCGCCCTCTCGGGCTTTTACGGACTTGCCTTCGTCGTCGGCTGGACGACGGGATACTTTATCCTGCTCATCTTCATGGCCGCACAGATGCGCCGGTTCGGGAAGTACACCGCACCGGACTTCGTCGGCGACCGATTCAACTCTGACACTGCACGTGGCATCGCAGCAGTCACGGCGTTCCTGATCGCGTTCGTCTACGCGATCGGGCAGGCCCGCGGGATGGCCCTTGTCGGTCTGTACATCTTCGGCGACATCGGCTTCGCCGGGCTCAGCGGCTACCAGGCGATGGTCATCGTCATGATGACCATTACGGTCCTCTACCTCACCCTCTCGGGCATGATGGGGGCGACCAAGAACATGGCCGTCCAGTACGTCATCCTTATCGGTGCCTTCCTGGCCGGCATGTACGTGGTCGGCTGGACGCAGGGCTACTCGACGGTGCTCCCGCAGATCGAATACGGGATGCTGATCAGTGAACTCGGCACCGAGTTCAGCGAACCGTTCGCAACCGCCAGCCCGTACCTCTGGATCGCGACGTGTTTCTCGCTGGTCGTCGGGACCTGCGGGCTCCCCCACGTCCTGGTCCGCTTCTACACGGTTGAAAACGAACGAACTGCCCGCTGGTCGACCGTGACCGGGCTGTTCTTCATCCTCCTGCTGTACCTCGGTGCGCCGGCGTACACGGCGTTCGGTGTGCGGCTGTTCGACGTGAACCCCAACACTGCCACGACGTACGCCGCAGAAGGCGGCATGTCCGCAGCAACTGCCGACGTTCTCGTCGTGGTCGCCGCACAGTTCGCGAACCTCCCACAGTGGTTCGTCGGCTTCGTGGCCGCCGGCGGGATCGCCGCTGCGATCGCGACGACTGCCGGGCTGTTCATCACCGGCTCCTCGGCGGTCTCCCACGACATCTACGTGAACCTCATCAATGAGGACGCGACGCAGCGCCAGCAGATTCTCGTCGGTCGGCTGGGCATCGTTGCCCTGGGCGTCCTGACCACGCTGGCTGCACTCGACCCCGCGGCACCGATCGGTGCACTGGTGTCCTACGCGTTCTCGCTGGCCGGCACGGTGCTGTTCCCGATGTTCTTCCTCGGTCTCTGGTGGGAGAACACGAACCGTCAGGGCGCACTCGCCGGGATGCTCACTGGCCTGACCATTTGGTTCATCCCGATGATCAACGAGGTCTTGCCCACGTACATCGGCAACGGTGAGCCGTACGTGGCCGCACTCGCACAGTGGCTGCCGGCGATCGGCTCGGCACTCGTCGGCGTTCCGGTCGTCTTCGCCGTCACCATCATCGTCTCCGTGATGACTGACGAACCGTCGCTCGAGACCAAGAAGATGGTCCGACAGTGTCACAGCCCCGAACCGATGGGCCAGCAGCAGTCTGCAGAAGACGTCGTGACCGACGGCGGCGAACCCCTCGACGACTAAGACAATGTACGAGAAAATACTCGTTCCGACAGACGGCAGCGAAACGTCCGAAGCGGCGGTCGAGCACGCAGTCGACCTCGCCGAAAAGTATGGGGCCGACGTACACGCCCTGTACGTGGTCGATACCGACTCGATGAGTCTCAGTCTCGGGGCTGAGCAGCTCGATCGTATCGAACAGGGTCACTTCGGCGAGATGACCGAGATCAAAGACCGTGCCGACAGCGCCACCGGCTTCGTCGCCGACCGCGCCGGTGAACACGGCCTCGAGACCGTCGAGCACGTCTCGGCGGGCAGACCTCACTCACTGATCGAGGACTACGTCGAGGACAACGACATCGACCTCGTCGTCATGGGAACGCACGGCCGTTCCGGTATCAAGCGCGCACTGCTCGGCAGCGTTGCTGAACGAACGCTTCGTAGCGTGACGGCACCAGTGATGGTCGTCGATAGCCGCGACTCGGCATAGACGCAGCGTTTTTCACGGTTTTATTCGACTGCAATTCTTCCAGTGGCGACCAAAACAGTTCTTTGGCTGTCAATTCGGACCCGGCCGAACTGAGCGGAGTGGGAGTCCGGTCACTGCCGATGTGAAACCTGTTCTGTCCAGTCGACTGAACCGGATGCCCTCAGCAATCAGTGGAGACAGCTCTTGATAGCCGACCCAAAATCGTAGTCGGAGGGGACTCCGCTCTGACAAAACCCGTCTGGTATTGCTACCGACTGCAACCGGGGGCGGTCATTACTGCTTTTGTTTCGCAGCTTCGACACTCCAGATGAGGCCGAAGTACGCGATGATGCCCGCGGCCATGAACATATAGCGGGCCCAGTCCGGTCCATCGAGGAGACGAACGATGAGATCCACCCCTGTCACCCAGAGGATCGCAAACACTAGATCCGTCAGCATTCCCCACCGCTCTTCGCGGGCAGTCTGTAGCCACTCACGAACGCCTGTCATCGACCCATCACCCTGCTCGTAACGTCATCCATCATGAGGGTGTTTCGCAGGGCCTCCGAAAAAGCCTATCGACGTCTCACGAGCCTGTCGGCTACTGCTCGTAGAACTCGTCGACTTCGGCCGCCGGAAACGCCGGCGTTGCAGCGGAGACGTACTCGAGCGTTCGATCGCCGGTGTTCTCGAGACCGTGTTCGGTGTTCGCCGGGATATGCACGAGATCGCCGGCCGTGACGGGCCGTTCCTCATCACCGACGGTCATGATGCCGGTTCCCGAAAGGATGACGTAGACCTGTTCCGGGTCGTGTTCGTGGGTCACTTGGCATGCTCCCGGTTCGACATCGACCCAGGTAATCGTCAGCTCGGTCTCCGAAACCTCGTGTTGTGAGTGGAGGATGTGAGAGACTAGTCCGTCGTTGCGAGTGAGTGCCGGTGCATCAGATTTGTTCACTACCCTCATGAAAACACAAAGTCATATGTGGGATATAATTCTTTGGAGAACCGACATCATCGTCACGCGTCCCAGTAGTCGGTCTTGTCGTCGATGTGGTAGTAGCCCTCGAGCGTCCGTTCACCGCGGCCGCCCGGCGGCGAGCCGATGAAGACGCCGAACTTGTCCATCTCCGGATAGACGGTGACGTCCGGTTCGTTCATCGTTGAAATCGCGAGATATCGAAGTGGTCTCTCGCTGTCGTTGAGGACTCGGTTCCCACCACTTTCGTTCGCCGGGAGCGTGACGTAATCGCCGGCCGTCAGCTCTACGAGGCCGGATTCGGTTTTGAGTTTTTCCGTCACCCGATAGGACGTAGAGCGCCTCCTCGTTGGCCGTGTGGTAGTGATCGGGCCACGAGTGCATGGCTGGCGGGAGTTCATACAGGCTACAGCCGAGGTCGGCTGCATCGACGGCGCTCGAGAGTTCTTTCCGCCGGAACGTCGTCTCGTCGGGGTCGTACGTCTTCCAGTTGACGGTCGATTCGTTCGTCTTCTCCATTCCGCGACTAGTTGTCCCTTCGGTCACATATTACTGCAGGTCAGTTCCGTCGCTTACTCATACTGTCAGACAGCAGTCAGTGAGAAGTCGCTCACGAAAACCGGCTGTTGCCGGCGGTGACGGCCGAGTCTGAGCGAGCGATCTTCAAATAGTTCTGTCCGACAGTATCAGGGACAGCCGATCGACGACGCGATCTCGAGTAGCGGTGTGTCGTCGGTGAGACTCGAGATCTCGTAGCTCACGTCATCACAGGTCCAGAACACGCTCTGAATCCGTCCATCGCGACGGTAGGCCGTGTGGCCGTCGATCTCGATCTCCTCGAGAGCGTCGGGGCTGAACCGCTGGACTTCCCGGACGGCCACGTAGAGTTCGCGTGCGACCACGTTCGGATCGTTGTACCACAGCGTCGTCGTCGTCCCGAACCGGTCGGCCTTCTCGACGACAGTGACCCGATCGAGGAGATACGACTCTGGGACTGCTGGCTCCGGCAAGTTATACGGAGCGACGGCTTCGGCAGCCGCTCGCGACTCGAAGACGCCCAACGGCTTGCGCCCGTCGGTGACGACGGTCGCGTCGTTCGGTGGGTGGTACGTGAACGTCCCCGGCTCGAGCCCCTCATTGATGGCGAGGTCCTCGTACGTGACGGTGAGTTCGTGGCGAATCTCGCCGTCAATCTCGACTGTATTTCGCTCCTTGATTGGATATCGATACTCCTTGTCGATCCAGACGGTCCGGGAGACATCCATCGCATCGGGATCGCCGGTCATCCGGAGTGGGACGACGAAGGTCGTCTCGCCGACGACGAGATCGACTGTCGGCCCGATGTCGTCGACCGGCGGCTTCGTCTCGATAACGTGTGCCTCGCGGCCGTCGACAGTTTCGACCCCTTCGTAGCCGAGACGGGACTTCTCGAGGAGGCTCTCGAGAACGAGCCGTGTCCGATCGGTATCGACCTTGTTCGGATGATGCTGTTTGTCGACGATCGCCGTCGACGGATTGTACTCCCACGTCGTGGCTCGGTTGGTTACGGTCACAGCGCCGGCTGGGATATCTGGATCGGTCGACTCGAGGACCTCGATGCGCTGTTTGGCCGGCGGTTTGCGTGCGATACGTTCCGTTCGCTCGACGGTCTCGGCGGGCGTTTCGACCGTCATGGTCCGACGGGCCTGCAGGTTGGTCATGTGGCGGCGCGTCTCGATAGCGTCGCGAACGAGGGTTTCGCTTTCGGGGGGCTCAGTTCCGGGCGGCTCGTCGTCACCCGGATAGCTCACACAGCCGGCAAGTGCAGCCGTGGCCCCCACAGCGAGGAGCCGCCGACGATTCATACGCGGGAGATTACCATCTCTAATGATAAGTGTGTGGGTTCGATCGGTCGACGATGGCCGTGACCCCCGGTGTTTTGTGCGCGGCTCTCACACGTTCAGTCATGAACGTCGATGCCGATCTCGCTGCACTTCGGGAGTTTCTCGCAGCCAACGGGCTTGATGGCTACCTGATCGACGATGACGCCTCGGATTCGGACCAGCGGTACGTCTCGGGGTTTACCGCGCCGGACCCATACCAGACGCTCGTCACGGACGATGGGGTTCACCTGCTCGTCTCCGGACTCGAGTACGGCCGCGCAAGCGCCGAAGCGAACGCGGACTCGGTCACTCGACGGGCCGCCTACGACTACCAGCAACTGGTCGCCGAACACGGCCAGTACGAGGGTCGGATTCGGACGATCGCGGCCTTTCTCGCGGATCACGACGTCGACGCGATCGCCGTGCCACGGACGTTTCCGACGGGAACCGCCGACGGCCTCCGCGAACACGACTTCACGGTGACGGTCGAATCCGAGGGGATCGTGACTGACATCCGCGCGACGAAAACCGACTGGGAGCTCGAGCAGATCCGGGCGAGCCAGCGGGCCAACGAGGCTGCGATGGCCCGCGCAGAGGAACTGATCGCCACCGCCGACATCGAGGACGGAATCCTCGTCCACGACGGCGACCCGCTCACCAGCGAACGCGTCACAGAGGAGATCGAAATCACCCTGTTGCGCCACGGCTGTTCGTTGGACGATACGATCGTCGCTTGCGGGGCTGACGCCGCGGATCCCCACGACCGGGGCAGCGGGCCGCTCGCGGCCGACGAGCTGATCGTGATCGATATCTTCCCCCGGGACAAGGAGACGGGCTACCACGCCGACATGACCCGCACGTTCGCCCGCGGCGATCCCGGCGCGGCGGCCCGTCGGCGCTACGAGGTCACACGCGAGGCCTACGATGCCGCCCTCGAGGCCGTCGAGGCTGGCGTCACTGGCGCTGACGTCCACGGCGCGGCCTGCGATGTGATCGAGGACGCAGGCTACGCGACGCTGCGGAGTGATCCAACCACCGAGACCGGCTTTATCCACAGCACCGGCCACGGCGTTGGCCTCGATGTCCACGAACAGCCAAGCGTCTCACCGGCCGGCGGTGAACTGCAGCCGGGCCACGTGATCTCGATCGAACCCGGCCTCTACGATCCGAACGTCGGCGGCGTCCGTATCGAAGACCTGATCGTCGTCACCGCGGACGGCTACGAGAACCTGACCGAGTATCGCGTGAGGCTCGAGCCGATGGCTGGCGATCCACGGTAGACGGGAGCAGCGGACCATGACTCAGGAACGGTTCTATAGTAGCCACTGAAACGATTTGCACACTGATCGCAACGCAGCCGTGCGATCAGGTGTACATTGACTTTCAGTGGCTACTATAATCGTCTCCGATCCGACGGCGATCGTTCCAGAGCTACTATCCGGTATCAGTCATTACTTCTAGTACGATCGAATGACGCTGGCGAACATCGCCCGATACGACGAGCGACGAGCGCCATCTCTCGGCCAGCGGGCGGTCGTCGTCGGTGGGAGCGTGGCGGGGCTCTGTGCGGCACGGGTTCTCTGCGATTCGTTCGTCGAGATCGTGGTACTCGAACGCGACGCGTTCCCCAGCACGCCGGCGGCTCGCGAGGGGGCGCCACAGACGAGCCAGCCACACGCGCTGCTCGAAGCCGGGCGGACGACGCTCGAGGACTTCTTTCCGGGGTTCGGGAACGCGGTTCAGTCCGCCGGCGGGCTACAGCTCGATATGACCAAAGACTTCGTGTGGTACGACCAGGGAGGGGCCGTCACGGAAGCGGCTGCCGACCTGCCCGCCCTCTATGCGAGCCGACCCCTCTTCGAGCACGTCATCCGCGAGCGACTCCGGGAGTTCAGCGAGGTACAGTTACGCGGGGGGTGTCACGTTCTCGGCTACGAGCACGACGCCGAGACGGAGCGAATGACGGGGGTGCGGTTCCGCGACGAGGATGGACAAGAGACCACACTCGAGGCAACGCTCGTGGTCGACGCGACTGGCCGACAGAGTCGGACCCCGACGTGGCTCGAGACACACGGGTATCCAGTACCCGACGTCGACACGGTCGAGATCGACGTCACCTACAGCACTGTCCGGATCGAGCGGCCGCCGGACGTTCGGGGTGGCGTCCTCATCGCACCGGAGCCCCACCGGCCACGAGGTGCAGCGATGCTTCCCATCGAGGACGGCCAGTGGGAGGTACTTCTTCAGGGGCTCCACGGTGAGCAAGCCCCTGCTGACCGCGAGACGTTTATCGAGTGGGCCGAGGCGTTACCGCGGGACGAAATCGGCCGTCGACTCCGCGAACAGGAGTGGGTCTCGGAGAGTACGCGCTATCCGTTCCCCGCTAGCGTTCGGCGATACTACAGTTCTCTCGACCGGTTCCCGAAGGGCTTGGTCGTCACGGGCGACGCAATCGCTAGCTTCAATCCCATCTACGGGCAGGGGATGTCGGTTGCGGCGCTGGACGCGCTTGCGCTTCATCACGAACTCGCCGCCGGACTTGCAGGCCTTGGACCGCGGTTCTTCCGCCGGACGGACGCGATCATCGACGAGGCGTGGAGAATCGCCGTCGGAAAGGATTTCGTGTTTGATCGGACGACGGGACCGAAACCGTTCGGCACTGACCTCTTCAACAAGTACGTCGCTCGCCTCCTCCGGCGAGCCCACGACGATGGCACCCTAACCGAGGCGTTCTTCCACGTGTTCCGACTGGAACGGTCGGCAACCAGTCTGCTCCACCCGAGCGTCGTCTGGCGCGTGTTCCGCCCGCGGTTCGGATCAGCGACGAGTTCGTCCGAGAACGAATCCACATCGTATTCGACGGGAGACTGATACGGTCTGCTGTACCGATTTACCGGTGCACCCGCAGGGCGGTCGCGGTCCCACCGGAACTGACTGACAGGAGTCCGTATGACACCGACATCTGGCCGTCGACAAACCGCCGATTCGACGCCAATCGACGAGATTCGTATGCCACTGGCGTCTCTCGTATTCACGTTCAGAACCGAATCTCGCGTGACGGGGTCGCAACGCTCGGCGAACTCAGCGATAGCCGTCGTCGTCCCCACCGCGAGCGTCGTCGATCCGGTCGAACTGCTCGTTGCTGAGCTCGAGGTCGACCGCGCCGACGTTTTCTTCGAGTTGGGCCGGCGTGCGTGCGCCGACGATCGGCACGCAGGTAAAGCGGTCCTGATCCATCAGCCATCGCAGGGAGACCTGCGCAGGGGTGGCATCGAGGTCGTCCGCAACCGACTCGACAGCCTCGAGGACCTCCCAGGCCGTCGCGCTCGTATAGCGATCCTCGAACAGGTCGGTGAGGCTGGCCCGCGAGCCGTCCGGCGCGACGACGGTGCCGTCCTCGGCGCGCTCGTATTTGCCGGTGAGGAAGCCACCGGCAAGCGGCGAGTACGGACAGACCGCGAGATCCTGGTCCGCACAGACGTCGAGGTAGTCGCCGACGTCGTCCGTATCGGCCGCGTTGAACATCGGCTGGGTCACGTCGAAGCGCTCGAGGCCCTCCACATCGCTTTCCCACAGGGCTTTGGTGAGTTTCCAGGCAGCCATGCTCGAGGCCCCCAGATGGTTGACTTTGCCCTCGCGGACGAGGTCGGTGAGCGTCCGCAGGGTCTCTTCGATGGGGGTGTCGTCGTCCCAGCGGTGGATGTAGTACAGATCGAGGTAGTCGGTTCCCAGTCGCTCTAAGGTTCCCTCGATCTGGGCGCGGATGTGCTTGCGTCCGAGCCCGGAGTCGTTCGGCCCGGGTTCACCCCAGCCGTCGAATGGGAAGTAGACCTTCGAGGCGATGACGAAGTCCTCGCGGTCGTGGTCTGCGAGCCACTCGCCGATCCACTCCTCGCTGGTCCCGTCGGGGTCGCCGTAGACGTTGGCCGTGTCGATGAAGTTGATTCCGTGGTCCCAGGCGGCATCGAGAAGCTCGTGGGCCTCGTCACGGTCTGTTTCGACGATGCCGCCGGTCTCGCGACCGAAGCGCCAAGTACCGAAACAGAGTTGTGAGACGGCCGTGCCCGTGTTGCCAAGCGTAGTGTACTCCATGGGGGCGGATTCGGTCGCAACTGCCAAAACGGGTTTGGAAGCGGTGATCGCCCGCTAGTGAACCGTCCGAAGACGCTCGAGGCGTTCTTTCCGAAGTTACAAATCGCTCGACGGTCACAACCCGGTGATGAATTACTGGTGGCGTCGGATCGCGCTCTCACTAGTGGCCGTTTTCGTCCTCGTGTTCGTCTATGCCGGCATCTATCAGGCCGGAATGGCCGCCTTCGAGGGGGTGAATATGTCGTACTTCGAGGCACTTCAGTTCGTGATTGAAGCGCTGACGACCGCCGGCTTCGGCGGCGATTCAGCCGACTGGCAGAGCACCCCGACGAACCTGATGGTGATCGCGATGAACCTCACTGGCGTCCTGCTCGTCTTCCTTGCACTGCCGCTGCTCGTCGTCCCGCTGTTCCAGCAGGCGCTCGAGGACCGGCCGCCCGAGTCCACCGACCTCACCAATCACGTCGTCATCTGCTCGCACACGCCGCGATCGGACGTGCTCGCAGCGGAACTCGAGGCGGCGAACGTGCCCTACGTCTTCATCGACGACGATCCCGAACTCGTCGTCGAACTCGATCGCGACGGCATCGACGCCATCTACGGCGAACTCGATCAGGCGGAGACGCTTCGTGCGGCAAACGCCACCGACGCCCGTGCGCTCGTTACCGACATCGACGACGAGACCAACGCGATGGTGATCCTCACCGCTCGGGAACTCTCGAGCGAGTTAACGATCGTCAGCGTCGTCGAGGACGCGGACGTCGCGAGCTACCACCGCTACGCCGGAGCCGACGAGATCGTCCGCCCGCGACGGGTGCTCGGCCAGAGCCTCGCGACGAAGGCGACGACGGCAGTCTCAACCGAGCTTCAAGACACGATCGAACTCAGCGAGGACTTTACGCTGACCGAGTTGCTCGTCCAGGCACACAGCGACCTCGTCGGCCAGACGATTCCCGAGTCGGGCATCCGCGATCGCATGGGAATCACTGTCATCGGCGCGTGGTTCAACGGCGAGTTCGTCCCCGTTCCCGGCCCCGACGACGTGATCGACGACAACACGATCTTGCTCGTCGCGGGCCGTCGTGACGACCTCACGGAACTGAAATCGCGAACGGTGTCGACCCTGCAGCGCCGCCCGGAACGCGTGGTCGTCGGCGGCTACGGCGTCGTCGGCCAAGCCGCGGTGGAAACGCTAGCCGATGAGGGAATCACCACGTTCACGATCGATACCGTCGACGCCGATGGGGTCGATATCGTTGGCAGCGTCACCGACGAACCGGTCCTCGAGACGGCGGGTGTCACCGACGGCCGCTCGGTCGTGCTGACCCTCGACGACGATGCAGCGTCGATCTATGCCACGCTGGTCATCAAACAGATCGCGCCCAGCATCGAGATCATCGTCCGAGCGAACGAAACCGAGAACATTCCGAAGTTCTACCGGGCCGGTGCGGAGTACGTCCTCTCGTTGTCGACGGTGACCGGCCGGATGCTCGCGTCAGTGCTGATCGAAGACGAAGAGGTCCTCACGCCGGAGACGCAGTTCGAGCTCGTCCGGACGGCCGCACCGGAACTCGTCGACCGAAGCCTCGGAGACGTCGATCTACGGGCGCGGACAGGGTGTACCGTCGTCGCGGCCGAACGCGGCGACGAGTTGCTGACCGATCTCGGGCCGGAGTTTATCATCCGAGAGGACGATACGCTGATCGTCGCAGGCAGCGACGAGGCGATCAACCAGTTCGTCGCGGTTGCAACCTAGAACGACGGCAACACCTCCTCCTCGTAGAACTCGAGTGCCCTCGCTTGCTCCGGGCCGATCTGGTGGTAGTACACGTGGTCGTAGCCGGCATCGATCGCCGCCTCGATGCTGTCGATATGGGCCTGCGGGTCCGGCTCGGTCGTCGTCCCGCTTTCGGCGATGTCTTCTCGCTCGACCAGCTGCGCTGCCTGCTCGAAGTGGGCCGGCGTCGACAACTCCTGGCCGAGTTCGCCCGGGAGCGATCCGTTGGGCCACCGCTCGTAGATCGTGTCGATCGCCTCGTTCTCGCTGTCAGCGTAGCAGCCGTGTAGCTGGGTGTATTTCGGTCCGTCGCCGTCGGCGTCTTCGTAGGCCTCGACTGGCCCCGATGTAGGGCCGGAACACCAGAGCCCGTCCGTGTTGTCGGCGACCCACCGGGCCGTCTGCGATCCGAACGCGCTCCCGATCACCGCCGGCTGATCGTCGGGGACGGTGTAGAGTCGGGCGTTCTCGACAGTGTAGTGGGTGCCGTGGTGGCTCGTCGTCTCGCCGGTCCAGAGGTTGCGCATGACATCTATCGCCTCGTCGAGTTTTGCGAGGCGGACGTCGTGTTCGGGCCAGCGTTCGCCGGTGACGTGTTCGTTCAGGTTCTCGCCGGTGCCGACGCCGAACGTAAAGCGATCGCCGAGCATCTCGTCGACGGTCGCGACGGCGTGGGCGACGTTGACCGGATGGATGCGGGTCGTCGGACAGGTGACGCCGACGCCGACCTCGATCTCGTCGGTTACCGTCGCGATCCCGCCGAGTGTCGACCAGACGAACGGCGACTCCCCCTGTGCCGAGACCCATGGGTGGAAGTGATCCGAGATCGAGACGAAATCGAAGCCAGCCTTCTCGGCGCGACGGGCGATATCGACCAGTTCCGTCGGGCCGAACTCTTCGCTCGAGAGGGTATATCCGAGCTGGGGCATTCTCGAGGCAGTACCACAGTCCGGCCAGTAACGGTTGAGCCTGCGACGGCAAGAGCGGGGTTCGTGCTCGCGTCGCTCGCGCCGACCCTCGCGGCCGGCCGAATCGAACCCCTTACCCGCGATGCGTGGGAACCGACCCCTATGGAAGCCGTAGTCGAAGCAACGGATCTCGAGAAGACCTACGGCGAGACCGTCGCCCTGTCACGGGCCTCGCTGTCGGTTGCACGCGGCGAGGTCTTCGCACTGATCGGGCCGAACGGGGCCGGGAAGACGACGCTCGTCCGCGCGCTGACGGGGACGACCGAACCCGACAGCGGCAGTGCGCGAATCCTCGGCGCATCACCAGCAGCCGTCAATCGCGACCGGCTCGGCGTGTTACCACAGGAGTTCTCACCGCCGGGCCGGCTCAGCGCTCGCGAACTGCTCGCGTACTACGCCGGCCTCTACGACGACGCGCGCGATCCCGACGACGTCCTCGCGGATGTCGGCCTCGTCGACGCCGGCGACACCTGGTACGAGGACCTTTCGGGCGGCCAGCAGCGCCGAGCCTGCGTCGGCTCTGCGCTGGTCAACGACCCCGATCTGCTCTTTCTCGACGAGCCGACGACCGGTATCGACCCCGCCGGTCGGCGCACCGTCTGGCGGCTTATCGAGGACCTCGCCGACGCCGGGACGACAGTCGTGTTGACGACCCACGACATGGCCGAAGCCGAGCGACTCGCCGACCGCGTCGGCCTGCTCGCCGACGGCTCGCTCGTCGCCCAGGGCACGCCTGCGGACCTCGTTCGGGATCACGGCGGCTCGAGTCGGCTCACCATCGAGACAGAAGCGGATCCTGACGCCTTTGCCGACCTCGAGCATCCGGTCGACCGACCGGAACACGGTCGGGGCCGAACCCCCGACAACGCGGTCGTCGTCCGCGATATCGACCCTGCTTCGATCGGGAGCGTCGTCGACTACCTCGAGACACACGACATTGCGTACACCGAGCTCTCGTGGGCTGAACCCGACCTCGAGGACGTTTATCTCGCGCTGGCCGACGCGACCGAACGCGAGCGAACGGATCGCCTCGAGAGCGAGAGCGGAGCCGCAGACCTCGCACAGGCGGGTGAGACCGCATGAGTCGGATGGGGCGCGTCGGAGCCGAGACGAGCGCCGGCTGGCGATCCTTTGTCCGTCGACGGACGGCGGTCTTCTTCACGTTCTTCTTCCCGGTGATCTTGATCGTTATCTTCGGCGCACTGATCCGCACCGATCCGACGGGAGAGGGACTGTTCACGGAGCCGGCGGCCTACTACGTTCCGGGCTATCTCGCGGTCGTCGTCCTCTTTACGCCGCTGTCGCGGATGGGCAGCGAGGTCGCACGCCACCGCGAGGGGAGCCGGTTCGAGAAACTCGCGACGACGCCGCTGACTCGAGGGGAGTGGCTGCTCGCCCAGACGGCGGTCAACGCCGCGATTATCGGATTGGCGAGCCTGCTCATCCTCGGGCTGGTGATCTTGCTGACCGGCGCACAAATCGCGTTCTCTCCGCTGTTGGTACCGTACATCCTGATCGGCGTCATCTGTTTCTGTGGCGTCGGCGCGATGCTCGGCAGCTACACCGATTCCCAGGACGGTGCGGTCGCCGCCAGCAACGCGATCGGGCTTCCCCTACTCTTCCTCTCGGAGACGTTCATCTCGCTGTCACAACTGCCCGGCTGGTTCGAACCGCTGGTGAACCTCTCGCCGCTGACCTACTTCGCACGCGGCGTGCGGGCCGCGACCTACACGGACGCGACGACGCCCGCGGTCGCCGGCATCGATCCGGCACTCGCGAACCTCGGAATCCTCACCGCACTCGCTGTCGTCGCCTTCGCGCTCGGCGCGCGGTCGATCCCGCGGACGGACTAGCCGTCGACCGCGAGAACGAACCGATTTAGGCCCCGCACGCCAAGCCCCGGCAACCAGCATGCGCCCAGCCCATCCCACCGAGCAGGCCGTCGGCATGGAACACTACGTCTCTGATACCGACGGCGTCGGCGGCCACCTTCGCGAGGACGACGAGCACTTCCGGGTGCGCGAACTCGAGCGCTTCGACACCGAACCGGTCGGCGCCTCGACGGACGCCTACCCACATCTCGTCTTCCGGGCGACGCTGCAGGGCTGGGATACCAACGACTTCGCATCGCGGCTCTCCGATGCGCTCGGGATCTCCCGCGAGCGGGTCAACTGGGCCGGGACGAAAGACAAGTACGCCGTGACGACACAGCTGTTTTCGGTCTACGGAGCCGACCCCGAGGACATCCCCGAGATCGACGGGGCCGAGATCGAGGTGTTGGGCCGGGCGGGGCGAAACCTCGAGTTCGGCGACCTCGCGGGCAACGCCTTCGAACTCGTCGTCAGCGAGCCCGACCGCCCCGACAACGCCGCAGCGATCACCGACGGACTGCACGACTTTGGCGGGCTCGAGGGCCAAAGAAGCGACAACTCGAGTGACACGACCTCGATCGGCGTCCCCAACTTCTTCGGCCAGCAACGGTTCGGCAGTCGCCGACCGGTCACCCACGAGGTCGGTCTCGCGATCGCTCGCGGCGACTGGGAAGGCGCAGTGATGGCCTACCTCGGGAACCCGACGGACGCGGAACCCGAATCGACCCAGGAGGCCAGGGCCTTCATCGAGGAAACCCGTGACTGGCAGGAAGCCTTAGAACGGGTGCCCAACCGCCTCCGGTACGAGCGCTCGATGATTCACGCGCTCGCAGAACACGACGGCGAGCCAGGTCCCGCGCAGTTCAGGGCGGCCCTCGAGCGCGTCCCCTCGAACCTCCAGCGGCTGTTCGTCCACGCGGCCCAGTCGTACGCGTTCAACCTGATGCTCTCCGAACGGCTCGAGCGCGACCTGCCGTTCGACCGCCCCGTCGACGGCGACGTGGTCTGCTTTTCTGACACCGACGCGCCTGACGGCCTCGAACTCCCCGATCCCGACCGACTCCAGCGCGTCGACGAGCGCCGCGTCGACTCGGTGACCCGTCACTGCGAGCGCGGCCGTGCGTTCGTCACCGCACCGCTGGTCGGCACCGAGACGGAACTGGCCGACGGCGAACAGGGCGAGATCGAACGTGCCGTCCTCGACGACCTCGGCCTCGAGAAGACGGATTTCGACCTCCCCGGTGAGTTCCACTCGACCGGCACTCGGCGGGCGATCCTCCTGCGGACGGATCTGACCCTCGAGACCGACCCGCTGACCCTCTCGTTTGCACTTCCCAAGGGATCGTACGCGACGGTCGTCTCCCGGGAGTACCTGAAAGTCGATCCGGTCCACCTCGGCTAACGCTGTTGTACCCGGCAGCGACGCATCTCGAGACGGTCGCCGAAGCGTTTAGACGGTGGTACGAGTAGGCTCGCACATGATCGGCACGGACGAGACTCGCGAGATCGTCGACTGGCGGAAGACGACAGAAGACGGGAAACCCACCTACGAAATCGAGTACAACGAGCCGGTTCCGGAGCCGACGGGGCGATCGAAGCCGCTGTTCGGTGCGAGCAGCGGCGGAACGGTGCCGGCCGGCGAGCAGTCGTTCCTGCTGCCGGATGGGGAACAGATTCCCGCGACGGAGGTAGTCTGCGAGGCCGACGGGACCACGCTACGCGTCCGCCACGAGCCGTCGACGCTGGCTCGTCTCCGGCGATACCTGCCGTGGTGAACTGGACTGGTCTTGATCGGGTGCAGAGTCGCTGACAACCTTTTGGCTGCTCGAGTTCAACGGACGCCCATGCGTAGCAAACGCGTCCAACGAGAGATCGACGACCTCGTCGCGCAGGGCTGGCGAATCGAGGAGGAGACGCCCGACCGCGTCGTGATGGTCGACCGGGAGTTCGGCTCGGTCGGCTCACACATTGTCGTCGCGCTGTTGACGTTCTGGTTCTCGCTGGGCGTTGGAAACGTCGTCTGGGCGGCGTACAACTACGTCTCGAACTCGCGGCGTCGCGTGCTCTGGGAGGACGGCGACGCTTGTCCGTCCTGTGGCGCAACCGTGCCGGCGACCGCCGACTACTGCCCGTCCTGTGGTGAGGCCCTCGAGAGCGGTCCCGACCCGACCAACGCGGTCACCTGCCCCGACTGTGAGGCTGTCGCCGCCGGCTCGCGATACTGTCCGGCTTGCGGGACGAAACTCGCGGATACGGCAGATTGATCCACGTAGCGGACCCCACCGTCACGAACCGAACTGATAGGTACGTCGGGCCCTAGACCGTGTATACGGCAATGGAACTGGATTCGGACCCCCACATTCTCCTGACGAACGACGACGGGATCGACGCACCCGGAATCCGGGCGCTGTACGACGCGCTTCAGGCGGTCGGCACGGTCACCGTCGTCGCGCCCGACCGGAACCGCAGCGCCGTCGGCCGCTCGCTCTCATATGGCCGCACACGCTCGTCGCCCGACGACCTTTCGCTGGATCTGGAAGCGGACTCCTTTACCTCACCAGTGCCCCACACCGACCACGAACTCGGCTACGCGGTCGATGGCACGCCCTGTGACTGTGCCATCGTCGGTGTCAACGCCTTGGATCCCAAACCCGACATCGTTGTCTCGGGCTGTAACTCGGGGGCAAACCTGGGTGCCTACGTCTTCTCCCGGTCGGGAACGGTCAGCGCCGCGATGGAGGCGGCGTTTCTCGAGACGCCGTCGATCGCTGTCTCGATGGACACGCTCGGCTATGACGGGGAACTCGAGCCGACCGATTTCGAGCGAGCCGCCGATATCACCGCCACGATCGTCGGTGGCGCACCCGGAACTGGCCTGTTCGACCGCGTCGACTACCTGAACGTCAACGTTCCCCGCCCGGGTCTCGAGCCGAACGGCTATGCGATTACGCGCCCGACTCGGGTCTACGAGATGGACGCGACAGTCGAGGATGGCAGCTTCCAGCTCACGAACAAACTCTGGCAGCAGATGTCCAATCGAGACATTCCCGATCCCGAAGACACCGACCGCCACGCCGTGCTCGAAGGTCAGGTCTCGATCTCGCCGCTTCGTATCCCCTACGACGTCGTCGATACCGAGGCCGTTCGGACGATCATCGAGGGCATCCTGTAGCGCCGCGACCGCCGGCGAGGAAACACGGCTGTTTTACACGATCAGTGTCAAGAGACGACTATGGAGTGTCGTCACTGTGCGTCGCCGCTCGAGAAACCTGGCGACTACTGTCTGGTCTGCCGGGATGCCAACACCGAGGCGATCGTCCTCGAGGCGGCACGCGACCGGGCGACCATCACGATGCTCGCGGGCGACGACGAGACACACGGAGATGAGCCGGCGGATCCCGACGAGCAGATCCTTGGCGAAACGACGATCACGACGACGCCGGAAGACGGCGAGAACGAGCCGATCGAACTCCGGAATTTTGCGGGCCTGATCGGCGACGAAATCCGCCGGAAGCGCCCCGAGGAGGTCTACGCCGGAGGCACACGGGACGTTATCCGGGCCGTCCGCGAGCGCATCCACTATCCGTTCTACCGCGTCGACGACGACGATCCCGTCGAAGCCGTCCTCGAGCGCCGTGGCAATCGCGCACTCGACGTCGTCGAGACGCCGCCGGCCGAGAAGATCGGCGGCAGCCACACGACACTCATCGGCGGCCGGACGGGGATGGAGGCAATCCACGCCGTTGCCGGCCATCCCCACGTCAAAAAGGTCATTCCGGGTCCCATCGATGCTGGCGGGAAGGGCTCTCAGTCCGGTATGCGCGCGAAGGTCACTCGCGCCGACGATGGCGGCAACGTTCGAATGTTGCTTCGGGATGGCTCGAGCGTCCAGGAAAACCGCGTCGTGACGACCGCTCGAGACCGAGAGATGGGCGAGCGGATCCGGGCCGATTTAAACGACGTGCTCGCGGAAGCCGAGTTTCAGTAATTCTCGGCCCCGAGTCCGATCGGCTGGCTTGGATTACGATACGTTCACTGACACTCTGTTGCTACCCGATGGAAGTGACAGGTGCTGCTGGTTCTCCTTGCCTTAATGAGGGATGGTGTAATTAGATATAATTAGTCATGCTCGAGCGACCGGACGCCGTCCTCACACTGATCCCGCTGCTGGCGGTCAGCGGCCTCGCCGTTCGGACACTGCTTGCGGTACCGGGTATCGGATCGGGACTGCTCACCGCGCCGCTTGCGGCGGCCGGCTATCTCGCTGCACTCGTGCTCATTCTGGTGGAACTGCTAGCGTGGCCGGTCGCCCAGCGGCTCAGTGGGTCGTGATCGGCATCGATCGCGTTCGCGAATCGACGCGACTCAACAGGTTTAAGAATCCGCTGGCGATAGAGAGCACTACTATGGCCAAGAAAGGACAGGTCGGTAGCGCTGGCCGCTTCGGTGCCCGCTACGGCCGCGTCGCACGACGTCGCGTCAGCGAGATCGAAGACGACATGCAGAACGCCGAAGTCGACGGCGACGACGTCACCCGCGTCGGCACTGGCATCTGGAAGAACGAAGAGACCGGCGAAGTCTTCACCGGCGGTGCCTACCGTCCGGAGACGCCCGCCGGCCGCACCGTTCAGCGCTCCATCCGCGCTGCCCTCGCTGAGGACGACGAGTAACACCCCCTTTAGTCCAGTATGAGTTACAAATGCTCTCGCTGTAAACGCGACGTCCAGCTCGATGAGTACGGTGGCGTCCGCTGTCCCTACTGCGGCCACCGCGTACTCCTGAAAGAACGCAGCCGCGACGTCAAGGAAGTCGACGTCCAGTAACGCGCCAGCGTGTCTTCTCACGACGCGACCCTCGAGTTCGACTACGAAAGCCCCTCGCGTGCCGAACTCGTCGCCGCAAGCGTCGCCCGCGAAATCGGCGAGATCGATGACGACCGCTCGCGGACGACCCTCGAGCGGGACGGCGCTCGCGTTTACATCGAGATCGATGCCGACGATGTGATCGCCCTGCGTGCCGCGTTGAACACCTGGTTTTCGCTGGTCGATGTCGCCGAACGGACTGCCGACGCTGGGTTCGTCGTTCTCGAGCCCGATCAGTAGACAGCGACTCGCTCGCGATCGATACTGGCAGACCTGCAGGCTTTCTCGTCACTTTCAACCCACCGGAGACGGACTCCTGTCAGTCAGTGCTGTGCAACTGCAGGCCCACCGGCACATCGGGACAGCAGTCCGTATGAATAGCTGCCCAGACCGTGACATGGCTCGGACTGGAGACCGGAGTGAGCCCGGTCGGAAATCAAAAACGGGGCGGACGTCGATCTGGACGAAGCACAAAGCTTGGCTTTATCAGTCCGGAGGGCGAGGGTCGAGGTATGCAAGGAAACCTGCCGCCGGAAGCACAGGAGAAAATCGAACAGCTACAGGATCTGCAGGAAACGGCACAGCAAGTCGCCGTCCAGAAACAGGAAGCGGAAACCGGTCTCACCGAGGCCCAGAACGCTCTCGACGAACTCGAGAACATCGACGAGGAGACGACCATGTACCGCAGCGTCGGCGAGCTCCTCGTCGAGACTGACTACGACCAGGCAGAGGAAGACTTAGAGGACAAGGTCGACTCGCTCGAGCTCCGCCTCGAGACTCTCGAGAAGCAGGAAGACCGCGTACAGGACCAGTTCGAGAGCCTGCAGGACGAGCTCGAAGAACTGCTCGGCGGCGGCATGGGCGGCGGTCCGAGCCCAGCTGGCGGTCCCGGCGCTGGCGGCGCATAAATGCCGACTGACGAGCCGACGGCCGACGACGTCGTCCAGACGGCGTCGGACGCTGCGGAAGGCTACGTCTTCTCGCAGTACAAACAGTCGGCCGTTCGCGATCTCGACGTCACCGTGACGTTCGAAGACGGCGTCCTCGAGGTCGACGTCTACCTCAACGTGCCCGAGGGCGACGGCGAGGCCGATCCCGAACAGGTCGCCGACGATGCCGCGCTCACGGCGCGGCAAGCTGTCGACGAGCTGTTCGAGGAGTAACGGACGCGTTTCCGTTTCGACCACTCTCTTTCGGTCTTTTTCAACGTGGCTAGCCAGCGCGCAGCCGGTGGTTCCCGTGGTAGTGGCGACTGTGGTCCGGTAAACGGCGAAGCGAAACGACGAGACGGCAAGGAGTGTCACGAGCTACCCAGCAAAGAATCGACGACCGCTACAGTCGAGAGCCGGGTGCCAGCACCTCGATGGGATGTGGCACGTCCCGCTCGAGCAGTCCCTCGAGTTGGTCGCCACACGAGGTGCCCGACGCGACGACCGTTTTGGCACCGGCGACCTGTTCGGCCAGTCGCTCGCCGACATCCACACTGAGTTCGTAGTACTCGCGTTTGTAGCCGAAGGAACCGGCCATCCCACAGCACTCGGCACTTGTCGTCTCGGGGGCGTAGCCACAGCGCTCGAGGACGGCGACCGTCGGTGCCTCGAGATCGAGCGTGCGCTGTTGGCAGTGGGAGTGATACGCCACCGGCTCTGCGCCGTTGCCGGTCGACAGCGCCGACGGGTCGGCCCCGTTCTCGAGCAGTCCGTAGACGTACTCACAGATCTCGTAACTATTGTCGCGTAGACGCTCGAACGACCGCTCGGGCAGCAGCCGCTCGTACTCGCGGTGCATGGCCGCCAGATCGGACGGTTCGACGACGACAATGTCTCGGCCGGCGTCGAGGTTCTCGGCCAGTGCGGCGTAGAGTCGGCTGGCCTGCCGGTCTGCGGTCGCGACCATCCCCTGGGAAAGCGCCGCGCGGCCGCTTTCGGGCAGGTCCGGTACCTGCACAGGGATGCCCAGCGCCTCGAGCGTGCGGACGGCGGCTTTTCCGCGATCGGTGTCGACGTAGTTCGTGTAGACGTCGGGATAGAGGACGACCTCGCGGTCGACATCTGCTTCATTGGCTCGAGCCGCCCGTCGACTCGAGGTAGCGTTCCCACCTCGCTTCTCGAACCAGTCGACGAGCGATTCGCGCTGGAACGCGGGCAGATCACGGCGATGGTCGATCCCGAGGGTGCGCTCGAGCAACCCGCGGACGGGGTCGGCGTCGGCGAGCCAGTTCGAGACGGGTGCCGTGGCGCTGGCCGCTTTCGCGACCGTGCCGATGTTGCCGAAGAAGCGTTTGCCGAGGTCGATCCCGCCATCTTCCATATCGGGCGTGAGACCGTCGACGAGGAAGTCGGTGGCCGCCGGGTCCTCGCTGCGGTTGATCCGATCACGGACGACGGTGTTGATCCACGGGATGTCGATCTTGACCGGACAGGCGTCGACACAGCGCGAGCAGCCGGTACAGAGGTCGTTGAATTCGGCGGCCGACTCCTGGCCGTGGACGCCGGCCTCCCAGCCGGTGGCGATCCCACCGGAGTAGGTCTCGCCGCCGAAGCCGTGGCCGCCGACGGACTGGAAGTTCACACACGAGTTCGAACAGGCCCCACACCGAATACAGTACAGCGTTTCTCGGAGCTGATCGTCCTCGCGCATGTCCATGCGGCCGTTGTCCAGTAAGACGAGGTGGAAGTCCCGGTCCGTCTTCGCTTCGTCGCCGGCCGTAATCGGCTCCTCGGGGTCGTCGAAGTCCAGCGTCGGCGAGTCGGTCGGCGGCGAGAGCATCGTCACGTACTGTGCGATCGACTGGCCCGTCGCGCTCTTGGCGATGAGGTCGACGAACGGCTCGAGGTCCGACAGCGTCGGAATTAGCTTCTCGATGCCCGCGATCGCGACGTGGGTGTCGGGTGTGACCGCACACTTGCGCGCGTTGCCCTCGTTCGTGACGAGGGTGATCGTCCCACTGTCGGCAACGACGAAGTTCGCGCCGGTGATTCCCACGTCGGCCTCCTGGATATGGTCGGCAAGATAGTCGCGGGCGAACTGGGTGAGTTCTTCGGCTGTTTCCAACGGCTCGTCGGGATCGAATCGCTCGTTGAACAACTCGGCGATCTCCACGCGCTCGAGGTGCATCGCCGGCCCGACGATGTGCGAGGGCGTGTCGTCCGCAACTTGCAGCACCCATTCGCCGAGGTCGGTCTCGGTGACTTCGATCCCCTCGGCCTCGAGCGCGTCGTTGAGATCGATCTCCTCGGTCGTCATCGACTTCGACTTGACAACTGACGGCGTGTCATCATCTCCGACGATCCCGTGTTCCTCGGTCTGGGTGTCGACGACATCGGCGACGTACGCGTTCGCATCCGCCGCGTCGTCGGCGACGTAGACGGTACCGCCGTTTGCTTCGACTGTGTCCTTGACGGTGTCGATCAGATCTGGAAGCCGATCAATGGCGTCTTCCTTGATCGCTCGCGCTTCGGTTCGCAGCGCCTCGAGGTCGTCAGCCGCATCGTACGCCTCTCCCCGCTGTGCGTGGAACGAACTCGCTTTCGCGTGGACGGCGTCGCCTTCGGTCTCGAGCAGGTGTCGAATCCGGTCGGCCTGCTGTGACCTGGTTCGCTGGGCCATCTTAGCGGTCCTCCACGACGATCACGTCGACATCACCGGGGCCGTGGACGCCGTGGACGAGATCGCCCATGTCGGCGGTCGCGCTCCGGCCGGTCGCGAAGACAACACTGTCCTGACCCGCCGCGAAGCTGTCGGCGAGGCGGTCGAAGCCGGCGCTCAGGTCCGGGACCACGTCGCTTTCTGCGACGACCGCGACATGGCAATCCGGATAGAGGCTGATCGCTTCTGCGCCGTCGGCCGTCGACTCGACGGCGACGGTACCATACTCCGCGATCGCAAAGCCGACTGGCGTCACGCCCGTCCGGGCGGCCTCGAGGTCGGCACTCGTCGGCTCCGTCGTCACCGATTCGGGGAGCGTAACGCCCTCGAACGGCAGCGGCGCGCCGACAGCTGGCTCCTCGACGATCATCTCGATCCGCTCGCTCGCATCGGCGGCCGGAACGCGCTCGAATCCGACTTCGAGTCCCTCGAGTGCGCGTTCGAACCGGCCGACAGTGTCGACTGTCATCAGTTCACATATCTAAGTGGACGGTGAAGACACTGACGGTCGAATTGGGATGGCGATCGGGCCGTCGACCGCGACGGACATAGCCGTGTGATGGAATTCGACAGGCCATCTGTCGACGTCTGATGTTGTATTTAGGGCGAAGATATCGGGTATTATTGTGTGAGCTACTTCGGGTCGTTCGGCGAACGTGCCGTGTGGTTTCGATGAACGAGACAGAACTCGGCACCCACGAGTGGTGGGAGTCGTACAAAGAGACCGTCAACAGCGATCCGGAAATGAACGTGCGAGGCCATGACAAGTTCTCCGAAAACTTCTACGTCGAGATCGGTGACGAGCGCGTTCTCCTCGAGATGGACGGCGGCGAGATCAAACACCTCGTCCCGAACCCGACGATGAACAACCAGTGGTCGTTCGGCGTCGAGGGCGACCGCGAGGCCTGGGAGGAGTTCGTCCAGGAGACACCACCCGCGTTCAACCACGAAATCATCGCGTCGCACTATCGAACCGCGGTTCGCAACGAGGATGGACACCTCCAGCTGACCGGCAACAACAAGAAAATCTTCCAACATCTCCGCGCGTTCCAGCGAACGCTCGATCTGATGCGGGTCGCACACAACGACGGAGGGAGCTAACATGTCGATGACCTACCAGCCAGGCGATGTCGAACCGATCAGTGGATCGTACGTCCACACCGAAGTCGAGGGCGTCAACCACCGGATCTATTTCGAGGAGAACGGCCCCGAAGACGGGATTCCGTTGCTCTGCCAGCACACAGCCGGCAACAACTGTCAGGAATGGCGTCATCTCTTGACCGACGAGCAGATCACCGAGGAATTCCGCGTCATCGCCCACGACCTCCCCTATCACGGGAAATCAGTGCCACCGACGACCCAGAAATGGTGGACCGACGACTACACGATGACCGCCGAGAAGTTTACCGAGACGCTCGTCAACCTTGCCGATGCCCTCGAGCTCGAGGAGCCCATCTACATGGGCTCGAGTATGGGCGGCAACATCGCGCTCGAGTTGGCCGACTGGTATCCCGAGCGATTCCGAGCGCTGATCGGCCTCGAGTGCGGTGCACACAGTCCAGGGTTCTACATCGATTGGCTCGATCATCCCGAAGTGAACACGACGGAGGTCAATGCCTACTCGTGTTGGGGGCTGATGGCTCCTCAGAGTCCCGAACAAACCAAGCGCGAGACGATGTACCTCTACGAACAGGGCGCGACGGGGGTGTTCAAGGGCGATCTCTACTACTACTCCGTCGATCACGACTACCGCGACAAACTCGATCAAGTCAACGCCGACGAGTGTCCGCTCTATATCGCCAACGGCGAGTACGACTACCTGACGACGCCGGAGGACGGCCGCCAGACTGCCGAGGGAGTTGGTGAGGGAGCAACAGCGATCGAACTCGCCGAAATCGGTCACTTCCCGATGAGCGAACATCCCGAACTGTTCAACGCCTACATCCGGGAGATTCTCGCCGATATCACCGGTGATCGAGACGAGGAACTGCCAGACGTCCTCGAGCCGGACGACGTCGGGATCGAACTTCACCAGCGGGGGCCTGCACGCGAGAAACCGGCTGAATAGTCATCGAATCGCCGCTGATCGCCGGTCGAGGCGCTTTCGGCTGACCGTGGCGTGATTTCAGTCAGTTTTTGTTCGACATCTGTTTCAATCAGTCTACGATTGTGTTCTCTGCTCGTGATACGCCGGCAAGACACAAGACCTATATCGTATGTGGCTAGTTCTCATCTGTCGCTACCATACTATGTCGGAAGCACCGTCCGAACCCGCCCGATGTGCCGCAACAGAGACAGACGACGGTACTGTTCGTATCTTCGATACAACGAACGATGCAGCCTGGATCGAATCCGATACGACACTCTCGCTCGCCTGGCAGACCTGATGCACTCTTACTGATCGTTCAAAGACGAGCCGATCACGATATCTCGTTTTCGTCCGAGCGCTGTGTCCGCAGCCACGAGAGCACCGAGTAGGAGCGGCCGCGAGATTATTGCGATTCGCAGATCGACAGGAAGTTCTCGAAGATTTCGTCACCTTCCTCGGTATGAGCGACCTCGGGGTGCCACTGCACACCGTAGAGATCCCGATCGGTGTCGCTCATCGCCTCGACGTCACAGACGTCGCTTTTCGCGGTCAGTTCAAATCCATCGGGCAGTTCTGTGACCTCGTCGGCGTGGCTTGCCCAGACGCGCGTTTCGGGGTGCAGTGATCCGGTCAGCGGATCGTCCTCGTCGACGATGTCGACCGACACGTCGGCGTACCCGCCGTATTCGCCGCTGCCGACCGTGCCACCAAGTTCCTCTGCGATCAGTTGCATCCCCAGACAGATACCGAGCACTGGCATGTCCGCCTCGAGGTACTCGGCCGATTTCCCGATACGGTCCATGTCGGGGCCACCGGAGAGGACGACGCCGTCGGCATCGACCTCCTCGGGTGGCGTGTCGTTATCGATCAGTTCCGTGTCGACGCCGAGGTCGCGAAGCGCCCGGCGCTCGAGGTGGGTGAACTGTCCGTGATTGTCCACCACGACGATTTTCGTCATTGGGTGTCCGTAGCGGGTCACCCGGTAAAAGCGGTCCGAAACGGACGCTTCTGATGGGCCAGGTTGCTGTCCACGACAGTTCCATGGGCGATCGTGTTTCGATCGACGAAGCGGCATAGCTATTTGACGATCCGTTCCGTTATGTCTACAGGAATTATGGTGGCTGTTAACGAGTTACAAGAGATGTACGAGAACATGGTGACGGCGCGCCAGTACGAAGAACGGTTACAGGAGGAGTACATGGCGGGCAAACAGCCCGCGTTCGATATCTCCGCCGGCCCCATTCCGGGCGAACTCCACCTCGCGGCGGGCCACGAAGCCGCCGGCGCGGGCGTCTGCCAGCACCTCCGGGACGACGATACGGTCACGGCACCGCATCGGCCCCACCACATCGCCATCGCGAAGGGCGTCGACCTGAAGCGAATGACCGCCGAGATCTTCGGCCGCGAAAGTGGCCTGAGCGGCGGGAAGGGGGGACACATGCACCTGTTCGATCCCGACGTCAACTTCGCGTGTAGCGGGATCATCGCCGAGGGCTGTCCGCCCGCGGTCGGCGCCGGGCTGGCCGCGAAAAAGCGCAACACCGACAGCGTCGCTGTCGCGTTCCTCGGCGAGGGCGCGATCGACCAGGGCGCGTTCTTGGAGTCGCTCAACCTTGCGAGCGTCCAGAACCTCCCCGTCGTCTTCGTCGTCGAGGACAACGACTGGGCGATCAGCATGCCCAAAGAGCGCGTCACCGACGTCGAGAACGGAGCCCAGCGCGCCGACGGGTTCGGCCTGCAGGGTATGCGCGTCGACGCCGACGATGCTGTCGCCGTCTCCGAGGCCGCCAGGGAGGCCGTCGGACGCGCCCGCGACGGGAACGGGCCGACGCTGCTCGAGGTACAGGTCCATCGGCGCATGGGCCACTTCATGGGCGATCCCGAGTCGTATCGCCCCGACGAGGACAAGGACGCCGCCGAGCAGCGCGATTCGATCGAGCGACTCGAGTCGGACCTCCAGGCACACGGCGTCGACGACGAGACGATCGACGACCTGCGGTCGCGGGCTCACGACCGCGTCGAGGAGGCGATCGAGTGGGCAAAAGACCAGCCCGAACCAGAGTCGGAGGATGCCTACGAGGACGTGTTCGTGAATCCACCCTCAGGCGTGACAGACAACGAGCCGTCGACCGCGGACACGGGAGGTGACGACTGATGGCACAACAGGAAAAAGACGACGCGAGCGGACAGCAGGCGGGCCGGTCGCTGACGATGAGTCGGGCGATGGTCGAGGCGATCGCCCACGAGATGCGCGCGGACGACGAGGTCTTCTACATGGGCGAAGACGTCGCGGACTACGGCGGCATCTTCGACAGCACCGAGGGCCTACTCGAGGAGTTCGGCCGTGACCGCATCATGGACGTGCCGATCAGCGAGACGGCGTACCTCGGCGCGGCCGTCGGTGCAGCCCAGGAGGGGATGCGCCCAATTGCCGAGCTGATGTTCGTCGACTTCTTCGGCGTCGCGATGGACCAAATCTACAACCAGATGGCTAAAAACACCTACATGAGCGGCGGGTCAGTGAACGTTCCGATGGTGCTTACCGCCGCCGTGGGTGGAACGTACAACGACGCCGCCCAGCACTCCCAGACGCTCTACGGGACGTTCGCACACCTCCCGGGGATGAAAGTCGTCGTGCCCTCGACCGCCTACGACGCGAAGGGACTGATGCACAACGCCATCCGCGACGACGACCCGGTCGTCTACATGTTCCACAAGCGGTTGATGGGAATCGGCTGGCTGCCGGCTCCCGACGGCCCGAAGACCGGGGTTCCCGAGGACGACTACACGATTCCGTTTGGCAGTGCCGACGTCAAACGCGAGGGTGCGGACGTGACCGTCGTCACCCTCGGGTTGCACGTCCACCGCGCGCTCGAGGCCGCTGCAGATCTCGCCGATGACGGAATCGACATCGAGGTCGTCGACCTCCGGACGCTCGTGCCACTCGACACGGACACCATCCGCGACTCGGTGGCCAAGACCGGCCATCTGGTCGTCGTCGACGAGGACTATCGCTCGTACGGCGTCACCGGCGAGATCATCGCGAGCGTCGCCGAGGCCGGACTCGACGACCTCGAGGCCGTCGAGCGCGTCGCCCTCCCGGACGTGCCGATCCCGTATGCGCGACCGATGGAAGACGAGGTCGTGCCGGGAACCGAGGACATCGCGGCTGCCGTTCGCGCCGCTCGAGGGGACGAATGAGCGGGACCGATGACTCCGTTGCCGTCGAGACGAGCGATCGCTGGCCCGACGACGTAGACGAGGATGTCGGTGTCGTCGTCAACTGGTTCGTAGCCGAGGGCGGTCAGGTCGAGGAGGGCGACTCGATCTGCGAGTTTCAGGTCGAAAAGGTGAGCGTCGACGTGCCGGCACCGGCCACCGGCACGCTCGCGGAAATCGCGATCGGTGAAGACGAGGAGTTCGAGCGGGGTGATCGACTCGCCTTGATTCGTCCGGCATAGCCGTCACCAGGCTCGAGCGAGCGCGAAGTTTGCTCAGTTCTGCTCGCCCCCACTTAAAGACGCAATCTGTCGAGGTGTCGGTTTTTATGTACTCACTCCCCCCTCCCCTCCAGCGTCGGTTCGGATGACCCGTCCGAGTGTGGACGCAGGTGAGTGGAGTGTAACGATGAAAACTGCGATGCCGCCGGCTTCGGGTTCACCTCATATTGCAGGGTACGACTCGTCCGCAGAGCACACTGCGACCGACAGCACATCGACTGTCGTTAGCACTCTGCCGGATACACGCCGATTCTCGAGTCATGCGTTCCGGTACGCTTATGCGGTCGTCACCGGATGAACGTGACATGGCAGTCGATCTCAGCGACTTCGAGCATCCAGCGTGGCGTACCGCGGCGGGGATGGGTATCGGGTATGTGCTGATTCTCGCAGTGCTGACTGTGGCGATGTTCGTCGTGCCGTGGCTCGTCTTCTCGGCGCTATAGTAGCAGACCGGACACACACTGGCCGCTTCGTTGATAGCGGCAGATCGGCCACGAAACTGAGACTGGTTCTCTCGCCGACAGAGCGCACGCTGTCTGGATAGCACACCGAACGTAATGGCTCGAGTCGAGAGAAAACGAAGAGACAGATCGCCGTCGACCTCGAGCGCGTTCAGGCGAAGGTCTTCGAGACGTCCTCGGTGTCCTCGGATTCGGCCTGGACCTTGTCCCAGGCGCTGCGGAAGTCTTCCATCCGGATCTCGGTGCGGTCGTCACGGATGGCGAACATGCCGGCTTCGGTACAGACGGCCTTGATGTCGGCACCGGAGGCTTCCTCGGCCTCTTCGGCCAGCTCGGCGAAGTCGACGTCGTCGGCGACGTTCATCCCGCGGGTGTGGATCTCGAAGATGATCTCGCGACCCTCCTGGTTGGGCTTTGGCACTTCGATGAGGCGGTCGAAGCGGCCGGGACGGAGGATGGCCCGATCCAGCATATCGAAGCGGTTAGTGGCAGCGATGATGCGGATCTCGCCGCGTTCCTCGAAGCCGTCCATCTCGGAGAGCAGTTGCATCATCGTCCGCTGGACTTCGGCGTCGCCGGAGGTCTTGGATTCCGTCCGTTTGGCGGCGATGGCGTCGATCTCGTCGATGAAGATGACAGCGGGCTCGTGCTCGCGGGCGACGTCGAAGAGGTCGCGCACGAGCTTGGCACCCTCGCCGATGAACTTGTGGACCAGCTCCGAGCCAGCCATCTTGATGAAGGTGGCATCGGTCTGGTTGGCCACGGCCTTGGCGAGCATCGTCTTCCCGGTGCCCGGTGGTCCATAGAGCAGGACGCCGCTTGGCGGGTCGATCCCGACGTCGTCGAACATCTCGGGCTTCTCCAAGGGCATCTCGACGGTCTCGCGGACCTCTTGCATCTGCTCTTCTAAGCCGCCGATGTCCTCGTAGCTGACGTTCGGGCTCTCGGTGACCTCCATCACGCGAGCGCGAACGTCGGTCTCGCTCGAGAGTGGCTTGACGATAGACAGCGAGTTGTTGACCGCCACTCGAGCGTCGGGCTCGAGATCGGCGCGCATCTCGTCGGTGACTTCGGTCAGCGCCTCCTGGTTGTTCCCGTGTTGTTTGATGATGACGCCCTCGTCCGTGATCTCCTGGACGGTGGCGACGAACAGCGGGGACTGCTTGAGTTTCTTGTTCTCGTGCGTGAGCCGCTCGAGTTTCTGCTGGTACTTGTTGTTCTCGGCGTTGGCATCGAGGAGTTTGTCGCGCATCTCCTCGTTTTGCGCCTCGAGGATCTCCAGCCGTTCCTCGAGCGCCTGGATTTTCTCCTGTTGGGACGCCTCGTCCTCATCATATGGGAGGTCGACGTCGTCCACAGTGTCGCTCATCACCCGTCCTTTGGGTGTTGGTTCTTAAGAGGCTTCGGGTAGGTTCACTCAACTACGCCGTATTACTGTTGAGCATTATATGGAATAGAAAATATTATCACTCCGTATTCGGAATGGTGGAGTAAGATGAGTGCTTCAGAGCCCCTCCAACAGGAGACCAGCGAGCGGGGAACGTGGGACGACGTCCGCGAGCTACCGCCGAGCGCGAAACTCGTCGCAAAAGTTCTCGAATACAACGACACGATGACCCAACAACAGATCGCCGACGAGACGCTGCTGCCGTCCCGGACGGTTCGGTACGCGCTCAACCGACTCGACGAAAAGAACGTCGTCGATTCGCGCTTTTCGTTCTCGGACGCACGCAAGCGTCTCTACAGTCTCGACATCGACGCCTGATCGGGCAGTCGCGGGTTCTCTCGACCGTTTTACTCGGTTTCGGCTCGAGTCGATAGGGTGGTATCGCCGACCGATCTCGTCTGATCGGTCGCGCGATGCGATCTGAATGCGCTTTGTCGCCATCTCCGCGCGTATCGCGGTTCCGATCGGCCGATCGCCTCGCGGCGGTCCCGGCCGGGACTGATAACGAGACAGAGCAATCGAGATTCCGTTGCCGCTTCACTTTCACTCCGGTCACGGAACCCCTTTAGTGCAGGCTCGTCAACCACTGGCCAATGACGCGGGTTATCCATACGGGCGATACCCACATCGGGTACCAGCAGTACAACTCGCCCGAGCGACGACGGGACTTCCTCGAGGCGTTCCGATCGGTCGTCGAGGACGCCGTTGCCGACGACGTCGACGCGGTAGTCCACGCCGGCGACCTCTTTCACGACCGCCGGCCGAGTCTGGTCGATCTGCAGGGAACAATCGACGTGCTCCGGACACTTTCCGACGCCGACATCCCCTTTCTCGCCGTCGTCGGCAACCACGAGTCGAAACGCGACGCCCAGTGGCTCGATCTCTTTGCAGATCTCGGGCTCGCAACGAGACTCGGTGCTGACCCGGTCGTCGTCGGTGACGCTGCGTTCTACGGTCTCGACTTCGTCCCCCGATCGCGCCGTGACGATCTCGAGTACGCGTTCGAGCCGGTTCCCGAGGAAGCCGACTACGCGACGCTGGTGAGCCACGGTCTCTTCGAACCCTTCGCTCACGCCGACTGGGACACCGAGGTCGTTCTCGAGGAATCGACGGTCGATTTCGATGCTGTCCTGTTGGGCGACAACCACGCGCCTGACACTGCCGAGGTCCACGACACGTGGGTCACGTACTGCGGCTCGACCGAACGAGCAAGCGCCAGCGAGCGCGCCGATCGTGGCTACAACATCGTCGACTTTGACGAGACGGTCGCGATCAGCCGCCGTGGGCTCACCGACACCCGCGAGTTCGTCTTCGTCGACGTCGACCTCGAGGAAGGCGAAGGTATCGACCGCGTCCAGGAACGCGTCCGCCAGCACGACCTCGCGGACGCCGTCGTCATCGTCACGATCGAGGGAGAAGGCCGCCCGATCACGCCCGCTGCGATCGAGGAACTCGCGATCGACCGTGGGGCGCTCGTCGCTCGCGTCAACGACCGCCGGGAACTTCCCGACGAGGACGACGAGGTGTCAGTGAGCTTTGCCAATCCGGACGATGCCGTCCGCGAGCGGGTGCGCGAATTGGGGCTCAGCGACGCCGCCCTCGAGATCGACGAGACCGTCCGGAGCAGCGATCTCGCCGATTCGAACGTCCGCGAGACCGTCGAGCGACGGGTTCGCGAGTTGCTCGAGGACGACAGATCGGCCTTCGAGCCCGCACCGGAGCGCGAACCGGGCGACGAAGACGTGACGACGGTCGCCGACCACCTCGCCGACGAGGCCGATCCCGAAGCCGATTCGACTGACACCAGCGCTGGTGGTACGGGCGAAGGCACCGAGCCGACAGCCGACACAGCCGAAGGCACGACCGACGACGCCGGCGAGGCCGACGACCCTGCCGACGCCGACACCGCTTCACTGGGTGATTTCGCATGAGAGTCGACCGCGTTCGCCTGCTGAACTTCAAATGCTACGGCGACGCCGACCTCGCCCTCGAGCGCGGCGTTACCGTCGTCCACGGCGTCAACGGCAGTGGGAAATCGACGCTGCTCGAGGCCGTCTTCTTCGCGCTCTATGGCTCGAAGGCCCTCGATGATCGCACGTTAGACGACGTCATCACGACCGGCGAGGAGGAAAGCGAGGTCGAACTGTGGTTCACCCACGACGGCCGCGAGTACCACGTCGAGCGCCGGCTCAAACTGCGCGGTGATCGCGCGACGACCGCGAAATGCGTCCTCGAGACGCCGACCGAGACGATCGAGGGGGCCCGCGACGTGCGCCGCGAAGTGACCGACCTCCTGCGGATGGACGCCGAGGCGTTCGTCAACTGCGCGTACGTCCGTCAGGGCGAGGTCAACAAGCTCATCCACGCCTCGCCGAGCGACCGCCAGGACATGATCGACGACCTCCTCCAGCTTGGCGCGCTCGAGGACTACCGCGAACGCGCCAGCGACGCGCGACTCGGCGTCAAAACGGTCCTCGATGGGCAGCGCGAGGTGCTCGAAGACCTCCAACAGCAGGTCGAACAAAAGGAAGCACAGGACCTCCACGCGCAACTCAACGACCTCGAGTCCCGCCGCGCCGAGATCAGTGACGAGATCGACCACTACGAAACACAGCGCGAGCAAGCCCGAGAGACCCTCGAGACCGCCCAAAAGGTCCTCGAGCGCCACGAGGAAACCCGCGCGGAAATTGAGACGCTCGAGGACGAAATCGCGGCGCTTCAGTCGAAAATCGAAGCCACCGAACGGGAGCGCGCGGACGCGAGCGACGAGATCAGCGAGATCAGAGCGCAACGTGAGGAGCTCGCCGACGAGCGTACCGACCTGCTCGAGACGGTCGACCTCGAGACTGCCGACCCCGATGAGGAGACGATTCAGTCCCGAATCGACGAACTCGAGGCCCGCGACGAGGAACTTGCCGACGAGTTACAGGACGTCACGGTAACGATAGAAACCGGCACCGAAGAGATCGAACGACTACGCACGGAGGCTGACGAGCTCGAGGCGCAGGCCGAAACCGCCCGAGACGAAGCCGACGACCTTACAGCACGAATCGAAGACGACGAGGAGACGATCGCCGAGCGTGAGGCGAAACTCGAGGAGCTCGAGGCGGAGATCGCGGACGTGCGGGCGTCGTTCGACGACACACCTGTCGACTTCGGGGCGGCCGAATCGCACCTCGAATCCCTCGAAGCCGACCGCGAGGAGTTGACCGCGGAACTCAACGACGTCACCGCGGACATCCGGACCACCGAGAACGCGATCGAGGAAGGTGAACGGCTGCTCGAGGAAGGGAAGTGCCCCGAGTGTGGCCAGCCGGTCGAGGACTCGCCACACGTCGACGTGCTGGACGATCGTCGCGCGGAGCGTGACGAGTTAGTGGCCGAACGCGAGGAACTCGAAGCCGAGCGCACCGAGCTAGACGAGCGGATCGACCGCGCCGAGGCGTTGCTCGAGGCCGAGCAGCGAGTCGACCGGCTCGAGGACAACCGCCAGAACGTCGAACAGTTGCTCGCCGAGAAACGCGAGGCCATCGCGGACCGACGCGACCAGCGCGATCAGTTGCGAGCAGATGCCGACGAGTACGAGTCCGAGGCCGACGCAAAGCGGGCCGCGGCCGACGAACGCGAAGCCGAAGTGGCCGACGCGCGGGCCGACCTCGGTGAGATCAATACCGAGCGCGGGGAGCTCACGGAGACGCTCAGGACGCTCGAGCGCCTCTCCGAGATCGCTGACGAGCGGACGACCCTCGAAAGCGAGATCGAACGACTTCGCGAACGCATGGCGGACTGGGAGGAGATCAACGAGGAACGTCGCGAGACCCTCTCGGCAAAACGAGAGCGCAAGCGCGACCTCGAGTCCGAATTCGACGACGAACGGGTCGAAACCGCCCGCGAGGACAAACGCAACGCCGAACAGTACATCGAGCAAGTCGACGAAAAACTCGAAGCCCTCGAGGCCAACCGTGCCGAGGTACAGGGGACGATCGGCGGCGTCGAGGAGAAACTCGAGGAACTCGAGCGGCTCCGTGAGCGCCTCGACCGCGTCGAGGCACAATGTGAGCATCTCGAATCGCTGTATGGCGAAGCCGAGACGCTCCAGACGACTTACGGGGAGTTGCGGGCAGAGTTGCGCCAGCGCAACGTCGAGACCTTGGAACGGCTGCTCAACGAGACGTTCGACCTGGTCTATCAGAACGACTCCTACGCGGCGATCGACCTCGACGGCGACTACCGACTGACGGTCTATCAGAAAGACGGCGAAGCCCTCGAGCCAGAACAGCTCTCGGGTGGTGAGCGGGCGCTGTTTAATCTCAGCCTGCGGTGTGCGATCTATCGGCTGCTGGCCGAAGGCGTCGAAGGAACCGCGCCGATGCCGCCGCTGATCCTCGACGAGCCGACGGTCTTCCTCGATTCAGGTCACGTCACACAACTCGTCTCGCTGATCGAATCGATGCGCAACGACTTCGGCGTCGAGCAGATCGTCGTCGTCAGCCACGATCAAGAACTCGTCGGGGCGGCCGATTCGCTCGTCAGCGTCGAGAAAGACGCCACGTCGAACCGCTCGCGACTCGAGCGGGGCGAGCCACCAGAGGCGGACCTACTCGCGTCGGACTGAGGACACTTGCGGCGTGAGCGTCTCCCCGTGTCAGTCAGAACCCGTGTTTTCGTCCGTCGATGCAACTGCTGGTCGAACTGCCTCGAGTGCCGTCTCACAGGTGTCCGTAACCTGATAGGCGCGTTCGCCAGCGGCCTCGGTTTCCTCGAGCAGTCCGGCCGCTGCGAGGACCGTTAGCCGGCCGTGCAGATCACTCTCGCATAAGTCGTAGGCATCGAGCAGCGTGCGAACGCCGAGCGGCCCGCTGTCGGCGAGTTCGATCAACAGCCCGAGCATTTTCTCGTCGTGAACGCTCGTGAGCAGCGTCAACACGGGATCGCCGACGCTTCGAGCGGCCGTCTCGAGGGGTGAGTCTCCGTCAACGTGCTCTAAGCGGTCGTTCTGGACGTAGCACTCGTTGCCGGTTTCGGGGTCGCGAACGAGACTCGCGCTGTCGGAGCGTTTGAGAAGCAGGTATCGTTTTCCGGTGTCGTCCTTGACGGTATTCATTTGCGATCGGATCGGGTTGGTGACTGTTGTTGGACACCGTCACGCGAAGCCGTTTCGATTGCATCGTCCGCGGACCGATTCTCATCAGTGGGGTCGTCGGCTGTACCATCGTCCCTGTCGGCGCGAAACGCACGGTATCGTCGCCCGGCGAGCCCGAACAGGACGGTGCCGGCCGCGACGAGGGTACCGCCACGAGTCACGTCGCCTTCGAACACGAGCAGTAAGGCTCCGAGCGAGACGACGAAGAGGGCAGCGTTGACGACCAACACCAGCGCCCAGAACGCCTCCAGGACGTCGCTTGGAACGTCCGTCTCGTCGGTGGGCACACTCGGTATATCGATCGCAGTCGTGGACTCGGCGTCGGCATCCGAGTCGTCGGTCGTCACCTGCGGAATCGTCAACCCGTCGCTGTCGGGGTCGTAGAACTCCTCCTCGGGATCCCACTCCTCGGGTTCGTTCTCGGTCCGGTCGAATACCACACCGAAGTCGATGATAAGCGGGCGGAAAAGCGTTCGCTTCGCGATCGATTTCGGCGAATCGGTCGAAACTCCGTCTCGACGGACACGTCGGTTGCAGTTGTGCGGAGACTGGGACCGCAGCCCGTCTCATACGGTCTCCTGTCAGTCAGTGCCGGTGGGACCGCGACCGCCCTGCGGGTGCACCGGTAAACAGTGACAATAATCCGTATCAGGCCAGATCCTCGAGCGTGAGCGTCCGGGAGGTCTCGACCCACGCGAGGGGATTCTCCGCGTCGTAGAAGACGACGCCGTCGTCGGTCTCGTAGGATTCGATCGTCGCAGTGCCTTCGGGGATGCTACTCAGCTCGCTCCGATCTGCCGCGTCGTCGTTTAGATGGGAAGACATATCCAGTATCCGATTATATGCTATGTGTTACCACGTTAAATGTCTTCTTGCTGCTGCAAGGCTTGTCAGCGGCGGGCACCTCGCCACCCACGCCGTGTCCCGACCCTCGAGCCCGGTTCCGAAGACGGTCTCGGCGAGCGGTGAATCTGGGGGTTTTTACCCGCCGCCTGCCAATCCCAGCACTATGACTGAGGCGGGCCAGACCGGACTCACGGATTTCGGCGGCGAGTCCGACGACAGTGACGACCGGCCGGCAGAAGAGGCGGTCGCCGTCGCCGGCAACGGCGGGACCGACGCCACGGAGGTGATCGACGTCCTCGAGGAGACGCTTCCCGAACCCGAGGGCGAGCTCGAACTCGCAGTGATGCAGGTCGATTACACCATCGCCGGCTACGGCGACGAGGAACGACCGATCATGCACGTCTTCGGGCGCACGCCCGACGGCGAGTTAGAGCACGTCCAGGTGGTCGGCTTCAAGCCGTACTTCTACGCGCCGACGGAGACGCTCGAGCGGCCACCCGAAGAACAGTACGACCGGCTGACTGGGAGTCGGGAGTACGATCACGACGGCGAGCCCTACGAGAGTATCCGTGGCGAGAAACTCACCAAAATCTTCGGCCAGACGCCACGGGACGTCGGGCAGGTCCGTGACGATTTCGAACACTACGAGGCTGACATCCTGTTTCCGAACCGATTCCTGATCGACAAGGACATCCGCAGCGGGGTTCGGGTACCCGAACGGCGTGCCGACGACGACTCGCTGGTCGTTCCCCACGACGAGGTCGAGGCTGCAGATGTCGACGCCGAGCCGCGTGTCAATACCTTCGACATCGAGGTCGACGACCGCTCGGGCTTTCCCGAGGACGGTGAAGAACCGATCGTCTGTCTCACCAGCCACGACTCCTATCGTGACGAGTACATTATGTGGCTCTACGAAGCCCCGATCGGCGACGGACCGATTCCCGACGAGATCGACGACTACGACCCGATCGAGGGCGCGATCGACCACGAGGTCCGGAGCTTCGCGGAAGAAGAAGCGATGCTCGAGGCCTTTATCGAGTACATCGAAGACACCGATCCGGACCTCCTGACCGGGTGGAACTTCGAAGATTTCGACGCGCCCTATTTCCTCGATCGGCTCGAGGAACTCGACGGCCCACACCACGACTACGATCTCTCGATCGACCGCCTCTCCCGGGTCGACGAGGTCTGGCGTAGCAACTGGGGTGGCCCCGACATCAAAGGCCGGATCGTCTTCGACCTGCTCTATGGCTACCAGCGGATGGTCTTCTCCGAACTCGACTCCTACCGACTCGACGCCGTCGGCGAAGTAGAACTCGGCGTCGGCAAGGAACGCTACGCCGGCGACATCGGCGACCTCTGGGAGGACGACCCCACCAGATTGCTCGAGTACAACCTCCGGGACGTTGAACTCTGTGTCGAACTCGACCGCCAGCAGGAGATCATCCCGTTCTGGGACGAAGTGCGGTCGTTCGTCGGCTGTAAACTCGAGGACGCCCCTACCCCCGGCGACGCGGTTGACATGTACGTCCTCCACGAGGCCCACGGCCGCTTTGCGCTGCCCTCGAAAGGCCAACAGGAGGCTGGCGATGAGTACGAGGGCGGCGCGGTCTTCGAGCCGATCACGGGCGTCAAGGAGAACGTGACCGTGCTCGACCTCAAATCGCTGTATCCGATGTGTATGACGACGATTAACGCCTCGCCGGAGACGAAAGTCGACCCCGACGAGTACGACGGCGAGACCTATGTCGCGCCCACGGGCACCCACTTCCGGAAGGAACCGGACGGTGTGAACCGCGAGATGATCACGGAACTGCTCGACGAGCGCGAGGAGAAGAAGGCGCTCCGGAACGAACACGAACCCGGGACGCCCGAGTACGAGCAGTACGACCGGCAGCAAGGAGCTGTCAAGGTTATTATGAATTCGTTGTACGGTGTGTCAGGGTGGGATAAATTCAGGCTCTATGATAAAGAGGCCGCAGCCGCAATTACCGCGACCGGTCGCGACGTCATCGAGTTTACGGACGAAGCGGCAAACGAACTGGATTATCAAGTTACGTATGGGGACACCGACTCGGTCATGCTCGAGTTGGGTCCCGACGTGTCCAAAGACGACGCGCTCGAGCAGTCCTTCGAAATCGAGGAGTACATCAACGAACGGTACGACGACTTCGCGATCGAGGAGCTAAACGCTGAGGAGCATCGGTTCCAAATCGAGTTCGAAAAACTCTACCGGCGCTTTTTCCAGGCGGGCAAAAAGAAACGCTACGCCGGCCACATCGTCTGGAAGGAAGGAAAAGACGTCGACGACATCGACATCGTCGGCTTCGAGTACCAGCGCTCCGACATCGCGCCGATCACCAAAGAAGTACAACACGAGGTCATCGAGATGATCGTCAGAGAAGGTGACATCGAGGGCGCAAAAGAGTACGTCAACGGCGTCATCGAGGACGTGCTCGCCGGCGACGTCTCACTCGAGGAGATCGCGATCCCCGGCGGGATCGGGAAGCGACTCGACAACTACGACACCGACACGGCACAGGTCCGCGGCGCGAAGTACGCCAACCTCCTGTTGGGCACGAACTTCCAGCGCGGGAGCAAGCCGAAGCGACTCTACCTCGAGCGCGTCGATCCATCGTTTTTCGAGCGCCTCGAAGACAACGAAGGATTCGACGCCCGAACTGACCCCCTCTACGGTGCGTTCAAACGCGATCCCGACGTGATCTGTTTCGAGTACGAAGATCAGATTCCGGATGCCTTCGAGGTCGATTACGACACGATGCTCGAGAAGACACTTCAGGGGCCGATCGAGCGCATTCTCGAGGCACTGGGTGTCTCGTGGGAGGAAGTGAAAAGCGGCCAGGAACAGAAAGGGCTCGATTCGTTCATGTGAGACGGCTGCCGGTACCGATTCGGGCCCCGCGAACTGGCGCATATTCGTCTCTCGAGTCTCAGTGGCCGTCATCGCGGCAATTGGTTCGTATGTCGGTCGTTCACGGGCAAACCGAACAGTAATTTCCGAATAGGGAACTTATTTTGCTAATACGAGATTGTATCCAATTGGATACGAAACCGTTATGGGCCATACGGCCCATCCATTAGACGACAGAATACTATGGCACGTCTCGAACTACGCAACCTGCACGCGGAAGTAGCGGAGGGCGACGAGAAAATCCTCGAGGGCGTCGATCTCGAAGTCGAGTCCGGCGAGATCCACGCCCTGATGGGGCCGAACGGCTCCGGGAAGTCGACGACTGCGAAGGTCATTGCCGGCCACCCTGCCTACGAGGTCACTGACGGTGAGGTTCTACTGCACCTCGAAGACGACGAGTTCGGCGCGGACATCGAAATCGACGAGGACCAGCGCACCTGGGACCTGCTCGATCTCGAGCCCAACGAGCGTGCCGCGCTCGGCATTTTCCTCGGCTTCCAGTACCCCGCAGAGATCGAGGGCGTCACGATGACCAACTTCCTCCGGACGGCGCTCAACGCCAAGATCGAAGAGCGCGAGGAGCTCTTCGAGGGCGAGGACGACGAAGACGACGAGGAGGACGACGGCTTCGAGACCTCGCCGATGGAAGGCCCCGCCGACGAGGGCGAAGTCGGCGTCGCCGAGTTCCAGGAGATCCTTCAGGAGAAGATGGAGCAACTGGACATGGACGAGAAGTTCGCCCAGCGCTATCTCAACGCTGGCTTCTCCGGCGGGGAGAAGAAACAGAACGAGGTGCTGCAGGCAGCCATCCTCGAGCCATCGGTCGCCGTCTTAGACGAGATCGACTCCGGGCTCGACATCGACCGGCTGCAGGACGTCTCCGCCGGCATCAACGCACTGCGCGACGAGCAGGGCACCGGCGTCCTCCAGATCACCCACTACCAGCGCATCCTCGACTACGTCGAGCCCGATCACGTCCACGTGATGCTCGACGGCCAGATCGCCAAAAGCGGCGGGCCAGAGCTCGCCGAGAAGCTCGAGGACAAGGGGTACGACTGGGTCCGCGAGGACGTCTACGGCACCGCGTAACCGGATTCAGCTAGAACAAGCGTAATACCCCTACAGCCGTAACCATAATACTGATCAACCAATGAGTTCCGATCAAGACCACCTACAAGAGACAGACACCGAGGCCCGGTTCGAGTTCAAGAAAGAACAGAACGCCGCGGTCAAATCCGACAAGGGCCTGACCGAGGAGGTCATCCGCATGATCTCCGAGGACAAAGACGAGCCCGACTGGATGCTCGAGCGCCGCCTGCGTGCGCTCAAGCAGTATCAGAATATGCCGATGCCGACGGATTGGCCCGGCCAGCCTGACCTCTCCGAACTGGACATCGAAGAGATCGTCCCCTACATCCGCCCGGACGTCGACAAGCGCGAAGGCGTCGACGACTGGACGGAGCTGCCCGACGAGATCAAAGACACCTTCGACAAGCTGGGTATTCCGGAAGCCGAGAAGAACGCCCTCTCGGGCGTCGGCGCCCAGTACGAATCGGAAGTCGTCTACCAGAGCATGCAAGAACAGTGGGAGGAGAAGGGGGTCATCTTCATGAACATGGACCGCGCGGTCCAGGAACACCCCGAGCTCGTCAAAGAGCACTTCATGACCTCCTGTGTGCCGCCAAGCGACAACAAGTTCGCGGCGCTGCACGGAGCCGTCTGGTCCGGCGGCTCGTTCGTCTACGTCCCCGAGGGCGTCACCGTCGAGATGCCCGTTCAGGCCTACTTCCGCATGAACTCGGAAGGGATGGGGCAGTTCGAGCATACGCTCATCATCGCCGAGGAAGGCTCCGAGGTGCACTACATCGAGGGCTGTTCCGCACCCCAGTACGGCACCCACAACCTCCACTCGGGCGGCGTCGAAGTCTTCGTCGGCGAAGACGCCCACGTCCAGTACTCGACGGTGCAGAACTGGTCGAAAAACACCTTCAACCTCAACACCAAGCGTGCCATCGTCGAAGCAAACGGCACGATGGAGTGGGTCTCGGGCAGCATGGGCTCGAAAGCCACCATGCTCTACCCGTGTTCGATCCTCAAGGGTCGCGGCGCGACCGACACCCACATCACCATCGCCTTCGCCGGCGAGGGCCAGGACATCGACACCGGCGCGAAGGTCTACCACAACGCGCCCGACACGAGTTCGACCATCGAATCCAAGTCGATCTCCAAGGACGGCGGCCGCACCAACTACCGCGGTCTCGTCCACATCGCAGACGGTGCGGAGAACTCTTCGACTGCCGTCGAGTGTGACGCGCTGATGTTCGACAACGAGTCGACGTCGGACACCATGCCGTACATGGAGATCGAGGAATCGAAAGTCGACGTCGCACACGAGGCGACCGTCGGCAAGATCGGCGACGAGGACATCTTCTACCTCCAGTCCCGTGGGCTGGACGACGACGACGCCAAGAAGATGATCGTCGCCGGCTTCATCGAGCCGATTACGGAAGAACTGCCGATCGAATACGCGGTCGAACTGAATCGCTTGATCGAACTCGAGATGGAGGGAAGCCTCGGATAATATGAGCACGCAGGTACACGCCAATCTGACGGAAGAACAGGTACGCCAAATTTCGGGCGCGTTAGACGAGCCCGAATGGCTCGTAGAGACACGTCTCGAGGCCCTCGACGCGCTCGAGGACCTCGAGATGCCCGATGTCATTCGGACGCCGGGTCGGGACTGGACGAACCTCCACGAACTCGACTTCGAGTCGCTCGTGGATCCGCTCAACGCAGCGGAGAACAAAGACCAGGTCGGTCCCGACGAGGTCGACGTGCTGTCGTGGGCCGACGCCGTCGACGAACATGAGGAGCTGCTGAAAGAACACTTCGGCTCTATCGTCGACCCACAGGAGAACTACCTGACGGCGCTTTCGACCGCCCTCTTTAGCACCGGGACCGTCATCTACGTCCCCGAGGGTGTCGATGCCGAAGACGTCACCGTCCGGACCGAACAGAACTCCCGCTCGCTGTTCAACTACACGCTCGTCGTCACCGAGGAATCGTCCTCGGTCACGATCTTAGAGCGCCAGTCTACCGGCCAAGAGGCCGACGAACAGTACTACAGCGGCGTCGTCGAAGTCGCTGCCGGCGAGAACAGCTACGTCCAGTACGGCAGCCTCCAGAACCTCTCTGAGGACGCCTACAACTTCACCGTCAAGCGCGGCGTCGCCGACACCTACGCCACGATCGACTGGATCGAGGGGAACCTCGGCACGCAGCTGACCAAGACGGAGGTCTCGACGACGCTCAGCGGCGATAGCTCCGAGACGCAGATCGTCGGTGCATTCTACGGCCACAACGACCAGCACTTCGACCTCGACGCGAAGGTCTGGCACCGTGCTGAGCACACGACCGCAGATCTCGTGACCCGCGGCGTCACCGACGACGTCGCCCGCTCGGTCTACGAGGGCGTTCAGGACGTCGGCACAGAGGCCTGGGACACCAGCTCCTACCAGCGTGAGAACACGCTGATGCTCTCCGACGAGAGCGAAGCCGACGCCTCCCCGAAGCTGATCATCAACAACCACGACACCGAGGCCAGCCACTCCGCGACGGTCGGTCAGATCGACCAAGAGGATCTCCTCTACATGACCTCCCGCGGTGTCGACCCGCGGTCGGCCCGGAATATGCTCGTCGACGGTTTCTTCGTGCCCGTCTTAGAGGAGATCGACGTCGACGAACTCCGCGACGACCTCGAAGCACTGATCGGCGCGCGTCTTCGCAAGCGAGAGTAAACGAGCGAGTGAACGGCTCGTGGGATCGAAGATCCCACGGCGACTCCGTCAGCGTGACTAACTGCGCTCATAGCGCGTTCGAATCGCGGGTGCCCTTTCTGCCGTTTCACTCATCTCGATAAGTCGTAACATCAATTTTCCTTACTCTCCAAGTGTCTTCCAAGATGGACGAGAAGTCTGCGCAAGTGTTCCTTCCACCACGTGAGCGGTGCTTTGAACGTCTCCGTCTCGCCCGCTTCGGCGAGACGGTGACGTGTGTCCATTGCGAGAGTGACGACGTTGTCAAGCGCGGAACAACCGGAAAAGACGCCCAGCAGTACTGGTGCAAGGGGTGTGAGACGTACTTCAACGACCTCACAAACACGATCTTCGGCCAACATCGCTTCGAACTGGAAGAGATGTTCTATATCGTCAAGGAGATGCGATCTGAGCCGACCGCTCAGATCGCTCGTGACCTTGGCCGAGACTACGAAGCTGTTCTCAACTTCGTTCACAAAGTCCAGGATGTGAGCGGGGAGATCGATGAATTTGAGCTGTACGATGTCTGTGAAGCTGACGAGATCTACGTAACAGCTGGTGAGAAAGGGATCGAAGACGAGGATCAGAGTCCGCGCAAGCGCGGACTCAAAAAAAGGGACGAGGACGATTCGAATCAGACAAACCACCGGTGTTGACACTCGTCCGTCGGGATGACGGACGAGTTCGGTTTCTCGTCTGCAAGGATCTCCAAGACGCCGACGAAGACATCGCTGAATACGGTGATGGAAGCGTCATCCTCTGTACCGATGATTACACAATCTACGACGAGATCGAGGAGAAGGAGGGGGTGGACGGCCATCTGGCCGTCACCCACTCCGACACCTACGTCATCGGCGATGCCCACACGAACACCTGTGAGAACCGCCACAGCTTCCTTCGCCAGTGGCTGGCGAAGTTCAGAGGTGTCTCAAAACATCATCTCCAACGATATCTCAATTTCCTTGAACTGAAACTCAACGAACCAGATAGCTGGTTCGAGAAACTCCTATGTTACAATGTATCGGGATGAGCGCTGCCGTTTTTCTCGATTCGTGCTCCGAGACGACTAAGTAACAGCGGCCCGCTTGTCGAGATATGAGTCTGGGACAGCGTGTCTCGAGCGACCATCAGCTGACCCGGTTGCTACAGATCGGGGTCGTGCTGGAAGAAGTCGTCGAGTCACGCGCCGCCCTCCATATCGACTCGCTCCCGCCGGAAGAGCGAGCGGAATTCGACGCGGAAGTGGAGGAGTTACTCGCGGAAGCCGCCGCAGAGTCGGCCGACCACCGCGAGCGACTCGAGGCGCTGATCGACGATCTCGAGGCTGACACGGTCGAATACGAGGAAATCAACGCACTGGTCGACGCCCAGTACGGGCCGCCGGAAGACACCGACGGCGTCCTCTACGACCAACTGGCCAACGAGGAGACTGCATACAAGTTCTACGACGACCTGATAACAGCGATCGAGGCCTCCGATACCGAGTTCGCAGTCGATCGCGATCGACTGCTCGAGACGCTCTCCGAGATCCGCGAGGAGGAAAAAGAGGGTGTCCAAGAAGTGACCGAAATCATGGAGCACAGAGCATGAGCGAGAGACGGGAACCCGCGTCGATCACCACCGGCGAGACGCCGTTCGACGCCTGTACCGGGACCCGGACGCGGTTACACCGGCGCAACACGGCCGGAGCAGACACCGGCACCGACGGAGGGATGGCATGAACACTGCAGATCAATATCTCAAGGCGATCTATCTGGCTCAGCGCATCGAAGACGGCCCCGCATCGACCGGTACGCTCGCGGATCTGCTCGACGTGAGCCCTGCGAGTGTCAACGAAATGGTCGGCAAGCTCCAGGATCGCGAGCTCGTCGAACACGAGAAGTACAAGGGCGCAAGCTTGACCGATGAGGGCCTCGAGCGTGCTCATGACGCCCTTCAGACCTACTGCATCATCGAACGCTTCCTCGCGAACGTCCTCGAAGTCGAGGAGTTCCGCGAGGAAGCACGCGCACTCGAGAGCGTCATCGACGACACCGTCGCAGAGCGTCTGGATACGATCATCGATCGCCCCGAGCAGTGTCCCGACTGTTTCGACCCCGAGGCCGATCACTGCGAACTCCTCGAGGTCAGCGGCCGCGCGGACTGATTTCCATACGGACTCCTGTCAGCCGTCAGTCAGTTCCGGCACACCCACATGACGGGCTGTGGGTACGCCGGGACACAGTGACAGCAGACCGCATTAGGTGTATTCGGATGGGGGACTTCCAAAGCGCACGTAGCGTCGGCCGACGATCGCTGCGACGACGAGGGCAGCGACGACGGTGGCGCTGAGCCCGATAGGGAACCGCCAGGCGTCGCTGGACCAATCCGCCTCGAATACGTCCGCGTAGTAGGTCGCGATCTCCGCGCCGTGGAGGGCGACGAGTACCTCGCGATTGTTCTCGAGCGAGTTTTCGTTCCAATTGGCGCTGCCGACGATCGCCACCTCCCGATCGATCACGATGCCCTTCGCGTGGATCTTCTCGAAGCGATCGGTGTCCGCGACGAGTTGGACCTCGAGGTCCAACTCGTCGCTGGCAGCGAGGCGCTCGAGGTCGGCTGCGAGTTGCTCGTTTTCCTCGGTGTTGTACCACGTCGATCCGAGCAGAATTCGCACGTCGACGCCGCGGCGAGCCGCCTCGAGCGTCGACTCGAGGAGCGAAACGTCGGTTGCGATACTGGGCTGGACGACGAGAATCTCGTCGTCGGCCCCACGGAGCAGCTCCTGAAGTCGGTACTCGGCGTTGTCCGGTGCGACTAACAGTTCGGCCGACTCGATAGGCACGGTTGCGGGTTCGTGAACCGTCGGAAACGCAGTATCGCGCGCGGTGACGACCGGATCATCGTCGTCGACGAACGAGGTGTTCGCGCGATAGGCTGCGCCAGCGGTCGTATCCCACCCCTCGAAATCGGCTCGGAAGACACCCGCGAGATCGGCCGCGAGGGCCTCGTCCTCGAGGCGGACGCCCCAGCCACGGCTGCTCTCGCCGCCGACGCCTGCGGGCTTCCAGTTTTCCGTGGTGACCAGCACGCGGTCGTCGGCGACGGCGTATTTGGGATGGTGATACCGGTAGCGTGCACCGTCGCCGCCGATGACCCGCACTTCGACACCACCGTCAGCGAGCGTCTCGAGGACGTCTGCGGTCGGTGCTGGTGTCCCGCCGACGGGACTTGCCTCGAGGAGGACTGCGACCTCGACGCCGCGTTCGGCCGCATCGACGAGGTCGGCGGCGACCGCCTCTGAGGTGACGGTGTAGCCGGCGAGGAACAGCCGTTCGTCGGCGGATCGGATCGTCTTCCGTGGCACGCCTGGCGCGTCGGGAAGGACGAACGCCGTCGCCTCGTCGACCGCAGCACTCGAGACGGGCAGACAGGTCGCGTCTCGTGGCCACCACTGGCCGTCGGTAACGGGGGTCGCCTCGTCAGGGGCCGCCGTTCGATACCACCGTTCGGCCGCCGGCGCGCTGTCGTATGACACTGTGTCGATCGTCGTCGTTGCGTTTCGAAGGCGGAGCCGATCGCCGCCGTTGGCGAGTTGGAGGTGTCCCTCGAGTGCGAGGACAGGGGTGTCTGTCAGCGTCTCGGTGACGTTCGGAGCCGTACTGAGGGCGACGCGCCCGGAGACCGTTTCGTTCGGGAGCGCGGCCGTCGTGTGGCCATCAGTGAGCGTCAGCTCCGCGAGCCGAGTGTCGGGTGGCGTTTCGAGGACGACGAACTCGCCGGTGTCGTCGTCGGTCGTGGGGTTCGGGGAGAGGCCGACGATCCGCGGGCGTGGTGGCGGCGCAGTTGGGGGGCGAGTAGTGGACGCTCGAGCGGGGCAGGCACGAGCAGTCGCGCTGTCGCTGCCACCCGATCCCGACGATGCTCGAGCGACGTGTCGATCGGTCGCTGCCGGTTCAGTGGCAAAGGCGAACCCGGCGAGTATCGTGGCGCTGGCGATCAGACAACAGCCGAACACAGCGACGAGGGCGGCCCGTCGGGCGGTCATTGCCCGGTTTGGGCGCGTCTCCGTACTTAAACGCTCGGAGCGGAGCCCCAATCACCGCTGTATGCGTCGAACGCGGATCGAAAAAGCCGTGTCGCGTCGTCAGGCTGCTGGCTCGAGGTCGACACGCTCGGCTTCGGCCTGCACCAGGTAGGCGCGGTCGTCGTCGTAGTCGGCGACGACTTCGAGGGCCTCTGTGGTGCCGATCTGGCGAAGTGCCCACGCAGCGCTGGCTCGGGCGCGGTCGGCGTCGTCGGTTTCGAGGACGTCCGCGAGCGGTTCGATGGCGCGGGTGTCGCCGATCAGACCGAGCGCGCGGGCGGCCCAGCTCCGGACGTCAGCCTCGTCGGCGACGAGTTGCTGGGCGATCGGCTCGACGGCGTCTTCAGTGCCGATCTCGCCGAGCGCGCGGAACGCGGGCTGTTGGAGGTTCGGGTTGGAGTCGACGTAATCGAGGAGCGCGTCGACGACCTTCTCGTCATCGACGCCGATTTTGCCGAGGACGGCCATTGCGGCCTCGTCGCGGCGGTTTGCCTTCTGAAGCATTGGCTCGATGGCCTCCTCGGGTCCCATCCGCTCTAAGGCCTCCATGCAGTGTTCCTCCATGAAGTCGGAGTCGAAGGTTTCGAGCGCGAGCAGGATCATGTCGACGTTGCCGCGTTTCTCGTGGACTTTGAGCGCGTGCCACTCCGGCGGGTAGTCTTTGACGTGCTCGAGCACGTCGTAGTAGCCCTCCCGGCGGAGCTGTTCGCGGACCTCGAGATCCGACCACTCGGTTGCGTCGTCGATGTCGCTTTGGAGGTCGTCAGTGGCCTCGAGTAAGCCGGCGATCGTCTCGGCATCGTCGTCTGCGTCGAGGTTCGCGTCCTCGACAGCGTCGACCGTGTCGTCGAGGGTCGCGTCGAGTTGGGCCGATACGTCCTCGCCTTTGTCAACCAGCGTGACCGAACTGTCGAGCAGGTCGTTGAGGTCGTCGCAGAAGGCGTTGACTGCCTCGATCAGTTCGGCGTTGCCCTCTTCGGTCCAGCGGGTGCCAGTGATCGTGCCGCTAGCGCTGTTGATCTCACTGACGACGTCTTCGCCGTAGGGCCCGCGCTGATCTTCGAGGTCGGACTCGAGATCGGAGAGATCGCTTTCGATCTCATCGTACGTCTCCTGCAGTTCCTCTTCTGGCGCGGGTTCGTCATCTTCCTCCTCGTCCTCGTCGGGTTCCGGTGGCTCCGGAACCTCGACGCTCTCGAGGTCCTCGCGAAACGAGTCGAGGTCAGCCTCGACGACGTCGAGGTCGTCTTCGGTTTCGGCTGCCTCGAGGTCTGCATCGAGGGCTTCGAGTTCATCAGCGAGCGTCGAGAGTTGCTCGTCGATGGCCTCGAGATCGACCGACTCCTCCTCGTCCGGCTTGGCAGCTCCGTCGTCACCGTTTGCCTCGTCCTCACTCATCGTACCACCCGGGGACGACGCCGACGCGTGACAGTGTGCATACCTTACAGTCGTGTCAGCACGGTCCTAAGCGTTTCCATGCACATCGACGTCCGTCTCCGACGATCGTTCCGTCTCTCCCCAGTAGAACCAGGGACTGAGCGTCATGTACGCTAGCCCGAGCGTCAGCAGCGCATACGGAAACGTCCGCCCGGCAACGGTCGGCACGAGGATCGCGAGCGCATGGACGACGCCCATAATCGCCGCGTCTCGAGCCAGCAGATCGGGATACTCGATCTGTGAGACCATCAGATAACAGAACGCAGCGGTGACTGCGAGAACGAGCCCGGGCTGGGTTTCGCCCGCGAGGATCGCCGCGCCGAGGATCGTCGCGGCCAGTGTCGTCTGGACGCCTTCGGTGTGGTTGCCGGTGACGTCGTAGGCGGTGTACATCCCCAGTCGCGTGACAGCCATCGCGACGAACAGCGCACAGATGCCAGTCACGACCAGAAGTTCGGCGGTGACCGCGTCGAACGCGATCTCGAGGCCGTCGGTGACGACAGTAAACGAGAGGACAGCAGGGGCGACGGCGAAGGAGGCGACGTCGGCAAGCGAGTCGAGATAGGGGCCTGCGTCGGTGCCACCATAGCGGCGTGCGAGGATGCCGTCGAGGCCGTCCGCGATCGCCGCCAGCAGGATCAGGCGGGCGGCCAGATCGATGTTGACGCCCGCGATGACGACTGCGACGAACCCCAGCGCGGCGTTGGCGATCGTCACCGCGTCAGCGACGCCCAGTCGACCGACGAACCGGGGGAGCATATAGCCCGATTCGACGGGGAGATACCTTACGTGTTTTCGTTTCCACGGGGCCGCTTTCGAGAACTGAACCGGGGCGGTTATACGGCAACTGTCCTAACGAGGGAATATGCACCGGCGTGTCTATCTCGCTGCTGTCGGGACTGCCGTTTCGGCTGGTCTAGCAGGGTGTTCGTCCGCGATCAGTACCGGCGGGAGCGATCCCTGTTCCGGCGAGGACTGTCACATCGGTATGAATCGAACCGAGTTCCTCCCTGATGTCTACGAGATCTCCGTCGGCGAGACTGTCGTCTGGAAGAACACGAGCGAAGCCGACCACACCGTTACCGCCTACGACAACGGGATCCCGGCGGCAGCCGACTTTTTCGCTACCGGTGGCTTCGAGAATCAAGCGTCGGCACGCCATGCCTGGCAAGGCCAACGCGGTGGCCGCCTCGGTCCACGCGAGACGTTCGAACACACCTTCGAGGTGCCGGGCACCTACGAGTACTTCTGTATCCCACACGAACGCGCGGAAATGGACGGGAAGATCGTCGTCTCCGAGTGACGACTGCGAGCCGCGTCAGTTCGCTTCTTCTATCGATGCTCTCACTGTCAGTTCCGCTCGAGCCGTCGGCTCCCGGCTCGAGAGACAGCATCAAAAAGTGGCAGTGAAATCGCGTAGCGACCGTCTCATACGGTCTGCTGTAACGATTTCCCGGTGCAACCGCAGTGCGGGTCGCGGTTGCACTGGAACTGACTGACAGTAGTCCGTATCAGTCGTCCGTCGCGACGTCGTCTTCGTCGACGTCGACGGCGGCCGCTTCCTCTTCGGCGACTTCCTCGGGGTGGGCCTCGAGGGTGGTCTTCTGGATCTCGACGCGGCGCAGCGGGTAGATCGTCTTGGCCTCGCCGTAGATGGCAGAGGAGAGTCGGCCTTCGACGACGCTGTCGATGAGTTCCTCGAAGGAGCGCTCCTCGGCAGCCTCTTCGATCATCTGGACCATCTGCTCGCGGATGGCCTTCTCCTGGCTCGCGTCTGCCTTCTTGGTCGTGAAGGCGACGGGCTGGATCTGGACGCGGTAGTCGTCCGTCGTGAGGACGGTGACGTAAGCCTCGATCTTCGAGGCACCGCGACGGACCAGCGAGCGCAGGTAGTCACGGGTCAGGGAGTGTTCCTTGAACTCCGTGTATGCGCTGTCGCTGCCGACGTCGGTGACCTGGAAGGTCAGCTTCGTGTTGTTCTCGCTGGCGTTGTTCGTGAGTTCGCCGAGCGTCGTTTCGATGGTTCGGTCGTAGACTTTCTCCGGCTCGTCAGCGGGGGTCTCGCCGAGTTCCTGGCGATCGAACTGCTCGGGTGCCAGGACGGTGTACCACCGCTTCTCCTGTTTCGCACGTGAAACTGATCGTTCACTCATTGTGTATCGTGTGTTGAGTCGCTATCGGGGTCGGACACAGGTCCCGTGTCCGTCGGTTCTGTGTGCTGTTCGGTTCGTGCCTGTGAAGCGACATCGATCGCGACCTCGAGGTTGACGACGTAGTCGTCGACCGTCGACTGCAGGCCGCTGGTCGTCTCGCGTTCGATGTGCGTGACGACCGTCGCGGTCTCACCGTCGCGGTCGACGGTCGTCTCCATCTCGTCGGTGTTGTCCGGGCGAAGTGCCCGTGCGACAAGCGTCGCGTCGTCGTGGGCCGTCCGAATCGTCGCTCGCCGACTCATAGGAGTTCCCTCACTGCCGCGATGATCATCGTCTCGCCCACGTCGGGGTCGAACTGCAGGTAGCCACGCCGCTGGCCGCCGTCGTAGCCGACGTCAGCCTCGGGTGCTTGCTCCGTGAGCTCGCGGGCGACTGCCTCGACGGTCGCGCCGAGAGAGCCAGCCTCGCGGGTCGCGATTGCCGCCTCACCGTCTCCGACGGCAAGGACGGCCGGCTCGGGCGACCGGTAGGCCGCCCCAACCCGTGCGACGGCTTCCACAGGGCCGTCATCGATGCCGACGACGAACAGCCCGTCGTAGCGGCCGGTCGAGCCGTCCCTGAGCGCCACATGGGTTCGGCGTCCATACTCGCGCCAGCCCTCGAGTGCTCGCTCGCGGACGGCATGGCCCATCGCCAACGCGACGCCTGTTCCGGGGGCTACGCTGGCCGTCGCCTCGAGTACGTCGGCGAAGCCGCCGAGCGTCTCGAAGGGTCCGTCGGGCGTCACGTACGGCTGTAACGCTCTGCCGATCGTCTTTGCGGCGGCGTCAGTCACCCTGTCGGCACCGACGACGTCGAGTGCGACCAGCGAGGCGATTGCCCGGTGGTCGTCCGCGTCGAAATCGGCAAGATCGCCATCGACAACGTCAGCGAGCGCCTCGCGGGTCGCGTCTCGGTCGCCCGACCACGGCGCGTGCAGCCGTGTCGAGTGAGCGAGCCCGTCGACTGGATCGGCGGTCGGAATCGCGACGCCCGGGCGCTGCTCGAGCAGGCCCTGCTCGCGTGCAGCTGTTTCGAGCCATTCGCTTTCGCCTGCGCCGGGGTCGCCGCCGCTTGCGACGATGCCGGCGAGTGCGATGACTGGATCCGGCGTCACATCGAGGTCACGGACGAGATCGACAGCCTCGAGTGTCGCCGGCCGATCGGGAGTCGCAAGCTGGATGACGTCGTCCGCGTCGGCGACCACGTCAGCGGTGCCGACGACGACGGTCACGTCGTCCTCGTTCGCCGGTGTGTGCACCCGTTTGGATCGTGCCGCAACTGTGGGCGCGACGGTCACCTGAAACGGTGTTTCGCTGTCGTCGAGCGCGCTCGCGAGCAGCCCGCTCGCGGCGAGGGCGTCGCCGTCGGCGCGGGTGATCAGCCGAACGAAGCCGGCGCTCTCGAGTGCGTTCGTGGCGGACGCCGGCTCGGCGGATCGACCCTCGGTGGACATGTGGTGTTACTCGTTCTCGAGGAGCTCGACTGCGACGTCGTAGGAGTACGTGAAGTCGGGCTCGAGTTCGTCGCCGCGGTAGTAGTCGACCAGGCGGCGCACCTTCGACTCGGTGTTTTGCAGGGCGCGTTTGTTCTGGTAGTCCTGGGGGTTGGCCTGGACGTGCTCGCGCAGTCGCACGGCACGATCCATCAGGTTCCGGAGGTCCTCGGGAATGTCGGACGTGGCGTCGTTCTCCTCGAGGATCTCGGTGACTTTCTTCCCAGTTGCCAGCTTGACGTCCGGGACGGGCGTGCCGGTGACGCCTTCGTCACGCAGCTTCATCCCGATCTGACTGGGATCGTAGCCCTGCTCTGCCAGTTCGACGACCCGAGATTCGATGTCTTCGGGGTCGACGTCGCTCCACTCCGGCGGTTCGTCTGCCGACGGCTTGTCCGAACCGGACGAGCCGCGACGGCGGGTGTGCATTCGTGCCATTGTTTGAGGATAGGAATCGCACTGACCGCTCGTGTTCGCTGTCGAGCGCGCACGCGCACCGATGGCAGCGTGTCCGCCGACAGCAGCCGGCTCTCGCCGTGCACTTCCGCAATCCCAAGCCACCCGGAAAAGGGGGGTGACACAGTCGGATTTGCGGCCGTGCGCTTCCCACCGTCGGTACCGTCGTTGCAGACTAAAGGGTTTCTACTCGCTGCGACGCCGACACGGTCGGGCCCGCACTCGCCGGTCGCTCGGCCGAGCCGACGACCTCGATGTGTCACCGGAGACGTGTTCTCCGTGCGTTACGTTCATACTGCGCGAGGCCGAAAGGTCATATACGGAATGAGGCGCGAGCACTTCACGTTAGATGTCACCAATATCGACTGGGCCGAAACCGACGGCGAGCCGAAAAAGCCCTCGGTAGCGATCGACTTCACCGGCCCGGAAGCGATGCTTTGCGAGCGCCTGACTGGTCCCGACGGCGACGTTCTCGAGGCGAGCGAGACGGACACAGCCCTCCGGCTACAGGGACCGCTCGAGGACGATACTGCGGGGGTAGTGAGCGTGACCAACCGCATCACTGGCGAGTTCATCCTCGAACTCAACGAAGACGCCACCGACGTCTTGCAGTTCATCCGCGCTGCACGGCGCTACGGCGAGACCGCGGGCGACGAGGGCCAGTATCGCGTCGAGATTACGCTCGATGGCGAGCCGTTCGTTAGCTACGACAAACGAACGTTTCTGGTCTACGACGACGAGGGTAGCTTGCTTCGACAGCATAGCCTGATCCCGAGCGGCGTCGAACTCTGATCACAGCGGGCTTACCCGCTGTTCTCCCGAGCGAGCCGTTATCTCCGCCGTCTGGAGCCGAACCGGCAATTATAAGTGATTTAGGCACGCCTAAAGGGAATGTGTGCCGGCAGCTGCCGGAGGGTCGAAATATGGCCAAAGGAGAACTGCTTACGACGGCGGTCGAGAACCGATCCAACGAGCCGACAACGAGCGAGACGGTTCTCGAACTCGACGGTATCGCGAAACGCTACGGGACCCAGGAGGTCATCGGCGACCTCTCGATCGCCGTCCGTGACGGTGAAATCCTGACCCTGCTCGGCCCATCCGGCTGCGGAAAGACCACGACGCTTCGGCTGATCGCCGGCCTCGAGGAACCCAACGCCGGACGGATTCGATTGCAAGGTGAGACGGTCTCGGGCGACGGCCAGTTCGTTCCGCCGGAAGACCGTGACGTCGGCGTCGTCTTTCAGGACTTCGCACTGTTCCCACATCTCACCGCCCGCGAGAACGTCGCCTTCGGCTTGCAAGATCGACCCGAGGGCGAGCGTGCAAGCCGCGTCGACGAACTGCTCGAGCTCGTCGGCCTCGAAGCCCACGGCGACCACTATCCGAACGAACTCTCCGGTGGCCAACAACAGCGCATCGCGCTTGCCCGCTCGCTTGCTCCCGAACCCGAGATGCTGTTGCTCGACGAACCATTCTCGAGTCTGGACGTGGATCTGCGCGTCGAGATGCGGGAGGAGGTTCGCCGGATCATCAAGCAGACGGGCGTCACCGCGATCTCCGTGACCCACGACCAGGAGGAGGCGCTGTCTATTTCCGACCGCGTCGCCGTGATGAACGACGGCGACATCGAACAGATCGATACCCCCCAGGAAGTCTTCCAGCAGCCTGAATCGCGGTTTGTCGCTGGCTTTCTGGGCCACGCAAGTTTCCTCCCAGGAGAGGTCCACGGCGACAGCGTCGACACCGCACTCGGTCGCGTCCTCCGCGATGACGTTCACGGGCTGGCCCACCAATACGACGGCTCTACTGTCGACCTCCTTATTCGACCCGACGACGTCACGGCCTACCCTGCCGACGGCGCGGAGGCCGACGGCCACGTCGTCTATCGGCGCTATCTCGGCCCGACCGTCCTCTATCGCGTCGAACTCGACGGCGGTGAAACGATCGAGTGTATGCACAACCACTCCGATCATATCGACTTAGACGAGCGCGTCGCCGTCCGCGTCACCGCCGACCACGAACTCGCATGGTTCCCCGCGGACCACCGTGAGGAAGCCGAGGATGCAGACATTACGTCTGCTAGCGCCGACTGATCACGACACGCCACGACTCCACGTTCCGGCGTTTACTCCGTTCTCGACAGGACTCCGCCAGACCACCCGCTGAGCGATCGCGTTCGATTTTGCGACACGGGGCCACACAACGCTTAAATCGAAACCCTTCCTAACGGCGCGTATGCATAAGGACGAACTCCTCGAGCTCCACGAAGAACTCGTCGTCATCATGGAGTACTTTTCTGATCGCGAGGGAGTTGATGAAACGCTGTTCGACCCCTACCGCCAGCTCGACGTCGACCCTTCGCACGTCCACAAGTCGAAAAGCGAACACAAACACGCGGTCTTCGTCCTCGGGAACGCACTCGCCAACGCGATGAGCGACGACGAGTTCTCGAGTGCCGGCCGGATCGGCAAGCGGATGAAAGAACTCGCCGAGGACGCGGAATCCAAGATCTAGTGACTGTCTAGACGAAACGTATTTGGTGCGGTTCCCGCTTGTTGACGTATGGATCCGCGCACGCAAGAGCGCGTCGAGGAGTGGGACTCCCGCCCGTTTAACGGGGGGTTCGACGGTCTCTCCGATCTCGCCCACGCTGATTTCTCCGGTGCTGTATCGGCGGCTGGCACGTGGCTTTGTATGCTCAACGGCCGCGTTGTCGGCGTCATCGATGGCGATATCGACGACTTCGAAACCGCCTCGGGCACGTGTTATGAGGCACCCGATCCGTCGTTGCCCCTGCTCTGTACGATGGAAGAACAGGGCGGCGAGACACGGGCGAAGTACTATACGAACGAGACGCCGCTTCGAGAAGTCGACGAGACACTCCAGAGCGGATCGTTTACCGGGTACATCGAACTGAGCGAGAACGTTCTCAGCGGTGACTACTACGCTGTCTACTACGGCGGTCGTCGGATGGCCGCAGCGTACATCGGGAACGCCGAACGGCTGCTCACCGGCGAGGAAGCGTTCGAACGCGCGGCCGACGAGGTCGGCATCTACGAAGTCACCGATGTCGAAATCGACGTCATCGACGTTCCGGGGACGGCCGACTCGTCGTCGGAGACGGACTCAGCGACCGAGTCTACGACCCCTGACGCCACGACCGATACCGGCACTTCCGACGCGCCGACCGATGGCGCGTCGGAGTCCGACCCCATGGGATCGTCGTCGCTCGAGCCGATCGACATCTCGAGTACCGAGACCGTTGACGCTGCCCACGCGGCTGGGACGGAGTCGACCGAAGACGTCGGCGACGACGAGTCGCCGCTGTCGTCGGAAACGGATCTCACGGACGATCCGACGGGCATCACGGCGACCGATAACAGCGAGGTCGAACCTGAGCCACCGTCGGCCGGGATTACCGAATCACCGTCCGTCGGTGACGCCGAACCGGCGTCCGCATCCGAGACGGCCGCTGTCGATGACTCGCCGCAGACCGCGACACACGACGCCGAGACTGAGGCTGACCCGGTTGCCGCCGAGTCGGAGTCAGAAGAATTAGCGTCGGCCGACGAGGCGTCGACAGTGGACGACGTCGACGTCGCGACGGACCCTGAGCTTGCAGAAATCGAAGCGGCCGCGGAGGAACTCGATCGCAACGACATCTCCTGGGTTGACGACGATGCCGAGTCAGCGCCTGACTCGGCCAGCGACGGCCCTAACACGGAGTCCGAGACGACGGCCGCGGACGACGGACTCGAAGAGGAGTTCGAACGCGAAGCGGAGTGGCGCGAGACGCGGCGTATTCCCTCGATCGATCCCGACAACAGCGATTCGGACACTGACTCGAGCTCGAGCACGGGTGGCCGCGAACTGCGCATGGACCAACCGTCGACGGCGTCCGATACGAACACGGACGCCTCCGCGTCCGCTGTCCAGTCACCGACTCAGTCGTCGGACCAGGCCGCGGCGTCGGCCAGCACGTCCAGCTCCCGGACGGACCGATCACGCACACAGGCTGACAGCCAACCACAGGGTGCTGCCGCCGCGACCGATGCACACAGTGACCGAGTTGCGACGCTGACCGAGAAAGTCGAGACACTGCAGGAACAACGTGACTCACTTGCAACGAAGGCCGAGGAACTCGAGGCCGAACGCGATCGGCTGCGCGCGGAAAACGACGACCTTTCTGCGACGGTCGATCGGCTGCAGTCCCGGATCGACGACCTCGAGACGGAACTCGAACACGCTCAAACGCAAGACACCGGTAGCGCGTCGGCCGCCGTCAGCGCCGGGACACAGCTATCGCCCCAGCAGGCGCTTTCGCAGACGAACCTCTTCGTCAGATACGCCTCGAAAAGCCGGCCGACCCTCGAGACGGCCCACGACGGCGACGCCGACCGGAGCGAAGTCGCCTCGAACCTGCGACTGGAACATCACACCGGCTTCGACTCGAACGACGCAGCCGTCGACGGACAACCGTACGACGACTTTCTCGAGACGACGATGGAGTATCGGTTCGTCGACTGGCTCACCGAGATGCTCCTGTATGAGATCCGCGATACCGGGAACGCCGACGGACTGGGCGACCTCTACGATGCGATCCCGCGAATCGACCGGGCCGAACTCGGCGCGACCATCTCGCTTGCCGACGACGACACCGACGACGTCCCCGAGGAGTTGACGTTCGATATCGTCGCGTTCGACAAGATGGGCAATCCGTTACTGCTCGTCACGCTCAACGACTCGCGCGAGCCCGCGACGAAAGACTTACTCGCGGAACTCGAGGAGGCAGCCTCCGCCGTCAAGGCGAACTATCCGGATCTGGCGGCCGCGATCGCCGTCACCTCGAGTTACTTCGAGCCCGGTGCGCTCGAGGTTGCCGAACAGGCGACGAGCAGTGGCTTCCTCAGCCGTAGCTCGAAGCTGAGTTACGTCAACCTCTCGCGGAAATCCGGCTACCACCTCTGTCTCGTCGAGTCGCGCTCGGAAGGCTTCCACATGAACGTGCCGGAGCTGTAGTCCGTCGCGCTCGATCCCGTCCCCGTCGGTTCGTTCTGTGTCGTTTTCGAGTGCAGTCTCGTCAGTGACTGACAGATAGCACGGCCGACGGCTCGAGTCTGGCTGAAATACGGCTGCAAAAAGTGTACGCTGTCCGTGTCGTACCGGCGTCGATCGCGGGGACGGGCGACGACGTCCGACGTGGACGAGAGACTAGCCTTCGATCTCTGCGACGTCTTCGATCTTCATGCCGTCGAGTTTGTCGACGATGTCGTCGAGCTTGTCGTCGAGTTCGTCGACGAACTCGGCGGTGCGCTCGGTCTTGATCGCACCCTGGCTCGAGGGCTCGATGAGGTTCTCTTCCTCGAGAACGCGAAGCGAGTAGCGAACCTTGTGGTGTGGGTAGCCCGTCTCGTTCGACATCTTGACGATCCCGATCGGCTCGTTCTCGATGACCATCTTCAGGACCTGCAGATGTCGTTCCAACATATCGACTTCCTTCTCAAGTCGGTCTATCATGGCATTTGTTAACTTGTCTTTGGGCCTTTTAAAAGTTACTCTCGAGCGCTGAAACGACCATGCCCAACCTGCCAATCGCTCCTGTCAGTAGTTAACGCTTCCGATGTGGCCAGTTTCCTGTCGCTGGACGTGTCTCTCCCAGCGAGTTATACGACTGGCACGAGCGGTCCGGGGTTCGGTCGTCCGCATGCTGGTTAGACACCGTGAGAGGAGCGTCGATCGATCAGTGGTCAACGTTGTGGAGTTCGGTGTCGGCACCCGTATACCGTAATCTGTTTATCGGCCCGGCAAGAACCCGTCGCTGTTATGACCGTCACTATCGTCGGGTCGCAACTCGGCGACGAAGGCAAGGGTGGCGTCGTCGACCTCTACGGCGACGCTGCCGATGTCGTTGCCCGCTATCAGGGCGGCGACAACGCTGGCCATACCGTCGTTCACGACGGAAAGAAGTACAAACTGTCGCTCGTGCCGTCAGGAGCCGTCCGAGGAAAGGTCGGCGTCCTCGGTAACGGCTGTGTCGTCAACCCCGAGACGCTGTTCGACGAGATCGACACGCTCCGCGACCGCGGCCTCGAGCCGGACGTCCGTGTCGCCGAGCGCGCACACGTCATCCTCCCCTATCACCGCGCGCTCGACGGCATCGAAGAGGAAGAAAAGGACGATCTCGCCGCCGGCACGACCAAACGCGGCATCGGCCCGACCTACGAGGACAAGGCCGGCCGCCGCGGCGTCCGTATCGGCGACCTGCTTGATCCCGACGTGCTCCGCGAGCGCCTCGAGTACGTCGTTCCCCAGAAGAAGGCCCTCGCCGAGGAGGTCTTCGAGAAGGAGACCGGCGAGGAGTTCGACATCGACCATCTCTACGAGACCTACCGCGAGTACGGCGAACGCCTCGCTGAGGAGGACATGACCGTCGACTGCGGGGACTTCCTGCAGGAACGGATCGACGCCGGCGACAACGTCATGCTCGAGGGGGCACAGGGAACGTCACTCGACATCGACCACGGCGTCTACCCCTACGTCACCTCCTCGAACCCGAGTTCTGGTGGCGCAAGCGTCGGCACCGGCCTCGGTCCGACCGTCATCGGACAGGGTGACGTCATCGGGATCGTCAAAGCCTATCTCTCGCGGGTCGGTACAGGCCCGCTCCCGACCGAACTCGGCGGCGTCGAAGATCAGACACCCGACTACGACGCAAGCGAGGGTGCTGGTGAAGACGAAGAGGAACTCGCGACCCGGATCCGCGACGAGGGTGGCGAGTATGGGACCGTCACCGGCCGCCCGCGCCGTGTCGGGTGGCTCGACATGCCCATGCTGCGGCATGCGACCCGCGCGAACGGCTTTACAGGCCTCGCGATCAACCACATCGACGTCCTGGCCGGTCTCGACGAGGTGAAAGTCGGCCACAGCTACGAGTTCGACGGCGAGGAAATCTTCACGATGCCCCCCACGACCGAAGCCTGGGGCCGCTGTGAAGCGACGTTCAAATCCTTCGACGGCTGGCCAGAGGTCGACTGGGCCGACGTCGCCGCCGAGGGCTACGAGGCGATCCCCGAGAACGCACGGACCTACCTCGAGTACATCAGCGACGAACTCGACACGCCGATCTACGCGGTCGGCGTCGGTCCCGGCCGCGAGGAGACCGTCGTCGTCGAGAACCCCTACGAGTAGTCATCGCACTCACACGGTCGCGTGTGATGCGGTCGGGACGTTCCCGAAACCTTTTGCTGGAGGCGACGAGCCTACGTAGTATGAAGGAGTCGTTGCTGGACATTCTCTGCTGTCCGCTCGATAAACACGATCTGGAACTCGAGAACGCCGAGTACGACGGCGACGAAGTCGTCGGCGGCGAACTCGTCTGTACGGAGTGTGGCGAGGCCTACCCGATCGAAGACGGGATCCCGAACCTGCTGCCGCCGGACATGCGCGACGAAACGCCGGCCTGACGGACACAAACCGTGTCACCAACCGAGGTCACCGTCCACGTCAACCGCGGGTCCGCAGACGCGCTCGAGCCAGCCAGCACCGCGCTCGAGACCGACGGCTCGTTTCGGCTCTCGCTTGCAGGACACGAGTCGCCTGCCCACGTCCATTGTCGTCTCCACGGTGATCTCGAGCGGATCGCATCGCTCGACGGCACGAACTACTACGTCGAGCCAGACAGCGTCACGGCCGTTCCGATCGCCGTCGACGCCGACGCGATCGAGCAGCCAGTCGACGGTCGGCTCGAGGTCCTGACGGGCTATGGCTCCGAATCGGTCACGATCGACGTCACCGTCGTCCCGGGGCCGCCGGACGTCGACATCGACGAATCGCTCGCGGAACCCGTCCGCTCGGAACCCGAGCCGACGCCGCTCGAGCGCGCGATCGACCAGGTGACCGCCGTCAGCGGACTCGGTTCGGGAACGCTTGCGGTACTGGCGCTTGGCGTGGTCGCACTCGGGATCGGAGCGGTAACTGCGGCGTCGATCGGCGGTCCGGTCGCGACGGCCGGTCTGGCGATCGTCGTCGCCGGGGTCGTCGTGGCGCTGTTTCTGTTACTGCAGTAGAATCGGACGCTGGCGTTCGAACTGTCCGGTTCGAGTGCGACTCAGGAGACCTATTCGTCGACCTGCGTCGCCTCGAGTCCGTCCTCGCCGACTCGCTTCGCCCGGAGGTATCGCGCCCGATAGCGGTTCGCACCGTCGTAGACGTCCGCCTCGCGGATCTCATCAGTACGACCCTCTGCGACCGCGTCGATCAACTCCGCGAGCTGGTTGAGTTCGCTGGTCGTGAGCTCGAGTTCGTAGGTATGTTCCTCCTCGGACTCGAGGATGGCCCACTTGCGAGCGGCGGCGATTACGAGCGAACAGGGTTCCCGGCAGGGGAACGGGCCGTCGCCGCCGTCGACGTCCACGTCGTCGTCTTCGTCGTATTCCCATTTCCGACGACGCAGACACTGCGAGTCGACACAGCAGGCCTCGGCCATCCAGTCGACGGCCTCGCGCGGAAGTTCGTCGATCACGTCGTAGATGCCGGTCTGGCGCTCGGCGGTCTCAGTCCAGTGATCGACGTCCAGATTACCACGCAGTTCGCGGTGCCAGTTGGCGATCGTCGCGGGGTAGAGAAAACCGACAGTCTCGACGAGTTCCGCACCCGAGAGCCCGGTAAACGCCCAGCCCGAAACGAGCGTTGGTGCGGTCTTCAGCGGCCGGTAGCGGCCGTCTTCATCGTAAGTCGCGATCTCGCGAGCGTCACGCGGGTCGTCGTAGACCTCGAGGTCGGCCAGATCGCTGTCGGCATCGTCGACGTGCCAGAGATCGTAGACGCGCTCGCCGTCGGGGTCGTCGACGTCGACGAAACGGGCCGTGATCGACAGTTGACCCCACTGCCGGTCGATGCCGTCGCGAAGCGCGTCGTACCGTGCTGGTACCGCGAGGCCATCGGTCGTGGTCGTCTGTTCGTCGGCGTCCGGAATGGGTGCGTGCTCGCACCACCGGAGGAACGCACGCCGGGCGGTTCCCTCGCCACCGACAGTCTCCTGCCAGTAGCGCCAGTTGGTCACGTACTCCTCGCAGGCCTCGAGGGCCTCCCGAAGGGCGGCCTCGTCGAGGTCGTGCCACTCGTTGTCCGGGGTCTCGAGGACGTAGTTGCCGTCTTCCTCGTCGATACGGAGGCCGTCGAACGCGACGCCGGCCGATGCGCGATCGGTCAGTGTCTCGAGGTCGTCCGTCGCTATCGTCACGCGTCAGTCCCCCGCACCCGTTCCCGCGCTCGGTTCGTGGTCGGCGTCGGCGACCGAGCCGGCGATGTCGCGGACCGTCTCGCGGGCGTCGCCGATGTCCGCACCAGCATCAGCCGCACGCTCGAGGACGACGTCGGCCATGAGGTCCTCGGTGCCGACGGCTCCGGTGTACCAGATCCGGTGGCCGTCGACCTCACCTGGCACGTCCCACCCCAGCCGGTAGTCCTCGGTCAGTCCCATGTCTTCGGGGATGTCCTCTTGGGTGTGGTAGCCGTCGGCGATAAACAGTGGGACGACGACGATGTCGTCGCTCTCGAAGAAGTCCGTGACGTCGTCGACTTCCGGTTCCTCGTCCATGAACAGCGCCTTGACCTCGTCGAAGCGCTCGCGCTCGCGGATGCGCTCGCTGTGGTACTCGATGGCCTTCGCGGAGTTCTCGTTGCGTTCGGTCCCGTGGCCGACGACGGCCAGCCCGACGCCCTCGCCGACGTCTGGATCGCCAGTAGCGGTCTCGGCCCGCTGGACGATCACGTCCGTCATCGCGTCGTGGGTCCCGACCGGCCCACAGTAATGGATGGTCTTGCCGACGTCGTCGGCCTCGAGCGTAGCCTGTGAGGCGCTGGTCCCATCGGAGTCCCACTTCTCGGGGTCCCAGTCATCCAGCCGCAGTTCCCGCGGGATTACCTCTTCGGTGAAATAGCCCTCGCTGATAAAGAGGGGAACGACGAACACCTCGTCTGCCTCGAGCGTGCGGATCACCTCGCGGAAGTGGGGTTCTTCCTTCCAGAACGCCTCGCGGACCTCGTCGAACGCGCCCGTCTCGCGGATCGTATCCGCGTGGGCGTAGGTCGGATCCGAGGCGTCCGGATTCAGATGCGATCCGTGTGCCGCGATGACCAGCGCTTGCATGGACGGCGCTTAGGATAGTACCGGTATAGGGTCTTCGCTGCCGGCCCTCGTCGCCGGGTCCGACGGCCTGACACGCGTCACTCGAGTCCGGAGAGCGGTACGGCTATTTGTGCCCGGTGACAACTCGCGTGCGTGCAACTGGTGGGCTACGAACCGAGTGGACGGGGCTCGGCGCTGCTGATCAGCGACGGCAGCGGCGAGATCGATCACCGCTCGCTCGCTGCTGGCGACGACCTCGCATATACGCTCGGCGAGCGACACTGCGCCGGGACGATCGACGAAACCGGCACCCACGTCGCCTGCGACCGGCCGTCTGCGCCTTACTGTGAGTATCACACGAGCACGTGGGTCTGTGCCCGCTGTACCGGAACCTGTCTGAAAGACGAGATGGACTGTTACGACGACCACGCCGTCTACATTGCCGCGTTCGCCCCCGAGACGTTCAAGGTCGGCGTCACCAAGCTGTGGCGCCTCGAGACCCGACTGCGCGAACAGGGGGCCGATCGCGCGGCCCACGTCCACACCGTTTCCAACGGCCGTATCGCCCGCGAGCTCGAGGCCGGAATCGCCCAGCGGCTGGTCGACCGCGTCCGAACCGGTCCCAAAGTGGCTGCACTCGCCGCCGACATCGACGAGGACGCCTGGGAGGCCGTTCTCACCGAGTTCGACGTCATCGAGCGATTCGACTTCGACTACGGGCTCGACCTCGAGACGCGACCGGTCCGCGAGACGCTTGCGTCGGGAACCATCGTGGGCGTTAAAGGGCGGCTGTTAGTCCTCGTCAACGGTGGGACGACCTATGCCGTAGATCTGCGCGATCTCGTGGGATACGACCTCGAGGCGGGCCGGTCGGATCGAAACCTCCAGTCCTCGCTTGGCTCGTTCGGGTAGACAACCGACTGAGACGGGCTGCTCGTTTGTCGTAACTCCTCCCGTGCTCGCAGGTCGATTCTGCTCCGCTGAGCGATTCGTCACTGGACTCGAGGATCATCACTGCTGTAGGGGGCGTGACGATCCGAGACATGGCAATCCTTTTCCCCGACGCAGGAGAATCCGATGGTATGACAGACGAACCCGATTCCGACGGCGACGCAGGCGACGACAGCGAGGAGAAATCGTTCCGCGAGCGGGTCGAAGAGATTCGCGAAAAGCGCGCCGAAGAGGGCGAAGGCGAGGGCGAGGCCCCTGAAAGCCCGTTCGGCGGCGGTGGCGGTCCCGGCGGCATGGGCGGCGGCAACCCCTTTGCCCAGATGATGGGTGGCATGATGGGCGGCGGCCCCGGCGCTGGCCCCGGTGGTCGCGGCGGACAAGACGAGAGCAACGAGGAACTCGTCCGCGAAGTCCGACAGCTGCGTGACGAAATGCGCGATCAGACCCGCGCGCTCAAGCGCATCGCCGACGCGCTCGAAGAACAGTAACGGACCCGTTTCATCGCATCCCGTTTTCGCCGGTCAGCCGTTCCGCTGAGCGATGTCCGTCTTGTGTGGGAGGCGACGCGAGCGTGCGTCCAGAACCGTTTCCGTGCTCCTGTCTCGAGCGTGATCGAGGTGCGATCGCGTTGTCTGGCAGTCTTATTGTCTGACACGGAGCCGGTCCCGATCGTCGTACCGAAAGCCGGCATCTTCGAACGCCGCTCGTGCTGCATCGACGTCGACCTCACCGCTCGCTCCCAGAAATGGCGTTTCGGGGTCCTGGCCGTCCCACGCGAGGCTGTCGGGGACCCACTCCTCGGTGACCGGCGTCGCAATCGGTCGTGCGTGCCCATAAAAGACGTTCTCGACCAGCCACTCCTTGTCGATCAACCGTGCGATGACCCGCCTGAACCGAGGATTACCAAACGGTGCCTTCCGCGTGTTGAACCCAAGGAAGTAATACGTCCATGACGGCGACTCGAGCAACTGCTGCCCGTCTTTTTCCGCGACGCTTCCGACGTGATTCGTATCGATAGCTGCGCTCGTGACATCGGCAGTGTCGTTTTCGACCGCCTGAATCGCCGTTTCCGAGTTCGGTGAGATATCGATCGAAAACGCAGCAACCATCGGGGCCGGCCGCTCGACGCCGGAGCGGAGCGTAAAGTGATCGTCGAACCGCTCGAGTGTGAGTTGGTCGCCTTCAGTCCGGTTCACGAACTGATAGGGACCGCTCCCGACCGGCGGCATATTGTTCGTGGCGACCGCCGTCGGGGTGCCCTGAGCGAGGGCACCGCTACCCAGTCCCACCGCACTGTCAGACTGATCGCGCCAGATGTGGGCGGGCAGTATCGGGACGAGGAGGGCGCGTTCGCCGACCGCCTGCCCCGCATCGACCGTGAGCTCGAGGCGATCGCGATCCCGAACGTCGATCGCCTCGACGGCGTCGATCCGGCCGCGAAAGCGAGGTGCAGGAGCGACTCGGTCGTCATCGTCGTCGGACATGTCCGCGAGAAACTGGTACGTAAACTCGACATCGGCGGCGGTCACCGGCTCGCCATCGTGAAACGTACAGCCGTTCCGAAGGTGAACGTCAAGCGTCGCCCCGCGCCACTCCCACGACGCCGCGAGCCACGGCTGGATCTCTCCAGTCGCGTCGTCGGCCGCCAGCGAGTCGTAGAGTAACTGGGTAATCGTTCCGCGACCGCGATAGTCAGCGGCGAGCGGGTTGAGGTTTTTCGTCGGTCGACTATCCGTGTGGACGGCGCGCAGGGTCTCGACGTCCGCTGTGGGCTCGAGCCCGAGATAGCCGTGCCGGGTCGCGAGATGACCGTCAGCCCAGCCGGTAAACCGATCCGTGTTGACGACGCGGTGTTCCTCGGGAACGCAAATGGGAACGAACGGCTGTTCGGTCGCGATCGCCTCGAGTGCGTTCGTGACGGCGTCACGTCGTTCCGCCCCGTCGGCGTGGCGTTGCTTCTCGAGGAGGTCATCGACAGCCAGGTTCGCGTAGCCAAAGGGGTTCTGCCAGCCCGATTCGTCGATATACAGCGAGTGCAACGCTTCATAGAGGAAGTCGGGATCGGTCCCGCCCGGATGATGGCCGATACAGATGTCGAAGTCGTGATCGTACAACACCGCTCGGTTGAACTCGATCCCGGAGCGGACGTCGAACGAGACGTCGACCCCAGCCGTCGTGAGGGCCTGCTCGAGCTCGTTTGCGATCCGGATGCTTTCTCTGTCGCTGTCGGCAGGGAGGGTGGTGATCGTCAGCGAGAGCTGTCTGATGTTGCGCTGCGTAAAGAGATCGCGGAGTCGGCCGACACAGCCGCTTACCGAGGCCGTCAGGCCGGCCGTCGTTGCCAGCGCGGCTCGACGGCTGAGACGCGTGCCGTCAGCGCCAGCACGGTCTGGTTCTTGGGCGGCCTGTCCTCCGTTCATGTTGTTACTCTACCCAAATTCGGCACCACGATATAACAGTATTATGTTCGCGGGGTCGGATGCTGATTGAGACCGAGACGCTTGCCACAAGCCGTACCGATACACTGACCGGGAACGTCGGTGTCACTCCTGGTTCTGGGGCCAGGGTAGCCGATCGGCGAACTGCTCCGAAAGCTCCGCGACTGACCAGCGGTCGACGAGTCGATCAGAGAGGGAGACACAGGCTGCCGCGAGCATCGTGCCTGCAACGACGTCGAGTGCCCAGTGGATTCCGAGATACATCGTCGAGATTGCAACGCTTGCCGCCAGTACGACTGCGATAGGGAACCATTTCGGAAACTCCGACCGCGTCTTCCATGCAAACGTTGCGACAGTCGCTGACAGCGAGGTATGAAGCGATGGAAACACGTTGGTGTTGGTGTTGACCTCGCTCGTGAGATATTGGTACTGTGGATTGGTATTGTACAGCATTCGTTCCATGAGCTCGCCGGGCATCAGGTTCCGGGGACCGTACGCGACTACGAGGATATAGAGGACCAAACCGATCGCGTAATTGAGCGCGTAGGCTGTCAACAGTCGCCGAAAGATCCGGGTATCGGAGAGCGTAAAGTATGCAATAACCGGGAAGATCAGCAGAAACGTGTATCCGTAGACGTAAATCGTCGAGAAATACGCCGTCGTCTCCGGCGTCTGGATCGACTGGAAGATCAGGATGAACTCCCCCTCGAGTTCGTAAAACGCCCCGGAGAGGTGAAACCCGACCTGCCGCGAGAGTTCCGGTGCGGTCTGTCTGGCGACGCGGTTTATCAGTAACACACCGATCAACACGGCAATCACCGGGCCAGCGGTTCTGAGTCGGCTTCGCCACTCCGACCGCGTCCGAGCGAGGCGCTCACGGCCGATGAAAACGATGACCGACACCGGCACCAGGATCGAAATGACGAGAGCGAGCTGCGTCAACACCTCGGCGAGCATCGCTTCTAGTAGCCTCCAAGCAAGCGACCGTTATCATCATATCGGAAGCCGGCAGTCTCGAACGCCGCTTTCGCCGCCGCAACGTTGAGTTCGCCGTTGGACCCGAGAAACGGTGTCACTGGATCCTCGCCGTCCCACGTGAGCCGTTCGGGGACCCATTCGTCCGTCACCGGCGTCGCGGTCGGGGTTGCATAGCCATAAAAGATGTCGTCGACGATCGCTTGCTTAGGGAGCAACTGCGCGACTGCGCGGCGGAAGTGGGTGTTGCTAAAGGGTGCGTTTCGGACGTTGAACCCGATGTGGTAGAAGGTCCGCGATGGGTGGTGTAGCTGCTCGATATCCGATGAGTCTGGGATCGCATCCAGCGTATAGGCGTCGAGCATCGAGGCCGTCACGTCCGCATTGCCATCTGCGATCCGCTTGACTGCTGATGCACTACTAGGGTCGATATCGAAGCGGAGTTCGTCGATGGGCGGGCCGGGCAATTCGACATCGTCTCGGCGCGTGAAGTGATCGTCAAAGCGTGTCAGAACGAGTTGATCCTCTTCGGTCCGACTTTCGAACTGGTAGGGCCCACTGCCGATCGGCGGAACGTGATCGCCCGTCGCGGCGGTCCACCGTCCCTGTGGTGCGGTAAACTCGCCGTCGGCCGCCCGCCGGTCGACCAGCCCACGCCAGAACTGTTTTGGCAGGATCGGCACGGTAAGCGCCCGTTTGGCGACCGGCTGACTCGCGTTCATCGAGAACGTCAGTTCGTACTCGCTGTCGGCGGTGACGCGATCGACCGCGCTGACGTGACTCTGATACCGCGGTGCCGGCGAGGGGGCTGGCGCTCGTCCGAGCGACGTATCCTCGAGGAACCGGTAGGTGAAGGCGACGTCCTCTGCGGTCAGGTGTCTGTCTTCGTCGGATAGCTGTTCGTCTTCGCCGGCTAGTCGTTCGTCAGCATGGAACTGACACCCTTCGCGAAGGGTAACTGTCGCAGTCAGGGTCGGCCCCTGCTCGCCGTCGACTGGTTCGACGTCCGTCCATGTGATGTCATCGGCGAGCCATGGCTGGACCTCGCCCTCGTGGACGGTTGCCAGCGAATCGAAGAGCAGCCGGATTATCGTATCCCGCTCTCGCATCGTCGCCGACAGCGGATTGAGATTACTCGTTGGACGGGAATCCGTTTTGAGCGCGAGTAACTCGTTGACGCCGTCGGTTGGCTCGAGTTCGAGGTAGCCGTGGCGGGTCGTGAGATTAGCCTCGCCCCAGCCCTCGAATCGATCCGTACTGGCGACGCGATACTCGTCGGGCCGACAGATCGGCTCGAAGGGTTTGGACTTTGCCAGTGCCGTCAGGACCGACTGAACGAGCTGTTTCCGTTGCGCTCCCTCGACTCGCCGTTGGTCCTCGAGTAGCGTATCGAAGACCATATTGGTGAACCCGAAGGGGTTCTGCCAGCCGGCTTCGGAGGCGAACGAGGAGTGGAGCATCTCATAGAGGAAATCGGGGTCGTATCCGGCGGGATGATGGCCGACGTAGAGATCGAAATCGTGTTCGATCAGCACCGCTTTCAGTAGCTCCGACGGCGACCGCATATCGATCGAGACATCGATCCCGACTTGCTGGAGGTTCGACTCGAGTTGTCGGGCAATCTGAATGCCCTGCCTGTCTGCGTCTGCTGGTAGCGTGGTAATGGACAGCGACAGCTGTCCGTTGGCGGCCGTCCCGACGACGTTCTGCACGCTATTGACACAGCCGCTTGTGGCAAGTGTCGCTCCCGCTGCACCGGCCGCCAGAAACGAACGGCGACTGACGCCGGTATCAGGGGAAGTGGGGTCCCAATTCATATCGTTGTGTAACACCACCTCTCAGTTGATATATAACAATATTGCGTACTCTAAACCAATACCTGTCACACTAAAGAATCTTTTCAATCAGGAGAACATTATATTCGAGGTGTTTGGTTCGATGATAATAAACTTAGTTCGTGGTACCATTTAACGAGCCTCTCTCATGCTGGAGCGCAACATCAATAGGGACACCGACGAAACGAACGCCATGGACATCGCTGCCGAACGGATCGAGCGACTTCACGAGCTTGCTCGAGCGGCAGCGGCGGAGGGTGAGCCCGACCGGGCTCGCTACTACGTTCGGCTCGCGCGGCGGGTCGCAGAGCGAAACCGGCTCACGCTGCCGCGATCGTTTCGCCGGTTTACGTGCGACGAGTGTGATGCGTATCTTCGACCGGGAGACAACGCTCGCGTCAGACTGCAGGACGGACACGTCGTCATCACCTGTGAATGCGGTGCGCAGGCGAGATATCCCTACGACTAATACTGCCGGACAGAACGACGTGACGATCGGTCGCGCTGCTGCGGCCGTCACCGGTGGAGACGGCCGCGAATCCGCGACCGACTTCGTATNCTGCCGGACAGAACGACGTGACGATCGGTCGCGCTGCTGCGGCCGTCACCGGTGGAGACGGCCGCGAATCCGCGACCGACTTCGTATTGGCTGCTGTCCGACAGTATAACCAGGAGTCGACGTGGCCGATCCAGTTTCCTTGTGCCGTTCGGGAAGATTGAAACCGCTCGGCTCTCTTAGAAGCGGATATGGACACACAGGAACGAAAGCGCCGCGCACATGATCTCGACGTCACTGTCTGGGTCGGGAAAAGCGGCGTCGATGCCGTCGTCGACGAACTCGACGATCAGCTAACCGACAGAGACCTCGTGAAAGTAAAATTCCTGCGGGCAGCCCGCGCCGGCAGCTCGACTGACGAAAAAGCGGCCGACCTCGCCGAACGTGTCAACGCCGAGCTCGTCGATACACGCGGGCACACCGCAGTATTGTATCGATGAGCGGTTCCGTGGTCCCGCTCCAGAACGCTGTCAATCTCGGTCCGATCGGCAACGCCCTCGAGGACGTGGGTCTGACCACAGCACAGGCCAGCATGGCAGAAGGTGCGATTAAATTCGTCGTCGCACTCGCCGTGATTTGGGTCGTCGGCCGACTGCTCCTCGTGCCGTTGGTCGAGCGAGCCCTCGACAGGCGTGACCTCGATGAGCACGCGAAGAACCCGCTGTTGTTGCTCACGCGCTTTGGCCTCGCCTTTCTTGCGCTTTCGGTCGCCTTCGGCTTCGCCGGGTTCGGGAACTTCCTCGTCTCGATGGCTGGCATCGCAGCGGCTGGCGCGCTCGCGATCGGGCTGGCGATGCAGAACGTGATCTCGAACTTCGTCGCCGGCGTTTTCATCTACACGGACAAACCGTTCCGCATCGGCGACTGGATCGAGTGGGACGATGGGACGTATTCGGGCGTCGTCGAGGACATTAGCCTTCGCGTGACCCGCGTGCGCACGTTCGACAACGAACTGTTGACGGTGCCGAACTCGGCGCTTACCGACAACGTTCTCAAAAATCCCGTCGACGCCGACAAGCTCCGGCTGAAGTTCGTCTTCGGAATCGGCTACGACGACGACATCCAGCAGGCGACCGATATCATCGTCGCGGAGGCCGAACGCCACCCCAACATCATGGACGATCCCGCACCCTCCGTTCGACTGACGGAACTCGGCTCGTCCGACGTCGGCCTCCAGTCGCGCTTCTGGATCGCAGACCCGTCTCGAGCCGACTTCGTCCGCATCCGCGGCGAGTACGTCACCGCCGTCAAACAGCGCTTCGACGAGGAGGGCATCGACATCCCCTACCCCGTCCGCACGCTCGAGGGTGGCCTTCACCTCGAGAGCGGCAGCGGCCAAAGCGTCGTGCAGCCGGCCGAATAACGCGGTTCGGTTGCTTCGTTTTCGGAGCAGTACGGGCCTCTCGAGTCTCGAACTCGCCGGCCGGGAGCGCGCCTCGAACGACAGTGAGAGCCGCGGGACCCAACGGAAGAGCACGCTCTTCCGAGCATCGCGGACGCTCCGCGTCCGCTCAACGGCGGAGGGCAGGCCGTTACCGATACAACCGCGAGCGAGGCCGCAGGCCGAGCGAGCGGGCTGACGACTGATGTGAGTGTAACGAGCGGAAGGAGGAATGCTTTTGATCGACCTTTTACCGAGCGACGCGACGGCGTGCGGCAGCAACGCTGCCGTCGCCGTCGCTGAGTGCAGTGTAAAAGGTCGTTGTGTATGAATGCGGAAGGCCGCCCTTGCCCGGCGTTCCGTCCGGGGGAATCTCGGTTGCCTTCTCCACCCCGCGACCCGTCGAGCGACAGGTGTCCGGCGGTCCACTGCTCGCTTCCGCGCCTGATGGGCTGTCGCCGACTAACTGCGATGGGACGTCCCTGCGGACGGCCATCGCAGACCGCTGTCCCCGACGGACGAGGCTTCTATGTTGGCTCCCGAGGCCCCGGCCGGTCTGACCGGACGCCTGCGGTGTTCGGTCCCCGCTAAAGACCATAGCGCGGGTAGTGAGCAGGGCCTAACTGCCCGACCTATCCAGATCAATGTAGGCGATCAGTACTTAAGGGCCTTTCGCCTCGAAAATCGACCGACTGCGGTGGGGCGGTGGGCGGTGAGCCAAGACGTGATCGACCGGACCGACCCGATGGTCCGGTGGGAACAGACGATCGATCGGTCGGCCCTCCGAGCCTCCCCTATCGAAGCGGGAGAGGGAAAAGGCCCATTAGCGCCACGACATATCTATCTGCTATGGGACTCGGCAGCACTGCAAAGAAGATTCAGAGCCTCTCGGATCGGGCCGAGGCGATGTACAAGCAGGTCCAGAAACTCCAGCAGCGAATTACGGGGCTCGAAGAGAAAGCAGAGGAAACTCACGAAACGGTCACACGCATGGACCACCAGCTTACCGAACAGCGCGCGCTCTTGCTCGCGCTCGCAGAAGAACAGGGCATCGACGGCGAGGAAATCCTCGCGGAGGCAGCGATCGACGACGCCGAACTCGAGGCAGATACCGACGCTGATGCTGATTCAGCAACGAACGCGGATGCAACGCCCGATACACCCTCCGGGGATGCGACCGCCGAATAACGCCTCGAGAATGTCTCGCTTGGCTTCGCTGTAGGACGGATGATTCATACGGTCTGCTGTCCCGATGTCCCGGTGGGCCCGCAGTGCGGGCTGCGGTTGCACCGGCACTGACTGACAGTAGTCCGTATCAATCGAGATAGCGCTCGAGCCGTCGTTTCGTAATCGACCGTCCGTCTCAGGCGACGAGCCGGCGGTGCTCGACCTTCAGACATCGATCTTGGACGACGGTTCTACCGTCGGCTTCTGCGCGGGCCGCCGCGTCGTCGTCGCGAATACCTGATTGCATCCAGATGGCGTCCACGTCATCGCGCTCGAGGGCCGCATCGACGATGTCGCTGACCTCCTCACTGGGCCGGAACACGCAGACGACATCGATCGTCTCCGCGACGTCTGCGAGGGTGTCGGCGGCCTCGCGGCCGAAGATCTCGTCTGCGAACGGGTTGACCGGAATGATATCGTAGCCGTGCTCGAGCATGTACTTCGGGACGTTGTGGGCTGCCTTTCCGGGCGTGCTCGAACAGCCAACGACTGCGATCGTCTCGTATCCGAGCACGGCCTCGAGGTCGTCCGTAGAGTCGACTGCCATGCCGCGGTGTAGGGACGCGAGCGGGAAACGTCTCCGGGTCGCGGTGACGGTCACAATAAATGAGTGGCGCTCCTCGCGTGCAGCGATCAGAGGTCGACCGCGAACTCGAACTCGTGGGCTGCGGCCGCGAACGCCCCGAGGAGCGTCGCCGTCGCCTCGAGATCGGCGAGATCGAGGACTTCGACGGGCGTATGCATGTAGCGGTTCGGCACGCCGAGGTTGAGCGACGGAATCCCGCCACGTGAGGTGTAGAAGGCGTCGGCGTCCGTCCCGGTCCGACTCCCTGCGGCCTGTAACTGCACGTCGATGTCGGCGTCGGCTGCGACCTCGCGGACGGCCTCGACGACCCGCGGATGGTTCGCGCTGCCGCGGGTGACGACCGGGCCGTCGCCGAGTTCGATCCCGTTTTTCTCGCCCGAGGGTGTCCCCGGCGCGTCCGTCGCGTGGGTGACGTCCGTCGCGACGACAACGTCGGGCTCGAGATCAAAGCCGACCATTTTCGCACCCTGAAGGCCGACCTCTTCTTGCACCGTCGAGACAGCATAAACCGTCGCGTCGGGATCTGCGTTCGCTGCCCGACGAAGGCCTTCAGCCGCAGCCCACACCCCAATGCGGTTGTCCAGTCCTCGCGCTGTGATACGGTCGTTTTCTAAGTCGTTGATCGTCTGCTCGAACGTGATCGGATCACCACGCTCGACTAGCTCTGCAGCCTCGTCCGCGTCGGCGACGCCGATGTCGATGTGCTGTTCGTCAATGTCATCGATCGATTCATCCTCGCGGTCGCGCATGTGAATCGCCGTTTGGCCGATGACACCCGGCACCGGCCCGTCATCCGTATGAATGCGGACGTGTTGCCCCTTCGAAATCGTCCGATCTGCGCCCCCGATCGCCGTCATTCGAATCGCACCGCTGTCCTCAATATCCCGCACCATAAATCCGATTTCGTCGCTGTGTCCGGCCAGTGCGACGGCCGGCTCGCCACCCTCGAGAACGGCGACGGCGTTTCCGTACGCGTCAGTCCGCACCTCGTCGGCGAATTCCTCGACGTACTCGATCCAGTGACGTTGGCCGGCCGCCTCGAAGCCAGACGGTGTCGCGGTCGTGAGCAACGTCTCGAGGAACGCTCGTCGTGGTTGGTCCATACACGACCTTCGTGGGCCCTGTGTGTGAACATACCGGTCTCTCAGCGCTGGTGGGAAAACTGGGTGGCCGTCTGATACGGACGCCTGTCAGTCAGTGTCGGCGGGACCGCGACCCGCACTGCGGGCCCATCGGGACATCGGGACAGCAGCCCGTCTGAGCCCGTGACGACCGCGCGATCTTACGGCGAGAGCCCAGCCGTCCGAATCGTGGGCTCGTCGCCGTTGGCCGACTCCTCGAGTTCGATGACGGCGTCGAACAGCTGTTTGAGCGTGTTCATGGCCTGATCGTCGTGTGCTGTCGAGTCGATCACGTAGAGACCCAGCGCGTCGGCGCTTTGAATGCGACCCGTGAACACGTGGAGAAATCGAAACACGGTCCGAAGATCGGAGTACATCAAGAGTGTCGAAACGGAGTGGAAAAGCACGCGGTTCTCGGTGTGTCCCCGCGTTTCATAGAAGTCCTGGAGGAACTCGGAGAGTTTGATTCCGATGCCCGTCATATCGACGGGCGACGAGGCATATTTGATCCGCGGATCGTCGTCGATGGTCCTGATACCGCGCTGTTTCGTCACACAATCGACGACGCCGATATCAGGCTCGAGCCCGTCGTCGAGACGGGTGTCGAACCCCTCGAGAACCTTGTCAGCGCTGTCTTTCGTCGTAACGATGATAGACCCATCACCGCGGTTTGCACCACTTGCAAGGATGTCGTAGGCGATTTGTCGTTTGCCCGTCAATGGTGGGCCTGCGACGAGTACGTTCGTCCCCGGATCGAGCTCAACGTCCGGAAGGACATCTGCAAGGTCATACATACGGGATACTCACATCCATCGCCGTGGCGACGAGCTGGGACCACAGCACCCAGTAGCCGGCGTGTTATGTTGAACTATGCGAAGCGGCTTATAGAACTTTTGATTAGAACGTTCACTGATCGATTACGGATCGAAACGGACTCCCAAGTGACTGCTCACACGCTTGCTGTGTCCTATATCGAGACCGAAAGCTCGAGGGCGACGCGCCCGACGATAAACGCCAGTGCGGCGAGAAACATCCCGTATTTGAGATGTGATTGGCCGGCGGTCGGGTTCTCGAAGCTCTCGTAGGCTGCAACCAGCATGATGGCATCAGCAGGTGCGACGACGAGTAGATATGCGACGCCGAACTCCGCGCGCAGATACGGAATCGGACTGGCGACGACGGCCGCCACGAGCAAGCCGGCTGCGATAGCGAGTGCGCGTCGTTCCCCGATCGCGATCGGAAGCGTCTGCAGTCCCTCCTCGCGGTCCCCCTCGATGTCTTCGACGTCCTTGATGATCTCACGGGTCAGCGTCGCGACCGCCGCGAGCACGAAGAGAACGACTGCCGGCCCGACGCCGCTGCCGTCGATCGCTGCAGCCCCAAAGAGAAACGTGCTGCCGACCAGATAGGCGACGAGCGCGTTGCCCACGCCAGGCAGTCCCTTGAAAAACTCAGTGTACGCGACGAGCGCGAGGAGATTGATGGTCGCGATCCCGATCGCCAACCGCGGCAGTGTCAGCGCGAAGGCAACCGCCCCGGCAAAGAGAACGACGCTAAATGCCAGCGCACCGCGTGGACTCACAGCTCCGCGGGGAATCGCCCGCTCGGGCTGGTTGATCCGGTCGATCTCCCGATCGAAGTAGTCGTTGATCGCGTTTCCCGCACCGACTGCAAGCCCCGTCGCCGCGACCGCAGCGACGACCGCCATCGGCTCTTCAGACACGCCGCCAGCGACGAACGATCCAATAAACGTCAACACGCTCGCCGCGATGACGTTTATCGGCCGCGTCAACTCGAGCAACCCACGACCCGTCTCGCCGACTGTCATACGCGAGCATGGTCATGGACACTGGTTAAACGGTGCGATCCACCGTCGTCGACAGCAGTATCGATGCCGACTCTCAGAACAGACCGCTATCCGCTCGACCGCTGAGACCGTGTTTGGATCCCGTCTCGGCGCAGCGTTTTAGCGCCACTCCTCGAGGTCACAGAGCAAGTCGCCCTCGACGGCGAGCCATTTGCTCACTCGTTCGTCGCCAGTTGCGTCCGCGGGAACGGCGGTCCAGACGTCCTCCTCGTCGGCCAGCAACTCGAGTGGCGTGGTGCCGGACTGATCCGCGTCCAGCAGCGGGGCCTCGGTGTCAGTCATGGTCTCTGTTGGTACTGAGGTCTCGTCCCAAAGGCGTCCATCGGTGATTGTCAGCGGATGAAAATCACCGATAATGGGTGTGTCGATCCCTGTCGGGACCGGTGAAAATCGAGTGACTTATACGGATCCGTCGGAAACGAACCGATGAGGGCGCTTAGCTCAGTCTGGACAGAGTACTTGGCTTCGGACCAAGCTGTCACGGGTTCAAATCCTGTAGCGCCCACTCACAAACGGCCCGGTTCTCAACTAATTCTAGTTCCTCGGTAGAGTCGGCTGTACCCTCGCTTTCATCGGATTCTACAGTCTGTCTGAGGGGACCGAAAGCTGATCCCAACAGGGAACGGGTTGCGGCCCCGCCGCATCAGGCGATTCTCTTCGCAAGCGCGGGGTTGTCGGCGTGACGATCGCACCGTGGCCATCGGTCGACCACTCGACGTGCGAGCACATGTGAGCGCTACGGTGACCGGATCACCGGAATTCGCCAGCCGTGTGCTGACTGTACGCGCGCGGTTCACAGCGCGCGGGAGGTGCCATTATGAGGTCTCGAGCGTTCGAAAGCGAGCGGCGATGTGCTCGAGGGCGAGATCGACGGTAACCACCACATCCACAGTCGCCACGCCAATGACGGGCAGCGGAAACTCGATCTCGTCGAACGTATCGACACGTAATTGAAACAGGTTGTCGCGTTGAACACTCCATCCACTGAACAGCTACACAAGACACTTATATTTCTCCTAACACTCGACGGTATGCACCGCCGAACGCTTCTCGCAAGTCTCCCAGCCGGAGTAATATCCATAGTTGCCGGTTGTTCTGACTGGACAACGTCCTATCACTCAGTTTCCCTCGAGCCCGTAAATCACGCCGAAATTACGGACAACACAACGAAAACAGCAGCCGACCTCGTCCCATCTCTGCTCATTGACGATCTTATTGCGACGATCCTTGAGGGAGATGCAGTCGAACTCGAGACCATAACAGAACTCAGAATCCTCACTGACCCTTCATCTCGTGACGAGTCGTTTTATTACCAAGATGAGAGTGCAGTCTATGAGATTTCCAGAGAGAGACTCACGGCGGGAGGAATCACTGGGCCTAAATACAGCGCCTCTCGGGGGGCGAAGCTTCCAGACGACGTGTCGCCAACAGACGAAGACGAGGTACTTCCATTTACGGACCTTCCAGCACACGACCAATGGCGACTTCACGAGACGTTCGAATTTTACGAGGGGAGATTAATCGTCTTTGATAATACGACTACTGTTGGATACCTTGAGCCAGATCGTGAGACGGATTCACGTCTCTTCGATGGTATTCGACAACGGTTCCTCGAGTACAACGGCAAATATATCGAGCTCGCCAAACTGGAGGAGGGAACAGCAGTTGCCGAACGCATTCGTGTCTCAGCAGCGCAGATTGCATCGAATGCGACGGCATTCGCAGAACACCTCCTCGACCAGTACGCCGTTGATGCGACATCACTGAGCGAAGAGACACAGGAACTGCTCAACGAAGTGCAAGAAAACGGCGGTTCAATCTCCGCTTCGGACGAAGATGACGGATTCGAGCAACGCGAAGTCGTTCTTGCGCAACTCCAAGCAGAACGGAGAGAGATGGATATGCCAATTGCAGATGGGACTGAGATGTATATTTCAGACGAGAACGAATACAATCGTTTCCATTGGACATCCCATACAGCTCCGTAACCCGATTTCGTTCGTTACTGTTCGCCGATGTTCAAGCGCGCGAACGCGATCGTGGCTGAAAATGAATACGACGACCCGCCGATGACCGTGGTGATCGACGCCGCGCTCACTCGCCTGATCAAGAGTGGACAGAACATCGACGATGCTCGAGGCGAGTTCGATCCCGAGACGATTCAGGCGATCGCGAATACTTCGGTGATCGGACGTCGATATCGAACATCGATCGAAAGTAAGTAGCGGTAGCGTCTACCTGTTTTCGTATCCCCGAAGCGCGTGTGCAATTGCCGCAAGCGAGCTATCCTTCGAGACAAACTCGAACGTTGAATTAGAGGTATGGAGAGTGAGCATAGCACGCTTGAGAAACAAACCGGTTACCAGCGTAGCTATACCAGCAAACACCGCCATGAAGCCCACGACACCCGAGAATTGAGCAACAGGATCAATGACGATGCCGAGGATGTGAAACAGAGCAGCAAACGCGAAACAGCCAACGGCCCAGTACAGATACCAGTAGGGGTAACTCGGTGCCCGATACTCTATCGAGTCGACACCGTTGAGTGAAATATCGGAGACGACCTTGTTTCGGACGAACACCACTCGATTGGGGGTAACTGCCAGCTCGCCTTTCCGGTGATTGGTCATCGCGTCTTTGTCGTCGTAAGCTTCGACACGCGCTACGACGGACTCCTTTTCCTGCAGATAGTCATCCAACTTCATCTGTGCTGACATCTGTTCCTATCAATCACGCAATTTGACCTTTTCCTTTAGCTATTAGAAAGAGCAACTACTCACTGTACTCGAGCTTGTGCATCGTAATTTGCACACCTCTCGAGATCATCGGTATTTCCGATCACTCAAATCTCGAGTCGATAACACCACTGTGCGGCGGCGCTGGAGGGAGTACCAGTCGCCGGCCGACGGTGACCGTGATGCTGGTCACGAGCACGTAGACGAGCGACCGGAACGAGCCAGAGACAGCGAGCTTACTCGTTGAGATGTGACCGGTATCCTTTGGGTTCGAAGCCGCGGCGACAGACCACGCGCTTGCGACCGACGGTGATAGCGCTGATCTGGTCGTCAGCTTCCATTCGGTCGATGACGTCCTCGAGGTGATCCTGTGACCAGTCAGTTTCGTCTAGAATGGTGGATTGATCGACGCGGCCGCCGCGTTTGACGAGCAGTCTGAGAATTTTGTCTTCGTCCGGGAGGTCGCGTTCGTCGACACCGTACTCGAGTTGTTCGGCATAACTCAACGTCTCGTCGTCGGCTGCTGGACTCGAGTCTGTGTCCGGTGTCGGCCCGGACTCGTCGGCGTCGGACTCGTCGGTCGAACTGCGCCGGAGAGATGAGAGACGGGCCCGGAGTGCATCGAATACCATCTATTGATCACCGTCCATTGGGTCTGTCACAACTTGTACGCCCACCTACCTTGATTTTATGTTTTGTGGATGGCATGGGTAGTGTCCGTCGGAGATGTCGTAGCTATCGTGACGGTGTGGGTATCAAATAGCGACCGCCTTGCGACCCGCAAGTCAGTTATCATTTTCGGCGACCGACTGGTTCATCGACACCGCGAACGGCGACTCACTCGAGTCGAAAGCCGTCGTAGTCGTCGGCGAGCGCGTCGAGGGCCTCGTGGTGGTTGGTCGAGTGGGGTGCGGTCAGCGGCGAGACGCTTACGTTCCCCTCGACGACGGCCCGGCGGTCCGTCCCCGGCGGATCGGGGAGGGCGTCGGGAGTCATCTCGTCCCAGACGCGGTCGTGAAGCGTGACGTGTGCGCCGTCGCGTTCGGCGTCCATCTCGTAGCGTTTCGAGGGCCGGGTGATCTCGAGCGGTGCGGGCTCGCCGTCGGGCAGCGGGACGTTGACGTTGAGATAGGCGGCGTGCTCGAAGACGCCAGCCTCGAGCGCGCGGTCGGCGAGGTAGGTCGTGACGCGGGTCGCTTCGGCGTAGTCCTCTGCCGTCACCTCGACGTCCTCGAATGGGGTGTCGTCGACGGGGACGTACAGCGACGTCGCGATCGCGGGGACGTCGAAGAAGGCGGCCTCGACGGCTGCGCTGATCGTCCCCGAGCGCCCGAGGACGTACTCGCCGAGGTTCGCACCCTTGTTACAGCCCGCGACGACGAGGTCGGGAAACGGGCCGAGTTCCGCGAGGCCGGCGACGACGCAGTCGGCTGGCGTCCCGTGGACGGCGTAGCCGAGTTCGTGGTCGTCGACCTCGACTTCGTGGGAGATCGATCGCCCGCACGCGCTCCGATCGCCGGCGGGCGCGACGACAGTCACGTTGGCGTGTTCGGAGAGGGCGTCGTACAGCGCCCGGATGCCGGTGCTGTCGATCCCGTCGTCGTTAGTCAGCAGAATCTCGAGGTCGTCGCTCATGTCAGTGCCGTCGGGCAGCGGTGCGAAAAGGTCACCGCTTCCGGCACTCGAGTTATACGGACTCTTATACGGCCTGCTGTCAGTCATTTCCGGAGGGACCGCGACCCGTCCTGCAGTCCCACCGGTCACTCGGGACAGCAGACCGTCTTAGGCGAGCCGATCGACGATCGTCTCCTCGTCGACGACAAGATTGTAGGCTTCCTCGTCGTCGTTCCAGAGCGCGAGGATCCGCTCGAACGAACAGACCTCACCGTAGTCGGCCTCGAGCAGCGGCCGGTTGAGCGACGTCTCGTTTGTCACCACAGCGTAGTGGTCGATCTCCTCGCTGCCATCGCTGATCTTGAACAGCGGGTTCGAGCGGCCCCCGCCATGACCGTCGTGGTCGTCGCCACCGCTCAGCGATCGGCTGAGCTTTGCCGCGACGAGGTCGATCCGGTTGGTGACGTGGCGTTCCATCTCGGCCATCTTCGCCCACTCGCTGGTCTCGAGGGCCATATCGATCCGGCGACGGCCGTCCAGACGCAGCTGGGAGTAGGAAAACTGGACGTCGACGTTGACGAACTCGCCGGGATCGTGGTCAGCATCGTCGGCTGGCGTCGCCTCGTCGAGATGGCGCTGGAATCCCGGCACGGCCAGATCCGGTCGCACGTCGAACGACCAGCCACGATCCGAGGGCGTGTCACCGGGCCAAAGCCGAACCGTTGGACCGTAGACGGTCACTGTACCGCGTCGGCGGTCGGCTGCCGTCGCTTCGTCATCGCTGTCGGCAGGCGCAACCGCATCCCGGTCCCACAGCCGCTGGCCCTCGAGTTCGCGTTCGACCTCGCGCAGGCCCACGCTGGTGTTTTTATCTGCAGGTGCCATCGCGAGGAACGTCCCCTCGGGTGCGAGCGTCTCGAGGAACGACCGTGCCATTGTGGCAGGCTCGTCGAGTTCGCTCAGCACGTTACAGGCGAGCACGAGATCGAAGCCGTCGTCGGGTGCGGTCGGCTCAAAGTCGTCGCTGGCGGTTTCGCTCGGGTCGAACGCCTCCGCGGTCGTCCGGTGGATCGTCGTGTGGACGTTCCGTCCCGTCTCCGCGAGCAGGTCCTCGAGGACGTCCGCGGCCGCGCTGGGTTCGATCGCGTGGTAGTCGACCAGCGCGTCATCGGGGAGATAGTCACAGAGCCCGAGCGCGGGCCCGCCGACGCCAGCGCCGATGTCGAGAACTCGAAGGGTGCGTCCCAGCAGCCCTCGATCAGCGAGGTCGTCGAGCGCGTACTGGACGGCGGCGTAGTAGGCCGGCAGGTGGTAGATCGCATAGCCCGCCGCCACGTCGTCGTCGTACTCGACCGAGCGGCCATCGAGGTAGTCGGCTTTGAACCGCCGGATCGTCGATCGAAGCAAGTCGCCAGAGACCCCGTCGTACCAGTTGGGGCCATAGCGGTCGGCGAGCAGGTCCTCGAGCCGCTGTTCGTACTCGGCCGGGAACGCCTCGACCGGTCCCCGGCGGGGCCGCACCGGGTCGTCGTCGACGGGGACGAACGTCCCATCGTCTCGCTCGAGCAAGCCGAGATCGACGGCCTCCTCGCGGAGAAGCTGTTTGACGACCGCCGGATGCGGTGTTCCTTCGATGTAGTCTGCGATCTCGTCGGGGTCGATCGGTCGAACGTTACGCAGATACTTCGCGTTCGAGCGAACGGCCTCGCGATGGTCGCTCACGTCGTCTCACCTCCGCTGTCCTCGCGGTCGTCGTGCCAGTTCGCGGCTGCCTCTTCGTACAGTGTCTCGAGTTCGTCCGAGTCGGCGGCAGCGATCTCGGCAGCGGCGTCGGCGACGGCGTCGGCACCGTCGAACGTCGCCTGAATGTCGGCGTACACCCGCGGCGTCCCCGCCGTCACCTGTCTCGCGAGTCGTCCCATCGCGTCGTAAATCGGCGTCTCGAATCCCTCGGGAACCGACTCCGCTGCGAGAGCAAAGGAAAGCACCGCGGCGTGGGTCGCCGCCTGCACGGTCTCCATCGCTTCGTCGTGCTCTGCGGCCGTCGTCTCGAGTAACTCGTTGCCACGAGCCTCGAGCGTTGCGAGCAACTCGTCAGTTACCGGTCCCGACCGATTGCAGACGACGGCGATCGAGCCGGGGGCCCGTTCGGGGGCAAACAACGGATGGAGGCTAACCCGTTCGACGTCAGGCGCGTGGCGTTCCATCGCTGCAAGCGCGGGTTCCATTACGCCCGAGACGTCGACGATCGCCCGCTCGGCCCGCGGGGCTTGGGCGGCGATCGCATCGGTGACGTGAGTCATCGGCACCGCGAGACAGACGACATCGTAGCTCGTCTCCCCCTCGAGAGCCGCGACATCGCCCCCGACGGCATCCGCCGCAGCCGCTGCGGCGTCGCCGTCGATATCGGCGAACGCGACTCGAGCATCGACGGCGTCGCCGAACCACGTCCCCATCGACCCTGCGCCGACGATCAGTACGTCCATTGCTCGCTCCTACCTGCCGGCATCGCAAAAGCCGTTCGATCGATACGCACGCAGTCGCACCGACACCCGCCACAGGTGTACTCGTCGTCAGTTCCGTCGTGCGACGGCACGTCAGAATATACAAGTTATTTGAAACGGGACTGGGTGTATGGATTCCGGCCAATTGCTATCCGTATTGCTTATTGCAGGGGCCGGTCTCATCGTCCTCACAACCTACCCGTACCTTGCGACCGGGATCGCGTACCGCGACCGCGATAACGGCCTATCGTATATCCTCTTTCTCATGGGCGTCGCGGTTTGGAACGGGCTGTTCGCCGCACAGGCGCTCGATCCACGGCCGATCGTGAAGGGGTTTTTCTTCAGCATCGCAACGTTGGGTGCTGTTCTAGCCGGCCTGGGCTGGCTGCTGTTTGCCAGTACGGCGAGTAGCACGCCGTTCCTCGATCGTCGCCGACTGGTCTATCGCGTCGTTGCCCTGCTTGCTGGGATCGACATCACGCTGGCGATTACCACGCCGACACACTCACTGTACTGGACCGTGACGGCCACTCCGTCCGTCTCGCTTGCCTTCACCGATATCGTCCCAAACGTCGGCTACTGGCTGCATACAGTGTTCCTCACGGCCCTATTCGGTGCTGGTGCGACCCTGTTCGGCCGCGCATGGCAGAACGGAACCGACGTTGCATACACGCGATTATATACCCTTGCCGGGTTCACGACGGCTGCGGCGATCCTCGGGAGCAGTGTGCTGCTTTCGGGCACGACATCCATCGCACCGCTTGCTGCCGGGAGTCTGACGACGATCGGCTGGATACAGGCCCAACAGAAACGGTATCTCCGACTCCCGCGGCCATACCGGTGGCTAAACAACTTGCTTCGGTGATGGCTCGCCATTGAACCCTAACAGTGTCGGCCAACAGTCTCCTGTAGGGCCGGGTCCAAATTGCGCCCATGACACATGTTGGGATCGTTGGGGCTGGCGTCGGCGCAGCAGCCGCGACGTACACTCTCGAGGAACCACGCGACGACGTGACCGTGACGGTCCTCGAGAAATCCGGCGGACTCTGTGGCCGGGCGGCGACCAGACGCCGCGACGGGATCGTCTACGACTACGGCGCAAACTACGTCAAATCCGACGACGAACGAATCGTCGAGTTACTGACGGAGACGCTCGACACCGAGGGGTTAGTCGACGTGACCGATCCCGTGTGGACGTTCGACCACACGGGCGAGGTGTCGCCGGGCGACGGCCGCGACGAGCACAAGTGGACCTACCGCCAGGGATTGACTCAGATCGCAAAGCGGCTCTTTGCACGTACCGACGCGACCGTCCACCGCAAGACACGCATCGAGACGATTATCCGGACCGCAGACGAGACGTGGGAACTCGAGGACGCCTCCGGAACCCGTTGGGGCCCCTTCGACGCCCTGCTTCTGAATCCCCCGGCCCCCCAGACCGCCGAGTTGCTGCGGACGGCCGACTGGGAGAGCGACGCCCGCGAGTCGCTCCTGTCGGCCGTCGACGCCGTTCCCTACCGGACAGTCTGGACCGGGATCTTCCACTACCCGTTCGCACTCGAGCGTCCCTACTACGCGCTCGTGAATTCGGACAAGGCTCACGCGGTGGGCTGGGTCGGCCGCGAGGAGTGCAAACCCGGCCACGTTCCCGACGGCGAGTCGCTGCTGATCGTTCAGGCCACCCACGAGTGGTCGGTCGACCACTACGACGAGCCACCGGCCGAGACGCTTGCGGAACTCGCGGCGCTGACCGCCAACCTCGTTGGCGACGAGCGCCTGCGCGATCCAGACTGGACGGACCACCAGGGCTGGCGGTATGCGCTCCCGGAGGGCGGCGTCTCCCGCGAGCCACTCGCGCGCGCCGAACGCGCGGGCCTGTACTGTCTCGGCGACTGGGTCGCCGGCGAGGGACGCATCCACGCCGCGCTCCGAAACGGCCTCACGGTCGGCGAGCGAGTCGCCGACGCCGACCTATAGCGCGGCGGTCGCTTTGTCGACCACTCTCGTATCGACGAAGACCACCACGTGATCGTCGCCCTCGACGACGGTCTCCCCGCGTGGCGTGATCAGCTCCCCATCGCGGGTGATCGCCCCGATGACGATTCCATCCGGAAGGTCAGCTATCGCCTCCTCGATCGGCGTCTCGAAGAGCACGCTGTTCGAACCGACCTCGATCTCGAGGACCTCGGCACGGTCTGACTCGAGCATGGCGACGTTTTCGGTTCGCCGGGCGCGGGTAAAGCGGGTGATCTCCTCGGCAGTGACGAGACGGGGGTTGACGCCGACGTCGAGCCCGACCGTCTCGAAGAGGTCAACGTATTCGCTGGCCTCGACGACGCCGATGGTTCGCTCGACGCCGACCCGCTTTGCGAGCAGCGAGACCAGCAGGTTCTTTTCGTCGCTGTCGAGGGCGGCGACGACGAGGTCGGACTCGTCGACGTGTTCGCGGACGAGAAAGTCGATGTCGGTCGCGTCGCTTTGCAAGACCAGCGTCTCCGGCAGGGTCTCTGCCAGTTCTCGCGCCCGCGCGGGATCTTGCTCGATGAGTCGCGTGTCGATCCCCTCGGCTTCGAAGAGTCTGGCCGTCTGTGCGGCGATCTCGTCACCGCCGACGATGACGATCTCGCGGACGTCCTCGAGCGATGGGGGTGGCGTCACGAAATCGGCAAACGAACGGACGCTCTCTACGGACCCGATGACGACGATGGCATCGCCGGCCCTGATGACCGTCTCACCGGCCGGAATGATGATGTCGTCGCCACGCAAGAGTGCGGCGAACGTCAGCGACTCGTAGCGGTCGGCGTCGGACACCGTCTCGCCGGCGAGCGGACTGTCGGCCATCACTTCGAACTCGGCCATCTGAACGAGCCCGCCGGCGAACGTCTCAGCGTCGTGTGCGCCGGGCAGGCCGGCGATCCGAACGATCGATTGGGCGGTCTGGAGGTTCGTCCCGACCATGAAATCGACGCCGAACGCTCCCTTGGATCGCTCCCAGGTCCGCAACAGGCCGGTCTGTTTGACGCGAGCGATCGTGAACGGATCGCCGACGGCCTTCGCCGCCCCGCAGATGACGATGTTCGTCTCGTCGATATCGGTGCTTGCGATGACTAGCTCCGCGTTCTCGATGCCGGCTTCCTCGAGCGTCTCGATGGCGGTCCCGTCGCCCTGGACGGTCAGCACGTCGTGGGAGTAGGTGATCGCCTCGATTCGGCTGGGGTCGGTGTCGACGACGACGACGTGGTGGTCGTGCTCGAGGCTAGCAGCGATGTTCGACCCGACCTGCCCTGCGCCGACGACGATCACGCGCACCGGCGGCTCACCCGCGACGATCGCAGACGCGAAACGGCGTAGCTCCGGCTCATGGTCTCGCTATCGGGTCCCGCCAGTAAGTCGGTTGGCCCTGCACTCGACTCGTGAACTGACCGGCCGGGCTAGCCGTCGGCAAGCAGTCTCCGACGGAGGATCAGGGCATCTCGTGGACCGTCAACTCGACGTTACGCCGCTGGCCCTCGATATCGGCGACCAGTCGCTCGACGACGGTTTCCGCCTCCGCGAGCAGTTTGGGCTCGACCTTGTCGATGACCCAGTCTAACGAGACGAACCGCGGCAGCGCGATCGCGTTCGTGTTCGCCGAATAGGGGTTATAGATGGCATCGAAGTAGATCCGACTCGCCGTCGGAGCGTCCGCTGGTGCCGACTCCGGTTCCGGTTCGACGCGCCACTCGCCACGGGCGTCGATGTCGTTGACCAGCCGCCACTCGAGCGAGTGTGGCGGCGTAATGTCGATCACCTTCGAGCGGGCGGTGTAGCTGAGCTTCCACCACGTCAGCGTGAGGTCGTAGACCGAGCCGACGTCGCCGTCGCCGTTGATCCGGACCTCCTTCAGATGGTCCGTATATCGCGGATAGTCGGCGAACGAGCGCACGTGCGGAAACACCTCCTCGGGTGACCGGTGGGCGAGCGTACTGAGGAGAATCCTGTCCACATCGCTCATATGGTGCCGTTCAAACGTAAGGATTGCTGTGAAGTACCTCGGGGACAAGCCCCGAGGCACTCGCCCTACTCAGCCTGTAGAACTGGCCGGAGGCGGCACAGACTGCAGGGCCAGGGCAGGTTCAGTCGCTCGAGGGCGTTCGCGACCGTTCTCCATCGACGCCGTTGCGGAGCGCAGCGATGCGGTCTGCGATCGGCGGATGATGGGTCGCGAGACTGTAGAGGAATCCCGCCTCGAGTCGAACGTCGTTTGCGTCGGCCAGCGTCTCGAGGGCGGCAATCGTCGCCTCGCGACCGACCGTTCGAGCTGCGTAGGCGTCCGCCTGAAACTCCTGCCAGCGCGCGAGTGCGCCAAGCAAGACGACGCGATACAGGACGTACAGTCCCATAAGCAAGCCGACAACGCTGAACGTCGACTCGAACCAGCCGCTCCCGAACTGCGGAGCAATGAGCGCCCAGACGCCGACGACGGCACCGGTAAGCGCCCCGCGTTGCCACAGGTGACGGCCCGCGACGTGGCCGAATTCGTGGGCGAGGATCGCCTGCAGCTCATCGTCGTCACACGCCGCGAGCAGGTGATCGGTCAGGAAGACGTATCGCCGTCCGGGAAGCGAACCCGCGACGAGCGCGTTCGCTGTCTTGGTCGACTCACCCTCGAGCAGGGAGATCCCCTGGGGGCTGTAGCCCGCTTTTGCACAGAGGCGCTCGATCCGCTCGCGGCGCTGGCCCTCGAGTGGGACGTGATCCCGGGTGAGGACGAGCAGATACGGCGAGAGACCGAAGCCGGCGACGACGAGTATGCAGAGCGTGACGACCAGGCCGAGCCGCGACACGCTGACGGCCGAGCCAAGTGCGAGGAACGCACCGATCCCGACCACTGCAATGGCAATAGCGATCGTCAACACAGTGAGTACCCGCCTGACGCGTCGCCACGCCGATGCGCCCGTCTCTCGGAGCGCGCGGACCGTGGGATACGTGCCGAGTGCCATCGAGACCAGCGGGACAGCGACGATGGCAAACGTAAGCAGGACGCGGACTGCGAACTCGAGGACGGCGACGCCGAACAGGTCCGGGCCTGCCGTCTCGACGGGGGCTGTCGCTCGATCCAGCAGCCCGAACGCATACACGCCAAGCAGTGCGAGGGCCGGCAGTCCGAACCCGGCTGCCTGCTGGACGCGATTGAGACGGTGCAGGCGGTCTTCGATCGGGGAGTTCATCGCTTCGACGCGCCGAGCGTACGCTCGAAGCCCGAAGAACGGTCCGATCGCGAGGACGAAGACGAACGCAGCGACGCCGAGCATGGCCTGCGGCTCGATACCACTACCCAAAGTTATGCATCGCATTCGGCGCGAAACAGTGGCCGGTCCGACACGCAGTGTCTCGTTACGGCGGTGGGTCCGATGCGACGCCCATCGACCTCGAGACGCCGCTGTACCGGAGGATCTCGATGAAAACCCTTCTATACGTGTCGTGACCAACCGATGGCCATGCGAGACGTCTGTATCGTCGGCGGCGGCACTGCTGGTCTCGCCGCGTCGATCTTTACCGCCCGCGCAGGACTCGACACCCTCGTCATCAGCGAGGGACCAAGTCCCTCGAGCAGCCGGACGCAATCCGGTGACGACGGGGGCGAATCGATCCTCGCACGCAACGCCAGCCTCGAGAACTACCCCGGCTTCCCGGACGGCGTCGACGCCCGCCGGTATCTACAACTCACCCGCGAGCAGGCCCGAAACGCAGGTGCAGAATTCGAACTCGGGCGTGTGACGCGTGCCGAGCCGATCGATGAGGACGATCTCGAGGCCGGCTTCGTCCTCGAGACGGAAGGTGGCGACCCGATCGAAACACGTCGCATGATCGCGGCTTCGTGGTCTGACAGCGAGTACCTCGTCCCGTTAGACGTCGGCCGCATCCAGCGCGGGAGCAAACACTTCGTCGACACCGACGACGCCGGTCGGACGGCCGTCGACGGCGTCTACGCCGCGGGCCGCCTCGCAGACGAGCCCCATCAGGCGATCGTGGCGGCCGGCCACGGCGCGAAAGTCGGCCTCGCCGTGATCCACGACTCGGACACGAACTTCTATCACGACTGGGTCGCCCCCGAGGGTTACTTCACGGGCCGGGGCCGCGAGGTGCCGCCGGGCTGTGAGGAGATCGACGACCAAGAGCGCCGCGCGCGTGACGAACGGGCGCGAGGGCGTCTGCTCGAGGCCTTCGCGGAACCGCTTGATGAGGTGCCGACGATGCACCCGAGCGTCGAGCAGGACTAAGTCGACCAAGCGACGCGACCGTATTCTTTTGCCCGACGCGCGCGTCGATTCGATCGATGGAGGTCGCCATCCTCACCATCGGCGACGAAGTACTCGCCGGGGACATCGCGAACACGAACGCACAGTGGCTCGCGGCCCGGCTGACCGACAGCGGCGCGACCGTCGACCGAATCCTGACGATCCCGGACGATCGCGACCGCATCGCGGCGACGATCGACGAGTGGACGGCCGACGTCGACGCCGTGATCGTGACCGGTGGCCTCGGCGGCACCCACGACGACGTCACTGCCGACGCGCTCGCGGACGCGTTCGACTGCGAGTTGGTCGTCGACGAGACCGTCCGGCAGGACGTCGTCGAGACCGTCGCAAACTACCGGGATCGCGACCCCGAGACGGTCACGGCCGCCGACCTCGAGTTCGACGTCGACGCCTGGGCAGCGCTGCCCGCTGGGAGCCGCCCCCTCTGCAATCCCGAAGGGCTCTGTCCGGGTTGTGTACTCGAGAACGTCTACGCGTTCCCGGGCGTGCCCGCGGAGATGCAGGCGTTGTTCGAGCAGGTCGCCGCGGAGTTCGATGGCGAGACGATCTCACGGGTCGCATACACGCCCCAGCCGGAGGGGACGATGGCCGAGGCCATCGACGGCGTTCGCGAGCACTTCGACGTGACGATCGGCAGCTATCCGGCCACGGAGCGACAAAATCGCCTGAAGGTGACTGGCACCGATCCCGCAACCGTCGACGCAGCCCTCGAGTGGCTCGCCGAGCGGGTCGATCTCGTGGCCGAAGAGTAGAACGGGTGCCGGCGTGCAGTCGGCGACGCCTCGCTACGCTTAACACACCCCGAGAGTGACTAGCAGACGAATGCTCGAGGGAGTCAACGTCGCGCTCGGGGTGACAGGGTCGATCGCGGCCGTCAAGACGGTCGAACTGGCCCACGAGTTGCGACGCCAGGGTGCCACAGTTCGCGGGGTGATGACCGGCAGTGCACAGGGGATCATCCACCCCTGGGCGGTCGAGTTCGCCACCGACAACGACGTGGTCACGGAGATCACGGGCAGCGTCGAGCACGTCGACCTCTGTGGGTACGACGGCTGGGCCGACGTCTTGCTCATCGCACCGGCGACGGCCAACACTGTCGGCAAGATCGCCGGCGCTGTCGACGATACGCCCGTGACGACGTGTGCGACGACCGCACTCGGTGCCGACACGCCGGTCGTGATCGCCCCCGCGATGCACGAACCGATGTACGACCATCCCGGCGTGCTCGAGGCCATCGACACCGTCGCCGAGTGGGGCGTCGACTTCGTCGACCCGCGCATCGAAGAAGGCAAGGCCAAGATCGCCAGCGAGGAGGCGATCGTCTCCGACGTGGCTCGCGCGGCCGGCGACCGGCCGCTTGCAGGCCAGCACGTCGTCGTGACCAGCGGGGCGACAAGCGAGGCGATCGATCCCGTCCGCGTCATCACGAACCGCTCGTCGGGGAAGATGGGCCGCGCCGTCGCACAGGCCTGCTACGTCCGCGGCGCGGACGTGACACTCGTCCACGACGGCCCCGACGTGCCCTACGCCACAGTTCGGCCGGTCGAGAGCGCTGCGGAGATGCTCGCGGCCACCCGCGAGGCCTGTGCGGATGCCGACACGCTCGTCTCCGTGGCCGCGATCAGCGACTACACCGTCGAGGCGAGCGACGAGAAGTTGCGTTCGGGCCAGGAGCTGACGCTCGCGCTCGAGCCGACGCCGAAGCTCATCGACGAGATTCGCGCCGAGTACCCCGAGTTGCCGATCGTCGGCTTCAAAACCGAGACCTCCGGCGACGAGGGGGCGATGATCGAACAGGCCAGACGGACCTTGGAGCGGGCCGGCCTCGCCTTTGTCATCGCCAACGACGCGAGCGTGATGGGATCGGAGACGACGTGTGCCCTGTTGGTCCACGCGGACGATGCTGCTCGCTACGAGGGGACGAAAGCTGGATTAGGTGGCGAAATCGCCGACTCGATCGCGGCGATGCTCGGCATCGGGTCGACGGACAGCTAAGGTCGGAAGGAAGTGTTGTGTCTATAGGTCAACAGATGTAACTCGCCGTGTGGCTGGGCCGTAACCTCGTGACACCACCGCTCTCGACAAGCCCGTCAAGACAATTATATGGATGGAATTCATTCGTTCGAACTAATGAGTATTCGAGCTGATCAAAGGGGAGTGCAAGGTCGGGTCGGTCCGGCACTGGGAGGTGACTGAGGTGGCACAACAGCTACGGACTGAAGACGCTTCGACGGCCGACAGTGACGAGCACGAGGTGACCGACGAACCGCTCTCGAAAGGCGAGATCTTCGAAGTCCTGCGGAACCAGCGACGGCGCTACGTCGTACAGTATCTCAAACAGGACGACCGGCCGGTCGAACTCGGCGACCTCGCCCAGCAAGTCGCCGCCTGGGAGTACGACACGACACTCGAGGGAGTCACACCCGAGCAGCGAAAGCGGGTCTATACGACGCTCCAGCAGACCCATCTCCCGAAGATGGACTCGACCGGCATTCTCCGCTTTGACTCCGATCGGGGCCTCATCGAGTCGACCGACCGAACCCGAGACATCAGCGTCTATCTCGAAATCGTCCCCGGCCGAGAGTTCGCATGGCGGGAGCTGTATCTCTCCATGGGAGCGATCAGTTGTGCACTGGCTGCGTCGCTCTGGCTGGAGATCTATCCGCTGAGCCAGTTCTCGGATCTGACCTGGCTGTCCGTCATCGCAGGCATGTTCACGCTCACAGCGGCTGCACACATCTACTACGAGCGAAACATGCGTCTCGGACACGGCGACCAGCCGCCGGAACTCAGCTACAGCGAGTGACGACTGGCGATGAACACCTCGACCAGCCCGAACTCGTGATCGTGTGGGCAGCAAACACATCCCGCCGCTTGGCGGCTCACTCGGCCGGATCGTCAACTTTTACTCTCCGACCGTCCGACCGACGACATGGATAAACTCAAGCAGTCCCTCCTCGACGCGCCGATCATCGAGAAGAACGGCTATCATTACTTCGTGCACCCGATCAGCGACGGCCTCCCCAAACTCGAGCCGGGTCTGTTGCGCGAGATCGTCATCCGAATCATCCGCAAGGCCGAACTCGAGGACGTCGATCGGATCGTCACGCCCGCGGCAATGGGCATTCACATCTCGACGGCAGTCTCCCTGATGACCGACATCCCGTTGACCGTGATCCGAAAGCGCAAGTACGGGCTCGAAGACGAGGTCGCGATCTCTCAACAGACCGGCTACTCGGAAAACGAGATGTACATCAACGACGTCCGCGAGGGCGAGCGCGTGCTCGTCATCGACGACGTGCTCTCGACGGGCGGGACGCTCGCGGCGGTGCTCACTGCACTAGACGATATCGGTGCGGAGGTCATCGACACGGTCGCCGTCATCAAGAAGGTCGGCGGCGAAAACAAGGTCGACGACGCCGGCTACGACGTCAAGACGCTGATCAACGTCGACGTCGTCGATGGCGAGGTCGTCATCGTCGACGAGGAAGGCGATTCGTAAGCGAGCGTCGACGCCTGTTCCAGCACCCGCCGCTGAATCGACCGCAGACGAGCGGCTGGATTGTCACCGGTGGCTGTGGAGTTCGGACGACGAGTAGCGACAGGACTCGCCGTCGGCGGTCGAATCGGTCCATCTCGGCCCAACACAAGGAATATGGTCGCAGAATCGGAATCTCACGCGTATGGCTGGGAATAGTGTCGGGTCAGGTGAACGCACTCGGCTGCGACGGCGTTCATTTCTGACGCGTGCGGGGGCCCTTGGGGGTGCAGGACTGGCGGGCTGTCTCAGCTTCGACAGCGCCACGACCGACGGTCCGGCCGCGGAACTGATCGAGGAGGGGTTCGCGGCAGCGGACATCGAGCCGCCGTTCGAAACGACGATCGCCATCACGCAGGACGAAGAGCGAAACCGGTTCGCACAGCTCTTCCAGAGCGAACTCGACGGAACCGGCTTGTTCGATGTCGAAATCGAATCGCGGGATTTCGGCTCGCACGTCGAGGCGATGCTTTCTGCGGCAGATACGGAAGAAAACGCCATCTTCGTTTCGAGTTTGACCGGCGGCTGGGATCCCAGCAACTACGTCACCATGCTCTTTCACTCGGAGAACCGGACGCCAAACGGGCTCAACGTCGGCCACTACGAAAACGAAACCGTCGACGAGTGCATCGACGCTGGGCTCACCGAGACCGACCCCGACGAACGTGTCGAGATATATCGGACCCTGCAAAAAGAACTGGTCGCGGACTCGCCGGCATCGTTCGTCCGGTTTCGCGAGGCCACGCACGTCTGGGATGGCGATGTCGTCAACGACTGGCAGACGTACCCGCTGCAGCCGGGCTCATACTACGCGGTGTACGCCCCCTGGGCCGGTGTCTACACCGACCTCGAGGACGAAACCGAGTTCATCGGCGACCTCGGCAGCGACGTCACGAACTACGATCCCGTCGAAATAAACGGGGTCGTCTCGAGTCAGGCGACGGCGCTCGTCTACGAGCAACTCGTCGGCGTCGACTTCGACGGCGAGGTCCAGCCGATGCTCGCGACCGACTGGGAGCAACGCAACGCGACGACGTATCGGTTCTCTCTCCGCGAGGGTGTCCAGTTTCACAACGGCGAGGAACTCGCTGCCGACCACGTCAAGCACTCGTTCGAGCGCTATGAGGGAACCACACGGGAGAGCGACGTCTACGACTGGTACGAAAGCAGCACGATCATCGACGAGCACACGATCGAGATCAATTGCTGGCGGGAGTACGGCCCGTTCGAGACGGCACTGTTCAACGTCTCGATCGTCCCGCTGGCCGCGATCGACGGCGAAGGCGAAGACGACCACGACCACGACCTCCAGACGAAACCGATCGGGACCGGCCCATATCGGTTCGTCGAACACGAGTCCGGAAGCCACTGGCGACTGCGCCGGTTCGACGACCACTGGTTTGCGGGCGACGAGACGGTCCCCGCGACCCCACCGATCGAAACCGTCACGCTCGAGATTATCACCGAACAATCGTCCCGGCAGGCAGCCCTCGAGCGCGGTGATCTCCACTTCAGTTACAACCTGCCGTCGGCGAGTCTCAGCGATTTCGAGGAAAACGACGACTATGGCGTCGGCCGGCGTGTCAGTGGCGGCTTCGATATGATTTTTTACCCCTGCTATCTGCCCCCGTTTTCCGAGCCGTCGGTTCGCCGCGGCTGTAACATGTTGGTCCCGCGCGAGCGCACCCTCGAGACCGTCTATCACGGGATCGGACAGCTGGCGTATACTCCGATCTCACCGCTGCTCGAGGACTACGCGGGCGAATCGTTTCAGGAATCGATCGCAAACGAGTACGTCCGCCCGAACTGACATCGATGTCTCTCGGTCGATACGTGGGTCGACGGCTGGCGGTCACGGTGCCGGTCCTGTTCGGCGTCACTGCACTGACGTTCTCGTTCGTCCACCTGCTGCCGGGTGATGCGGTCGACGCAATCGTCGGCTTTCGAGCCGTCAGCCCCGCGACCGAGGCGGCGACCCGGGCCGAATATCACCTCGACCAGCCGGTATGGGACCAGTACCTGTTGTGGCTGCGTGATGCGATCACCCTCGAGTTCGGCGAGTCGCCGGTCACCGGCCGCGACGTGTCGGCGACGATCGGCCGCCGGCTTCCGGCGACGCTCGCACTCGGTGGGGCGGCGTGGCTGCTCGCGCTTGCGATCGGGATTCCCGCGGGGATCGTCGCCGCCGTCAGAGCGGGCGAGCCAGCCGACGAGGTTGGGCGGCTCGCGGCGCTTGCCGGGATCGCGACGCCGAACTTCTGGCTCGGCCTCATCCTGTTGTTCGTCTTCAGCGTCCGGCTCGGCTGGTTTCGGGTTCTCCCACCGGACGCACCGCTCGTGAGCCTCGCGACCGCGAAATTTCTCGTGTTACCGACGATCACGCTGGGAACGGCTTCGGCCGCGCTCGTCATGCGCCTGCTCCGGTCGTCGATGCGACGGGAACTCGACGCAACGTATGTCACAGCCGCGCGCGCGAAGGGGCTCCCGGAACGGACGGTGATCCTGAAACACGTCTTGCGAAACGCCGTACTGCCGGTCGTCACCGTCGCTGGCCTCCAGCTCGCGTTCCTGGTCGACGGGGCCGTCGTCGTCGAGGGGATCTTCTCCTGGCCGGGTATGGGCCGGCTGCTCGTACAGTCGGTTCTTCAGCGGGATTACCCCGTTATTCAGGCGATCGTCCTCGTCATTGGCATCGCGATCGTCCTTGCAAATCTGCTCGTCGACATCGTCTACGCGATCCTCGATCCACGCATTCGATACTAACAGATGAGCGACCGACAGCCCACCACCGACCGCGGCCGCATTCGCATCGTCGGCTTCGACGAGGCCACCGAACAGAAGCGGGACAGCGATGCGAGTAGCGACGCCGCCGACGCTGATGGCGCGGCGGCTGACCAAAGCATCGCCTCGAGGGCAGCCACAGGCATCGAGTCGACGACAGCGTCGACGTCGGCGCTCGCTCAGCCGGGGCGTCGTCTCGAGAACGCGTGGCGGCGGTTCCGCCGAAACCGGTCGGCGATGGCCGGGCTGGCAGTCCTCATCGTCATGACGGTGCTCGCAGTCTTCGCCCGGCCGATCACGGTGGCGACGGCTGAGGTGACGGTCACGCTGCAGCCGTTCTCGCTGGCTCCCTCCGATCCAGCTGCGATGTTCGTCGGGCCGCCGAACGCCTCGCCCTCGCCGGCACATCCGTTCGGAACCGACTGGGCGGGCCGCGACCAGTTCTCACGGGTGCTCGTCGGCGGCCGGTACACGCTGAGCATCGGCCTCGTCGCCGTCGGGCTGGCGCTCTGTGTCGGTGTCCCACTGGGCGCGATCGCCGGCTATTTTGGCGGCTGGATCGACGAGGCGATCATGCGGGTCGTCGACGTGCTCTATGCGTTCCCGTTTCTGGTGTTGGCGATCGCCATCGTTCCGATCCTCGAGCCGGTGCCGATCCTCGGGAGCGGCTACTGGACGGTGGTGGTCGCACTCGCCGTCACCGGCTGGGTTGGCTACGCCAGGCTGATACGCGGCGAAGTCCTCTCGGTGCGCGAACGCGAGTACGTCACGGCCGCGCGGGCGCTCGGCGTTCCCGATCGGACGATCATCCGACGGCACGTCGTGCCAAACGCCATCGCACCCGTCGTCGTCCAGGCGACGCTCAATATCGGGACGGTCGTTCTCACTGCGGCGGCGCTTGGCTTTCTCGGCCTCGGTCTCGAGCCCGGCAGCGCCGAGTGGGGCGCGATGCTTGCACAGGGCCGCAGTTCGCTGCTCCGGGGCGACTGGCACGTGACCGTCTTCCCCGGGCTCGCGATCTTCCTGTTCGTGCTGGCGATCAACCTCGTCGGCGACGGCATCAACGACGCACTCGAGCCCAACCGGGACGTCGACGACGACCGGAGGCGGATGCGCTGATGGCGCTACTCGAGGTCGAAGATCTGGTCGTCCAGTACTACACCGACGACGGCGTGGTCCGGGCAGTCGACGGTCTCAGCTACGAGATCCGCGCCGGCGAGACGGTCGGGCTGGTCGGCGAGAGCGGGGCCGGGAAAAGCGCCGCCAGCCGCGCGGTGCTCCGCCTGCTCGACGGAACCGGCGAGATCGTCGGCGGCGAGATCCGCTTTCGCGGCCGCGACATTCGCGAGTTGTCGGCCGACGACCTCCAGGCGATCCGTGGCAACGAGATCGCGATGGTCTTTCAGGACGCCGGCGCGGCACTCAACCCCGTCTACACCGTCGGCGAACAGATCGCCGAGACGATCCGTGTCCACGAGGACGCCAGCGACGGCGAGGCCCGCAACCGGACGATCGCCCTCCTCGATCGGGTCGGAATTCCGAACCCGGCTGCCCGATACGCCGACTACCCCCACGAGTTCTCCGGCGGGATGCAACAGCGGGCCGTCATCGCAATGGCGCTGTCCTGTGATCCCGCCGTGCTCATCTGCGACGAGCCGACGACCGGCCTCGACGTGACGGTCCAGGCCGGCATCCTCGAGTTGCTCGCGGAGCTCGCAGCCAAGTCGGAGACGGCGATCCAGCTGGTCACTCACGACCTCGGCGTCGTCGCGGAGCTGTGCGATCGGGTGCTGGTCCAGTACGCTGGCGAGATCGTCGAGCGCGCGCCAGTCGACGAACTGTACTACGACCCCAAACACCCCTACACCGTCGGGCTGTTAGCCGCGACGCCACGGCTCGATGACGACCGCGAGCGTCTGCCGACGATTCCGAGGCCGGCCCCCGATCTCGTGGATCCGCCGACGGGCTGTCGGTTCCACCCGCGCTGTCCGTACGCGGAGGACTGCTGTGCCAGCCGTCGCCCGTCGCTTGTCGATCCAGTGTCAGGTCGGCCAGTCGACGGCGATCCCGAGACCCACGTCGCCGCCTGCCTCGAGTACACTGGCGACCTCGAGGCCGGGCTGGACTACGAGGTGCAGATACGAGACGACGCGGACAGTAACTGCCGTGAACGGAAACAGCAAGGTGAGCCGCGATGACCGGCAGCGATGACGAGCCGCTGTTACGCGCCGAAGGGCTTGCGACACACTACACAACCGCCGACGGCATCCTCGATCGACTGCTCGGCCGCGGCGAGACGGTTCGGGCGGTCGACGGCGTCGACCTCGAGCTTTACGCCGGTGAGACCGTCGGCCTCGTCGGCGAGAGCGGCTGTGGCAAGACCACGCTCGGCCGCACGCTCGTTGGACTGCTCGAGCCGGCCGCTGGCTCGGTCACCTACCGCGGGACCGACCTCACCGCGTGCTCTCGAGCCGAGCTGCGGGAGCTGCGAAGCGAGATCCAGTACGTCTTTCAGGACCCCCTCTCGAGTCTGAATCCGCAGTTGACCGTCGCCGAGATCGTCGGCGAAGCGCTCGCGGTTCACGACGTCGTCCCGCCGGCGCGCCGCGACGAACGGGTTCGAGAGTTGCTCGAGACGGTCGGATTACGGGCCGATCATGCGACTCGATATCCCCACGAGTTCTCCGGTGGGCAGCGCCAGCGGATCGGCATCGCCCGCGCGCTCGCCGTCGAGCCCGAGGTGCTCGTCTGCGACGAGCCGGTGTCCGCGCTCGACGTTTCAGTTCAGGCTGGGATTCTCAACCTGCTGGCCGACTTACAAGACCAGGTTGGACTCTCCTATCTGCTGATCACTCACGATCTCTCGGTCGTCGAGCACCTCGCTGACCGGGTGGCCGTGATGTATCTGGGTCAGTTCGTCGAAACGGGATCGACCGCCGAGGTCTTCGCCGAGCCATCCCATCCCTATACCGAGGCACTGCTGTCTGCGATTCCCGAACCCGACCCCCGCTGGGACGGCGACCGGATCGTCCTCGAGGGAGCCACCCCTTCGCCGACCGACATCCCGCCGGGCTGTCCGTTCCACACGCGCTGTCCGCGGGTACTCCCACCCGCGGCATCCGATCTCGGCGACGATGAGTTCCGCGCCGTGATGGCGCTGCGAACCAGACTGAGCGACGCTGACGCCGACGCCGGACTCGCGGCGCTGCTCCCGCGAGTTGACGACCACACAGCCGGTCCGGCTGCGCTCCGAGATGCCTACGACATCCCCCGACAGCTCTCCGATCCGGACGCCGACGACGCGCTCACGGATGCGCTCGAGGCTGCCATAAACGGGAATCTCGAGGCCGCGCGGACCCGGCTCGCGTCGGCGTTCGAGACGCCCTGTGAAACGACCGACCCGGTGCTAACGTCGGGGTCGGAAACCCATCCGATCGCCTGCCATCGGTTCGACGACCGGTTTACAGGTGATACCGACGCCACCCAATCTGGGACGCGATCGACCGACAAATGACTCGAGACGCCCGCCTACACGAGCGCGCGACCGACGAGCGCACGCGGACGATCGACTGGGCGGCGCTCAGCCACGCGGTGACACCGCGGGCGCTGCGCTATCGGGCGATCGACGTCGGCGTGTCGACGGACAAACGGCGGTACGACCCCGGCGAGCCGGTCGAGATCACGATCACGTTTCGCAACCGGCTCCCGATCCCGATCCGGATTCGGACGGACTCGCCGAACTACTGGTACTGGACCGTCGACGGGCTCCGAGCGGCGTCACAGGTGCCTCGAGCGGTGCCCGACCGGCCCGCCGCGTTTTCGTTCACGCGGCGTGAACGCAAACGCTTCCAGCGGCAGTGGCACCAGCGAATGCAAGTCAGCGAAGACGAATGGCAGCCGGTCGATCCCGGTACGTACACGCTTGCAGTGTCTCTCACTCGCTCGGACGCTGCTGCTCGCGGGCTCATCGATCACACCACTATCGAAATCGTCGACTGACCTGCTGGATTTCCGACGGTGGATTCGTGGCCAGCGGCTCGAGAGGGGGTGCTCAAGCGCGGCGCTGAACGGTTGTCAGCGGCGTGTTCACGGTCAGAAAGCGCGAGACGGCGTTGAATTGTGAGTCACTCCTCGTTCTGTGCTGTCCGATTCGAGATCCGACCGTGCTCGAGATGAGACTCACGGGTTTGGTCACGCTAAAACGTCGCGGGAGGGAGATTTGAACCACGCCGACTTCGGTCGCTTCGCTCCCTCGTCGTCTAGTTCAAATCTACTCATCGTCTTTCGACGAATTCCGGACTCACTCCTCGCTCCACTCGTCGTTCGTCGGTGAATTCGTCAAAAGTAGCGGGAGGTAGATTTGAACTACCGATCTGCGGGTTATGAGCCCGCCGGAATCTCCTGGCTATCCCATCCCGCTACCTGTTCATACCCGAGTCGCCTAGTTAAGGGTTGTGATTCGGATGCCGTATGCGGGTTTCTCCCGTTAGCGGTGGCGTTGAGGGTGCCAAGCCCCCGCCCCCAAGAAGCGATCGGAGAGAGCGAGTAGGGCGGGGTAGTTCACTTCTGATGGACCTGCCACGTATAGAGGCTCTCACAGGTGTAATTAACGAAGAAGCCAACGCCGATCCCGACGACGTTCGCCAGCACATACCAGACCGCAAACCGACGAACCAGAACAGCTAGTACCGCCAGCGTCACGAGAAACCCACCGAGTCGGACCACGTTTGAACGCAGGAATCGCTTCCCCAGGGGTCGAAGTCCACTCTTTCCGTAGTCAGCGAACGTCCATCGTTCGTTGATCGCAAAGATTACCGCGATGCCGAGCTCCCAAGAGAGCACTTTCGCGATGACCGGACCGAGAACTGTCGCCTCGACTACCAACACGAGAACCACATTGTCGACGGCCGCTCCGACGGCACCGACGCCGACGAACTGCCCGAATCGCGTCGTCGAACACAGCGCACGAACCCGCATCCGGACGACCTCTGACAGGGAATTACTCATCGTCGTATTCGGCCTCGAGCGTACCGGTCACTGTCGACGGCTTGGATTTCCATCTTCCGGTCGCCATGTAAAAATAGCAACTAAGAGATAGATCTGTGAACTCGAGCACGCTGTCTGAGTTGCCAATGGAAGCCGGTCATGAACGGACTGGTTGGACAGGACTCGGGACGGGAGTTGTACCGATAGCGATCAGATCGCGAGATCGGCTTTCGGCCGGATAACTTCGACATCCTCGGCCTCGACATGGTCGACCTCGAGGAAGTGTGGCACGTAGTTTCGCTTCTCGTAATCCTCGTACTCGTCTTCCTCGCCGACGGTACACCAGAGCTGGACCCGGTCAGGACCGTGGTACTCGCCGTTTCTGTTGATCCCAAAACAGACCACTTCCGACTCCCCGTATCGAATGATGGCTCCATTTCGAATGCCGGGATCGCCGTGGATGATGAGCTGCTTCATGCCTTCAGCTTCACAGGAGAGCGGATTAAACGCTTCGGAGGCTGCTGTCGCCTCGCAAACCGGACGACGGAGAGCAGTCCCGTTTGCAAGTCAACAGCGAGCGTGGCCGGCAGCCCACCGTCGCCCGTGGGCGGTGGTCCGGCGGCTATCAAACGGTTTTTAAACAGCGCTGCCATAGGCCACAGCAAGTGAGATAACCATGCAGATGCCACGCCGATTCAATACGTACTGCCCGCACTGCAACGAACACCACGAACACGAAGTCGAAAAGTCCCGAACCGGCCGCTCCTCGGGTATGAAATGGGACGCTCGCCGTACCCGGCGCAACAGCGCGTCGATCGGGAACTCCGGTCGCTTCTCGAAAGTGCCCGGTGGCGAGAAGCCGACCAAGAAGACCGACCTCAAGTACCGCTGCAGCGAATGTGGCAAGGCCCACCTCCGCGAGGGATGGCGCGCTGGCCGACTCGAGTTCCAGGAGTGATTTCAATGGCAGGAAACTTCTACAGCGTCCGATGCGGTGACTGCGAGAACGAACAGACCGTCTTCGGCAAGGCCTCCACGGAGGTCGCCTGTGCCGTCTGTGGCACGACGCTTGCGCGACCGACCGGCGGCAAAGCCGAGATCGAACACGAGATCATCGACACAGTCGAGTCACGATGAAATACAGCGGCTGGCCCGACCCCGGCGAACTCGTCGTCGGCAAGATCGACGAAATCGAGGACTTCGGTGTCTTCGTCGATCTCGAGGAGTACGAGGACAAGCGCGGACTGATCCACATCTCCGAAGTCGCAAGCGGCTGGATCAAAAACGTCCGCGACCACGTCCGCGAGGGCCAGATCGTCGTCTGTAAGGTCCTGGATGTCGACGAGAGCTCCCAGCAGATCGACCTCTCGCTGAAAGACGTCAACGACCACCAGCGCTCCGACAAGATTCAGGAGTGGAAAAACGAGCAGAAGGCCGACAACTGGATGGAACTGGCCTTCGGCGACGACATCGACGACGAGGCCTATACCGCGATCGCCAACGAACTGATCGGGGCCCACGGAAGCCTCTACGACGGCTTCAAGCAGGCCGCGATCCACGGTGAGGAAGCCCTCGCTGACACTGATCTCGACGACAACGAGATCGACTCGCTCGTCGAGACCGCCCGCGAGAACGTCTCGGTACCCTACGTCAACGTCACTGGCTACGTCGACTTAGAGAACCCCTCGCCAAGCGGTGTCGACGGTATCCGCGAGGCCCTCGAGGCCGCCGAAGGCAACGGCGAAGTGCCCGAGGAAGTCGACCTCGAAGTGAGCTACGTCGGCGCACCTGAGTACCGCATCGAGGTGCAGGCACCGAACTACAAGACCGCCGAATCTCACCTCGAGGACAGCGCTGATCGCGCGATCGCCGCGATCGAAGACCACGACGGCAGCGGCGAGTATCACCGCGAGCGACGGACCGACGACGAGTAATGAAATCGGATATCCGGGTGTGTTCGGCGTGGCGAGCGGTCCACGACCGCCCGGTATATACCCTTTCTGACACCTGTCCCGAGTGCGGTGCTGACGCCGAAAACAGCGCGCCGGCACCCTTTGACCCCAACGACCCCCACGGCGAGTACCGACGCGCTCTTAAACGTCGCCATCGCTGATACGGTATGGACGAACTCGAGATCGACGCAGTCGCCGAGGTCGAACTGGACGACCCCGTCCTCGTCGAGGGGTTGCCGGGGGTCGGACACGTCGGCACCCTCGCCGTCGAACACCTGCTCGAGGAACTCGAAGGCGAGAGCACGCTCGTCCGACGGGTCTACTCCCGCGAGTTCCCGCCGCAGGTGAGCATCGAGAACGGTGTCTCGGAACTGACCTGTGCTGAGGTCTACGCCGTCGACGTTCCCGACGGCAGAGATCTCCTGCTTTTGACCGGCGACCATCAGGCCCAGAGCAACGCCGGTCACTACACGCTGACCGACGCCTTCCTCGACATCGCCGCGGAGTTCGGCGCGACCGAGGTGTATGCACTCGGTGGCGTCCCGACCGGTGAACTCATCGACGAGTACGCCGTCGTCGGGGCCGTCAGCGACGAGTCGTTGCTCGAGGGCCTCGAGGATGCTGGCGTCGAGTTCCGCGAGGACGAACCCGCCGGCGGCATCGTCGGTGTCTCCGGGCTCTTGCTGGGACTCGGCGAGCGCCGCGGCTTCGATGCGGCTTGCCTGATGGGCGAGACCAGTGGCTATCTCGTCGATCCCAAAAGCGCCCGATCGGTGCTCGAGGTGCTTGCGGATGTCCTCGGTTTCGACCTCGATTATGAATCCCTCGACGAGCGGGCCGACGAGATGGAAGACGTCATCGGCAAGATCCAGGAGATGGAACAACAACAGAGCATGGACGTGCCGACCGACGACGACCTGCGCTACATCGGATAACGACTCGATTTGCTTCGTTTCTGCAGCCAGTTGTGTCGCTGAGTGAGCCGCGCAGTCTTCCCGTATCAGAACCGGGAGACGGGACGTCGGCCGGGCCGCTTATATTCGTCACTGTGTCCCGGCACACCCGCGGCGGGGTACGGGGACGCCAGAAATGACTGACAGCTGTCCGTATCAGCCCTCGAGGACTTCGTAGGACACGTCGGCATCACGCAGTGCGTCGGTGACGCGGCCAACGGCGTCGGTCGTGGCGACGGCGGTGACCGCAAGGCCGTGACTTGCGGCGTCAGCCGCGACATCACCGACGGCGAAGGTGACCGCAGGCTCGGTACCGGCCTGCCGGCAGGCGACGACGGCCTCGACACCGGTGGCGACGACGAGATCGGCGTCGGCACACGCGTCGGTGAGCGTCACATCGTCGATCGCACGGCTGCCGCCGGTACGGATCGATGGCACCTGGAGAACGGTGACGGAGCCGGGCTCGAGTTCCATGACGCCCTCGAAACTGGTGACACCGACATCGGTCCCGGCTTCAGCGTCGCTAGTCGCGATCCCGGTCGCGGGACCCTCATTCCCCGGCGTGGCATGAAGCAGGCCGTCCTTAACGGTCAGCGAGACCGTTTCGCCCTCCTCGATGTCGTCGGTGGCGATGTACGCATCCTCGCTCATCGCGCCGAGGACGTCGCCGGTGACGTGATCGGCGAACCGACGAACGTCGTCGGCCGCACGGAAGAGCCAGTCGACGCCTTCGCGAGTGACGCGATAGCGAGAGCGGCCTTCCTTTTCGACGAATCCTTCCTCGACGAGTTCGCGAATGTATTCGCTGACGGCCTGACTCGTCACGCCGACTTCCTCGGCGATCTCACCCTGGCTGACCGCGGGCTGGCGCTCGGCGATCTGGACGAGAATCCGGAACCGCGTCGCGGCCCGCTTGTTGTCGAGGACGTCGACCATACCGCTATATTTCGGTGCGCGGCAAAAAGGGACGCGGTCGGCCCGCTGTGTCGCTCGGTCGTACCGAGGCGTCAAGTTGATAGCCGGAGAGACCATCGGAGTGAGATGAACATGCCGACCCTACCCGCGTCGACAGCGGTAACTATCGGTTCGATTCCGCTCGGAGACGTCCTCGCCTGGACCGCGATCGGCGCGTTCGTCGCAGCGATGGTCCTCGAATGGCGCGATTTCGTCGACCCTGCACGCTACCTCGCAGCAGGTGCCTGGGTCGTCTTCGGCCTCTTCTGGCTGACGATGGTCCCACACTACTATCTCGAGGTCAAAAGCCCGATTCAAACGCTGCTGACACTGGCTGCATTGCCGCTGTCCGTCTATGCCGGGTATCTGCTCGTGCAGGGACGAGAGTCACTGCTCGTGCTGTCGAACGCCGTCGCGTTCATGGGTCTCTTCTATCTGCCTGCGGAGACGATCCCCGTCGTTCGTACGTGGCTGATCGAGACGACGGCCGCCCAGACGCATTTCGGGATGGAGCTGTTCGGCTACAGTCCCGGCATCGTCGAAGGAAGCAACGGCTATATGAGCAAGTTCGGGTTCGATCCCAACGAGACCGTGACCGGCCGGACGACCTACATCATCATGTCCTGTACCGGCATCGGCAGCATGGCCATCTTCGGCGGTCTCATCGCAGCGGTCGACGCACCGCTCAAGCGAAAAGTTACGCCCTTCGTGCTCTCGATCGGCGTCATCTGGTTTCTGAATCTCGTCCGGAACGTCTTCATCGGGCTGGCCTCGCCGTGGGGCTGGTTCCAGCAGGACGTCTTCGTCTACTTCGTCACGGAGTTCATGGGCGCACCCGCCGACCGAACCTCCTATCTCGTCGCCCACAACTTCATCGCCCAGTCGCTGTCGATCGTCGCCCTGCTTGGCATTACGTACCTCGTCGTCCGCCTGCTCCCCGAAGTGCTCGAGCCCCTCGAGGAAGTCCTCTACATCCTGACCGGCACGGAGTACGACCTCGCGGACGCCCTCGGCGCGGACGTTCAGGGCGAGACCGATGCAGCGGCACGCACGGCCCGCTCCGAAACGGGCGATGACTGACACCGGCGTCGCGATCGACGTTCCGTTTGCCGTCCACGACCGCGCTGTCTTCGTTCCCGCTGCCGAGACGCTCGTCATCGCGGACGTTCACCTCGGGAAAGCGGCTGCTTCGAGCGTCGACGCTCCGATCGACGACGGTACCGACGTCCGCGAGCGACTCGAGAGCGTACTCGCGGCGACCGAGCCGAGCACGGTCGTCATCGCTGGCGACCTGTTACACTCGTTTTCGCGCCTTCCACGCGGCGTCGAGCGCGATCTCGATCGACTGATCGATGTCGTCAACGCGGCTGAAGCCGAGTTGGTCGTCACGCCGGGCAACCACGACACGATGCTCGAGACGGTCTTTGACGTCGAGACTACCCTCGAGTACGAACTGGCCGACGGCGAGACGGTGGTCTGTCACGGCCATGAGCGACCGAAGACGACAGCCGACCGGTACATCGTTGGCCACGATCATCCCGCGCTGTCGATCGAGGGTTGCAAACGGCCGTGTGTTCTCTACGGCCCCGACGCCTACGAGGGTGCGGACGTGCTCGTCCTTCCTGCGTTTACCCGGCTCGCTGCCGGCGCGACCGTCAATAGAATGGCTGGCCGCGACTTTCAGACGCCGCTCGTCCGGAACGCAGACGAGTTCTATCCCGCGGTTCGGGACGACTCGAGCGGCGAGACGCTGTGGTTTCCGCCGCTGGGAGAACTCCGAAAACTGCTGTGAAGCCGCCTGAGTCGGCATCGTCGGCTGCGTTCCGATGCGCTTACTCGATCGGTGGTTCGGCGTCGGTGATCGAGACGTCGCCGTTCTCGAGGGTCACGTCGTAGGCACTCCGGTAGCCAGCGTTGAGACAGGGCGTGCCGGCGATGTTTCGACGCCCTCGGCCTCGTGGATGTGTCCGCACGCGACGAACGAAATGTCGTGATCGGTCAGCAGGTTCGTGAGTGCGATCGATCCCCAGTGGCGACCGCCGATACGGGGGACGGACTCGGCGACCCGATCGAGCGTGGTGTTGAACGGTGGGACGTGTGTGATCCCGATCGTCCCATGGCTGTCTTCGCTAGCCGTCGCGAGCGACGTCAGCGTCTCGTATCCGTCACTGTAGGTAGAAAACTGCTGGTCGACCCCCTCGAGTCGGTCGCACAACGCGACGGCAGCTTCCGTGTCGTCGCCTGCAGCACGGTCGAGCGTTCGCGCGAGCCATGCGTCGGGGTCGTCGATCTCAGTCATCGCTTCGGGATCGTATCGGACTTCCGGACCGTCGTCGAGCAGCTCGCTCCCGAAGCCGAACGCGTGATACGCTCCGAGGTCGGTCGCCGCTCGGTGCAGGTTCCGTACCCCTGTCGCGCCGTCAATACACTCCTCGTGCCGATGATGATCGTGGTTTCCGGGGACCGTTAGAACTGGGACACCGAGGTCGTCTAAGTGCTCGAAGAAGGCCGTCGCTTCCTCGAGTCCGACTAGTTCCTCTTGCTGCAACGTCCCGTTTGCGACGCTCACGCGAGAGTGAGCGACGTCGCCGACGGTGAGGACGGCGTCGAACCGCTCCCACGACGGGTGCGGGCGACCAGCGTACCCGTCTTCGCCGAGGTGGAGGTCCCCGAGTACGAGTAGTTTCATTCGAGAAATCAGACCGAAACGTCAGCGACCATCGACTTAACGATTGCGTCGTGACTGGTCCGTCACCGGCCCCGAGACCTCGACAGATCGTCGATGACGGCCTTCGCAGCCTGTCGGCCGCTCTCCATCGCGCCCTGAATCGACGACCACTGCATGTAGTCACCCGCCAGATAGACCGGCCCCGCCGGATCGCGAACGTCGGGCAGCCGCTCGCGAAAGCCCGGTGGCTGGACGAACTGGGCGAACGGCACCCGTTCAGTGTGGATAGCTTCGAGCCCGTCGAACCGGTGGTCGGGATACCACGACCCGAGCGTTCGTCGCGTCAGTTCGGATAGTTCCCCGTCGCGTTCCGCCGCTCCGCGGCTCGCGCCGCTTCGCCTCGAGGGTCTATAGCTCTCGCCGCCGAGATACGTCGCACTGATGAGCGTCGTGCCGTCAGGGGCGTACGTCGGCGCGACCGCGCTATGCGGGACGACGTGGTTCGGCCCCGTTTCGGTCGCGTTCAACAGCAGCCGCCGGTCGGTCTCGAGGTCGACGCCGGGTGGCAGCGCGTAATACTGGGTGACACAGCCGCGTGCCTCCGTGGGGATCGCGTCGACGCCGGTCAGGTCGCGGGCGGTCGGTGGGTCGGTCGCGACGACGACCGCGTCAGCTTCGACGGTCCCGGTATCGGTCTCGACCCTGACGGGACCGTCCGATCCGCTCGAGTCGCCCCCGGTCGCTGTAACCGACTCGGCCCTGACCCCGGTTTCGATGGTGCCGCCGACCTGGCGGACGCGGTCTGCGAGTTGGGCCGTGATCGCCCCCATTCCCGCAGCGGGGACGGCGATCTCGCCCGCCGCAAGGGTTCGGAACGTGTACTCGAAGACACGGCTCGAGGTCGACAGCGAGCGATCGAGCGTGATCCCACCGTAAAACGGGGCGACGAATTCGTCGATGAACCGGTCTGAGAACCCGCGTTTATCGAGATATGCCCGGATCGTCTCGTCGATACCCTCCTCGAGCACCGTCTCGGGATCGGTTCGACGGAGGTTCCACCAGAGTCGAGCGATTCGGAGCGCGTCACCGACGGAGACGACGGGATTTGATAGCGTCGCTGGGATCGTGCTGGGTTCACGAAGCGGGTCCGCGAGTACCGTTCGGCCGTCGGGGCCCGCGATGGTGGCACCCGGCGCGAACCGTCGTAGGTCGAGCGCCTCGAGATCGAGTTCCCGCTGGACTGCGGGATAGGCCGTAAACAATACCTGAAAGCCGCGATCAAACCGGTAACCGTCGCGCTCGACGGTTCGGACGCGGCCACCGACCGTGTCGTGGCGCTCGAGCAAGGTGACGTCGACGCCGCCGGCGGCGAGGTGCCGGGCGGCGACGAGTCCGGCGAGACCGCCGCCGGCAACGAGAACGTGCGGGGATGAAGCCATACGTACTGATTGAACGACAGTCAATAAAACCGTGGACCTAACGATGCAACGCGTGCAAACCGATCAAACCGAAATCAAACGGCGATCGTGGACAAGTCAGTGATCAGTCAAGATTCTAAGCGCTGCCCCGACGAGAATGACGACCGCACCGAGGACCGTCGACACGGGTGGAATCGGGACGAACAGCAACCCGACACCGACGACGAGCACGATCGTCGAAGCTCTGACCATGTGGACACGACGCCCTGACGACAGGAAGAATCACAGCAGACAGTGACAACGAGATCGGAGCGAGAGACAGGACAGGATCGCTCCGAGTAGCCAACCGCGCCGAGATTGTAGCGATTCCACACCCATAAGCGCGCGCCGCGCGTGCTGAGAGTATGGTCGACGCGACACTCACACCGATCGATCGCGGGACGATCACCGCCGACCGCAACAACATCATCGAGGGGGCCGTCCTCGGAACGACCGACGAACCGAATCCCGAGACGGTCATGGAGGACGCGCCGGTCTACAACGTCGTTATCGACCACCCCGAGGCGACGATCCTCTGGGATACCGGTTCCCATCCCGACGCCGCAGACGGCCACTGGCCTGCCGACCTCTATACGGCCTTCGAACACACCGGCCTCCGGCCGCTCGAGGACGATCTGGCCGACGCTGGCTACGCAATCGCCGACATCGACATGGTGATCCAGAGCCATCTGCACCTCGACCACGCCGGCGGCCTCTACGCGTTCGAGGGCACCGACACGCCGATCGTCGTCCACGAACGAGAGCTCAAGTACGCCTACTACAGCGCCAAAACCGATGCGGGCGACGTGGCCTATCTTGCCGGCGACTTCGACCGCGACCTGCACTGGGAGATCATCCACCGCGACCGCAGACAGCTCGTCGACGGTCTCGAGCTCGTTCACTTGCCCGGCCACACGCCCGGCTTGCTTGGCGTGCACCTCGAACTCGACGACGCCGGCACGGTGATCCTTGCGGGCGATCAGGCCTACACCCGCGAGAACTACGACCAGGGACTCCCAATGGGTGGCGGACTACTCTGGAGCAAACGCGACTGGCACGAGAGCCTACGAACGGTCAGGGACCTCGAGCGCCGCCACGACGCGCGGGTCCTCTGTGGACACGCCAGGGAGGATCTCGAGGCGCTGCAGAACGGATTCGAGTGACTACCCCTCGAGTTCGGCCCGCAGCAGCTGGTTGACGTCGCCGGGGTCGGCGCTACCACCGGTCTTTTGCATGACCTGACCCACGAGGAAGTTGATCGCGCCGTCGTCGCCCGACTCGTAGTCGTCGACGGCACCGGGATTCTCGTCGATCGCTTCGACGACAGCCTGCTGGACCTCGTCTTCGCCGGTCTTGCCTAAGCCTTCCTCGGCGACGACCTCGTCCGGCGTGCGGCCGTCATCAAGCATCGCGCGCAGCACCGTTTCACGGGCGTTTTTCGCCGTGATCTCGTCCTCGGCGACGAGTTCGACCAGCCGGGTGACTTCCTCGAGCCGGCCCTCGATCTCGGTGATCTCGATGTCGCGGTAGTTGAGTTCGCCAAGCAGGTTGTCCGCGACCCACGTGGCGGCGAGATCGGGATCGAACTCGCCGGCGACGTTCTCGTAGAAGTCGGCGACTTGCTTGGTGGAGGTAAGCTTCGAGGCAGCCTCCTCGTTCAGGCCGTACTCCGCCTGGAACCGCTCGCGGCGGGCCGAGGGCAGTTCCGGGATGGCGATCTCGTCTTTCCAGCCGGAGACGCGAAGCGGCGGTAGGTCGGCCTCCTCGAAGTAGCGGTAGTCTTTCTCCTCTTCTTTCGAGCGCATCGAGACCGTGATACCCCGACTCTCGTCCCAGTGGCGGGTCTCCTGTTCGACCGCGCGGCCGCGCTGGATGGCGTTCTTCTGGCGGGTCTCCTCGTAGGCCAGGGCCTTCTCTGCGCCCTTGTGACTCGAGATGTTCTTGACCTCCGTGCGGTTGGCCGCCGCCAGCGCTTCCTCGCCGATCTCGTCGACGCCGTCGCCGTCGATTTCGTCCTCGGGGATGATCGAGAGGTTGGCGTCGATCCGCAGGCTGCCGTCGCGCTCGGCGTCGAAGACACCCAGGTACTCGAGCACTTCCTCGAGTTCCGCGAGGAAGGCCCGGACCTCGCTCGGACTGCGGAAGTCCGGTGCGGTGACGATCTCCATCAGCGGTGTGCCCGCACGGTTGTAGTCGACGAGGGTGTACTCGGCCGAGTCGATGCCGCCACCGCCGCCGACGTGCTGGAGACTACCCGGGTCCTCCTCTAGGTGAGCGCGCTCGATCGTGATCGTGCGACGCTGGCCTTCGACGGCAACCTCGAGTTCGCCGTCGGCACAGATCGGCTCGTCGTACTGGGTGATCTGGAAGTTCTTGGGCAGGTCGGGGTAATAGTAGTTCTTCCGGTGGAAGCGGGTCTCCTCGGGGATGTCGGCGTCGATCGCCTTCCCGATCTTGACGGCGGCCTCGACGGCGGCCTCGTTTAACACCGGTAGCGCCCCCGGCAGGCCGAGACAGACCGGACAGACGTTCTCGTTTGGCTCGTCGGTCTGGTCGGTCGAACACCCACAGAAGATCTTCGTGTCGGTCTCCAGCTGAACGTGGACCTCGAGCCCGATGACGGTCACGAGGTCGCCCTGCTGGACGGTCTGGGCAGTCATTGGACATCGATTCGGCCCCACGGGGGTAAAACGTAACGGGACGAAGCCGCCGCGCTCGTTGTGATGCCCTCGAGCATCCCGGATCACTTGCACGCTTGCGGTTTCGGGGAACAGTCATGTCGTCGCAGTACGGTATATAAGATAGCTTATATTCGTCTGACGTACGTTTATGTGGCCGGACGGCCCCCTAGCAGATATGTCGAACAACCGTGTCGAGCAGCTCGAATCGACGGTTTCGGAACTCGAGTCGACGGTAACGGGCCTGACGGAGGAATTGATCGAGGCGAAAGAGCGGATCCGTGTTCTCGAGGCCGAACTCGATGCCGACACGCCGACGCGCGTTCCCGAGCGACGGGCGGAGTCAACCGATGGGGACGAGACCCCCGAAGCCGAACCCGACGACGTCGCCGAAGCGGCGGCCGACGCCGACGGTGAGGCGGACACGAGCAGTGACGAAACGGAAGACTCAGGTAGCGACGACATTATCGTAGCATAACTGCAGGCGACGCCGTGGGGCGGGGAACGGAGCCGTGACGAGTACCCACGACCGACGGCGCTCGACGACACGGAGGCCGCGCAAGGAGAATGTATATCAAGGCGATCATCCTCGACGATTTCAAGAGTTTTGGGAGGAAGACCAAGATCCCGTTTTACGAGGATTTCACGGTGGTAACGGGCCCGAACGGCTCCGGAAAGTCGAACATCATCGACGCCGTCCTCTTTGCGCTCGGACTCGCCCGAACCCGCGGGATCCGCGCCGAGAAGCTGACCGACCTGATTTACAACCCCGGTCACGATGACGGGAACACGTCCAGTGGCCCCCGCGAGGCCACCGTCGAGGTCGTCCTCGACAACTCGGACGGCACCTTGGAGCGCTCGCAGGTCGTCAACGCTGCGGGCAGTGAGGACGTCGGCGATGTCGATGAGATCCGCATCCGTCGGCGCGTCAAAGAGACTGAGGACAACTACTACTCTTACTACTATCTCAACGATCGCTCGGTCAATCTCTCGGACATTCAGGACCTGCTGGCGCAAGCCGGCATCACCCCGGAGGGGTACAACGTCGTCATGCAAGGCGACGTCACCGAGATCATCAACATGACGCCCCACGCCCGCCGGGAGATCATCGACGAGATCGCTGGCGTCGCGGAGTTCGACGCCAAAAAAGAGGACGCCTTCGGCGAACTCGAGACGGTCCAGGAACGGATCGACGAGGCCGAACTCCGCATCGAAGAGAAACGCGACCGCCTCGACCAGCTCGCGGACGAACGCCGAGAGGCCATGCGCTACCGCCGGCTCCGCCGCGAGAAAGAGGAGTACGAGGGCTACAAGAAGGCCAGCGAACTCGAGGAGAAACGCGACGAACTCGCGTCGGTCGAAGCCGAGGTCGACGACCTCGCGGACGACCTCCGCGATCTGCAGTGCGAACTCGACGAACGCGAAGGCAAAGTCGTTCGCCTGGAGGAGGACCTCGAGGATCTCAATGCCGAAATCGAGCGCAAAGGCGAAGACGAGCAGCTCCGTATCAAAAGCGAAATCGAAGAGCTCAAAGGCGAGATCTCACGGTTCGAGGACAAGATCGAAGCCAGCGAAGAACAGATCGAGGACGCCGAATCCACACGCCGCGAGGCGTTCGTCCAGATCGACCGGAAACAGGAGACGATCGACGACCTCGAGACGGAGATCCGCGAGCAGAAACTCGAGAAAGCCTCGATCAAAAGCGAGATCCAAGAACGAGAGGCCGAACGCGACGAACTCGAGGCCGAGATCGAGGCCGTCGACACCGAGTTCGACGAACTCAAGGCCGACCTCGCCGAGCGCAAAGACGACCTCGAGGCAGCCAAAACCGAGAAAAACGACCTGCAGCGCGAACAGGATCGCTTACTCGACGAGGCCCGGCGACGCTCGAACGCCATTAGTGAGAAAGAGAACACGATCGAGGAGAAACGCCAGGAGATCCCTGAGATCGAAAGCGAGCGAAGCGACCTCGAACGGGAACTCGAAAAGGCCGAGCGCAACCGGGAAAACATCGCCGAGGTCGTCGACGACCTGAAAGCCGAGAAGCGCCGGTTGCAGTCCGACCTCGATGACCTCGACGACGAGATCCAGGCCAAACAACAGGAGTACGCCGAACTCGAGGCCAACGCCGGCCAGAGCGGCGACTCCTCCTTTGGCCGCGCGGTAACGACGATCCTCAATTCGGGGATCAACGGCGTCCACGGCGCGGTCGCCCAGCTGGGGACCGTTCCCAGCGAGTACGCGACCGCCTGCGAAACCGCTGCTGGCGGCCGGCTGGCGAACGTCGTCGTCGACAACGACGTCATCGGCCAGCAGTGTATCGAACACCTCAAGTCACGCAACGCGGGTCGGGCAACGTTCCTGCCGCTGACGGATATGAGTCAGCGCCGGCTTCCGTCGGCACCGAGCGATCCGGGCGTCGTCGACTTCGCGTACAACCTGGTCGATTTCGACAGCGAATACGCGGGCGTCTTCTCCTATGTTCTCGGGGATACGCTGGTCGTCGAGGATATCGAGACCGCCCGCTCGTACATGGGCGACTACCGGATGGTCACGCTCGACGGCGATCTGGTCGAAAAAAGCGGCGCGATGACCGGCGGCTCCGGCGGCGGCTCCCGGTACTCGTTTACCGGTGGCGGCGAGGGCCAACTCGAGCGCGTCGCCAAACAGATCACGGAACTACAGGACGAGCGCGACTCCCTCCGCGAGGAACTACGTGGCGTCGAAGAGCGGCTCGACGACGCCCGCGATCGCAAGAGCGACGCGGCAGACGAGGTCCGCTCGATCGAAGCCGAACTCGAGGGGCTCGACGAGAAACGCGAGCGTATCGAGACAGAAATCGAGGGGCTGAAGGCCGACCTCGAGGAACTCCGCGAGGAGCGCGAATCCGTCGACGAGCGGATGAACGAGATCGCCGACGAGATCGAGGTGAAGACGACAACAGTCGAGGATCTCGAGGCCGAGATCGACGAGCTCGAGACCGAGCTCGCCGATTCGAAGATTCCCGAGTTGACCGACCAGATCGAGGCGCTCGAGGCCGAGATCGACGAGCGCGAAGACCGGATTCAGGAGCTCGACAGCGACCTCAACGAACTGAGCCTCGAGAAGGAGTACGCTGAGGACGCCATCGAGGACCTCCACGACGACATCGAAGACGCACAGAATCGCAAAGCGGAGCACGAAGACCGGATCGACGAGTACGAGGCCGAAATCGACGCGAAACGCGACGAACTCGACGAGAAACGCGAGGCCGTCGCGGAACTCGAGGACGAACTCACGGAGCTGAAAGCCGAGCGCAGCGATCTCAAAGAGGAGGTATCGACGGCCCGGACGAACCGCGACCAGCAACAAGACCGGGTCAACGCCGTCGAGAGCAAACTCGAGGACGCCCGCGAGCGTGCAAGCGACCTCGAGTGGGAGATCGAATCCCTCGAGTCGGAGGTCGGCAACTACGATCCCGAAGACGTGCCCGACCACGACACCGTCCTCGAGATGATCGAGCTCCTGACCGCGGACATGGAGGCGATGGAGCCGGTCAACATGCTCGCGATCGACGAGTACGACGAGGTTCGCGAGGATCTCGACGAACTCGAGGACGGCAAGGCGACGTTAGTCGAGGAAGCGGAGGGCATTCGCGATCGGATCGAGCAGTACGAGACCCAGAAGAAACAGACGTTCATGGACGCCTACGACGCGATCGCCGCCCACTTCACGGAGATCTTCGAGAAGCTTTCGGAAGGGACAGGGACGTTGCACCTCGAGAACGAGGACGATCCGTTCGACGGCGGCCTGACGATGAAGGCCCAGCCGGGCGACAAGCCGATTCAACGACTGGATGCCATGTCGGGCGGCGAGAAGTCGCTGACGGCGCTGGCCTTTATCTTTGCGATCCAGCGACACAACCCGGCCCCGTTCTACGCGTTAGACGAGGTCGACGCCTTCCTCGACGCCGTCAACGCCGAGCGGATCGGCGAGATGGTCGACGAACTCTCAGAGAAGGCCCAGTTCGTCGTCGTCTCTCATCGCTCTGCGATGCTCGATCGCTCCGAGCGAGCGATCGGTGTGACGATGCAACAGGACAACGTCAGTGCAGTCACCGGCATCGACCTGAGCAGCGGCGAGGTGCCGGCCGATGACTGACGACGAGATTCCGCTGAATATCACGGGCCACGAGGAGCGCGACCGACCCGGCGAGTCGCCGCAATCTGACGCAGACGGCGCGGACGAGACGGACGACGCAGTCCTCGAGTTCACCGACGGCGAGTCCGAGGAGGGCGACGAGCGGGACGAAAACGAGGACGAAGAGACTGTCGAGCCGGTCGAACTACTCGTTCAACTCGCAGAAGACGGCGAGATCGACCCGTGGGACATCGACGTCGTTCGCGTCACGGACAAGTTCCTCGAGGCGATCGACGAGGTCGACCTGCGGACCTCGGGACGAGCACTGTTCTACGCGAGCGTCCTCCTGCGGATGAAAAGCGACGAACTGTTCGCGACCGACGAGCCCGACGAGGAGGAGCTCCCGCCGTGGGAAGCGCCCTTCGCCGACGATGGGAGAAGGGATGCTGAGAGTGACGAGCAGAGCCACCCGCCGGGGTTCGATCCCGTCGAGAGCCTCGAAGAAGAGATGGAACGCCGCCTCGAGCGCAAGCACGCCCGCGGCAAACCGGAGACGCTGGACGAACTCGTGCGCGAACTCCGGACTGCGGAACGCGACAGCTGGTGGAAGGAATCCCGCAGTTACGACACGAGCGACTCGCCCAGCGGCTACGATCGCGGCGTCCAGGAGTTGAACTACCACTCAGGCGATGACTTCCGAGTCGACGACGAGCCGACCAGCGACGACGTCACCCACACGACCCACGAGGAGGACATCGAAGCGGTCATCGACGACGTCGAGGCCGAACTCGAGGCCCACTACGAGCAGGGCCGCGACGAAGTGCTATACGCCGAAATCGACGCGGTCGGCGGTTCGCGCGTGATGACGTATCTCGCATTGCTCTTTTTGGCCCATCGGGGTCGGGTGACCCTCGAGCAGGACGATCTATTCGGCGACCTTTGGGTGAAGGAGGCGACGGTGGAGTCGGACGCGAGCGAAGCGATCGCTGACTGATACGGTCTGCTATCACTGGGTACCGGCGCACTCGCAGGATGGGTCGCGGGTGCGCCAGCACTGACTGAGCGGAGTCCGTATGAGAGGGGAGTCGCCGCCTCGTTCTGTGCTGTTAGTCGACGTCGGACTCGAGGACGGCACCCGTTCCGGGGCGCTCGAGGCCGGCCAGATCGATCCGGCCGTCGGGCATCGGAACGCCGTCGGCGGGATCGTCGGCTAATAGCAGCGGGCCGTCGAGGTCAGCATAGTCTAGCAGCGGCGCGAGGTGACAGGCCGCCGCGATCGAGGCGTTCGATTCGGTCATACAGCCACACATCACCTCGAGGCCGTGGGCACGGGCGGCGTGGATCATCCGCTTGGCTTCCAGCAGCCCGCCACATTTCATCAGTTTCAGGTTCGCGATGTCACAGCGATCTGCGATCTGTGGGATGTCCGCGAGCGTGACACAGGATTCGTCGGCAGCGATCGGCAGCGCCGATCGTTCGTAAACGAACTGCAGGCCCTCCGGATTCTCGGCAGGAACGGGCTGCTCGACGAACGCCAGGTCGTAGTCCACTAACCGCTCGATCTTGGCGACGGCTTCGCGAGGCGTCCATGCCTCGTTCGCGTCGACGAACAGCCGAACGTCAGGGGCGACCGACCGGATCGTCTCGACGATCTCGAGGTCGCGGTCGGTCCCCAGTTTGACTTTCAGCGTGGTGTACCCGCGCTCTATGGCCGTTTCCGTCTTCTCGCGCATCGTCGCCGTGTCGTCGAGCCCGATGGTGTAGGAGGTCTCGAGCGTCTCGCCGGGATCGAGTCCCCAGTACCGATAGAGTGGGATCTCGAGCCGCTTGGCGACGAGATCATGGAGCGCGATACTCACCGCGGTCCGGGCGGCCGGATTCTTGCGGACCGTCTCGCGCATCCGGCGTTCGATCCGCTCGAGCTGGTGGGGATCACCGACGTCCTCGACGACTGCCAGCAGGTCGGGCAGGACGGCCGCGACGGTTGCTGTGGTCTCGCCGTAGTGTGCCGACGGTGTGCCAGCGCCGATCCCGACCCGACCCTCGTCGTCCTCGATTCGGACGAACACGGCCTCGGATTCGGTCGTCGTGCCGCGAGCGATGCCGAACGGGTACTCGAGCGGCAGCGAGCGCCGTTCGAACGCGGTCTCGAGGCTCATAGCAGTTCGTCGAGTACCGCGTCGGTCCCGAAACGGATCACGTCGGTCGCGGGCGCATCGAGCGTGTCGGCGTACGCGTCGACAGCGTCGCGGGCTGCCTCGTCGTCCTCGAGGGCGGACGTGTTCAGCGCGCCGGCGACGATTTCGCTGTCCGCGACCGGAGCGGCGACGTTCTCGTAGAGATCGACGTACGTCGGAATCGACGGCAGCGCGAACGACTCGTAGCCGTGGATCGCCTCTTGGCCGGCGTTGTGACAGAGGACGAGGTTGTCGGCCATCGACCCATGGAGGATACCGAGCGTGACCGCCGAGTACGCCGGGTGGACGATGCTGCCCTGTCCCTCGACGAACAGATAGTCGTGCTCGTCACCTTTCTCGAGGATCATCTCTTCGACCGCCCCTGCAGTGAAGTCGCTGACGACGCGATCGATCGGATTGCCCCAGCCCTCGATCATGATACCCGTCTGGCCCGTCGGGATCACGGCGGCGTCGTGGCCTGCCGCGCGAGCGTCGCGGGCGAGTTCCATCGTCGTCGTCATCTTACCGGCAGAGCAGTCGGTACCGACGGTGAGGATTACCTCAGCGTCGACCTCATCGGCTCTGCCCTCGGCGACTGTGAGGTCTTCGGGCGGGTTCCGCACGTCCCAGAGGTCGCAGTCGTTCTCGGCAGCCAGTTGGGCGAACTCCTCGTCGTCTTCGAGGAAGTAGTGCAGTCCCGAGATCACGTCACAGCCGTACTCGAGTGCCGTTCGAACGTCGTCGCGCCAGCTCTCGTCGAAGCCGCCGCCGATCGGTGCGATGCCGATCACCAAGGCATCGATGTCGTCGGGCTCTATGGCGTCCATCCCGGCGACGATCGGTGCATCCTGTACGTCGGGGACGAAATCGGAGACACGGTGTCCGTCGGCCGTTCGATCGAGAACTGAGACGACATCGTGGTCGGCATAGCGGAGGATACCGAGGGCGGTTTTGGCGTTGTCGGGGAATTTCTCGTGGGCGAGAATTGCAACACGCATACGTGTGGGATAGACGAGGGAGTACTTGAACTACCTGAACCGTCGGGTGGCAGTGAGAAGCAAACACGTATCGAACTCGGGTCAACTACTCCCCCTAAGCGCCTTCGGCGCTTTGGGGGTGGGGCTTGCCCGTGGACTCGGCTTGAAACGAAACGGATGGAACTATTTGTTAAGTAGTGGCGTACTACCGCGGCCATCGTCGGACGCTGCTATGACGGGCGCTGGTGTCAACTGAGCGTTTCATGGCGACGTCTCGAACACGGACGGACCCGATGGAAGCCGGCTACCGTCCATCGCGGATGCAACGGTCGGTGCGCTTATTATCGTGTGAAGTGGTGGCACTGAACATGGATGGCGTCCTGAACGAAACGACAAACAAGATACACAGACACGAGACCGGCAGTTCTGACTTCCGGACGACCTGTGGTGCAACCATCCACGTCGCTCACGACAATCTCCGTCTGATCGCTATCGAGCGAGCGGTCACCGATGCGGACGTAACCAAATGCGGTCGCTGTTTTGCCGACGGCAGCGGCTACTGACGTCCCACAGACGGAGTCAGACTGTCGGACACGGATCCATGACGTCTCGAGCGCATCTCGAGAGCCGTCACCGATGGCGACATCGACCGTATCGGTCGCTGGCATCCTCGTGTGCTTCGGGTCTCACAGTACTTGCAACTCCGTCGTCCAGAACGAGCGGACGGCGTCTGCAAGCGCTGGCTCCGGATCGCCGGTCGCGTCGACGGCGGCCGTCGCGGTTGGCTCGAGGTCCGATTCGTCGACCAGAGTGTCGACGATCCCGCGCTGGCCTACGATAACGAGCGGCGTTTCGGCGCGTTCGCCGCCAGTTTCGTACGCCGCAAGCGCCTCGCGACAGCGCTCGAGGTGGGTGTCGATCTGGTCGTCACGGATCCGCTCGAACCGGGCCTGTGAGAAGCCGCCTTTCGAGTGGCTGCCTTTGACGTCGCTTTCGAAACCGCGGTAGTCGACGCGCTCGTTGCCCTCGTAGACACCGCAGGCGAACAGGTCGGTCCGGACCAGCGCGACCGCGTGGCGGCCGGTCGGCAGGAACCACTCGCGCTCGAGTTCGAATCGATCGCTCCACGTCGCGTCGACGTCGGGGGAGATCGGCGGCTCGAGCGTCACTGCCAGTAGGCCGGCATCGTCGATACAGCAGAGACACGGTGCGGTCTCGTCGATGAGGGCGACCCGTTCGCCGAGGACGTCCGCGAGGTCGTCGCGGACCGTGTCAGGAACCTCGTCGTCGATAACGGCAGTCAGCGCCCCCTCGCGCCCCGTTCGAAACGACGCGAGTCGATCGAGGACCTCCTCGAGTCGGGCCCCACGGAGCTGTTCACGGCGACGGACCTCGAGTGCCGTCTCGTCGTCTTCGAACTGCTCGAGTTCGCCCTCGAGCTGGGCGATCCGGTCCTCGAGCCGATTGTTACGCTCTTCGACCTCCTGTCGGGCGGTGGCAGCCTCGGCCCGGCGTTCGGCTTCGGCCTCGTAGCGCTTTCGCAACCGCTCGGTTTCCGCCTCGAGCTCGTCGATACGCTGTTTGAGCGACGCGCGGCCGAGCAACTCGTCGAGCATGCGGCCGAAATCGGGAAGCGAGACTACTTCTAGGTTCCGGCAGTCGACGGCCAGTCGTCGGACGACGTTGCGTCGTCGGTCTGCCACCCGCCAGCAATCGAGAGCAGTTGGCGAGCGCGTTCCCGACGGGCCAGAAACACTTCCTGAAGCGAGGGCGGATTCCGAACGCTGGTTCCCTCGAGCATCGGTTCCGGCAGCGCAAGCGTATTCGTCGGAACGTCGGCGGCCCCGTGAACCGGGAAATGACGCGTCTCGAGTTTCATCACCAGCGGCGTGTCGAGCCGCTCGAGGCCGTCGCCGGTCGCGTACACCTCCTCGTTGATTCGCTCGTGTTGCTCGTTGTGCATGAGCGCGTGATCCCCGTCGGTTGGGGTCACGTAGAGCCGTCCGAGATAGTAGCCTCGAGAGAAGAGCTCGAACATGCTAGCTAGTGCCAAGGACTGGAGCGGGATAACTGTTTTCGGACAGGGTTACAACGACGCGCTATCAAAGATGTTTCCGGCCGACAGCGACTGCCAAATCACAGTATAGATATGATTGATTTCGTGAACCGTGTAATGAAACCGCGTGTACTCTCGGTCAGCCACTGTGACAGCTGGGCCACACGGTCGGCAGCCGAACGAGAATATTACGGAATGTCAGCCCGTTGTGAACGCTCAAAACGGATTTCAACGGTCGAACGATCCGAGTAAACGATTCGAACGAAGGTCTGTCTTTTTAGGATATTCTGAACGACAATACGATCGATGAGAACCACGCGGTCCGTCGCCCTCCTGGTGACCCTCGCTATCGTCGGCCTCACAGTCGCGCCAGTTACGAGCGGTGTCGTCGCGAGCACGTTCACCGCGGCCGACTCCGATGAAACCCAGTCGGCCTCGACGAACGCGTCCGTCGGCACGATGATGCAAGCCAGCGCAGCCGACACGAGTAACGCGATCGAAACCGAACTGTTCGAGACGGCCTACGAACGTACCGATACCGAGCGCAAGGCAACACTCGTCAGCGACCGCACAGCCGAACTCGAGGAAAAAGTCGCCGCCCTCGAGGCCGAACGCAAACAACTGAAAGCGAACCGCGACCAGCTCTCGCAGGGTGCCTACCAGTCGCAGCTGTCCCGACTGACGGTACAACTCGCCGCTCTCGAGCAGTCGATCGAACGGACCGAGCGCCATGCCGCGGAGGTCGGCGTCGCGCAAGATCGACTTGTAGACCTCCAGCGAGACGTGGCTGCAGTCCGGCAGAACACCTCAAAGCAAGCCCGTCCAGGCGTTGCGGCAGTCGCCCAGGGTATTGCTAGCAACGATCCATCTAACGTGTCCACCGGACCGCCAAGCGAGCGTGGCCCCGACACCGAGCAGTCGTCGGCAGGCGGGCCGGATGACCGCCCGTCGAAGGCCAGTCCAGCTGATCAGCCATCGGAGGGCAATTCGGCTACTCAGCCATCGGAAAGCAGTTCTGCTGATCAGCCATCAGAGGGTAATTCGGCTACTCAGCCATCGGAGAGCAATTCGACCGACCGGTCGTCAGCTCGTCCCACGGAGACACCAACCAGCCCATCGACAGACAAATCGAACGGTGGCGGTGACTCACCGACCGAGTCCGGCGGTTCGCGCGGCGCTGCTGACAGCTAAAGTGTGATACCGTGTGACGAGACACCGCGTCTCCGGTCGTATTTCGAGCAGACACGCTTTTCAGCGACAGTCACTAACGCTCGCGTAATGGACTCCGCCGCGCTGTTGGATCTACTCGGGAACGAAAACCGAAGACGAATCCTTCGGTTGCTCGCCCGCAAACCGTGCTATGTCACCGAAATATCGGATTACCTCGGCGTGAGTCCCAAGGCAGTCATCGAACACCTACGCAAACTCGAGGAAGCGGGGTTGATCGAGAGCCGCGTCGACGACCAGCGACGGAAGTACTTTCACATCGCCCGCAACGTCAGGCTCGAGGTGACCGTCTCCCCATACGGATTCGCGAGTAAGAGCGCCTATCCGGCCAACAACAGCTTCGATATCACGGCTTGTCGGCACCTCTCGCTCGACGTCGCCTGGGACGAGACGGACGACCTCGACGACTTGCTGGCCGTCCTCGAGGAGTTAGAGCAACTCGAAAACGAACTCTCGCTGGCCCAGCGCTGGGTGCAGGGACGCCTCTCTGACGTGCTCGATCATATCTCCGAGGCCGTCGGGGCCGGTTCGGAAAGTCGGATCTACGCCGATCTGCTCGCAAGCGTCCGTTCGGAGCCCAAATCCGTCGGCGAACTCAGTGAGGACCTCGGCGCGCCACGCGAGGTCGTCACCGAGTTACTCGAGGTGATGGCGGATAACGGCGTTGTTCGCCGAACCGAACACGGCTGGGAGCTGACGACGAACGGGTACAACAGCGAGTAACGCGCGGGATCGGTTTCCGGCTCTACTCACTCGAGATCGCGGCCCAGCCCGTCACGCAGGTCGCGACCGAAGTAGTAGCCGCCGACCGCGGCGAGGACCCCTACGGTCGCGCCGACGGCGACGAGCGTCTGGCCGGAGCCGGCCACGGTGAGGATCATATTGTTGAGCACCGACGCAACAGCGCCGACCGAGACGCCGGCCGCCGTCATCTCGAGATAGCGTCGCTTCGACGCGACCAGCCCGATGAGAAAGGCAGTGACGAACATGCCGATCATGCGTCCGGCGATCGGCAGTACGGTCGCGCCAACCAGTAACCCGACACCGAGCAGCGCCACGAGCGCGGCGTACCCTTTTGGCGAGAAATAGCGCCCGAGCGAGAGCCGTGACGTAAGCGGCGAGTACCACGATCGCGTCTCTCCACCCGCCACACTCGAGGGGTCACCTGCTGACGCGACCGACTCGTCGCCGCCAGCGACGTCGGATTCTGAACGCAGGCGGTCCGTCTCCTCGAGTAGGTCGTCAGTCGCGGGCACGTCCCGGTTCCGACGCTCGGTCAGTTCGTCCGAGCGATCGCTCATGCTCGAGCGAAGGGGAGCCGACAGCATGGGCCTTTCCCCGTTCGAGACGTGTCGCACTCGAGCGACCACAACAACAGCGACGGTCGAAAATCAGTGCCGGAACCCGTTAGCGGACCGAGTCGAGCAGCAGCTTCTGTTCGACGCGTTTGACCTCGTGTTGGACGTCACGGACGGCGTCGATGTTCGCGGAGATGGAGCTGATCCCCTCGTTGACGAGGTACTGGACCATCTCGGGTTTGGAGCCGGCCTGGCCACAGATGCTCGTGTCGATGTCGTGTTCGCGGCAGGTCTCGATGACGTTGCCGATCAGGCGCAACACGGCTGGGTGGAGTTCGTCGAAGCGGTCGGCGACGTTCTCGTTGTTCCGATCGACTGCGAGCGTATACTGGGTCAGGTCGTTGGTCCCGAAGGAGGCAAAGTCGATCCCCGCCTCGGCCATCTCCTCGACCGACAGCGCGGCGGCTGGCGTCTCGATCATGGCACCCCAGCGGCGCTTCTCGGGGTCGATGCCGGCCTCTTTCATGCACGCTTTGGCGCGATAGACGTCTTCGGCGTCGTTGACCAGCGGGAACATGATCTCGACGTTGTCGTAGCCCATCTCGTAGAGCCGGCAAAAGGCCTCGAGTTCGTGGGCGAAGACGTCAGTCCGGTCGAGCGAGCGGCGGATACCGCGGTAGCCGAGCATGGGGTTGTGCTCTTCGGGTTCGTCGTCGCCGCCCTCGAGCTGGCGGAACTCGTCGGTCGGTGCGTCGAGTGTGCGCACGCGGACGGGACGCGGGTAGAACTCGTCGGCGACGCCGCGGATGCCGTCGACGAGTTCCGAGATGTAGGCGTCCGTGCCGTTTTCTTCGATATATTTCTCGGGGGTCTGGTTCAGCGAGAGGATCATGTGCTCGGTCCGCAGCAGGCCAACGCCGTCGGCACCCGTCGCGGCCGCGCGTTCGGCGGCTTCGGGAATGGAGACGTTGACTTTGACTTCCGTCGCGGTCATCGGCTTGACCGGCGACTGCGGACGGACCTCCTCGACCGGTTCGGTCTCCTCGTCGGGTTCGACCGTCGAGCCCTCGAGGACGGCACCCTTGTCGCCGTCGAGCGTGACGACCTGCCCGTCCTCTAACGTCGTCGTCGCGTTGGTCGTTCCGACGATCGCAGGGACGCCCAGTTCACGGGAGACGATGGCGGCGTGGCTGGTCATGCCACCCTCGTCAGTGATAATCCCCGAGGCGCGTTTCATCGCGGGCACCATATCGGGCATCGTCATCTCGGTGACGATGACGTCGCCTTCGCCGACCTTCGCGAGGTCGTCGAGTTTGGTGACGATCCGGGCGGGACCGCTGACGGTGCCGGGACTCGAGCCGAGTCCGTCGACGAGCACGTCGCCGGAGCCGCTCTCGTCACCGACATCGGTGTCGTCGGCCGTGGCGGCCTGGACGCTCCCGCTGCCGTCGGTCACGCCTTTCGAGGCGTCGACGTCGGTCGTCGCGGCGTCAGTGTCGCTCTCGTCGATCGTCGTGATCGGCCGCGATTGCAGCATGTAGACCTCGCCATCGACGATCGCCCACTCGACGTCCTGTGGCTCGCCGTAGTGCTCCTCGACGCGCTCGCCGAGATTCATGAGCTCGTCGATCTCGTCGGCGTCGAGGACCCGTGCCGTTCGCTTGTCCTCTGTGACCTCGCGCTCGACGGTTTGGCCGGTCTCCTCGTCTTTTTCGTGCATCACCTTCTTCTCGGCGACGGTGACGTCCATCGATCGGTCAGCGCGGTCGATGATGTAGTTGTCCGGTGAGACGGCACCGGAGACGACGGCTTCGCCGAGGCCCCACGCGGCCTCGATGATCATCGTTGGATCGCCGGTCGAGGGGTGACTCGTGAACATCACGCCAGACTTCTCGGCGTCGACCATCTGCTGGACGACGACCGCGATGTTGACGACGGAGTGGTCGAAGCCCTGCTCCTGACGGTAGTAGATCGCCCGCTGGGTAAACAGCGACGCCCAGCACTCGCGAACGCGTTTTAGCAACTCGTCTTCGGTGACGTTGAGGAACGTCTCCTGTTGGCCGGCAAAGGACGCATCGGGCAGGTCCTCTGCAGTCGCCGACGAGCGGACGGCGACGAACGCCTCGCCGTCGCCGACCTCGCGGTAGCTCTCGAGGATCTCCTCGCGAAGCTCGTCGGGGAACGGCGTCTCGAGGATGAGTTCCTGTGCGCGGTCTGCAGCGTCAGCCAGCGCGGCCGAGTCATCGACGTCGACGTCGACGGCTGCGAACAGTTCTTCGTCGATCTCGGCTTCTTCGATAAACGAACGATAAGTCCCGGCGGTTACGACGAATCCCGGTGGGACGGGTAGCCCCGCACCCGTAAGTTCGCCCAGGGAGGCACCTTTACCGCCGACCTTCTCGAGGTCGTCGGCACCGATCTCGTCCAGCCAGAGTACAGCCATCTCTATTGGGAGAGACAGTGGACCGAATAAAGAAGGTTGCGAACGGCCGCTCGGAGTTAGAATACTCACCAAATAGGGGTTTCCCGTCTAGCCGTCGATCGATGCCAGCGTGGTTATTCCCAACACACTAATCAAAAACCAACCACATGACAGTATTAGTAACTCACGTTGACGCCATCGGTATGTGATGTCGGCACTGGCTCACGCGGGCGAGCAGCCACCGAGCGATCACGGTCGGATCGCTGGCTGCGGACTGGTGGGATCACGGTCGGCGTTCTGTCGGCTACAGCACGACCATCCCTGACCGTCCGCTCGGATTCGGACTCATACTACCCGACAACAGTCGGTGAATACTCGATCGCGTCTCGACGGCCGTCGCCGTCGGCGACAGCGTTGTGGGTGCGATCGAGGGATGAACCGTTTTGTCCGGCAGTATCAGGCCTCGAGGATGTCGTCCTCCTCGTCGTCGGGAACGGCCAGCGACCCATCGAGGACGGTCACCCCGCGGCCGCCGACCTGCACTCCGTCGCCGAGGCGAACGCGGACCGTGCCCGGCCGGTCGACGTAGTGGCCCTGCTCGAGGCGGAGTTCCTCTGGCAGATCGTCGTCGAACGCGCCAAAGCGGTCGAGATACGCGCTGGCGGCCCCGCTTGCGGTGCCGGTGACGGGATCTTCCGACACGCCAGCACCCGGCGCGAACATCCGGCCGTGCAGCGTCGAGGCGCGCTCGAGCGCGTCGAACGTGAAGAGATAGATCCCGGTCGCGTCGACCGCGTCAGTCACCGCCTCGATCGCAGCCATATCCGGCTCGGCGCTGCCGACGTCCGAGAGGTACGTGATCGGGACGATCAGGAAGGGGAGGCCAGTCGAGGCCACCGCCAGCGGGAGGTCAGCACTCGCCCCCTCGAGTGCAGCCTGATCGACCCCCAGCGCGTCGGCGACGCGGTCGTAGCCGATGTCGACCTCGCGGATCGTCGGCTCGTCCTGGGTCATCCAGACCGTTCCGTCGGGGTCGACCTCGATCTCGAGGACGCCGACGTTCGTCTCGAGGGTCGTCGTCCCGGGCTCGAGTCCCTCATCGCGGAGGTGAGCGAAGGTTCCGATCGTCGCGTGCCCGCAGAGATCGACTTCCTGTGTGGGGGTGAAATAGCGGATTCGATGGTCGGCGCGCTCGCTCGAGCGGAGAAACGCCGTCTCGCTGACCGCCAGTTCGGCGGCGATCGCCTGCATTTGCGCTGCCGAGAGCCTGTCAGCGTCCGGCACGACGCCCGCGGGGTTCCCGGTGAGCGGTTCGTCCGTAAACGCATCGACCTGCACGACTCGAGTCGTCTCCATACGACGTGGCTCGGTCGACTGGCGTATGATACTGTCGGCCCGACCCGCCGATCAGTCGTCGCCAGCCTCCTCGAGCGCGTCGACACCCTCGTGGTCGGCCATCGGCGGCAGGTCGCCGGCGGCGTGGGTGCCGACTGGCGGCCGGTTGACCTCGGCTGCAGGCGAGGCCTCGAGATCGGTTCCCTCGCCTTCGCCCTCGAGTGAGTCCATGTCCCCGGTTTCGCGCGCATCCTGGTCGATCCGCATCGAGCAGAACTCCGCGCCACACATCGAACAGAAGCGGGCCTCCTTGTAGTTGTCACCGGGCAGCGTCTGGTCGTGGAACGACCGGGCGCGGTCGGGATCGAGCGCGAGGGCGAACTGTTCGCGCCAGTCGAACGCGTAGCGGGCTTCCGAGAGGGCGTCGTCCCAGTCGCGTGCGCCAGGGCGTTCGGTGCCCACGTCGGCGGCGTGGGCGGCGATCCGGTAGGCCGCGAGGCCGTCGCGGACGTCTTCTTCCTCGGGAAGCCCGAGGTGTTCTTTCGGCGTCACGTAACACAACATCGCGGCACCCGCTTGTGCTGCCATCGCGGCCCCGATGGCGCTGGTAATGTGGTCGTAGCCCGGCGCGATGTCCGTCACCAGCGGGCCAAGCACGTAGAAGGGCGCACCATCACAGACCTCCTGCTGGCGCTCGACGTTCTCGGCGACCTTGTGCATCGGGACGTGGCCCGGTCCTTCCACCATCACCTGCACGCCGTGGTCCCAGCCGACCCGTGTGAGTTCGCCCAGCGTGTCGAGTTCGGCGTACTGGGCCTCGTCGCAGGCGTCAGCCAGACAGCCCGGTCGGAGGCTATCCCCCAGGCTGAACGTCACGTCGTGTTCGGCGAAGATCTCACAGATTTCGGGGAAGTCCTGATACAGCGGGTTCTGTTCGCCGTGTGCCTCCATCCACGAGGCCATGATCGAGCCGCCCCGTGAGACGATCCCCGTCTTCCGGCCGTCGGTCAGCGGCAGGTGTTCCGCGAGGATGCCGGCGTGGATCGTCATGTAGTCGACGCCCTGCTCGGCCTGCTTTTCGATGATCTCGAGCAGCAGGTCCTTGGTGATCGCTTCGGGGCTGCCAGCCTGCTTGACCGCTTCGTACAGCGGCACCGTGCCGATCGGCACCGGCGAGTGTGCGATGTGGGCCTCGCGGATCTCGTCTAAGTCGCTACCCGTTCCGAGGTCCATCACCGTGTCCGCGCCGTAGTGGACCGCGGTGTGGAGTTTCTCGAGTTCCGTCTCGAGGTCGCTCGTGGTCTCGCTGTTGCCGATATTGGCGTTGACTTTCGTCGCGAACTCGCGGCCGATGATCATCGGATCGAGCGACTCGTGGTGGCGGTTGGCCGGAATGACGGCCTGTCCGTCGGCGACCTGCTCGCGAACGGAATCGGGATCGCGGTTCTCTCGCTCGGCGACGCGTTCCATTGCAGGTGTTATCGTCCCCTCACGGGCGGCCTGTAGCTGTGTCTGCGTCATCGATAACTAGGTTGTATCATCTAGTTATAAATAGCTGTCTACGGCAGTGAATGACCCGGTCAAACGAGGCCAGTGATTGACGGGCGTTTCAGCCAACTTAAGGGGGCCGCGCTCGAGACACCGGATAGGTGGCCATCAGATGTCCGATCTACCGGACGATTTCGACTGTACCATAACCAACTGGGAGTACATTTACGGCCTGTGTCGTGACGTGGCCGACGACGTCCGCGACGACGAGTTCGAACCGGATGTCGTCGTCGCGCTGGCCCGCGGTGGCTGGTTCGCGGGTCGGTGTCTCTGTGACTTCCTCGGTTTGGACGACCTGACGAGTCTGAAAATGGAACACTACGTCGGCACCGCCGAGAAGGCCGACGAACCGACCGTCCGCTATCCGATGCCGGAAGGCAGCGTCGAAGACAAAGACGTACTCATCATCGACGACATCGCCGACACCGGCGGCTCGATCAGCCGTGCCTACGAGTACGTCGCTGACCGCGACGCCGGCGAGGTCCGCACCGCGACGCTGCAACTGCTCGGCACCAGCGAGTTCCAACCCGACTACGTCGGCGAACGACTCGAGGCGTGGACCTGGGTCGTCTACCCGTGGAACTTCATCGAGGACATGATCGACTTGACCTCGAGTGCCATGGAAAAGGCCGACCAAGAGACGTTCACGGACGATGAGATCCGTCACTTCCTCACCGAACACCACGGCATCGAGCGCATCGAGATGGAGATCGCCCAGCCCGACCGGCTCCCCGAAGTCCTCGCCGAGATGAAGCGACGCGAAGTGCTCGAGTCAGTTAGCGACAGCGAGTGGGCACTCCTCGACTGAGACGGACTCCCGCCAGTCAGTGCCGACGGGCCGTGCCCCATCCATGTGGGACCCGGAACTTTAGGAGGGTGGTCCGCCCACGTCTCTGCATGACCATCGGCGTCATCGGTGGCAGCGGCATTTATGACGCACTGCCACTCGAGAACGTACGAACCGAATCGGTTTCGACGCCCTACGGCGAGCCAAGCGATGCGATCACGATCGGCGACCTCGCCGGTCGGGAGGTTGCATTTCTGCCGCGCCACGGCGAAGACCACCGGCATCCGCCGACCGACGCGTCCTATCAGGCGAACATCTACGCGCTCAAATCGGTCGGCGTCGATCGGGTGATCTCCACGAACGCGGTGGGGAGCTTACGCGAGGACTTGCCGCCCCGGACGCTGGTCGTCCCCGACCAGATCTTCGACCGGACCAAACACCGCTCGCCGACGTTCTTCGGTGACGGAATGGTCGTTCACATGGGGTTTGCCGAACCCTACTGTCCGACACTGGCCGCCCATCTGGCCGACTCGGCCCGCGAGGCGACCGACGCCGACACCAAAGTTGCAGCAGACGGTACCTACGTCTGCATCGAAGGCCCGCAGTTCTCGACGAAAGCCGAAAGCGAGTTCTACCGCGAGCAGGGCTGGGACATCATCGGCATGACCGCCATCCCAGAGGCCAAACTCGCCCGCGAAGCGGAACTGAGCTACGCCACCATTGCCGGCGTCACCGACTACGACGTCTGGAAATCGGATAGCGAGGTCTCCCTCGAGGAGGTCCGCGAAAACGCCACGGCGAACCGGGAGTCGATCAACGCGGTCGTCGAACACGCGATCCGAACGATGCCCGACGACTTCGAAAGCGAGGCCTGGACTGCACTCGAGGGGGCGATCAACACGCCGCCGGAGACGATTCCCGAGGAAACCAGAGAACGCGTCGAGCTGCTGGCTGGCGAGTACCTCGAGTAAGCAATTCACAATCGGGACGCGACGGCGACGAACATCGACGCGGCATGTTGCCGTCTGTCATATGTCTCGATCGAACAGACACTACAGGAATAGTACAGAGAGAACTAAGAGAAACAATAGTGTGCATTGGCGCGTGAACGCGCAAGAACTCGTCCATCTACACGCATTACTGTTCGAACTACGGGCGGCGCTCGAGCGAGAAGGGATGGTAGCCGATGACGCATTCGACGCGTACGAGGCGCAGCCGGTTCGGCCACAGCACATCCACCGCTCGAAGGAGGCACACGAAACTGCGATCGGCCTGCTACTGGACGGGCTCGGGCAGTCCGTCCGAATCCATCCGCCGCCGGAACATGTGTCGGCTTCGTGATGTTAGACGGCGGCTGCGGGTTCGATCGGGCTCACGAATTCCCGGGGTACCCGCAGGGACGTCGCAGCTATCCAGAAAATTGACTGACAGCAGACCGTCTGAACGGGTGGGCAAGGATTACCCATTTCGGCGTCGTGTGGGACGTATGGACGAGCCACACGACTTCGACGACATTCTCGTGCCGACTGACGGCAGCAAAGCCGCTCGCAACGGGGTAAACCAGGCGATCAAGTTCGCACAGCGAAACGACGCGACGCTGCACGTCCTGTACGCGATGGATATGGGTGATGCCGACTACGTCGCGGTGCCAAGCGATATCAGTCAGACGCGACGCCGACTCGAGAAGAAAGGCCAGACGTTCGTCTCGGAGATCGAAGACCTCGCTGCCGATGCCGATGTCTCTTGTGTCACGGCTGTCAAGGCGAACACGCCAGTCGAGGCCATCACCGACTACGTCGACGAACACGATATCGACCTCGTTGTCATGGGAAAGCGCGGGCGCTCCGATCCGGACAAGCCACTGTTGGGCTCGATCACGAACCGAGTCATCGGCTCACTCGACGTCCCCGTGTTCACCGCCTGACCCGGCGTCGGTCAGGAGAGACGGTTATCGACCGGTAGCTCCACGTTGTACTCGCCCCACGTTTCGACCGCCGTCACGATCCGATCGACAGCGATAGCGGGCTCACACCGGTCGGTATCGATCTCGAGGTCGGCGTCGGGGGCCTCGAACTCCCGGTAGACGACGTGGACGCCCTGTTCTGAGATCGAATCGTCCCGACGCCGATTGCGCTCGAGGCAGGTCTCGAGGCTCGCAGTCACGTGGACGAACCGTACGTCGCCGAGGGCGCGAAACTGCGTCTGCCATTTCCGGCGGTAAAACGTCCCGTCGACGAGCGTCACGCCGGCTGCAGGGGCCGAACCGGCCTGTTCGGCCAGTTGCTCGTAGGTCCGACTCGAGAAGTCGTCGGAGTGGTAGAGTCGCACTGGAACGTCCCGCTCCGCGAGTCGGTCACGGACGCGGGTCGCGATGGTGGTTTTTCCGACACCCGGCGGCCCGCAGATGACGATCACAGCCGTCGATAGAAGCCGAGGCTATACGAATGAGTCGGTCCGTCGGCTCGTGGACTGCCACGGCACCGAGAGAGAAGCCGTGCTCACCGATCCCGGTCGTGGCCATACCCCACGTCGAACGGGCCCGCGTCGGGAGCCTTTTGTGGGACCATCGGGCCGACCGACGCGGTTCGCCGTGTGATGGTCGCGGTCCGGAGAATGTAGGACGCGAGCAGGGCAAGCGGCAAGAGGACGACGAGAAAGAGCACGCTCACGACGTACGGAAGCACGGCGGCGCTGACGCTTGGCCCAGTGACGTCGGCGTACAGCAACCCGATGAGGATTGCGGACAGGATCGATGGCACGCCACAGTAGACCGTGAGCTGAGAAAAGCGCGTGAGTTCCTGCTGTAGGTACGTCGTCTTGAACTGCTCTCGAGCCACGTGAAACAGTTTCAGAGAACGGATCAGGTCGTCGAGTCGCTCGGCAGCGGTCGGCGACAGCGAGTCGGCGTACTCGCCGCGCAGATGGGTGCCGACGTACAAGTACCATGACTCGTCGTACGTAATCGCCGCCGAAACGGCAGTGAACGCATCCGAGTCGGCACTGCTGATTCGGTCGTCGATTCGGTTCGTCCGCGCTTGGATACCGTTCGTGTACTGGCTGACCGTCTCGGAGAACTCGTTGTCGTGATCCCCGACCGCATCGGCGAATGCCGTCGCGTCGTGATGAATCGATTCGAGCAGCAGTCCGAGGACCCGCGTGGGGGCTGCCGGGCTCGCGGGGACGGCCGCGTCGTCCGCGACGGTCCGGCGGAACTCGATGACGTTCTCGAGTCGGTCGCGAGCGCGGCCCGCTGCGCTGAACTCCTGGGAGAGGATGAGCTGGTTGACCGAGACGACCAGCGTCACGAGCGAGAACGTCCCCGCGATCATGCCGCTTGCCACGCGCGTCACGGCGTTCGGGTTGACGAAGGTGATGACGCCGAGTTCGTACAAGACGGTGACCACCGCAAAGACAGCTAGCAAGACGATAGCGGCGACGGATAACCGATTTCCGTCGACCAGCATCCACTCCCGGAACCGCGTCAACACTCCCCCACGGGCACCGATATCGGCCCCGTACGACTCGAGCGTCTCGTCGGTTTCGGCAGATCCCATAGCCATACGTCCCACCGACCCGGCAATAAGGGCCTGCGTTGCACATCGCTACACGCCGGTGCTAAACGGACCGGCGGCGCTCGACGAGCTTGCCGGCAGTCCGTCCACCCACGGACGAGCACAGCCGCTTCAAGGCCCACACTGAAATGGGTCCGTGGCGTCGCTCTGACACATGTACCGTGACGGAACTCCCTCGCAGACGAACGCGCGACGGCAATGAGCCGCCCGGAGTCGACGAGCCGACGGCGGGTACTCGCGACAGTAGGGACCGGGGTCGCGGCCGCAGCCGCCGGCTGTCTCGGGAGCGGCAACCTCGGCGGCCAGCCGACCTACCAGGAAGGCACCGTCAGCGGCATCAACGCGAGCAACGTCTCCAATCGATCGGCAACACAGCTGTCGGCGGCAGCGGCACTCGCCCAGCAACAACCCAGCGACTCGGTGACGCCGCTCGAGCCGCTCTCGCTGCGCGACCACGAGTTCGTCGTCGAGAGTGGCTATCTCGGATCGACCATTCAGGGGACCGTCGAGAACACGGGCTCCAGCCGGATTCAGACCGTCGAAGTACGGACGCGTGTCTACGACGACGACGAGAGAATGCTCGGCCGCTATCTCGCCAGCACCGGCGACCTCACCGGCGGCGCGAGCTGGGCCTTCCAAGTGATCGTCCTCGAGTCACCGGTGGCCGTCGCCAGCTACGATATCGCCGTTCTCGGAACCCCCTCGTGACGGCGAGATCGGCGACGTCGGACAGCCAGCCGGGCTACTCGACGAGAGTCTCGTGTAGTTTCTCGTCGATCTTGTCGTAGACCCTCGCCTCGGAGACAGCGAGAGTATACGCTGGTCGGCCCTTGCCCGTCGGCGACGTCGCCGATTGGTGAATCTCGTTGACGAGGTCTTCGTCCTCGAGTTGGTACAGCGAGCGGATGATGTCGGCCTCTGAGATCGTGCCGATGACTTCCGTCTCGACATCGGCGAGTCGCTCCTGACAGTGTTTCCGAAGATCATGTGTCTGAACTGGCGTTTCGTTCTGGCGGGCGAGTTCGGCGACGGTAAGCAGGACTGCCTGATTCGTCAGCGTGATTGACTCGAACGGTGACTCGTCACTCATAGACGACAGTTCTACACGGACATTGGTAACAGTTACCCCAAATCACAGCAAGCGGTTCGCATACTGATCGTCACTGCACACCCGATTGCGCGGACTGTCCTGTGATCGGTGTGGACATCGTTGCAATAGATGGTACGCCGATTTCACTGGATCCCGGCAGGGACTGCGGCGAGTCGCTGCCGTGCCGGTATTGCGTGACAGTCGTCTATGTCAGGCTTGGTCGTCGTCCTGCAGCTCCGCAAGCTCCGCTTCGACGTCTTCCTGGTCTTCGCTCTCGAGATCCGTCCGATCCGCCTCGTCGCCCTCGCTTGCGGTGTCGGTTGCCGGTTCGGCCTCACTCTCCCCGACCTCGGATTTGAGCGTCTCGAGTTCGGCTTCGACGCCGCTGTCGGTCGACAGTTGCTCGAGTTCGCGGTCGATCGTGTCCTTATCGGACATGACATCCTCGAACGCACCCGACTCGTGGAGTTCGTCCATGGCAGCGGCACGGGCTTCCATATCCTCGGTCTGTTCCTCGGCGCGTTCGATGGCGCGTCCGACGTCCTCGAACTCCTCGCCCGTCGCGGTCATCGCCTCCGAGACCGTCGAACTGGCTTTTGCAGCCTCGTGACGGGCTTTCATCGTCTCTTTTTTGGTGCGGAACTCCTCGATGCGGCGCTGGAGTTCGTTTTTCTGCTCGACCAGCCGGTCTTGCTGGTTTTGCAGGTCCGAGATTTGGCCCTCTAAGTCCTCGATCTGGTTCATCTTCGTCTTCTTTTTCTCTAGGGCGCGTCGTGCCAGATCCTCCCGGTCCTGCTGGACCGCCGTGCGTGCCTGCTGGTTGTGTTTCTCGACGTTTTCCTCGAGCCGGCGTTTTTGCATCTCGAGGCGCTTTTTCTGCGTGGTGAGATCGGCGATGCCGCGTTTGACCTGCTGGAGTTGGTCACGCATCTGCTCATACGAATAGTCCAGCGTTTCGGTCGGATCCTCGGCCCGGTTGAGTACCGAGTTGAGTTTCGACCGGATGACGTAGGAAGCCCGAGAGAGGATGCCCATATTCGCTACGTATTGCTCGCTGGCCTTAAAAATGTCACTTCAAGAATATCCAATGTCGACGATCGAATTCGAGCGTAATATCCCGGTCATCGATCGACATCGACCGAGCGAACCGACAGCGACCCGTCAACGACGATCGTGGCTGTGCCTCCGTCGCCAGCGACCGTCAGCGCGACTCGTATCGGTTCCGTGGACTCGACTCGCGTCGTCGGCGTCGGGACCTCCCAGTCGGGACGCTCGAGGCCGACATCGATGTCGGCCAGAGCCGCGGCGACGCGGCCGTCCTGACGGAGCGCCACCAGCGGCTCCACGCCGACGAGGAACGTACAGGTGTCACACGAAATCTCGACGATGTCGGTCTCGTCCTCGAGGCGGAGGTCGACGGTCGTCGTCCCCGCACAGAACGGACACTGCCCCGTTCGAGCGAGTCCGACGTGGTGTCTGGCGCGGCGGGCGGTCGCCTCGGCGACCGCGTCCACGTTCCGCTCCGCGAACCCGTGTTTCGGAAACGGATACGTAAACCCGGGCCACTCCTCACACGCCGAACACGCGACGGTGACGAACCCCCGTTCGTACCGCAGGACTGCCCGGTCGCCACAGCGGGGACACGCCGAGTCGATCGGCGTCGACTCGGAGGGAAAGCCCTCGGTCGGACGGTGTGCCAGCACGGCCCGGTACAGCGCCGTCGCGCTCCTGCTGGCCGTCGGGGCCACGGCGGCAGTCGGCTGGTGGCTCTGGCTCGAGGGCGGACGCGGGGCGACGTACGTGTCGCGACCGGGCGGCCCCGGTGTCGTTGCCGGCCTCGCGCTCGTCGCCGCAGCCGTCTGGTCTGTGGGACTCGGCATCCAGTCGCTCGGCATGGCAGCTTTCGTGGTTGGCTTTGTCGGCTATGCCCTCCTCGGCGAGTACGACCGGCTCCGTTTGCGCGAGTCGGTTCCCGATCCGTCGGGTCGCGTTTGAGACGGATGCCTGTCCGTCTGAACCCGTCTCGAACCAATCCTCCTCGGGCCGCGGGCTCGATGGGGATTGATTACCACTGGCTCACAACGATCGGCCATGAGCGACGTTCTGCTTCCCGGCGGTCGCGACGTTCGCGGGACGCTCGTCGAACCCGACAGCGACCCACGGGCGATCGTCGTCGCCTGTCCGCCACATCCCCAACACGGTGGCACGCGAAGCGACCGCCGCCTCGTCGCCGTTAGCGACGTCCTGCGTGACGCCGGCATCGCCTGTTTGCGCTTCGATTACGGGCCATGGGACGAGGGATATGGCGAGCGTGAAGACGTCCGGAATGCCGTTCGGTGGGCGCGCGACGAGGTCGACGGCTGCCCGGTCGGCGTCTTCGGCTACAGTTTCGGCGCGACGCTGACAATACTCGCCGCGACCGACGTCGACCCCGACGCGGTCGCCGTCCTCGCGCCGACGGCACGCCTGGCCGACGATCTCGACGCCGTCGAGGCCATCGACTCGCTCGAGACCCCCGTCCACGTTCTGTATGGCACACGAGATACGACCGCCGACTGGGAGCCGATCGTCGAGCGCGCGCGAGGTCGTGGCGACAAAATAACCGCCTTCTCGGCCGATCATTTCTTCCTCGGCGCGGCTGCCGACATCGCGAGTGCGGTTCGGGCGTTTTTCGAGGAGAGATTGCTCGAGTCGGCGTAGCACGACCGAGACAGTCACAGACAACCGCTACGCGTCTCGATCGGTCTCGAGACGACGCGTCGGGAACAGGAAAAAGATGTCAGACAAAAATTACAGTAATTGGTACGCATCAAATTGCTGTACTGAAACACGGGATGACTCCATAAAGAATATTATAATCAATGTTCGATGACGGGGTATATGGAAGTCCCACTGTTGGTGACCGATTTCCTCGACCGGGCGCGCAAGTACTACGGCGACGAAGAAGCGATCGTCGCGACGACGGGTGAACGGTTCACGTACGAGGAGTTCGGCGACCGAGCCGACCGCCTCTCGACGGTGCTACAAGAGCGTGGCATCGAGAAGGGCGACCGCGTGGCCGTTCTCGACCCCAACACCCACTACCAGCTCGAGTCTGCCTACGGGATCATGCAACTCGGCGCTATCCACACGCCGCTGAACTACCGGCTGACTCCCGAGGACTACGAGTACCTGCTCAACGACTCTGACACGAAAGCGATCATCGCTGACTACGAGTACGCCGACAAGATCGAAGCGATCCGCGACGACGTCCCGACGGAGATCTTCATCACGAACGACGCTGACGAAGTCGAGGGTGACTGGGAGGACTTCGACGACCTCATCGCGGACGTCGAGCCCGACTACGAGCGCCCCGAGATGAGCGAAGACGACGTCATCACGATCAATTACACCTCTGGGACGACCGGCGACCCGAAAGGCGTCATGCGGACCCACCGCACCGAGTCGCTGCACGCCCAGCTCGTGACGATCCACCACGAGATCAGCGACGACGACGTCTACCTCTGGACCCTGCCGATGTTCCACGTCAACGGCTGGGGCCACATCTACGCTATCACGGGCATCGGTGCGAAACACGTCTGTACCCGCGGCGTCGACGCCGAGGAGATCTTCCAGCAGATCAACGACGAAGACGTCTCGTTCCTCTGCTGTGCGCCGACGGTCCTCAGCATGCTCGACGAGTACTACGAGGAGAACGACGTCTCCACCGAGGGCGACAACCCGATGCGCGTCACCGCTGCCGGTGCCGCGCCGCCAGAAAGCGTCATCCGCACCGTCGAAGAGACGTTCGGCTGGCACTTCCGCCAGCTCTACGGGGCGACCGAGACCGGCCCGCTCATCGGCACCTCCGCGACCCGTCGCCTGATCGACGAGGACAGCGAGGAGCGCTTCGGGCTCAAAAAGCGCCAGGGCATCGCCCCGCTGGCCACCGAGATCGAAGTCGTCGACGACGACGGCAACGAGGTCCCGTGGGACGACGAGTCGATCGGCGAGATCCTCGTCCGCGGCAACCAGGTCATGGAAGGTTACTGGGAGAAACCCGAGGAGACCGAGGAAGCGTTCAACGACAAGCGCGAGGGCTGGTTCCACACTGGTGACCTCGCCGTCGTCAACGAGAAGGGAATGCTCTCGATCCAGGACCGCGAGAAAGACATCATCATCTCCGGCGGGGAGAACATCTCGAGCATCGAACTCGAGGACACGCTGTTCGACCACGAGGCAGTCGCCGACGTGGCCGTGATCCCCTCGCCCAGTGAGAAGTGGGGCGAGACGCCGAAGGCGTTCGTCGTGCCGTCGAACGACGACCCACAGAACCCGCCAGTCTCCGAAGACGAACTGACGGAGTTCACGCGCGAGCGACTCGCCGGCTACAAGGTCGTCCACCGCGTCGAGTTCGTCAACTCCCTCCCGAAGACGGCGACGGGCAAGATCCAGAAATACGAGCTGCAGGAACAGGAGTGGGACGAAGAAGAGTCGATGGTCGGGCAGGGATAACGCACGCGAGCACCCTCTGACGACGCGGACGGCCACCGAGTGCGGTCGCGACGATGTCACGGACACTGTGGCCGTTCCTGACGATTTCCTCTCCTCTCAGCAGGCTCGAGCCATAACGCCGGCGAGCCGACGGCACGTCACGACGACTGACCGGCTGCGAGATCGACCAGCGCGCTCGAGCACGCCGGAACTGCCCCTCGCCTCAATCCGCCGTCGTCAGGTCAGTCCCGCCCGTGCCGAGTCAGACACGTCGGCAGGCCGATCAGTTCGACCGGCTCCGAATTGTCGGGCGAGTAGACGACCATCTGGCCTTTCTCCATGTAGGGGACCTTCGACTCGAGGTTGCTCGGAATATTCACGCTCTTGATGGCGTCCTCGTCGCCGAGATTCAACACGATGGTCGTGTTGATCTGTTTGAAGACGGCATCGTGGATGTCTTGGGGGTCCTGCGTAATGAGAAAGAGGCCAAGTCGCTCCTTGCGGCCCTGTTTGGCGGCCTCGGTGAACTTGGTGATGACTTTTCCCGCCTGCACGCTGTCGGCGTCAGTCAGGAAGTTGTGTGCCTCGTCCATTCCCAGCACGAGCGGCGTTTCCTTGATCCGGTCGTAGGTCGGATCGTTCGAGAGTTTCTGATCGATCAGCAGCGACGAGACCGCGAGGACGATGGTTTCGGTTGCCCGCGTATCATTGATGTGGTAGGTCGGGACGACGGTGAGCCCGCCGGGCCGGACGAACTCGTGGACCAACTCCGTAATTGGCCGGGCATCCTGGTCGAAGACGTGGCCGAAGCCGAGCACACGCCGGCGCACGGCGTCGAACGTCGCCTCGTGGACGCGGCCGGACTCGTCGAGTTCCTCACGCAGTGCGGGATCGTCGAGGAACGTGGTGAACTCCTCGTAGGTGCCAGCCTCGCCGTACTGGTTCCGGAACCGCGGCAGGAGCACGCTGACGAGCGCGCCGTACTGGTTGTCGTTCAATCCGCTGCCCGCGACCAGCCACGGGTTGTCGTGGACCATCGAGAAGGGGATCGTGAATTCGACCTGCTTCGCGCGGTGGTGGCCCGCCGCGTACGACGCCGAGCCGACTTTCGGGACGAACGCCGTCGTATCGGAGACGCCGCCGTAAGCGATCCCCTCGCGCTCGAGGCGGCGCGCGAAGTCGCTGTCCAGGTCGGGGTTGTCGTCGTGCATCTGGGCGTACTCATCCTGTGGGTCGAACTGGACGACCGCGGGTTGCACCGTACGACCGTCGGCCATCGGATATGTGCGCTCGTCGGCGAGATATTGCCGCAGGATGTTCTTCGCCCCGTGGGTCTTCCCTGAGCCAGTCCCACCGGCGATCAGCGTGTGTCGGAAGACGAGCGGATCACCCGCTTCGTAGTCGTCTTTCAGCCGGTAATCGATCGTCGGTGGGGACGCTGCCGTCCGGACCTTTTCGCCGCCGACGGAAAGATGGCCCAGAAAGACGCCGTCCTCTGGCATCTTCAGCCCGGTCTTGATCGCCTCGGTGTCGTCGGCCTGTCGGATCACGGTCTGCGGTTTCGGCACGCGATCGGTCATCCGGCGCTTCAATTCGCCTCCCTCTTGCGGGCTCCGCCCGCTCGAGTCGTCCGCGGAACGTGGTTCCGCGCGATCCTCGTAAAGGACGGCGACGGGCTCGAGGGTCGCGACGAACTTGTAGTCGGATTCGTCGATGCCATCGGAGCGCATCGCCCGCCGGGCATGAATCTCCGTCGCGTCGTCGGCGTGGTACTGCTGGGCGTACTCGAGTCCCGTAATCCGACAGAACAGCGTCTCACCGTCGGGATAGGGCGCGAGCAGGTAGCTCCCGATGCGGATCGATGATCGATTGCCGCGGGTGATGTAGGCCTGCAGGGTCGTATCGTCGCCGTCCTCGGCGATACGCAGTCCCTGGGAGACACAGAGCGCACCGATGCCGACATCGTCGCCACTGGGTTCGACCGGCGTCGACTCGAACGCGTCGCTCGAGCCGTCGGTCGTCGAACTCGCAGTCGACGGCTCGTCAGTTCCTGCCGATGCCGTCGACGAGTCGGTTGCATTGGCCGCCGATCCCTCGTCAGCATCGGCGTCGGCGTCGAAATCGCCGAAGTCTCCCAGATCAGTCATATGAGGTTCATCCGTCCCAGCCCTAAAACGCGTTTCCCTCCAGTCGGACGGACTCTCTCAACGCAGACTGGTTCGACTGATCCACAGCGCCCCCGCGGCAACAGACACAGCCACCAGCGCGAGTCCGGCCGTAAAGCCTGGAATCGGCACTCCACCGGCACCCGCCCCGTCGTCGCTCGAGTCATTCGTCGTCCCCGTCTCATCGAACTCGAGCGTCAGGTCGTCGGGGTCGGTGTGATTGTACGACTCGAGGGGTTCGTTGCCGCCGGCGATGGTAATCGTCGCGGACTCGTCGACGAGCGCGCTCATATAGTCACCGGTGAGGTCGACCGTACTCTCGGCAAACGAAATCGTCGTCGTTCCGGCAGGTGCATCCGCAGTAACGGTGACTGTCAGTGTCGCGATTGTGCCACTCCCGGCTGTCCCCCCAGCGACCGGCTCGTGGCGCTGTTCGATGACCGTCGTCCCCTGCTCGTTGGCGATCGCCGTTTCCGTGTGGACCGCAGCTTTCTCACCCTCGAGCCACGGGCCTCGTTCGATATCAGTCACCTCGAGGTAGTCCGGGTGATACTGTGCGATCACGGTCACTGCGCTGACGCCTTCGCCACCGTGACCGCCCTGACTCCAGAGGGAGAGCTCGATCGTGATCGTCTCGCCGGGTGTGGCGTTGACTGTCATCGGCTCCGGGGAGAGGATCGCGACCTGATCGATCGCGACGGCCGTCCCCGCGACGCCGGCTATCGAAAGCGCGAGCAAAACGGCGGCTCCAATAACGACGACAGCTCTGCGACCGTCGCTTGCCATGCCATCGCGGCCGGTGTCTGCGCGTGGCACCGTCATTCCTGTATCGTGCGTACGATGCTCACCGCGAACACGCTTGTCGTTTCCGGCGCGGCGACCAACAGGCGGCGACCGATGGGACGGACGACCGCGCAGTATCGACGTGAAAACGGGGAACAGGTGGGACGCTGCCGGCGACTACTGGACGATCGAGACGCTGTCGTCGTACCGCGTTATTAGCTTCGAGTCGTGATCGTAGCTGATAACGCCGACGTCGGCCATCGCGGGAAGGTGAGAATGGTGCAGTGCGATCGCCGCGCGGTCGCCGTCGCAAAACGGTCCGCCGGTGCATGCGCTGAGCTGCGTCGCGAGTTGCTCGAGCGAGAGCGGTCGGTCGGTCGCTTCGAGCACGGAGAGAATCCGCATCCGGACTGGATCGACGAGTGTTTCGAGCAGTTTTTCGGCGTCCTCGTCCGCACAGGCCTCGAGAAAGATCGAGAGGTCCGTGGGACGTACCGGCGGTTCGTCGACGAGTGCGATACCAGTGTCAGTCCGGTCGATGATCCCGGCGTCCTCGAGTCGTGGCAGGTGATTGTGAACGAGACTGATCCGCACGTCGTGTCGTGCCTGCCCGGTCGGAATCTCCGAGTTCATTCGGTCGATCAGTGCCGTCGTCAGGTCCGATAGGGACAGTCGTGTTTGCCGGCTGCCGAGAATCTCGAGAACGCGAAGCCGGCGTGGATGACGAAGGATTTCGTAACACTCCGCCGGGACGTTAACGAGCGGCCCAGGGGTGATATCGTCGCCGATGTGAGCGTCCGAAGTCATTGTCCTTAGCAATCCATGCAAGGGGCATAAGACCAGTTCCAAAAGAATTTGGGTCGTGAATGCGCCAGTACTCCGGTATCCGCTCCGTAACATGCTGAACTCCTTGTGAATACCCAACAATGGGAATTACCATTGGAGCTCGCTCAGTGGTTTCAGATCGCGCGAGTCGACACGGGAGTCGGTCCGCGTGCGTCTCGCTGATGCAGACGGGTCAACAGAATCATGCCGTAACCGAGACGAGAGCCGTCGGTCGTCGCCACGACTGTCATACCGCCTCGCACTGGCCGAACGGCGCGTCTGGACGGAATGAGCGCTGTATTTTTGCGTCCGCGAGGCGTATCATCACTCATGCTTCAGGTACGCGGTCGTGCTGGCGGGACGGAACTCACCGGCACACTGTACGAGCGAGGTGAACGAGCCCCCTCGTTCCGCGGCGCACCGGACGAAGACGCCGCGTACGTCTGGGTTTGTGATGAGTTCTACGAGGTCGATAGCGGGGGGACGACCCAGCTCGTCGACGGCCGCGAGGTCAATCTCGCCTTCGAGTCGCCGATGCCGCGTGGGTTCGACACCCGCGAACAGGCCCTCGAGGGAGCGAAAGAACACGTCCGAACCCAGTTCGCCCGTATCGGGGTCGATCCCGAAGACGTCGATCTCGAGGTCGAAAAAAACGACGCCGAGTGACCGGATCGGTGCGACCCGGTCAGTACGGCTGTTCGTCCCAGCGGTGGTCGTCGTAGGTCCGGTCCTGCACGGTGTCGAACTGTGCCTCGAGCGTCTCGCGAAGCGATGCCTTCTCCGCGTTGCTGATCCGAGCGAGTTCGTCGGCTTTTTCGACGATCGTCGGCGGCCCGTGCGCGACGGCAACGTCCTGTAACAGCTGCATCGTCAGTCGCTCGCGCGTCTCCGGGTCCTTCGTAAACGCATAGGGGGCCTCGATTCGATACAACAGGTCGTCGCGCGGATCGTAGACGACGAAAAACGTGACCTCGTAGGCCGGCCGCTCGAGCCGTCGGTCGACGCCGAGTGCATCACCCTCGGCCGACAGCGGTCGATCGACGCCACCGCGCGAGCGGAACCAATTCGTATAGGTCAGCGCCGAGGTATCACGGTCCCAGCGCTCGCCATCGACGTCGTCGACGTACTCGCCGCGCTCGAGCAGCCGGGTAAACAGCGCCGAATCGTCCGCCCACGGCACGCTGACGTCGATCTCTCGCTTGTCCTTTAGCGTCCGCGTGATGACGCGCGTCGCGGGATTTTTCACGAAGCCGACGAGCGGCACGTCCCGGTCGACGAACGCCTCGACCAGTCGAACGTAGTTCTCGAGGACGGTCGTCGGCCGGGGGTCGTCGAGCAGGAAGTCGGCCAGATCGGGGTGCTGGTCGGCCCAGCGTAGCAGGCCACGGGGATACAGCGGCCCGTCGAGAACGAGCAGATCCGACACCGCCTCAGCGTGGTCACGGGCATGAGTACTCTCCGCGAGGTACAGCGCCAGCGCGTGGACAACGCCCTCCGCGAACCGCGGTAGCGGCGGGATCTTGACCGCGCGGCTCCGGCTGTAGCCTTCGTCGAACGTGCCCCACGTCTCGTCGACGGTCATCGTCTCGTCGTTCGAGTGAACCGTCATCACGGTCGTCCGCGACCGGTGGAGGTCGAGCTCGCTCGGGGTCGCGCTCATCGCCGCCTGCGCGATGTCGATGACGAGCCCGTTTTTGAACGTCGTCGGGTTGATCGTCCCCGCGTCGAGGCCGTGTTCGGTCGGAAACTCGCGGTCGCGCAACGCGACCGCCTCGCAGTCGACCAGTCGCCGCGCCTGTTCGTCGACCGGCTCGAGAACCCGCCGGCCGTCATCGAGCAAGGGATCGAGGAACTCCTCCCAGACGGTCTCGGCGAAGGCGCGACGGTCGCGCTCGTCGGTCCCGGGGTCGATCCGCCTCGCGAGCCGTGCGATACCGTCGAAGTGGACCGGATCGAGCGTCATGAGAAGGTGCTCCCGCCCGACCCGCAAAAAGCCAGTGGTCGTGAACGACAACGATGTTGACTCAGGTCCGTGTAAATTACTATCAGAAAGCGTATGTATGGACGGCTCGAGGCTGGAGATATCTGGATGTCCGAGCGAGAATCGGCGACCGTTCCCTCCGACGAGCGTGCGATCAACTGGCGACAGAACGGATCCGGGATCACCATCTACGAAGCGGGGAATCCCGACGCCTGGATCCGGGCCGACTTCGAGGCCGGCGTCCCGCCGGAACACCGGCTCTTTATGATCTGTGACGAGTGCGGGGCTGTCTTCGCACAGCGGAGCACGCCCGGCAATGCGACCGTCTGTGGCGACTGCGGGACGACGTTCGACCACTGTCACGACGACTGACCACACGACATTAGCTGGCTCGAGTCGACTCATCTACGCGACACAGTCAGGCAGAGCCCGGTCGCTCGAGCCGAACGACAGAGATAACTCAATACTGATACGTTGGGGACGAGCGGTCCCTGTAGCCGGCCGCCGCTGACGACGACAACGACAGGTAGTTAGGACATGCTGGTTTCCGATCTGGTATGGAAGCTGCGCTGATCGTTCTCGACGGCTGGGGACTCGGTGACGGCGGCAGGGACGCGGTCGACGCGGCCGAAACGCCTGTCTTCGACCGCCTCGCGGAGTCGGGCGCGTACGGCCGGCTCGAGGTCGCCGGTCGACGCGTCGGCCTCCCCGAGGGACAGATGGGCAACAGCGAGGTCGGCCACCTGAACATCGGTGCCGGCCGCGTCGTCTATCAGGAGTACACTCGCATCTCGGATTCCATCGCGGACGGCTCCTTCCGGGAGAACGACGCGATCAACGGGGCGTTCGATCGGGCGCGTGACAACGATGGCCGCGTTCACTTCGTTGGCCTCGTCAGCGACGGCGGCGTCCATTCCGATCAGGAACACCTCCACGCGCTGATCGAGCTGGCGGCCGACCGCGACGTCGAGGCCGTTACCCACGCGATCACCGACGGGCGAGACACCTCGCCGACCGGGGGCCGGGAGTACCTCGGGACGCTCGAGGACGTGATCGCCGAGCACGGTACCGGCGACGTTGCGACGGTCTCGGGCCGCTACTACGCGATGGACCGCGACCAGAACTGGGAGCGGACGAAGCGGGCCTACGACGCCATCGTCAACCGCGACGCTGAGTGGACCGCCGACTCGGCCGTCGACGCAGTCGAAGAATCGTACGACCGCGGCGAGACTGACGAGTTCGTCGAGCCGACGGTGATCGAAGGACAGCCCGCGCTACAAGATGGCGACGCAGTTGTCTGGTTCAACTTCCGCTCCGACCGAGCACGACAGCTCACGCGGATGCTCGCGGACATCCGACCCGATGACTGGGCCGACGAGTGTGCGACCAGTCCACCGGACGCCGAGGTCGTGATGATGACCCAGTACGACAAGACCTTCGACCTCCCCGTGGCCTACCCGCCGAACCAACCCGAGCAGGTCCTCGGTGAGGTACTGGCAGGCGCCGGGAAGACACAGTTACGGATCGCCGAATCCGAGAAGTACGCCCACGTCACCTACTTCTTGAATGGCGGCCGCGAGGTCGAGTTCGACGGCGAGATCCGGAAGATCGTCGAGAGTCCCGACGTGCCGACCTACGACCAGCAACCCGAGATGAGCGCCCCCGAGGTGACCGACACCGCGATCGACACTATCGACGCCGACGATCCGGATGTCCTCGTTTTAAACTACGCCAACCCGGACATGGTCGGCCACACCGGCGACTACGAAGCCGCGATCGAGGCCGTCGAAGCCGTCGACGAACAGTTGGGACGGCTCGTCGAGACGCTCGAGGACGCCGGCGCACACGTCCTCGTCACCGCTGATCACGGTAACGCCGACGACATGGGAACCGAAGCCGACCCCCACACGGCACACACGTACAACGAGGTGCCGCTGGTCTATCTCGCACCCGACGGGACCGACGGCGGCCGAACCGTCCGCGAAGGAGGCACGCTCGCAGACATCGCGCCGACGATGCTCGAGGCCATCGACCTCGACCAGCCACCCGAGATGACCGGCGAGTCGCTGCTCGAGTGAACGCGTTGTGGGTCGACCGCGGTGTGATGCCGAACTGACAGAAGAGACGCTTGCGCTTCCGGCAGTCCGTGGCGACATTCAGCAGTTGCGTTCCTCAAAACGGACGGCGGATGGCACATTTGTCACCGTCCGTTGGTCCATCGTCGAATCGACAGCAACCGTGTTCAGCCGACAGACGGCGCTCCGTCAGTCGTCGCCGTTTCGTCCACGACCACGGCCCGGGTGCTCGGCGGGACGACCCGGGACATCGTCGGTATCACCGGTTTCGCCGCGGCCACGCCCCGGATGCTCGGTCGGACGCCCAGGGAAGTCGTTTTCCGCCGGTTCGTACACGTAGAGACAATCGTTACTGTAGGAGCGACCGAACTGATCGGCGTCTTCACAGCAGAGCACGCGGCCGTCATCCATCACCAGCACGTTGTCGACGTTAATGAGCGCGTCGTCTGCGACAGCCGCGGGATCGCTCGCGTCCGGCCCGACAATGACCGGCTCGAGTGTCGAGACGTTGAAATCCGCCTCGAGTGCCGCCCGGTAGACGACACCGCCGTCGACTCGCTCGAGTTGAATATCGCCGACGCCTTCGTAGGCCTCCTCGTTGGACATATCGTCGTTGAGTTCGGAGATGGCGAAGTAGACGTAATCGCCCGGTTCGGCACCGTCGACGCTGTCGACGCCTTCGGCCTTGTTGAACTCGATGGACGCGCCGATCTCTTTGGCGGCCGCACGGGTCTCGAGGAACGGTACGCGACGGAGATCCGGCGAGACGCCGTCGGGACCCTCGTCTGCCCACTGTTCGGCCCACAGCGCGATTTCCTCGTCGGTGATGTAGTCCTGATTCCCGTTGTCGACGACCTCGCGATCGGCCTCCTCGAGCGCAGCCTCGAGGTCTTTCTCCCAGTCGGTTTCGGCGTGAGTCTCGAGATAGTCGGTCTGAGTAATATCGTCGTACTCGGCGATCCACGCCTCGACCTCGCGGTTCGTGGCGTGGCCCAGCTCGAGCCACTCGAGCTCGAGGTCGACTTCCGCCGGCGGAAGTTCGCGGGCGGCTTCCGCGTTGGTCACCTTCGGAGCGTAGAGGGTGCCGGCGATGGCCATCGGGTCGTCGTAGCTGTCGATCGGCTCGTCGGCGACGAACTTGTAGATCCCCTTGCTGTCGCCGTCCGAACAGCCATAAACCGTCTTCCGGTCGGACTGGATGTCGGGGGACTCCCAGGCGGCTCGCCCCATCACGTAGTACTTGACCGGCTGTGGCGTGTCGGCTGCCGGCTCGCGGATGTCGACGTGATAGCCGTAGCGGTAGGGGTTGGGGTAGACATCGCCGATCGGCTGGGTCGTGTTTTCGTCGGCATCTTGATCGACGGGGTCCGCGCCGAGGTAGTACGCGAGGAACTCCACGCCGGTCATCGCCCAGTAGCCCTGGATGCCCCAGGCCTCATCGCCGTAGTAGTCGTCGACGGCGCTTTGAATGTCCGAGGGGTTCGGTCGGTTCCAGAACTCGTGAGCGCCGCGGCGTCCCTTGCCCGTTCCTGCCTCCAAAATGTCGCCGACCGTCGCGGCCAGCGAGACCCGCGGGTGTGCGTAGTTCTCCTCGGAGGAAATCATCGTATTCCACGGGCTCAGATCACCGTAACAGTTGATGCGCGTCCCGCCGAGGTCGCGCATCGGCTCGGTGTTCGCGATGTTGATGGCGTTCTCGAGGTCAGCCTCCCACTCGCCGTCGTCGGTTCGGCTGATCGGAATTCGGGAGACGTTACCAGGGCTGTTCTCCCAGTTGGTAAAGAGATAGCCCTCGGTGCCGTCGTCGGTCGTGGGGACGAACTGATTACAGTCGGGGTTGTACGCGGCGTCCCCGTACTGCGTGCCGGCAAACGCGTCGGTCGTAATATTCTCGCCGTCGGGCGTCTGGACGACGCCGAGTTCTTCGGTTCCCCCGTTGATCGTCTCGTGGGCCTGTGCGAGGAACGTGAACTCGCCGTCAGCGCCGCGGACTGTCTGTCGTTCCGCGTTCGTCTGGGGCGTCGACAGCTCGTCGAAGTCGTCGTTACTGCCCTCGAGTTCGAACTGGAAGCCGCTGAAGTAGCCGATTCCAGCCTCGTCGTACGGTGCAGGATTGTCGCGGCTCGGGTGCTGGAGGCTGTAGAGCAGCGCCCCCTCATCGAACACGAACGGGCCGGTGACTTCCGCGCCGAGTGCGGTCGAGGAGAACCGCTTTAATTCCCCGTCGACGTGCGGTGCCAGCGGCGTATCGGGATCGTCAGGGTCGGCGCTCGCGACGCCAGTGACGCTCGCACCGAGCGCTGCGGCGACTGAGGCTTCCATCAGGTTGCGTCGAGTTAAATCAACCATCAGTTCCGTAACGGGTCAGCGTATTATAGGAGTTTTATATTTCTAATATTTATTCATCAATTCCTAAACGAAGCGTACGGAATCCTATGTAGCTCTCCGTTCGGCTTCCGAGCCAGTCATCGTCGACCTGACGCCAGCACCGTCTCGACTACCGCGATGTGATTCGATCGAAAAGAGCGTCTCGATCACCCCACTCAGACGGTCTGCTGTCCCGCTGTCCCGGTTGGACCGCAGTGTGGGTTGCGGCCGGCACTGACTGACAAGAGTTCGTCTCAGCGAGGGAATTCGCTATCAGCTACTCGAGTCCCTGTTCGGCCGCGTTCGCGCGGATCTCCTGGGCGCGCTGGCGGACGGACGCGATGTACCGTTCGATCTTCGGCGGCGTCTTCCCGTAAAACGACGCCACCCAGTTTACGTCCGTACCGGGCATCGTGAGGAAGTACGCCGCAAGCGTGTCTCGGCCCGCCTGAATGACCTCCGGTGGAACGCCCCGGTCGCCGGTTCCCGCCTCCTGAAAGCCGTTCGTGTCGAAGTAGACGTCGGCGTACAGCGTCGCGGTCTCCGGATCGTCGAACGTCATCGGCGTATGCTGGGGGGCCTCGAACCGGTACTGTGGTGTCTCGGCGTCCGGCGGCATGACCTCGAGGATTCGGACGTCCAGTATGTAGTCGTTGTAGACCGATTCTGTGTCGTCTCGCGGTGACCGTGGCGTTGATTCGGACATGGGTAGTCGATGTCGCTTGGCAGCGGTTCGGACGGCGGTCCGTCGCACGTACCGTCGTGACCCAAGTGCCGGGTGCCGTACGTATGAGCGTTGCTAGTAGCAGTACCAACGCTCACGAAGCGCTCACGAGCGATATAGAGTGCTCCATTGCTTGCCTCCGCATATAAACAGCGCTTGGCTCGACGGCCGCGAGCACCCCGCAGTGTGGCGATCGTACCACCATCGCCGCGAGGTTCTGCTATCTTTACACGTCTGCGCAATAAGGGCGAGACATGGAATCGGAAGCCACCGAGGAACCGAAGACACGAAAGCCACCCGTCCGACGAGGCGCGCGCAACCGAACGTGTCGGCACGGATCGACAGTCGGTCGCCGACCAGCGACCTGGTCATGATCGAAATCGCGGTCCTGCTCGCCCTCGCTGCCGTTGGAACGGGCGTGCTCTGGTACGGCAGCGCCAGGCTCGAGGAGGCAGCCAACGACCTCGCAGCCGCGTATGGATTGCCGGCTGTCGTCCAGGGTGCCGTCATCGCCGCTGTCGGCTCGAGCATGCCCGAACTGGTGAGCGTGTTGCTCGCGACGCTGCTCCACGGTGAGTTCGAACTCGGCGTGGGGTCGATCGTCGGCTCGGCAGTATTCAATCTGCTGGCGATTCCCGGCCTCGCCGTGGTGGTCGGCGGCGGCATCGATACGTCACGCGAACTGGTCTACAAGGAGTCGCTGTTCTATATGCTCGCAGTAGCGTCGCTGCTGTTGACGTTCTCGCTGGCAGTCATCTACAACCCGGTTGCCGGCAGTGGCCGGCTCATCCAAGGAAACGTCTCGCGGCCGCTCGCGCTGTTTCCCGTCGCGCTGTACGGCCTCTACATCTTCACCCAGTATCTCGATGCCGCAGATGAGGGAGCGACGACGGACACGTCGGTCGACATGCTTCCGACCTGGCTCCAGTTCGGCGTCGGGCTGGTGGCGATCGTCGTCGGCGTCGAGGCCCTCGTCCGGTCGGCGGTCGGCCTCGGCGACGTGTTCGGGACCCCCTCGTTCCTCTGGGGGATGACCGTTGTCGCCGCCGGCTCGAGCCTGCCCGATACGTTCGTCAGTCTCGCGGCCGCACAGGCGGACCGGCCGACGGTGACGCTGGCGAACGTCCTCGGGAGCAACACCTTCGACCTGCTCGTCGCCATCCCGGTCGGCGTCCTCGTCGCGGGCTCGCTGACGGTCAATTTCGCCCACATCGTCCCGATGATGGCCTTTCTAGTGCTTGCGACGATCGTCTTCTTCGCGATTTCCCGAACCGAAATGCGCCTCTCGACACGCGAGGCGTGGCTGCTGTTGGGGCTCTATGGCGCGTTCGTCTGCTGGCTGCTCCTCGAGAGCCTTCGTATCGTCACCGTACTCGAGGTCTGAGTGCCATGCGGTACTCGGTAATATCTGCCCGCATCTCGGTCGTATTCCGGTGTCAAGGGAAACGCGAGGGGTTTTACGTGACGTGGCTGCAAGGACGCTGGTATGAGCGACGATTCCGATTTGGATGGCCATCATTTCGCAACGAACAGTATCCACGCTGGTCAGGAGCCGGACCCAACGACGGGTGCCCGCGCCCCGCCACTGTACCAGACCACCTCCTACGAGTTCGAGGACACCGACCACGCCGCCGCGCTGTTCGGCTTAGAAGAACTGGGCAACATCTACTCGCGGATCATGAACCCGACGAACGCGATGCTCGAGGAACGCATCGCGACGCTGGAAGGCGGCGTCGGCGCGCTCGCGACCGCCTCCGGGATGGCCGCGTTCGACCTCGCGACGTTCATCCTCGCGGACGTCGGCGACAACATCGTCTCCTCGTCGTCGCTCTACGGCGGAACCTACACCTACCTCACCCACACCGTCTCGAAACGCGGCGTCGAAACGAAGTTCGTCGACACCCTCGATTACGAGGCCTACGCCGAGGCCATCGACGACGACACCGCCTTCGTCCACTTGGAGACGATCGGCAACCCCGCGCTCGTCACACCCGACATCGAGCGCATCGCAGACATCGCCCACGACCACAATGTGCCGCTGTTCGTCGACAACACGTTTGCGACGCCGTATCTGTGCCGGCCCCTCGAGCACGGCGCGGACCTCGTCTGGAACTCGACGACCAAGTGGATCCACGGCGCGGGCTCAACCGTTGGTGGGATCCTCGTCGACGGCGGCTCGTTCCCCTGGGAAGACGGCGACTACCCCGAACTCACCGAGCCGAACCCGGCTTACCACGGCGTCAACTTCCGCGAGACGTTCGGCGACGCGGCCTTCGCGTTCGCCGCTCGGACCCGCGGCCTGCGAGACCTGGGGAATCAGCAGTCACCGTTCGACGCCTGGGTCACGCTCCAGAAACTCGAGTCGCTGCCGCTGCGAATGGAAAAACACTGCGAGAACGCGATGGCCGTCGCGGAGTACTTAGAAGACCACTCCGACGTGGCATGGGTCAACTACCCCGGCCTCGAGAGCCACGAGACCCACGAAAACGCCGCGAAGTACCTCGAGGGCGGTTACGGCGGTATGATCACCTTCGGGCTCGAGGGTGGCTACGACGCCGCCGAAACGGTCTGTAACGAGGTCGACCTGACGAGCCTGCTGGCGAACGTCGGCGACGCGAAGACGCTGATCATCCACCCCGCGAGTACGACGCACCAGCAACTCACCAAGGAGGAGAAGTTGGCCGGCGGCGTCACCGACGACCTCGTGCGCCTCTCGGTCGGCATCGAGGACGTCGACGACGTGATCGCGGATCTGGATCAGGCCATCGAACAGGCGTAGACGTCAGCGGGCACGGGTCGATGCGCCGTCGGCCTCACCGTCGCCGTCACGGTCGTCGTCCGCTTGTCGCGTGGGTTCGTCCCGGTCGGTCCCCCCGCTGTTGGTGTCGGTCCCGACGGGCAAGCCGGAGCCGCGGTCGCCGTCGGTTCCGAGAAGACGAGCGAATCGACGACGTTCCGCAGTTTTCCGATCGAGGGTCATGCCGTCGAGCGATGCTGAAGCTCCGGGTAGTACCGTCGGTTCGTTTCGGGCACAACGCGAGGTTTCTCGCTGAAACGGTCCGGAATCGGCGGCCGATCGCCGGGCGGTCTGCCGTCGCCGACGCGGCGAGCCAGCGACCCAAAACATCCTTTTCCGCCACGCCCCTCTGGACGACCGATGACCGATCTTCCGGCCTCCGTCGACCGCGCACTCGAGGCCCACGACGCGTTCGCCCGAACCGACGACGGCTACACACTCACGACGACCGTTTTCGAGACGACCGTCACGGCCGACGACGCCGACGGCAAGCGCGATGGCCGCTTCCACGTCACCGTCTTTCTCCCGACGCTCGACGCTGCCGTCGCCGGTGAGCACGTCGCCGACGTCGTCGAAGACGGCTGGTTCGAAACACTCGAGCGCCGCCTCGACGACGTCTTCGGCGTCGCCCACACGAGCACACACGACGATCCAGTCGTCGAACGCGACGGCGACGAGGTTCGAGTCTGTCTCGAGTACACCGCCTGGGACGCCACCGAAGGCGTCGAAGACGCCAAGGCACTCATCGAGTTCGTCGAAGGCACCTACGCACAGGGGATCATCCCCGGCTACGACTACCGCGGGCCGACGGCGACGCTGCTCGAAAACGCCCAGCAACAGGGTCAGCAGGCCGCAGACGACAACGGGAGCAGCGGCGGCATGCCGTTATAATAGGTCGACGATCGTTTCCAGATAAGACCTCTTTGGCCGGGAGCGTGGCTCGAGCAGACGCGAGAGCCACGCGACCCGGGGAAGGGCAGGTACTCTCCCTGTTACTGACCGCGAGCGAACCCGTGCGCGGCGCTACGCGCCGCGAGTAGTCGAACGGCCGACGGCCGTGAGACAGGGGGAGCGAGCGGGCCGACGACTGACCCAGAAGCCGCGCTTTGCGCGGCTGGCGGGCAAGGAGGAGTGTCCTCGTGAACAGAGTGAACGAGGGCTCGGAAGACGCGACGCGTCTTCCGGTGCTTTTGGTCCAGCTTTTACCGAGGGACGCCGCGCTGTGTGGCACCGCCACCAGCGCGGCAGATCGCAGCGTAAAAGCTGGGTCTTAGTCCATCGCGATGTACGTCTGCGTATCCTCGACCCCTTCGATACCCTGGATGTGGGTCGCGGCGATTTCCTTGACTTCGGCCGGCGTCTCAACCGTCGCTTTCGCGATGAGGTCGACATCGCCGGCGACGATGTGTGCCGATTGCACGCCCTCGATCGATTCGATACTATTTCTGAGTCGATCCGCCTCGCCCGTGTTCGCCTTGATCATGACGAATGCCGTAACCATTAGTTCACACCTCCAGTGTCACTGTTCGTATCACGATCCGTCGAGACCGAACTCGAGCCCGAGCCGGCGTTTGCGGCCGCTTGCATCGGGGTCTCGCCGACCAGCAGCTGGCGAACCTCGCTTAAGACGTCGAAGTCAGCGAGGACGACGAGCCGGTCGCCGTCCTCGAGCGAGCTATCTTCGGTCGGGATCTCGAGAGGGCTGTTGTTCTTGCCAAACGCGAGGACGGTCGCGTTGGCGGGCAACTGCAGTTCGCTGAGCGTATAGCCGTTGACGGGTGCCGCCTCGGTGATCGTGAGCTCGACGACCTGCAGGCTTGGGGCGATGTCGGCGATCGCCCGGATCGTCCCGCCGAGCAGGGCGTTTTTGGCACCGATCGCGCCAAGTCGCTCGGGATAGATGATCTCGTCGACCTGATCGGCGTACTTGCGATAGATCCCCTCGCGATAGGCCTCGTCGATCCGCATGACGGTTCGACAGCCGTAATGGTTCCCGATCATGCAGGCGGTGAAGTTGACGTTGAGGTCGCTGGTCAGTGCGCCGACGGCGTCGGCGTCCATCACGCCGGCTTCCTCAAGGACGGGTTCGCGGGAGCCGTCGCCCTCGATGACGGGAAAGTCCTGGTGCTGGGCGCGTTTGATCCGTTGTTCGTCGCGTTCGACCAGCGTTATCTCGTGGCCTTCGTCTCGCAGGACGCGTGCCGTCCGCAGCCCGACCCGTCCGGCCCCGATAATGACGAACTGCATAGACAGGCGTACGCTCGCCCCTGTGAATAAGTTTGCCCCCGACTAGCACGGTCGGTGATCGAACGGTGACTGTAATTGTGAGAAGAAAAGCACTCACTGACGCCGACACGACGTTGCTGTCACGACGGCGATCGAGCCGTCACCCCATCGCGATGTAGGTCTTCGTCTCGGTGACGCCGTTGAGTTGCTGCATCTGCGACGACGCTGCCTGAAGCACGTCGTAGACATCGGGGGCGTCGATCTCCGCGATGATGTCGTAGTTGCCCGCGACGATGTGGGCGTCGGCGACCGACTCGAGCCCGTTGATCTCTGCGAGGAGGCCCTCCGATTTCCCGGCAGCGGTCTTCACCATAATGAACGCATGGACCATCGGCAATGTGGTACGCTATGACACGACTAAAGCCTTTGCCCGAGTCTCGATCGCGACCAACGACGACGGTGTCGAACCGAGCTTAGCGCGATTCACCGAGCGCATCGGCCAGCACATCGGCCGTCGCCTCGAGGACCGCCTCGGGTGGTTGGGTCGCGTCGACGCGGACGAACCGGTCGGGATCGCGCTCGAGGAGGCGTTCGTAGTTGTCTCGAACCGACGCGAGGTACTCGGCGCGCTCGAATTTGTTCGTCGTCCCCGCGCGGGCCGCCGCGGTTTCGGGGTCGAGATCGAGGTAGATCGTCAGGTCAGGTTCAATCGAAAAGGGGCGGTGAACGTCGACGACGTACTCGAGAGGGTCCGCAAGGCCGTGGCCGTCGGCTGCCTCGAGGGTCGCGCCCTGATAGGCAAAGCGCGAGTCGGAGTAGCGATCGGAGATTACGAGGTCGTCGCGCTCGAGGGCAGGCTCGATCACCCGCGAGAGGTGGTCGGCGTGGTCGGCGGTGTAGAGAAACAGTTCCGCCAGCGGATCGGCGTCGTCATCTTCGATCGACCGGTAGACGGCGTCGCCGTACCAGGAGTTCGTCGGCTCGCGTGTGAACACGGCATCGGGATAGCGCTCGTGTAATGCCTCCCAGACCGTCGTCTTGCCGCTGCCATCCAACCCCTCGAGCGTGACGAGCATGGTCGCACCTCGTCGTGAGGGATACTACAATCTGTCGAGAGGCGCGCTCGGGTGCGTCGACGGCTGCCGATTACAGTACGAGGCCGTCGTCGACGCGCACGACTTCGCCGTTGACGTACGAGGCGGTGTCGCTGGCCAGGAACGTGATCACGTCAGCGACTTCCGCGGGCGTCGCGGTGCGGCCGCTCGCGGTGTTCGTCTCGACAGCCGACTCGTGGCCCTGCGATTTCGCAAGCAGGTCGGTGTCGGTGTAGCCGGGTGCGACGGCGTTGACGCGGATACCCTTGCCACCGAGCTCGCGGGCCGCCGCACGCGTGAGACCGAGGACGCCGGCCTTGCTTGCGGCGTAGTTGGCCTGCCCGGCCCCGCCGTGCTGGGCGGCGATGCTGGCAACGTTGACGATTCGGCCGCTCCGGTCGTCGCGTCGCAGCATTCGTCTGGCTGCTTCCCGCGTGCAGTAGAACGTGCCCGTGAGGTTGACGTCGATGACCCGTTGCCACTGCTCGGGCGTCATCCGAACCAGCAGCCCGTCGGCCACCGTTCCGGCGTTGTTCACCAGCACCGTCGGGGGGCCATACCGCTCGGCGATGGTCTCGAACGTCGCCGCCACCGCGTCGAAGTCGGCGACGTCGAACTGTTCGACTGTAGTCTCAGTAGGGAACGACGCTAGCGCCGCTGTCGTCTCGTCTGCGGCCGCGTCGTCCTCGTGGTAGGTGGCGACGACAGTCGCTCCCAGCTCGGCCAGTCGCGTCGCCACTGCGCGGCCGATGCCGCGTGTCCCACCGGTGACGACCGCGACCTCGCCCTCGAAGTCGATCACGCGAACACCTCCCGGGCGTCCGCGGGCGTCTCGAGCGCCCAGCACTCGGCCTCGGGCGCGATGCGTTCGACGAGTCCCGCTAGCACGCCGGCCGGAGGAAATGCGACGAACCGCTCGATCCCCTGTGCGAGAAGCGTCTCGATGACAGCCACCCAGTCGACCGGCGACGTGATCTGTGCCGTCAGATCCCGCTGCGCGACGGCCGGATCGGTATAGCACTCGCCGGTCACATCAGAGACGACAGGCAGTTCGGCCTCGCACAGTTCCACGTCGGCCATCGCCGTTTCGACGCAGTCGACGGCCGACGCCATCACCGGTGAATGGAACGCCGCCCCGACATCGAGTTCGCGAAACCGGGCGGTCGTCTGCTCCTCGAGACGTTCCCGAACCGCCGCTACGCCCTCGGTCGTGCCGCTGATCACGGTCTGTTTCGGCGCGTTGTATAGGGCGACGCCGACGTCCTCGCGGGTGGCACAGACCTCGGCGACCGCGTCCGGATCGGCCAGCAACACCGCCACCATCGTCCCTGGGCCGTCGGCGGCTGCCGCCCGTTCCATGCACTCGCCTCGTCGGTGGGTGAGGGCGGCCGTGGTCGCGGGCTCGATCGCGCCGGCGGCCGCCAGCGCGGTGAAGTGACCGAGGCTGTGGCCGGCGACGGCCGCCGGCTCGACGCCGAATTGGGCCGTCACACCCTCGTAGACCGCGATCCCCGTCGCCAGCAGTAGCGGCTGGGTATTGCTCGGGCGTTGGATTGCCTCGGCGGTTCCATCGAAGCACAGTCCCGGAAGGTCGATCTCGAGGGCGTCGTCGAGGTGATCGAAGGCCGCACGCGTCTCGGGCCAGTCGTCGTAGAACGCCCGTCCCATCCCGACGGTCTGGCTCCCCTGGCCGGGGAAGAGAAACGCCGTTCCGTCGAGCGTCGTGGCGGACTCGGCAGTGGTCATGTTGATGCTGTGAGTCAGACCATCCGCTTAGTGGTGTCGGGTCGCTACAACGGTAACCGAGCCGACGGCATAGCCTACGGTCTGATCGTGGCTCAAGCTGACGTCGATATCGGCTGTCGCGAGGGAACTGCCGCGTTCCTCGAGCGTCACAGCGAGCGCGTCGGCAGCGACGGGAGCAAGCGAGAGGTGGGGGCCGTCGGCCCGGCGATCGATTTCGATGGCGGCGGTCGGCACGCCGGGGGACGCACCGGCGAGTGTCTTCAGGAACGCCTCTTTAGCCGCCCAGCGGGCGGCGTAGTGCTGTGGCGGATCGGCCTGTGCCTCGCAGTAGGCCTGTTCGGCCGGCGTGAACGCGCGGTCACGGAACGAGTCACCGAACTCCGCGAGGAGGTCAGCGATGCGGGAGATGGAGACGATGTCGACGCCGTCGAAGACGATGGGATCGGAGCCGAAAGTGGGTGCGTCGTCGGCCATCGTTACGGGCGCTCGAACACGAGTACCCCGTTGGTTCCGCCGAAACCGGCCGACGTACTCACGGCGACGTCGACGACCGTCTCGCACGGCTCAGTGACGACCGGCAAATCACAGGCCGGATCGGGCGTCTCGTAGTTCAGTGTCGGCGGAATCGTCCCTTCGGCGATGGTCCGAGCGACGACGGCGGCCTCGATCGCGCCGGCAGCGCCGAGCGCGTGTCCGAGATGGCCCTTGATACTCGTCGTCGGCGGGACGCCGCTCTCGTCGAATACCGCTGTGAGCGCGTCAGCTTCACGAGCGTCGCCGACTGGGGTGCTCGTGGCATGGGCGTTGACGTGATCGACGGCGGCCGACTCTCTGTCGGCATCGGACAGCGCCTGCTCGAGACAGCGCCGAAGGCCGTCACCCGCTTCGGCCGGCCGCGTGGGATGGTGGGCGTCGGCGGTCCGGCCGGCTCCGGTGATCGCGGCGTACGGCGTCGCGCCGCGCTCGCGGGCGTGCTCGCGTGCCTCGAGGATGACGATGCCACAGCCCTCGGATAGTACGAGTCCGTCCCGATCGTCGTCGAAGGGACGACTCGCTGCTGCGGGATCATCAGTGGTGCTGAGCGCCCGCATCGCATCGAAGCTGCCGACGCCCAGCGGCGAGATCGCGGCGTCGGTGCCACCGGCGACGACGACATCGGCCCGGCCGCGCCGAACGTCGTCGGCTGCGGCCGCGATGGCGTGGGTACCCGCCGAACATGCCGTGCCCGGCGCGCGGTTCGGTCCCTTCGCGCCGATCGTCATGCTGACGTGTCCGGCTGCGAGGTTCGTCAGTGCACTCACGAGAAACGATGGCGAGGGGCGCTCGCCCGCCGCGGCTTCGATTTCGGACAGGCCGGCTAGTCCGGAGCCGATGCTGGTCCCCACTCGTTCGGCGTTCCAGTCGGGGCTGGCGGCGTCGAACCCGGCGTCCGCAAGCGCCTCGGCGGTTGCGGCAACGGCGAACTGGGCGTACCGGCCCATCGTCCGGTCGTCGACGCGGTCGTCGGGCGCGACGGCTGCCGGGTCTTCCCCTACTTGGCAGGCGATCGACGCCCGCAGCCCCGCCTCGTCGGGGTCGAAGCGCGTGATCGGCCCCGCGCCGCTCGTCCCCTCGAGCAGCCCGTCCCAGGTCCGCTCGACGCTCTCGCCCAGCGGCGTCACCAGGCCGAGGCCGGTCACGACCACCTCGCGGCTCATCTCAGGCGCGCTCGTCGACGTACGCCGTCAGGTCGCCGACCGTCTCGAGGTCCTCGAGATCATCATCAGGAACGTGGACGCCGACCTCTGCCTCGATGGCCTCTGCGATTTCGACCAGATCGAGCGAATCGGCATCAAGCGTCTCCCCGTCGAACGGTGTGCCATCGTCGAATGCGTCCGCGTCGACGCGCAATCGGTCGGCAACGATCCCTTCAACACGATCGGGTACACCCTCCGTAGCTGTCATGTGCTGTCGTTCCGCGAGCGCCGTCAAAACCGTCCCGGTTCTCGTCGGCCCCTATGGCTCGAGGACGACCGTGCCAACGGTCTCGCGGTCAGCAAGTGCGTCGTGGGCCTGCCCGGCGTCCGCCAGCGCCAGTGTCCGGTCGACGACGACGTCGACCTGTCCCGTCGCGATGTGGTCGAGCAGCGACGGCACCGCACCGAGGACGCGCTCGGGAACGTGTTCGATGGCGTGCTCGAGGTGGTAGCCGCGAACGGACTGATTCGCGAAGAACAGTCGCGGGGTCGCGACGGTTGGCACGGACCCGCTTGCCATCCCGAACGAGACGATGCGACCGACCGGTGCGAGCGCGTCCACGCTGGCGGCGAATGCGTCGCCGCCGACCCCATCAACGACGAGGTCGACGCCACGGTCGTCCGTCCGTTCGTTGACGGCGTCTGCGACGTCGGTGTCTGTGTAGTCGATGGTGTGGTCGGCCCCGAGGTCGCGTGCCAACTCGCGTTTCGCCGCGGTGCTTGCAGTCGCGAAGACGGTCGCCCCGGCTGTGGCGGCCAACTGAACGGCGAGCGAGCCGACGCCGCCGGCCCCGGCGTGGATCAGGACCCGGTCGTCGGCCGACAGCTCGCCCCACTCGTGGAGGACGTTGTGGGCGGTCAGTCCTTGGACCGGCAGGGCCGTCGCGTCGGCCCACGGGATCGAGTTTGGTATCCGGAAAGTACGGTCGACGGGTGCCGTCGCGACCGCCGCGTAGCCGCCGGTCGACGACAGCGCGGCGACGCGGTCGCCGACCGCGAGGTCGCTCGCCTCCGGCGCAGCCGTGACGGTCCCGGCGACGGCCAGCCCCGGCACGAACGGCGGTGACGGACTATCTGGATAGGCCCCACGGCGTTGCTCGATATCGGCGAAGTTGACGCCGGCGGCCGCGACGTCAATTGCGACCTCGTCTGCGCTCGGCGTGGGCGCGTCCCGGTCGGTGACTGTCAACACGTCGCTGTCGCCGTATTCGGATACTTCGACGGCTCGCATGGTCAGTCCTCGGCCGCCGGGTCGGAAGCGGCTTCGCCAGGCAGTTGCTGGAGTCGGTTTCGACGCTGCTGGGCGACGAACGCGACGAGGTCGTCGCTGTCGGGGCCGGGCAGGCGATGCCACCCCATCCGTTCGACGACGGCATCGACCGGCTCTGCAAGGCCCATGACCGTCTCCTCGACGAGCGAGCGCTCGACCGCCCCGCTCTCGAGGAGGGCCGCAAGTCGGTCCATCCCGTAGCCGACGTGGCGGCCCTCGTCTCGACGGATGCCGCTAAACCCCTCGACCAGCCCGGGAAGCGACGGGCCATCGGTCTCCGGGCCGAACGTCGACTCGACGGCGTGAAAGCCGGTCTGGCCGAAGACGCCCTCGACCGTCAGGTGGTAGTGACAGTACGCTCGCGCCCGGTTTGCAGGCGTATCTGCCTCGAGCAGGCGGTTCATCGCTGCTTCGGTTCGGCCGAAGACCTCCTCGTAGGAGTCGGTGAACCAGCGGTCGGCCGTCGGTGCGGTCGGCTCAAGGCCTCGAGCCTCCGCTGCAGGCCTGACAGCGTCGTTCCAGTAGCGCTCGAAGAAGGCAGCGTGTTTGGCCTCGTCGTAGAGGTGGCTCGCGACGAATCGCTGATCGCTGTCGTCGTCGACGACCGCGGCAACCGGCACCAGATCCTCGGTGACGTGTTCCTCGCCCGCGCCGAACATGGCGAGCGTCGCACGCAGCTGCGTAAACGCACTCCGGCTGAGGCCGGTAAGCGTCTCCCGGTCAGCCGCCAAGTCGATCGCGTACGGATCCCAGTGGCGCTCGACTGCCTGCCTGAAGTATCGCTCCGTCGTCTCTCGCGTGTCCGGCGGCATGTCAGCCCTGTTTGATGAAGCCGAAAATAAGGCTGCTCATCCCGACCGATAGTGACCTAGCGACCGGCCCGATTCGCTGCTGGCTGCATACGTAGCCGTTCATCTATTTATCTGTGCAGGATCATCTTTCACGTATGAAGATCCTCGTCGCCGGCGGCACCGGCTTTATCGGCACGAACCTGTGTGCGGAACTGGCCGAGCGGGGCCACGAGGTAACGGCACTGTCACGATCGCCGGACAGGGACGGACTTCCCGACGGCGTCGAGACGGCGATCGGCGACGTCAGCGCCTCCGACTCGATCGCCACAACCGTCGCGGACCACGATGCCGTCGTCAACCTCGTCTCGCTCTCGCCGCTGTTCGAGCCCCCTCGCGGGACGAGCCACGAGGAGGTCCACCTCGGCGGCACCGAGAACCTCGTTCGCGCTGCCGAAGACGGCGACGTCGACCGGTTCCTCCAGTTGAGCGCGCTCGGTGCCGATCCGAACGGCGACACCGCCTACATCCGAACCAAGGGACAGGCAGAGCGGGTCGTCCGGGACTCGAGTCTCGCGTGGACGATCGTCCGCCCGTCGGTCGTCTTCGGCGACGGCGGCGAGTTCGTCGACTTCACGAAGACCCTGACGACGCCGTACGTGACGGGGTTGCCCGGTGGCGGGAAAACCCGGTTCCAACCCATCTGGGTCGGCGACCTCGTGCCGATACTGGCCGACGCGCTCGAAGACGATACCCACGTCAGCGAGACCTACGAGATCGGCGGCCCACAGGTCCTCACGCTCGCAGATGTGACGGAATTGGCCTACGAAGCCGAGGGCAAAGACGTCACGATCGTCCCGATCCCGATGGGGCTCGCCAGAGTCGGGCTCTCGGCGGCCGGTCCACTGCCGTTCGTGCCCTTCGGCCCAGATCAGGCCCGCTCGCTCGCGTTCGACAACACCGTCGTTGACAACGACGTAACTGCCTTCGGCCGCGATCCGTCGGAGCTGACAACGCTGGGTTCGTATCTCGGCCTCGAGCGGGCACCACGAGGGGCGAAACCGGCTGGCACGGCCTAATTGCGACGCCGGCAGTAGTATTGACATCCTCCTCCGCGTAAACGCGGAGGAATCCCGAGCGGTAGGAGTTTCAGGTTCGCAGTCCAGTCACCGGACTACCAGTCCTTTCGGGCACGGGTAGTCCCACACATCGAACTGGTGGACTGTTGGCGGTGCCAAACCGCCGTTACCCNTACCAGTCCTTTCGGGCACGGGTAGTCCCACACATCGAACTGGTGGACTGTTGGCGGTGCCAAACCGCCGTTACCCCTATCCTCGACCGTATTTGGCGTCCCGGTGTTGTTTTTGCCAGCGAGACGCCGGCAGGTGTCAGCAGAGTCGGGGGTATCGTGGTGCCCGCTTTGAACAGTCAGCACAGACACACTCTTCTGGAATGTGCGTTCACCNGTTCACCGACTGCCTTTTCGGATACTGCCTCGTTTCGTGGGCGGACAGGCCGTGGTTCGAAAATCTTCGATTTTCGTCATCAAGCGAAACCGAAGGTTTCGCGGACATCGCGAATCTCCGATTCGCTCAGTCACGAGAGAGCAAAGCTCTCTCGAACGACCTCCGAAGGACAGTTCGGAATCCGATCCGTTCCGACCGATTCCTACTCTACAGTAGGTCGCCTGTCACTTAAACATCACCATGGGAAACTCGGGGGTGGCGTTTGAACGGTGGGTTGTTACCACAAGTGACGGCGCGTATCCACGCCGTGAACGGCGTGGTATTGTGCCTGTTCAGCCTATAAACACCCATCAACTGATATACATAACCAGTGGTAGTTAGACCCGCATTTCGCGGGTAGATCCGGTTCGTTCTTTCTATTTAGCGTGATGGTACAGTATTCGAGAAAGTCAGCTTAGCGCAAGGTTTATATCCTCCATTGCACTGGTACCAATCCAACGGAGCCCCCTGACAAACAATGAAGCTGGCGATGATCGGATTCGGACAGGCCGGTGGCAAGATCGTCGATCGATTCCTCGAGTACGACGATCGGACGAACAGCGGAATCGTCCGCGCGGCGATTGCCGTCAACTCCGCGAAGGCGGACCTCATCGGTCTCGACAATATTCCCCAGGAGAATCGCGTACTCATCGGCCAGGCCCGTGTCAAGGGCCATGGCGTGGGTGCTGACAACGAACTCGGCGCGGAAGTCGCCGAGGAGGACATCGACGAGGTGCAAAACGCCATCGACCAGATCCCGACCCACGAGGTCGACGCGTTCCTGATCGTCGCTGGCATGGGTGGCGGCACCGGTTCGGGTGGCGCACCCGTCCTCGCCAAACACCTCAAACGGATCTACACGATCCCTGTCTACGGGCTCGGCGTCCTGCCGGGCACGGACGAGGGTGGCATCTACACGCTCAACGCGGCCCGTTCGTTCCAGACGTTCGTCCGCGAGGTCGACAACCTGCTCGTCTTCGACAACGACTCCTGGCGACAGACCGGCGAATCCATGGAGGGCGGCTACGAGCAGATCAACGAGGAGATCGTCCGCCGCTTTGGCATCCTCTTCGGTGCCGGCGAAGTCGGCGATGGCGAAGACGTCGCCGAGAGCGTCGTCGACTCCTCCGAGATCATCAATACACTCTCGGGCGGCGGGGTGTCGACCGTCGGCTACGCAAGCGAGGAGGNATCAGAGATGTGTATAAGAGACAGCCTCTCGCGGTTTACCGGCGACGATGGTGGCGACGACGGGTTAGACGCCGCCAACACCACGAACCGCATCACGAGCCTCGTCCGCAAGGCCGCGCTCGGCCGACTCACGCTGCCCTGTGAAATCGAAGGCACCGAACGTGCCCTGCTCGTCCTCTCCGGTCCCTCGGAGTACCTCAATCGGAAAGGCATCGAACGCGGGCGCAAATGGCTCGAGGAGGAAACCGGCAGCATGGAAGTTCGCGGTGGCGACTTCCCACGAGAGGAACCCGAAGTCTCCGCGGCGATCCTGCTTTCGGGCGTGACGAACGTCCCGCGGATCAAGCGCCTCCAGCAGGTCGCTATCGAGGCTCAGGACAACATCGAGGACATCCAGCAAGAGAGCGAGGAGAACCTGGAGGAACTCGTCGAGGACGACGAGGACGAACTCGAACCGCTGTTCTAGACCACCATTCCGTTTTGCGGTCGACGGCCCGAGCGGCCGCACTCGTGTCGGGGGGCACGAGGCTCGAGCCGCTCAGAGTCCGTATCTGACTCCGACGTGCTTTTGAGCGCGCCCGGAGTACGGCACCCACATTCAGATGCGCGTTCTGGTCCCGTTCGCCGCCGAGACGCCGAAGACTCGCCTCGAGTCCGTGCTGTCCCCGGCCGAGCGGGCGGCCTTCGCTCGCGCCATGCTCACGGACGTCCTGCGGGCGGTCGTCGAGGCGGGCCACGAGCCGACGATCGTCGCGACTGCCCCGCTTGAGCTTGCCGCGCCCGGCCTCGAGATCCCGGACGACGTCGCCACAGCAGTGTCGGTCACGGTCGACGACCGACCGCTGACGGACGCGGTCAACGCGCGATTGCCGGACGGCAACGCAACGACCGCAGACGCCGTCGCGGTCGTCATGGCCGATCTCGCACTGGCGACCCCCGATGCACTCGAGCGACTCCTGACAGCCACGGCCGATGTCGCGATCGCACCAGGACGCGCAGGCGGGACGAACGCACTCGTCGTTCGCGACCCCGCGTTTACCGTCGACTATCACGGGGCTTCGTATCTCGACCACTGTGCGATCGCTCGTAAGGTCGGGGCCACCCTCGAGACGATCGACTCGTTCCGGCTGGGAACGGATATCGACGAACCCGAGGATCTCGTCGAAGTGCTCGTCCACGGACGTGAAACCGACCGTGCACTCGCCTATCTCCGGAAGGTGGGGTTCGAACTCGACGATCGTGACGGGCGGGTCGGCGTCAGACGTGACGAGGCGTCGATGACGGAAACGCGATAGCCATCGGCCCATACACCGCGAAGCCAAGCGCTTATACGCCGAGCGACGACACAGAGAGGTAATGATCCCCGGGGCGAACGAGTATGGCGTCGAAATCACGATCGACGAGCGGGCCGTCGAGGAGCTGCGTGCGGTCAGCCCGACCGACGTCGACGCGCCGTCGGCACTGACCTTCGCACGGAACGTCTTCGTGCCGCTGACGACGGCCTGTCGCTACACCTGTACCTACTGTACGTACTTCGACCCGCCGGGACAGGCCTCCCTGCTCTCGCTCGAGGACGTCCGCGAGATCTGTCGGCGTGGCGCGGACGCGGGCTGTACCGAGGCACTGTTTACGTTTGGCGACGACCCCGACGACCGCTACACTGAGATTCATGCCCAACTCGACGCGTGGGGCTATGACTCGATCCACGACTACCTACGTGCGGCCTGTGAAGTCGCCCTCGAAGAGGGGCTGCTCCCCCATGCCAATCCGGGCGATCAGACGCGCACACAAATGGAAACTGTCGCGGACGTCAACGCCAGCATGGGCGTCATGCTCGAGACGACCGCCGACGTCGATGCGCATGCCGGCCCGCGCCGAAAAGAACCAGGACAGCGCCTGCGGACTATCAAGAACGCGGGCGAACTCGACGTCGCGTTCACGACCGGGATTCTGGTGGGGATCGGCGAGACGTGGCGCGATCGGGCCGAAAGCCTGCTTGCGATCCGCGAGCTACACGGCCGCTACGACCACATCCAAGAGGTAATCGTCCAGCCGGTCGTGAACAACGAGCGCTGGGCCGGCGGTTCGCCCGACCTCGCGACGATGCGTCGCGTGACAGCCATGGCCCGCGCCGCGCTCCCCGACGAAATCTCGATCCAGGTCCCGCCGAATCTCGCGCCCGCGAAAGACCTGATCGACTGTGGCGTCGACGATCTGGGCGGTGTCTCGCCGGTCACCGACGACCACATCAATCCAGAGTACGCATGGCCCGCGCTGCGCGAGCTCGAGGAAATCGCCGCGTACGCAGACGTCCCGCTCGGCGAGCGATTGCCCGTCTACGAGCGATTTCTGCCAGCAGATATGCGACTGGACCGGTTCGATGGCACCGTCGCCGAGGGTGCGGACGGCGATCGCGACTGGCTCTCGCCGACCGTCCGAGATGCGCTCGCAGCCGACGATCCGGCGGGCGAGCGCTATCGGGCGGTGCTTCGCGATCGGACGACGACGCTCGCGGATTAGAAGAAGTCCTCGTGGACTGCGAGCCCCTCGTCCTCGAGCATCGGTCCCTCCACGATCGTCGCTCCGTCAGCCCGGTCGACGACTTCTGCGCAGGGAATCTCGATCACGTCGTCGGCTCGTACGTCAGCGAGCGAGTCGACGGGCACGCTGTAAACGACCCGGTCGAGCCCCGCGTAGACGATCGCGCTCGCACACATCGGACACGGCTCCGTGCTGGTGTACATCGTACACGCCGCGCGATCGGCTGGCTCGAGTTCCATCGCGGCCCATCTGGCTAATTTGAACTCCGGGTGGGCAGCGATGTCGTCGTCGGTCAGCGTCGTGTTCTCGGCCGTTCTGACGATCTCGTCGTCGACGACGAGCAGGGAACCGAAGGGTGTGTTGCCGCTTTCGACTGCCGATTCCGCGAGACCGATCGCCCGCCGCACGTACGACTCGTCGCTTGTCATACCGGTTTGTCGGCTGCCATCACTGATACGGCTTGCTGTACTCTCGACCGCGCCGTTTCCGCTGTCAGGACCACCGACTCTCGTGCGCGTCCGATCTGAGAGAGTACTGATAACATGGACTGGCAGCGATCGAGACCGCTTCGCTCACTCGAGTCGTCGAAAAAAGCGGCGATGGAGCGGTCTCGGCTACGTGCTCGGCAGTTGAGGTGGACTGGATTCCGCGGATTCCGCCTTCATGCCAGTGTCACGCTCAGCACTCGTCTCCTCGGGAACGCCGGGCACTTTCTCACCGGTCACGAGGAACTCGAGGATGTTGCCGATCAGGACATCGTTGTCAGCACGGTTGTAGTTCGTACTGGACATGAAGCCGGGATCGCCGACTGCGATCGCGTTCCCGCTCCGTGCAAGGACACTGTACGCTCCCGTCTCTCGGGTTTCGGAGTGTTCCGTTCCCTCGAGCGTCGTGAGGAGGGTCTGCCCGTCTGTGACGACCGGCGTCGGGCCGTCGAAGACGACGCGGTCGACGCCGTCGGTCAGTCCGGAGTCGGTCGACGGGGTCGCATAGATCGACTGGAAGTTGTTCTCATACTCCTCCATGTTGTAGAGGTAGCCAGTGTCGTAGGCGATGCCCACAGGCGAGGTGACGGCAGCGAACTCGTCGCCGGTCGGCTGGGTGCCCCCGAGCAGTCCGAGCAGTCCACCGAGGCCACCCGAGTCAGGACCGGCAGCGAACAGGACGCGGCCGCCGGCATCGGCAAACGCGCTCACGCCAGCTGCTTCTTCGGCGGTGTATCGCGTTTCGGGTTCGACGACGATCAGCGCGTCGGCACCACGGAGCGTCTCGTTCAAGTCTGCAGCAGGATCACTGTCGAACTCGTCCGACGCTTCGTGATACTGCACGGTGTGGCCGCCCGCGGTTAGCGCGGAGACGACTGGCTCGAGGGCTTCCTCGGAGACGTCGTTCGAGTGGGCGACGTCGATCACGATGGTCTTTGACTCGCCGTCGTCATCGTAGGCGATCGTCCCGTTGCGGTCGACTGTCGGCGCGTCGATCGCGCTCGGCTGGAACTGTTGTTGATCAACCGTCGGTTGTGCTGTCATCCCATGGTTGGTAACGAGTCCGGCTGCACCCACGCTGGCGACAGTGACGAGCACGACGGTAGCGAAGACGACGAGCCGAGAGCGGACGTTCATGGGCGATCACCTCCAGTCTCGTTGGCCACGGGGCGCTCGAGCTCGGTCGCGTCGATGACCCGTTCGTTATCGACCGACCCCCACAGCGCGAGGAACGTCGGTGTATTGACGGCACCGTACCGTCCGTAGGTCTGCGGATGAACGGTGGACGCCTCCGGGCGGTCACCGTTCTCACTGCCGATGATCAACGAAGTGCCGGAGAGCGGTTCACTCTCCATTTCGATGGTGTCGTAGTCTTTGAGGCCGGCCATGTCTGCAGCCGTCCCGATTGCGACCTCGGTGTCACCGATATCATCTGCGAGGCCGTTCTCGACGCTTTTGGTGCCGGTGTAGACCTTGGCGTACGCCAGTTCCGTCTCTGAAAGGGTCAACTCGTCGCCACGATGCTCGATGACGGTGCCGACAAACGCCTGCCGCATCATCTCAACCTGTGCCTTGTACTCGGTTTCGGTGCCGCCGGTGTTCTTGTCGGGACCAGTCGTGATTTGCTCGTCCGTCGGCGGCACGTCGAAGTACGTCGCCCGAACGCCGATGCTACCGACGATCGAGCCCGGCTTGACGTAGATTTCGTCGCTCGGCGCAATCATGTAATACCCGCCCGAGGCGGCCGTCGAGTCGACGCTCGTAACGACGGGCATCTGTTCAGCGGTGCGTTCGACAGCGAGGTATAACCCCTCGCTCACACTGACACCACCACCGGGGCTGTCGACATCCAACACGACCGCACTGATCGAGTCGTTCTGTCGTGCCTCTTGGAGGTCGTCCGTGATTCGCTCGGCAGACGATTCAGTGAGTGTTGAATCGACTTCGATTACGGCAACTGTTCCGTCGGGATTGCTCGTCGACCCCCAGACGATCGGTGCCAGACTGGCACTGACGAGGAGGGCAACGATGACGACCGTCACGTAGGACTTCGCGACGGTCCCCAGCAGGTTTCGCAGGGACGCAAATGTTGGAGTCATATCACAACGCCACATACTTTTCAAATTACATTATATAATATATTCCATTTCTAATCAGTTCAAGGAGTGTATGATACCACTGGCCATAGATCGCCGTTCAAACGGCGGTTTCTGTATGGAACATCGGCCAGTCATCCACGAGGAGCGGCCGCTCATCGGACTTGAATTCTTGCGGCCCACTGGGCCAACTCCCGATTGGCGGTGATGTCGTCGTCAGTCAGCGTCGTGTTCTTGGCCGTCCGGATAAATCGTCATCCGGACTACTGTCAGTCAGTACCGGCCAACCGCGACCCGCACTGCGGTCTCACCCGGGCTCTCGGTACAGTAGACCGTATCACAGCGCCTCTACGAACCTCACTTGGCGGATCGGCTCGCCCGCGTTTCGCGTTCCTCGCGAGTCAGCAACGGCGTTCCATCCGCGTTCGGTCCGAGTTGCGGGCCAAAGGGCGGCTCGTCCGGATCGATGACCCGCCGCGTCTCGTAGTCGGTCGAGCGCTCGACAGGAACCCGGCCGATCGAGGTGATCATTTCAACGTAGTCTGCAAACGATCGGAACTCGCCGTAGCCGCCGCCGGCGCGCTTGGTGATCTCTTCGGAGAGGATCGTTCCCATGTAGTCGTCGGCACCGCAGTTGAGCAGCTTCAGCCCGTGCTCGTCGCCATACTTGACCCACGAGGACTGAATGTGCTCGATGTTATCCAGAAAGAGCCGCGAGACGGCGATCATCAGTTCGTCCTCGTCGGTGCTCGCGCCACCGGCGACCACGTCGTGTTCGAACAGCGGCGTGTTCTGATGGATAAAGGACAGTGGGACGAACTCCGTGATCGCACCGGTCCGGTCCTGCAGGTCCCGAACGCGTTGCAGGTGCATCGCGCGGTGGGCCTCGTTCTCGACGTGACCGTACATGATCGTCGCCGTCATGTCGAAGCCGACGGACGCGGCGGCTTCCATGGCCTCGAGCCAGCCGTCGGTGCTGATCTTGCCGGGACAGATCACCTCGCGGACCTCCTCGACGAGGATTTCCGCGGCGGTGCCGGGAACCGTATCGAGTCCCGCGTCTTTCAACCGGCTGTAAACCTCCTCGTAGTCCCAGTCGGTGCCCCGCCGGGCGTGATAGACCTCCTCGGGAGTCATCGAGTGAACGTGGACGTCGTCGACGCTCATCGCAGCGATCTGGTCCGTATAGGTTCCAGGGCTGGTCTCGTACGCTTCAGGTGGCTTGTAGTTGATTTCCTTCGGGTTCGGATGGGTCTCGAGGAGTTCCCGGTGGTCGTCGTCGAGCGCGAACGCAGGGTGGAGTCCAGACACTGACGTCACCTCGTAGATGCCGCGCTCGACGGCGTCGGCGACGATTTCGCGTGACTCCGCTGGCGTTTTCGTAAAGCCCGCGGTCTCGATCTCGGTTTCGCGTTCGAACGTGTGGGCGGCGTCTTTGAAGTTACAGAACAGACAGCCCACGTTACAGGCCGTCGTGACGTTGTTATTCAGGTTCGCGATGAAGGTGACCTCCTCGCCGACTTCTTCGGCGCGGCGTCGATCGGCTGCCTCGAGGACGCGTTCCTTGCGCCGGCGGACGATCCCCTCGCTGTCGGTCCCCGTGGTGAGCAATTCGATGGCGTCGTCAACTGTGAGTCGATCGCCGTTGCGTGCCTTCGCCAGCGCGTTCTCGAATGACTGGTCAGTTTCGGGAACGTGTTCGAACGTGAGGTCGGCCTCGGTCACCGGTCGCTCCATCGGCATAGCAATGCCTGCACAGCGAGAAAAGGGTGATGGATCCGGTAGTGTGCCTGTTCGCGGGGGTCCCCGTGTCGGGTTCCGGCGATAGCATCGCCGGTGGGCAACACGATACTGAAACCTTCTTACCGTCCGGCCACCCCAACTTGGATATGAACTGCGGCGACGGACACGTGCTGGGGTGTCTCGCATGACGAGCGTCAAAGAGTTCCGCATCGAGGAGAACGCGACCGCCGAGGAGCTTGGCCGGGGATCCTTTGTTTTCACCGACGACTACTCGGTGTTCGACTGGGGGAAAATGCCCGACCAGATCCCACAGAAGGGCGCAACCCTCTGTACGATGGGCGCGTTCAACTTCGAACTGCTCGAGTCCGAGGGCGTCCCGACCCACTACCGCGGTGTCGTCGAGAACGGCGACGTCGTCCCGCTCGAGGAGGCGTCCCATCCACCCTGGGAGATGGCCATCGATCTCACGCAGGTGCCGGATCTGCCCCACGAGGGCCGTGAATACGACTACGACCACTACCACGAGGCAGCCGGCGAGAACTACCTGATTCCGCTCGAGATCGTCTTCCGCAACCGGGTTCCCGTCGGCTCGAGTCTGCGCCGTCGGACCGATCCCACAGACCACGACCTCGAGTTCGAACGCTGGCCCGACGAAGCCGTCGACCTCGATGAGCCGATCGTCGAGTTTTCCACGAAATACGAGGAAAGCGACCGCTACCTCGAGCGTGACGAGGCCGACGCCATCGCCGGCGTCGCCGCGATCGACGACCTCGAGGCGGTCGCCCGCGAGGTCAACCGAATCATCACCGAGCAGGCCGAGTCGGCGGGTCTGGTCCACGAGGACGGCAAGATCGAGTGTCTCTACTATCAGGGCGAGATCCGCGTCGCCGACGTCGTCGGCACGTTCGACGAGAACCGCTTTAGCTACGAGGGCACCCAACTCTCGAAGGAGGTTCTGCGCCAGTACCACAAGCGCACCCAGCCCGACTGGGTCGAAGCCGTCGACGCCGCGAAAGCCGAGGCAAAACAGGAAGACATCGCTGACTGGAAGTCGCTCTGCGACGAGGCTCCCGACCCGCTCACAGAGGAAGTCCTCGAGACCGCCCGCGACATGTACTGTGCAGGCGCGAACGCCTACACCGACAACGCGTTCTTCGACGCGCCGCCACTCTCGAGTGCGGTCGGGGCGGTCCAGCGACTCTAAACCGCGTCCCGGTCGCCGCCACGGGCAACCGTGATCTCGAGCCGATTCGAGAGTGTCTCGTTTTCTCCGACGGCAACGGACAGCAACCCTCATATGGAAGGCTCGAGAACAGCCGTCCGAGTACAGATGATACCCGCTAGTGGAATCGCTGCGAGTATCGTCTCGTTCAGTCTCACCACCGGTATTGCCACTGCCGCTGGCGCTATGGTGGCGCTGTTCGTCCTCGCGATGATCGCGTTCGCCGCCATGTCGGCGTTCTCGTCGACGTGGGTCGGTCGGCCGGACATGGCGTCAGCCACTGATGCTGACACTGCACCGGGCGACGAGTGACATCCTCCTCGCAGAAAGATAGGGGCGGCCACCACCCCTCGGGCGTCGCCGACGGGGGCGTGGACACGCTCTTGTCCGTCCACGGCCACTCTCCCCCATGGAGACCACAATCACCGTATACGGTCCCCTGCGCAGCGCGACCGGCGCGAAGACGGTCACGCTCGAGTGGGCCGGCGGGACGGTCGCAGACGCGATCGCGGCGCTCGTCGACGCGTATCCGCGCGCTGAGCAGTACCTCTACGACGGCGACCAACTCCGACCGAGCGTCAGGGTCTCGCTCGATGGCGAGCGCATCGACCTCGTCACGCGGGTGCCGGAGGGTGCATCGCTGACAGTTGTTCCTGCGGTTCAGGGCGGCGCTCGAGAATAACGGCGAACCGGCGAGCCTAGAGCCCGTACTGGTCGCGGACCAGGTGGTCGATACCGCGCTCCTCGAGCACGGCCAGCGGCGCAAGCATGTCGAGTTGCACGACGCCGGGGAGCCGTCCGATCTGGACGCCGCCGGTGAACGTACACCGCGAGCGGACCTCGCCCTCGCTCATGTCGAGCAGGTCGGTCGCCCGGTCGAAGGCGTTCTGCGTGGCGTCGTTGACCGTCGCGCCGGAGCCGACCACCTGGATCGGTCCCATGTCTTCTTCCACGTCGACGCCGTGTTCCGCGCCGAGATCGCGGCCGGCGTCGCGTTCGTCGTCGCTGTAGGGTTTGCTGATGAAGGGCAGGTCCTCCTCGGGAGGGAGCAGGATCGGCCCGTCGAGCTCGAGGCCCTCGATGACTTCGACGTCCATTCGCACCGTGCCGCTGATGTCGGTCGTGTGCAAGGAGAGTTCGCCGTCGCCCTGGTTTGCGTGGAGGTCGCCGACGTAGATCCCCGCGCCGTCGACCTTGACGGGACAGATGAGTGTCGCGCCTGGCCGGACCTGCGGGATGTCCATGTGGCCGTCGGTGCGTGCCTCGAGGTCGGCCTCGTCTGCGAGGCCGTAGTCGTGGTCGGCTCCGATGAGGAACTGGCCGAAGTCGCCGGCGTTGTGTGAGTCGGGCATCGTGACCGGTGGTGTGGTCCCGATGTTTCCGATAAAGGGGCGCAGCCGTCCCAGCGTGCCGGGCATTTCGCCAGGTTCGTACAGCAGGATGGGGTGCTGGCGGGAGTTCTCGGGGATGTCCATCACTTCGGCGGCGTCTTCGGCGAGGTCGTGTGCGCCGTCCTCGTCGAGGGTGATTCCGACGGTGTGGTCGTCGTCGAAGGCAACAGTGTAGCCGTACTCGAAGCCGAAGGAAGACGCGTTTGCGCCGCATTCAGCGCACCTGATCGCGTCCTCACCGGTGCCCTCGACGATCGAGTCGGGCCACTCGGTGCCACACTCGGGACAGCGGTGGTCGACGAACGGATCGTCGCCGAAGGCGTCCTCGCGTTCGGCCATCGAGCCCGTACTCGTGGCCATGCTCGTGACCGTCATGTCCCGGATGTGGATCGCGACGGCGTCACCGACCGATGCCCCCTCAACGCGTACCGGACGAGTGACTTCGTGGCCCCCGTGAAACTCGGGTGTAATCATCGGCCCCCAGCAGCCCGGTGGCGTATACGTCTCGATCGTCCCGCCGTCCGCGACGGTACCCGCCCACTCCTGATCCGGCCCAACGAGGCCGAGCGTGTACTGATCGACGGATAGTTCCTCTTGAACTTCTTGTTGTGCCATACCAACCCATAGTTCGACATTGACGGCGATAAGGCTGCTGCCCACTTTCCACACGCCTCGAGTCACGACCGAGTGTCCGATAAATAGGGTCGTTCAAGTGGGGATCATCCCATCTGTCAGCCGATGATCGACTCGCTCGAGGAGGAGCCACCCGAGTGTCGACAGTGTGGGTGGTCAGTGGAGCCGTCGTCCGAACGGCGCGTCGTGACGACCATCGAAGACGGGGCTGTCGTATATCGTCACTTCTGTAGCGACGAGTGTCTCGAGTGCTGGGAATCGGCGGCGTCGGACTGAGACCGGTTGCTGTCACTGTGCCATAGCAGCAAACCGAACACCAAAACGTGGTACAGCAATCAGTGGTCCTCAGCAACCGCACTGCCGATGCCGTCAATCGGCCGGTCAGGCGTGAACTCCTCGAGTTCGTCGGGGAGACCGAGCTGATACTCGGTGCCGTTCTCTCGAACCGAGGTTCGGCCGCGGTGGACCGACACATCGCCGTTCAAGTGTAGTTGGACGGCCTCGAGTAAGGCGTCGGCCTCGAGTGGCTGGCCGCGGCGTTTCATCTCATCTACGTCGGCGTCGTCGGGGACGTCGAACGCGCGCTGGGTGATGATCGGCCCCTGATCTAAGTCAGTCGTGACGTAGTGGGCAGTGACGCCGGCGACTCGAACGCCTTCCTCGATCGCCTGTCGATAGGCCTCCGCACCCGGGAACGCCGGCAGCAGGGAGGGGTGGATGTTGATGATGCGATCCTCGTAGCGAAAGACCACGTTGGGGCTGAGAATGCGCATGTACCGCGCGAGGACGATCAGGTCGACGTCGTACTCCTCGAGGAGCGCGAGGAGTTCGTCCTCGTTTTGTTGGCCGTTCTCGTTGCCGATGTCGTGGAACGGCACGTCGTAGTGTTCGGCAAGCGGCTGGAGATCGTCGTGGTTGCCGATGACCACGCCGATGTCCGCACCGAGTTCGTCGTTAGCCCAGGCCTCGAACAGCGCCTCGAGACCGTGACTCTCTTTCGTCACGAGGACGGCGATCTGCTGATGCTCGCGATCGGAAGGGAACCGAACCTGTACGTCGAGGCCGAGGTCGTCCCCGAGGTCGTGGAGGTCCGACCGAAGCGTCCCTTCGGTACAGACCATCTCTGAAGTGTCGACGGCCAGATACATCCGGAAGACGCCGTCGCGAACCGCCTGATCGAGGTCTTCGATGTTGACCCCGCGCTCGAACAGGAGGCTCGTCACACGGGCGATGAGCCCGGTATCATCGTCTCCGATCACCGTGATTTCGGTTACGTCGGTCGTCAACGCTGCCACCTCCGCTCGAGCGAATGTCGGGTCATCACGACGGATCAAGTCCACGAACGGCTAAAAGTCCTGCTTTCCGTGGAGACGAGTGAGAAACGCCCGCATTCTCACGTCAGCTGATCGATTATGACCTGAATCGAGGCACCGAGGCAGCCTTTCGGCGGTCAGCTTGCGGTCAAACGCCGTCGCGCAGGCGTCGCCGATCGGCGCGAGCCGGTGGCCGACCGTCGATTGGATCACGAGACAGAGACAGGCCTTCCACCGGTGTCCGAGCACCAGTATCCACGAACGTGCATTACGGAGCCAAGGCGAAAGCGTTTTTGAGCACGGTTACGGGGTATCAGGTAATGACCGCCTACACCGCGACGGTGACGGTTCGACTCAAACATGGCGTGCTGGACCCCGAGGCCGAGACGACGAAGCGAGCCTTAGAACGGCTCGGCTTCGAACTCGAGGCGCTGCGATCGGCCGACCGCTTCGAGGTCGACCTCGAGGCCGACTCCGCGGACGACGCGCGCGAGCGTGCCGACGAGATGGCCGAACGGCTGCTGGCGAACCCGACCATTCACGACTACGACGTGGAGGTCGCTGAACGGTAGATGACCGTCGCAATCATTCGCTTTGGCGGCTCGAACTGCGACCGCGACGCCGAACGCGCCCTCGAGTACCTCGACATCGACGCTGAAATCGTCTGGCACGAAGACGGCCTCCCCGAGGAGACGACGGGAATCGTGCTTCCCGGCGGGTTCTCCTACGGCGACTACCTCCGCGGCGGGGCGATGGCGGCCCGCTCGCCGATCATGGCGGAGGTCCGCGAGGCCGCGGCCGACGGCGTGCCCGTCCTCGGCGTCTGCAACGGTGCCCAGATCGGCTGCGAGTCCGATCTCACCGAGGGCGCGTTTACGACCAACGAAAGCGCGCGCTTCCAGTGTGAGCACGTCTACCTGCGTGTCGAACGCGACGACACGCCCTGGACCGAAGCGTACGACGAGGGGGACGTCATCGAGGTTCCGATCGCCCACGGGGAAGGCCGCTACGAGATCAGCGACGACCGACTGGCCGAACTCGAGGACGACGACCGCGTGCTCTTTCGCTACTGTGACGAGAACGGCGAGACGAGTCCCGAGGCGAACCCGAACGGTTCGAAACACGACATCGCCGGCATCCTCGGCGACCGCGACTCCGTCGCCGTGTTGATGCCCCACCCAGAACGTGTGACCTTGCCCGATGTCGGCTCGACCGACGGCCAGGGCGTACTCCGCGGCTTCGAGTCGGCGTAACGGAACAGCGACCGCTGTAACAGCGCTTTTCCTACCGCTCTCGAGCGAGACGACCACCGGTGAGTCTGCTCACAGCGACGCTACCGACCCCCCACTCGTAGACCCACCAGCTCGCACCGAGGAGCATGAGCCCCGCGCCGAACGCGGAGGTTGCGGGTTCGGGGAAAACGAACAGGACGAACCCGACGAGGACCAACAGCGTAGGCTCGAGTTCGTTGAGATAGTTCCACAGCGACGGGCGTGCCATGGCCGCCAGTTCCCGACCGAGCGCAAAATGCGTGGCCCCCCGTCGGCTGCCGTCTGCCTTATCGGGTCAGCGGCTGGTTAAAACTCCGCTCGCGCTCGAGGACTGTCTCCCAGGTCAGTTCACACTCACAAGACACCTGCTCGAAGACCGACGGGTCCTGCCGCAGGTCGAAGTCCTTGATCGCCTTCTGGACGAGATCGTCACACTCCCCGCAGTTGTGCGGCCCGCGATCGGAGCCGTGGCCGACCGGGTCCGAGACGACGATTGCGTCGACGTCGGCCGTTTCCTCTAAGACGTGGGCGACCGACCAGAGCCACGGCGGCCGGTAGCCGTCGTTGAAGTAGAGTTCGTCGACCATCGTGTAGCGCTGGACGTTACACGGGTTCATCGAGACGGTGTGACAGCCCTCGACGTCGGCACAGCGCTCGATCGACGAGATCATGTCGTCGACGGCTTCTGACTCGGTGAGAAACGGCGGCTTCATCAGCAGATAGGCCTTGATCCCCGTATCGGCATCGTCGCCTGCCGCATCGTCGGCAGCCGCGGCTTCGGCGCAGGCGTCCTCGAAGTCCGCGAAGTCGAAGTACTTGTTCACGCAGTCGTGGCGCACCCGGTCGGTCGCCGTCTCGAGGCCGATCGCGACGTCGGTGTCGAGCCCGTGTTGGGTGAAGTCGGCGATCTTCTCGCGGTCGACGAAGTCGGGCAGCGACTCGACGACCATGCGGTCGCGGTCGGCGAAAGTGTCGGCGATCGCCCGGCGGCTTTCGGCACCGACCTCGCGCTCGTCTAAAAAGGAGCCGGAGGTGTAGATCTTGATGAGGTCGGCCGGCTCGTCGCCGTTCTCGGCCTCGTGCTCGAGACAGACGTCGATCTGGTTCATCAGCGCCTCGTGGCTGACAGAGCCACCGTCGACACTTTCGGCGACGTAGCCACACATCGTACAGCCGCCGGCGCGGGCCCACCGGCAGCCGCCGGTGTTGAGAATGATCGTCAGACTCGTCTTGACGCCGTCGGGGGTGTTGTCCTCGTCGAGCCAGACGCGAGTCGGCTCGTGGGGATCGTAGCTGGCCTCCTTGCGCGAGCGGATCTCGCGCATGACCTTGTTGTGGGCGTCCATGCCCTTGCCCTGCTCGTAGACGTCGGGCGTGGGTTTGCTCATTAGGAGACGCAAGCGGGCCAGCGCGTAAAGCGCCTTCGTCTCCCCTCGTGTCGACGTTCAGGGGATCGCCAGTAACTCGCGTTCGGCGGGTCGAAAACCGTCACGTCTTACGTCCGACCGCCCAACGGCAACGCAATGCGTGAGTGCTTCGAAATCCGGGATACCGACGCCGGCGGGCGGATCGGCGAACTCTCCGTCCCCCGTGCCGACGTCACCGTCGAAACCCCGGCGCTGTTGCCGGTAATCAACCCGAATCTGGACACGATCAGCCCCCGCCGGCTCGCCGACGAGTTCGGTGCCGAGATCCTCATCACGAACTCCTATATCATCCACGGCGACGACGACCTCCGTGAACGCGCCCTCGCGGACGGACTCCACGACATGCTGGATTTCCCGGGCGCGATCATGACCGACTCGGGCTCCTTCCAACTCTCCGAGTATGGCGAGATCACCGTGACGACCGAGGAGATTCTCGAGTTCCAACACGAGATCGGCTCCGACATCGCGACACCCGTCGACATTCCAACCCCGCCGGACGTCCCCCGCGAGCAGGCCGAACGGGAACTCGAGACCACCCAGGAGCGACTCGAGATCGCCGAGGACGTCGACACGGGCGAGATGCTCGTCAGCGCGCCAGTGCAAGGCTCGACGTATCCCGACCTCCGTGAGCGAGCGGGCCGCCACGCGGAAGGGACCGACCTCGACGTCTTCCCGGTCGGCGCAGTCGTCCCGCTGATGAACGACTACCGCTACGACGACGTGGTCGATGTCGTCGCCGCTGCCAAACGCGGCCTGGGAGCCGATGCACCCGTCCACCTCTTCGGTGCCGGCCATCCCATGATGTTCGCGCTCGCGGTCGCGATGGGTTGTGACCTGTTTGATTCGGCGGCCTACGCGCTCTACGCCCGCGACGACCGGTATCTGACGGTTCGGGGCACCCAAGCGCTCGAGGAGATCGACTACTTCCCCTGTTCGTGTGCCGTCTGTACGGACCACTCGCCTGACGACCTTCGCGCGCTGCCCGACGACGAACGCGAGTCGGAACTGGCCGCCCACAACCTTCACGTCACGTTCGCCGAGATCCGCCGGATCAAGCAGGCGATCCGCGCCGGCAACCTCCTGGAACTCGTCGAACAGCGCGCTCGCGCCCACCCGACGATGCTCGACGGCTATCGAACCCTGCTCGATCACGCCGCCCAACTCGAGCACTCGGACCCCGTCTCGAAGGGCTCGTTTTTCTACACCTCCCACGAGAGCGCGCGCCGACCGGAAGTCGTGCGCCATCACGACCGCCTCGAGCGGCTGTCGGTGCCGGACTCCCTGCTGCTGACTGAGGGGGACGCGCCGCGTGGCGACGAGTACGACGATTCCTGGCGCGTCGAACCGCCCTTTGGCCCCTTCCCGCGGGCGCTCTCGAAGAGCTATCCGCTGACCGCCGAGGTTCCAGATCGGACGGATCGCGCCGCTCTCGCGGCCGCGGCCGATGGCGTCGCCCGACTCGTCGACGTGAATCCGGACGCCGACATCACGCTCGCTCACGACGGGTGGCCCGCGGCTATCCTCGAGCGCGTCCCCGACGACGTTGCGCTGGTCGATCTCACTGCGGCGTAGTGCGACCCGTCATCCCGGATCGGAACACCGAATAGCGAGGCGTCGACCGATTGGGGTATGCTCGATCCCGGCCCCGAAACGCTTGCTGTTAGTGCGTTCGTCGCCCTCCTGATTGGCTCGTGGCTGTTCACCCGCGTCCGCGGTGGCTCCGCGGGAGAGCGACAGTCCCGGAAACGTCACCAGGAAGCTCAACAACGTGAGCCGCCAGTCGACATCGGCGACGTCGAGACGGTCGCGATCCGCGAGTTCACCGATCACCACTCCGGCGAGCGCCGGGCGGTCGGCAAGATCGAGGGATTCGTCGTCTTCGTCGAGGATGTCCCCGACAGTTGTGCGGTGACGGACGTGATCAGGATCAAGATCCTCTCGTTCAATCGTGGCCACACGTCCGCGACGGCGACGTACCTCGAGTCGGCGTAGCGACTGTCAGCACAGTTGACAGTCGGTTCGAGGAATAAACCAGACGATATATTTCCCGTGGAAGCGAACGGGCGACCGTGATCGACCGCTCTCTTAGCACCGTTTTTCTGGGTCTTCTCCTCGTCGTTGCGCTCGGTGCTGTCGGGCTGTTCGTTGTCGACGTGGGATCGACCTCGCCGGATCCCGTCGCCTTCGACGATACGGTGACCGTCGGACTCACCCTCGAGTCCGAGTACGCACTCTCCGACGAGGTCGACCTCCCGCGCGCACAGGTCTTCTATTCGCAGTATCAGTACGTCGTCGGCTACTACGGCGTCGAGACGTTCGTCGATCAGCAGCGCCAGCCCGCACACGAACAGCGGTTTGGCTATCCGCTGACGGTCTACGTTTCCGACTACAGCGAGACCGGTGTCGAACTCAACGAGAACGGCTACCCGGTCCCCGAGTCGACGCCCAGGTGGACCGACGCCGAGACGGCATCGTTCGTCATTGGCAGTGAGGCACAAACGCCGGCCGGTGACACCGTCGTCCCCTTCGGGGATCGCGAAGACGCACAGGCGTTTGCCGACGAGTACGGCGGCACCGTCCACGACTGGGAGTCGGTCCTCGAGCAATCGTTCGACCGCGACGACGCGGCAGTCGCCCGTGACCGCGTGACCGACCGGCAGCAACAGGCGGACGCACGGATCGACAACACGTCCGGACAGCTCGATCGGCCGACCTCGATCGTCGTCGGCGAAGACACAGACTCCGTTCAGGACGCGATCGATCAGGCACCGGCGAACACGACAGTCGTCGTTCCCGAGGGTACGTACGAGGAGAAAATCGAAATCGACCAACCGATCACGCTCGCTGGCGAGGGGAACGTGACGCTTCGCGGTGACGGAAACGGCTCCGTCGTCACCGTCACCGGCGAGCGAGTCGCGGTTCGCGGGGTCGACATTACCGGTGTCGGCAACGTGACACGAGAGGCCGGCGACCTCCCCGTCGACATCAACGAGGAGTCGTGGGACGCCTCCTTCCTGCAGTACTACGCCGGAACTGACGCCGGAATCTCGGCGTACAACGCCACCGACCTCCGGATCGAGAACGTCAGTATCGACACACCGGCAAGCGGCATCATCGTCTATGAGAGTGACGACGCCGTCATCAGAAACGTGACGGTGTCGGGTCCGGACGATCCCATGTCTGGTCTCGCCGGCGTCCTGTTGTTCCAGTCGCCGACCGTCATCGAAGACTCGACGTTCACGGGCGGACGAAACGGCATCTATCTCTATCGCTCGCCGGAGACGATCGTCCGCTCGAACACGATCGAGGATAACTTCCTCGGTACCCATCTGATGCATACCGGCGATAGCCTTATGACGGACAACGACCTCCGCGGACAGGCAGACACGGGCATCGTCATCATGACCGGACCGGAGCGCAACGCCGTCGTCGGAAACACGGTCCGTGACGCGGCAGACGCCCTCAGTCCGGGCGGCAGCGCGAACTACGTCGCGAACAACATCGCCGAAGGAAACGACCTCGGACTCCGCATCGCCTCGACGTCGTCGATCTACGAACACAACGTCATCGCCGGCAACGACGTGGGCGCGGAGGCAAGCGCCATGTTACCGACGAACCGCGTCGTCAACAACGACTTCGTCGGCAACGACGTCCACGCTACCGCGATGTCCGGTCCGCTCCGCATCTGGAGCCATAGCGGCAATGGCAACTACTGGCAGGGAGCCGCCGGTATCGCGAACGGCGACCAGTCCGACATGTCATACTCACCGACTGATCCCACCGACAGCCGACTCCACCGCACCGACGGGACACCGACGCTCGCCCGAGCACCCGCACTCAAAGCCCTCGCCGGACTCGAGGGGTCGGTCCCCGGCATGCGAACCGGGAGCATCGTCGACCGAGCACCGAGTTGCGAACCGAACAACCCCGACCTGCTCTCCCAGACCGAGTGGGAAGACGAAGCCTGGACCTGCTACGAACTGACGCGGACGACGAGCAATGACTGATACGACACCCCTTCTCGAGGCGACCGGTATCGACCACGACTACGGGACGGTCTCCGTACTCCGAGACGTCTCTGTGACCATCGAATGCGGCCGGGTAACGGCCCTGATCGGCCCAAACGGGGCCGGCAAGTCGACGCTGATTCGCGACCTCGCCGGCCTCCACGAGCCGACGGCAGGGACGATCACCTACAACGGCCCCGACACCGCACGGGAGATCGGCTATCTCCCTCAGCATCCGGCGTTTCGGCCCGGCTTTACTGCACTCGAAACGCTGCAATTCTACGCGTCACTCGTCGGCGACGACGAGACCGACGCGATGGCCCAACTCGAGCGGGTTGGCCTCGAGAACGCAGCCGACCGACCGGTCGAAGCCCTCTCCGGCGGGATGACTCGGTTGCTCGGCATCGCACAGGCGACGATCGGCGACCCACCGATCGTCATCTTAGACGAGCCGGGCAGCGGGCTCGATCCGAGCATGGGGTTGCACGTCTTCGACGTCGCTGCCGATCTCGCCGACGAGGGGATCGCGGTCCTGTTGAGCTCTCACGACTTAGAGCTCGTCGAGCAGGTCGCCGACGACCTGCTGATCCTCGCCGACGGCCGCGTCGCCGAACAAGGATCGATCGCCGACGTTCGGGCTCGAGTGGGTGGCAGCTCCCTGCGACAAGTGTACGAGCACGCCGTCGGCGGCCACCGCGATACCGTGCAGGTCGTGGGTGATCACGCATGAGCGGCGACGTGAACACGCCGAGTGACTCCACCCGCGACCGGCCCACCGAACAGTTCGGTCGCTCGCAGTCGACCGCACCCGGCCCGAGACACATCCTCAGGACGATCATCGGACGGGAACTCCGGACGCTCGTCCGGACGCGGACGTTTTTCATCCTCACGCTCGCCTTTGCCGCCGTCGTACTCGGGATTAGCTCGGTCAGCGGGAGCGTCCAGGGCGGATACGTCCCGACGCTGGTCGACCTGCTTACCCCACTCGAGTTGCTCGTTCCGGTCGTCGCTATCGCGTTTGGCTATCGCGCGATCCTCGGCGACGCAGAGCGTGGCGAACTCGACGTCCTGAAGACGTATCCCGTCTCGAGTCGTGAGATCGTTGCCGGCGTCTACGTCGGGCGAGCGATCGGTCTGCTCACTGCGATCGTGGCTCCGCTCGTCGTCACCGTGCTACTCGTCTTCGTCGCTGAAGAGGAGGGGCGGACCCTCTATGCGTCACACTCCGGCGTCGATTCGCCGATCCTGTTCGGTCGGTTCATCGTCCTGACGATCCTCTTTGCGTTGACGGTCCTCGCTATCGCGATCGCGATTTCGGCCGTCGTCAGTGGGACACGGAGTGCGATCGCGCTGTCAGTCGTCGCGCTCGTCGTCTTGCTTGTCGGGTTCGATCTGGCGCTCGTCTACGGGTTTTCGGCTGGATCGATCGGCGACGGCAGCCTCGTATATGCGCTTGCGCTCAGTCCGCTGAGCGCATACCGAGGGCTCGTCTTCGAGAGTGCGATCGTCGTCGCGTCAGGGACCGGGCCGGCAGCCGCATCACCGATCGCGAGTCTCGTGAGCCTCGTCGTCTGGACGGCCACGTCGCTGGGGATCGCGACGTGGGTCCTGAACCGCTAGACGGCCATCAGAGACGTATTAGCGTTTCCGGAGCGAATAAAAACGTTCACATACCGATCGCACAGCAGCCGTGCGATCGGGTGTGCCTCGACGTTCGGTACTAGTCTATCGAAACCAGAACGGTGTTGGAGTATCGAACGCGATCGATCAGAAGCAAGCGGCCGCGCTTACATCCCTCCGGACATCATCGAACTGACGAGTTCCTGCGTAATTTCGCTGTGCTCGTAGATGTCGCCACCGTATTCGGACTGGAACTCGTTGGCCTGGTCTGCGTCACTGAACGGAACGATAGACTCACCCATCGCTCCCTTGACATCACTGTTTGCGACCATCGTGAGTTCCGTCACGTCGCCGAACGCGTCGGCCTCGAGATGGCGGGAAATGGTAGTTTGAGCAGTGCTTGTGTCGACCTCGTACTCAACGGCCGAATAGTCCGTCAAGTGGCTTACTTGCGGTTCGGACTCGTGATTGAACGTGAACATGTACGTACAGAGTGAGCTACAGAACTGTGCCGGGCGGTCTTCGTCAAGTTCCTCAAGTGCTGTCGGATCCTCGTAGTGGGACTGGCCGGCGGGTCCGTCATAGTTCCCGATGATCATCCCGCACTGATCACACTCTTTCCCTTCGTCGATACTGATCGGATCGGGGACCGACTCGGACCCGTCACCGTTCCCACTCCCACCGAAACACCCGGCAAGCGTTGCGAGAGAGGCAGCACCCACGCCGCCCAAGACCGTTCGACGGGTGATACGTCGGTCGTCATCTGCACCGACAGTTGGGACGTTCATACGGGGCGTTGGCTAGCGACCAATAAACAAGATGTGGTCCAATTCCCGAAATAACAGTAACCGAGAATACTCGTCCAGTTTGACTGCCGGTGTCGCTGTTCTCCGATACCGTCATCCGGCCAGCTGTTAGCGCTATAGGGGCCGCTGAATTTTGAACGGCCATAACGGTTAATATCCCAAGTTTTTCTATTAGATTCTAGTTCGGACTATCAGTGATCGATAGAGACACGGGCATGGTAGTCAATAGCTTTCCGGATCGAGTCCTCACGTGCGATCGACAACCTCTTTCGCCCGCCACGGTCATATCGAGTATGACCGACTATTTCGAAGTACACGAGCGCGATGGGGCCGCGCGCGTGGGCGAACTCCGTCTGTCCTCGCCACGATCGACGCCCGCACTCGTCGACGATGTCCTCGAAGACGGGGGCTCGCTCTGGAGGCAGTCCCGCGAGATTCCCGACGGCGACGAGTCGACACTGACCATCCTTCCCCACCGGGCGTTCCCCGGCGGGACCGCCATGGAGGTCCAGGAATCCTTCGCTGTCGACGTCCCCGACGTCGACTACCCGAGCGTCGCCGTCGTCTCGAGCGAGCACGTCGACGACCACGGCACGGACGCCTATGCCCTCTCGAACGTTCAGTCGGTGATGGGCCACGGCGCGGCACTCGTCGAGGCCGTCGTCGACGTTCGCGAGGCGATCCCCGCCGACACTGCCCTGCTGTTCTCCGGCGTCGCGACGCCGCGAAACGTCGCGCTGCTGGCCTATGCCGGTGTCGACCTCTTCGACGCGACTGCAGCGGTCGTCAAAGGAACCGAAGGCCGCTATCTCACGACCGACGAGGCGTACTTCCTCGAGGATCTCGACGAACTGCCCTGCTCGTGTCCAACCTGCCAACAGCCTCGCGAGGAGTTTACCCGCGAGGATTGTGCCGAACACAACCGAAACGCTCTCGAAGCCGAATTAGCGATCGTCCGTCGGCGGATCCGGGACGGTCGACTTCGGGATTACATCGAGGGGCAGGCACGTCACGACCAGTGGCTCACTGCCGCGATGCGCGAACTCGACTCGCAGTGGGGCTATCTCGAGGAACGAACGCCGATTCTGCGGGACGCCCAGATCGACGCGGCGACCGAGGACACGCTTCGCCGGGTCGAGATCCAGCGCTTTGCCGACCGGGTGACGACGCGGTATCGCAACCGGTTCGACAATCCGCTCGTGCTCGTGCCCTGTTCGGCTACCAAGCCCTACAGCGAGTCCCAGAGCCACCGCCAGTTCCACGACGTCATCCAGTGGCGCGGTCACCTCGTCTCGATGACCAGCCCCATCGGCGTCGTCCCGCAGGAACTCGAGACGACCTATCCCGCCCAACACTACGACACCGTGGTAACGGGTCGCTGGTCGGAAGACGAAAAGCAGTTCGTCAGCGAAGTCCTCCGGCGCTATCTCGAGCGCAACGAGTACCCGAAGATCATCGCCCACGTTCCCGACGAGGGCTACCGCGACATCGTCGAGCGCGTCGAGAAACGACTCGATCTCGACGTCACGTACACCGTCGACGAGCACCCGACCGACGACCAGTCGCTTGCGAACCTTTCCGAGGCGCTGTCGGGGGAACTCAAGTATTCCAAACGCGAGCGCGAGCACAACACCGTCCGTGCCATCGCTGACTACCTGCTCGGTGACGGCGCTGGCGATGCCCTCTTCGTGGACATCCAGACCACGAGCCGGTACCCGAAGATTCAGGTTCGAGACAGCGAGGACACCCAGCTCGCGACGATGGTGCCCCAGTATGGCACACTGTCATTTACGCTCGAGGGTGCAAAGCGTTGGCTCGCAAGCGATGCGCCGGTCAAGCGCGTCGAGATCGATGGCTTCGTCCCCCACGGCAGCGTGCTCGCGCCGGGGGTCGTCGACGCCGACGAGGAGATCCGCGTCGGCGACGAGGTGATCGTCGAGGGACCGAAGGCCTTCGCCGTCGGCCGCGCCGAGATGTTCGGCCGCGAAATGGCCGAGAGCACGCGCGGGATCGCCTGCGAGATTCGCCACGTCGAAGAGCAGTAACCGACTCGAGTGTGATCGATCCCCGACCTCGCTTGCAGTCTCAGCGACCGGGACACGACTTGAGCAGGTGCTCGTGATAGACAGCCGCCGGCACTCGCTCGCCACAGAGGTCACACGTGCGATAGTCGTCGCGATCGTCTGTCACGGCTCGAGGTATCACACCCGTCGGGATAGTCGCCGTGGTTCGACGACCACCGAGTTCGATTGTTGTGAGTCGATCTGCTGTCGCCGTTCGTCCCCGTTTCGGACTGGTCTGTGCCCGTGAGCTACTGTCAAACCGTAGAATTGTGTTATATACACACACGACGTACGTAGTAGTGGTGAATATAATGAGCAGTGAAACAGCAGACACCACGTACGCCGAGGGGGTCTCCCTCGAGAACGACTGGCGGCCGCTCGCGATCGCGGGTGGGATCGTCGGGCTGATCGGCCTCCTCGCGATTGCCGCTCCGGTCGTCACCGGGCTCTCGGTATCGATCGTGCTCGGCGCACTTCTCGTCGTCGGCGGGGTCGTCCACGGCGTTCACGCGTTCACGGCACGCGGGTGGCGTGGCTCGCTCTGGCAGGTCACGCTTGCGATCGTCTCGGTACTCGCCGGGCTGGCCGTCCTCGCAGCGCCCGCTGTCGCGCTCGTTACCCTGACGCTGGTGCTCGTGGCGTACCTCTTCGTCGACGGTATCGTCGAACTGGGGATGGCGCTGTGGATGGGATCGGCCCCGGGACGGCTCTCGATCGCCGTCAGCGGCGTTATCTCGCTGGTCCTCGCTGGCCTCCTCTGGGCCGGCTTCCCGGCCACGGCAGCCTGGGCGATCGGGCTGCTCGTGGGCGTAAGTCTTCTCGTGACCGGCTTCTCGATGGTCTCCGTCGCGATGGCGTCCCGGCCAGTCGAAGACGTGACCCCGCCCGCGACCGAACCTCGCGGTGCAGCGTAAACAGACTCCTCGTTTTTAAAACGCGCTCGAGCGAAGCTAGCGACCGCGACGCCGACCACTACTCGCCGAACACCGATTCGAAGAACTTCCGCTCGGCTGTCCGGAGGTGCTGGTTGAACGTCGCCGGTGCGATGCCCAACCGATCGGCGATTTCCTCGCCAGTGCTCTCTCGGGGCCAGTCGAAGTAGCCACCGAAGTAGGCCGTCTCGATTGCGGCCCGCTGTTTCTCGGTGAGTTCGTCCTCGAGAACGGACACTGTATGGGTCTCGCCGCGTTCGCTCCGTTCGGTCGTCCGCTGGGCGAGGTAGGTAACGTCGTCACGCCGGTCTTTGATGAGTTCGATCATCTGGCGCGTGTCTCGGCCGCGCGGGAGTTCGACGATGAATCGAAACTCTCCATCGTCGATCGTCGCTCCAGCGACGCGGCCGCCATGGGTCGCAATCGTCTCGAACAGGGAGACAGCCGTCGGTGCAACGAGTTCGAACTCGAATTCGTCGCGTCTGCTTGTCAGGATTCGGATGTCGCTGATGCCGTCGGTTCGCTCGACAGCATCGATAAACGCATCGTGGGAGACGTCCCGTGCCGAACCGAACGCCAGAAGCGCCTCGTCACCACTGATCAGTTGCTCGAGCGTGATCGTACAGCCTTCGGAGACCGATAGTTCGACCAGGGGTTCGGCGAGTGCTTCGACGCGAAACTCGAGTTCGATGACGGCGTCGCTGACTAAGGCATCCCGGCGCTCGATGGCAGTAATTGCGTGCGCGATGACGTCGCCGATACGGACGAGAACAGCCGTTTCGGGTTCCCTGAACGCACGTGATGATGAAGAGTAGATACACAAGACGCCATAGACGAGGTCTTCGTAAACGATCGGGACCGCTGCCGACGAGAGATAGCCACGGGCGTGTGCCTGCGTTCGCCACGGCTCGAATTTGGGATCGGTTCGAGCGTCGTTCATCACCTGAACCTGCTCAGTTCGAATCGCCGTGCCCGCTGGCCCCTGTCCGCTCTTTTTGTTTTCGTCAACGGTGACCTCGATCTCGTCGAGGTAGCCGTCTTCGACGCCGGCCGCCGCCTTCGGGGAGACGCGGTCGCTGCCCGGGTTGACCTCGCCGATCCACGCGAACCGGTAGGCGTCGGATTCGGCCAGTCGGTCACAGACCTGTTGTTCGAGTTCCGCGCGCGTCTCAGTCGTGATCACCGCGTGGGTAATATCGTGGCCGATTCGGTTCAGCCGGTTGAGCGCCTCGAGTTGCTCGCGCTGCTGACGGCGGTCCCGCTGTTGGCGGGCCCGCTCGATCGCGTGGTGGATCGTCCGAATCAGGAGTTCACTCGTCACCTCGTCTTTGACGAGGAAATCCTGGGCACCGCGCTGGATCGCCTTGACGCCGATCTGCTGATCGCGGACGCCGGTCAGGACGACGATCGGCGTCTCCGATACTTCATGGGTCGTCTCGAGTGTCGACAGTCCCTCGCTGTCAGGGAGATTGAGATCGAGAAGAACGATGTCGATGTGTTCGTCCGCGAGGGTCTCGAGGGCCTCTTCGAGGCGCGTCTCGCATGAAATTTCGGGTGTCCGCCCGGACACCTCGCCAAGACGAACCCGCTTTGCGAGTTCGTCGGTCTCGTGGAGCATCTCCTGAATGAGGCGGGCGTCACCAGGATTGTCCTCGATCAGGAGGACCTGAAGCGCCTCGTCTGCCGCTGCGTTCGTCTCCTCGCTGGGTTGGGTATTCGTTTCGCTCATGAGGTCTCTTCCGCCGGTGGTAACCGGACAACCGAGAACCAGAACTGCTCGAAGGCACGGACCGTCTGGCTGAACTCGTCGGGATCGACTGGCTTCGTCAGATACGCGTTGGCGTGGCGTTCATAGGATCTGGCGATGTCTTCGTCGGCGCTCGAACTCGTCAGGACGATCACCGGGATCGACCGGAGTGTGGGATCGTCTTTGAGTTCCTCGAGGACGTTTTCGCCGTCTTTCCCCGGCAGATTGAGATCAAGTAAAACGAGATCCGGACGTGGTACGTCGGTGTACTCACCGTCCCGTGAGAGAAACGAAAGTGCCTCACTCCCATCGGAAACGACATGCAGGTCGGTTTCGATCTGCCCCTGTTCGAATGCCTCCGTGGTCAGGCGGACATCGCCAGGATTGTCTTCGACCAACAGGATCTGTGCTGGCTCCGCCTGAAACGTGTGTGACTCACTCATCGGTTACGTGTTCCGTCGCGATTGCACTGGCGATGTGGATCGGTGTCGAGCACCCGTTATCGTCCGTGTCGAGGGCCACCAGCAATACGCAAAGGCGTTGCTCAGTCCAGTTCGGCGTCGACGCTGTCTATACCGTTGTCCCATTCTGCGCCGTCCCGCTTTGCTCTCTCGCGCACGCACTAGTTCGTTCATTGTGTGTCTGTGCTATCAGTTGGCCATCACTGAGACTGTGCGTCGGGCCCCTATTTCCGATGGGTCACTCGCCCTCAAGCACCGTCCACGACAGCTCGAGGGGGCCGACTGCGAAATCGTGCCGGACCCGTGTCGGGTCGTGTGCACTGACGACGGTATCAGTTAGTGGTGACTGCCATACTACAATCCAGAACGTCCGCGGACGGTGTAAACCTGCCGACGAAATCTCTGTTTTTCCAACCGATTTTTCTCAATCAGTCGTTTCTTTAAATTGATGCCAGATTCGTAAACAAGACGACGGGCAAACGCAACGACCAGTTCAGGAGCCGTATACAGTCGAGTTAGCCCGATCCCTCCCGTCGCTCCAGAAAGCGAGACGTCTCTCGAGGGCTGTGCCCGCATTCAGTCGACAGAGTACCAATTCGATATATCAACATTAGGTTTACACTCATCTAAAACGAGTTGCTGCTCTCGAGGAGCGACAGAGTGATCACCCCGATACCGTGGGTCGATAGCGCGAACCGGGCGACAGTCCCAGCGATGGGCCGTACCGAGAGTGACACACTGATGCAGGGCCATCGTGCAATCAAGTGTGTACTGCCTGATTGCGAAGCAGACGCGATCGCACAGTCCCGAATCCCAACGCCGTGGCGACCGGACGAGATACGCCACTCAGCCATCGACGTCGCAGCGACTTCTGGCGACGTGACGCTCACACCGCGAAACCGCACCACAGCAGGACGGGCACCTGTGACGTTCGACGATTGCTGACGAATGGGAATCACAGGCAGCCGAACCGACAGTAGGGTGGATGGCCAGGCAGTCGGTGCAGCCACACGTACGAGTATCGGTCCTCTGCGATTGGTGCCAAACGCCGTGCCACAGCTCAGCACGACATACTCGAGTGCCCGATCCGACGGTCGATCAGAAATATGACTCGAGTGGGACGAAGTACGTGGCTCGGACACCGCTTATGGGAGGCCGAACACCGACAGACGTTGATCGATGGCCGGTCACGTGTTTCACGTCCTCGAACCCAATCGAACAATCAGCTACTCGACCGCGGGATCGATTCCAGTTCGTCGTCGATATCGACTGTTACGGCTCGTATTTCGGATCCGTCACAGCTGGCGTGAGCGGCCCACCACCAGTGTAATAAATCATATATCGCGATAGTAAATCCCAGCCCGCCGGCGTCTACCGATGCCGGCAGTGACGAGGACGCGTCGCTAACGACTGATTTCCGGACGTGACGGGCGTCGGTATCGTTCGAAACAGTCTGATCTCGAGTACAATGACGTACTTCGCTACGGCGGCGGGCAGACCGGCGCTGATACGAATCGCATACTAATACCGTCTGTTCGCGCGGTCGTTGCTATGAGCGTGTACCCCACCGGCTCGTTCGAAAACGAACTCCAGCGGCGCATCTACGAGTACGTCGAGCGAAACGGGGCCGTCACACTGGCCGAGCTAGCGCGGTCGATCGAAGTCGACGGCGGCCACTCGGACTCGAAACCGGCTCGATCGAGGGCGTACACCGAGTCAGTGCCACCCACCGAAGACGAGTTGCAGTCGTGTCTCGAGACACTGCAAGCCGAGGGCTACCTGACCGACATCGACGGGAAGTTTCGGATCGCGCTCTCGGCGACGACGGCCGACCTCGAGTGCGAGGAGGGGGCCGTCGTCATCCGACCGGCACGTGAGGAAGATCGGGCTGGGGTCGTCGAAACGATGCGGACGGTTGCCGAGGACGGAACGTATGTCGTCGCCGAGAACGTCGCGATGGAACTCGATCGCGAGTCGGCACTCGTCCGGGCTAACGAGGCGCGGTCGCGGATCGTCTTCGTGGCAATTCGTACGCCGGAGCCGGACGCGGACGAGGACGATACCGAGTCATCCGAGGAACGAACCGAGCCCACGGCGACGGACGGCGACGTCGTCGGCTGGCTCCACATCGACGCGCCGGCACTCCCGGCACTGCGTCACACGGCTGAACTCACCGTCGGGGTCGATCCGCAGTACCGGCGACAGGGCATCGGCTCGGCACTGCTCGAGTACGGCCTCGAGTGGGCCAGCGATGCTGGGTATCAGAAACTCTATCAGAACGTGCCCGCGACAAACGATGTCGCACTCGAGTTCTTGGCAGAACACGGCTGGCAGCGGGACGGCGAACACGAGGGCCAGTACTGTCTCGACGGCGAGTTCGTCGACGAAGTGATGCTGGCGACGTGGCTCGACTCCCAGTAGCCACCTGTCGGGGTTGCCCGGAGAGGAAACAGTTTCTTGCCAGCCGGCCACATAGCACGTCGCATGGACGAAATCACGCTTGGTGTTCCGGAACCGATCCTCGAGCGACTGCCCGACGACGACGAGAGCGCGGCAGCCGACATGCAAAAGGCCGTCGCAGGCTGGGAAACTCGGCTCAACCGGGCGCTCGAGGACGCCGACGACGAGCGCGAGGCCGCGGGCCGTGTGCTCGAGGCGATCGATCGCTTCGAGGAGCGATACGAGACCTACGACGAACTGATACCGGAGCTGCGGGCGTGGGGGCAGTCGCCGATTTACGCGATCGCATGGCGAACGCTGTACGCCGACGTGATCGCACAGCTCTACGAACACGACGACCTCGCGGATCACCTCGATCGAGAGCGAAACGCTCGGTTGGTGGCAGACGGCATTCGGTTACGGGATCTGTGACGAGTGGCGGTACTGCTCGAGCGATTTTATTCAGAACTTGTCATGTTTGAGTCTGTTCTATATAGTCATGCTTTCGGTTTTGTACGCCTGTATCCTCGCTTTACTCGGCCAGCATCACAGAAGCAAAATCTATCTGATAGTAACGATTTTGTAGTCGGACTCGAGAGTGAGACGTGTGGCGACGACTGACCGACCGACACCGGACGGAACTGACGCGATCGATCTGACGACTCGCGTCCGCCGTCGACTCCTGCCGGCGCTCCATCGGCTCAAAGAGCCTCTCGGTGGCTACGCCATTTGCAGACAACATCCAGCGGAGTACGTCGGCACCGTCAAGCGCACCCTGGATACGGTGCAGTCGATACTCGCGGAGCTGGCGTTCGAGTCGGAGCCGATCGCGTCGCTGAAGGTTCACGACGACGGCCGACGCTCGGCGGGGAGTTGGGTCCGCCGTGAATCACCGCTTGCAAAGTGGCAACTACACGTCACCCTGTTTCGGACGGACGAGGGAGCTGTCGAGGTGTTCGCCCATCGCGAACATTCGTGGCTTCGCCATCCGTACAAACACTACACACAGGATGGGTGGGACATCCAGGGTGGCGTCGACCGGATGCGATCGATCCTCTCGGAGCACGGTGTTCCGTTCTGGGTCGAGTGACGACTCCCACGACTGCAGTCGTGGGCTTTCTCCTCGAATCTGTGTAAGGACTTGCCGTGTTAATTCATCCCAAGCATTGAAAGTCCAGGCCTCCTTAGAGGTGGCATGGAGTTCGCTGTGTCCCGAACAGGGACGACGCTCGTGACGCTTCATGGCGGATCCGATACGACCGCCTGTGACGACGCGATGTCGACACTTGCCGACACCCTCGAGACCCTCGCAGCCGAGGGGACGATCACCGACTGGGACGTTACCGACGCCGACGTCTACGAACACCCGACAGCGCCGTTCGATCCGTACACGATCGCACTCGAGTTCTCCGTGACGGTCACCACCGAGGCTGACGACGAACGCGAGGCAGCCGAACGCGGCGCGAGCGTGATCGACGACGCGCTCGCAACTGCCGATGTCACGTCGGTTGCGTACACGACGTCGCCAGCGGCCTCGGCTACCTGAATACGGAACGCTGTCCGTCATGGTTGGCGCACCCGAGATCTATCATGCGGTTGCGTCGGTACATCAGTCCAGCAAACCGTATGAACCGGCGGTCACCGCCCGGCCAACCGACACACACCGCGAGACTCGGTAGTGGGACCACCGCCCGGACTTATGTCGTCAGACCACGACCCTCCTATATGGACATCGATCTTCGGTTTTTCGCCACGTTCCGGGAAGCCGTCGGGGAGAAAGAGCAAACACGAACGGTCGGAGACGAAGCGACCGTCGGTGACGTACTCACCACCCTCGAGGGAGAGTACGACGGCCTCGAGGGGCAGTTACTCAAGGCGGGACAGATCCGGCCACAGTTGAGCGTGCTGAAAAACGGCCGCAACGTGGTCCATATGGCCGGGGCCGAGACCGCACTCGACGCAGGTGACGTCGTGTCAGTGTTCCCGCCGGTTGCTGGTGGCTAGTGGTCCGTCACGCCTGACGTTGCGGGTCGAGCCGATCGCGGTTCTCTGGTTGGACCCGCACGTCGACGCGTGACGGAGTACTAGCGTCGGGGCGGCAGTTCCGCCACTGCGCTCCGTACCCAGTCTCCCCGACAGATAGTGTCAACAGACCATGCGATCGTGCATGCTCGATGAAGCCGCCGAGTTCCGACTCGAGTTGGACGTCGACTGGCTCATCGACCGCGATGATCGAACGATGCGCAAGCAGATGTATCTCTTTCTCGGCGTCGTCGCCATCCTTGCCGCGATCGTCCGCATCGTCGTCAGTGGCCCGTTGTACGGCGTCGCTGCGGGAACCGTTTTGTTGGCACTGCTCTTTGCGGTGTGTGAACGAGCCGTCAGGGAGTGCTCGAGTCACCCAAACACGGTGACGGCGGTTTCGAGAACGCTTTACGCATCGTTCGACTCACAGCAACCGTGACGAAACTCGACGGGAGCGATGCTGATCGCGACCATAGCGGACACATCAGAGAATCATCGGACGGGCCGGTCGATGACCCACAGGCGACAGCAGTCGAGCGCGAGTCACTCACGTTCGGTCGAGAGGGAATCCGCGCCGGCTTTCTCACCTGTCTCCCGGTTGCGCTCGGCGTCGGCGGATATGGCGTCGCGTTCGGGATGCTCGCCCGCCAGGCAGGCCTGAGCGTCGCTGAGGCAACACTGATGAGCGCGACCGTCATCGCGGGTGCCGCCCAGATCGTCGTTGTCGAACTCTGGACGGAGCCGCTGCCGGTCGCAGCGATCGTCCTCACGACGCTGGCAATCAACCTTCGCTACTCGTTGATGGGGGCGGCGTTGGGACCGTGGTTCGAACGGCTCTCACCGCGCCAGAGCTACGGGAGCCTGCTGGTGATGGCCGACGAAAACTGGGCGCTGACCATGCGAGAACTCAAGTCCGGCAGTGGCCGCGGCGCGTTCCTGCTGGGATCCGGGATCGCGATCTGGTGTTGCTGGGTCGGCGCGACGATCATCGGGGCGACCGCCGGTGGCGTGATCGGCGATCCGGCCCAGTACGGCATCGACTTCGTCCTCGCAGCGGTCTTCGTCGCGCTTGCGGTCGAACTCTGGGACGGACGCCCGACGCTCGTCCCGTGGCTCGTCGCGCTCGTGACGGCCATCGCCGCCGTGACGTTCGTTCCGGGTCGGTGGTATATCCTGCTCGGTGGACTCGCAGCCGCCACAGTGGAGGTGATCCGCTATGATCAGTGACGGTGCGCTTGCGCTCGACCCGCTCGTCGTCGGCGTCATCCTCGCGATGACTGTTGTGACGGTCCTCACGAAAGTCGGTGGCTTCTGGCTGCTGCGCCGAATCGAGATCAGCGAGCGACTCGAGGCCGGACTGTCGGTCCTGCCGGGCGCGATCGTGATCGCGATCCTCGGGCCGGAACTGGCGGCCGGCGGACCGGCAGAGTGGGGCGCAGCGGGCGTCGTCGTGCTGGTGATGTGGCGCACGGAGAACATCCTGCTGGCGCTGTGTGGCGGCATCGGTGCGGTGGTCCTCTTTCGCGCGCTTGGCTGATCGCGACGATCACGGTGTCGACGACCGCGCAGGCCCGACAGTATATCCGTCCGGCAGCCGAATCGAATGTATGACCGTGCGTCTCGAGCGATCCTTTCGCGGCATCTCCGAGCGGCTCGTGGTCCGGTATCTGACGAATTTGGGCGGCGAGCGAGTCGCCGACGATACCGTCGCGGGCGACGACTGGACAGCGACGTTCTCCTCGGAGACGATCGGCGTCGGCCCGTCGTTGCAACTCACCGAGGTGACGGTCGTCTTCGAGGGCGAGGAAACCACGCTCGAGCCTCTCGTCGAACAGTTCGCACAGAAAGCGATGCGTGCAGGCGGGTAAATGGCGGGCGAACCGATCGAGGGACAGATCCTCCTGCTTACTGCCGCCAAAGCGAGCGTCGCGCCGACCCGACTGCCGGAGCTGATCGACCGCGCACAGGCGGTGCTCGGATCGGACCGCGAGCGATACCGCCGGGAGTATGAACGGCTCTATGCTGACGCCGATCTCGAGGTCTTTCTCGTCGAGTGGGGTCACTGGGACGACATCGGCGCACGCCTCGACGTCACCGACCGCGAGCTGTCTGCGATCCGTCGCGCACACGAAGAACAGCTGTTACGGCTCGGACGGCGGACGGACCGCGAGGCCGAGTTCGAGACGGCACTCGAGATCCGGGACCCAGTCGTGATCGGTACCGACACGTCTTGACCCGGCGATCGCACCGAGAGAGCCCGACAGGAGGTTCAATATCGATCGATAATGCAAGTTCAACGGCGTGTCTCGCCGTCGATGACAACTATAAAGATAGTGTTTCACCTTTGGCAAGCTACTGAGACGATGGCCATCGAACAGGAGACCGAGATGACCGACGCGGAGATCGACGATTTCCTCAGTCGGCATGAGACGGGAGTGCTGTCACTTGCGCGCACGGACGAGCCCTATGCGATTCCGATCTCGTACGGCTACGACGACGATAACCGGGACTTCTATCTGCGGCTGGTGTCGACACCCGAGAGCGAAAAGCGCCAGTTCCTCGAGTCCTCGCCAGCGGCACGCCTCGTCGTCTACGACGAGGCGGAGTCATCCTATCGCAGTATCATCGCGACGGGCAGCCTCGAGAGCATCGAGCCGTCGGAACTCACGCCCGAGGAAATCGCCCAGTATGGCGAGGCAAAGCGACCGCTGTTCGAGCTCTGGGCAGACGGGAAAGAAGACCTCGCTATCGAACTCTATCGCCTCGAGCCGGCTACGTTAAACGGCCGCCGGACCACAGTCGATCGATAGGCTTAGAAAGAGTGTGGCCGTCGGCACAGGCGGCGTCTCGAGGGGGATGTCGCGTGCGCAGCACTCAGTTCTCGGTCGGTTGCTCCGCCACGAAATCGGATGGCGTCACCGACGCTGCACAGACCGGGCAGCCGTGTGTCAGCGTGGCTTCGCGCATCGATTCGTTGACTTCGATCGCCTGCCCACACTCGGGGCACGTGAATTCGTATCTACTCATGGCGGAGTGGGTCGGACAGGACCCTCGCTTGTGTTGTGTACGCTATAGCTCACGTCCAGTATATATATCATTGCGGTTCGCTGCCGATTATCTGTAGGACCCGACACGTTCTTACGCCTTGACGTGGATCGGCCGCCGGCTGCGACGAAACGCCTACTCATGATCGAGGATCGCATCCAAGAGCTTGGTCTGCGCTGCGGCGAGGTGTTCGGTCAGCGTCGTTCCGGTGATCCCGAGCTCGTCAGCGACCTCGCCGGCGTTGGCCCGCTTTGGATGTTCGAAGTAGCCCATCCGGTGGGCCGTCTCGAGGACCTCCGCCTGCCGATCGGTGAGCGTGTTCCGATCGACGAAGACGAGGTTTTGCTCGGTGTGTTCTTGCTGGGACTGGAGCAGTCGCTGGACGTCGAGTGTCGCATACCGCTCGCGCAACGCACCGATGACCGCCTGCAGTTGTGCCATATCCGGCGCATGAAAGGTCAGATACAGTGCCGCACCATGTGCACGGACACCGACGAGCGGACAGTCGAACTGCTCGATGCACGCACAGGGACAGTCGCCATCGAGGTCGCGCTCGAAGCGATAGACAGTGCTCGAGCCGTACGAGAAGATCGACGAGAGGTCGGCGTCGACGTCGAACTCGTCGGGTTCCGTCTCCGCCTCGAGCATGAACTCGACGGTCACGCGCTCGGGCGCTGACGGGTTGGTGCTCTTCGAGACGGAGTGGGCCCGACCGCTCGTCTCGGCTGCGGCCTGTGCGACGATACAGTCGGGTGGATCGTCGATCTTTATCTCCGCGCGAATCCCCGCTGCCATTACGCACTGGTGGGACGCAGACATCCTAAAGCCTGCGTCCGCAAGCCCCGAATCGTCCCATCGAGCGACGGATTCGACACCGGATATAAAGCCCCCTGTATTTATTGGGACTCATTTGGAGGGGGTCTGGTTGCTACTACTGGATGAAACAGATGTCCGCTATGAACTCAGATACCCGGCGACGAGGTTGGCAACGTGACGATTCCGTCGATCCGCAGGCCGTGCTCGCGGCCCTCGACGACGACGCCTGCCGGGCCATTCTCGAGGCGACGGCCGAGACTGCGCTGACGGCGACGGAACTCTCCGAGGAATGTGAGATCCCGATGTCGACAGCCTATCGGAAAGTCGAGATGCTGACCGAGGCCGATTTAGTCGCAGAGCAGGTCCGGATCAACACCACCGGAAAGCACGCGACAGAGTACCGCAAGAACTTCGACGATGTGCTGGTCTCCGTCGCCAACGGGGGCGTCGAAGTCGAGCTGACGAAGCCGAACGGCGAGGCCGCCAGCTACGCTGTCGCCGACGACTGATCGTCTCTACGGAGTCGGCTGTCGCGGACATGATCCGCCTCACACCGTCGCAGAGGCGGACGGAGTTTCTCTACTTCTCGATCGGTTCCATCCGTTTTGCACAGCGTGGCTGGCAGTTGTCCGTGACTGTGCTTCGACAGGGGAGTGGCGACAACGGCGGGCGATCGATCGTCCCAGCAGCTACGCGACAACCTCGAGGGCGAGCATGGCCGACTGGGGCGCTGGCTGGCTGCCGAGATCGAGGACGAACGCCGCGATCACGGCGGCGAGGACGACGAACACGGGAAGCAGATACAGGACCGACGCGAGGAGCGCGACGATCGCGGCTTTGCCCGTCGAAAGATCGTGAAACGCCGCCAGCCCCTTGATCTGGAGGTAAAGCCCGTAGAGTCCGAGACCGAGGTTGACGAGTGGAATCCACCACAGACAGTATCGAACGACGACCGGAAACGCGTACGCCTCGAGCGTCTTCGTCAGCCCACGGGCACCGAACAGATACGCGAGGCCGTGAGCGACGAGCGCTTCAACGATGCCAGTAACCCAAAACAGGATGCCAAATCCCAGCGTAATACCCACTGCAGCCGCGATCTCAGTCGGGTTCGTGATGCTCACCACCGCGATGAGGAGCCCCAGTGGCACCACGACGGCGAAATACGACGCTAACATGAACGCGATGGGGTAGCCGATGCCATGTGTTTCGTCGTACTCCGCGAAAAACGTCCCCGGGTCCCGCAGCATATACCTGTTAACGCCTGTCCACTGTTTTGTGAATTTCATACCAGATGATAATAAATAATCATATATGTATTCATCGGTAAGGAATACAGTGTGTACTGCTAATCAGATGGCCGTGAGTCGAGCACCGCAAAATACGTGCGAGGCGACGGCGATCAGTCGTCGCTCGAGACCGCTGCCCCGCCCTCGCTGCTGACACCGGTGCCGGGGCCAACGTCGATGCCGAGTTCGTCGAGTTTCTCGTCGGGGACGACGCCGTCGACCCAGCCGCGGTAGTCGTAGTACTCGTCTTTCATCTCCTCGAGTTCGCAGTATTCGCCGTCGCTTGCACCCTGCCCGCGGATGCCGTCCTCGAGGAAGCGCTCGGGCAGCGAGTCGTCGCTCCCATCGAAGCCGATGAGGTTGTTGTAGTACCGCTCTAAGGTGTACACTCGTTCGCCGGCCTCGAGGAGTTCGTCTTCGGTGACGTCGCGGCCGGTCATCCCGTTGTACTGGGTGACGTACTCCTCGATGCCTTCGGCGAAGGCGTTGAACTTGCAGATGTCGAAGGAGTCACTGATGGCGTGGAGGTCCTGGAATTGGGCGGTGAGTTCGCCTTTGCCCTCGTACTCGTAGGGGTCGACCTTCTCAGGGACCCCCAGAATCTCTGCAGCGGGGGTGTACGCCCGCAGGTGGCAGGCACCACGGTTCGAGGTGGCGTAGCCGATGCCCATGCCTTTCATACAGCGCGGGTCGTAGGCCGCGATCGTCTGGCCTTTGACCGCCAGCGAGTTGTCGTGGGCCTCCTTGCGGTCGGCGACCCGGCGTGGCCCTTCGGCCAGCAGGTCCGCGAGGTCGTCCTCGCGGCGGGCGATCCGGTCGATCATGTCGATCATCGTCTCGGTGTCGCCCCACTCGAGGTCACCTTCCTCGAGTTTGCCCTCCTCGGACATCTCCATAGCCATCGCCATCATGTTGCCCGTCTCGATGGTGTCGACGCCCATGTCGTTACAGCGCTCGATCATCACCGCGACGGCGTCGCGGTCGGTGTGGCCGGAGTTCGGGCCGAGCGCGTAGGCCGATTCGTACTCGTAGGATTCGGTCCGGACGTTCAGCTCCTCGCCTTTGTGCATCGTCTGGACTTCGACTTCCTTCTTGCAGGCAACCGGACAGGAGTGACAGGTCGGCTCGTCGACGAGGATGTTTTCGCGGACGTTCTCGCCGGAGACGCGTTCGGCGTCGATGTCGACGCCTTCCGCCTCTCGCATGCTTTCAGTCGAGGTGTACTTCCCGTTTTTCGTCGGGAGGCCGTCCATCTCCTCGCCGATGTTCATCAGGACGTTCGTCCCGTACATCGAGAGGCCGCCCTCGTTGGGTGCAGTGACATCCGATTCCTGGATCGCCTGCATCGCTTGCTGGTGGCCCTCCCGGAAGGTCTCTGGGTCAGCCGGCTGGGGCATCTTCGTCGTGGACTTGACGACGACGGCTTTGAGGTTCTTCGACCCCATGACACAGCCGGTCCCACCCCGACCAGAGGCGCGGTCGTCCTCGTTGATGATACAGGCGTATTTGACCTCGTTTTCCCCGCCAGGGCCGATCGCCATGATCGAGAGGTTCTTGCCGTAGGACCCCTCAACTTCCTCCTCGATCGTCTCACGGGTTTCGTGGACGCCGTTCCCCCAGAGGTGAGAGGCGTCCCGGAGTTCGATCTCACCGTCCTCGACGACGGCGTAGACCGGGTCGTCGGCCTGGCCTTCGAAGAGAAGGCCGTCGAAGCCGGCCCACTTGAGCCGGGCCCCTGACCAGCCGCCGTGGTGGCTGTCGGTGACGGTACCGGTCAGCGGCGATTTCGTACAGACGGCGATCCGGCCGCTCATCGTCACTTGCGTCCCCGACAGCGGCCCGTTCATGAACGCAAGCAGGTTATCCGGCCCGAGCGGATCTACCTCCGGCCCCTGATCGAAGACGTACTTTACCCCGAGCCCCCGCGCACCGATATACTTCTTTGCGTCCTCGTCGTCGATCGACTCGTAGGCAACGTCCCCCTCCGAGAGATCGATGCGGGCAACCCTGTCTTGAAATCCGCCGAGTTCAGTCATGGTAAGTGCTCACCGTTATCTACGACGCCCAGCGTGTTAGGACTTCTCAACCAAATGTAACCAGTATCGGTTACCGAAGACAGGTTCTCGAGGCCGGCATGATCGTCGGATGACGCTGGACCGGATTCTGTCGGTGCGCTCGCCGCTGCTGACGACTGCCGTAGCCACGTAACCAGCACTGATCACGTCAATACGGTAGCACGACCGCGTGCCCGCAGTCACAACAGGAGCGCGACCACCGCGAGGATGATGAAGATCAACACGAAGATCCGTGCGATCTCCATCGAGATCCCGGCAACGCCACGTGCGCCGACCGCGGCGGCGATGATCGCGAGGACGAAGAAGACAAGCGCCCAGTAGAGGAATCCACCACCGGTCTGCAACGGCGTTGCGAACGCGAGCATAACTGCCCACTCACACGACAGTGTATATAAACGATGGCGACCGTCCACGGCCGTTCTCGTCGCTAAGTCACGACTACCGGTTTCGAGCCGTGATACTCTCGCGTCCTGCTATGCGTCACCGAAGAACGCCCGACACAGTTTCGCCTCCGCCGTCCGCAGGTGTTCGTGGAACGTCGGCCGCGAGACGCCCATCGACTGGGCGAGTTCCTCGCCGGTCGTCGGTCGCGGCCATTCGAAGTAGCCGCCGAGGTAGGCTCGCTGTAACGCGCCGAACTGGCGGTCGGTCAGCGCCTTCTCGAGCCCGGCTGCGAACTCCTCGCGAGTCTCGGCCTCGCGCTCGCGCTGCTGGAACGAGACGATATCGGTGCCCGCATAGCGGTCCTCGACGGCTTCGACAACCGCACGGACGTTCGCCGAGCGGGGGACCTCGAGCGTGATGCGCGCTCGGCCCGCGTCACTTTCGATCGCCTGGGTGCGAACGCCGCGCTCGGAGAGCCACCCGACGAGGTCGTCTGCACCGGTCAGTTCGATCAGCGACTCCTCGTCGCGTTCGACGACAACGCGACAGTCGACGTCGGACAACTCCGCGGCAGCCGCAGTGAGTTCGTCCGCGCTCGCACCGGTTGCGGTAAACAGCGACGTCGTCTCGTCGCCCGTACGGTGGACCGACCGGCGATACTCGAGCCGACAGTCGGCGTCGGCCGAGAGGGCGACGGGTGCGAGCGAGCGATCCGTCACGTCGAGTTCGACGGCGACGACAGCGTCGGTCGTCAGCACGCGACTGGTTTCGCGGGCGTTGACCCCGCTGGCGACCGCACGAGCGAGTGCGGAAAGGATGACGGTTTCGCGGTCGTCGACAGCGCGTGTCCGCTCGGTCCGGACGGTCAACACGCCATACTCGATCTCGTTGTACGAGAGCGGGAACGCGATGTGGGTCGTTCCGTCGACGGTAGCAACGGCGGGCTCGCCGGTTGCGAGCGTCTCTGCGGCAGGGTGGTCGTCATCTGTCCTGAGCCGGTCGTGCTCGGGGCCATCCCCCGCGCGCGAGCGCACGTCGATCGTCTCGGTCGCCGGGTTGCGCTCGCCGATCCAGGCCCCGTCGTAGGCGTCTTCCGCGGCGATCCGGTCACAGACTTCAGCCTCGAGTTCTGCGCGGTCGGTCGAGCCGGCGACGACGTCGGTGACGTCCTGCATCAACCCCTCGATGCGATCTAAGATGTACTCGAGTTCCTCGGTCCGGCGCTCGAGTTCGAGTTCGGCCTCCTTGCGCGCGGTGATATCGTTCTGGAAGCCGACGTAGTGGGTCACACGGCCGGCTTCGTCACGGACGGGGGCGATCGTGACCTCGTTCCAGAATTCGGTGCCGTCCTTGCGGTAGTTTTTGATCTCGACAGTGACTGGCCGATCTTCGTCGATGGCCGCTGCCATCTCGGCGATCGCGTTCTCGTCGGACTCCTCTCCCTGTAGGAACCGGCAGTTTCGGCCGACGACCTCGTCGTACTCGTAGCCGGTGATCTCCTCGTAGGCGTCGTTGACGTACACCAGCGGGTTGTCATCGAGATCGGGATCGGAGATGGTGACTCCAACGGGGGCTTCCTCGAGTGCGCGATCTTTCACCAGTCGGTCGCTCGTTCCCGGCAGCGACCCCTCCGGTGTGTCGGCAGCGTCGCCGTGGGTGGCAGACGGCCCGCGATCGAACGTGATCGTCGCTCCGTTGGCACCGCGGTGGATGCGCGCACCGCCGTCGTCTTCGTCGAGGTCGATCCGGCGAGCGGTCCCGACCGTCGTCTCGTCGATCGCCGTCGCGAGCCGATTCCAGCGCGTTCCGAGTGCGGTCGCCGCGTCGCGGTCGGCGTTACCGATTTCGAATGCATCACGGGCGGCCGGGTTCGCGTACGTGATCGTCCCGTCAGCGACCGCCACCACCGGATCGACCACGTGCTCGAGTGCACGCGCCGCTCCGGCGGCATCACCGAGGCCACCGCCGCGATCCGCATCGACATCGTCCATACGCTGTACTAGGGAGTGATGCCTAAGAATCGTTGTGATCGGAAGACGGTACAGCGAGTCACTGCCGAGCCTAGTATATTATATGCTACCACGACATGTGTTCACACATGCCAGTACACCGTTCGCCGTTCGAGCGACTCCGCGAGAAGTTCGACGAATCGGAACTCCGCTGTCAGTCGTGTGGCTACGTCGACACCGACGGGAAATGGCGCGTCACCACTTCGGGCGGGCGAGTGCGCTACCGGTTCGTCTGTCCGGTCTGTGACGCCGTCGAGACGCGCGAACTCCAACTCGAGTAACGACGGCCGTGATCGGCTGCGGGCGACTCGAGGCAACGCTTGTGTTTCGAGGGACAACCAAAGGTTTTGACGCAGGGTCGCGGGTAAGCATCTGCTTGGAACCCACCAGGGCACCGCGGCGGTGAGGGATTTGTCCGGATGCTCGGAGCAGAGATGTCGAGCCGTTACAATGGGTGTTTTCGGAGACATAATCTCGTAACGGTCGGCTCATTTTAGCTCGGAAACTGCCGTCGTTCGACCCGTATGGATTCACGACCGCAAACACTCGGTGTCGCGTTCGTCGCGCTGCTGGTCATGCTCGCGGGGGGTCCCGCCCTCGTCGGTGGCACGACCACGGCGACGAACGACGACGCCGGAGACATGAGCAATCGTGTGACGCTGCAAAACGTCCAGGTTGGCACGCTGGAACTCGAGAACGTCACGATCGAGAACGCGACGATCGAGGAGTTCACCGCCCAGCAATTCGACGTCGAGAACATCGACGCGGAACTGGAGGACCAACTGAACGAGACCGCGGACAACCAGTCCGCGGGCGAGGACTCCGAGGTGATGATCTCGGATGTCACCTTCGAGTCACTCTCGCTCGAGAACGTCTCGATTGAGGAACTCGACGGCGCGACCGAGAGCGACAGCAACGAAACTGCCGACGAAAACCAAACTGACAACGAGTCCACGTCGGAGCTCCAGGAAGTCGTCGACGAGAACGCCAGTACCGTGGCAGTGCAGAACCTGACGATCGAGTCGATGACAACCGAACAGCTGACGATCGAAGACCTGTCCTCCGAAGAGGCCGACGGGGGCGGCGGAGTTCTCTCTGGAATTTCCGATTTCATCGGCGGGCTATTCGGCGGTGACGGTGATGACGGCGGCAACGAGACCCAGACCAACGACACCACGACCGACGGAAACGAAAGCGTCCAGGAGATCGAATCGCTGACCATCGAGCAGTTCGACGTCAACGAAACCACGATCGAATCGATGATCGTCGGCAGTCTCGAGAGCCAACAGGAAGATGCCGAGGCGGACGACGAGACTGCAAACGAAACCGCCGACAACGAAACCGCCGACGACGAAGCCGATGATAACGAGACAGTTGACAATGAAACGGCCGACAACGAAACCGCCGACGACGAGACGGCCGACAACGAAACGGCTGACGGCGAACCCACTGCGGACGACACCGAAATGACGACAAGTGAGACCATCTCGTCGGTCTCTGCAGGATCGATGACGATCGAAGAAAGCGCCGTCGACACCCTCACGCTCGGTGAAACGACGGGACTCATCGACGCACTTCAGGAGCCAGCCGACGGCGAAGCGAACGAAACCGATACTGCGACGAACGAGACCGAGAACGAAACCGACACCACGACGAACGAGACCGAGAACACAACGACCGACACGGAGAACGAAACGAACGAAACCGACACCACGACGAACGAGACCGAGAACACAACGACTGACACGGAGAACGAAACGAACGAAACGGAGTGACGACCCAAGCGGACCCAAGCGGCACCGGTGGCACACGCCACTCGAGCGCCGCGGTTCGCTATCGGTCGCTATTCGTTGGCTGGCCCACACGCTGGCTCGACCAGCCGATAGTAAGAGACGGCGAGCACCGTTCGACCGTCGTGGATCTCGCCGGCTGCGACCGCGTCGGTCAGGTCCGCAAACGAGAGTTCCGTCGGTCGAATGCTCTCGTTGTGATCGAGTTGCTGTTCGGCAGTTGGCCGGCAGCCGTCGGCGACGAAAACGTGCAAGCGCGTATCCGCGATTCCGTTTGCGGGTTCGACGGACACCAGCGGCTCGAGTCGCTCGGCTTCGTAGCCGGTCTCCTCGGCGAGTTCCCGTCGGGCCGCAGCCTCGAGATCGTCGTCGTCGGGTTCGACGCCGCCGACGGGGAGTCCGCGACTGATTCGGGAGACGGCCTGTCGCCACTCCTCGATGCAGACGACGTTGTCGTCGGGTGTAAACGGTAGGACACAGACACTTGGCGGCTCCGAGAGGTAATCGAAGTCGGTTTCCGTGCCATCGGGCAGTTGAACGGACTCGTTAACGACGTCGAAACCAGGACAAGAATAGGCTACTCGGCGCTCGCGCGTTTCCCAGGCCAGTTCATCGGTTGGCATAGCGACCGATACGGCAGTGATCGTCAAAAGCGCCGCGTCACGTCGATGCGTGTCTTCGATGGCGTCGTGTGGCGGCTCTCGCTGGCACTCTCGACCGACAGCAGTTATATGGGGCGCATTCGGGGGTAGCTCGATCGGTGTACCCGTTCTATAACAAAACCACAGAGCGGTGAAGGTCGTCACTCAGAGGGTGATCCATGGATCAGCTAACTGGCTTCCAGCGCGACTTGCTGTACGTGATCGCAGGAAAGGATCGGCCGTCGGGCCAAGAGATCCTCGACGACATCAACGACTACATCGACCAGCCGGTCACACACGGTCGGCTGTATCCCAATCTCGACACGCTCGTCGAGAAAGAACTCGTCGAGAAAGGTGAACTCGACCGTCGAACGAACTACTACGCGCTGACGCCGAAAGGCAGACGCGCGCTCCAGCGCCGCCAGAAGTGGGTCGACCAGTACGTCGACGTCTAGCTTCTGGGATCGCTTTTCGGGTCCGCTTCACCGCCAGCGTCTCGCTTCCTATCGCTCCCGGCACCAGGTTCAGCGAGCTTCCGGCAGCCGTCGTCAGCGGGCATCGTCGAGATCGACGACCGTCTCGAGGTCTGCGGTCAGCCAGGCGTTCAGTTTCTCCGTTGTCGAACCCTCGTGGGGGACGAGTGTACAGCGATCGCTGCCGGATTCGTATCGAACGACGATGGCATCGAACAGTACCGTCTCGTCGGCGTCGACCGCGTCGGTGGCAGCCGCGTACTCGTGGGCAGTACCCTCATCGATCCGGTCAGTAGAGCCATCCATGGTAGTCCTGGCGACCGTCGTCGCCACCAGTTCCTATGCCGAGACGGTACAAAACGGCTACTAGTTCCGGTATAGAGGGGTTGGGTCCGCTGTATATCGCTCCGAAGCCGCCTCGAGAGCCGACGCAGTCGTGTCCCTCACAGCGGCTCGCTCGTTGCCGCTGAACGACTGGGTAAGATTCAATCGTCGCCGAAACTGACCTGCGCGAGATCAGCCTCGAGATCGTCGACGTGGTCGTTGAACGCGGCGACGAACGCCGGGACGTCGGCAGCAAACCGGCGAACGTCAGTAGCTGCTGGCGGCCCGTACTGTGAAAGGAGGTAGGTACCGTTGGAGCCGCCGATGCGTAGGTACGAAGCCACGTCGCCGTCCCACTTCAGCTCCCAGCGGGTGCCAGAGACCGTCGTTGCGTAGGTGCCGTACTCGCCGTCGTACCGATGGAGTTGGGCAGCCATCGCGTCACAGACCTCCCGAATACGGTCGACGATCCGATCCCGCTCGGCGACCAGCTCCGCCGTCGACTCGACTGCCGGAAACTCCTCGGGCACGTCCGCGAACAGCCCGTCGAACGAACGAACGTACTCGTTGTACGCCGCGACGAACGCCCCGTAGTCGGCCATCGCCGTCTCTAAGGCCTCAGGTTCGGGTGGCTGCTTGCTCGAGACGACGTACGTCTCCGAGCCCGAAGTGGGGTCGAATCGCAGATACTGGACGTCGCCAGCCTCGTACTTGATCGTCCAGCTACCGCCGTCGGTATCGAACGTTTCCTGCCCGTAATCGCCACCCTGCAACACGGCGAGTTCCCGCGCAATCTCGCCAGCGTGGGTCCGTACGCGAGCAGCTAACTCGTCTCGTCGCTCGGCGATTCCGTCCAGTCGTTCGACGTCCGCCTCGAGTCCGTCGGTCATTACTCGAGCGACGAGACGTGGACCGGTAACGGTTGCGTCCCGGTTCGGTGGCCACCCTTGCTGACGGCGGGGTGCCGGCCTGACGATCGCCGGCAGTTCGACGGGCAGCTAGCAGGATGGGCTGTGGACGCGAACGAATTCGGGTGGGTGTCGGAGAAAAAGCGCTTACTCGGTGTCGTTGGTTTCGTTCATCCCGGTCTCGTTCGTTTCGTTCGTCTCGTTGGTTTCGTTCGTCTCGTTCATCTCAGTCTCGTTGTCAGCTTCGGCCTCGTCGTCCCCATCCTCTTCCGTCTCGTTTCCGTTCCCGTTCCCAGGACCGCCACAGCCGGCCACGAGAGCGGTCGATGCAGCGGCTCCTGTGAGTTTCAGTACTCGACGACGAGTTGGCGACTGCTGGTCAGTCATACGAGATTACAGACACTTTCAGAGATCATAAGCCGTCAGCCGTCATCTGCATGGTCGCTATCCGTCTCTCTCGAGTGGCCCCCGTTCCACGCCGCCGAAAACAATCAGTCTCACGGTCTGTTCGACTGGTGTAGGTGTTGGTACCATACACAAGACCAATGCGGGTGAACGATACGGTGCCATGGCCGCGATCCCCGACGACTTCCACGACCTCTTCGAGAAGAAAACGTTCGCCCACGTCGCGACGCTGACTCAGGAGGGATTGCCACACGTCACACCAGTGTGGATCGATTACGACGCCGACGACGAACGCCTGCTGGTCAATACCGAACGACATCGACAAAAAGCGAAGAACGTAGCACACAACCCCGCCATCGGCGTCAGCGTGACCGATCCCGACGACCCCTACCGACGCCTCTCGGTGATCGGCGAGGTCGAGGAACGGACGACCGACGGCGCTCGAGCACACATCGACGAACTCGCCCAGCGATACATGGACGTCGACGAGTACCCGAACCCGATCGAATCCGAGCGGGTAATCTTACGGATTCGTCCGGATCGAGTCATGTGAGCGGCCATCCGATCGGCCCTGTTGCCGCCGGTCGGCATCGACTGTGTCTATCCACCGAGAACCGTGTCTCTGATCTGTTTGCTTCGCTCGTCGTCGTGGAATGCGGGAGAAAGTGGGCCGGCGCAGATGCCGAACGACGCCCGAGAACCTGCGCTCCGCGCAGAACCTCGGTCTAATTCGAATCTGCGCGCCGTCATCGACTCCCGCACTTCGGATGCCTTGCGTCGCAGCCGCGCCGCTCGGCGGTTTGAAGTGCGGGAGTAGTATGGGCCGGCGCAGATTCGAACTGCGGTTACGGCCACCCGAAGGCCGAAGGATACCAAGCTACCCCACCGGCCCGCATTCGAACGGAGTGGGTCGGATCCTTTAACGCTTCCGAATGCACACTCATCGAGCCGCCGGCGTGGTCGTCGTCTCTTCGCACACCCCGCTCAAAACTGCTCGTAGCCGTCCGTATCGAGATACTGGTGGGCGACCGTAATCGCCTGATCGGCGTGGAGCAACTGTGGGCCGAGTCGAAGTCGCTGATCGGCATACTCCTCGAGCACATCGGCTTCGTCCGCGGTGAAATCACGATGATCCGAGAGCACGAACACCGCGTCCGCAAGCCGCTCCGCGCCGACGTCGACGACCGCCTCGCCATCCTCGTGGAGCTGGACGATCGGGCCATCGTCGGCGAGTTCCTCGAGCGTTCTCTCAAATCCGCGTCGGTAGAGTTCGACCCCTGGGCTGGGTTCTGCAGGCAGCGCACCGATGGCTTCGTTGCGGTGCTCGAGGGCGTTCCGAACCAATGCAGCAGTGCTTCGCTCGTCGGGGTTGAGCCGCTGGAGGTCGCTGCCGTCGAAGGTGATGGTGAGTTCGTCCTGGGCGATCAGGTGGACGCGGACGTCCTCACGAATGCCGTGGGAGGTGACGAACGCGGCGGTGATCGACCGACAGAGCGCGTCGAGGCGGCCGGCTCCGCCCGCGAGATCGTCGAGTGAGAAGTCAGGCGTCGTCGGCACGTCGTGACCGATGAGTACGAACTGGCGCATATCAAAGCGTTGCCGGCCGTCGGGATAGCCCCCACGATCCGACGATCGAGCAGCGGGCGCAGCCGCCGGCGATCAGGACTCGACGCCGAGTCGGCGCTCGAGCGAGGCCGAGACAAGGCCGAGCCCCGGCATCCCGTCGCGGTACCAGGCGAGGGCGGCGACCGCAAAGAGGCCGAACTGCACCCACTCGTAGGGCCCCATCGTGTAGTAGTGAAAGATCGCATCGAAGATGCCGGCGACGGGATCCTCTGGTGGTTGCTCGAGTACCGGCCAGAGGAGGTAGGCGGCGTATGCAAATTCTCCCGAAAGGACCGCTGGCGGGATGTCCGCCAGCAGGTGCGACCCGTAGCCGACGAGAAAGCCGACGCCGACTGCGCGACCCTCGAGTCGACCCGCCACGAGCAAGACCGCAGGCACGAGGCAGGCGACGACGAAAAGCGAGTGGGCCAGCGTCCGACCGCCGGGCAGGACGCCGAAATTCCACGCGAGTGGTTTGTCGATCAGATCCGGCATCTGCGAGCCGACGGCGAGTGCGATCGCCGGCCAGGCACGCGGCGGGCGGCCGAACCGGCGGTGTGTGACGACGGTAAAGAGCAGGTAGGCGACGGCGAGGTGTCCCCAGGGCCACATCGAACGGCCGTTCACCGGTCGCGGGCATAGCTGCTTCGACTCGTACTGTCGGTCGGAGTCGAGATACCCAACCGTGGGTCGCGGTCGTGCCGGGACTGATATGGATTCCTGTCAGTCATGTCCGGCGCACCCATGCCAGGTTGCAGGTGCGCCGGGACCAAATGACAGCAGACCGTATGACGACCAACCGACGATATCAGGGACCCATTGAGGCTGCATAGGCATGGCCAACCGTTACCCCTATCTCCGGTATGCAGTGACTATATGGCGAAATCAGAGTCGTCGCAGTCCGGCGGTACGCAGCAGTTGCTCGCGATTCTTACGGGGCAGTCCTGTCCCGACTGTCCCAACGGCGAACTCGAGCGAGCCAGGTACAAGGACAAGCAAGCGGTCGTCTGTGACTGCTGTGGAACGCCGCGAGCGCAGGTCTGGTCGGTCTCGCTCGAGTGAGCGGTCCCGTCGAACCGTCTCGAAGGCGAGTGTGGCAGACGAACTGAGAGAGCGATCGCAACCGGTTCATGAGGCCGTCAGCGCGATCGCGATCCCGCATAGTCGTGGCCGACGACGAGAGCGAGTGCGTGCACCGCCAGCAGGGCGATAAGCAGCGAGAGTCGCCCGATCGAATCGATTCCGGCCAGAATAACGGGCACGTAGGCGATCGGCAGCAGGGTGCCGAGCCAGAAGCCGACAGCGGTAACGGAGTGATTCAGGTACATTGTTAGTGCATCGACTCGAGGTCGACGAAGTCGCCTTCGTGCGCCGAGATCCAGGCGGTCAGCAGCTCCGTCTCGTTGGCTTCGAGCGGGAAGATCGCACACTCGTCCGGCGCGCCGTCGTTTTCGACCACGACGTGGTCGAGTTCGAACGTCGGTTCCGTGTTATCGGTGTCGGAGGTGTCGGCGTCGGTCATGCGACATCAGGTGGGTACTCGCACCGAATGTGATCGCTACAAGCATGTACATTGTTATCAAGCCACTACTATGGAAGTCCCGATGGTAGCGTTCGGTTCCAGCTCGATCGCTCGCGTGAGAAAGAACGTAACGAGCCCTAATGTGTATGATCGTGCTATAGTCCGAAACGAACGCACAGTAGCGACAGTAACGACTCGTTTCGGCGGGGCACGACAGCGGAGCGCCATCGGCCGAACGCGACGCATGCAGCGTCGCCAGCCGCCTACGCCGATGGCCAGGAATCGAGCGTTAGGTCTTGCGTACGTAGCCGCCCGTTTCGCAGGAGTCGAACCTCGATCGTATCCCCGGGACTGGTCTCGAGCGCGAGATATGTCGAGAGGGCGTGTCGGTCGGGAATCGGCGTGCCGTCGAGTTCGCGGATGACGTCACCGCCGACTGGAATCCGTTCGCCGCGTCGCTGAACGGCCCGCGTGGCCGGTTGGAGGACACCATCGGCAGCCGAGCCATCGATGACGCCGGTAACCATGATGCCGGCCGCCTCCGAAATGTCGTTTGCCTCGGCGACGAGTCGATCGACGGTTCGCAGGCCGATTCCCAGATACGAGTGCTCGTACTCGCCGGTTTCGATGAGCGCCGGTACGACGCGTTTAGTGAGCGCCGCAGAGATGGCGAAGCCGATGTTGTCGCCACCGGCAGCGTTGATGACGCCCACGACTTCCCCATCGAGGTCGACGAGTGGACCACCGCTGTTCCCGGGGTTGACGGCAGCGTCAGTCTGGATGACGTTCGGATACGAGAACCGCTGCTGGGGGTGGTCGAGTGTTCGGTTGACGCCGCTTACGATCCCTGTCGACATCGACCCGTTGAGCCCGTATGGGTTCCCGACGGCGACGACCTGCTGGCCGACAACCGGACGCTCGTCGGCCATCGAAAGCGGTGCGACCCCCTCCGGCACGTGATCGACCTCGAGGACGGCCAGATCGCTCTGGACGTCGCGACCGACGAGCGTGGTGCTCGTCCAGTCGCCGTTCGTATATTGGAGGTCGGCCGCCTCGCTGTTGGCGATGACGTGGTCGTTGGTGACGACGTGGCGGTCGTCGTAGAGAAAGCCCGATCCCTGCCCGCGTCCCTCGGCACCGGTGGTCGGGTTCTCGACGCCGAAGACGCGAACCTGTGTGACCGATTCGATGACCGCGTTATAGATCTCGGTAAACGCCGAGCCGTCGGCGAGGTCGTCCCGATCGATGGTGGCTGAGGAGTCTCCCTCGATCGAATTCTCGGCGCGGGGCTCGGCACAGCCGGCGATGGCACCGGCGAGTCCGGCACCTGCAACCCCAAGAAAGGATCGACGATCCAGTCGGTGATCGCTCATGCGTGGAGGGTAGGACCCGATCCATTTGAATTACCTGGCTATGACTTGCACAAGCAAGCACGGGCACACCGGCAGCGCGAGTCGAGACGGTCGATACTCGCTGCAATCGAGTCTTACACCGTCGCTGCGAAGGGAAAACGTGTTACCCGCGCCGCCCTACTCCCGAGACATGATCACGGACGACGCCCGCGAGTTGCTTTCGACGGGCTCCATCTGCGATTCCTGTCTCGGCCGGCCCTTCGCCGACCGGAGTTTCGGACTGACAAACGCCGAACGCGGCCGAGCGTTGCGCACGACGGTCGCGCTAGCCGATGACGAGGACTTCGAGCCCACCGATCCCGCCGATTGCTGGGTCTGTGAGGGGTACTGTGGCACCTTCGATGCAATCGCCGAGACGATCGTCGACGAACTCGCAGACGTCGATTTCACGACCTACCAGGTCGGCACCCGCGTCCCGCCGCTGGTCGAAGAAAACGAGCGCTTGCTTCGAGAAGACGCCGACCTCGAGCCAGACGTCGGCGAATCGATGAAGCGCGAAATGAACCGCGAAGTCGGCCGGCGCGTCGGCGCGATGACCGACACCGACGTCGACTTCGACCGGCCGGACGTGCTCGCCGTCGTCGACCTCGAGGGGTTCGACCCGCTCGAGGCCCTCGAATCGGACACCGTCACGAGCCATGCGGTCGACGTCCAGATCAATCCCGCGTTCGTCTACGGCCGCTACCGGAAACTCGAGCGCGACATTCCCCAGACCGAGTGGCCCTGTCGGGAGTGTGGCGGCAGCGGCGTCCAACTGGGCGACGACGGCGAAGAGCCGTGTGACTACTGTGGCGGCTCCGGCTACATGTACGATACCAGCGTCGAACAGGTCGTCCGCCCCCACGTCGTCGCGGCGATGGACGGCGAGGAGGGGACCTTCCACGGCGCGGGCCGCGAGGACGTCGACGCCCGCATGCTCGAGGACGGCCGACCGTTCGTCCTCGAGGTGAAACGACCCCGTGTCCGTGACCCCGACGTTGAGGCACTCGAACGCGAGATCAACGACGCCGCCGAAGGGAGTGTCGAAGTCGAGGGCCTGCGGCTCGCGACCTACGAGATGGTCGAGCGCGTCAAGGAACACGACGCGAGCAAACACTACCGGGCCGACGTCGCGTTCGGAGAGCCAGTCGAGGCAGACGCGTTCGATGCCGCACTCGCAGAACTCGAGGGGACGACCGTCGACCAGTACACCCCCGAGCGGGTCGACCACCGGCGGGCGGGGCTGACCCGTGAACGGACGGTCTACGAAATCGACGGCGACCTCTACGAGCCGACCGAGGCCGAGGTGCGCCTCCACGGTGAGGGTGGGCTCTACGTCAAGGAGTTGATTAGCAGCGACAACGGTCGTACCGAGCCGAGTCTGGCAGGCTTGCTCGAGACCGACGCCGAAGTAACGGCGCTCGACGTCACCGGTGTCGAAGGGGAAACCGAGCCGTTCGAGCTCGAGGAGTACTTCAGAGACGAGCCGCGAGCGGCATCCGACGACGAGCTCGCGGAGACAGCCGACTGACGACGAGTCATACGGTCTGCTGTAACGAGCCTCCGGTGTACCCGCAGTGTGGTCGTGGGTGCATCGGAACCCACCGACAGGAGTCCGTATCACAACGACTTTTGTCTCCGCAGTCGACCCTCGTGGTATGCCATTCGGCGTCGACGAGGCCGGCAAGGGCCCTGCGCTCGGATCGATGTTCGCCGCCGCTGTCTATCTCGAGGACACGGATGGCCTCCCCGACGGCATCAGGGACTCGAAGCGACTCACGTCCGAGCGTCGCGAGGAACTGGCGGCGACCTTACGGGACGACGATCGGATCGCGATCGGCGTCGCCGAGATCACGCCGGCGCGGATCGACGACCCCCAAACGGACATGAACTCGCTTGCGGTCACGGCCCACGCCGAGGCGATCGAGGACGCCGTCGCGGATCTCGAGCGATCCGAGGATTCGAGCGAGCCAGTTTCAGGACTCTGTGACGCCTGTGACACCGACGCCGAGCGCTTCGCCCGCCGGGTCAGCGACACCTGCTCGCTCGAGCGACTCGCCGTCGACGCCCGCCACGGTGCCGACGACGACTCGCCGCTGGTCGGCGCGGCCAGCATTATCGCCAAGGTCGAACGTGATGCCCACATCGCCACATTGGCCGCTGAGTACGGCCCGATCGGTAGCGGCTATCCGGGCGATTCGACCACCCGTGCGTTTCTCACATCGTACGTCGACGCACACGGCGAACTCCCACCGTTCGCGCGTGAGTCGTGGTCGACCTGTGAGGACGCGCTCGCCGAGGCCGAACAGACGGGACTCGAGCAGTTTTAACGTCATTTCGTTCTCGGCACTCGTCGGACTGCCTGGGTTGGTCGCCGGTGCCCTGCTCGAAGCCGTGTTCTCGTGTTCCGATGGCTATCGACAACTGTCATCACAAGTGGCTCGAGAGTGGAACGTGTCCTCGAGCGCTGTCCTCATACGGTCTGCTGTACCGATTTCCCGGTGCAACCGCAGTGCGGGTCGCGGTTGCACCGGCAATGACTGACAGTAGTCCATATCAATCGATCAGGTCGCGGACCAGACGGCATAGATGTAACTGCCGACGCCGAGCACCACGAGGACTGACGAGAGCAGATCGATGGCAGCCATTCCCGTGAGAACGCTCCCGAACGCGAGGAGTCCACCGGCGACGAGACACACCGCAGCCACGGTTTGTGCCGAGCGCCAGTCCGTCGCTCCGTCGTACAACATCGTCCCGACGGCGATCGCGATGACGCCGAAGCCGACTTCGGCGACGGCGGCCGCCAGCGGATCGTTCGCGATCGTCGCATAGACCAACACGACGAAATACCCGAGAATCAGGGCACTGATCGCTCGAGAGCGGGCCGTCGACCCGGCGGTCACGTCCATACCGTATCCACCCGCTCGCTGGCCTTAGTGTTCGAGGGTCTCGGCCCACTCGAGGCCGATCCCCTCGTGGACGACGAACTCGAGGGCGTTGATCAGATAGTGAGCGACGACGACGACCAGCAGGTTCCCGGTGACGATGAAGATAGCCGCGAGGACGAACCCGAGGAGGCCAGTGACGACAACGCCGACCGAGCCCTGCATGCCATGGCCGAGTGCGAACGCGATCGAGGAGCCAACCGCGAGCAGCCACGGAGAGAGGCCGAAGCCGGCGGCGGGAACGCCGATCAGCGCCGCGCGGAAGAGAAACTCCTCGAAGACGGCGATGATCGGCAACACGCCCAGCAACAACACGAGCCAGCCGCCGACCGAATCGGGAGCGAGCAGCTCTCGAAGCGTCTCGTCGTGGTCGAAGCCGAAGTGGGTCGCCGTCGCAGCGGCGAGTTCGTTCAGGACGTAGATGATGATTCCAGCGGCCACCCCAATCCCGATCCCCGTTTCGAGGTACGCGACCGAGAACTCGAGACCAAGCGCCCCAGCCGGGATCGCGGTGTAGACTGCCGCGCCGACCAACAGCAATGCGAACGTCCCCTGTGAGAAGGCTACGTTCGCGAGGAGTGCCCCAGTCGACAGCGACGCCGGATCGACCGCTCGGTCGGCGTGCTCGGGCTGAGCGGGAGTCGACGCGGCTCCATCTCGTGGTCGGCTCTCGGTATTCGTGGTGGATCGATCGTCGTCGAGCGGCTCCGGAACGTTCGGGGACGGGTGCGGTGCTGACGACTCAGCGGGCGCTCGAGCGGTCCAGTCGGTATCGTGGTTCGCTGTGTCGAATCGGCCATCGACGCCGTCGCTGGCGTCGCCGGTATCGTCGTGAAACGCGGATTGAGTCAGATGAGATAAAACGAGCAGCAAGACGAGGACGACGCCCGTCAGTCCGAGGAACGTCGTCCACTGCGGCATTTACTGCGGGCTCGGGTTCGAGCCGCTGGCGGAGCCGACGGCACCCTGGTCGAACGCTGCGTCAGTGATCGACTTGAGGCGGTCGACCAGCGAGTCCTTCTTTGGTTCGCCCATCAGGGCGACGTCTAAGACTTCGCTGATGTTCGAACAGGGGACGATATCGACCATCTCTTCGTACTCTTCTTCGATCATCACGTCCTGTTCGTTGGCCTTCGGGATGATAACCGTATCACAGCCGGCTTTCGCGGCGGCCTCGATCTTGTGGGTGACCCCACCGACTGGGAGCACGTCGCCACGCACCGACAGCGAGCCGGTCATCGCGATCGACTGATCGACCGGGATGTTCTCCAAGGCGCTGATGACGGCGGTTGCCACCGTGATGGAGGCAGAGTCGCCGTCGACACCCTGCTGGCCGGCCTGGACGAACTGGATGTGGATGTCTTTCTCCGAGAGGTCGACGTCGGAGAACTTCTTGATGATCGCGGAGACGTTCTGGACCGACTCCTCGGCCATCTCCTGGAGTTTGCCGGTCGCGATCACCTGTCCGCCACCCTGAGCGGGGGCGATCTCGGCCATCACGGGGAGCATGATACCGGAGTCCTCGCCCATGACTGCAAGGCCGTTGACACGGCCCTGAACGCCGTCTTCGGTGACCTGCAGTTCGTAGTCCTTGCGGCGCTCGATGTAGTCGTCGGCGAGCTGTTGCTCGATCGACCGGGAGCGCTGTTTGGCCTGCAGGACGTCCTCGCGGGTCGTGTAGTCGCGGTCCTCGGCGCGGGCGATGTCGCCAGCAACGCGGACCAGGCCACCGAGGCTGCGGAAGTGCAGCGTTAAGTGATTCTTCCGGCCCGAGCGACGCTTGGCCTCGAGGATGAGTTCCTCGACGGCGTCGTCGGTGAAGTGAGGCAGGCGGCCGTCGCGTTCGACCTCCTGCGCGATGAAGCGGGCGTACTTGCGCCGCATCTCGGGGGTGTCCTCGATGGTGTCGTCCATGTAGACCTCGTAGCCGTACCCTTTGATCCGGTTGCGGAGCGCGGGGTGCATGTTCTCCATCGCATCGAGGTTCCCTGCAGCGACCATGATGAAGTCACAGGGGACGGGTTCGGTCTGGACCATCGCACCCGAGGAGCGCTCGGACTGGCCCGTGATGGCGAACTCGCCTTCCTGGATGGCCGTCATCAGCTTCTGCTGGGTACGGATGTCGAGCGTGTTGATCTCGTCGACGAACAGCACGCCCTTGTTCGATTTGTGGATCGCGCCGGGTTCGACGCGGTCGTGGCTCGGGGTCTCCATGCCACCGGACTGGAAGGGGTCGTGGCGGACGTCGCCCAGCAGCGCACCGGCGTGGGCACCGGTCGCGTCCTCGAAGGGAGCGACGCGCTGATCGCCGTTGTTGACGATCATGTTGGGCACCATTGCGTCGGACCCACGGGACGTATACCGGAAGATCAACCAGATGATCCCTGCCGCGAGGATGCCAAGCAGCGGACTGGTGCTGCTTAAGATTGCATAGCCGATGACGACTGCGATGATGATCCACATGAGGATCGACCGCATCTGGTTGCGCTTGCGGGCTTCCTCCTTGTGGGCATCGATGATCTGTTCGCCCTTCCCGGCGGGGACAGTCCGGACCTTTGGCTCGTTCCCGTCATCGGGGTTGTGATAGACTAAGACGTCCTGAAGGTCCTCTTTCGGCAGCAGTTGGCTCATCGCCTTCGCCAGCATCGACTTGCCGGTCCCCGGCGAGCCGATCATCATGACGTGCCGGCGCTGTTTTGCCGCCTTGATAATGATATCTCGTGCTTCGTCCTGACCAATGACCTGATCGACGAGTCGATCGGGGACTTCGATGTCCTCCGTCGAGTCGATCTTGAGGCCGCCGAGAAGGTCGTCCTCGGCGATCTCCTCATCGACCTCGACGCCGGGATCGACCTCGACCGTACTGCCGAGGTCTTCGACGGTTTCGATTTCGTCGTCGACGTCGGTACGACGGTCGCCGTCCTCCTCGAGCGGCGACCGCTCTCCCTGACGCTCGGATTGGTCCCGGTCGGGACCAGTCGAAGCGTCTTCAGGAGGGTCGTCAACGTTCGTATCGTTACTCATAGAACTCTGTTCGGTATCTGTGTCGAAGGGATTGGCACTGATATACTTTCTCCATACGGAGGATGGTGTCAGTTGTTGATACCGGGAGGCACAGCGGTCGACGGGGCAAATCAAGCGAAGTCGTTGACGTGTTTAGACAGGTGTAACCTGATGCGAATATATCGTTTCAGGACCGGTATGGAGCCGAATGTATCATGCGTGGCAAACACACGTGTGAAAGCATGCCTGCCATGCTATGCTGTGTCGCAAGACGCAATTCGGGGTGACTCGCCACGCTTAAGCGTGCTGCTCGAGCAGTATCCGGCATGACTCGGGGGTTCTATATCGGCCGCTTCCAGCCGTTTCACAACGGTCACTTGAGTATGGTCGAACAGATCGCTGACGACGTCGACGAACTCGTTCTCGGGATCGGGAGCGCCGACGACTCCCACACGACCAGAAATCCGTTTACTGCCGGCGAACGGATCATGATGATTACGAAGTCATTGGTCGGCTACGACCTCGTGACCTATGCCGTCCCAATCGAAGACTTAGAGCGCAACTCGGTGTGGGTCAGCCACGTCCAGAGCATGAGCCCGGATTTCGACATCGCCTACTCGAATAACCCGCTAGTCATCCAGCTCTTTCGGGAAGCCGGGATCGAGATCCGCCAGTCACCGATGTTCAATCGCGAGGTCCTCGAGGGATCGGAGGTTCGCGAGCGGATGATCTCCGGCGGCGACTGGGAGTCGCTCGTTCCCGAAGCCGTCGTCGACGTCGTCGAGGAAATGAACGGCATCGAGCGCATTCAGATGGTCAGCGAATCGGACTCGAACACAAACGACAGCTGACGACTGACGTGATACCGCCGGGTGGACGTCCGCTCCGGTATACGCACGGCCAGTCGTGCGGTCGTGACGCGAGACAGTTCCAACCGGCATTATGGGACGGCAGTTCGTAGCGGCAACTATGATCACGCTCGCTTCGGACTTCGGCACGCCGTATCCGGCAGTGATGAAAGGTGTCCTGCGACAGCGAACGGACGCTAGGTTGGTCGACGTCGCCCATGACTTCCCCCGACAGGACGTCCGGACGGCCGCCTTCTGGCTTCGCGAAGTACTCCCCTATTTTCCGCCTGCAACGCATCTCGTGGTCATCGACCCCGGTGTCGGGACCGACCGCGATGCGATCGTCGTCCGTGCTGGCGATCACACGCTCGTCGGCCCGGACAACGGCGTTTTGCTGCCTGCTGCGCGGCGGCTCGCAGGCGATGCAGGCCGACTCGAGGCCTACCTGATCGACGAGGACGGTCTCGACCCCGTCGAGCCGACGACTGACCAGTCCGAACCAAACAGCCGTAGCCAGCACCCGCCACAGGGCCGAAGCAGGACGTTCCACGGGCGGGACGTCTTCGCACCGGCTGCCGCCGCGGTCCACGACATCACGGATCTCGAGTCATTCGTGTGGCTCGAGCCGACGACAGCCGATGTCGACCTCGAACTCCCGACGGCGACACTCGATGCCGAGCGAGCGGTCGGCGAAGTGCTGGCCGTCGACGGCTTCGGGAACGTCATCACGAACGTGCCGGGGTCGGCGCTCGAGAGCCGAGAACGGGTCCGAGCCAACGGCGAGCCCATCCCCGTCGGCGAGACGTTCGCGGCCGTCCCCGTCGGCGATCGACTGGCGACCGTCGGCAGCCACGGCTACGTGGAACTCGACGTCAATCAGGGCCGTGGTGACGAGGCATTCGACCTCGAGCCCGGCGACCGGGTCGTCCTCGAGCCCGTACCGGGTGACGACGGCTGACGTGAATTGCCGCGGACGAGTCACGACTCCCTTCTCTCAGCTGCCTATCGGGGCAGCGTGTCGGCGTGCGGGGCCGATCACAGCTCCCCGTTGGCGCGGATCGTGACAGTACACTCCGAGAAGGTAACCAAAATCGAGCCGTCGCCAGTCAGCCCCGATCGAACACAACCAACAAAATAAAACAGGAGTCGCGACAGCGACGTTACTCGGCAGCGATGACGTCGTCGATGCGGACGATCATCGTCGCGGCTTCGGTAGCGCTCTCGACGGCCTCGCGCTTGACGTCGGCGGGGTCGACGACGCCGTACTCGAAGGGATCGGCGATCGTGACCTCGTCACCGTCGGTGATCAGGCCGGCCCGACCCTCGGACTCGTGGGCGGCACGGAGGTCCACGAGCGCGTCGATTGGGTCGCGGCCGGTGTTGGCTGCGAGCGTCCGTGGGACGACGTCGAGCGCGTCGGCAAACGCCGTCACGGCGAGTTGCTTGCGGCCCTCGATACCGGCGGCTTCCTGCCGGATCTTGTCCGCGATTGCGATCTCGGTCGCACCTGCACCGGGGACGACTTCGCCGGACTCGAGCGCCGTCGCGACGACATCGAGTGCGTCGCCGATGGCACGCTCGAGTTCGTCGACGACGTGTTCGGTACCGCCGCGGACGAAGACGGTGACCGTCTCTGCGGCCGCGCCGCCTTCGACGAACGCGAGGTCGTCACCGCCGAAGGTTTCGGTGTGGATTCGGTCGGCGGAGCCGAAGTCCGATTCCTCGAGGTCGTCGAGTGCGCCGACGCGGCGGGCACCGGTCGCGGAGGCGACCTGCCGGGCGTCGCTGTCACCGAGGCTCTCGAAGACGAGGATATCCTCGTTGGCGAGCGCGGTGGCGACGCGGTCGTTGACGTCCTCGGTGGTGAAGACGACATCGGCCCCGCTGTCGGCGATGGTTTCAGCGTAGCCCTCGAGTTCGCCTTCCTCGGCGTCGATTGCGGCGTTGAGCTGGTCGATCGAGTCGATGGCGTACTCAGCGTCGACGTCGCCGGTTCGGACGTCGAGTTCGACGTCCAGGATAGCGATCGACGCGTCTTCGACCGTGCTCGGCATGCCGTCGTGGGCGGGTTCCTCGTCGACGATGATTCCGGGGACGAGTTCGGTCGCGTTCGAGGAGGCACCGATCTGGGTGTGGACGGTGACGTTGTCGCGTGCGACGCCCTCGTCGGTTTCGACGTGGCTGATCGCCTCGACGACCGTCTCGGCCAGGGAGGCGGCGGTGAGCCCACCGGTTCCCTTACCGGTCATGCTCGACTCGGCGACCTGCTGGAGCACCTCGTCGTCGACGTCGGCCTCGCCGACCTCCTCGGCGATGGCCTCGAGGGCGATCTCGGCGGCCTCGTGATAGCCCTCGACGATTGTCGTCGCGTGGACGTCCTGCTCGATCAAGTCCTCGGCCTCGCCGAGCAGGTTGCCGGCGAGGACGGCCGCGGTCGTCGTGCCGTCACCGACTTCCTCTTCCTGGGAGTCGGCGACTTCGACGATCATTTGGGCCGCGGGGTGTTCGATATCCATCTCGTTCAAAATGGTCGCGCCGTCGTTCGTGATGACGACGTCCCCGCCGGAGTCGACGAGCATCTTGTCCATGCCACGGGGGCCGAGTGTGGTGCGTACCGACTCGGCGACGGCCTTGCCGGCCATGATGTTCGACGATTGGGCATCGCGGCCCTGCGTTCGCTGACTGTCCTCGCTCAGAATGAACATAGGCTGTCCGCCCATGCGTCGCTGTTGTGCCATCGTTGATCCTCACTAACCATGTCGTCAGCACTTCTATATAATACTTTCCCTCGAACCACCGCTCCGTCTTGCGATTCTCCGTGTCCCTGAGCCACACAACCGGACGACACCGGCCGGTAGCACAATATATGTCGACTCGGAACTGTCTGGTGGGAATGCTGGAGTTGGAACACGGGTTTCGCGTGGTGGACCTTTCGACGCGATTGCCGTCTCCTGGTGGCGGGGGAGCCCCACAGGGACACACGATTACGGCAGATCGACTCGAGCGGGAGCTGCACCAGGCCGGAATCACGAAAGCGGTCGTCTTCCCGCCGTCGGCACCGGAGACGAGCTACGTCGCGCCGAACAACGGCGTTGCCAGACGCAGCGTCGACCGGCCGTTCGTCTCGTTCGCCCGGATCAACGGCACCCAGACGCCGGGGCAGAAAACGACCGGCCGACTCCGCAACGCCGTCAGCCGCCGCGATGACCACCATACTACTCCAAGCGATATCGAGAAATACGCCTACGACGACCGCTTCCACGGCTTCGTCCTCGATCCAACCGTCGACGACTACCCCGACAACGACGTCCTCACGGCCATGGAGGACGTCGACCTCCCCGTGATCGTCCGCGGCGGCACTAATGCACCGCCAGAAACGCTTGCTGAAACCCTCCTCGAGCGCTCGTTTCCCGTTATCGTCGGTCACTTCGGCGGGTACCCGCTGAATCGCTCGCTGATGACCGAGATGATCGGTCTCTTGGCGGAGTACGACGACTGCTACCTCGAGACGAGCTTCGTCCGCTATCGCGACCAACTCGAGCGCGCACTGCTCGAGCATCCGGATCGCGTCTTCTTCGGCAGCGGCGCGCCGGCCTGTCATCCCAACGTCGCGGTCATGGAGATCCTCACGCTCGACGTCTCGGAAGACCTATTGCGGCGAGCCTTCTCGAAAAACGCCTGTCGCGTGATCGACGCGCTCCGGCCGAGCGTGGAGCCGTAACAGTAGTTGGTAATACAGTTTCGTTATTCAGAGTGGCTCGTGAAATTCGCGTTCAGTACAGGGCGTACAATCATCGTCCCTTCCAACTCCTCACACAGAAACCTTATGCGAATGTGTTGTGGATATAACTATATGCCCTCCCGTCGCGCTACCCTCCAAGCTACTCTCCCTCTCCTCGCTGGTACGCTTTCTGGATGTACTGCCTCCGTTTTTTCCGACAGACATCCTCGTCTCAGCTGTCTCGAACTAATTAATTTAGATACCAAATTGCATACCGTTTACCTGCGTGTCGAATACAAGAATGAAGAAATCCTCTCTGATTCCTATACTATTGACGGTCGTGAAGATGGTGATGCCCGGATTCAGCAACGATGGATTCCACAGGAGTGGCCCGATGAGACGGGGCAATTCCGTGTCCATTTTCGGATGGACACACGGTCAGAGTGGGTAACAATCGAATCTGAGGAGGAGTTGGGCGAGTATGCTATCCAGATAGCGTATCGGATTGATTCAGATGGGCACGGGATACCTTTTTGGGAAACACGTGATGCTGATGATGACGAACGAGGTTGTAGCGAATCGCTCGCAAATTCAGTTGAAACTGCCGGCTGAACCAATGGCCCAAACTGAATGTGGTTTCTGTCATTTTCTCCCATAGTCGGTCAGTTCGCACGTGTAGTGACCAAACTACTCGGTTTAGTTTCAGTTAGTATTTATTATAAATAAATTTTACTGCTCTCTACTGATAAGTCACAGCCTTGCGATCGCAGCGGGCTAGGACTGCTCGACGACCAGTATCCGCAGGTCGTTTAGATTCGTTCCCGTCTGCCCCGTCCGGATCAGCGCGTGTCGCGCCTCGAGGAACGGGGAGACGTCGTTTTCGGCGAGTGCCTCGCGTGCGCTCTCGGGATCCTCGACGGTGGTCCCGTCGACGAGCGCGCCGGCCGCGTCGGTCACGCCGTCGATGCCATCGGTGTCGATCGCGGCAACCGTGATTTTGTTGCGGTCATCGTCCCGACCACAGTCTGCATGCCCAGCCGCCAGGTCGAGCGCTGCGCTCGTCGCGAACTCCTGATTCGGGCCGCCCGTCCCGTCGCCGCGGATCGTTACCGTCGTTTCGCCACCCGAGAGGAGTACAGCCGGCGGTGAAACGGGGTTCCCCGTAGCGCGGACCTCTTCGGCGATCGCAACGTGAGTTGTGGCCGCTTCGCGGGCCTCCCCGCGAATCCGCGCGGAGAGGACGAGCGGCTCGTAGCCGCGCTCGGCTGCCGTCTCGCGGGCTGCCTCGAGGACGGTCATCCCGTCGGCGACGACGTGCGTCGAGACGCGCTCGAACGCAGTGTCACCGGGGCCGGGCGTCTCGGCGATCTCGCCGGCCACACCGCGCTCGAGGCGGTCGACAACAGTCTCGGGCGCGTCGATTTCGTAGCGCTCGAGGACCGCAAGCGCGTCGTCGAATGTCGACTCGTCGGGCACGACAGGGCCGCTCGCGATGACGCTTGGATCGTTCCCGACGACATCGCTGAAAAGTAACGAGACGACCGTCGCTGGGGCAACGCGGCGGGCCAGCCGGCCACCTTTTAGCGCCGAGAGGTGCTTGCGGACCGCGTTGATCTCGCCGATGTCGGCCCCGCTCGCGAGCAGTGCGTCGGTCGTCGACTGGAGGGCCGTAAGCGAGACTGCACCGGCGGGTGCGGGCATGAGCGCGCTGCCGCCGCCGGTGATCGCAGTCACGACGAGTGTCTCGTCGGTTGCCGCGTCCGCCGCCTCGAGCAGGTGACGCGCCCCCGCGACGCCGCGCTCGCTGGGCACGGGATGATCGCCCTCGCGAACCTCGACGCGCTCCGTGTCGACTGGATCGTCCGTAACGACCACGCCGTCGTCGATCCGATCGCCCAGTATCCCCTCGAGCGCTGCGGCAACGTGGGCCGCAGCGTTGCCGCCGCCGAGGACGACGAGGTCGTCGTACGCCTCGAGGTCGTACGTCGTATCGGCGACACGGAGGGTTTCGTCCTCGAGTGTGACGGCATCACGGATGACCGTCCGCGGATGGCCGGCCTCGACGCCTGCCTCGAGACAGTCGAGAGCGACCTCGCGGGCCGCGGTCGACGTGAGGGCGTCCCGATTCTCGATCACGCCGGATCACCGATATCCATCACCGGTGGGTTCAGATCAGTGGAACCTCCTCTCATAGGCCACCCGTCGATCGGCATCCGCTAAAGTCCAGTGTCGTGAGCCAGCGCTGTAAACGATACTGCAAGCGGTGTGGATGACGTTTCGAGTGACCGGCCAACCGCTTTGCGCGTTCCTGCTGACAGTCCGCCCATGCACGAGAACGATCGAGGCCAAGCCCACCCCGATCGAAAACCCGACGCTCGAGGGGCTGCAAACTGACCGCGAAGAAATCGTCGGCGACCTGCAGGATCCGATTCTGGGCAATCTCGTCGAGACGGAACTGGGACGGGGGATCGAACGTCTCGCCCTCACGAAACTCGAGACGCTGCTGGCGCTGGCCGATCGGATCGGCCTGCCCGACGAGATCACCCCCTCGAGCAGACCAGACAAGAGGCAGAGAACGGCCTCGAGTGGGTGCAGGAGCTAACAGCGATCTAATCGCGAGCGCACACGGCGGCATGGACCCGCGGTTCGTCGACCCTACTCCGTCCCGTTCGTGATCGTCGTGTGGGCACCGATGAGTGCTCCGGCGAGGTCGAGATCCTCGATCCGAGTGCCCTCATCGATAATCGAGCGGCGGATATCGCCGTTGCGAACCGTCGCGTCCGGGAAGATGACGGTGTGCTCGAGAGCAGTCCCCTCGAGCGTGACGTCCTCCATGACGTGGACGTTCTCGCCGATCGTGGTGTCTTCCAGCGTCGCCGAGTCGGCGACCAGCGAGTCACCATCGAGATGCCAGGCGACGGCATCGAGATAGCTCTCAGGGGTGCCGATGTCGAACCACGCCCCCTCGAAGGTGTAGGCGTAGGTCGCTTCGCGGTTCTGGAGCCACTGGACGAACCAGCCCGGCTCGTCGGGGTTGTTGCCGTCCTCGAGATAGGTCGGCAACAGATCAAGCGATTCCTGCGGGAACGCATAGCAGGCGATCGAGACGAGCGTGCTCTTTGGGTCGTCGGGTTTCTCCTGGAAGTCGACGACGCGGTCACCCTCGAGTTCCACGAGGCCGTAGGATTTTGCCTTCTCGCGGGAGCCGACGTCGTAGGCGGCGAGCGTGGGCGCGTCGTGAGACTGGAAGTAATCGAGAAAGTCCGAAACGGCGAAACTGATCAGGTTGTCGCCGGCGATGATCAGCAGATCGTCGTCGACGTTCTCGCGGTCGATCAGCTGGGCGAGCGCGCCGACGACGCCGAACTTGTCGTCTTCTTCGGTCGTCTCCTCGACCGAGAGCCGAGGTTTGTCGAACTCGCTATCTGCGAGGTGGGCCTCGAAGTCGGGCGCGAACCGCTCGTTGGTGCTGACGTAGACCTCGTCGATGCGCTCGTCGGCCTCGAGCTCTGCAAAGATGCGGTCGATGACGGTCGACTCGCCGATCGGGAGGAACATCTTGGGCCGGTGCTTGGTAATCGGCCACATTCGCGTCGCGTACCCGCCTGCAAGGACGACTGCCTTCATACGCCGGTGTTCACCTGCGGGGTCCAAGTCACTTGTCCTTTCTCGAGTGAGAGGGTCTGACACGCCCGAAACCCCACAGCAGGAGGAAAACTGGTATCGACGACAGAGACGAACGACCTGCGCCGTGACTGCTGTCCGACAGTATAAAAACACACACCGCCTGTAGGGGACGTATGCGCGAGGCCGACGAAACGACGCGACAGAAACTCGCCGATGCACTCCGTGCCGAGCCGGCGACGCCGAGCGAGCTGGCCACCCAGCTCGATCTGACGCCACACGCGGTCGTCCGCCACGTCGAACACGTCTCCCGGTCGGTCGACGGCACTGACGAGCAACTGCTCGTCGCACCGCCGACGTGTCGAGACTGCGGGTTCGACGACTACGACGACCTGCTGAACCTCCCCTCGCGGTGTCCCGAGTGCAAAAGCGAGTCCATCGACGAGCCGACGTTCACGATCGAGTGACTGATACGGTCTGCTGTCAGTCAGTTCCGATGCACCCGCGACTCGTCCTGCGGTTGCACCAGTATATCGTTACAGCAGACCGTATGAACCAGACGTTCATCGACGATCAACTGTCACTCTCCCATGGGGGTTGTCAACTGGATCCGATACTAATATTTGTGGTGCAGGCGAGAACCCGATACGAACTCTCGAGCGAGTGGCGGCGTCACGGCCCGTCGAAGCGGCGTTCGGCTCGGTTCAGTCGCACCTGCTCGAGAACGACGGACCACACATGACTTCCAGATCGCATTCGGAGCGTGACTGCGTCGAGATCGTACGGACGGTACTCGACTGGCTCGATGAGGCCGACAGGCCGGATCCGGCGGCCAAAACGCTCGACGACGTGTTCTCCCTGCTTGCCGACCAGCGTCGCCGACTGCTGCTGTCGGTGATGCGCAGCTACGGCGAGGAGGTGACGCTGCCGGACGCAGCCGAGGAAGTCGCGGCCCGCGAAACGGGCCACACCGTGCGAAACATCTCGGCCGAACGCGTCAAAGAAGTCTATCTGTCACTCTACCACGACCATCTGCCGCGGCTGGTCGACGCCGGCCTGCTCGAGTACGATCAGGAGCGTGACCTGGTCGCGCCAGCCACCATCTAGAACTCGACGTTCGAACTCGAGGCGCGATCACAGTCGTCAGTCTCGACCGGGCCGAGCCCGACGAACGCGTAGTCGTCGTCAGTCAGATAGACGTCGCCATCCTCGACGGTCACCTCGAGGTCGGTGAGATAGGCACCCTCACAGGGACCGAACGTACAGCGACCGGAGTCGGCCGCGAAGTACGCGCCGTGATTTGCACAGACGACTTCCCCATCTCGCATCGGCGCGCCTGACCCCTTGTCGAGTTTGATGTGTGTGAAATGCTGACAGTAGTTCAACCAGCAGGAAACACCGTCTTCAGAGACCGGGTCGCCGCCGTCGGTCGCGACCGGCGCGGTCCTGACGAGAATCGCCTCCTGTGTCTCGTCCGAGTCGTCGGTCACGCGGAAACAAACCGTCGAATCGGTGGGCACATCCGACAGCGCCGTGATCCGTTCAGCGTCCATCACCGCATCCGTTGGAAGTCAGCGGTCCTGAACGTTATGCCATCGGGTGAACACGCGTCTGACGGAACTTTAAATCGCTCTCCGACGAACGCGACCTATGGACTCCCTTCTCATCTACGGCTCCTACGGTTACACGGGTCGGCTGATCGCCCGCGAGGCCGTCGCACGAGGGGGATCACCCGTCGTCGCTGGCCGGGACGGTCACGCGGTCACACGCCAAGCCGACGCCCTCGGCGTCGACGGTCGCGTCATCGATCTCGAGTCAGAAGACCTCGCGTCCCACCTCGAGCGCTTCGATGCCGTGGTGAACTGTGCAGGGCCGTTCGTCGACACCGCCGAGCCGTTGGTCGTGGCCTGTCTCGAGACGGGCACGGACTATCTGGACATCACCGGCGAGTTCCCGGTCTTCGAGCGTCTCCGCCAGCGCGATGACGCGGCCCACGAAGCGGGAGTTACGCTCCTGCCCGGCGTCGGCTTCGATGTCGTGCCGTCGGACTGTCTGGCGGCTTTCCTTGCCGACCAACTCCCCACTGCCGACCAGTTGCGACTCGGGATCAAAGGTGGCGGCGGGCTCTCGCGGGGCACCGCCCGAACGCTCGTCGAACACCTCGGCAGTGGCGGCGTCGTCCGCCGAAACGGGCGACTCATTCAGGTGCCGACCGGCTACCGAACACGCGAGATCGACTTCGGCGACGGCCCCGAACACGCCGTCACGATCCCGTGGGGCGACGTCGTCACCGCCGCTCACAGCACCGGCATCGAATCGATCGAAGTCTACGCCGCCGCGCCGCCGTGGGCGGCGAGCGGACTGGCGGCCGTCGATTCGCTGGGGTGGCTGCTCGAGCGCAGGCCGGTCGAGCGCCTGCTGAAGCGGGTCATCGACGCCCGTCTCGATGGTCCGGACGGCTCACAGCTGGCGACCGGCAGCGCGGTCGTCTGGGGCGAGGTCGTCGACGACGCCACCGGCCAGCAGGCGCGGGCCCGACTGCGGACGCCCAACCCCTACGCGCTGACCGCCGAAGCGGCGGTGGTAGCCGCCCAACGGGTGCTCGAGGACAGCGCCCGTGTTCCGGACGGATTCCAGACGCCCGCGAGCGCGTTCGGCAGCGAGTTCGTCCTCGAGTTGGCAGAGACAAAGCGGGAGCTCGTCAAGACACCTGATGAATCGAACGAGTCGACACGAGTGCCGGTCACGCCAACGTGATACGGACTCCTGTAAATCAGTGCCGGTGCAACCGCGACCGTCCTGCCGTTGCACCGGTACACCGTTACAGCAGACCGTATGAGCCACTCCCCCGGAGCACGGACTGGTGGACTCGACTACTGGTAACACGTCCGTTCGACCCGCTCGTCGTAGCGCCGTGAGAGCCGTTCCGTGACTGGACCGCCACCGATCGCATGGCCGTCAAGCGTCGCGATCGGGCGCAGCTCCCAGGTCCGATTGGTCAGAAACGCCTCGGCAGCGCCGTGAACGTCGGCTGGCTCGTACGACCCCTCGTGGACTGCGATGCCAGCGTCCCGAGCGAGCGCGAGTACGATTTTTCGGGTGATCCCCGGCAGCACCGGCCCGTCGATCGTCGGCGTGTAGAGTTCGCCATCGCGAACAAACCAGAGGTTGCTCGTTGCCCCTTCCGCGATGTAGCCCTCGAGGTCGCACATGAGCGCTTCGTCCGCGCCAGCACTGAGTTCCGCGCGCGCGAGGATCCCGTTCAGGTAGTTGTGGGTCTTGGCTACGGCCGGAATCGCCTCGTCAGGGACGCGACGAGTTGTGACCGTCTCGACTGTTGCCGGGTCGTCCCAGACGGACTCGCCCGCGAGCCCGCCGCGGGGCAGCGGGTTGGTGTAGACGACGACCGTCGGGTCGACGTCGGGCTGGGGCGTGAGTTTCCCCGGCTGGACGCCACGTGTGATCGAGAGCCGGACGTAGGCGTCCGCGAGATCGTTCGCCACGAGCGTCTCGTCGATTCGGCCCCGGAGGTCGGCCGCCGTCAGCCCGTGCTCGAGCGAGAGGGCCTCGCAGGTTCGCTCGAGACGCTCACAGTGGGCGTCCCACGCGAAGATCGTCCCGCCGTAGGCCCGTAGCGTCTCGAAGGCGGCGTCGCCGTAGCGAAACCCCCGATCGTCGACGCTGACGGTTGCCTCACTGGCTGGGACGAGGTCGCCGTCGACGTGGTAGTACAGTTGCTCAGCCATCGTGGGCCTCCGCGTTCCGGTCGGCCGTTGCGGCGAACCGACAGAAGTTTTCGATCAGCTGCTTGCCGAGTGCGAGCGAAATCTCTTCGCCGGTGCCGTCGTCCGTCCCGGTCACCGTATCCGGCTGTGCCCGCGTGAGGATACTCTCTGGATGAAATTGCACCCCGATATGGGGCTTTTCGCGGTGGCGCACTGCCATCAGAACACCACGCTCGTCTGCCGTCTGGGCAGTTTCCTCGAGCGAGGCCGGTAACTCATCGCGCTCGACCGCAAGTGAGTGATAGCGCCCGACCTGGAACGTCGACGGAAGTCCCGCGAAGATCCCAGTGCCGTCGTGGCTGATCGTCGACCTGTCTCTTATACACATCTCTGATGGCGC
>NZ_AOIT01000015.1 GCF_000337475.1 Natrinema limicola JCM 13563 | reverse complement strand
GATGATCCCCGTCGGCTCGAGGTCGCGCACGCCCGCGAGGTCGATTTCGTCGTTGCGCCGAACGACGACCTCGTCGGCTACCTCGCCGACGTACTGGACGAGGTTGTACGCGAACGAATCGTAGTTGTCGATGACAAGCAACCGTTTGCTGCGGTCACTCACGCCCTTCACCCCAATTCCCCTCGAGCCCCAGTTCGGCCCGCTCGCCCAGTGCCTCGTCGACTGCCGTGATGAGCGCGCGGGCTTTAGCGAGGGTCTCGTCGTATTCGCTGGTCGGGTCAGAGTCGTGGACGATGCCTGCACCGACCCGCAGGTGGTACTCATCTGCGTGGCGGACCAGCGTCCGGATGACGATATTCAGCGTGGCCCGGCCGTCGAAGCCGAAGATACCGACGCTTCCCGTGTAGGGGCCGCGACGGGTCGCCTCGAGTTCGTCGATGATCGCCATCGTCCGCGGTTTCGGCGCGCCAGTGATCGTCCCGCCGGGGAAAACCGCCGCGATGGCGTCGGACAACGTCGCGTCCGGGCGCAATTGGCCCGTGACGTTCGAGACGAGGTGCATCACTTCCGAGTAGCGGTCGATCCGGCGGTACTCCGCGACGTCGACGGAGCCGTACGCACAGACCTTTCCGAGGTCGTTGCGCTCCAAGTCGACCAACATCGCGTGTTCGGCGCGTTCCTTCTCGTCGGCTAGCAGGTCGTCCTCGAGGGCGGCGTCTTCGTCCGGCGTCTCGCCGCGCGGTCGCGTCCCCGCGATGGGTTCCGTCCGGACGAACGCGCCGTCGCGCGCTCGTGGCCGCTGTGCGCTCGCGGGTCGTTCCTTCCCGCTCGTCTCATCGGGGCGCTCACTTCGTTTGCGCCCCGCGCCGCTCGCTGGTTCCGAAGGCTGTAGTCCCTCGCACTCGAGCAATAGTTCTGGACTCGCGCTCACCAGATCGGCTGCCCGGAACTCGAGCAAACAGGAGTAGGGTGCCGGATTAACCCGTCGCAGGGCGTCATAGGCGGCAACGGGGTGGACCGCAGCGGGTGCGACCAGCCGCTGAGAGATGTTCGCCTGAAAGGTATCGCCGTCGTGGACGTACTTCTTGACCTGTCGCACGCGATCGGCAAAGGCCTCGCGACCACAATCGCTCTCGAAGGTCGCGTCGGGACGTGAGACCGGCGGCTCCCCGATTTCGGGATCACCGTCGCGGACGGCGTCGGCGAGTTCGAGGGCTCGCTCGCGCCCGCGCTCGTAGGCTGCCTCGAGGTTTGTCTCACCGTCGCCGACCCGCGGGCAGGCCGTGATCCGCAGCGTCACCCCTCCCTGGGCCGGCTCCTCCCAGGCCGCGAGGCGGTCGTAGACCGCAGCCTCGAGCCGAGGCAGTCCTCGGTCGTCGACGGCCGACTCGGGCAGGGACTCGAGTTCACGGGCCACGTCGTAGGAGAGCCAGCCGATGGCACCGCAGGGATAGGGAACGTCACACTCTCCGCGGGCGAGGCGGTCGTTTGCGAGCAGCCCCTCGAGTGCGGCCAGCGTCGGCGATTGATCGTTCTGTACTCGTAAAACGGCGTCGGGACCGACCGTGAGTCGCTCGACGGGATCGACGCCGAAATAGCCCCAGCCGGGTTGGCCACCGGTCGTCTCGAGGAACGCGCCACCGTCGCCGTCGCGGGCGCGGCGATAGGCGAGAAACGGATCGCTAACGGGCACGCGGACTTCGACGGGAACGCGGTGGCCGCTCGGTGCCGACGATGCGGCCCGGTCCGCAGCCGCCCCACCACGGCTGGATGCGGCGGCGCGAAACGAGTCGAGCGTCGTCACGACGCGCGGATCGCTCATGTCGAGCGGGACGGAGTCGGTGGGTAATCCTCTTGCGATTTCGGGGCTGTTGTGGGCGACAGCGCAGAAAACAAGCAGGCAGTGATGGGGGCAGTGAAACGATGACGTGAGGTGGGATTCGACGGGTGTCTGGCCGATTCGTTACCGGACTTCGGCGCGGTCGATCCAGCCCTGAATGCGTTTCTCGGAGATGTCGGTCTGGTCGGCAAGTTCGGCGGCGTCCGACGCGGCGAGTTCGGCGACGGTTTCGACGCCCGCTCCGGCGAGGCGGTCGGCATAGGCCGGGCCGATACCTTTAATCTCGGTGACTGGTTCCGCTTCCACTTCCGGTTCTGGCTCCACGTCCGGCTCGGACTCGGGTTCGACAGCCGGTTCTGGTTCGGGTTCCGGTTCCGTCTCGTCGTCCAACTCCGGTTCGACCTGTTCGGATTCGGCGTCCACTGCTGGTTCGGCGTCACCCTCGAGGTCGGTGTCAGTGTCGTCGGCCGACTCGGCTTCAGCCGCTGTCTCGGAATCGACAGCGGGTTCCGTAGATGTGTCAACGTCGGTCGGCTGCTCAGGTGTGTCGTCCGCCGTCCCCGCAGTAGCCGACTGTGGCGGTTCGGCACGCACGTCCTCCGTCCGGTCTTGAGCTGTGGCGGTCTCAGGTCCGTCGTCCGCCGCTTCTCGTTCGACCGTTACCCCGACCTCTCGAGAGCGCTTTCGCTCCGAGTCCGACCCGCCGAATCCCAACAGGGACTTCAGCTTCTGGAGGAGTGCCATTATATCGACGTAGTCTGTTCCGACACTTAAATTCGCCTGATACTGTCAGTGTTTCGACCGTGCCCGCCAGCGGCCTACAGACGCGAGCGAAGCGCGTTGTTCATCGCGTCGACAGGTGCGTCCCGGCCGGTCCAAATCTCGAACGCCTCGACACCCTGATAGAGCAACATCCATGCGCCGTCGACAGTCGTCGCGCCAGCGTCGGCCGCATCGCGCAGCAGTCGCGTCTCGAGCGGGCTGTAGACCGCATCGAGGACGGCGAGATCCTCGTGGAGTGCATCGGCGGGAACCGGCGTCGCGTCCGATTCCATCCCCACGCTCGTGGCGTTGACCACCACGTCGGCGTTGGTGACCAGTCGCTTGAGGTCTCCGAGTCCGTGGCCAGTCGCGCGGGGCACCTCCTCGGCGAGGGCGTGTGCTTTCGACTCGGTTCGGTTCGCGATCGCAACTGTCGCACCGGCATCCGCGAGTCCGAACGCGACTGCCCGACCGGCACCGCCGGCACCCACGACGACCGCCCGCGCATCCTGGATCGTGACGTCGTGGTCACGTAGCGCACGTAACGCGCCGACAGCGTCGGTGTTGTAGCCCGTTGGCGGCCCCGAGCCCGAGAAGTCGATCGTGTTGACTGCGCCGATTCGGGCTGCCAAGTCCTCGGGGGCGACGATCTCGAGGGCATCCTGTTTGAACGGGATCGTCACGTTCAGCCCGGCGATCCCGAGGGCGTCGGCTCCGGCGATCGCGTCTTCGATATCGTCTTCGTCGGGCTCGAAGGTCACGTAGCGGGCCTCGAGTCCGAGTTCGTCGTAGGCGGCCTCGTGCATCGGCGGCGACAGCGAGTGGCCGACCGGATTGCCGAGTAAGCCGTACACGTCCATAGCCATCTCTCGGATTGTCAGTCGGGGTGGTGGGACTATAATCGGTCTGGCTTTCCGGCGGCGTTGCCAGTGTCAATCTCGTGTGGCTTCGACCCGCTCACGCAACGACCCACGCGAGCCGTTCCGCGACCGGTGGCCGTTTCGCGTGGCTTTTAGCCCCGTCTCGAGTAGCCGCCGCCATGCTCTCCGGAACCTCCCTCGACCTCCTCTTGCTGGTGGGTGGGATCGTCGCACTCTATGGCGGTGCCGAATTGCTGGTCGCGGGCGCGGGACGGCTGGCACTCGGCATCGGGCTCCATGCGGCGACCGTCGGCGTGACGGTGATTGCCTTCGCGACGACCGCGCCCGAACTGTTCGTCTCGGCGATCGGTGCCCTACGTGTCTCGAGCGATATCGGCCTCGGGACGATCGTCGGCTCGAACATCGCGAACATCGGGCTGGTACTCGGCGTCGCCACGCTCATCAAGCCGTTGCAGATCAGCGATCAGGTGATCCGTCGCCACGTCCCCGTCATGGTGCTTGCCGCGCTCTTGCTGGTCGCACTCGGCGCGAACGGACGGGTCGGCCGGCTCGAGGGCGTCCTCTTGCTGGTCGTGCTCGCGGGATTTACGGCGATGATCCTCCATTACGCGAACGCGGAGTCCGCGCCGATGATCGACGAGCCCGACGCGTCAGCGGCGTCGGGAGTATCGGCCCGGGCCTGGGATGGAGCGCTCGTCATTGGTGGGCTGGTCGTGCTCGTGATCGGCTCGCGATGGCTCGTCGCCGGTGGGACGGGACTGCTATCGGCCCTTGGGGTCTCGGATCTCGTTATCGGGCTGACGGTGCTCGCACTCGGGACGTCGCTGCCGGAGCTTGCGGCCTCGGTCGTCGGCGCGATCCGGGGCCACGAGTCGTTCGCTGTCGGGAACGTCGTCGGGTCGAACATCTACAACATCCTCGCGGTGCTTGGCATCGTGGCCCTGATCACGCCGATCGAGATCGAGCCCGCGACGCTCCGGTTTGAGCTGCCGATTATGGTCGCCTTCACCGTCCTGCTGGTCGGACTGATGGGCTATCGGCGACAGCTTACGCGACTCGACGGCGTAATCCTCGTCGGCAGCTACGTTGGCTTTATCGCTCTTCTCGTTCCGTGATCGACGGGGTATTCCGGACCTGATCCGATCGCGATGACGATCGGCCAGCAGGCGGTCGTGCCAGCGTCCAGAGCAGCCGATCGTCGGTCGTTGCCGACGATCCCGTCGTCGATGCGGCCGCTGTCTCCGTTGGCGTGACGTCTGTGGGTGGCTCGGCCGATGGCGTCGCGTCAGCCGTCGTTCGATCCGAATCGTGCGCTGCAGTAGCCACATCGCCCTGCGCGGCACGGTGGCGTACGAACTCGGCAACGGCTGCAAGCGGTCCGTCGGTCGCCCAGTCGGCTTGCCACAGGGGTGCGTCGATCGCAAGCGCGACCGTCCGTGCCGCCGCGTCGTACTCGACGAGGGCCGCCGCCGACAGTGCCGGCAGATGCTCGTGGACGAGTGACGTCTCGACGGCAGTACGTGCCGACTCTGTGACGTCGACCTTCCCCGCCCCGTTGTCAGCCCCTCGCGTGACGACTGTCGCGGCGAGATCGGAAACGGGGACGGCCTCGTGCTGCGTTGCGAGGGCGGTACAGACGGTTCGACGACGCGGGCTGCGAAGCGCCTCGAGCGTTCGGTTCAGCGTCGTCTCGTCGGCCGGAAACGCCTCGCCGGTCGGGTCGGCGAGGATCGACCGAACCCACTCGGCCTCGAGCAGTGGGTGGTCGGTAAGAGCGACTGTTGTCGCGTTGCCGTCAGTATGTGTCACCACTAACCCGGCGTCGACCAGCCGCGGGAGATGGGCGTGGACCAGCGTCAGTCGGACGCGACCGGACTGCTCGTCAGTGACGGGCGCGGAGCCGTGTTCCATCGTCGCGACCGCAGTTGCAAGCGCGTCGATCGACATCCCTTCCGACGCCAGCGGGGCGTCCGTTTCGGCTGCGTCCGCGTGCTCGAGCAGCGTCGCAAGGAGATATCGGCGTCGCGGCTCTGCGAGCACGTCCAACGCGGTTGTCAGCTCGGTGGACGGTGGCGGGCTCATTACCGGAGGAAGACACCGGGCGGGGGAAAGGTGTATACCAGCATGCTCTGGTATCGGCGAATGCGAGATGTCACCAGTGGCCTTGGTATAGCTGCGACTCCCGACATCGGGTCTGCAAACGACGGCCAGTCGGCTGTCTCAGTCGGCGTCGCCGAAATACGCCGAGAGCAGCTTCGCCTGTGCGACTCTGAGGTGCTGGTGGAAGGTTTGCCGAGCGATCCCGAGTTGATCGGCGATCTCTTCTGCGTTGCTGTGTCGAGATGGCCACTCGAAGTAGCCGCCGTGATATGCCGACTCGAGTGCCATGCGCTGTTTGTCGGTCAGCATCGATTCGACGGTGCGTCGAAAGTCGCCGCGCGTCTCGACCGGTCGCTCGACGGTTCGTTTCGAGCGGAGCCTGCTGTCGGGATAGGCAGACGTAATCGTGTCGACGAATTCCTGGAGCGCTACATCGGAACTGACCTGAACCGTGAGTTTCGCGACGCCGTCGCGGACGGTCTTCGACTGCAGCCGTGCGCCGTAACCGGTGACGGTTTCGGCGATCGTCGCGTTGCGAACGACACATTCCCAGTAGCTCTCGTCGCTATCGGCGTCGATGAGCCGGTAGTCCGTAATCGCCTCATCGTCGCGAGCGAGCTCGCGTACACGATCGGGATCGACGTTTGATGCGGTCAAATAATAGATGAACACCTCACCGGTCAGCGGGAGGACGTGGTCGACCGACAGTTCGCAGCCAAGTTCGTCGGAGAGCCGAATACAGGCGTCGCCCCGATCGGTCGACTCGAACTCGAGTTCGACGACGGAATCCTGATAGAGCAGCCGACGGACTGCCATCACGTTGATCGCGTGTCCGATCGTGCCGCCGAACTCCTGTAGCACTTCCCGTTCCCGATCGGGAAACGCCGACGGCTCGGCCGTGCCGATTACGAGCGCGCCGAGGGGCTGATTACTCGCAGCGATCGGAATGACGGCGACGGCGCCGTAGTCGTGTTCGCGTGCGTGGTGTCGCCATTGCTCGATCGAACTATCGCGGAGCGCTCGATACCGCTGGACGGTTCGCGTCTCGAGTGCCGACTCGCCGTCGGCGTCGACCGGTGGATCGACGAACGACGAGCAACCGTCCGCGCCAGCCGCGTCGATTCCGCCTCGAGCAGTCGGCTCCCACGAGTGTCCCTCACCCGTCGTGACACCTCGGGCCCGACCGATGACACCGAATCGATAGCCCTCGCTGGCTGCGAACGTGTCGACGATCGCAGCTTCGATCTCGTCGCGGGTGTCTGCCGTGACCATCGTGTCGTCGATCGTCCGAATCACCGCGTTGAGTCGCTCGAGGCGCTCGAGTTCGCGTTCGCGAGCCTTGCGGTCGCTGATGTCGCGGCCGACACCGGTAAAGCCGAGGACGTCGCCGTCGTCGACGATTCTGGCGCTGTTGAACTCGTAGGGGATTCGGTCGTCGTCGGTCGCGAGAACTCGACCTTCAGCGGTGAGACGCTCGCCATGTTCGAGGATGCGCTCGATCGCGTCGCCGATGTGGTCGCGGTCTTCGGGTGCGATGAACGTCAGCGGATCGACGTCACTGGGTGGTTCCGGGTCGTAGCCGGTTACGCGCTCGAACTGCTCGTTCCACTGGATCAGATTCCCGTCAGTGTCGTAGGCATAGAGGATGTCCGGCTGTGCGCGAAGCACGCTCTCTGTGAACGCCTTCTCCTCGCGGAGTTCGCGTGCTCGCCCGTGATCAGCTGTTCGGTCGCGGACGAACCAGAGATACCCATCTAAGTCGGCTGCGGACGCGACCGGAACGCCGACATCGCCATCCGCACGGATCGTGGCGATGACCTCACAGACCCATATCCGACTGTCGCCGTCCCCGAGTCGCCAGCCGTCGTCTTCGACAGTTCCCTCGGCACGTGTTCGCTCGAGCAACCGGTCCGGACGGCCGTCCTCGCGAGCATCTGTCGGAAAGAGAGACCGGTAGTGGTCGCCACCGATCGTCTCCGCATCGTATCCCGTGAGATGGCGCGCGCCCGAATTCCACTCGGTGATGAACCCGTCGGCATCGAACAGCGCGATGGCACAATCGCTGACGAGTGCGCTCAACTCGCTGATCTCGAGGTCGAACTCGAACGACTGCTCCCCAGACGTGACAGTTCGATCCGACGAGTTATCGGTCATTAGTCAGTCATCCTATATTACGTGTATGTTATCTACACACATGAAACGTTGCGGGTCACCGTCACCAGCAGATGGAAACCGGCGACGTTAACGCCGACAACCCACGAGCACGGGTATGACCACGCTCGCGATCGTCGAAAGCCACGCCGACCGCGCCTCGGAGCACATCTGTGACCGGCTCCGCGAGCGCGCCGACTGGACCCAGCGAACCGACGACAGCCGGCCGGCAGCCGACGGCGGCGGCACCTACTACCGGACCGACGGAGCCGTCCTGCGGTCGTTCGACGCGTTGCATATCGATCTCGAGCGTCCTGCCGACGCCTTCGACTGCGACCCCGACCTGCTCGTCTTCGCCTCGCGCCATTCGGGGGATACCGGCCCGCTGCTGACCGGCCATTTCACGGGCAACTTCGGCCCGGCCGAGTTCGGCGGCGAGCCCGACGCGCTGGCCGATGCCGCACCGAACGCCTTGGCCGAATTGCTCGCAGCCTTCGAGGAGTACGCACCCGCCGAGTACGACGTGGGCATGGAATGTACCCACCACGGCCCCTCCGAGGTAGGGTGTCCGTCGCTCTTTGCCGAACTCGGCAGCGGCGACGAACAGTGGGACGATCCCGCCGGTGCCGACGCCGTCGCCCGCGCCATCCTCGAGCTACGAAACATTGTGCCACATCGTGACAGACAGGTCGTCGGCTTCGGCGGCAACCACTACGCCCCCCGGTTCGGACGGGTCGTCCGCGAGACTTCGTGGGCGGTCGGCCACGTCGCGGCCGACTGGGCGCTCGAGGCGATGGGCCATCCGACGGCCCACCGCGACGTGCTCGAGCGCGCGTTCGAGGCGAGCGATGCCGAGGTCGCGCTGCTCGATGGCGAGTGGCCGGTACTCGAGGAAACACTCGAGGAGCTGGACTACCGGCTCGTCAGCGAGACGTGGCTCCGCGAGGTCGACGACCGGCCGCTCGAGGTCGTCGACGCAGTCGAAACCGAGCTCGGTGCCGTCGACGATGGAATCCGCTTCGGGGAGCGGCTCGCCGAGTCGTTCACTGTCGTCGAGCTTCCGGCCGATCTCCTCAGCGTCGCACAGGGGATCGATCCCGACCGCGTCCGTGAAACCGTCGCGGCGAACACGGTGGCGTTCGCCACCGAAAACGGAGGGAGCCGCGTCGGCTCGCAGGTGGCCGTTCCCGATACTGACGACATCGCCACCAAAGACTCGAGCGGACCCAGAGCGAAGATAATTCAGGATCTGGCTGCCGTCCTCGCGGAGAAGTACGACGCCGTGTGGATCGACGATGACGCCATCGTTGCCGAAGAGACGGCCTTCGATCCACAACTGGCACGCGAGGCCGGCGTTCCAGAAGGACCGAAGTTTGGCGCACTCGCCGACGGCGAGTCAGTGACCGTCGACGGAGAAACGGTCAGTCCCGAGAGAGTTCGAACCGAGCGAACGCACCGATTTCAGATCTGACTGAACGGGAAACCGACAGTAAGAGAGTATTACTCGAGGGCTGCTCGTGGATTCGACGTTCACGCAATGAGATCCGTACGATCGTCCGAACGTGTCAGACAGGCGGCTGACGTGTAGGGGAAAGGTAATTATGCTCCATTGTTTAGACAGGAGCAAGAATGGACTCTCTCATCGACGACGCAATCGACGAGGCCGAAGACGGGGCGGCCACGGCTCCCGACGACGCACCCCAGGACGGGCAGTCGTCCGGCGGCGGGTCGTCGGACGGCCGACAGACCGGGACGATGACCGACGACGAACTGGAAGACGTTCTCCAGGACCTCCAGACCGACATCACGGTCGTCGGCTGTGGCGGTGCCGGCGGGAACACTGTCAACCGTATGCACGAGGAGGGGATCCACGGCGCGAAACTCGTCGCCGCCAACACCGACGTCCAGCACTTAGTCGAGATCGAAGCCGACACCAAGATCCTGATGGGCGAAGAGAAAACCGGCGGCCGCGGGGCTGGCTCCCTGCCCCAGGTCGGCGAAGAAGCCGCCCTCGAGAGCCAGCAGGACATCTACGATGCCATCGACGGCTCCGATATGGTCTTCGTCACGGCCGGGCTCGGTGGTGGCACCGGCACTGGCTCTGCGCCCGTCGTCGCCAAAGCCGCCCGCGAGGCTGGCGCACTCACGATTTCGATCGTCACGACACCCTTTACCGCCGAGGGAGAGGTCCGCCGAACCAACGCGGAGGCCGGCCTCGAGCGCCTGCGCGATGTCTCCGACACCGTCATCGTCGTCCCCAACGACCGCCTGCTCGATTCAGTGGGCAAACTGCCCGTCCGTCAGGCGTTCAAGGTCTCCGACGAGGTCCTGATGCGGAGCGTCAAGGGCATCACGGAACTCATCACGAAACCCGGACTCGTCAACCTAGACTTCGCCGACGTGCGTACCGTCATGGAACGAGGTGGCGTCGCTATGATCGGTCTCGGCGAAGCCGACTCCGAAGCCAAAGCCGAAGATTCGGTCAAAACCGCGCTTCGCTCGCCGCTGCTGGACGTCGATATCTCCAGTGCGAGTTCCGCACTCGTCAACGTCACCGGCGGCAACGACATGGCCATCGAGGAAGCCGAAGGCGTCGTCGAGGAGATCTACGACCGGATCGACCCCGACGCCCGCATCATCTGGGGGACCTCGATCGACGAGAGTCTCGAGGGCAGCATGCGGACGATGATCGTCGTCACGGGCGTCGAGTCGCCCCAGATATACGGTCGTCAGGACGGCGAAGCCGTCCAGCCCGCAGGAGCAGGCGGTGACGACATCGACTTCGTCGAGTAATCGCGCCTCGAGGCGCGCCGCGTCGGCGATTCGAGTCCCAGCCCAGCCTCCGCGTTTCTCTCGCGTTCTCTTCGGTCGCCCAGTCGCCACGCTTCGAGACGAACCGCTGTCAGTGCCGGCACACCCGCGATCCGTCGTGTGGATCGCCGAGAACGTGGTCCAGCCGACGGGCCTCAGACGGGCTCCTATCAGTCATTGCCGGTGGGACCGCGACCGCCCTGCGTTGCACCGGAACATCGGTACAGCAAACCGTCTCAGTCGTCGGCAACTGCGCCGTCGCGTCCGCTATCGGCCTCGAGATCGTCCTCGATGCTTGGCGGATATTTGCCACGGTCGAGTTTCAGATCTGACTGTGGACGCGCCATGCAGGTCAGCGCGTAGTTTTCGGCTTCTGCTTCGGTCAGGCCGCGGGCAGCGGGTTGGGTGACCTCACCTTCGACGATTTCGGCAGAACAGGCCAGACACATCCCCACTCGGCAGGAGTACTCCTGAGCGATCCCCTCCTCGAGACACCGGCTGAGGATCGTCTCCTTGTCGGTACAGGTGATCGTCTCACCCGTCCCGACGAACTCGACCGTATACTCAGTCATACGGTTCGGTACGGCGGACCTCACTAAAACTCTTTATTTCATTGCAGGGGAGCAAACCGACCGATTCCAGCGCGCTGGTTCGTCACCGGAGCAGCCACAGATCGCGGCCAACCGCTTGATAAAACGTTTTCTTACCGCGGCGTCCACAGTGTTGATATGAGTACGCAGGAGCAGTCGGCCGCCACGACGCCGAAGACGCAGTCGCCGGACGTGGTCGTCGTCGGTGCCGGAACGGCAGGGTGCTACGCCGCAGCGACCATCGCACGGGAAGGGTACGACGTCGTCGTCCTCGAGCGAAAGCCAGAATCCGAAGCGGGCCACATCGCCTGCGGCGACGCGCTGAAGGGTGCCGACAGCTTCCCAGAGGCGATTCCGAAATCGAAACTCGAGCCCGCCTTTACGAATACGGGCGTCGATCACGGTCGCTTCGAGATCCCACAGGAAGATACCGTCCTCGAGATCCCGATCCCCGGCGAACTGGCCGTTATCGACCGCTGGGAGTACGGCCGCCGGATCATCGACGGGGCCGGCGACGTCGGCGTCGACTTCCATTATGACACCGTCGTCAAAAACGTCCTTCAGGATGACAACGGTCGCGTCACCGGTGTCGAAGCGATCCGAAACGGCGACCCGCTCACCTACGAGGCCGACATCGTCATCGACGCCGCGGGCTCGCTGTCCGTCCTCCAGGATCACGTCGACTTCTCGGCCTCCTCGTTCGATACGAACGTTAACTATACGCACTTCTGTTCTGCCTACCGCGAGATCGTCCACGTCGAGGAACCCGTCGAGTGGGACGACGCGCTCGTTTTCAAGCCGACCGAACGGGCCGCAGGCTATCTCTGGTACTTCCCGCGCACGGAGACGGAGATCAACGCCGGCCTGGGCTTCCAGATGACCGAAGAGCCGATGAAACTCGTCGACGACCTCAAACGCGACCTCGAGACCCGCCCCGAGTTCCGGAATGCCGAGGTCGAGGACAAACTCGGCGCAGCCCTCCCCACCCGGCGGCCCTACGATTCGGCCGTCCATCCGGGCTACATGGCCATCGGCGACGCCGCCGGCCACGTCAACCCCACGACCGGCGGCGGGATCGCCGGAGCCGCCTACGGCGGCAAGTACGCCGGCGAGGCCGCGATCGACGCACTCGAGACCGGCGACGTCAGCGAGAAGGCCCTCTGGGAGTACAACGAACGCGTCATGGACCACTTCGGCGCCCGGTATGCCGCCCTGGACGTCTACAACATCCTCTCGACGGCCGTCGACGTCGACGACCTGATGGGACTGCTCGCCGCGATGCCCGGCGAGAAACTCGCAGAGGCGCTGTACTCGGGGAGTACGAGCGTCGGCCCGAAACTCGCCATCGAAAGCCTGCTCAACAGCCGCGGCCACTGGGGGACGATCTGGACGCTCTTCCAGACCAAACGTCGGGCCGACGACCTCCTCGAGCTCTACGAAGGGTATCCCCACCACCCCGCCGCACTCGAGCACTGGCAACAACGCCGTGACGACCTCATGGAACAGGTCTACGAGACGACTGGGGCAGAGCCCAAGTACTAAGAACGACCTTTTACGCTGCGCTCACTCGCGCCGCTCGTTCGCTCGGCAAAATCTCGAGAGAGCGAAGCTCTCTCGGACCTCGCTGGAGCTTCGCTCCCGCTTAGGGTCGATCAAAAGCACCGGAAGAAGATCCTGCTCGTTATCACTCGCAGGCTGCGACTTCCGAGCCTTCGTTCGCTCCGCTCACGAAGACACTCCTCCCTCCCCTCCGGGTCGGTCGTCGGCCCGCTCGCTCACCCGTCGGGTTCGCTCGCGGTCAGTATCTGGGTAACCGCCTGCCCCCGGGTCGGACGGCTCTCGCGTTGCTTGAGCCGTCCTCCCGGCCACTGGTCACTCGAGACGGCTACGTCCGAGTAATACGGTATTACTGGTCAGTGAGTTATAAATTCCTGTGGAAATACCCCTACTCCGTTAGGGAATTTCGCTTTTCCGATGCGTCAGGTACCGGATTGTATGGCAAAAATCCACACACGCCGACGCGCACTGACACTGATCGGAACTGCGGGCGGGATCGCGCTCGCCGGCTGTATGGGTGGGAGTGACGACGGCAGCGAGATGGGCGGTAACGAGTCGGGAGAGGAGATGAGTGACGACGAGATGGCCGATAACGGAAGCGACGAGACAATGGCGAACGTCCGCGTCGCGCACCTCTCGCCGGATGCACCGAACGTCGACGTCTACGTCGACGGCGACACGGTCCTCGAGGATGTGCCCTACCGGGATGTCAGCGACTACCTCGAGCTCGCGCCGGGCACCTACACGGTGATGATCACGGCTGCAGGTGACCCTGATGCGGTCGTGTTCGAGGACGACCTCGAGATCACGGACGGGGCGTTCACCATCGCGGCGCTTGGCGAACTAAGCGAGACGAACCAGCTGTTTGCACCGACAGTTCTCGAGGACGATCGCAGCGATCCGGGTGACAACGCACGCGTCCGCCTTGTGCATGCCTCGCCGGACGCACCCGCTGTCGATGTCACGGTTGGTGACGGCGAGACGGTCTTGTTCGACGACGTGGCCTTCGGCGAGGCGGCAACGACCGAAGTCCCCGGCGGGGACTACACGCTCGAGGTCCGACCGGCGACCGAGACCAACGACGGCGACGTGGTCGCGACCGTCGACACCGCACCCGAGACCGGCAGTGTCTACACCGCCTTCGCGGTCGGCTACCTCGAGCCTGACATGGCACCCGCCGACGCGCCGTTCGACCTCGAGGTCGTGACGGACGCCTGATGAGGGTCGGTCGTGACCCGATATCGAGACCGTTCAGTCGCGCCCGTCGACGGCAGTTCTGAGCCGGTCGATCCGCGTTTCGGTGTCGGGGTGTGTCCCGAAGATTCCCCGAGCGATGACCCGCCGGGTCCGGTCAAAAAAGCGGTGCTCCTCCCACGGCGGCGGGACGATCGAGAACGCCGCGGTAGACCGGTGGTCGCGCAGATCCGTCGCAGGCCGCCGTTCGAGTTCGGCATCGAGCGTCTCGAGCGCACTCGCGAGGGCGGCCGGATCGCCAGTGATCGCGACAGCACCGTCGTCAGCGACGTACTCCCGATAGCTCGAGACGAGGGCGACACACCACCGGCTCACCGCGTACGTGACGGCTGCAGGAATCGCGAGGACCGGGTTCGCGACGTGGCGATCGACCGTTGCGCTCGCGTTCGCCGCGGGAAGGGCGAGACAGGTCATCACGGCCGCATCCCGGTGTACGACGTGTGCGAGTTCGTGTGCGAGCGCCGCTTCGAGTTCCCGGTCATCGAGGCTCTCGAGCAGCCCACGGGAGACCACGATCGTCGACGTCGCGGGTCGGTAGCCGACCGTGATAGCCCGCGGGGTGGCACTCGAGCCGATGCGAACCGTCGGCGTGGGAACGTCGGCCTGGGCTGCGAGCCGGCCGACCGTCGCCTGGAGGGTCGCCAGGTCGTGGTCGTCCGCTCTGGTCGTGGCCGTGGCTCGCGACTCGCGTCGCTCGCCCCGCTCGAGGTCCCGAAGCACTGCGCTCTCGCCAGCGTATTCGGACCGAACCGTGGTGCCGACGTGTAGCCCGACGATACAAAGGCTGCCGACCGCCGCCAGTCCAGGAAGGTGATAGACCGTCGGAACGACCGTCGCGGCAGCGAAACAGAGACCGAGGACGACGATGCCTGCGAGCGTGACGCCGAAATAGCCGGACGCCGGTCGATCAGTCAGTTCGCTGACCCCCTCGAGCACGCTGCGCATTTCGGTCGTGATCCCGACGGGCTCGTCTGCCGCCGTGTTCGTGGGCTCATGCACCGAATTCCCGGCGCGCTCCGTCTCGTCCGCGTTCGACCAGTCGACCGCCGTGTGGAGGAGCCAGCCGACGAAGACGGCAGCGACGAGAATGCCACAGACGAGTATCGCCGCTCTAAGTGAACTCCCCAGGACCGAGACGAGCAGGTACCCGGTCGCGACTATCGACGACAGAATCACCAGCAGATACGTGACTGCGACGACTTCGGCCGCCATCTCCGTGGAAGCGTGTTCGCTCCGTACCACGCGAACAGCACAGCCTACCGCGAGTACCAGCCCGCCGTAGACGACGGCGGTGGGGACGACAGCGAGCGACGAACTCCCAAGCCCGAGCGTAAAAATGACGTAGGGAACGACTATCGCCACTCCGGACGCGAGACCGAGCAACATGACCTCGATGGCGACAAGCAGTCCCATCGCGAGCGCGAGGAGTACCACCGAGACTGCCATGCGCCCCCAGAGAGCGGCCCGCACGCGGGTTCTCTTCACGACCCGCTCACCTCGAGCAGTCGATGATGGCCCCACCAGTGCGCGTCGACGAAGTCGCCGCCGTCTACTGATCGCCCGACCATCGTATCACGTGGTTCGGTTCGACGATCAATACTGTTCGGATTTTCGAAATTAGTCCGCCCGCCGGCCCAGCCGCTCGATCGTCCCGGCCAGTATGTCGACCCCGTGGCCGATGCTCGCTTCGTCGACGTCGAACGTGGCAGTATGGTGGCCGCCGGGGTGATCAGTACCGACACCGACGTAGCAGGCGCTGCCGCCGCGTTCCTGGACCGCTCGCATGAGATAGGTCGCGTCCTCGCTGCCGCCGAGTTCGTCGCGCTCGAGGACGCGCTCGACGCCTGCCGTCTCGCCGGCCACGTCAGCCACGATCGAAACGAGTTCGTCGTCGCTGCTCGCGCTGGGTGCTTCGGCACCGGTCTCGATCGACACCTCGCAGTCGTGCATTTCGGCGGCACTCCGGAGCACCTGCTCGGCCCGGTGTTTCATATACTCCATCAGGTCAGTCGTCTCGCCGCGCACTTCGGCGACGATGCGAGCCTCGTCAGGGATGACGTTGGCGGCGCTGCCACCCTCGACGACGCCCGCGTTGACCCGCGTCTTGCCGTCGTTGTGCCGTGGGATGGCATAGAGGTTCTGGACGGCCGTCGCCATCGCCTGCACGGCGTTACGGCCCTGTTCCGGATGGCCGCCAGCGTGGGCCGATTCGCCCGTGAACGCGGCCTCGAGATGCGAAACCGCGAGGAAGCCGTCGATCCCCGCGACGACTTCGCCGGTCGGGTGGTCGAGCCCGACGTGCATTGCGAGCAGGGAGTCGACGTCTCGGATGTGCTCGCTTTCGGCCATCGACTTGCCGCCGCCGACGACTTCCTCAGCGGGCTGGAAAAACACCTTCAGGGTGCCCGCAAAGTCGCTGTCTGCAATTCGCTCGAGGACGCCGATTCCGATCGTCGCGTGGGCGTCGTGGCCGCAGGCGTGCATCGCACCCTCGTGTTCGGAGCGAAAGCCGGCGGCGGCGGGCTTGTGGGACAGTTCCGCGGATTCGGGTCGCGGGAGGCCGTCGATGTCGACGCGCAGGCCGACGGTCGGCCCCTCACCGCGTTCGATGACCGCGACGGCACCCGTGTAGCCGCCTTCGAGCCGCTCGAGCGTGGCAGTATCGACATCCGTCTCGTGGGCCTGCTCGTACCAGCGGGTCAGCTCCGCATCGTCGGGGACCGCCAGCCGGTGGTCGCCCGCGATCGCCTCTGGTCCGACATGGAGGGCATCGAGGTCGTCGCCGAGGCGCGACTCGAGTTCGTCGACGATCCGTGCAGTCGTATAGAATTCGCGCCAAGCAGGTTCGGGTCGCTGATGCAGGTCTCGCCGGAGGGTTACGAGGTCGTCCGCGGTCATGGTACTCTCTCCGCGAGACTGATAAAAAGCTCTGACGGCGGGTTCGCTCGACGCGGTGTAAAAAGCCCTCAGTTGCCGCGGCCAGCGCCGTGGATCTGCTCGACTTCGGCCTCGATGTGGACCGAATCGGGGAAGTTCTGCGAGGCGATGTTGCGTGCGAGATTGTCGTGGCCGTGAATCTCGAGTTCACGAGTGAAGACGGTGTAGTCCCACGAGGAGAACCGCCGATCGTCGTCGGCGTGGAGTCGGCAGCGCTGGGGAACCGAGAGTCGCTCCGGCGGATGCGAGTGGGGGCCTTTGAGTGCTGCGCCCTTTCGCTCGGCGGTGGTTTTGATGTCCTCGACGATACCATCGAGTGCGGTGCGATCGCCGCTCTGGAGCGTCAGACGGGTGACGAAGGTCATGGCTGGTGCTGTCGAATAGGTCGACGGTGGGCGCGTAAAAAGTTGCTGAGATCGGTCGATACCGATCAGGCGCGGTGAACGACTGCGGTCGATCGGCCGGGGATGGCGTGAAAATCACGCCTACAATCAGCAGACGCTGGACGAACAGTCCGATATTCTCTTAACGTCGCATCTGTTAGCCTACTTAATGGCAGTCGAAGCTACGAGCGCAGGCGCGATCCTCTTCCGCGATACGCGGGGCCGGCGCGAGTATCTTCTACTCAAGAGCCGCCCAGGCGATTGGGAGTTTCCCAAGGGCGGTGTCGAAGGAGATGAAGAGCTACAGCAGACGGCGATCCGCGAAGTAAAGGAAGAGGCAGGGATCGAACAGTTCCGGTTACTCGACGGCTTTCGCAAGGACTACGACTACGTCTTCGAGGCGAACGGCAAGACGATTCACAAAACCGTTCACCTCTTTATTGCGAAATCGTTCGAGGCCAGCGCGGAACTCTCAAACGAACACCGCGACCTCCAGTGGCGCGACTACGAACAGGCGATCAACACCGTCACGCAGGACGGACCACGAGAAATCTTGGAGGATGCCCACGAGTTCTTAGACGAACTCGAGGACGAGGAAGAGTAGGGTGGCGACGGCTCATACCGCGATGCCGACATCGGACAAGTCAGTGTCCTGATCGTCGCTGTCGTCCGCAGTTGCAACCTCATTGTACCACCGATAGTAGCGCTGCTGATTAGCCACGTCACTGCTCAGCACGAAACTTGCTACCGCTCCGTACTCTCCTCTCATCGAAAGTGTTTCTTATCGCCAATGAGTCCACTGGTTGTGAACGAGACATGTTAGAAGATGGACTCTCATATCCGGTTCGGGGCGACTGGGCCGGACGGATACTGATCGGTGGCGGACTCGTACTCCTCTCAGTGTTACTGTTTCCTGCGATTCTCTTGACCGGCTACTGGATCCAGGTGCTCGAGAAGACGGTTGCCGGCGACGAGAACCCACCGAAGTTCACTGAGTGGGGCGACCTCTTCGTGAAGGGCCTGGCCGGGACGGTCATCGGACTGGCGTATGCGATCGTGCCGACGGCCATCTATTCGGTGGTCGTATTCGGCTTGATCGGCGTTGGGTTAGGGCTTGGCGGTGATGGTGGTGGACTGATCGCCGGTATCGGGTTCATGACGGTCTTTGCAAGCATTCCACTGATGCTGATCATCTACTACATCGTTCCCGCGGGGCTGACCAACTATGCTCGCGAAGGGTCGATCAGCGCAGCGTTCGACATGAGCGCGATCAAGCCCGTTCTGCTGAGCACCGACTATTTGTTGGCGGCGCTCTTTCCGATGGCCGTGGCCGTCGTGCTCACGATCGTCAACTCGGCACTGATACTCACGTTCGTCGGTGCGTTACTCGTGCCGTTCGTTGGGTTCTATGCGAACGTCGCGATCTTCCGCATGTTCGGCCATGCGTTCGCGACAGCCACCACGACCGGAACGTCGCGGTCGACTTCGACACCCACCACGTTCTGAGGCCAGATCGACTGCGGTCGAACGTCGCTTCCGGTTTCGTTGGTGACTCGATCCCGACAGCGACACGTCGAAACCGAAATGAGCACACCGTAGTACACATGTCGGTCCCGACCCTATCGCGAACAGTGCAGCGCGACCCCGGACACGAATTCGGATTCGAGTTACGGGCCTGCCGATGGGCCGAACTGGCGTGGCCGCCAGCAACCGCTGCCAGCGACGACACCGTGACCGTCATCGCCCGCCAGCTCGGCACTAAACGCCGCCGCTGGGACACCATCGTGCTCGAGTGTGATCCCGAGGCCCTCAGTCGCCGCGCTCGATTCGGTCCCGACCGACTCGACAGCGATCTCCTCCACATCGTCCGGAACGCCCCCGCCGAGTGGACCTACTACCGCGACGCCCTCCCATATCCCGGCTACCCGTGGCGATACGTCCGCGAGGCGATCCACCGCGCCGACGACCGCGGGAGTATAGAGACGCGAAAGTCGGGCAATCGCATCGAGATCCGCCGAAAATGGGCCTATCCCGACTGGCTCGAGCGGATCGTCGCGATCGAGAACAAACCGGATCTCGATGCCAGCGCCGCCCGTGCGCTCGGCGCACAACTCGAGTACGACGTCGCCATGGGGCTGGCCGACGAGGTCTGGGTTGCAACCCGGACGACAGGAGATACCGTCGAGCCCGCCCTCTTCGAGGACCTGCCGGTCGAAGCGGGGATCCTTACGCTCGAGCCCGAGAGTCTGACCGCCGATGTCGTCTGGTATCCCCGAACGCTGGCGGTTGACGAACCGGGAACGAGAATTCTCGAGCGCCCCGAGGGCGGCGCTCGCGACGCATCGGCGGCCCGGTTCGAGTACGTCGATCCCGAGACGAAAGCCGACACACGGCTCGCGATCGCCGAACGCGCCTACGAACGCGGCTGGCGTTCCTTCGTCGACACCATGCGTCCCGACTGCCGGCACTTCCAGTTGCGCGCTCGAGGTGCAACGCAAGCGCTGCCGTACTGTGCTGCTACCGATCGCTGCCAGACGGCCGCCGAGTGTGGTGGCTCCTGTCCTCACTTTGAACCCGAGCCGCCGACCTGGCGCACCCGTGGCTGGCCGATCGAAGGAGGTCCCGGAAAACGGCTCCAACAACTGCTCGCCGAGCGTCGCCGTCGCCGGCGGCCGGGTCTGTAACGAAGCCGGCAGCCACAATCGGAGGTGACGAACTTACTCGGCGACGGCGACCTCGAGGTCGTCGCGCTCGACGGCCAGCCGGAAGGTGGGAACAGTGCGGTACTCGACCTCGACGACGCCCTTGCGGCGCAGACTCTGGAGGCCCGAGCGGACGTCCTCGGCGTCGGGGTCGACGTCGTATTCGTCCTGAAGGTTGTGAAGCACCGAGACGACGCTTTCGGATCGCTCGCCAGGGGCAGCCAACACCGCGACGATTTGGGCTTGCAACTCGGGGACGCGGATTTTGGAGGGGATTCCGTCGGCGTCAGGATCGCTCTCGATGCCCGGCTCGACGTCGACCAGGTCAGCCGCTTCGGCGGTCGCCCGGATCAGGCTGTTGTCGTCCCGAAAGTAGTAGTCGCCGAGTTCGTTCTCCAAGTACTGATGGACCTCGCTGCCACTGTCCATATCCCAGCGCTCCTGCAGCTCGGCGTTCTTCGTCGGCTGTAGCTCCACTACGTCCGCCAACCGGTCTGTGGCCTCCTCCGAGAGCGTCATCGTGAAAGCGTATGTGTATCCGCTACTTTTGCGTTGCGTCCCGTCGTGTTCCGATCACTCGCTTCCGAAAACCGGCACTGGGGCCGTCGTTTCGAGCGTCTCCTCGACCTGTGTGTAGACTAGGATCGCCCCGAAGACGGCGAGAACGGACCCGAAGACGAACGGCACTCTGAAGCCGAACCCGACCAACGCACCCGACGAGAGCGGGCCGGCAGCGATCCCATAGCCGAAGGCCATCGTGAGCACCGATAGCTTCGAACCCGATTCCCCTTTCCCGGCGAGATCGCCCGCCAGCGCCAGCGACGGGACAAAGACCATCGCGGCCGCAACGCCCTGAAACAGCCGCGCGACGAACATGAGCATCGACGAGAGAACGAATCCCTGGACGAGCGTCGTCGGAATCAACAACACCATCCCACCGATGATAAAGGGCCGGCGACCATACCGATCGCAGGCTCGCCCGATCGGCGTCTGGAGGGCAACCTGCGCGAGGATAAACGCCGCAAACTGCAGGCCGAACCAGGTCGCGCCCTGCTCGAGCCGAGCGTTGACCTCGGGTTGAATGGTCGCAAAGAGCGCGATCCCCGTGGCCATGAAAAACGACGCGAGGCCCAGCGTGAAGATCGGATCGAGCAGGTTCGGGCCCGTCCGATCGCGGATCGGGATCGAGAGGTCCGCACCCGCGTTCGCCGCCGTCGACTCGGGATCGGAGACGAGCACCGTCACCAGCACGTAGCTGATCGTCGCCGTGATCGTAGCAATGTAGAACGCGGCGTCGAAGCCGTTGACCATCACTCCGCTGGGGAGCGTGTACGGGCCGAGGTTGACGACGGCACCGGCGACCGCAGGGCCGGCTCCAAAGCCGACCAACCGAAAGGTGTTGTAGACGCCCATGTTCCCGCCGCGATCGCCGCTCGAGGCGAGTTCGTTGACGAGCGCGACCGACGCCGGAATGATGAAGGCGACGCTGACCCCCTGCAGCCCGCGGATGACTAACAGGGAGACGTACGTCTCCGCGAAAACGTAGGCGATGTTCGTCAGCGCGAGGCCGGCGAGTCCGGCCAAAATAAAGGGCTTGCGCCGGCCGAGCCGATCCGACAGCCGGCCCGTAACCGGCTGAAAACTACTGTTGAGAAAGCCGAACAACGAGAGGATCACCCCGATGATCAGCGACTCCTCGAGACCGAAGGCCGTCCCGCCGACGATGCCGCTCGTGACATACAGCGGAATAACGATGATCAGAAACGAGTTGCCGATCCCGTCTGCCATCCGGGCACCCGCCAGCGCGAGCACCCGTCGATCGACAGCAAACGGCGCGATAACCCGCTCGACGACACTCCGCATGGATCCTAACTGTGTGCCCCCACCCGATTACAGTTTCGACGGGACAGATTGGTGTCCGTGACAGTACTGCCACGCACAGCAGAAGTACATACCATTGGACTGCGTTTCTCCACCCATGCCTGAAGTCAAACTCAGCCGCATCGAAGCTGTCTTCGCGGACCTCGAGTACCCCGTCACAACCGACCAGGCTGCCGCCGAACTCGAGGATACCACGCTCCTGCTTGCAGACGGCGAGCGAAACCTTGGCGCGCTCATCGAACGCAGCGGCAGCGACCGCTTCGAGTCGGCCGCAGACCTCAAGTCAGAGCTCCACAACGTCCTTCCACGCGAGGCCGTCGGCGAGCCGTATCAATCGGAAGGCGAAGGCTAACTGCCACGCAACGGGCGTGGAGCCGAGCCCGATCAGCGGGCCTAAACGCGTGCCTTAAGTCGCTCGACGCTCGTAGCCCGGACAACGATGGAATTCTGCGACGAATGCGGTTCGATGATGAAAGCCGATAACGGCATCTGGGAGTGTGGCAGCTGTGGCTTTACGAAGCCGAAAGGCGACGCCGACCAGTACACGCTCACCGAAGACCAGGAAGCCAGCGAGATCATCGAATCCTCCGAAGAGACCTCGCTGCCCGAAACCGACGCCATCTGTCCCGAATGTGGCAACGACCGTGCCTACTGGTACATGCAACAGATCCGCTCGGCCGACGAGTCCGAGACGCGCTTTTTCATCTGTACCGAATGCGAGCACAAGTGGCGCGAGGACGACAACTAACAACCGTTTACCCTGCGGTCTGTCACGCTGGCGGCTTCGCCGCACAGCGTGACGTCCCTCGGTAAACGGTTGATCAAACGCACTCCTCCTTCCCCGATGGGTCAGTCGTCGGCCCGCTCGCTCCCGATGGTCGCTCGCGGCGAACGGCTGTAAAGCGCCTGCCATTCCCCGAGTCGCGGGCTCCGCGCGTTACTTGGAGCCCGCTCCCGGCCACCGCTCGAGAGCGTGGCAACTCGAGACAGTACCTGCGACGAAAGATCCGATCGGCGATCGTCACCGGCGCTCGAGCAAAGAGAAACCGCGAGAGAGCACGTTACTCGTTGCGCGCGATCGTCAGGTAGCCGGTGTGGCCGACGGGTGCGGTCGACGGCCGCGAGCCCCGATCGTCGAACTGCATCTCGCGCTGGATCGTCTCGCGCGTGGCCACGTCCGAGAGCCCGACTTCGTGGGCTGTCTCGACGACGTCACGAGTCGACTCGATGAACGGGCTGTAGACCGCGACGAACCCGCCGTCGACGAGCAGCTCGGGTGCGTGTTCGACCATCGTCGCCGCATCGCCCGTATCGAGCGTCATAACGTCGAACGACGCGGGCTCGAGATCCTCGATCTGTTCGGTCACATCGCCAGTTCGGACGTCGACAGCATCAGAAACGCCGCCCAGCGACATGTTCTCGCGGGCGACGTCAGCGAAGTCGGCATCTCGCTCGTAGGTCACCACCGATGCGCCGGCGCGGGCCATCATCGCCGCGAGCACGCCCGTGCCGGTGCCAGCGTCGAGGACCCGGTCGCCGCGAGCGATACCTGTCTCGCCGATCACCAGCCCGATGTCGCGGGGGACCATCGGCGCGCCGGTCCGCTCGAAGTGATGGAAGAGATCCGGGCCGCGCAGTCGACGCACCTGGAACTCGTCGCCCAGATGCGTCTCGACAATGTCGCCCGACTCGACGTCGTCGGGAACCTCGAGCACGCCGAGGTCGGTCCCCATCTCGTCGCCGGGTTCGACGAGGAACTCGCGGTCGCCGCGGACGAGCAAGACCGGCATGCAGTCGTGGTCGGTCTCGGCGTCTCCCTCGGCCGTGTCGCCGTCACCGCTCACGCGGGTCACTCGAGGGACTCGACCGCTGCGGCGAGGTCGCCGTCGGTCGCTTCGAGGGCCTCGCGGGCCTCGTCCTCACTGACGTCGGCTCGCATCGCAACGAGTTCGACGTCGTCGTCGGGGATCGACGAGCCAGCGTCGTCGTCAGCCCCAGTGCCGCCGGCTGAGCCGGCTTCGACTTTCTCGGGCGAGCCGATGACCTGGTAGGTCTCCTGGCCGCGGGCGTCCATCTTGGTGACTTCGGCGTCGCTGAACACGAGGTCGTGCTCTGCAGTGCGGATGATGACCTCTTCGGCGTCGATGTCCTCGACGTCGATTCCCATCTGTTTCATCATCTGTTCCATTTTACGCGGATTGAGTCCGCCGCCGCCTCCTCCAAACATACTCGCCACGTCGCCGTGAGCGACCTTTTACTTTGTCGTTCGAGGATCGCTACCCGGGTCGCCGAGCCGATCCATCGGGCTCGAAACGGGGTCGATGACCGACGGGTTCAACCGGCACTAGTGCGTGCCATTTGGCCATGGCCGACGAATTCGACGCGCTGCTCGAGGCGCTCGAGCTGAAAGACGAGTTGCGGACGGGCTGGGTCCTCCGCGGGATCGACGCGCCGGAGTCGGTGGCGGCCCACACGTGGGGTGTGGCGACGCTGTGCCTGCTGTATGCAGAGCAGGCTGGCGACGCCGTCGAGCGGGACCGGGCGGTCGCGATGGCGCTGGTCCACGACCTCGCGGAAGCGCGCACGGGGGATATCCCAACTCGTGCAGATGACGAGCACCAGCAGGTGTCCACAGAGGAGAAGACGGCCCGCGAGCGGGCGGCGATCGCCGAGTTGCTCGAGCCGTTCGACGCCGATGGCGAGTTTCGCTCGCTCTGGGAAGAGTACGAGACTCGCGAGACGCCGACCGCACAGTTCGTCAAGGACATGGATCTGATCGACAACTGCCTGCAGGCACTCAAATACGAACGCGAAAACCGATACGACGACGCCGAGGAGAACACTGCCTTCTCGCAGTACGAAAACCTAGACGAGTTCTTCGCTACGGCTGCACCGCGGCTCCACACTGAGATCGGTGAGACGCTATTTGAGGAGACCAAGACACGATACGAACGAGAGATCGGAAGAGAGTGCCAATTATAGTCGGCTGCGGTCGCCGCCCGTCTGATTACGACTCAGCAGGCGCGCCTTCGCGCACGTTCACCGCCATTCCCGTCTCGAAGTCCCGGATTGCCCCGGCATCGAGTTGTGCCGTGCCGACCGCGAGCAACTCGCCGCGTTCGTGAACGACCAGCACCTCGTCACCCGGCCGGATCTCGTCGCCGACCTCGCAGACGAACTTCGCGAAGACGTTCTTCTCGTCGCGAACGAACGGCTCGCTCTCGTCGTCGACGACGACGCGATAGGCGGGATGTGGAAGGGCAGCGTCGAGTCGGTGACCGCCCTCGAGACCCAGCGTAAACCGGCCGTCGGTGCCAAAGGAGACGATCCGCCCCGATTCGGCGTGGACCTGCTGTGGGCGACCAGAGGTTGTCCGTTTGATCGTCAGCGATTCGTCGGGTGGGAACAGTGCCGCGCCCGCACCAGCACCGAACTGATAGTCAGCGATGGTCCGAAGCTGGGAGAGGCCGGCACTCCCGTCTGCTGGCTCGCTCATTACCCGACGGTTGGCCTGCCGGATCGAAAGCCCTTCGACCTGCCGGCGTGGTGAGCGTAGACCCGATGGGTGGAGAGTGATACTTATAAGCGTTCGCTCGAGTGCTCTTGGCAGGACATGGACGTTACGCAAATCGGCCTCGGAGCCACCCTACTCGTCATCGGGACTCTGACGCTGATCGGGCCCGCCACACTGGCCACCGGACCGCTTGCGTATCTCGTGACCGGGTCGACGTTGTTCGTGACGGTCGCTGCGCTGTTGTTCGGACTGTGGCAGCGCCAGCAGCCGACGTAGTCCTGCCTCGAGTGGGACAGACGCGTTAGAGCAAGAAGGTCTCGTGGCGCTCTTCTAAGTCGAGGAACGAATCGGCCGCATCGATGAGCTCCTCGGCCGTCGAGGATTCGAAGGCCATCACTTCGACGCGGACGCCCTCGTGGCGCAGGTGCGAGCAGAGCCGCGAGAAGTCGCCGTCGCCCGTACAGAGGACGATCGTGTCGACGTGATTGGCAAGCGTCACTGCATCGAGGCTCATCCCGACGTCCCAGTCTGCCTTCTTGGTGCCGTCGGCGAACGTCTTGATGTCCTTGATCTTTGGTTCGAAGCCGATGTCGATCAGCGCCTCGAAGAAACTCTCCTCCTCGGGAGCCTCGGCGCGGATGACGTAGGCGATCGCGCGCGTGAGCTGGCGGTCCTGCACGGCCTTCTCGAGCAAGGCCGAGTAGTCGATATTACGGCTGTGGAGACTCTGTGCTGTATGATAGAGGTTCTGGGCGTCGACGAGCACGGCGACGCGCTGCCCGGGATGAATTTCCGTCACGTATCTGCATATCGCGTGCCAGTGTAAAAAGTCGCGTCGGTCGCTCGTGACCGGCGACGACGGCGCTCCGGTTAGCGGCGGAGTTTCTCGATGCGTTTTTCGGTCGGCGGGTGGGTCGCGAACACCTTCTGGAGGAGCGAGCGATCCGCATTGAAGATACACAGCGCGCTCACGCTGTCGTCGAGCTGTGACTCACGGCCCTGCGATCCCTTCGAGATCTTCTCTAAGGCGCGAGCGAGCGGGTCGCCGCTGCCGATGTACTGGCGGGCGTCGTCGTCGGCGACGTACTCGCGATAGCGCGAGATGGCCAGCACGAAGACCATCACGAGCATCTGGGCGAGATTCGAGATGAGCATGCCGACGAAGATGCTGCCGATGTTGCGGTCGTCGCCCATCATGTAGACCATGTAGGCGACCCAACCGACCATCATCCCGACCGACTGGCCGAGCACCATCGTGAGGACGTCACGATTCTTGATGTGGGCGAGTTCGTGGGCGATCACGCCCTCGAGTTCGTCACGCTGGAGCAGCCGGATGAGTTCCGTCGAGACGACGACGTAGCCCTTGCCCTTCCGGCCGGTCGCGAAGGCGTTGGGAACGCCCATCTCCATGACCATCAGCTTCGGCTTGTCGATGCCCATGTCCTGGGACAGTGACTCGGTCATCCGATGGATGTCCTGATACTGGCCGTCCTCGGGCATCGGCTCGGCACGTCTGGTCGCCGACCACGTTCCGATCTTGTACTGAATGGCCGGCAAGACGAGTAGGCCGAGCAAGACCAGCGGCCACATACTGAGGCCGAACATCGCCAGGCCGAAAGCCCCGACGAGCATGTAGAATGCAAACAGGATCGAACCGACGATCGCCATTCGCACTTTCAATCCAAAGTCCGTCATAGGAACCAGTACGTAGTGAGACGGGATAAATTACGTGAAGGAGACTGTTCCTTTCTAACATGGGTCGATCAACTGTTGAGCAAAGACAGAAAAAATAAGGCAGAGTAGCGCAACGAAACGGATATGCGCCACGTCGCTCGACCGACCGTCGGTCCCGTCGTGAGCGACGTCCCTCCTCGTTCTAAACGTAAACGTGCGTGAGTGTGCTCGCGGCGGGCGTGGCATCCCCGTCTCGGGTACGATTCGACCGCGCACGACCGACTACTGACCACCCACCGACCGGAACCGATACACCCTACCGGTTGGGGACCGAGACACGACCCAACGACGATACATGACAGCACTCGACCTTTCGGGCGTCTACCCCGCAATGTGTACGCCCTTCGACGAAGACGAACGGATCGACTACGAAACACTGCAGCAAGACGCACAGCGGCTCGAGGAAGCAGGCGTCGACGGGCTCGTCCCCGTCGGCTCGACCGGCGAATCGGCGACGCTGACTCACGACGAACACGTCCGCGTCGTCGAGGCAGTCATCGAGGCCGTCGACGACGTGCCCGTCATCGCGGGCACGGGATCGAACAACACACGTGAGGCACTCGAGCTCTCCGAACGCGCCGCGGACGCCGGTGCCGACGGCCTCCTGCTGATCTCGCCGTACTACAACAAGCCCGAACAGCGCGGGCTGATCGACCACTATCGGACGATCGCGGACGCGGTCGACCTCCCACAGATCGTCTACAACGTCCCCTCGCGGACGGGCCGCAACATCGAACCCGACACGGCCGTCGAGCTCGCAAGTCACGAAAACATCGCGGGCTTCAAGGCCGCCAGCGGCGACCTGGGCCAGATCGGTGAGATCGCAGAACGGACGACTGACGAGGACTTCGCGGTGCTTTCGGGCGACGATGCACTCACACTGCCGACGATCTCCGTCGGTGGCACCGGGACGATCAGCGTCGCCGCGAACATCGAACCCGAACGCACGTGTGCGATGGTCGGCGCGGCACTCGACGGCGACTACGAGCGCGCCCGGGGGCTCCACCACGAACTCGGCCCGCTGTTCCGCGAACTCTTCGTCGAGACCAACCCGATCCCGGTCAAGGAAGCCATGCAGATCCGCGGCTACGGCCCCGCTCGCATGCGCTCGCCGCTGACTCGGCTGGCAGACGAGTACCGCGAGGGGCTCGAGGCCGTCCTCGCCGACTTAGAGCGAGACTCGGCTGCGGTCGCCGACGCGGCGGAGGGTGATCGATGACGGTTCGGCTCGGCATCACCGGCGCGACAGGCCGGATGGGCCAGGAAGTAATTGCCGCCGCGACGGGCCGCGAGGACTGCGAGGTCGTATTCGCGGTCAATCGAGACCCGGACGGCGAGACCGTCGACGGCGTCGAAATCGAGCCCGCAGCCGAGTTCGACTCTCTGGTCGCCGAGCGCGAGCCGACGGTCGTGATCGACTTCACCGGGCCAGAGTCGGCCGTCGAGTACGCCGAGACCTGTGCCGACGCCGGCGTTGCCTTCGTCACCGGGACGACCGGCTTCGACGACGCGGGACGAGCAGCGCTCGAGGCAGCAAGCGAGGACACACCCGTCCTCCACGCGCCGAACTTCGCGCGCGGCGTCCAAGCGCTGGTCAACGTCGTCGGCGAGGCGGTCCAGAACCTGCCCGGCTACGACGTTGAACTCGTCGAAACCCACCACAATGGCAAGCGCGATGCCCCGAGTGGGACCGCAAACCGCCTGCTCTCCGAGATCGAAGCCAATGGCGATTTCGGCGAGCGCACGCACGGCCGCGAAGGCGATGCGCCACGCGAAGCCGGCGAGATCGGCGTCCACGCGCTGCGGGCGGGCGACATCACGGGCGAACACGAGATCATCCTCGCGGGCAACCACGAAGAGGTCCGACTAACCCACCGCGCCGAGGATCGCGGCGTCTTCGCCGCTGGCGCGGTCGACGCGGCGGTCTGGATCGCAGGACGGAAGGCAGGCAGCTACGACTTTGCGGACGTGATCAGCGAATGAGTGCACTCGAAACCGAGATCGACGAGCTGTGGGAGCGCAAGCAAAACGGCGAGATCGACGCCGAAACCGCCGGCGAAGACGCGTACGCGACGCTGGATGCCTTCCTCGACGCGCTCGAGGCCGGCGAGATCCGCGCCGCCGAGAAATCGGGCGGCGAGTGGGAGGCAAACGAGTGGGTCAAGCAGGGCATTCTGCTCAACTTCGGCCTGCGCGCGACCGAGCCTCGCGAGTATGGCGGTGTCACGTACAACGACGTCCTGCCGCTTGCGGACTCGAGCGAGTACGGCGACCGCGGCAGCCGCAACACGCCCGACGGCACCGTCGTCCGCCGCGGTGCGAACATCGGCTCCGACTGTATCCTGATGAGCCCCGCCTTCGTCAACATCGGCGCGCGCATCGGCGACGGCACCCTCGTCGACTCCTGTGACACCGTCGGCTCCTGTGCGCAGATCGGCGACAACGTCAAACTCGGCGCGAACACCCTCATCGGCGGCGTGCTCGAGCCGGTCGAGGACGCACCGGTCATCGTCGAGGACAACGTCTCGCTGGGCGCTGGCTGTCGGGTCACCAGCGGCTTCGTTGTCGGCGAGAACAGCGTCGTCGGCGAGAACACGCTGTTGACCCCCCGCATCCCGGTCTACGACCTCGTCGAGGACGAAGTGCTGTACGGCGAACTGCCCGCCGACCGCCGCGCCTTCACTCGCTTCGTCGAGTCCTCAGTCAGCGACCACGACCTCTTCGACGGCGGCGCGTACAAGCCAGCCGTCGTTGCGACTGATCTGGAGACGGAGACGCTCGAGGCGACCGAACGCGAAGACGCGCTGCGCGAGTAGTCGTCTCGGCAGTATCGCAATTTTCGGGACTCCGTTTCTCTGTATTCGATTCCGGACCCGAAATTCTCGAGAACACCACGAAAGCCCCTTTTACTCTCGACTCCCGGGACTCGCTGCGGTTCTCACTCGTTCACTTCGTTCACTCGTTGTGGTCCTTGCATCGTCCGGGTTCGTCGAGAGCAAAAGCCCCTTTCAGTCCCACCCGCTGTAGCCCGACTGGCCAGCCGATATGGATGGGACTGAAAGGGGCCAGTTCGCTCGAGGAAGGCGGACGACGTAAGCACCGCAGGGAAGGAGCACTGCGACTGACCGAGGAGCACAGCGAGTCCACCGACTCGAGCGAACTGGGGGCTTTCGTGGCCGTTGCAGTAGCGTTAGTCGCTCACGGAACACGAACAGCGATCGAGAACCCAAACCCTTGAATCCTCGCGGTCACTTGAACGTGGTAATGACTGACGTTGGGGATTCACCGTCCGTCCGCCGCCTCTCCGCGTGGGATGCGGCCGAATTGCAGACGCTCGTCGACGACTACGGCTCGCCGCTGTACGTCCTCGATCTCGAGCGCGTCCGCCAGAACTACCGGCGGCTCGCAGCCGCGTTTCCCGACGCCGACATCCTGTATGCGGTGAAGGCGAACGCGCTGGGCGACGTCCTCACAACGCTGCGTGAGGAGGGGGCCGGCCTCGAGTGTGCCTCCGCTGGCGAGGTCCAGCGAGCGCTCGAGGCCGGCGCGTCCGGCTCCGAAGTCCACTACACGGCGGTCAACCCGCCGGCCCGGGACCTCGACTGGATCGTCGACACCTGGCGGGAGCATCCCGACCTAACCGTCACCGTCGGCTCCGAGGACACGATCGACCGGCTCGCCGACCGGGGCTACGACGGCCGGCTCTGTCTGCGGGTCAACCCCGGTATCGGTGCCGGCCACCACGAGAAGGTGCAGACCGGCGCGGCGGCGAAGTTCGGCGTCCCCGCAGAGCGCGCCGTCGACGTGCTCGCAGACGCCGCCGGTCGCGGCTTCGACGTCGTCGGGATCCACTCCCACGTCGGCTCGGGCGTCTCGAGCGACCAGCTCGACGATCACCGGGAGTTCGTCGCGCGGATGGGTGATCTCGCACGGAAAGTGAGTCACGTTGTCGGCGATCTCGAGTTCGTCGATGTCGGCGGGGGCTTCGGCGTGCCCTACCGTACGGACGAGGAACCGCTAGACCTCGAGTCAGTCGCGGACGCGACGCGAGAGGCACTCGGTGAGATCGACGCCCGATTGACGATCGAACCCGGCCGCTACTTCGTCGCGGACGCGGGCGTGTTGCTGACCGACGTGAACACCATCAAGGCGGCCCGCGACACGACCGTCGTCGGCGTCGACGCGGGGATGACGACGCTGATTCGACCGGCGATGTACGACGCCTACCACCCGATCCGAAACCTGACGGCTGATTTGGACGCCGACGAGCGCGAGATGATCCCGCAGACCGTCGCCGGCCCGATCTGTGAGAGCGGCGACGTTTTCTGTGCTGACCGCGAACTGCCGGCAACCGAACGCGGCGACGTCCTCGCGATCGGCAACGCGGGGGCCTACGGCTACGAGATGGCGAACCAGTACAACTCCCGACCCCGGCCCGCATCGATCATCCTCGCGGACGGCGATGCACGGCTCGCTCGCCGTCGTGAGACGGTCGACGACGTGACCCGACCTGAACGCGAGACGTGCGGCGGCACCGATGCGGATCGAAAGACCGACGACCACCCAGCGGCGAGCGACACCGACAACCAACGAGTACGATAGCACGATGACTGTTCCATTCCAGAAGTACCACGGCACCGGCAACGACTTTTTGATCATCCACGCGAACGAACACGTTCCCAATCGGGGCGCACTCGCCAAACGCGAGTGCGACCGAACCGACGGCGTCGGTGCCGACGGAGTGCTCTTCCTCGCGCTCGAGGAAGACTTCAACCCACCACGCGTCGTCATGACGCTGTTCCAGCCCGACGGCAAGACAGCCGAGATGTGTGGCAACGGCGCGCGCTGTGCCGCCGAGTGGGCCATGGAGCGAACTGGGACTGACAGCGTGATGATCGACACCCAGGCTGGCACGCTGCGGGCTGACCGCGACGGCAAAAACGTCGTCGTCGAGATGACCGACCTCACGTTCGACCCCGAGGAGGTACCGGTCGACGCCGACGAGCCGGTCCTCGAGGAGGAAATCGAGGGCCTCGAGGTCTCGGTCGTCAACACCGGCGTCACCCACGCCGTGAGTTTCGTCGACGACGTCGACGAGGTCGACCTCGAGGCCGTCGCGCCGCCGGTACGCCACGCCGACGTCTTCCCGGAAGGGACGAACGTCACCATCGCCAGCCCCGACGGCGAGGGTGGCTTCGACCAGCGCACCTACGAACGCGGCGTCGAGGGCGAAACCGACTCCTGTGGCACCGGCGCGGTCGCCATCGCCGTCGTGGCGCGCCGACTCGGGCTCACCGATGCCGATCCGGTCGACGTCCATCCGCCGGGCGGTGACCTGCAGGTGAGCTTCAACGAGCGCGGCCGGCCGACACTCGCCGGGCCAGTCGAGCACGAGTTCGACGGCGAAGTGACTCTCGAGTCGCCGGTCGAATCATGACGGGCGACAGCGCTGCTGACGGGGCCGCGAGCGCCGCCTTCGACCCCATCGGGTTTCTTGAGGCCGCCGTCCAGCACCCGTCCCACGAGGATGTCGGACCGATGCGCGAGTATCTCTGTGAGACGCTCGAGGCCCACGGCGTCGAGCCCCGCGTCGACGACGCCGGGAACGTGCTGGCGAGTCGCGGACAGCCGAGCGGTGACGCCGAGACGCACGTCGTGTTGAACACTCACATCGACACGGTGTCCCCACACGTGCCCTTCGAGCGCGACGCGGACGGTCCCGAAGCGGACGGGGGCGACGTGATCCGGGGCCGTGGCTCCTGTGACGCGAAAGGGCCGCTCGCGGCGCTGCTCGCTGCCTTTTTCGCCGTCGAGCCAACGGATGGCCGCGTCACGCTCGCGATTACCCCCGACGAGGAGGTGCTCTCGACGGGGGCCTACGCGCTGGTCTCTGGCGACGATGCGCCCACGCGGGACGCGGACGCAATGATCGTCGGCGAACCCACCGACCTCGATGTCTGTACGGCTGCGAAAGGGCGGTTTCAGGGAACGATCCACCTCTCGGGGGCCAACGCCCACGCCGCCGAACCCGACACCGGTATCAACGCGGTCGCGGCGCTTGAGGACGCTCTCGCGGCGATCCGCACCTTCGGTGAGCGCGACGATGCACCGCCGACCCACCCGCAACTCGGCGCGGCGACGCTGACCCCGACCGTCGTCGAGGGCGGCGAGGCGACCAATCAGGTGCCGGCCGACTGTGCGCTGACGGTCGACAGGCGGAGCGTCCCGCCCGAGACCGCCGACGAGTTCCACGAGGCGCTGACAGCGCATCTGCGGGCCGCGGTTCCCGACGATGTCGGTCTCGAGTTTCGCTTTACCGACCGGCCAACGCCGTTTCTCGAGGCCTGGGACACCGACCCTGACGCGGCGGTCGTTCGGACGCTCGCAGACGCGGCCGGCGGTGACGTGCGCCCGTTCACCGCGGCCACAGAGGCCTCGTATTTTGCGGCGGACGCTCCAACGGTCGTCTTCGGCCCCGGCGTCCTCGCCGACGACGAGGGCGCGGTCGCCCACGCCCCGCGAGAGTACGTGCAGGTCGCGGCCGTCCGCGAGGCGGCGCAGGCGCTCGAGGAGACGCTCGCGGCGTTGGTCGCGTAACCGGAGCAGACGGACGGCCCCTTCGGTATCCGATCGCGACCTGTTTCTCGCCGAGACGTACCGCTCGCGTGGTACACCGAACGATTTTGTCAACTGGAACCTAATTTAGTGTGGGTGAATGCCATGCAAAAGAACGTCGGCGGAATCGATCGGACCGGACGGCTCGTCATTGGCGCGATCGCTGTGTTAGCGGGTATCGCCGCGCTGATGGGCTACTGGGCCGTCGGAATCGTGACCGCGGTCATCGCGCTCCTCATCGGCGCGATCTTGCTAGTGACCGGAACGACCCAGAAGTGCCCGATCAATGACGCCGCTGGCGTCGATACGACGGAGTGATTGGGCCGACCGCGACGAGGATCACAGGGACATCAGCGCGATTGCCAGCACGCTCAGCGCAATGGCGGCAATTTTGCGCGGCGTGACGGTCTCCTCGAAGGCGAGGATTCCGACCAGCGAACTGACGACGATGAACAGCCCGTAGATCGGGACGACAATACTGACCGGCCCGAGCGCGAGCGCCCGGTAGTAGGTCAACAGCCCGATCGTCAGCAGGACGCCCATCGCGAGGATGTAGGGGGTACGCGGGTGGCGGAGATACGGCCCCACCGACAGGCCGCGAGCGCGGATCACGAGGCCGACCGTGAGAAACATCACCGAGTTCGAGAGGAACACCGCCAGCGTGCTGGGTAACTCGAGCATCGCGATCGAGAGCAACGGCGCGACCAAACTGTAGGACAGACAGGCGAACAGCGAGAGGGAGAGATAGCGACGCATCACTCCTCACCTCCTGCAGCGAGGTAAATCGCGGCCGCCGCGACGACGATGCCGGCCGCGCGGGTCGCGGTCAGGTCCTCGCCGAGAAAGACGATCCCGATGATCGAACTCCCGACGATAAAGAGCCCGTAGATCGGCACGACGACGCTGACCGGCCCGCGCTCGAGCGCCTGGTAGTACGCGAGGATGCCGGCGGAGAGGAACAGGCCGGCGACGTAGACGATCCCCGCCGAGGGGCTGGTGACGTCCGAGAGACTGCCGGTTCCCGTGACGACGAGGACGACCGCCGTCAGGCAGAGAAAGATCGTCGTCGAGAGAAAGAGCGCAACCGCGGGTGGCACGTCGGTCGTCACGACGCTCGTCAGCGGTGCCATCAGGCCGTAGGCAACGAGCGCGACGATCACCCAGAGAAGATACTCCATACACTCCCTCGAATAAGACCGATTAATATTGTCACGGTCCCGGAACCGGATTCCGGAACTGAGACTGGGGGTGGGACTGGTGATCGGAACTGACGGAAAACGCGCTCGCGGTTACTCGAGGTCGTCGACGAGTTCGCTCGCGACGCCGGTGTACCCTGCCGGCGTCAGCGCGTGGAGTTCTTTGCGGGCGTCCTCGTCGACGTCGAGGTCGTCGAACATCTCGCGGAAGTCCTCGATCGTAACGTCCTTGCCGCGGGTGACGGCCTTGACACGCTCGTAGGCGTCGGCCTGACCCTCGCGCCGGAGGATCGTCTGGACGGCCTCGCCGATGATCTCGGGAGTCGACTCGAGCTCGTCGCGCATCACGTGTTCGTTCGGCACGACCTTCGAGAGGCCGGCGGCGGTTTTGCCGTAGCCGATCAGACAGTGGGCGAAGGCACCACCGATGTTACGCTTGACGGTCGAATCGGAGAGGTCGCGCTGGAGCCGGGAGGTAGTGACGTAGTCCGCGAGGAAGGTCAGATCGGAGTTGGCCTTCGAGAGGTTACCCTCGCTGTTCTCGAAGTCAATCGGGTTGACCTTGTGGGGCATCGTCGACGAGCCCGTCTCGCCCTCGACGGCCTCCTGACCGAGATAGCGATCGGAGACGTAGAGCCACATATCCAGATCCAGATCGAGCAGGACGTCGTTGGCTCCGCGGAACGCGTCGAAGACGGCCGCGAGATCGTCACAAGGGTTGACCTGCGTCGTAAGCTCCTCGAACTCAAGGCCCAGGCCCTCGACGAACTCTTGTGCGAAAGCCTGCCAGTCGACGTCGGGGTAAGCGGCGACGTGGGCCGCGTAGGTGCCCGATGCACCGCCGAGTTTGCCACTCAGTTCGTCGGTCGCCTGTCGAATTCGGCCCGTGGCGCGGCCGAGTCGGGAGGCATAGACGGCCATTTCCTTGCCGAAGGTCGTCGGCGTCGCGGGCTGGCCGTGGGTACGCGCCAGCATCGGAAGATCGCGGTACTCGCGGGCCATCTCGGCAAGCGTGTTCTGGACGTCGTAGAGTTCGGGGAGGAGCACCTCGTCGACGGCGTCGCGGATGAGCAGCCGGTGGGCGAGGTTGTTCACGTCCTCGCTGGTCAGTCCGAAGTGGATCCAGGCGGATGCATCGCTGTTTTCGGGCAGTCGGTGGCGGACGAAGTACTCGACAGCCTTGACGTCGTGGTTGGTCGCCTCGAAATCGGCGTGGCCCTCTGTCTCGAGTTTCTTGATCAGGCGAGCGTCCTCCTCGGCGAAGTGGTTGTAGAGCCCGCGGAGGTGTTCGCGTTCCTCTAAGTCGAGTTCCAGCGGCGTCGCCTCGCAGTCGGCCAGTGCGATCAGGTACTCGACTTCGACGCGAACGCGGGCGCGCATGAGTGCAGCCTCGCTCGCGTACGGCGACAACGGTGCGGTCCGGCCACCGTATCGGCCGTCCAGCGGTGAAACGGCATACAGGGCGTCGGTCTCTGTCATAGTGGCCGTTCGTCCAGCGGGTCGCAAAAGCGTATCGAAACCAGTGGCCGCTCGATGCCACGAGCGTGCATACCTCTGCGGATCGGGGGCGAAATACAGTCAGAATAATACACGAATGTGGATACCTCGGTGTTCGAGACCGCAACCACTTTGCCGCTTGCGGGCGCGGGTTCGACCATGACGCGAATCGCCGGGATGGCCGGCAACCGAGGGCGCAACCTGTTGAACATCGCCGACCGAAAGCCGGGCGGAGCTGAGTTCGCCGTAATTCTGACGAACACCGAAGACGCACCGGTACTCGAGGCCGCAGCCGAACGCGGGATTCCCACCGAAGTCGTCCCGCTCGCCGAGGACATGAGCCGCCGCGAGCACGAGGAGGCCGTGCTCGAGGCACTGAGCGAGTACGAGTTCGACCTCGTCTGTCTGGACGGCTACATGCGGATCCTCTCGGATACGTTCCTCGACGAGGCACCGACGACGCTGAACGTCCACCCCGCCTTGCTGCCGTCGTTCCCCGGCATGGACGCCTGGGGCGACGCGCTCGAGGCCGGCGTGTCGGTGACCGGCTGTACGGTCCACGTCGTCACCGACGCGACCGACGAGGACGGCGCAGTCGTCGAGGACGAAGTCGACATGGGCCCGATCGTCACCCAGGAGCCGATCCCCGTCTACGAGGGCGACGACGAGGACACCCTGAAAGAACGCGTCCTCTACGAGGGCGAATTCCGTGCGTATCCCCGCGCCGTGAAGTGGGTCGCCGAGGACGCACTCGAGATCGATCTCGAGGCCGGCGAGGTCACGGTCGACGCCGATACGCCGACCGCACCTGACGCCGAGGGGCTGCCAGCCCGGCGGCTCACCGCGAGCGACCGCGCGGATACGCTGCGCTACGGCGAGAACCCCCACCAGGACGCCGCCGTCTACGCCGACTACACCTGCGATGAGGCGAGCGTCGTCCACGCCGACCAACTGAACGAGGGCGCGAAGGCCCTGTCTTACAACAACTACAACGACGCCGACGGCGCGCTCAACCTCATCAAGGAGTTCGACGAGCCCGCGGCGGCGGTCATCAAACACACCAACCCCGCAGGCTGTGCGACCGCGGACTCGCTGGCCGAGGCCTACGAGAAGGCCCTCTCGACCGATCCGATGAGCGCCTTCGGCGGTATCGTCGCGCTCAATCGAGAGTGTGACGCTGCAACGGCCGAACAGATCATCGACTCGTTCAAAGAGGTCGTCGTCGCCCCCGGCTACACCGACGACGCACTCGAGGTACTCTGCGAGAAGGAGAACCTCCGTGTGCTCGACGTGGGCCGCGAGGCGCGTAGCGCCTCGGATGCGAGCGGCGATGAGCCGCGAGCGCTCGGCGAGCAGACCGAGCGCTTCACGGAAAAGGACCTCGTCGGCGGCCGACTGGTCCAGGAACGGGACCTGCAGTCGATTTCGGTCGATGATCTCGAGGTCGTCACCGAGCGCGAGCCCACCGAGGAGGAACTCGAGTCGATGGTCTTCGCGTGGCAAACGCTCAAGCACGTGAAATCGAACGGGATCCTCTTCGCGGACGGCACCGAGACGGTCGGCGTCGGGATGGGACAGGTCTCCCGCGTCGACGCGGTTCGGCTGGCAGCGATGAAAGCCGACGAGCACGCGGAAGGCAAAGACGCCGAGGGCGCGGTCATGGCCTCGGACGCGTTCTTCCCGTTCCCGGACGGCATCGAAGAGGCCGCGAAGGCGGGCATCGAGGCAGTCGTCCAGCCCGGCGGCTCGGTCAACGACGAGGATGTGATCGAGGCTGCAGACGAACACGACATGGCGATGGCGTTTACGGGTCAGCGCTCGTTCAAGCACGATTAGTGCGGTAATCGAGCACGGCGCTCCCGTGAGCGAATGAAATGAGCGAGCGGCTTTTTTGGTCGAGATTTTTCGAGGAGGGGTTCGCTCACGTCGTTCGCGAACCCCTCCTCGAAAAAGGTCGATGCCGCGATGGCGTTTACGGGTCAGCGCTCGTTCAAGCACGATTAGTGCGGTAATCGAGCACGGTGTTCCCGTGAGCGAATGAAATGAGCGAGCGGTTTTGCTCGAGAGTTTTTGATCAGTGTGAGAGCGAAGTCCTGTGAGCCTGCTGTTGCAGCGGTGTCGTACTTACCCGTGACGTGCCAATCTCGGCGAACAGAACGATGACGAACGTCAACTCACGGACGGCGAACAAGCTGAGCATCGTCTCGACACTGATCGACAGCGCGCTGGCGTTTCGGCGCGGACGACCAAAGAGCGGTCTCCTGTTGCTCGGTGCGGCCGCGCTCTCGTCTCGCATTCCCGGCCTCGGGACAGCAGTGTCAGTGCTCCTCCGGCTCGTCCGGCGGTTCCGATAACCGTCCACTCATATGGTCGACGTCACCGGCCACCTCGGAATGGCCCTGTTGTTTGCCGCTCCGGCGTGGCTCGTCTGGGGCCAACGCGGTGCGCTGGGGTTTACTGGCTTTGCGCTGGCGACTGCGATGCTCCCGGACACCGACCTCGTCTTGCAGCAGGTCCTCCCGATCACCCACCACGGCATCACTCACACCCTGCTGTTCGTGGCGCTGGCAAGCGTCCTCGTCGGCGCAGGTGCCTCGAAGTGGCTCACTCCCCGGATTAACGCTACCCGCTGGATCCGAAGCACCGACATCACGAGCGAGGTCGTCTTCGTCTTCGCGACTGGTGGGCTCGCCCTCGGTGGAATCAGCCACATCTTCGCGGACCTCCTCTCGGCTCCCGACATCGCCGCCCCGCTCGAGCCGTTCTGGCCGCTGTACGCGAAACCAGTGATCATCGACGTGATCTACTACAACTCGCCGGTCTGGAATTTCGGACTGTTCGCCGTCGCGATCGCGCTCCACGTATTTCTTGCCAGACACGAGCGCGCCCCGCTCGAGACTCGCTACGGGATCAGTCAGTAAACAGGCCAACTCCACTCCGCTACTCCAACCGCGCATCCGTTCACTCGCGGGAGACGTTCGCTTATTCCAGCTGTGCGTCCGTAATCCGCAACCGCCCGCGGGTTCCGTCCCACTCCGTCTCGTACTCGAGGTCGATCCGCCGATCCATATGCGGTCCATCCACAACCAGCGTCTCGAACTCGCCGCCCTCGCCCAGAATATGGACGCCGTACTCCTCGTTGAGCGCCTCGAGTTCGGTGAGTGCCTCCCGGTCGAGCGTTCGACCGAGCCACGACTCGTCGAGGCCATGAGCTGCGACCTGGATGATCATGATTTCGAAGCCCGCCTCGAGCATCGCGTCGGCCAACTCGTGGGGGTCTTCCTGCCACAGCGGGGCGAACAGCTCACAGCCCAGTCGGTCGCACATCCCCTGAATGCGATTCGTCTGGTACTCGCTCTCGACGGCCCCAGCCGTAACACCGGCGATACCGCCCGGGAGGTCACAGTCGAGTTCCTCGAGGGCGGCCTCGAGTGGCTCGAGTTCGTCGTCGCCCTGTGCACTCGAGTCGGTCACCGCGTCGGCCCCGAAATCGTCGGGTTCGACATCGACGAGTTCGATCCCGATGCTTTCGGCCGCCAGCGCGGCCAGGTCGGTTGCAGGGACGTGATACATATACGAGTCACCCGCAGGGTGGACGGTGACGAGCCGTTCGACCGGGAAGCCGCGCTCGATGGCCTGGTACAGCGCCCACGCTGAGTCCTTGCCACCCGAAAAGAGACTCACCCACGCGCCGTCTGCGTCGCTCATGTGAGGTGATCGGCAGGGATGGGTAAAGGGATACCGAGTTCGGGTTGGTATACTGTCGGACAACAGTCAATGAACGCTCGATCGTGTCTCACGTTCGATCGATGTGTGATCCGTTTTGGCCGACAGTATTAGCGATCGCGGTCGGGATCTGCAGCCGTATTCGCACCGCCGTCCGTGAGTTCGGGATCGGACCGATCAGAACGTGCGCTAGTTCCCGCGTCGGTCGTCGCGTCGGCCCCGCCATCGGTTCGATCGCCGCCGTGTGACTCACTCAGCGACGACGCGACCTGCGCGCCGACGAGGCTGACGACGAGCGCCGAGACGACAAACAGCGCGAGTCGTTCGCCGGCGACCATCACGAACCGCTCGTTCGAGAAGACGCCGAATTCGTACGCCGAAACGACGAACGGCTCGATCACGCCTTGTTGCTCGAGGAAGTATGCAGAGAAACCACGAATTACCAGCCCGACGGCGACGACGATAAACGGCAGGTTGAGGAAGGACCGTCGAACCGGTTCATCGCCGATCACTTCGTCGAGCAGCCGACCGGCGCTTGCGGTCAGCGCAGCCATCGCTAGCCAGGGGATGCTATCGAAGGCAAACCGTGTCGCCGGAAGCACCACACCGGGCGTGTCACCGAGGCTCGAGACGCCGAGTGCGCCGGCAAACAGGCCGACAAAGGTCAAGCCGGCCGCGACCACGTAGGTAACGACGGACACCTGGCCAGAGTACAGCGATTCTCGCGTCTGGTGGGCAAAGCGGGTCAGGAGTTCGTCGATGTTGAACCCCTTGTAGAGCAAGAAGAGGCCGATGACGGTCGTAATCGCGGCCGCTCCCTTCGCGGGACCGACGGTGGTCGCAAGCAACGGAAAGACGAGCATCGTCAGCCCGATCGGGACGAGGACGGTCTGGCGGAGTTCCTCGTCGGCGAGGAACTGTTTGAGCAGGTAGTACGTCGATTCGATGTCCCGGGCCTGGCGGACGACGACCCGGTCGACGGAATCGACCCGGACGCGGCTCTCGACGATCGGGATCAGCCGTTCGTCCTCGGCGCTGTCGGTCACTACGACCGCCGAATCGGGGTCGTAGTCGGCGATGAGATCGTCGAGTTGTGCGGCGACCGCTCGATCTGCCGACACCATCGACTCGTGATCCCCCGAGACGACCGCAACGACGACCTCCTCGTTTTCGTCGCGTAAGTCCTGTGCGACTCGAAGCGACTCGAGAAGCGTGTTGACACTCGAGTCCTCCGGATCCGCGAGGCCGACGTCAGTCACGAGCGCGCGGACTGCCTCCCAGCCGACGACTGGCGAGTGGAGACCGGTTTTGCGGCCCACGTCGTCGGTTCGGTCGAGGCAGACGACCAGCGTTGTCACGATAGGCGATGCATTCCGTGCAACGATAAAACCACTTACTCGTTCGAGCCAACCTGTCACGGGGGACCCCGTGCCAGCCGCCTCGAGAACATCGCTCCGTGATTAGCTACGCAGCCGGAACCCGCGGCCATCGCCGAGGCCGGCGAGCCCAGCGCCGAAGGCGTACGCGACTTGCTGGGCACCCGCGCCGACGCGAGTCATCAGTGGCCGCTCGGGTTCGAACTCCTCGACGGTCACCTCGTCGGTGTCGAGTCGGTCGGCCAGTTCGTCCTCGATCTCCCGGCGGGTGCCGAGGTGATCGACGAGGTCCATGTCGTAGGCCTGCTCACCAAGGTAGATCCGGGCCTCGGTGTCGCGGACAAATCCCGGCTCCAAGTCGCGGCCGTCGCTGACCCGTTCGACGAAGGTATCGTAGTAGTCGTCGATCAACCCCTGAAGGTACTCGCGTTCGTCGTCGTCCATCTCCTTGAGCGCCGTGCCGGCGTCTTTGTACTCACCGGCGGCAAAGCGTTCATAGGAGAGACCAACCTTTTCGGCGAGATCGCTCGCATTGATCCGTGACCCGATGACACCGATCGAGCCGACGATCGAGCCCTCGCGGGCCCAGAGTTCGTCACAGCCGCTGGCGATCCAGTAGCCGCCACTGGCACAGACATCGGTCGCGTAGGCAATCGTCGGCCCGTCGAAGCGCTGGGCTGCGAGTCGAATGTCGTCGCTCGGGACGACCTCACCACCGGGCGTATTTAATTTCAACAACAGCGCCCGGACGTTGTCGTCGTCGTTCGCGCGGTCGATCTGCTCGACGATGTCGTCGGCCGGCGTCGCACCCGGTGTCGTGGGAAGGCGGCCGCCACCGCCGTCCCGGCTGATCGGTCCCTCGACGGCGACCTCGGCGACATCGTAGTCCGGAAACAGCGAACTGGCAGCGTTGCCCGCAAGCCGGATGCCGACGAGTGCGACGGCGAGCGCGAGTATCACGCCCAGCAGATCCGTCAGCGTCGCCGGGAAGATGATAAACAGGACGACGCCGATAATCACGAACGCGAGGCCGCCACCGACGACGACCGCGAGTCGCCCGATACCCTCACTACTGACCACAGCAGTCACCTCGAGTCATACCGATAGCTGGGTGCGGTTCCCGTTAAGCGTTGGCGGTTAGACACGCAGACGACCCCATATCGATCAGTGCGATCGCCTACGAGTCCGGCGACCGGCCGCCGTCGGTCTGGGCCGACCGTGTCGACTCCTCGTCAGCCCCCGGCTTCGTCTCCGTCGGCTCCACTCCGTCGTCCGTCGACTCGGGCTCGAGACTGGTTTCGGTCTGATCCGGTATGCCGCCGTCGGATCGGCCGTCGAGCCACGCTTGCACGAGGTTGACGCCGTCCTGGAAGAACGGCACCGGATCGTCGAGCACCGCGTAATCGAACCGTGGGTGGGACACCAGTGACGTGGCGACCTCGCGTGCAGCCGTGCCGAGCGACGGCCGCTCGACGAGCGGGTACTCCTCGGTCGCGACGCTATGGAGGTAACTGAGTTCCCCTCGCAAGAGGTGCCCGCCCACCCCAACATCGTAGGTCGGCTCCGACGTGAGCTGTCCGTCGGTTGCCAGCTGCCAGTAGTAGTAGGGGAAATCCGCGCCGACACGAACTGAAAACGGCAGCGACGACCAGAATCGCGGATTGATCTCCATCAGCTTGAACTCACCGTCGGCCGGATCGCGCAGGAACTCGACCATCGCGAGCCCGTGCCACTCGAGTTCGTCGAGCAGGGCGCGTCCGGCAGTCTCGAGGTCGGGGATGTGGACCGACTCGCGGTAAGCGCTGGGGCCACCACAGTACTTCCAGCCCCGACGCTGACAGTGCTGGAAGGTCGCGACCGCATCGCCGTGCTCATAAAGTGCAAAAAAGCCGAACTCCCGTGAGTCAGGGATTCGTTCCTGGACGAGCGGAACGTGGCCGCGCCGCTCGAGAGCAGCCTGAGGATCCGGCTGAGTACCCGGTCGCTGGTACTCCGTCGAGCCGATCTCCGCGTCGTCGAACCGCGCGCCGAGATAGGTGGAGGATGCGACGGTGTATCGTGGTTTGACGATCGTCTCCCGGTCCCAGTCGTCCCACTGATCGAGCAGCGCGGTCTCGGGAGCGGCAACCCCAGCCGCATCGGCGGCTGCAAAGAGGTCGACGCGGTCTTGGACGCGTCGAAGCGTCTCGAAGTCCGGCCACGGCGTCGCGATTACGTCCGCAAACGCGTCTTTTCGCTCGGCAAGCACGTAGATATCCTCCTCGCGAACCGGGATGATCGTCTCGACGTCCGGCCGCTCGGCCAGCGAGAGCAAAGCGTCACCGTATGCAGCGAGGTCCGTCTCCGGGTCCGGCAGTCCGACGAACTCGTCGCGATAGGCAGACGTGGCCGCCGGCGTCGACCGCGACTCCGAGCCGACGATCGTGCGGATACCGCGCGGTCGAAGCGAGCGGAGACACGCGACGGTACTCGGCGCGTCGATCCCCGGCACGACCACGCCCGCGTCGTCCCTGTGTCGTTCCATAGGCGATGGCTGTGGGCCCCTCTTCCATTGTTATAGATCGAATACTACATCCCATCGCGGTCGCCACCGAACGAGTCCCGACTGGACGGTCATAGGTACCGACTACAGATACTCGCGTGTCCACTCCTCACCAGCAGGGCTCGTCTGCGATCGTCGCCTCACTCGAGCCCTGAGCCACCCCGATTCGGGCTGTCGACCATCGGTCGTTCCATCGTAAGCCATTGCTACCCCCTGCCGATCGTTCGAATAGTAACAGGCTACAACCATATTGGCATGCAGTCTCGTGCGACGGACTCGAGCGTGGCCGGCACACGAGACGCAGTGGTCGTCAGGGAGTCGGACGCGCAACTGGCATCCGCTCTCGATGTGGCGACGCAGAAAACAGCGATACGACCGCGTTCAAACCCCGAAAATCGGGAGAAAATCGAGGTAGACGGGATCGATCTAGAGCAGCCCCGTCTTCTGGAGCTTCATCAGGTCCTCGGTGTCGAGGGTCTCGCCTTCCTTGAACTTCTGATAGATTTCCTCGGCCTCTTCTTTGGCCTCTTCTTTCTTCTTGTCGCGCTCGGACTTGCGCTCTTCTTCCTCTTTCTTGTCCAGTTCGCGCAGGCGCTTCTGGACGCGGACGAAGTCCTCGTGGTGGCGGTCGGCGGCTTCCTGGGCCTCGACGAACTTCTCGTGCATCTCGTCGGCCTCATCACGGATGTCGTCGGCCTCGCGGTAGGCCTCGATCATCTGATTGTGATGTTCCTGTGCCTTGTCCGCCAGCTCCGTCACCTTCTGGTGGTGCTGGGAGGCTTCTGATCGGACTTCCTCGGCTTCCTCGACGAGCTCCTCGAGATCCTCGTTTTGGTCGAGTTTCTGCTTGCGCTCTTCGTACTCCTCGCGCTTGGACTCGATCTTCTCGATCAGCTCTTTTTCGTCTTCACTCGAGAGAACCTCGGTCTGCTGTTTAAACTCGAGTTGCTCGATCTCTTCTTCGAGCTCCTCTAAGTCCTTGCCCTCGTCGAGTTCCATGTCCGACTTGAGCTGCTCGACCTTGTCGAACAGCTCGTTGGCTTCGGCGTTGAGCTCGTTGCGGCTTTCCTTGTGCTCCTGGACCTGCTCGTTGAGCTCGTCGCGTTTCTCGCGGTGCTCTTGGGCTTTGTCGACCTTCTCGCGAGTCTTCGCGTTCAGGTCGTCGCGCTTGGATGCGCGCTCGGAAGCCATCTGGTTCAGCTCGTTTCGCCGGTCTCGCAGCTGGCCGGCCATCTTGATGAGCTGTCCTTTCGATTTGTTTTCGAGGTCGTCCTCTGTCAGTTCGATGTTTTTCGATTCGTCTACCATGTTAGTCAAACCTCTGTGCCATACCCGCACCGGGGAACCAGTCGACCGACTGTGTAAGCGCTCGCCGACGGCTCGGCGAATGACTCACTAACTCTCGATCAACTGGTCGAAGCGGCTGCTCACGATCTGCGAAACCTCGGTGAATAAGATTTCCTGTCATCGATCGTCGAGCGATACGCGCCCCGGTGGCGTTCTGGTGACAGACAGTACTGTCGCCTATAATTTAAATGTACCGGTCACACAACCCCTGAAAACCGTTAGCAGGGGCGTCGTTCCCCCATGTTGGGCCATACCACGGCTCGCGAGTGACTTATAAACAAAACTGGGTACGAAGGAGCCGATCGGGCTCGGTCGGGTCGCCGTCAGTTCACGTGGTGACGAAAGCGCGGTTCGTTAAAAGAGGTTCTCGAGCCGGTCGTCGGCGAACGCGTCCGCGTGGTCGGTCGATTCGGTTTCCTGAGCCTGTTTTGCCTCCCGGGCACGGTCCATGAACGCCTCGATCCGATCGGACCGTTCCGCCCCGCCGAGTAAGACCAGCGCGCCGAGGCGGTCGCTGTCAAGCGGGAAGTCGCCGCCGCGGACCTGCATACTCCCGGTCTCGTCCTCGAGCCAGCGCCGAGCCCGCTCGACGCCCTTGCGCGGAATCGCGTCGGACTGGCCCGCAATGACGAGCAGTGCCGCCTCCGCGGTCGTCGCATCCGGCAGGCTCGTCCCCGTCAGCAGCGCCTGTCGGGAGACGCTCATCGTCGTTCTGATGTTCTCGGCGCTGTCCTCGCTTGCGACTTCGCTCGCGTAGCCAAGCGCCGCGACGCCGCCTGCACGCAGCGTGTTGATGACTTCGCTCGAGTCAACCACACTCTCGCCGACGCCTTCGACGGCCTCACCGGATGCGAACAGCAGGCCGACCCGCCGGGCGATCCGATCGTTGATCGTCTCGAAGGCCCCTTCGACGCTCTCGCCCTGTTCGTGCCAGGCGTCGTTGTCGATCAATAGCGTCGCGTCGGCTTCTCGCAGCAGGGTCTTCAGTGACCGACCGGCGTTGGCCTGATAGAGCGCCCCTTCGTTGCGTCCCGGTAAGACACCGAGCGCGTAGACGGGGACATCGTAGACCTGCTGGAGATGGTGGACGAGTACGGGCGCACCACCGCTACCGGTGCCGCCGCCGAGACCGGCGACAACGAAGATTGCCTCCGCTTTCGAAGTGACACGGCCGTCGAGTGCGCCGAGGACCTGCTGGATGTCCGACTGCATAACCTCGGTACCGAGTTCGTTGTCACCACCGACGCCATGGCCGTTGACGCGGTCGGCACCGATCAGCTGGGTGTCGACGAACTCGAGCGACTTGAGGTCGGGTTTCGCAGAATTGACGGCCAACGCGCCCTGAACGGCTCCAAATCCCATGTCTGCGTCGAACCGGGCAAGCCGTTCAGTAATCTTCCCACCGGCCTGACCGACTCCGAGGAGGGCGACTTTCATACCACTTCCATATGTAAGCAGCCTGTTTAACGTTCCGGTGAGTTGATACACTTGGTGAGCCGACTGGTTGCACAGTAACTCCCCACAACGATCGGGAGAGGTCACAATACCTTTCTGCTGTATCCCCGTCCGTTCGGATATGTTCTACGAACAGCGGATGACTGTTCCCGACTCGCCCGCCGCGTTGCGGGCCGAGTACGAGGACGACCTCGCAACGATCGTCGACCAGTATGGCCCTGCAGCCGTCGCGGCCGACACCGACCTCGACGAAGACACGCTCGAGGCGCTTGCAGCCGGCGACTCGCCCGATCTGACGCTCGAGGAAGCCGCCGAGATCCAGTCACTCGCCGAGGGCGAACCGGACCCGGAGACGATCGTGACAATGGCGCTCGAGCACTTGCTGTTGGGCATGTCGACGGCGGTCCTCGACGTCGAGGCGCTCGAGAGCTACATCGACATCGACCTCGAGGCAAAGGAGATCCAGCAGAAGATCGAGGGGCGAGCGCCGATGTCGTTCGAGGAGTTCGTCCATGTGCAATACGTGATCGCAGACGGTGCGCCGTAGACGCGGCTCCGCTCACAGTTGTGTTCCAGATTGGTCTCGGTGAGTGTTGCCACGCCCCGTGATTTATCGCACTCGGTGATGTGTGGCCCGTATGTCGAACTCGGAGCGCAGCGAGAATCGGCAACAGGAAACTGACGCGATTCTCGAGCGCAAACCCGGCACCGAAGCCGTCACCGATCTCGAGGACCGGTATCGGGTCGTGGGTGCCGCTGATCGGGAGACGTACGCGAACTGGCTCACGCCGATCGAGGACCATTACGTCTGTCACCGCAACGAGACGCTCGATCCCGACGCCGCCGACTGGGCGGTCGACCTCGCCGGCGCAGTCGACCGGGAGGGCACGCTGGGGATGGACGATCTTCGCGAGGACTACCCAACGGTCGCGGTCGCACACACAATGGAGTGTGCCGGTAACGGCCGCGGTTACTTCGATCCCGAAACCGGCAGCGTCCAGTGGGAGTACGGGGCCGTCAGCACTGCCATCTGGACCGGTGTGCCGCTGACGTCGATTCTGGCCAACTACGGCGCGACGACCGACGACGGGATGTGGCTCACCGCAGTCGGCGGCGACCACCCCGAAGTCGAGGACGAAAACGACCGGTTCGCTCGCTCGATCCCGATGGCCAAGGTCCTCGAGGACTGCATCCTCGCCTACGAAATAAACGGCGAGCCGTTGCCGCCCGAGCACGGCCATCCGGTTCGGTTGCTCGTCCCCGGCTGGTACGGCGTCAACAGCGTCAAGTGGCTCACCGAGTTGCACGTCACGGAGACGATGGTCCACGGCCCGGAGTGGGCCGACCGCGACGGCGAGGACTTCACTCAGTGGCAACAATCGTCCTACCGCATCCATCCCGAGGGCGTCGAGCCTAACTCGAACGCAACAGTTTCGACGTTCGACACCTGGGACCAGCTCGAGTCAGACGAGATCGACCATCCCTACACGTTCGACGAGAACGTCAAGTCCACGATCGGCCAGCCGGACGACGGCGCGACCGTCACCCCGGATGCCGACGGTACGGTCGAGATCGTCGGCGTCGCCTGGGCCGGCGACGACGCGGTGACGGGGATCGAGGTCTCGACCGACGGTGGCGACAGCTGGCAGGATGCGGACTGGTTCGGGCCGGACTACGACTGTGCGTGGCGGCTGTTTCGGTACCGCTGGGAGCCCGCACCCGGCACGTACACGCTCGCCTCGCGCGCGACCGACGAACGCGGCCGCCGCCAGCCGGCACGGATCGCTGACGCGGATGAAGACGGCGACGACTACCCGTGGAACGAGGGCGGCTACGCCGAGAACGCGTGGCACCCACACGCGCTCGAGGTCACTGTCGAGTGATCGCCACGAGCGGTGAACCTATGCTGATTCGGGCACGAACTCGCGTATGCGCGTTGCCATTCTCGGCTGTGGGTACGTCGGCCTCGAACTGGGTCGACAGCTCGCGGCGCGAGATCACGACCCAATCGGCGTCCGCCGATCAGATGAGGGCGTTGCACGGATCGAAGACGCTGGCTTCGACGCCGTCCAGGCCGACGTCACCGACCGCGAGGCGCTCGCGGCTGTCCCGAACGTCGACGCGATCGTCTTCGCGGCGAGCAGCGGCGGCCGGGGAGCCGAAGCCGCCCGCAACGTATACGTCGAGGGGTTGCACACGGCGATCGAAGCCTTCGGCGAGCGCGAGCACGCGCCCGACCGGCTCGTCTACACCTCCTCGACGGGCGTCCACGGCGACCACGACGGCGACTGGGTCGACGAGACGACCCCCCTCGAGCCGACGACCGACAAGACCGCGGTCCTCGCCGAGGCCGAACGGCTCGCCCTCGAGTTACCCGAACAATACGGGTTCGAGGGGACTGTCGCCCGCTTTGCCGGCCTCTACGGCCCCGGCCGGTATCGGCTCGAGCGCTATCTCGAGGGCCCTGTAACGGCGGGCTATCTGAACATGGTCCATCGGGACGACGCCGCCGGCGCGGTCCGGTACGTGCTCGAGGAAGCCCTCGCTTGCGGCGAGGTCGTCCAAGTGGTCGACGACGAGCCCGCCGAGAAGTGGGCGTTCGCGGACTGGCTGGCCGACGAGTGTGGCGTCGAGCAGCCGCCGAAGCGGACGAAAGCCGACCGGCTCGCGGACGACGACCTCTCCGAGGCAGGCCGACGCCGCATCCTGACGAGCAAGCGCTGTTCGAACGAGAAGCTTCGCGAACTGGGCTACGAGTTCGCCTATCCGACCTTCCGTGAGGGGTACCGTGACGCGATCGAGCGCTATCGGGCCGCCGCCACCAGCGATCGGTAGCCGCCGAACACGGGGTACCGGGGGAACACTCTTGGTGGTTCGATTTGACATGGCGATATGAGCGCTTGGAGCGTCTCGACGGCCACGACGGCAGTCGGGACGAACCCGCTGGTGGTCGAGTCGGTCAGCGACTCGGTCCGTTCGCTCGAGCCGCTCCTACTGTCGCTGCTGGTTCTCGTCGTCGTCGCGCTCGTCCTCGGTGTCTGGTGGCTCGTTCGCTGGTTTCGACGACCGCCAGGGGCCCGGTTCCAGCGCCTATTGGCAAACTACGACGACGTGTCCGTGTTGATGCATCCAAATCCCGATCCCGACGCCATGTCGTGTGCCATGGGCGTCGAGCGGATCGCCGAATCGGTCGACACGACCACGACGTTACAGTATGCAGGCGAGATCCGCCATCAAGAGAACCGGGCGTTCCGGACCGTCCTCGGGCTCGAGCTCGAGTCCATCGAAGCCAGTTCCCAGCTCGCGTCGGACGCGGTGGTCCTGGTCGATCACAACACGCCGCGAGGCTTTAGTGGTGCCCAGTCCGTCGAGCCGATCGCTGTCGTCGATCACCACCCCGGGAACGGAGCCGGTACGAAGTTCACCGACGTCCGAACGGCGTACGGGGCGGCGTCGACGATCCTCGTCGAATATCTCCACGACATCGGCGCGACGATGGATGCAGCGGACGACTCGAGCTCGCTTGCGGTATCGCCGGAGCTTGCGACAGGTCTTCTCTATGGGATCCAGTCCGATACGAACCACCTGACGAACGGCTGCTCGCGGGCGGAGTTCGACGCCGCCGCAGCCTTGTTCCCCGGAATCGACGAGGACCTGCTCGATCGGATCGCCAACCCGCAAGTCAGCGATGACGTGTTACAGGTCAAGGCAACGGCGATCACCGAAAAGCGGGTCGAAGGCCCCTTCGCTGTCTGCGACGTCGGCGAGATCAGCAACGTCGACGCGATCCCACAGGCCGCAGACGAACTCATGCACCTCGAGGGTGTCACGGCGGTCGTCGTCTACGGCGAACACGACGGGACGCTTCATCTCTCCGGCCGGTCGCGTGACGATCGGGTTCACATGGGTGAGACGCTCCGCCACGCCATCAGTGACATTCCGATGGCAAGCGCGGGCGGGCACGCGCGTATGGGTGGCGGCCAACTCTCGGTCGATCACATGAACGGCATCGGTCCATCCGACGGGATCAGCCGCGACGAGTTCGAAGAACGGCTCTTTTCGGCACTCGCTGGCGAGCGCTAGCCGCTCGACTCCGCACACCACCGACCGCCGACAGGGCTAGCGAATCTCCTTCCACTCGGACGCGCAGTCAGGACAGATGCGAACCGTCTTGATCTCGTTCGGGTCGTTTTCGGTTTTGAGCGGCTTCTCGCAGTCACCACAGACGAGCCGATCGTAGGTGTCTTTATCAAGGTCGCCATCACGAAGTGCCTTCCGAACTGATTTCATATTCGCCTGTAAGAAGGTGGGATAGAAAAAGACCGGTGCTTTTTTTGATGTGAGTCGGCCGACAATCGAGGGATCGACGCTAAACGATTGAGACACTGATCGCACAGTCTTCGTGCGATCGGTTTGCAGCAGTGGCTACGAATCTGGCCGGAGTCGTGGCCGTTTTACCCGTCCGCGTGAACAACCCATCGATGGAGTACTGCCAGGAGCGGATCGCGACGCTCCACGAGTTCGGCGAGGGAGACGGCGTCGGCGGTTCCCTCACCCGTGACATCGCCGCCGCGGTCGCCGAAACGGCACTCGTCGTTCCGATGACCGGTCGCGAGTACAAGAGTCCTGCCACCGAACGCGTCCTCGAGGAACTCGAGCGCCTCGAGCCAGCGCCAGCGGCCGTCTTCGTTCCCGTCCGCGCTGAGCGAGCGCAGATCGAACCGTTTCGGGACTGGCTCGCCACCTTCGACGTTCCGACGCGGGTGCTCTGGTGTAACGCGCCCGAGGTCGACGCGTTGCTCGCCGACACGGGTTTGGCGGGCAACTGGGGGAAAGGCCGGGACGTCTGGCTCGCACTCGGACCAGCAGCTGCAGCTGCCGACACGGTCGTCGTCCACGACGCCGACGCCAAAAGCTACGAGGCTGAACACGTCCAGCGGCTGCTCGCACCGCTGACGATTGATTTCGACTTTGTAAAAGGGTACTACGCCCGCATCGAGCGTGGCCGGCTCTACGGTCGGCTGTTCCGCCTGTTTTATGAACCGCTGCTTCGGGCGCTCGCGGACGCCCACGACGCCCCAATCGTCGACTACCTCGGGGCGTTCCGGTACGCACTGGCTGGCGAGTTCGCCGCGACCGCCGATCTCGCCCGCCGACTGCACACGCCACGGACGTGGGGGCTCGAGGTCGGCACACTCGGTGACGCCTACGACGTCGCTGGCTTCGACGGGACTGCACAGGTCGACCTCGGCCGTCACGAACACGACCACCGCGTGGTCGACGGCGAGGCCGGCCTCGAGGGAATGAGCCGCGAGGTTGCCGCCGCGCTCCTGTGTGTCCTCGAAGACCACGGCGTCGCCCCCGACTACGAGACGCTCCCCGATCGCTATCGGGCCGCCGGGACGGCGCTAATCGAACAGTACCGTGCCGACGCGGCGTTCAACGGACTCGAGTACGATCTCGAAGGCGAGCGAGCACAAGTGACACGCTACGCCGAATCGATTGCGCCGCCCGACGCCGCCATCGACATGCGCCTCCCGCGATGGGTCGATGCGCCGTTCGAACCGGCGGACGTGCTCGCGGCAACCCGTCCGTGGCGACATCACCACGCTGGGTCGCGCTCACAAGACTAATCCCGATACCCGCCGTTAGGCCGCGTATGGACGCGACCGCCGACGAACTAGCCGGCGTGGTCGACCTCTTCGGCGGGTTGACCCGCGTGGAACTCGAGCGGGCGCTCGCCGAGGCCGCCTACCGCGCCGACGGACAAGCCGTCGACGACGCGGCCCTCGAGGCGACGATCGACGAGGCCCTCGAGTCGTTCGCGCTCGTTCGATACGATCCAGCCAGCGAGGGCGATGGGGAGACGATCGCGAACAGCGAGGCGCTACTGGTCCCCGGACCGACAGCGTTCCCAACGGTACCAGACCATGCCGAAGACGTTCCGCACATTCTCGACGTCGACCGCCGGCACCCCGATCGCGAGGCGCTGGGCGAGGCGACCCGCGAGCGATTCATCGACGCCGTCGCCGAGGCCATCACGGCCGACGAGACGGACCGACTGCGGACCCTGCTCGACGTCAGCTACGATCTCGAAGCATGGGCTCCGATCGACCTCGCGGACGAACGGCGGCGACTGGAGGACGCCCTCGAGGAATGACGACGAGACTGACCCTCGGCCCGGTCGCAGCCTACGAAGCGACCGAAATCGACGATCAGGAGTACGACGCCGCCGTCCTCGCGCCGATCGTCGACCGCGACGGCGAGGACCATCTACTGTTTACCCGGCGGGCCGATCATCTCGGCGAGCATCCCGGCCAAATGAGCTTTCCCGGTGGCGGGGCCGAACCCGAGGACGCAACGATCCTCGAGACTGCGCTTCGGGAGGCAAACGAAGAAATCGGCCTCGAGCCCACCGAAGCCGAGATCGTCGGCCAGCTCGACGACATCCGGACGGTCACCGAGTACGCCGTCACGCCCTTCGTCGCCCACGTGCCGAATCGCGAGTACGTCCGCAACGACAACGAGGTCGCCGAGATCGTCGTCCTCCCGGTATCGGAGCTACTCGATCCCGAGAATTACGAGTACGAACGCCGCTCACACCCCTACTACGGCGACATCGTCATCCACTACTTCCACGTCGACGGCTACACCGTCTGGGGCGCGACCGGCCGGATCCTGGTGCAACTGCTCGAACTCGCGACGGCGTTTGAAGCACCCGAAAAAGTCGACCGATCGAGCGTCTGACGCCGGGCGTCAGTGTGACTGTTCGTCGCGAACCGACTCGAGTCGCATCAGGGGATAGCCGTCTTCCATTTCCATGCGCGTGACGACCTCACAGCCCTCATACTCGACGACGATTTCGACCTCGAGAAAGCGACCGGTGAGTTCGGTGTAGTCGGCCGTCGCGTCGGCGAGTTCGGCCTCGAGTTCGTCGACAAGCACGTCGACGGTTACTGCGGCGCAGTGGGGCTGGTTTTCGATCGACTCCTCGATTGCGGACTCGAGGCTCGCGGCGCTGTCCGGTGAAACGGGTGTGCCGGCGAACTGATGATACAGCGAGCCGAACTTGATGCCGGCCTCGAAGCAGGCGGCTTCCGCGTCCGTGGGTGTCGTGTCTGTGGGCATGTACAGGCCCTCGCGTGCGGTCGGGAAGGGGATTGCGATGCGAGTGGAGTCGGCTCGAGGCGTGGGTGCACACGGGGGATGCATGACACCACCGACCGCGCTGGGGCCGAATCGCATGGTACTTATCGACGCTGCCCCTCACACCGAACGAATGGCACAGTCAGTCCTGCTCACGGGGGCTGCGGGGCGGGTCGGAACGGCCATCCTCGGCGGCCTGTCGGATGACTACGAGTGGCGGTTGCTGGATCGCGATCCGCCAACGGGCGACCAGCCCGGCGAGTTCGTCGTCGCAGATATCACCGACGGTGAGGCCGTCCGCGAGGCAATGGAGGGCATCGACGTCGTGATCCACCTCGCAGGTGACCCGCGACCGGAAGCACCGTGGAACAGCGTCCTGACCAACAATATCGACGGCACACAGACAGTCTTCGAAGCCGCCGTCGACGCCGGCGTCGAAAAGGTCGCGTTCGCCTCGTCGAATCACGCCGTCGGCAACTACGAGACCGAGGAACGCACGCCCGAGATGTACCGGGCCCACGACGATTATCTCCTCGATGGCACCGAACTCCCGCGGCCGAGCAACCTCTACGGCGTCTCGAAAGCTGCCGGCGAAACCCTCGGGCGCTACTATCACGACGAATACGATCTCTCGGTTGTCTGTGTTCGCATTGGCAATCTCACCGAGGGCCACCCACCGATCGATTACGAGCGCGGACAGGCGATGTGGCTCTCCTACCGAGACTGTGCACACCTGTTCGACCGCTGTATTCAGGCCGACTACGACTATGAGATCGTCTACGGCATCTCCGACAACGACCGCAAATACTACTCGCTCGAGCGCGCCCGCGACGTCCTCGACTACGACCCACAGGACAACTCCGCCCACTACGACGGCGACGAACGAGTCCTCGAACCCGACGCCTAAACAGAACTGCCTACACTCGCCTCCGTCACTTCGGTCCGAATAACCCGTCGACGTCTTTCTCTCGAGCCTGCCGTCTGCCGACGTGCTCGGTGAGCCGCTGGAAAACGATCCCCCGATGCTCGTCCTCGCGAACGAAATCGAACAGCAATGTAATGAACTGGCTGGCGTCGTCACCGGCCTCGAGATCGCGCCGCGCGTACGCTCGTGCCTGCGCGATTGGTCCCTCATCGTAGCCGAACTCCTCAGCGAGGACGACCGCTGCAACCGCCGTCGGCCCGATGTCGAGGTCCGACAGCGTCGGCGCTGTCCCCTCATGTTCGAGCACGACCGGCGGTCGCCGCTCTATGAGTTCGGGATCGGCCGCGAGTCCCGCAAGGTACGATCGAACGGACTCGAGCCGGAGCCCACGGTGGTCGGCGGGTAACCCCGCGAGATACTCGCCAGCGCTCTCGGCCAGCCCGACCGTCCCCTCCCAGTTTCGCCCGCGAGCGTGGTACACCGCGCTGCTGTACTGGATGAGACCGTGCAGCAGCCGCTCGTCGTCGCTGCCCGCCTCGAGGTCGAGCCAGTGATCCTCCCAGGCGTCGTGGGCGGCATGATAGTAGCCATCGTTGAAGATCGCGACGCCGGCCCGGAGGTGATCGCGCATAGTCTCAGTTATGCCTCGAGACTCGAGAGCATGACGAAACCGTCGAGTGCCGGTTCTCCTGTCGACAGCGATCCCACTGGTGTCGATACCAAGGTGTCGACAGCTATCAGGTCGGCAGAACAAGAACTGACATGTGGACTCATCGGTAGGCGTATGCAATCATTTCGATTTAGTGACGTGTATCCACTTTCTCGTATGCAGTCCGTACTGTTCGCCGCCGCTCGAGTCTCACTCACACCGCCCGCCGAGTGGACCCGTGGCTGCTCAGCCGTCGAACCCTGATTCGAATCGGAACGTCCCGTTGCGCTGGACAACCGTGCCGTCAATCTCGAGCCGGGACGCTTCGCTAACGTCGGTAATCAGATCGACGTGGACCGCCGAGTCGTTGCCGGACTCGCCGTCGGGGAGACAGGCGTCGTAGGCCCGACCGAGCGCGAGATGGACGGTATCGCCCATCTTCTCGTCGAAAAGGATGTTGTCCGTATACCGGTCGATCCCGCGATTCATCCCGATCCCGAGCTCGCCGAGTCTGCGCGCACCCTCGTCCGTCTCGAGGATGTCGCCGATCACTGCTTCGCCCTGGTCGGCATCGTAGTCGACGACCTCGCCGTCCGCGAACTCGAGGCGAACGTTCCGGACGGACTCACCCCGCAGGGTCATCGGCACGTCGAAGGTTACCGTCCCCTCGGTCCCAGCGGGTGCCGTAAAGACCTCGCCGCTTGGCAGGTTATGCGAGTCGTACGCGACCGAAGCAGCGCTGTTGACTGCCGTGCGACCGTCAATTCGCATGGTCAGGTCGGTCCCCTCCGAGACGAGACGGACCTCGTTGCCGTCATCGAGGAGGGTCTTGAGCTGGGCCATCTCTTCGGCGAGCGACTCCCAATCCCGAAGGATCGCATCGTAGGCGAAGTCTTGGTACTCCTCGTAGGCCATGTTCGCCTGCTGGGCCAGCGACCGCGTCGGGTGGACTGTCGACACCCAGCGAGTATCCAGTCGCGCCTCGCGGATCTCACGTCTGGTGTTGTTGTACGCCTGCCGCTGCTCGCCTGGCACGTCGGCCATCGCACTCGTATTTCGGCCACCGCCAAGCGAGAGATAGACATCGGCGTTCTCGAGCAGCGCGAGCTCGTGTGCTGGGTTCGCATCGAAATCGCCGTCGTGAGCACGGAGATACGACCGCGTGATCTCGCCCGAACTGTAGGTCGCAAGCAGGTTCGCCCCGCGATTGCCGAGTTCTTCTGCGACGGCGACCGCCAGCTCGTGGGCGTCCGGGCCAACCGACAGGACAACGTTGTCGCCCGCTTCGACGCGAGCGCTCCAGTCGACCAGTACCGCAGCGTGTTCGCGTATACGTTCGTCCATAGGTGTGGCTCTCGAGCAGGCTACTAAACGGTCCCCGTTCGACCTGGCCGACCGTTCAGACTACTGGCGACTCAGACGGAATGCATGTCGTTGGTGCTGCCTCCCTCACGCGAGCGCACGACCGAGACGATCGCGTAGACGATCGGCGTATCGAGGAGGGCAATCACGAATTTCAGCAGGTACTGGCCCACCATCAACGAGAGCACGACGTCGGTCGGAAGCACAGTGCCGACACCGAGGACCGCCGGCGCGATGGCGAACGCGACCGACACGAAGATGACAGTATCGATCGCTTGGCTGCTCGCCGTCGAGGCGATATTGCGGAGCCAGAGTTTCTCGGAACCGGTGTACTCTCGAATCCGGTGAAAGACGAGCACATCCCAGTTCTGGCTGACGATGTACGCGAGCAGACTACCGAGAACGATGTTCGTCGACGCGCCAAGCACCGTCGCGAACTGTCCAGCAGTGCTCGGGTCGGCCGCCGGTGCGGCAATCGTCGACCAAACGAGCGCGAGGACGACGAAATTCAGGACGAACCCCACGTTGACGACGATCTGGGCCGCACGCCGGCCGTACAATTCAGTATAACAGTCGCTTGCGAGGAAGGTTAGTGCGTACGCGAGTGCCGCTCCGGGCAACGCGAGTTGGGACCCCGTTACCGGCAGCGACATGGGGAGTTCGAACGCCAGTACCTTCGACGCGGTTACCTGCGCAGTCACGAGCGCCGTGACGAAGAGTCCAATCAAGCCCACTTGCGCGACTGTCGGCGCTCCCTGCGTCCGTGTCTTGGTCATACCGATGGTAGCCAGTGAGCCACCCTAAGCAGTGCTATCTAAGAGCGCCAGCAGCAATGCCACCGCTCCCACGGCCCTACTCCCGTCTCAATCTGCCGGCAAACCCAGGCTCGACTGACCCACTCGCGACTGACTCGGCCCCGTTTCTGGACGATCACCTGATTCGTGCTCTGGTGGACCTGGCGGGAGTGGCCTGCAGTCGCTGGTTTCCGTCTCCAACCGAGGGGGCCGCTCCAGCAGTACATCGGGTTCCGCGCCGTCTCGAGTGGCCGATAAGTCGATTTCTCGAGTGACAATTCTATCGGCAAGTGAGAATGATTGGATCCGCCGTTTCTCAGACATTCATCCTGTGATCGTTGGGTACAGGGTGATATTATTTTTGTTCCGACATACATACTGTAACACAACTGTTATACGTATCGGGGGTCTTTCTTGAATTGCAATGGCGAAAGGAAACGTTGATTTCTTCAACGACACAGGCGGCTACGGTTTCATTTCGACGGACGACGCGGACGATGACGTTTTCTTCCACATGGAAGACGTTGGCGGTCCGGACCTCGAAGAAGGCACAGACATCGAATTCGATATTGAACAGGCCCCCAAGGGCCCCCGCGCCACCAACGTCACCCGCCTGTAACACGGCTTTCACGTTCGGTAACGGGTTTTCACAGTCGACTTTCGTTCTTTCGCGCTTTACCGCAACCAGCAGCTGCTGATAGGCACGTTTGCGACGAATAGGACCGGTTATATCTAATCAATCATGAATAGGACTTTGTAGTGTCAATACCGTATATTGACCTGTTTGTGTGGCTGTGTTGTCGGGTTTAAGTCGTTATTACTGAATGAAACAGGAGTAAGGAATACGATTGCCATAGTTAGCTTTGCTAAACGTGGTCGGAACAGTTGATACGAAACCGATAACAAATAGCCAGGTTTTCGTTCGTCCACCCAAGGATACACAATGGACGATCTGACAGGGTTTCAACGAGACCTACTTTACGTAATTGCAGGTGCTGATCAGCCGTCTGGTCAGGACGTAAAGGACGAGATTGAAACATATTACAGCAGTGAAATCAATCACGGCAGATTATATCCAAATCTCGACACTCTCGTCAACAAGGATCTCGTCGAGAAGGGACAACTCGATCGGCGAACCAACTACTACGAGATCAGTAATCGTGGGCAGCAAGCGATCGAAGAGCGTCGGCAATGGGAACAACAATATCTCAACAACTAGTATAGCTGCCCTTGTAACAGCTCTCGCTCCCGTATCAAGTCGTATCTCTAGTTGACCTGCTACCCATTCCAGTAGGATTTCACTGGAGATCGGATCGATGATACGTGCCGATCCGATTTTGATATTGAAATTGGGACCACACAGGAATGGCTGCGTGGTAATAATATGAATGGTAGCGGCGAATCGACGTTCCCAGAGGGTCGCCCACTCCAGTACTTGCCGATACGCAGGCGAGCTTATCTTCCGTGTTCGGGATGGGTACGGGNCGAATCGACGTTCCCAGAGGGTCGCCCACTCCAGTACTTGCCGATACGCAGGCGAGCTTATCTTCCGTGTTCGGGATGGGTACGGGAGGAACCTCGCCGCTATGGCCGCTGTAATGCCGATCGGCGGAATCGAACCGCCGTCAGACCACGATCGGTGGATGATGACCGTATTGGTCGATATGAGTGGAGGCGGCGAAACGAGTTTCCCAGAGGGTCGCCCACTCCAGTACTCACCGTAACGCAGGCGGGCTTATCTTCCGTGTTCGGGNTATGAGTGGAGGCGGCGAAACGAGTTTCCCAGAGGGTCGCCCACTCCAGTACTCACCGTAACGCAGGCGGGCTTATCTTCCGTGTTCGGGATGGGTACGGGAGGAACCCCGCCGCTGTGGCCGCCGTAATGCCGACCGACGGACTCGAACCGTCGTCAAACCGTAATCGGTGGTGTGTCTAAGACCGTTATGTACGTGTAGTCCAGTTTGCGTCCGGACCCGTTCACCGCGTCACGGATCCAATGCGTTATAGTTGTAGTTATGAGTGTGTGGCTTGG
>NZ_AOIT01000014.1 GCF_000337475.1 Natrinema limicola JCM 13563 | reverse complement strand
CAGGTGGGTTTCGAGCTTAGATGCGTTCAGCTCTTACCCCGTGGTGCGTGGCTACCCGGCACGTGCTCTTTCGAACAGCCGGTACACCAGTGGCACCCATTCGTAGTTCCTCTCGTACTATACGAACGTTCCCGTCAGATACCGTTACCCCCCCAATAGATAGCAGCCGACCTGTCTCACGACGGTCTAAACCCAGCTCACGACCTCCTTTAATAGGCGAACAACCTCACCCTTGCCCGCTTCTGCACGGGCAGGATGGAGGGAACCGACATCGAGGTAGCAAGCCACCCGGTCGATATGTGCTCTTGCGGGTGACGACTCTGTTATCCCTAAGGTAGCTTTTCTGTCAGCAATTGGCCGCATCAAGCAGCCTAATTGGTTCGCTAGACCACGCTTTCGCGTCAGCGTCCGTCGTTGTGCCGGACACTGTCAGACTTCCGTATGCTCTTGCGCTCTTTCCCGCGTCTCCGACGCGGGTGAGGAAATCTTGGGGCGCGCTCGATATCTTTTCAAGCGCGTACCGCCCCAGTCAAACTGCCCGGCTACCAGTGTCCTCCGCCAGGAGTGAGAGTCGCAGTCACCATCGGGTAGTATTTCAATG
>NZ_AOIT01000013.1 GCF_000337475.1 Natrinema limicola JCM 13563 | reverse complement strand
CTTCGCTTCCCCTTGGGGGTCTCCAGACTCCGCACTGGAACGTACAGTTCACCGGGCCCAACGTTGGGACAGTGGCGCTCTCGTTGATCCATTCATGCAAGCCGCTACTAAAGCGGCAAGGTACTACGCTACCTTAAGAGGGTCATAGTTACCCCCGCCGTTAACAGGTCCTTCGTCCCCTTGTACGGGGTGTTCAGATACCTGCACTGGGCAGGATTCAGTGACCGTACGAGTCCTT
>NZ_AOIT01000012.1 GCF_000337475.1 Natrinema limicola JCM 13563 | reverse complement strand
CGAATTCCCTAACGTCGGTTGCTCCCGACAGACCTTGGCTTTCGCCGCCACGAGTACCTGTGTCGGATCTCGGTACGGACAGTGTGCTCACCTTTTCACGGGCTCTCGGTTGACCTGACTTGCGCTATCCAGCCATTCGATCGCTTCGTGCCATTACGGCTTCCACGATTTTCGACTGTTCGACCGGGCGAAGGCCCGGCTCAGGCGGCCCCAAAGCGTTGGCTTTGAGTGCACACTGGCATAGGAATATTAACCTATTNGTTCGACCGGGCGAAGGCCCGGCTCAGGCGGCCCCAAAGCGTTGGCTTTGAGTGCACACTGGCATAGGAATATTAACCTATTTCCCTGTTGTCAGCTTCGACTTACGGGCTGACTTAGGACCGGCTAACCCTCAGCTGATCAGCAGTGCTGAGGAACCCTTACTCGTTCGGCCGTCGGGGGTCTCACCCGACTCACGCTGCTACTATGACCAGGATTTTCGTTACTGAACGGTCCACACGAAATCTCTTCCGTGCTTCCACCCGAACAGAACGCCAACCTACGGGATCATCCTTTGACGGATGCCGCTAGGTCTCGGTGGTGGATTTGAGCCCCGATCATTTTGGGCGCCTCAA
>NZ_AOIT01000011.1 GCF_000337475.1 Natrinema limicola JCM 13563 | reverse complement strand
CGGCGTTCGTAGGTTCGGAGTTGGACAGGGGGGCGCACTCCTCTCGGAGTGCGGTCCCCCAATCCGTCGCTCTACCCCACGAACTACCTCGGCAGAGGTGATGCTTCGACATCTTTCGGTTGGAACCAGCTGTTTCCGGACTCGATGGGCCTTTCACCCCTAGACGTAGATCACGAGAGGGTATTGTAGGACACCAACTCTAACAGGCCTCCACGTGCCTTTCGGCACGCTTCACCTTGTCCACGCCTAGATCGTCCGGTTTCGGGTCGTGCCCGTTTGACTCCCCGCGCTTGAACACGG
>NZ_AOIT01000010.1 GCF_000337475.1 Natrinema limicola JCM 13563 | reverse complement strand
GCGTCACCGAACTACCAAGGCTAACATCAGATCCCATCTATACGGCGGACCGCAGGGGTAGGATCCTCATTTCCTTCCGGACGTATTCGTAAGCCCCTAGGGGTACATAACCCCTTCGGACCAGAATCGTCCGAGACGACGGCGCGTGTCGTCCACGCCGCCTCTTTCTTCGTATATAATCACAATCGCCGATCACTACTTAAGACCTACGAACCGAGAGTTCAAAGAGAGAGAATACCATACAGAATGAATGGACAATATTCAGTTTTGGTTGTCGGTAATTCGATAATTAATTCGGTCTGTATCGATCAAGGGCAGGCATGCAGTCTAACGATTGGTGTCTACTATCGATAGCTGAAGACCGAGCCACTGGCTAACGTGACTATTGATTTCTGTTTCGACAGATTCCGTCACGGAACGTCTTTACCCCAGGCGAGCGCGTGCAGAGATATGAACGTCGATATCGGTAATGCGCTTGCATCCGTTGCATCGCCAGGTGTCTCGAGAGAGTCGCTCGAGCGACTGGACGACCACGTCGCAGCCGCTCACGAGCGCATCGAGCACGGAATGGAAAATAGAGAACACGGCTACGAGGCACTGAATCTCCCGCAGCGAACCGATCCTGATGAAATTCGGGCAGCAGTCGAGCCGATCGCCGACGCCGATGTCCTGTTCACTGTCGGCATCGGTGGGAGTTCGCTCGGCGCAGCGACGATCACGAACGCACTCGAGTCGGAGACCGAGACGATCTTTTTGGACAACGTCGACCCCGAGTGGATCACGAGCCACCTCGAGCGCGTCTCGCTCGAGAACGCGGCGGTCAACGTGGTCTCGCGGTCGGGGACGACGGCTGAGACGCTTGCGAATTTCCTCGTCGTGCGTGAGGCTTTCGAGTCGGCAGGTGTCGACTGGACCGAGCGGACGATCGTCACGACTGGGGAGGCCGGGCCGCTTCGCGAGCTGGCTGACCGCCACGATCTCCCCGCACTGAAGGTTCCCGATGGCGTACCGGGGCGGTTTTCGGCGCTTTCGGCCGTTGGTATGGTCGCTGCGGCCGTCTGTGGCCACGATCTCGAAGCGCTGCTTGCCGGTGCGGCTGCCGAGCGCGAGACACTGACGGGGTCGCTCTTTGAGTGTCCGGCCTACGCCTACGGTGCGACCGCGTACGCGCTAGATGAACGTGGCGCGGGCGTGAACGCGATGATGCCCTACGCGGAGTCACTCGAGACCTCCGCCGAGTGGTTCGCCCAGTTGTGGGCCGAGAGCCTTGGCAAGGACGACCTCGGACAGACGCCGGTTCGAGCGCTCGGCGTCACCGACCAGCACTCACAGCTACAACTCTATCGCGCGGGCCCGCGCGACAAACTCGTCACCTTCGTCACGACACAGGAGGGAACCGACCGACAGATTCCGGATACCGACGTCGCGGAGCTGTCGTATCTGGGTGATGCGACGCTTGGCGAGTTGCTCGCAGCCGAGTTCGAAGCCACAGAAGCGAGTCTCGCGGCTGCCGGTCGGCCGAACGTCCGCATCGAGATCGAGCACGTCGACGAGTACGAACTCGGCGGCTTGCTCTATGGACTGGAAGCCGCCTGTGTGCTCGCGGGCGAACTCTACGGCGTCAACACCTTCGAGCAGCCAGCCGTCGAGTGGGCCAAGAAGGCGACGCGAGGATTGCTCGGCGGAGGGGAGTTCGAAGAGGCCGAGGCGGTTGCTGACAAGACCGAGCTGCGAGTCGAACGATAATCAACCGCGGAGGTCGCTTGCGGCCTGTCGTCCGGTTGCGGTGGGCCTATGGGTCCTCGCACGAACACTACGGTATGACCGAAACCGCACGGACCGACGATGCCGGTCAGTTCACGTCCGGCGTGGTTCCCGGGCTCGGGACCGCCCTCGCGGGAATCACGATGGTCGCGATGCTCGTTCCCATTCGCCGCGGTGTCGCCGACCCAGTCATCTGGGCGGGCACCGGGTTCGCCGCCGCTGCTGTCCTCGCATTTCTCGTCCGTCGTCACGGTGGGATCGAGCGAACGATCGCTGGTCCGATCGCCGCCGGCTCGAGCATCGGCGTCATCTTGCTCGCCGGCTATGCCTTGAATCAAGGGACGACAGCACCGGTATCTGTCCCGGCGCTTTCGTCGTCGATACCGGCCGTCTTCGTCGCCTTCGTGACCGCAGGATTGACTGCCAGCGTCGGCGTCGCTGACTACCTTGGGGTCGGCGTGGGCGGATTGAAACGGCGAGGACAACAAGTGGTCGTACTCACCGGCGTTGGCTTCGCTGGCCTCTTTGCCCCCTACCTGACGACGCCAGTAGTCGCGATTCCGGTGTTACCGTTTCTCGACTCGTTTTCGGAGATCCAGCGGACCCTCGCCAATCAGGTCGTCGGCCAGGTCGGCATGGCGCTGGGGACGGTGCTTGTGGTCGGTGCCTTTCTCAAGGTAACGGATCGTGACCTGTCGTTCATCGATCTTCGGCGGCCAACGCTGCGAGATCTCGTCTGGATTGTCGGCGGTATCGTCGTCCTCTTCGGGGTACTCTACGCGATTTCGCTGTCCATGCAGGCGACCGGTGTCGAAAGCGCAGACCACGCGACGACCCAGACTGCCCAGAACGCCCCGGAAATGTTGCTGGTGTTGATCCCGCTTGCCGTTCTGGTCATCGGCCCGTTCGAGGAGTTGCTCTATCGGAACGTGATCCAGAAGTCGCTGTACGAGACGTTCTCGCGGGCCGGTGCCGTCGTCGTGGCCAGCGTTATTTTCGCTGCCGTTCACGTCCTTGCATACAGCACTGCAGGACTAGGTGCGGTGATCGCAAGTCTCGGTACCATCTTCGGCCTTTCGATCGTTCTCGGCGTGATCTACGAGCGAACGGACAATCTGGTGATGCCGGCGCTGGTCCACGGGATCTACAACGCGGTCGTCTTTACCAATCTCTACTTTCTGGTCGGCTAAGAACAGTAAGTGCGCCTACGAGGGGTTCTTTCGGGCCAGTTCAGACCCGCAGATCGGACAGCGATCCTTCTCTTCGTCGAACTCGCGGCCACAGCCCTGACACTGGAACGTCCAGTGGCGCTGTTCGTCGATCCCTTCACGGGCGATCACTTCGACGTCGACGTTGAGTTTCTCCGCGACGTTTTGCATCGCGTAGTCGTCGGTCACGAGGACGCCGTCGAGTTCGAAACTCGCCGCGATGAGCCGAACGTCGGTTTCCGAAAGGACGTCGAGATCACCGGACTCACGGGCCGCACGCTGGACCTTCTCGGTGGTATCGTCGTTTGGAATGTGGATGTGCATCCCAGAGCCTTCCATCGCGTCGTAGCGATAGGCACTCTCGTCTTTGAGTTCCTCGCGGACGAGCGGGATCGTCGCAGTCTGTTCTGTCGTATGGAAGTCGTGGATAAAAGCCGAGGAGTCGAGAACGTACATACCGTTAGCGCTGGACAACGATGTAGTCTTTGACCGCTTGGACGCGGTTGACGGGAACGAGGAAGTGACCGGCGTCGTCGAGGTCGAAATCGACGGCGCGCCGAGAGATTTCCTCGTCAGGCTCGATGACGAGATCGTTCAGTTTTCCTGATTTGAGATCCATCGTAATGTTGTAGAGCAATCCAAGCTCGGTGCCGTCGGTACCCATGACGGACTTCCCCGAGAGGTTTTCAGCGAGTATATCGCTCATGCATACCTGTACTTACTAATCGGTATTAAAACCATGGAGACGGCCCGAAACAGGGCCATCTCCCAACAGAGAGCCATCAACCATCGAACAGGCGGGTGGCCATCAGCGATCCACTCGAGTGGCGAGAGTTCGATGCGACTGGCCACCGGACAACTGCCCAGCAGCGGCGGCCACGACTGTCGGAACGGCGATGACGATGGGTTTAACTACGGCGATACGGACGATTTAGGTAAGACCTTCTCGGGTGGTTCATCATGTCGGACACGGATACACGCGACCCCACATCCCTCAGAACGCCGATCGTCGCCGTCCTCGGACACGTCGATCACGGCAAGACAAGTCTCCTCGATAAGATCCGCGGCTCCGCGGTCATCGAGGGTGAAGCAGGCGCGATCACCCAGCACATCGGCGCAACCGCCGTCCCGCTGGATATCATTTCGACGATCGCGGGCGATCTCGTCGACCCGGACGATTTCGACCTCCCTGGCCTCCTCTTTATTGACACGCCGGGGCACCACTCCTTTACCACGCTTCGATCCCGTGGGGGCGCGCTGGCCGACATCGCCATCCTCGTCGTCGACGTCAACGACGGCTTCCAGCCCCAGACGCTCGAGGCCTTAGACATCCTCAAACGATCCCAGACTCCCTTCATCGTCGCGGCGAACAAGATCGACACCGTTCCGGGCTGGAACGAGAACGAAGATTCACCGATCAACGACACCTACGAGTCACAGTCCGATCGCGTGCGCGAGCGCTTAGACGAGAGTCTCTACGAGATTATCGGCAACCTCTCGGACGAGGGCTTCTCCGCCGATCTGTACTGGCGGGTCCAGAACTTCCAGCGTAACGTCGGCGTCGTCCCCGTCTCGGCGATGACCGGCGAGGGGGTCCCTGACCTCCTGACGGTCATGATGGGGCTGTCCCAGCGCTACATGAAAGAGGAAATGGAGATCGACGTCGCCGGCCCCGGCGTCGGCACCGTCCTCGAGGTCAAAGAGGAGAAAGGCTTTGGGACGACGATCGACACGGTCCTCTATGACGGCACGATCCGGGCGGACGATCAGATCGTCGTCGGCGGGATGAACGAACCGATCGTCACTGACGTACGCGCATTGCTCCAGCCCCGTCCCCTCGCGGAGATCCGCACCGAGAGTCGCTTCGAGAAAGTCGACGAAGTCTCGGCCGCCTCGGGGATCAAGATTGCCGCGCCCGAACTCGCGGACGCGATGGCTGGCGCGCCCGTTCGGGTCGTCCGCGACCGCGATATCGACGAAGTCATCGACGAGGTGCAGGCCGAACTCGCCGATATCGCCGTCGACACCGCCGAGGAAGGTGTCGTCGTCAAAGCCGACACGCTCGGCAGCCTCGAGGCGATGGCCGACGCCTTAGATGAGGCGGAGGTACCGATCGTTCGCGCGGAGGTCGGCGACGTCGCCCCACGAGACGTCTCGGTCGCCTCGACGGCCGAGGACGGCAAACAGAAGGCCATTCTCGGATTCAACGTCGACGTCCTCGACGACGCCGAACAGCGCGCGGAGATCGAGGACGTGACGATCTTCACCGACGAAGTCATCTACCAGTTGATCGAAGAGTACGAGGAGTACGTCGAGGGGATCGAGCAAGCCCAGCAGGACACCATTCTCGAGAACATCACGCGACCCGCCCGGTTCCGGATTCTGCTCGACCATACCTTCCGCCAGAACGACCCCGCGGTCGTCGGCGTCGAGGTCAATTCGGGGACGATCCAGAACAACGCGAACGTCGTCAAGTTCGAGAACAACGAGCCAAATCGCGTCGGCCAGGTCAAGGGGATTCAGGAACAGGGCGAAGACGTCGACGAGGCCCGTGCGGGCAATCGCGTCTCGGTTGCCATCGACGGCCCGACCGTCGGCCGCCAGATAGAGGAAGGCGACGAGCTCTGGATCGAGATTCCCGAAAAACACGCGAAGATCTTAGAACAGGAACTCGCAAGCGAGATCCCCGGCGACGAACTCGAGGCGCTGAACATGTACCTCGACAAGCAGCGCAGCCGAGACCCATTCTGGGGCAAGTAAGCGACTGTCCGCCGCGTTCCGTTTTTTGCTCACATTTCGGCCTCGGTTCAGTCGTCACGCTACCCGCTCAGTCGTCCGTCCGCTCGAGGCGAACCCGCGCTCCACCCTCCATGTCCGCAAGCGGCCTGGTATCGGTCACGCGCGCAATGATATTCACGGGTGAGGTGGCCCGTGGCTCGTCGTCCTCGCTAGCTGGCGTCGGCCCCCAGAACAGACAGAGGACGTTCCCGGTCGGCCAGTAGGCGATCGCACCCTCGGGAACGACCGCGCGGGCGTTTTCCGCTGGCACATCGATCGGCACGTCGAAGTAGAGTTCGTCACCCCAGCGCGTGGCCTCGCCCGCGACGGGCAGTGCGTCCGCAAGCGCTGCTTTCGTTTCGGGTGCGTCGTCGGTCCAGTTTGCCTCGAGTTCGCAGCCGTCGACGATGACTCGGAGATCGGTCATAGCGGCCCAACGAACGGGGTGTACTTCGACCCATCTCTCGAGACCACCGTGTGCGGACGCACCAACCGCGAGTTCCCACCCGGCACCTGCCCCGAGAAGCGTTACCCGCGGGAGTCAGTCTAGTTCGAATATGCTCGCACAGCTTCGCCAGTACAAACACGAGGAGGTGCAGTTCGACGACAACCGGACGACCGGCGAGTCCCAGACCGAAGACGCGGTGAACCCGGACGCGGAGGACTACTTCGGCGCGGAGATGGACGACCTCGACGTCGAGACGTGGGACACGGTCGAGTACGAGGGCGATCCGATTCAGCGCCGGACTCTCGCGATCGACGGCGTCACCGCCGTCTCGGTCCCAGACGACTCGCTCGAGGAAGACGAGTCGGCCCTGCCCGGCCACACGATTCAGATTCGGACTGCAGGCGACAGCGAGACGATCGCGAACACCGAGATCGTCGAAATTCAGGACGAGCACGCATAGGCAGCGACGGCCACGAAAGCCCACGTGGCGCTGATTGGTCGGAGTCGTCGCCGACTGCGAAGCGCAAGCCGTCGTCTGGGAGCACCACCGGCGAGGGATGATAACCTCTGTCGGTGGCGGTTCGCTCCCGAAATCGTTTTCAAGCGGTCGCGCTCACACTCGGTATGCCGACGGAATCGGACACTCATTATGACCCCTCGCTGGGGAACAAGTTCATCTTCGTCACCGGCGGCGTCATGTCGGGACTCGGAAAGGGGATTACAGCCGCGAGCACCGGCCGACTCCTCAAAAACGCCGGGTTCGACGTCACCGCGGTGAAGATCGACCCATACCTGAACGTCGACGCGGGAACGATGAACCCCTATCAGCACGGGGAAGTCTACGTCTTAGAGGACGGAGGCGAGGTCGACCTCGACTTGGGGAACTACGAACGGTTCCTCGATATCGACATGACCTCGGACCACAACATCACCACCGGGAAGACCTACCAGCACGTCATCGAAAAAGAGCGTGCCGGCGACTATCTCGGGAAGACGGTCCAGATCATCCCTCACATTACCGACGACATCAAACGACGCATCCGCGAAGCCGCCGAAGGCACCGACGTCTGTATTATCGAAGTCGGTGGCACGGTCGGCGACATCGAGGGGATGCCCTACCTCGAGGCGCTTCGCCAGTTCGCCCACGAGGAACCCGAGGAGAACGTCCTCTTTACCCACGTTACGCTCGTCCCGTACTCGAAAAACGGCGAGCAAAAGACCAAGCCGACCCAGCACAGCGTCAAGGAGGTCCGCTCGATCGGCCTCCAGCCCGACATCATCGTCGGCCGCTGTGAGGATCGACTCGACCCCGAGACCAAAGAGAAGATCGCGCTGTTCTGTGACATCCCGACTGAGGCGGTGTTCTCGAACCCGGACGTCGAGGACGTCTATCACGTCCCGCTGATGGTCGAGGAGGAAGGCCTGGATCAGTACGTCTTAGAGCACTTCGGGCTCGCCGACGAGGCGCTGCCGGAAGGCGAGCGCGCAAACGGATGGCGTGAGATCGTCACGACCGACAAAGAGGACGAAGTCGACGTCGCGCTGGTCGGCAAGTACGACTTAGAGGACGCGTACATGTCGATTCACGAGTCGCTCAAACACGCCGGCTTCGAACTCGGTGCCGACGTGAACGTCCACTGGGTGTCGGCCGACGAGATGGCCGACGGTCACGACGGCCAACTCACCGACGTCGACGGCGTCATCGTCCCCGGTGGCTTCGGGATGCGTGGCTCCGAGGGCAAGATCGAAGCCGTTCGCTACGCCCGCGAGAACGACGTGCCGTTCTTGGGACTCTGTCTTGGCTTCCAGATGGCCGTCGTCGAGTACGCCCGACACGTGCTTGGACTCGAAGACGCCCACTCGGCAGAGATGGTCGAGGATACGCCCCATCCGGTCATCGACATCCTGCCCGAACAGTATGAGGTCGAAGACATGGGCGGCACGATGCGACTCGGCGAACACACGACTGTGATCGAACCCGAGACGCTGGCCTACGACCTCTACGATGACACCTCCTGTACCGAGCGCCACCGCCACCGCTACGAAGTCAATCCCGAATACTTCGATCAGTTCGAAGACGAGCCGCTGACGTTCTCGGGCACGGCGGGCAACCGGATGGAGATCTTAGAGCACGAGGACCACCCGTTCTTCCTCGGCACGCAGTTCCACCCCGAGTACACGTCCCGCCCCGGACAGCCGAGCCCGCCCTTCGTCGGACTGGTCGAGGCCGTCCTCGAGCAGTCCAATGAGAGCGAGGCCGACGAGGCAGAGACTGACACCGACACTGAAACAGAGGTAACCCACTGATGGTAGACACTGAGACGTTCGTTCCGGACGCAGTTGCAGAGATCGAAGACGAAATCGGCGACGAAAACGCCGTCATCGCCCTCTCGGGCGGTGTCGACTCCTCGGTCGCCGCCGCACTGGCTTACGAGTCCATCGGCGACCAGCTCACCCCGGTCTACGTCGATACCGGCTTGATGCGGAAAGGCGAGACTGAGCAGATCCGTGAGACGTTCGACTACATGGAATCGCTGCGGATCGTCGACGCGAAAGACCGATTCCTCGAGGCCCTTGCGGGCGTCACCGACCCCGAGGAGAAACGCGAGATCATCGGCGAGCAGTTCATCCGCGAGTTCGAACGTGAAGCCAAAGACGCCGACGCCGACTACCTCGTTCAGGGGACGATCTACCCCGACCGCATCGAGAGCGAAGGCGGCATCAAGTCCCACCACAACGTCGGCGGCCTCCCCGAGGTCGTCGACTTCGAGGGCATCGTCGAACCCGTCCGCGACCTCTACAAGGATGAGGTCCGCGAGGTCGCCCGCCACCTCGGACTCGACGAGATCGTCGCCGAGCGGATGCCGTTCCCCGGCCCCGGCCTCGCCGTGCGCGTCATCGGCGAAGTCACCGAGGAGAAACTCGAGGTCGCCCGCCACGCCTGTCACGTCGTCGAGGAGGAACTCGAGGAGTACGAGCCCTGGCAGGCGCTCGCGGCCGTTATCGGCAAGGCGACGGGTGTCAAAGGCGACAACCGCGTCCACGGCTGGGTCGTCTCCGTGCGCTCGGTCGACTCCCGCGACGGCATGACCGCCCGCGCCCAGGAGATCGACTGGGACACGCTCCAGCGGATCCAGTCCCGGATCACCGGCCAGAACGACAACGTCGCCCGCGTCGTCTACGACGTGACCCACAAACCGCCCGCGACCATCGAGTACGAATGAGCACGACTGCGATCGTCGCCGGCCCCGACGACGACGGGATCGGCGCGGCGCTCGAGGCTGCGGGTGTCGACGTGACCCGTCTCGACGGCGTCATCACGCGACCTCAACTCGAGGAGGCAGGCATCGTCGCGGCCGAGTTGTACGTCCTGACCGATGTCGGCCAGGCGACGACGATCCCGATCGCCTGCGATCTCAACGACGAGCTTCGAACCGTCGTCTACGCTCGCGACACGATCCCGGAGTTCATCAAGGGACAACTCGACATCGCAATCGATCCACAACTGATGGACGCGAGCGTCGTCGCCGACGAACTGATCGACTAACGCCCACCACCCTGTGCTGACGACGCACAGACACGACCGACACGACCATCTCTCCGTTTCTGGGTCGAATTCAGATTTACCGCGTATAAACGTTCTCGAAGCCGAGAGAGCCAGTCTAAATCCGAGTTGAATTCGGCGGAACTCGGCGTAAGATCGGTATACCATCACCCCCGTTCAAGTGGGAGTCGCTGGTAGCCGTGTGTGGAGGTCGACGGGCAGACCCCACCGATGGCACCCACCACCTGTTCCCGCGACTTCCAGCAACCCCACCACAGCACCCTTCCCCACCACTGCCAATCGATTCTTGCTGGCGCGGGCCCGCCCCACCGGCTCGCGTCACACCCTGCGGTTTTAGTACTCGAGACGCGGTCTCGCTCAAGAAGGTGTCGACCGGCGTCTCCCAATCGTACACCCCGACAGTGAGTTACGGGTCTCGAGCGTCCATCGCGTCCTCTTCGAGTCGCCGTAGCACCGGAATTTCGTCGCGCCGCTCGTCATCGAGCAGGTCCCAGTCGAGCCCGGCCGGCTGGTCGCTGCCCTCGGGTCGTATCACCCGCTCGGGCGTGACGACGAGATCCATCGCGACGTCGTGGGCCGCGAACGTGATGGCCTCGTCGATGACCTGCCGGTCGTGGACCGTCGTCGCAACCGGCGTCGTCTCGTCGACCAACTCGAGTTCCCGGAGAACGGCGTACTCGAGGTCGCTGTATCCCTCGCCCTTGCCGATTCGACCGCCGTCCTCTGTGACCGCGACGCTACCGGAGACGATCAGGTCGACGCGATCGATCTCGTCCGGGCCGAGCTGCTCGCCGTGTGTCGACGAACCAGAGACGGTCGTCGCCGCGTCGTAGTCCTCGAGATCGGCGGGATCGAGTTTCAGGAAACACTTCTCGTCGCGAAGCCGGGGAACCGCCATGTAGACCGTCTTTCCATCGCGCAACGCGCGCCGTCTCACGGGGAGTTGTGGCGCGTCGGGATTGGCCTTGATCGTCGTCGCCGACTCCCACTCAGGCTGTGCGGCCAGCCGGTCGGCGGCCTCGCTCGCTCCGGCGACGTTCGGAATCCGGCCGTGGGGTGGAAACGGGAAGCGGGCGACGCCACTTTCCTCGAGGTCGTCCCACACGCGTTCGCGAAGCGCCTGTTTTTCCATGTTCTCCCCGTAGTGCCTCGACCCTATAGTAGCAATTGAAAGGCATGAGACACCACTCTCGCACAGCTCTCGCAGCCAAGTGCGCACCGACGGGCAGCGGCTATGATAGCATCGTAACGGTCACTCCTCGTCGGTGTCGGTCCCGCCCGCGAGCGTTGCAAGTCGCCGTGCCTCGGGGACGATGATCGACTCACAGGCGATCCGCACGGCATCGCTGTCATTAGGAAGACAGAAGATCGGGACCCCATCGGAGATACCGCCCAAAGCACGACTCGAGACGATTCCGGTCCCCCGCTCGTCGTAGGAGAGGGCATGAAAGAGATCGAGAAACGCCGGGAGGTCTTTGTCGAGCAACGGCCGAACCGCCTCGAGGGTCGCATCCTGCGGTTCGACACCCGTGCCACCGGTTGTGACGACGATGTCCGCATCGTCGCGGTCGACGAGCCGCGACACTTTCGACTGAACGTTGTCGTGGTCTCGCTGGATCAGTTCCCGCGTCACGATCTCGTGGCCTGCCGTCTCAAAGGCTGCCACGATCGCCTCGCCCGCATCGTCCTCCTCGAGCGAGGAGTCCGACGAGACCGTGACGACAGCCGCGCCGACCACATCGGGCTCGTCCGTCGAGTCACTCATAGGTCGTGGTTGGGGCGCTGACGGGAAAAACGGTCCCCAGTCGCACACATCCGTCAGTCGACGATCGGATCGGTTCAATCGCAACCACCGGTGTTTCGTCAATTGACGTACCCTGGTTCGACGTGCTTGCCTCTTCCACCACCATTTTATATAGCCTGTTCGTTGGGAGCACTATGCAAGCCGTCAAGATCACGGAACACGGCGACAGGGATGTCATCGAATACGGCGAGTATCCAGACCCGGAGATCGACCGGGACGAGGTACTGGTCGACATCAAGGCGGCCGCGCTCAACCATCTGGACATCTGGACCCGCCGTGGCATGCCGGGAATCGACCTCGAGATGCCACACATCCCGGGCAGTGACGGGGCCGGCGTCGTCGAAGAAGTCGGTGAGGACGTCACCCGGTTCGAGGAAGGCGATCACGTCGCACTCTCGGCCGGTGTCGGTGATCTCCGGATGGACGACCCGACGCTCGACCCGGGCTTCCATATCATCGGCGAGCACGTCACCGGCGTCCACTCCGAGTACGCCGCGGTCCCCGAGGACAACCTGATCCCCGTCCCCGAGCACGTCGACTGGGAGGTTGCCGGCTCGGCCTCGCTGGTCTTCCAGACCGCCTGGCGAATGCTCATCGAGCGTGCTGAGCTCAAAGCCGGCGAATCGGTCCTCGTCCTCGGAGCCAGCGGCGGGGTCGGCCACGCTGCCCTCCAGATCGCCGACTACGCGGGCGCAGAGGTGTACGCGACCGGCAGCACCGAGGAAAAGCTCGAGTACGCCGAAGAACACGGCGCGGACCACGTCTGTAACTACGAAGAGGAGAACTTCGCCGACTGGGTGCTCTCGGAGACCGGCGGCCGCGGGGTCGACGTCGTCGTCGAACACGTCGGCGCGCCCACCTGGCAAGACTCGCTGAAGAGCCTGACCAAGGGCGGCCGACTCGTCACCTGCGGTGGCACCGGCGGCGGCAACCCCGAGACGGACATTCCGCGCATCTTCTGGAACCAACTCGAGATCATCGGCTCGACGATGGCTACGCCCGACCAGGTCGACGACGTGCTGGAACTCGTCTGGGACGGTACCTTCGAGCCCGCGATCCGCGAGGTACTGCCGATGAGCGAGACCGCCCGCGCCCACGAGATCATCGAGAACCGAGAAGGGTTCGGCAAGGTCGTCGTCCGACCGGACAGCGAGCTGTAACCGATCACGGGTCGGCCACGCCCGGGTGCCGGAACCGTGAGGGCTTTCACGACGCGCTCGATACGTCCGATAGTGACCTCGAGCGACGACGGCGGCTACGTCCACGATCCAGCGGCGTTCGACGCAAACGGCGAAGAGGGGACCGAGGAGCCGGCCGGCGGGGGCGGGAGTCTCGATCCGACCCACCCCGATTCGGTCGACCGGGAGTTCGACTGGCGCGGCTGGCTTCTCGTCGGCGTTATCGTCTTTGCATTTGTCATCGCTCCAGTCGCGATCTATCTGGTCCCACCCGGTGGAGAGGGATACCGATTCGCGTTGCTGATTCTGCCGCTTGCACCAGCCGTTTTGCTTGCGATTACGGCCGTCTGGGCGACGACCCGCCCCTGAGTGACTGCTGTTCAGTATCGATAGCGACTCGTCTGTGCTGTGCGATCGGCACCGCAAAAAACGAGTGGCGGAAGGCGAGCCGGTCCGTCTCAGGCGTTGCGAACGTCCTCGAGTCGTGCAAGCACGGTCGTGGCGTCGCTGACGTCCCTTGGTGGCGTCTCCTCACGGTCGACGTACGTCGCCAGCGTGTCATAGAGCCGGTCGGCTTGCGACCCGGTGAGCCGCTCCGTGTCGCCGTCGGCTTCGATCGTCTCGAGTACCTCGAGTGTCCATTCGGGTGGGGTCTCGTCGGCATCGAGCGCGGCGTCGAGGCGGTTCGAAAGGGCGTGATGGGCGACCCATTGCTCGTCTCTGGAGAGCGTGACTTCGTACGTCTCGGTTTCCGGTGGTGAGGAGCTCATTTCGTCACACGGGACCTGTTTCGTCGGTCCTCAGACAACGCTACGAACAGGAACGTAATAAGCCTTGTTACCGTACCCCATAGTTGCAGCGTGTTCGTGTTTTCACCGGTCCACACCAGCAGTCGCTGCAGAGCCACGGCGTTTCGAGACCTATGTCGGGGACGATCAAGCCGATCGGTACGATCGCAAGCGCGCGACCGACTGACGATACCTACCGGACGTCCCGGCGCATGGCGATCTCGAACCACGGACAGAGTCGAAGCTGTCGGTACCACTCCGGATGCGAGTGGAGTCGTTCGTAGGGAACCCACATCAGCCCGGCGACCTCGTCCTCGTCAGGCTCGAGGCTGCGATCAGTCAGTGTCAGCTGCAACACGGCACAGACCTCGTGTTCGACGCCCTCGTTTTCGAAGTAGCGTTTGTACTCGAAGCGATCGGTCAGCCGCAGGTCATCGTACTGGTCGGGCGTGATTCCGAGCTCTTCCTCGAGTCGCTGTCGGGTCGCTTCCTCCTGGCTCTGGCCCTCGACGGGATGGGAGGCGACGGTGCCGTCCCAGTAGGTTCCCCAGAGGCGTTTCTCCGGCGCTCGCTGGGCGAGTAAGATGTTGCCCTCGCCGTCGAAGACCAGCGAGGTAAACGCGCGATGGCGGATTCCGTCGCCCGTATGGGCGTCCAGCCGGTTGACAAGCTCGAGTGGGTTGTCGTCGGCGTCGACGGCGATCACGTCTTGTCCGGCGTTCTCGTGTTGGACGTCCTCCTGTGGCGTGCTCATAGAACCACAATTACGTCGACTCGTAAAACCAGTATCGCCTCATACGGTCTGCTGTACCGATGTCCCGGTGGGACCGCAGTGCGGGTCGCGGTTGCACCGGAAATGACTGACAGTAGTCCGTATCATAGGGTGTCGGTTCACCTCGAGACGCGAACGCACCGCGACTGCTCGAGAGGCAGACCGGCCGACCGGCGATCCGGAATTCACTGCCGGCCACCGACGGTTAGGCGATTTCCATATCTGGATCGGGTTGATAGTCATCCCCAACGGCGATCTGGATCGTCCGCGGGCTCGTCTCGAGGGAAAGCGAGTGGGCTTCGAGCATCTCGCCGTCGAGACTGTATGTGATCGCGTTCCGGTTGCTCTCGATCACGAGCGACGGGGCACACCGGCGAACGACGTAGTTGCTATCGCGTCCGAACAGCCGCTGGAGGGCCGCATCGCCGAGCAGGTTCATCGCCGCGGCGTCCTCGACGATCGTCACCTCGAGCAGGCCATCCTCGACGTTGGCCTGTGTCGTTCGAGCGCCGGTAAACCGTCGACAGTTTCCGATGAGGACGAACATGGCCCGACCGTCCCAGGCTCGTGTTCGGTTCCCGTTCGGTCCTGAAGCCGTCTCCACCCGGAGCGGCAGCGAGTCGAACGACCCCATCGTCGCGAGCATACTTTTGACATATGCGAGCACGCCCAGATTCGCCTTGCTCGCTGGCTCCGTCTTGCTGCTTGCTTCGGCGGTAATGCCGCCGACACAGGAGTTGACGAAGATCCGATCGTTCGCACTGGCGAGATCGATCCGTCGCCGTCGTCCCGCCTCGATCACTGCAAACGCGTGCTCGATCCCCTGAATTCCGATGTTCGTCGCGAAATTGTTGCCCGTCCCTGCGGGGACGACGGCGACTGTCGTCGTCTCGAGTTCGTTCGCAGCAGCGATCCCGTTAACGACGTTGTTCACCGTGCCATCGCCGCCGCCTGCCGCGATAAGGTCGGCATCGGGTGCAGCGTCGCGGGCGAGCCGTTTCGCGTCGCCGCGTTCCTCGGTTTTTCGGACGTCGAAGCCATGCTCGGTACCCAGTTCGACTAGAGTGTCGACGTGATCTTGACTGCCGCTAACGGGATTGAGGACGAGTACACGGTCATCGACGCGACCGCCAGCTGTCCCCTTCGAGTACATGATCTGGAACACGCCAGCCGAGGACAAAAGGACCCCGCCGGCGTATGCGTTCCCGTGTATACCGTCGATTTACACGCACACACGCGGTTCTTTCATGGCTACCGCGGACTCGGCCATCGGTTCGATCCGCTGGGTGTCCGTTTCCTCGCCGGGATGGCCGCCCGGCGTGGCCTCGACGGGGTGGCGACGACGAATCACGATTACTACACGCCGTTTACGTCGAGTGGACCGGTCGAACTCATCCCAGGGATCGAAATCACGACCGACCGCGGCCACGTCCTCGTCGTCGGCCCTGACCCGCCCGCGGAGACGAAGCCGGGGGCGCTCTCTCCGGCGGACGCAGTCGCACTGGCACACGACCGCGGCTGTGCCGCGATCGTTGCGCACCCGTTTCGAAACAGTTCAGTCCGGAAACTCGAGGGAATCCCGTTCGACGCGATCGAAGTCAACGGGAAACATCCTCGTTCGCGGCCGCTCGTCGAGGAGCTCGCAGACGACCGTGGACTGCCGCTGGTCGGTGGGAGCGACGCCCATTACCCGTTCGAGGTGGGCCGGGCGTACACGGTTATCGAAGCCGATCAGCTCACGCCGACAGCAGTCGTTGCTGCGATCCGTGATGGACGGGTCCATGCACGCGTTTGTCGGACGGGCTTCGACCGGCTCCTCCGACGGGGATATCGGAAGCTCCATCGGCGAAAAGAGGTGCTCGACACGCTCGAGGAGCCGACGCCCGGCATCGGGAGTCCACCGGATGAGAACTGACGCCAGTCGACCCCGCCAGTTGGCCGTGACTGCTGGCGTTCCCGCGGCTCCGTCCATGTGCGCTATGTGGTGGCTGCCGGGACACGGATCGTGACGATACTCCCCCGCGGATCGTTGTCCGTGATCCGCATTTCACCGCCGAAGCTCTTCGCGATCCAGTAGATGTGCCACAGCTCGAGGCCCGTCCCGTGGACGAGTTGTGTCTCGGCCTCGCGTTCGACCATCGGTCGCTCCTGTGGCGGGATCCCCGGTCCGTTGTCGGCGATGGAAACATCAACCCAGTCGCCCATCGCGGGTCCATCGGCCGGGGTCGCGCTGACGGTGATCTCGGGGACTTGCCGATCGGTGTGGGTGACGGCGTTGTCGACGGCCGTCCGGATCGCCGTCTCGAGTCGGTCGTCGGCCTGTGCCATGACGGGCTCGGGTGCGGTCACCGTGATGTCTGCGTCCGGGTAGTCGTCGTCGAAGTCAGTCGCCAGCCGCGAGAGCATCGCGGCGACATCACAGGTGGCGTCGGGATGGCGGTCACGCTGGAACAGGTCCCGCACGGCCGCGGCGTTGTCGCTGATCTTGCACAACTCGGCGGCTTGTTCTTCGATCGCGGTCAGGGCCTCGTCTCGCTCATCGCTGGTAAGATTTCGGAGCCGCGTTGCGTTGCCCTGGATGACGTTCATGCCGTTGCGGATGTTGTGTCGCAGAATCCGGTTGAGGACGCTGAGTCGTTGTCCGCGCAGTCGTTGTTCGGTGACATCGGACTCGATCGCGACGAAGTGTGTGATCTCGTCGTCGTCGGTAATCGGTGCGATCGTCTGCTCGACGTGGTACAGTTCCCCGGATTTCCGCCGGTTGATGAGTTCGTGTTCCCAGACTTCGCCCGAGCAGATCGTCTCCCAGAGCCGCTCGTAGAACGCTTGGTCGTGTTTGCCCGATTTGACCAGCCGCGGGTTTCGCCCGACGGCCTCCGTACGGGTGTACCCGCTGTCTCGCTCGTAGGCCGGATTAACGTACTCGATCGTTCCCGCGCGGTCCGTGATCACGATCCCGTGGCCCGCCTGTTCGACCGCCTGCTGAAAGAGCTGGAGCTCCTGTTCGCGTTCCTTTCGCGCCGTTACATCTCTGACTGCGCCGCGTAACGCGACGACTTCACCGCCGTCGATGACGGGCTCGCCGACGGTGTGAACCCATCGTTCGTTCCCCGCAGCGGTGACGATTCGCAGTACCACGTCGTATGGCTCGCCGCCGTCCCGACACGTCTCGACGAACGAGCGAATTCGATCCCGGTCGGCAGGATGATAGAACTCGAGTGCCTCGGCCAGCGTCGGGTCGTAGTCGGCACCGACCTCGAAGATTTCGCGTGTCCCGTCGGTCCATCGGAGGTTGTCCAACCGTAGATCGAGTTCCCACCCACCGACGGCTGCGAGCTGCTCGACTTTCTCGAGGAGTGCCTGATTCCGTTCGAGCTCACACTCCTTTCGCTTTTGCTCGGTGACGTCGCGAACGATACCGACGAGCTGATCGACCGTTTCGTTTCCGACGGTCTCGTCTGGCGTCAGTTTCGTCTCGAGCGTGCGTTCGCCGGCAGGAAGCGACAGCGTCGTTTCGTACTCGATCGTCGCCGCCTGTTCGATGCATGCGTCGTATCGCTCGGTAACGGCAGCCGCCGTTTCCGTGCTGAAGATTTCGGCCGGTGTCCGTCCACGGATCTCCGTGTCTGTCAGGCCAGTGATCCCCTCGTATGCGGGATTGACGCGTCGATATCGGTACGTGCGACCGTCAGCCGTTCGATCGACATCGAGGAGAAAAACGGCGTCCTCGACGGCGTCGAATATCGTTTCGTACTCCTCGAGCGTCGTCGAACACTCCTGATCCGACCGTGTCCCGCGATCGGAGGACACTGCCGAGTCGGGTTGCTCGGCAGGCGTCTCCCCAGTAGTCATTATCCATGACTATAGAACCAACTCGAAAAAGGAATCGAGGTTTTCCAACTCAGTGAGAATACCGGCGGAATCCGGACTCCATACCCCTGGATAGCAGTCACGACGAAGCCGGCCGCAGACATGCGGCCATCGCCTGTGTGGAGACGGCCGCGAATTCGCGACCGGCGTCACGTCGTTCTGTCCGACAGCATCAGGTCGCTCGAAACGACCACAGACCACGCTTACCCGAGTTCTTCGTCTAAGATTAGCCGTGTCTTCGTGCTGACAACCTCGTCCTGATCGCGGGCCTTCGTAATGAGATCGTTAACCCCGCGCGTGTCCGCGGCGTCGACGACGAGGACGATGTCCTGCTCGCCCGAGACCATCCAAACGAAGTCGACCTCGTCCCACTCCGCCATCCGCTCGGAGACTCCCTTGGTATCGACGTCGACCGCGACGCTGATCTCGAGCATCGCCTGGACGTTCCCCGTCCGAGTCGAAATGGTAAAACGCTCGATGACGTCGTCGTCCATCATTCGTTCGACACGATTGCGCACGGTCCCCTCACTCGTCCCAACCTCGTCTGCGATCTCAGTATACGGCGTTCGGGCGTCACGCCGGAGGATATCGAGGATCTGTCGGTCCAGGTCGTCCATAGAGATACGTACCTACAGCCGACCCGCACTTACCGATTACGAAAATCGTAACTGAGCTTCGAAGACAACACTTATGAACGTCCATCCGATACGTAGATCGTAATGACGGAAGCCTACGTCGCACTGGAAGGCGGCCACGTACTCGAGGGACGTGGTCGTGCGTCAGGTACGGCCCGCGGTGAACTCGTTTTCACAACAGCATATACAGGCTACGAGGAGAGTCTGACCGATCCCTCCTACGAGGAGCAGGTCCTGACCTTCTCGTACCCGCTGATCGGCAACTACGGCGTCCGCGAGGAGCGCTTCGAGTCCGACCGCGTCCATCCGCGTGCGGTGCTTGCAAAGGAACTCACCGAGGACGTCGCCGAGTGGCTCGAAAGCGAGGACGTCCCGGCTGTCGACCACATCGACACGCGTGATGTGGTTACCGATATCCGTGACGGCGGTGCGATGAAATGCGGTATCGCCGTCGGCGAGGACGTCACCGAGGAAGACGCACTGGCCGAACTCGAACAGTGCAAGGCCATGAGCGACCACACCGACATCGGCGCACAGGTCAGCGTCGACGAACCCGTCGTCCACGGCGAAGACAACGACGGCGAGACCGTCGCGCTCATCGACTGTGGCGCGAAAGGCTCGATCGTCGACTCGCTGATCGAGCGCGACGCGACCGTCCACGTGTTCCCCTACAACGCGACAGTCGACGACGTCGCGGCCGTCGAGCCGGATGTCCTTTTCATCTCGAACGGTCCCGGCGACCCAGTCAACTTCGAGCAGGCCATCACGCTCGTCGAGGAGTTCGTCGAGGACACGCCCGTCGCCGGCATCTGTCTCGGCCAGCAGATCGTCGCCGAAGCCCTCGGCGGCTCGACCGAGAAGATGGACTTCGGCCACCGCGGCGTCAACCAGCCCGTGCTCGATCTCGAGTCCGGGCAGGTCGTCATGACCACCCAGAACCACGGCTACACGGTCGCCGAACCGGGCGAACACCTCGAGGTCACCCAGATCAACGTCAACGACGATACGCCCGAGGGAATCGACGGCGTCGAGTACGACGTGATCACCCGCCAGTACCACCCCGAAGCGAACCCCGGCCCCGAAGACACCCTCGACTTCTTCGACGACGTGCTCGCCATGGCTTCCGGGCGAGCTGACTCGCGAGCGGTTCCAGCCGACGACTAACGACGACTGCTGACTGAGCGTTTCGTCTTTCGTCCGTCACTTACGCAGTGACAACTGTTTCTCGGCAACTGCTCGGAGTGTCCGACAGCAGAAAACGAAGATGATGGCTGCTGTCGGGCGGTGATCTGATCACTCGTCGACTGTACTCCCGGTCGCGGTCAGCCAGCCTCACAGTCGCCAGTTACGGCGCAAACGCATACGTAACCGTTACGCTGGCGCTCACGCGAACCGGCTCCGTCCCGATTTCCGTCTGCGGTGCCCCACCGCTTGCCGCGTCAGCGCTCGTCATGGCTTCGGCTTCGAGATGGACCGGGTGAACCCGTACGTCACCGGTCGAAACGGCCGTCGTCCCCTCGAGTGTGACGCCACGGTTGTCCGCGATGTGGGACGCCTCCTCGTCGGCGTTTGCCAGTGCGTCGTCGATCGCGTCGTTTCGCAGTTCCGAGCGGGTCTCCTCACGGAGCGTAAAGCGAACGTGACCCACGTCGTCCGCACCGGCTTCGGTCACTGCATCGATAATCTCACCGACGCGGTCGACGTCGGTGACCGTCACCTCGAAGGAGTGTGCCCCCTCGTAGCCGGTTGCGGTTCGACCGTGTGCTTGATGAACCCGATATCGTCCATCCTCAATGTTCTCCTCGGGAATCTCGAGATCGTCGAACGTCGTCCGCAACTCGGCAGCGCCGGTCGAGAGCTCTTCGGTGACGGCGGCTGCGCTTTCGCCGGTCGCCTCCACACCGACATCGATGACTGCCTGATCGGGCTCGGCTTCGACTTCGCCGCTGGCGCTGACCGTGATCTCACCGTCTCGTGCTTTCATGTCCGATTCTGCTCCGGGATCGGCCCCGGAAGCCGATTCGGGATTCTCACTGCTGAGCGGACTGCCCAGACAGCCCGCCGCCGCTGCTGTGAGTCCGATGCTCGAGGCCGCCAGAAACTGTCGTCGATCCATACCTAATCGACGGTCGGGGGCGGGGATAAAGGTACCTTAGACTGAAATGTTCATTTGACGTATCCCAACAGACGAAGACGTTCAGGGGAACTGATCGGTAGCGTAAGTGTCCTCGAATGAGCCACCAGATTGTCCGCGCGATCGTCGATGCCGCCGAACGAGTTGGCGCGCTCGAGTGTCGCTTTTGAGGCCGTCAGTTACCGCCAGTCGTAGACCTGCACTGCCCGATCGTGTCGCTGTGAGAGTCCGTTGGGGTTCCGGCGAGGCGAACGATCACGGTATCGGGCTCGAACGCCATCCCATAGGCCGCGTGTGACGTTCCTGACGACATCGGTCCCATCGGAGAGCCAGCTCGTCGGTGTCGCCTCGCCGGCCGCCAGCCGGCACACGCCGGTAGCCCCTTCTCGAAGCGCGCTGCCGGCAGTCCGAGCGAAGACGCCCGGTCGCAGCCCGTAGTTTTTCGCCAGCCGGTACGACAGCGACCGATAGGCTGCCCCCCAGTCAGGATCGGTGCGGCCACCGTCAGAACGAAGTTTCGACGAAGATTCCCGTGAGTCGATCACCGCGCCGCAATCGGTTCCGACCTCACAGCGAGCGGCCATCGCCGCGTTCCAGGACACCTCGAAGTCGAGGCTCGCGATCCGATGTGCACAGTCGCGCTCACCCGCCGCTGTGAGATACTCGTCGAAGCCATCCAGCGCATCGAGGACGGATCGATCGAATGCGGCGTTGTCCCCGTGAAAATGGGTTACAGTCCGGCCAGCGACGGCGTCGGACGACTGACCGGCGTGAAGGGGATGACCGGTCACGGGGCCGGTGACGACATCGGTCCCATCAGCCATTGACTCGTCGATGGCTGAATACCAGCTATGGTCGATCGCATACCCGCCGTCGAGGAAGGCGACGACGTCGCCCGTCGCGAGCTCGAGGCCGGCGTTGCGGGAGACGCTCGGATTGCGCTCGGAGATTTCGACGAGCACGTCGATGTCGTCACGGTCACGGACGACGCCAGTCGTGCCGTCCGAGGAGGGGCCGTTGACGACGATGCACTCGGTTTCAGTCGGCGTTCGCTTAGCGAGCGCATCGAGACACGACACTAATCGCTCTCGGTCGTTGAGCGTCGAGACGACCACCGAGAGCTCCATACCAACCTATAGGAGACCCTCGTAGTAAATAGGTTGGATTTCAATCTGGTCAGCGAACACGTGCGTTCCAGTACGAGACCGATGCGACGTGGTCGGTGATCGGCAACTCACCGATCGCCTTGTCCAACGTCCGAAGCGGTGACGCGAGGGAGTTGGGGATCGACCGATAGAGCCCGTAGGGAAGGAGGAAATCGTCCTCGACGTCGACGAGCGTTAGATCCGTCTTCGCGAGCAGGACCGCGATTTCGCTTTTCGAGTAGAGCCGCGACCCCATCGGCAGCGCCCAGTTGTAAATGCTGCGAGCCGAAAAGCGGTTGAACGTATCGAAGACGATCTGATCGCGGGAAACGCGTCGCATCTCCTCTAAGAACGCCTCCGGATCGTCTGCGAGATGGAAAAACCGCATCGCGATGACGGTATCGAAGTGATCGTCCGGAAACGGCAACCGGCCCGCGTCACCGCGGAGAAACTCGAGCGTGCCTGCGAGTTCGGTGTCCTGTGCTTTTCGTCGTCCCTGCTGTAACATCGCTGCCGAGATGTCCAGTCCCACGACATCGGCTCCCTGGTGGGCGAGCATGACGGTAAACCGCCCGGTACCACAGGCGATTTCGAGGACCTTCTGATCCTCGACGGGCATGATCGCCTCGAGGACGGCTTCTTTCTCCCGACGGTCGATCAGCTGGCCGCCCCGGGAGAAGCGCTTGTCGTCGTATTCCTCGGCGACGTCGTCGGCCTGGTACCACTCCTGTCCTTTCACACTGGGCGAATCTACTGTCGTGCTGGGATAAAACGATACTGGAGTCCAGCCGACGAACCCGGCTCTGTACTGCTATCTTGCGTGACCATCGTTGCCGAAACCCGAACTATATGGCTGTGTTAATATCTTACTTATATGCCTTATACAAACTTCAGTATCCGTATCCACATATAGGGAAGCTTTACCACCGACGACGCCGCTGGCTCGAGTATGAGCATGAGTACAGCCGAAGACCGTGCTACCGCTGCCGAGGAACTCCTCTCGGAGGAGGAATACCGTGACCGCCTCCGTGACCTGCCACCGAGTGCGAAGCTCGTCGCGAAAGTGTTAGAAACCGACTCGCCGCTCTCGCAGGGCCAACTCGCCGAGGAATCGCTACTTCCCGACCGCACCGTTCGGTACGCGCTCAACCGACTCGAGGACGTCGGCCTCATCGGCTCGCGGTACAGTTTCCGCGATGCACGCAAACAGGTCTACTTCCTCAAGTGCTGACCGGCCCGGCTCGCACGCGTGACGATCATGGACGGTCCTGTGCGAGAGCGCTAACCGGCCGACGATAGATCCTTTTTCGCTCGCTCACAGTGTTGAGATATGCACGTCACGCGGTGTCCGATCCCGGTCGCGACGCGCGCACCGGGTGGGGAGACCAACGCCTACCTCGTCAGCGAAACCGAGACACGACGCGACGAGGCCGGCCACGAGCCCGCGATACTCGTCGATCCCGCGGCGAAAACCGACGCGCTCGACCGACTGCTCGAGGCACACACCATCGATCACATCCTCGTTACGCACACCCATCCCGACCACGTCGGCGGCGTCGAGCCGTACGCGGCCGCAACTGACGCGACAGTGTGGGCTCGCGACGGCCGCGTCGATCGATTCCGTGACGCGACCGGCTGCGATCCCGACCGCACGTTTACGCCCGGCACGACGATCCCACTCGGCGACGAGCGCATCCGCATCCTCGACGCGCCGGGACACGCGCCCGATCACGTCGCGCTCGAGGCCGGTCGCGGCGGCCCGATCTGCTGTGGCGACTGCGCCGTCCGTGAGGGGAGCGTCGTCGTCGGCACGCCAAAGGGAGATATGCGTGCGTACATGACGACGCTGCGTCGACTCCGGGCGATCGACCCACCGACGTTGTATCCCGGTCATGGGCCCGAGATCAACGCTCCTCGTGCAATCCTCGAGCGCCTGCTTTCCCACCGGACCGAGCGCGAACGGCGGATTCACGAGGCAGCCACGACTGGTGCCGATACGATCGCGGAGATCCTCGAGACGGCATACGACAAAAACCTCGCGGGCGTGCGCGACCTCGCGCGGGCGACCGTCGCCGCCCATCTCGAGAAACTCGCCGTCGAAGGACACGTCACGTGGGACGACCGGCCGGTATCGCCGTTCGCGGACGACTGACTTTTCTCCATGGACACCGACCATCAGGTGTGCAATCGCTCGAGGACGAACTCGACACCGCTCGCCAGCTCGCCGTTGCCGATCTCGCGGACGCGATCGAGTCGATCGGCTTCGAGTGTACCCGCTGTGGAGCCTGCTGTACAGCCGATGACGACGACCACACCGCGACGGTATTTCCCGACGAAGTGCGCGACCTCCAGCAGGCAGCCGCGACCGGCGACGAGGAGCACGACTGGCGCGACGTCGCCCGCCCGATGCCCTACGGGCTTGCCGAATCCGACGACGGCGACCTCGAGGGCGAGACCTTCGAGTGGGCGCTCCAGACCGACGGCTGTGGCGACTGCGTCTTCTACGAGGAAGACGATGCGGGACGTGGTTCCTGTGTCGCTCACGACGACCGCCCACTCATCTGCCAGACGTATCCGTTCAGTATTGCGCTCGCGGGCACCAGCCAGCCGATGGGCGAAGCCGTCGACAGCGTTGCGCTGGAAGCGCAACGGGAAGCCGGCGAAGCCGGCGACGAGGAGGGGATTGTCCGCGCCCACGAGTGTGAGGGTCTCGGCCGCGATATCTCCCGCGACGACGCCGAGGAACTGGCTCGAGCGCTGAAAGAACGCGCGATCCGGGAACTCGAGGAAGCGATCGCCGTCCGAGATCGCTACCGGCCTGCCGATCCCGGCCCCAGCGAGGTCGTCGTCCACGACTCGGAAGGGGCGAAACGGATGGATGGGACGCCGCTCGAGGACTGAGACGAGCGGCGGTAGATCGATCACGTACACCGGTTCCACGGAGACGCGGACGAACAGTCTCGACTCGAGTAGCAAAACCGAAGGTTAACTGATGGCTTTACTGTAGTGGCAGCCACTGTACGGCGCGCTCTGCGCGCCGTTTCACCGAGCGCGCCGGCGGCGCGCTCGATCTTTCCCGTGAACGAAGTGAACGGGAGCTCGGGAGAGCTCTGCTCTGCCGGTGTTTTTGGTCGAGATTTTTTGCCCGGGTTCGAGCGCGGCCGATGGCCGCGCGAGGACTCGGGTAAAAAGGTCGTTGTTAGAACGTCTCCTCGATGATCTCGCCGACGGCGAAGTTCGACTTGACCTCGGTGACTTCGATCTTGACGCGTTCGCCGACATCCGCTCCGGGTACGATGATGACGTAGCCGCGTTCGACGCGGGCGATCCCGTCGCCCTGTTTGCCGATGTCTTCGATCTCGACGTAGCGCGTTTCGCCGACATCGACCGGTGGCTGGGGCTCCGATGGCGCACTTTTGGGTGTCGTAGTCGTCGTCCCCTCGTCGCCGCTCGTTTCGTCTTCACGCGAGATAAGCGCGACACGATAGACCTCGCCGGGATCGATGTCGCCGGTCTCGACTTCCTGCCGCGGTACCTCGATGACGTAGCGATCCTCCTCCTCCGATACGTCCGTACTGAACAGACACAACAATTTTTCAGAGATCTCCACAGGTAGACCCTCTATTTCACCTCTGATTCCCATCCATAATAGAACTACCGACACAGAACTGCCAATTGACGGAAAAAGCGCCCGTTCATGGGTCGAATCAGACGCGATTGAAGTCAGTTCGCGCGCTCGAGCGGCCGGGTTGTAACGAACTGGGAGAGATCGACCGTCGTGTCGAGCCCGGCGTCGGCGACCGACTCGTAGGGGCGATCGACGACGATATCACCGGCGGTACTGGATCCGATACCGGGGATGGCAGTGAGTTCGTCCATCGACGCCGCATTGAGATCGAGCGGATAGGGGACGGCCGTCACCGAGCGGTAGCCGTGATCGACGACCGCGACGTCGATCGTCTGGCCGAGCGCGCGCTCGCCCGGCACGCCGACGAGCAACGGATAGGTGCCGAGCTGGCGGCCGAAGGTCGTTCCGTCCTGATGGTATTCAAGATGAACGTCCGGCAGGACGGTTCCCGGGGGAGCGACCCGCTCGAGCATCGGGTTGTCGATCTCTTCACGAACCTGCTTCTTGTAGCGTTTGAACAGCTTTTTGTGTTCGTTGGCGATCTCGGCTCCGGTATCGGACATGTCGGTGCCGTCGAAGGCCATCACCTGCCGGATGTTGATCCGCCGGAGCATGTAGCCCTCGTCGTAGACCCGCTGAAGGAACGCCATGTTGCGTTCGTAGGTCTCCTCGCGCTCGCCTTTGAGTCCGTGCAAGAGGTTGATCCCGGGCAGCAGTTTGGGCAGTCGCCGCGGTGCGTCGTCACCGAACGTTGGCGCATCTGTCGGTTCCTCACCGGGTCGCCAGCCGCCTTCCTCGTTGACGATCCGGACCGCTTCAAAACACTCCTCAGCGCTGACGTTCAGATTGTTTTGCTCTTGAACGACTGGATCGGCCGACTCGAGTCCGAACGCGGCCGTATCTCCGGGCGTGTTGTGCTCGGCGATGATCCGGATCCCCTCGCGGCTCTTTTCAGGCCACTTGACGATCGTGATTGGGTTCATGTTGTCCAGATGCAGCGTCTCGAGGTCGGGGGCGACTTCGCGGATGCCGCTGTAGAGTTGGCGCAGGGCGTCGGGGTTGGGCGCTTCGCCGTCGCCGCCGTAGGCGAGGATGTCGGCCTGACGGCCGATCCGGAAGTGTTTCACGCCGTAATCCGAGAGGGCGTCGACCTCGCCGACGACGGTCGGTGGCGGCCGAAACGAGGGATTGCCATAGAGGGGTTCCGTACAGAACGAACACCGGTAGGCACAGCCACGGGAGGTCTCGAGTTCGGCGATGAGATGATCCGGGTGGTTGGGATGCTGTTCGACGACGAACGCACCCTCCTGGGCCCATCGCGAGACCTCATCGACGTCGCGCATGCGGTTATTAAAGCCCTCGAGGCCGCTCTCGACGAGATCGAAGACGGCAGCCTCGACGTCGCCTTTGGCGACGAAATCGAAGTCTAAGTCCTGCCGTTCGGTCTCGGTCGCACCGGCGTTTTCGTCGCCAACGCCGAACTTGACGGGGCCACCCATCAGGCTCGTGCCGCTTGCGGTCCAGGCGAGCTTGCGAACCTCGTCGGGTTCGGCCGGCGTGCCGCCGACGTACTTTCCGGGGACAGTCATGCCCCCCAGATAGATCATGAGATCGGCCTCGTCGACGTCCCGCCAACGGTCGGTGTCGTCGCGAAGCCCATCGATCGTGTGGTACGTGATCTGCTCGCGGGGAACCCCCGCATCGACGAGCGCCCCGGCCGTATACCGGGGGTACGTCGAAATGTATGGCGGCACCCCGAAGTGAGCGGGCTCGTCGACGTAGCCGTCGACGATCGTCACCGACAGCGTCTCGGGGTCAGTCATGGCTCCCGATAGCGCCTCGAATGGTAAAACGGTGACTACACGCGCGAACGCAACCATCGCCAGTTTTCCGCCAACCACGGTGTTGATAGGCGTCGTGGCGCTAGGCCCTGCTATGCCAGCGACAGAAGAGATCGTCTGTACCAACGAGGACTGTTTTCTCGATCTGTTCGAGAATCATTACACCTACGACGTGCCCGACGACTTCGATCTCTCGGAGCTTTCGTGTCCGGTCTGTGGCGGCACTGACTGCCTCGAGCAGGTCGAACTGTAAGTGAACTATTCACATGTCAGACGTTTCTTTTGGACGGAACAAAAGGGATATCTACGGGGCGATCATAACCGTTCACACGGTCATGTCTGCCATGTACTGTCAGGCCCTTCTCTCGGTCTCCGTAACCGCTGCCCACGCCGCACGTACCGTCCGAGGTGACGCCCTGTGAGGTTCAAAGATCTCGGAAAATCGCTCGGCAACGCCCTCTACCGTCAGGTCGGCCGTGCGAGTGGTCGCGTACAGAACCACCGATCGCTCCCCGTCGATATTCTCGAGAACGACACCGCCTATCGCGTCGTCTTCGATGCGCCCGGTGCCGAATCGGACGACGTACAGGTCCGCTATCTCGACGGCACCGTCCGGATCCAGATCGACCGGTTCCGGCAGTTTCACGAGGGCTACGAGATGCAGTTTCCCGGCCGGGGGATGTCGCTGTCCGGCGACGCCGAGTTACCGGCCGACGCGGTCGTCGATCCAGACGCCGGAACGGCGCGTCTCTCCGAAACCGGGACACTGAGCGTCGAAATTCCGAAGGCGTCTGCGATCGGGGACACGACCGAAACGGAGGCAGGACTCGACACACCCGACGACGCCGACCCGGATCCGAACGCGGAGCCGGTCGCCGTCGACAACGAGTGAGACTGGCGGTACGAAGTCGACCGCGAAAGTCGGCCGAATCCGGGCGACCGATCCCCAACTGGTTCTAGTTCGGATTGAGCGACATCCCATCGACGACATCGAACGCCTCGTCACCGTCGAACCGTGTCGGGTCGAAAGCGTCGATCCCCGACCCACCACAGATTTCTCTTGCAAGTCGCTGTCCGACCGCCGGCGCACGCATGAAGCCGTGTCCCTGGAAACCGGTCGCGACGTACACCCCATCACGGACCGCGCCGACGAGTGGATCTCGGTCCGGCGTCGCCGTACAGAGGCCAGCCCACGCCCGCTCGAGGCCGCCGTCTGCGAGACCCGGAACCCGGTGGGCAACTCGATCACGGATGTCAGCAGTGAACGTCGAACCGGCGTTGCGGTCGTAGCTGTCAGGGTCAGCCTCGCGATTCTCAGTGCCGTCGCCCACGAGCACGCCGTTCGCATGGGGTCGCAGGTAGAAGCCGCCCGTCGCGTCGTAACACATCGGCTCCGCGAGATCGCCGTCAGCGATCAGCGCCTGCACGCGGTAGGGTTTGACGGCAAGGGAGATGCCCGCATCCGCGAGCAGCGCCTTCGTGCGTGCACCTGCTGTAACGACCACTGCGTCGACTTCGTGGACTGTCCCATCCGGACGGATGACGCGCGCTGGATCGGTTCGAACGTCGACCGGCGTGTCGGTCTCGAGGGTCGCCCCGGCACCGGTAGCTGCAGCCGCGAGACAGGCGGTGTACGCGGCCGGATCGGCATACCCCGCCGCGCCGGCGATTCCCGCGACTGCGACGTCGTCCGTCCGTAGGGCCGGGAACCGATCGGCGAGTGCGTCGCCGTCCATCTCGAGGGCAATGACACCGTTGTCCTGCATCCGCTGTATCTGATCGCGAATCGCGTCGGCCCGGTCGATGTCGCCCTCGCGAGCAAGCCAGACGTACGGACACTCGACGAACGGGAAGGTATCGTCGCCTGAGAGTGTGCGAAAGCGTTCGATCGCCTCGCCCGCGAGTTCGGCGTCGAGTCCGTCCGCGAAGGCATCGTAGCAGATCCCTGCGGCCCGTCCCGTCGCGCCGCTTGCGACGCGACCGCTGTCGTAGAGCGTGACGGCTGCACCCTCGCGTGCGAGATCGTAGGCCGTCGTCGCACCGATGGCACCCGCGCCGACGACCGCGACCTCGAGACCGGCACCCTGGTCCGTGAACGCGTCGGCACCGACGGCCAGGGCCGGGTCGTCGGCGTCGTTCATGGCCGATCACTCGTCGAGAGGCGTCGATACAGACAACTCGAAATACGTCCCCACGTCGGTCTTGCGTAGACAGGATCGCCGCTCATACCCATCACTCGTGATGCTGTCTACTTACGTCTGGGTGGTTACGGCAGGTTCGCGACCAGCTGGGCCGCCCCGTATGCTGCTCGTTCGTCGACGATCATCTCTGGAAGTGCGTCGGAAAGAAGGGGGGTACGACGGCAGGGCGGAGCGCCATGGTTCATACGGTTTCCTGTCACTGGGTACCAGTAGGACCCCAAGACGGTCGCGGTCTCACCGACACTGACTGACAGCAGACCTGTCAGTGCCCGCTAGTCCTAACTGTATCGATTACACCGATCGCACAGCGGTCGTACGAGTAGGTGTGCAGTAACGTTCAGTTGTTACTATATCTCCCTGCCGTGTGCCGACGTATTACCCGATCACGGATACGAGTAATCCCAAAACAGTTTGGGTTCGTATACTGCCGGACACCAGTCCGTGAGGGATCGATTGCGTGTCGCGTTCGATCGATATTCGATACGGCATTAGGTAACATACAGCGAATGCGCGATCACGAGAAAGCCGGCCAGAACCAGCAGGCTCTCAAAGAGGATACCTGTCATCAACGGAACAGTGAGCAACTCATATAGCATGCCGGCGAGCACCAGCCCGAGCGTCACGAGCCCGAACCCGAGTGTGAGATAGCCAAGCGCCGGCTGCCGGGTTCGCCGATAGGCCTTGTACGCAAACGACGTGATAACGCCGCCGACGATGAGGACGAGCGTTTTGACGACCGCGAGTGCGACCGCCGTCGGCATTGCCGCAGAGGACGACATAGCTGTGCGTACCCCGATATTCGAGAGCCATACCAAGAACCTTGCCGTTCCCGGAACCCGTGCAGTGTGACAGCAACAATCGTAGTCGTCCGTTCGACCCCCGACGCGAGCGAAAGGTTTTGTCGCCAGCGATCCGAGACGAAGTCATGTCACGACTTGTCGAACTCGAGGCGACGGGGCCACGAAAACTCGAGCCGTCCGATATCGACGACGAAAACGGTGACATCGCGGTCTGTCAGTGCGGCCTGTCGGAGTCGTTTCCCTTCTGTGACGGCAGTCATCGACGGACACGCGACGAGGACGATGAGACGACCTACGTCTACGAAAACGGCAAGCGCCGGGAACTCGAGCGGGTCGTCACAGCTGACGAGGATACAGAGGAGTAACGACGGCCAAATGGCGTCGGTTCACGTCGCTACATCGACCGCGAGGAGTTGAGGACGACCAGCGCGCTACTGGCAGCCATCGCGACGGCAGCGAACAGCGGGTTCAGCAGCCCAAGCACTGCCAGCGGGATCGCGACCGCGTTGTAAGCAAAGGCCCAGCCGAGGTTCTGCCGGATTCGCCGGTGGGTGCTCGTCGCGATCTCGAACGTCTCGGAGACGGCACCGAGATCGTCGCCGACGATCACCGCGTCGGCCGCATCGGTCGCGAGTTTCGTCCCGCTGCCCATCGCGATGCCGACGTCTGCGGTCGCCAGCGCGGGCGCGTCGTTGCTCCCGTCACCGACCATCGCGACCGTCCCTCGGCTCCGCAACCGGTCGACGGTCTCGGCTTTTGCCTCCGGTGGAACGCCGGCGAAGACCTCGTCGACACCCTCGAGCGCGCGGAACCGGTCGGCCGCTGCGCCCTCGTCGCCCGTCAGAACGACGACGTCGCGGCCCGCCGAAAGGGTCTCGAGCGTCTCACTCAGTTCCTCACGCGGCGAGTCACCGACGACGATTACGCCGCGAGCCTGCCCGTCCCAGCCGACGACGACCGGTACGTCACCCGCGTCACGGGTTTCGGTGATTCGAGACTCGAGCGCGTCGGGAACGGCGAGCCCGTGCTCGCGGAGGTAGTCTGGGTGGCCAACGACGACGCGGTCGTCGTCGACGCAGCCGCTGACGCCGCGGTCGGCCCGCTCGAACTCGTCGACGGCGGTCGTTGCGTCCTCGGTCGCGGATTCGGGAGCCGCGGCCGCAATGGCGGCTGCGATCGGATGCTCGGAGAGTGCCTCGACAGTGCCAGCCCGCCGGAGGAGTTCGTCGGCATCGATGTCATCGACGGCGTGAACGTCCTCGACGGCCATCGTCCCGGTCGTGAGCGTCCCCGTCTTGTCGAGGACGACGACGTCGACGTCTCTGGCGTCTTCGAAGATCGTCTCCGCGGCGACGACGATACCCCGCTCGGCGGCGGACTGAATTCCCGCAGCGATCGCAAGCGGCGTCGCGAGCCCGAGCGCACACGGACAGGAGACGATCACGACCGTGAGACCGATCAGCAGCGCCCGCGAGACGCTCGAGCCGGTCGCAAGCAAGACGGCGGTCGTCCCGACCGCGAGGGTGACGACAAGCGGGACGAACACCGTCGCGAGCTTGTCAGCCAGCCGCTGGACGCCCGGACGGGCGCTCTGGATCGACCAGAGCAGAGAGACGAGCCGGTCGAGCGTGCTTTCGGCCTCGTCGCCGACCGCGACAACGAGCGGGGCGTCGGTAACGACGGTGCCACCCCGAACCGGATCACCCGGCGTCTTGCCGACGGGCAGCGATTCGCCGGTGACGAGCGACTCGTCGACGGCAGCCGATCCCTCCGCGACGGTTCCATCGAGGGGGATCCGCTCGCCGGGGCGGACGAGCAGGCGGTCGCCGGGGCCGACGTCCTCGAGCGGGACCGTCTCGCCGCTCTCGCGGCGGGCCTCGTCGACCTGCTGTTCGGTCAGTTCTGAGAGGAGGCCGGTTGCACGGCGTTTGACCGCCTGCTCGTAGTGAGTGCCCGCGGTGACGACGATGATGATCGCGACGGTCACGTCGAAGTAGACGTGGGTCCGCCCTAGTAGAGTCGCGATCGCGCTGTAGCTATACGAGCCGAGTGCGGCGAGCGCAACGAGCAAATCCATGTTCGGCCGACCCGCCCGGAGGCTGACGTACGCCCCGCGGAGGGTCGGATAACCGGTATAAAAGAGGACGAACGACGTAAACACCCAGATGTTCGCCGTCAGAAACATGCCGTCATAGCCGCCGAAGTCGGCAATCGGCTCAAAGCCGAAGTAGGTCGGGTACAGAAACAGGATGTACCACGTCATGACCATCATGCCGAAAAAGGCCCCGAACAAGAGCGCACCGAGCCGATCATCGGCGTCTTCGTCGTCGGCACTCGAGCGGTCTGACGCAGTATAGCCGTAGCCGGAGACCAGTTCCGGGAGGTCGTCGGCCGCGAGCTCGTCGGGATCGTAGACGATTCGGATCGTGTCCGTCGCGTAACTGGCAGTCACGCCGCGGACGCCCGCTTCGCGTTCGGCGGTCGTCTCGAGGAACGCCTCACACGTCGAACAGTGCATCCCATCGACCGCGAGGAAGGCGTCCTCACCCTCGAGATCATCGAGGTCGGGACCGTCATCGCCGTCCAGTCGTGACTGGAGCTCCGCCTCGTCAGGGCCGTCGGTTCGGTCGAGCGTCCGGGCGACCTCGAGACAGCCCTGACAGCAAAACGAGCCGTCAACGTCGGGCTCGGTGATCGGGGTCGGCGGAGTCGGCAGATCACAGAGATCGCAGGTATCGGTGTCGGTCTCGGCCGGTGACCCGTTGCCGGTCGGGTTCGCAGTTCCTGCATTGGCTGCCGCCGCGGGCGACTGCGCGGACTGTCGTGGATTCTCACCCATCGTTAGAACAGGTTAATGTACGGGAGCGGGACGTGTGGCAGATGGATGCCGTACAGCATCAGCCCGTGTGAGAGGGGAATGTAGCCGAGGACGACGAACGCAGCCCCCAGTCCACGATGGAGTTGCACGCGCGTGTCAGGCCCGATCGTATTCAAAACGGTCCCGTAGGCAAACAGTGTGGGAATTGTCCCCAATCCGAGAGCGGCAAGCGAGAGCGCTCCGCGTGCCGGTGAGCCGAGCGCGAACGCATAGAGATACGCCGGATAGATGATCGGACACGGCATGAGGCCATGAACCGCACCGAGTGCGAAAATCCCCGGCGACGTCGCGTAGCGGTCGATCCGGCTCGAGAGGAGATCCGAGAGTCGGCGGAAGACTGTTCCGATGATCGGCAGCCCGTGGCCGGGAACGGCAGTTTGCCCCCGGAGATAGTACAGGCCGCTGGTGACGATCGCGATCCCGACGAGGATCCCCGTCACGCCCCTGACGCTGTCGCCGATAGCGGCAACGGCCTCGCTCGAGGCGATCGTGATCGCCCCAAGCAGGCCGAACAGGCCGCCGACCGCAGCGTAGCTGGCCGTCCGACCGAGGTTAAACAGCGCATGCTGGCGCACCTCGTAGCCGGTGAGCGTGTCGTCGCGGCGTTTACTGCTCGCCGCACCGATCCGGTCGGCATACGCCGTCACCAGTGGGCCACACATCCCCAAACAGTGTGCGCCGGCCAGCAGCCCAACGACGAAGAGCAAAAGCAGGTTCACGCGCTCGAGGACGGCACCCGACGGTACCGACGCACCCATCAGCGGTACGATCAGTGAGTGGACGCCGGACTCAAGCGGAAGGGCGGTCGAGAGCGGGCTCGATACGGATGAAACGAGGGTCATCTGAACTGAAAGCGTTAGCCGAGGGTGCCGCTGCCGTCACCATGGTGGCCGTGGGACGTCTCGACCGGTGACATGGCGAGATACAGCGAGCCGTAAATGAGGCAAGTGTTGAGCGCGCTGACGCCACCGGCGAATACCGAGTCCGTGATTCCATAGACGATAAGCGGGATCAACGCAAGCAACCCGACAGCTGCCGCGTGACGGGGTTGGAGTGTCGCGAGGCTCATACACATACGTTTGGCGGTCGATAGCTTAATTCCCCAACCCATTCCCAGTGGCCGGGAACGATGACTGGCAGTAAGTCATCCCCTTTCCCTACCACTCCGTATGAGTTCGGCTATCGAAAAAGGGGTGGATGGGAAGCATCCCACGAATGAGACCGATCAGGTTCGTGAACTCGATCACGACGAGTACGATCCGATCGGAACAGCGATCCTAGTTGGGATTTACTTTCTCATACTGGTGGCACTGTGGATATTCATGTACTTCGTCGAGTTCCTCGGTAACGGACCGACCGTCACCGGGGTGCTGTTGACGGTGGTGGGGCTTGCATGAACATTCACACCTACGAAAAGACCTGGCTTGCCGTGTCGATGGTGTTAATCGTTGGTTTCATCGCGACGGTCACGTACGGGGCAGTCGGCCCTGGTATCGCGATGATCGACGACGATGGAGGTTCCATCGATCCGGACACGATCAACGACGACGAGCGGTTCAACGACCCCGGTGTCACACACGTCGGTGAAAACGAATACGAGGCGGCCGTCGTCGCTCAGGCGTGGACGTACACGCCAAGCGAGATCACGGTGCCGGCGAACAGCACCGTGACGTTTTACGTAACGAGCCGAGACGTGACACACAGCTTCACCGTCGCCGGGACGAACGTGAACACGATGGTCGTCCCTGGACAGATCTCAGAGATGACCGTCGAGTTCGACGAACCCGGCGAGTACGGCATTCTCTGCAACGAGTACTGTGGTGCATATCACCACACGATGGAAGGGAAACTGAACGTTGTTCCGCAAGACGAGTTCGATCTGACCGAGCTGTCGACCGACGCGTCCGACGAAGCCCAGCTCGGCAACCAGACGACGATCAACACCACTGTCAGCAACGACATGAACTACGACCTCGAAACGACCGCAACCCTCGAGATCGGCGATCAGCAGTCACTCGAGCAAGACGTCACGGTGCCCGCACACGGCAGCGAAACCGTCGAGTTCGCGGTCGACACGACTGACCTTGGAACAGGCGATCACGACTGGACGGTGACCGTCGACGGCCACGAGGAAAGTGATACGCTCACGGTCACCAACGCAACCGAAGGAGGTGATGGCGATGCGTAACGCCTACATCGACCAGTTCCCGAAGGAGGCACGCGTAATCAGAGCCATACTCTGGAGTTCCTTCCTCGCGCTGACGATCGGCGGGACGCTTGGGCTCATCCAGGGCCTGCACCGAACGAACGTCTTGCGGTTCATCCCATCGCAGGACTACTACACCGTGTTGACGGCCCACGGCGTCTTGCTGGTGATCACGTTCACGATTTTCTTCCTTGTGGGGATCTTCACCTGGGCAGTAACGACTAGCCTCGATCGCGGTGTCAAAGACATCCGCTTTACGTGGGGCTGGTACGCAATAATGATGATCGGAACGCTCCTGGTCGGCGTCTCGATCCTCGGTGGCGTCGTCGACCAGATTCCAATGAACGCCGACGTCCTGTATACGTTTTATTCGCCGTTTCAGGCCCATCCGGCGTTTTATGTGGGCTTCGTTCTGTTCGTTGTCGGTACCTGGCTCGCCGGCTTCGACTGGTTCCGGACATGGTGGGCCTGGAAGAAGGACAATCCCGACGAACGGATCCCGCTGCCGACGTTCATGGCGTTGACGACGATGCTGTTCTGGTATCTCAGCTCGATCGGTGTCGCCATCTCGATCCTCGCATTCCTGCTCCCGTGGTCGCTGGGAATCATCGACTCCGTTAACCCGCTGCTCACCCGGACGCTGTTCTGGTTCTTCGGCCACCCAGTCGTGTACTTCTGGCTGATGCCGGCGTACATGCTGTGGTACACCATGCTGCCGAAGCTCTCCGGTGGCAAGCTGTTCAGCGATCCGCTCGCACGCGTCGTCTTCGTGCTGTTTCTGATCCTGTCGACGCCAGTCGGGATCCACCACCAGTATCTGGATCCCGGCATCGCGGAAGGGTTCAAGTTCATCGCGATGACGAACACGATGTTTCTGCTGTTGCCGAGCCTGCTGACCGCGTTTACCGTCGTCGCCAGCATGGAACACGGCGCGCGCCAGCGCGGCGGTAAGGGCTATCTCAGCTGGCTCAAAGCACTTCCATGGCGCGACCCGGCGTTTACCGGGATGGCGCTTGCAGGACTGATGTTCGCCGCGGGTGGCTTCTCCGGCATGATCAACGCCGGTCTGAGCATCAACTACCTCGTCCACAACTCCTGGTGGGTCGTCGGTCACTTCCACCTCACCGTCGGTACCGCCGCCGCGTTGACCTTCATGGCGGCGTCCTACTGGTTCATCCCACAGCTGACCGGCAAAGAGATCTGGAACCGTTCGCTCGGGCTGGTCCAGGTCGTGCTGTGGTTTATCGGCATGACCTTCATGTCGAACGCGATGCACCGGGCCGGGCTGTTCGGGATGCCTCGCCGGACTGCCGAGCCGCAGTATCAGGGCTTCGACTTCGAGCCCGCCGTCGGGACCGTCGCTGAGATCGACGCACAGGTCGCTCTGGGCGCGGCGTTGCTGACTCTCTCGGTGTACCTGTTCATCACGAACATGGTCCTGACCACCATCGGTGGCTCCACCAGCGATGCGATTCCGGACAACACCTATGCTGGCACGCTCTCTGGCCCCGAGGACGCGCCGGTGATCATCGATAACCTCAAGCTCTGGACCTCGATCGCCGTCGTCCTCGTGATCATCGCCTACTCGCTCCCGCTTGCGAGCATCATCGACGCCGGTGGGCTGTTCGGCCCCGGCATCGACCCCTGGAAGCCAAGCGTCGTTGCCGACCCGAGCCTCGTCCTCGAGTCCGTGCGTGGGGTGATGCCCTAGTATGCGGATCTCGAAGGGCGGACTCCTCGTCATCATGGCGTTTCTGACGCCACTGATCGTCGAGTTGCGAACGGTGCTCTCGTGGTTCGGTATCAGGCTGTCCGTCGTAGAGACGGGCGCACTGGGACTGGCACTCATCGGTGCGGTCCTCATCTGGGCGCTGTGGCCGTCAAACGGTGGCACCGAGGCCAAGCTAGCCTAACAACCGCGAACGAATTCTGAATCGATTTTTTATTGGCAAACAACAGTCGGTGAAACTACTTGAGCGTAGCCGGCGTGTGATGTATTGTCAGACGTGTTGGAAAGCGTCCCGATGGCACAAGCGATCAACCACATCGCGTACTCGCTGCGCGGGGCGATAAGAAGTCGATTCTCGAACGCCGCCACGATCAGCTCGTCGACCTCGAGCAGCGAGACGTGGGCGTCGGGTGCAGCGACGACGTTCCCCGCCTGTTTCGACGGCGATCTCGGCGGCGCGCTCGAGCCGTGTTGTGAACGCCGCGTCGTCGGCAACGTAGTGGTCACTGGGGAGACAGACCAAGACCGGCTCCGTGTCGAACTGCTTGCGGAGCCGCTAGGCCGAATAGACCAGCGCCGGCCCGGTGTCTTTTCCGGCCGGTTCGACCAGCACGCCCGCTTTTGGTGCGTGCTCGGAGACTGTGTCGGCAAACGACTCGCGGGTCAGGACGTACTGTTCGTCGGCAAACGCCGTTCGGTCCATTGTCCATGCGAGCAACGAGCGCTCGCCGACGAGCGACCGCAACTGTGTGGACCGATCACGTCGGCTCGCAGGATACAATCGACTCCCGATCCCGCCGCCAGCACGCAGGCGACGACGGGACGATCCATCTCACCAGGTCTCGATTCGGCCGTTGCGGACGTCTTCTGCACACCCCTCACAGTCAGGGTGGCCCGCCTCATAACAGGCCGGTCGGTACTCGTCGTCGAGCTTCGCCGCCCGTTGTTGGGCGTAGCGCCGACAGACGATTTTCGCCCGTCCCGCCTCATCGGTCGGCAACTGACGCGCGTGTTTCGCCATCTCGTATGCCTCGCGGGCCTCCTCGAGTTGCTCGTCGGTCGATCTGCGAAGCTCCTCGAACTGCTCACCTGCGCCCTGCAGCGTCGAGCGCACGAATCGCTCGAGCCGACGCCGATCCGCCATATGCGTCCGTTCGACTGCCGGACACATATACTGTCGGACGGCTCGACGCAGCGGGCCTCGATCGTGGACCACCGATAACAACGATTTTGGCGTGGTCTCACATCTCACACAGACATGGCACTCCACGACGCACTTCGGGGAATCACCTGTCCAATGGTGACACCGTTCGACGACGGATCGATCGATGACGCGGCACTCATCGATGTGCTCGAACACCTACAGGATGGTGGCATCGACGCCGTCTTTCCCTGCGGGACGACCGGCGAGTATCCGAGTTTGACGGCCGACGAGCACCGCCGCGTCGTCGAAACGATCGTCGACCACGCCGCGGTTCCGGTTATCGCGGGTGCCGGCGCAACGAGCGTCGGTGAGACGGTCGCGGCGATCGACCGCGCCGCCGACGCGGGTGCCGACGCCGCCGCGATCGTTGCACCCTATTTTACCACCGCGAACGCGCCCGAGGGGAACCGGCGGTTCTTCGAGGCCGTCCTCGAGGAGTCCTCACTCCCCGTCCTCCTCTATAATATTCCGCAGTGTACCGGCCAGCGCATCGACCCCGAGACCGTCGCCGCCGTCGCAGAACACGATGAGATCATCGGGATCAAAGACTCGAGCGGCGATCTCGAATATTTCCTCTCGGTGCTCGAAAGGACACCCGAGGAATTCCTGTGTCTGCAGGGGTACGACGCCCTGTTAGTCCCGGCACTCCGGATGGGTGCCGATGGCGGGATCAACGCCCTGTCGAACGTCATCCCCGAGGTACTGCGGGAGGCATTCGAACGCGCCGACGACGAGCACGGCCGGGAACTCCAGTGTGACGCGATCGCACCGCTGTTCGACGCGTGTACGACCCACGATTTCGCCCCGGCGACGAAGACGGCACTGGCCGAACGCGGCGTCATTCCCGCCGACGAGGTCCGCCCGCCGCTGGTCGCCGTCGACGACGCTGGCACGGAGACGATCGGCGATGCGCTCGAGGCCGCACTCGCGGTCACAGAGCAGTAGGACGATCGGTGTCTCGACGGGTGACGATCACTGTCTCGAGACGCTGGCGGTTTCTTTCGCTACGGTTCACTTTCACTCCGCTCCCCTCAGTTTAAATACGATGGGGCGCGAACAGCGGTATGCCTCCCAGTGAAACCAAAGAGGAGGCGAGACACTATGAGCGACGTACGACAGCACGCGGACGACATACACGCGCAGTTTTCGGACCACATCGACGTCGACATCGAGGACGTCGAGGAGCGCCTGACGACGCTCGTCGACGAGTACAAAGTGCCGATGGACGAGGCACGCCGGAGTGTGACGAATCACTACCTCGAGGAAGCCGGCTTAGAGCGTGAGGACATCTCGGGTGGCGACAGCGAGGCGGCCACCATCGAGGACGTCGACGAGCCCGAGGAATGGATCGACCTCACCGCGAAGGTCATCGAACTCTGGGATCCACGGAGCGACTCGGTCGCACAGGTCGGCCTGCTGGGCGATCCGACGGGCACGATCAAGTTCACCAAGTGGGCGAAATCAGAGCTTCCGGCGCTCGAGGAAGGCGGCGTCTACGAACTTCGCAACGTCGTCACCGACGAGTACCAGGGCCGGTACTCGGTCAAACTCAACTCGACGACGGTGATCGAGGAACTCGACGAGGACATAGAGGTCGGCAACGACACCAGCGAGGTCGAAGGCGCACTGGTCGACATGCAACGCGGCAGCGGCCTCATCAAGCGCTGCCCGGAAGAGGACTGCACCCGCGTCCTCCAGAACGGGCGCTGTAACGAACACGGCGAGGTCGAAGGCGAGTTCGACCTTCGGATCAAGGCCGTCGTCGACGACGGCATCGACGCCCACGAAGTCATCTTCGACAAGGACGCCACCGAGGAGTTGACCGGGCTCAGTCTCGAGGAAGCAAAAGAGATGGCGATGGACGCGCTGGACACGACCATCGTCGCCGACGAGATCCGCGAGGACATCGTGGGCACCTACTACCGCATCGAGGGGCCGACGTTCGGCCGGTACGTCCTGGCCGACGACGTCGAGGAACTCGGCGGGCCAGCGGATCCAGAGGAACTGCTGATCAAAGCGAGGTCGATGTAACATGAGCCAGTCTGAACTCACCCGCGAAGTCGCCCGCCGCGTCTTCGCATCGGAATTCAACGATTCGACGTACGCCTTCAAAGAGAGCGACGACGAGCGCGCACCGAACTACGCGTTGCTCCCAACGGGCGATCGCGCGAACCGCGTGTTCGTTTCCGGGACCTTGACCGAAACCGAAGACGTCGGCGAGGAAAGCGAGTACTGGCGCGGCCGGGTCGTCGACCCGACGGGGACGTTCTTCGTCTACGCCGGGCAGTACCAGCCCGAGGCCGCCTCGGTTCTGCGAGAGACGGAGCCGCCGGCGTACGTCTCCATCGTCGGCAAACCCCGAACCTACGAGACCGACGACGGCACCATCAACGTCTCCCTGCGACCAGAATCGATCTCGGTCGTCGACGACGAGACGCGCGACCGCTGGGTCGTCGAAACGGCCGAGCGCACGCTCGATCGCATCGAAGCCTTCGAGGAGTGGGAAAGCGAACAGGAGGCACCCGAAAGCGCCTCCACCGCACCGACCAACGAGTACGCTCAGATGGCCCACGAGCAGTACGACTCGCCGGTCATCAACTACCGCAACGACGTAATTCAAGCACTCGAGAGCTTAGAGACCGTCGGAAACGACGACGCGGAAGCGACGGTCTAACGCGGCTACCACCGGACTCGAGTCGCCCCGTTTTCCGCCGTCTGACAAATGGTTAAGTGTCGTGAACGACGACTAGGGACATCGATGGGGAACAAGAACAAGACCATCTCGTTTCGGGTCAACGAGGACGCGTTCGAGGCGTTACAGGAAATCGCCGCCGAGCGTGACATCTCGCTGTCTGCTGTTTTCCGGGATTACGTCGACCAACTCGTCGAACACGACGGCCAGGTCGAAGTCGTCCCCGAAGCCGACCTCGAGAACTGCGCGAGCGATGACGACGAGGTCTCGTTCCCGCCGACCGTCGAAGTGCCAAAGCGGTTCATCCGCGAACACGAGCGACTGGAACTCGAGGCCGAACACCTTCGGGAACAACTCGACGAGTACAAAGGCTACGTCACCGAACTCCAGGACCGACTCGAGGACGAGGGCAAGGACGACGACGAGGAAATCCTCCTCGACGAGTTAGACGACGAGAACGACACGTATCAGCTTCGGTAACCGCACCGCGCCAGAGACGGTCTTTTGCTACTGACAGCAGCGTCGACTCGAAAGCGATCGTTGCGTTGATTTCGATGGTCTCGTTCGGTCGCTCAGATTACTTTGTAGACTGTCAGCTATCGCTCGGGAAGACCGGATCGCGTCACGATGGCGCAAGCCTTATGTACATATGAGTACGTCGATGTACAATAATGAACTCCGATACGGAGCTCGCTCCCGCGGTGCAGTCGATTCTCGAGGCGGCTCGAGAGCGGTCGGGTGGTGAGGGCGTCGTTTCTGTCGACGCACGCTCGCTGCCCGACGCGCTGGCCGACGCCGAGGCCGCGGGGCGAGTCCCAGTGATCGCGGAGGTAAAACCGACGAGTCCGACAGCCGACGGGACGCGAGACGACGACCCAGTCGAGTTGGCGCAGGCGATGGTCGATGGCGGCGCGACGGCGCTGTCGGTGCTCACTGAGCCGACACACTTCGGCGGCTCACCCGAGGCACTGGAACGGATTCGGGAGGCCGTCGATGTCCCCGTCTTGCGCAAGGACTTCGTTCTCGACGAAGCCGGGATGGACGTCGTCGAGGCCGACCTTCTGTTGCTAATCGCGCGATTCGTCGACGACCTCGAGCGTCTCGTCGCCGCTGCCCGCGAGCGTGGGTTTCAGCCGCTGGTCGAAGTTCACGACCGCGATGAACTCGAGACTGCCCTCGCAGCCGGGGCCGAAATCATCGGCGTGAACAACCGCGATCTAGGACGACTCGAGGTGGACCTCGAAACCTTCGAGTCAGTGGCACCCGAGGTACCGGATGACGTGACGCTGATCGCCGAGAGCGGGATTTCGTCGCCGGAAGACGTACGACGGATGCGCGAGGCGGGCGCAGACGCGTTACTCGTCGGCAGTGCGATCATGGACCACGGTACGGACGACAGCGACGTAACCGAAAACACGCGGCGACTGGTCGAGGCGGAATCGGACGCGGCGACCGAGACGGAGACGACATGAGCAACAACGACGGAGACAGTTAGATATGAGCACGGAACGCGAACGCGACGGAGAGAGCAGTCGAACGGGAACGTTCGGCGAGTACGGCGGCCAGTACGTCCCCGAGGCGCTGATGCCGGCCGTTCAGGAACTCGAGGATGCCTACGAACGCTACGTCCTCGAAAACGAGGATGGCTTCATGGACGAGTTCCGCGAGCGGATGCGGGAGTTCGGCGGCCGGCCGACGCCGCTCCAGCGCGCGGATCGGCTGAGCGAACGCTACGACCGCGAGATCTACCTCAAGCGCGAGGACCTCGTCCACGGCGGGGCCCACAAGCTCAACAACGCGCTCGGACAGGTCCTGCTCGCAAAGTACATGGGCAAAGAACGGATCATCGCCGAAACCGGTGCGGGCCAGCACGGCACCGCGACGGCGATGGCCGCGGCCCACCTCGACATGCCCTGTGAGATCTACATGGGTCGGACCGACGTCAACCGCCAGCGACCCAACGTCTACCGGATGCGGATGAACGGGGCCGAGGTAAACCCGGTCGAGGCTGGCAGCGGCACATTAAAAGAGGCGATCAACGAGACGATGCGCGACTGGGCGACCACCGTCGAGCGAACCCACTACGTGATCGGCTCAGTCGTCGGCCCGCATCCGTTCCCGAAGATGGTCCGGGACTTCCAGTCGGTCATCGGAAAAGAAGCCCGCAAGCAGATCCAGGAGCAGGCCGGACGGCTGCCCGACAGCGTCGTCGCCTGCGCTGGCGGCGGCTCGAACACGATGGGAACCTTCCACGCGTTCGTTCCCGACGACGACGTAGATCTGTACGCCGTCGAGGCTGGCGGCTCGAGCCTCGAGATCGACGAAGCCGAAGGCCTCGCGCCAAACTCCGCGACGCTGTCGACGGGTACCGTCGGCGTTCTCCACGGCGCGATGACGAAGCTCCTCCAGAGTACAGAGGGCCAGATCATGGAGTCCCACAGCGTCAGCGCGGGACTCGATTACGCCGGCGTCGGCCCGGAACTTGCCCATCTCGTCGAGACCGGTCGTGTCACGCCCGCGAGCGTCGACGACGAAGAGGCGCTCAACGGCTTCCACCGACTCTCCCGACTCGAGGGGATCATTCCGGCGCTCGAGTCGAGTCACGCACTCGGCTATCTCGAGCGCGCGGCGGGAACCGCCGCGGACGAAGCGAGCGGGCGGAGCCCGCGAGACGAGGCACACGAAGAACTCGGCGATCTCGTCGTCGTCAACGTCTCCGGCCGTGGTGACAAGGACTTGGAGACGGTGCTCGAGGAAACTGAGAAGCGTGATCTCGCGGCCGCGCCCGAAGTGGAGGTGTTCGACCAGTGAGCGACGAGAATCGACGCCCGAAGGAAGGCAATTCTCGAGAAACGCGAGCGGAGAGCGGCGGTGGGCGGCGAGCCGCGAGCGACGACGCACAGTACGACAGCGACATCGAGGCAGCCATCCGCGAGAACTACCCCGCCCTGATCACCTACATTACCGCGGGTGACCCATCGCTCGAGGCCACGAAGGAATACGTCGAGGCCTTAGATCGCGGCGGCGCGGACCTGATCGAACTCGGCCTGCCGTTTTCGGAGCCGATCGCAGAGGGACCGACGATTCAGGCCGCGATCAACCGCGCGCTCGATGCTGGCACAACCCCCCAGGCCTTTTTCGAGCTGGTCGACGATCTCGAGACCGAGGCTCCACTGCTGGTGATGACCTACTACAACATGATCCTGCAGTATGGCGATGAGCCCGACGTTCGGCCCTTTGTCGAACGCGCGGCCGAAGCCGGGCTCTCGGGGATCATCGTCCCCGACCTGCCCGCCGAGGAGTCCGAACCACTCCGTGCGGCCTGTGACAAGCACGGGCTCGATCTCGTCTTCATCGTCGCGCCGACGACCGAGGGCGAGCGCCTCGAGCGGATCATGTCCCAGGTGTCGGGCTTTGCCTACGTGCAGGCCCGGCTCGGAACGACGGGTGCACGCGCGAACGTGTCGGGGGCGACCCACGACAGCCTCGCGCGACTCTCGGCGTACAACGTGCCCAAGGCAGTCGGGTTCGGGGTCAGCAAGGGCGACCACGCCGCCGAGATCATCGAGGCTGGCGCGGACGGCGTCATCGTCGGCAGTGCCCTGATCGATCTGATCGCCTCGAGCGACGAGCCAAGCGACGCAGCCGACGCGCTCGAGGCCAAAGCTGCGGAACTCAAACGCGGCGCACGCCGCGGCGCTGAGACCGACGAAGTGGCACCGGAACCAGAACAGCCATAACTGCAAGCTTGCTACACTCCCGCAATGACTGTCGGAACTGACGCACGACTCGATCGAATCGGGACAGACGGATCGTACGTAATCGTCCCAATGGACCACGGCATCACAATCGGTGCCGTTCAGGGACTGAAGGATATCGAATCGACAATCGATGGTGTCACCAGCGGTGGTGCCGACGCGGTTCTCACACAGAAAGGGATCGCGCCGCGCGTCCACGACAACAAGAACGGCAAGGGCTACATCGTCCATCTCAATGGCTCGACGACGATCGGCCCCGACGAGAACGACAAGCGCATGACCGGCACTGTCGAGGAAGCCGTCCGGGTCGGTGCTGACGCCGTTTCCTTCCACATCAACGTCGGCTCGGACCACGAGCCCGACCAGCTCACCCAGCTCTCGGAGGTCACCGAACAGGCCCAGCGGTTCGGAATGCCAGTGCTCGCGATGGCCTACGCTCGTGGTCCGGGCGTCGACCCCGAAGACCCCGAAGCGCTCGGCCACGCAGTCCGCCTCGCCGAAGAACTGGGTGCCGACATCGTCAAAACGGGCTACAGCGGCGACGCCGACAGCTTCCAGCACGTCGTCGAATCGACCCGGCTGCCGGTGGTCATCGCCGGCGGTTCGAAGGGAACCGACCGCGAGACCATCGAGATGGTCCGCGGCGTGATGGACGCCGGCGGTGCCGGTGTCTCGATGGGACGTTCGATCTTCCAGCACGAAGACCCCGAAGCGATCGCCCGCGCGGTCGCCGGCGTCGTCCACGACGATCTCTCGACTGAGGATGCGCTGGCCGAAGCGGGACTCGCACTCGAGGCCTGATACGGTCTGCTGTCACGATGTCCCGGTGGGCCCGCAGGACGGGTCGCGGGTGCACCGGACATGACTGACAGGAGTCCGTATGAACGACTGATTTTCCCCGTCAGGCTCTCTATCGGTCCGTTTTGGACCACCATTCAGTAAGGCGGATAGTGCGCCGTCCACGGCCGCGCCCGCTCGAGGGCCCCAGCAACCGCGAGCACGTCCGCCTCCGCGTACCGGCGACCGACGATCTGCAGGCCGATCGGCAGACCATCGTCTGTAAGGCCTGCAGGGACCGACGCGACTGGATGGCCGGTCAGATTGAATATCCAGGTGAGCATCGCATCGGTCGGAATTCCGTCGACGGCCTGTCCGTCGATCTCCGTCGGGTACCGATCGGCCAGCCGTTTGCCGTACGGCGGAACGGTAAGCGTCGGCGTCACGAGCGCGTCGTGGCCGGCCAGCGCGTCCTCGATCGCATCGTAGGCCTGCGTTCGAGGGCCGTTTGCGAGCCGTTCGTCGACCGCGCTCGTGTCGTCTGCCAGCGCGATCGTCGACAGAAGTGTTTCCTCGACGTCAGCGGTCTCGAGATCGATCCCGAATCGCTCCTCGACTCGGGCCGCGAGCGCAGCGAAATAGCCGCCGACCTGCGTGTAATACGCCGATCGCAGCGGTTCGTAGTCCGGCAGCGAGACGTCGACATCGGTGACGGCCACGCCCGCTGCCGCGAGGTCGTCGACGGCGTCGCCGACGATCGCGCGGACGGTCGGGTCGACGGGCTGGAAGTCCAGATTCGGACTATAGCAAACGGAGAGGTCCTCGGCCGACCGATCCGTCGCCGGGAGCACGTCGTCACCGTCCGGCACGCTGAACGGATCGCGGTCGTCCTGTCCCGAGAGGATATCGAACGCAAGCGCGACGTCTTCGGTCGACCGCCCGATCGGGCCGCCGACCATGAACGGGGTGTGCGTACCAAAAGAATCAAGCCGGGAGTCGGACGGCACGCGTCCGAAGGTGGGTTTGAGGCCGACGACGTGACAGCACGAGGCCGGCACCCGAAGGGAGCCGCCGATGTCCGAGCCGGTAGCGAACGTCGCGAGGCCGGCCGCAACCGCCGCCGCGGAGCCACCGGAGGAGCCGCCGGCCGACCGCTCGAGGTCGAACGGCGTCGCCGTCGCGCCAACGAGACGGTTGTCGGTCTTGATCGTGTGGGCAAGCGCCGGCGTGTTGGTGGTGCCGACGATCACCGCCCCGGCCGCCTCGAGTCGCTCGACAGTGATCGAGTCCGTGCTGGCGACGTGATCGGACAGTGGAGCTAGCCCCATCGTGTTCCGGACCCCTGTCTTCCGATCCCGGAGATCCTTGATCGCGACCGGGACCCCATGCAGTGGGCCGAGATCCTCGTCGGCTGCCGCCGCGCGGTCGGCCTCGCGGGCACGCTCTCGGGCAGAATCCGCGATGACCGTCACGTAGGCGTTCAGGTCGCGAGTCGTCGTCTCGATCCGCTCGAGGACGGTCTCGACGAGTTCTAGCGAGGACCGCTCTCCGCGTCGGATCGCGTCCGCGAGCTCTCGTGCCGACAACATGGTGTCAGTTGCCATAAACTATCGAACTGGTTCGAGACGATAAAAGTCGGGGTGCTCGGTCGCTCGAGATCCGACTGATGGAGGCTCGCTCGAGACACGCTGTGGCCCAAATCGCCGGATCGGTCAGTGACAGTGCGTATCCAGATGGATATCGCGATCGTCATAGTGCGGCGAGAGTTCGACGGTGGCGTGATCGACGCCGTGGCCGGCGAGTTCGTCGTGGATACGGCGCGTGACCGACTCCGCTGCGATCATCGTCTCGACGTCCGTTTCGACGTGGACCGTCGCGACCGTGATCTGACTGCAGATCTGCCAGGCGTGGAAGTCGTCGACCGCCTCGACGCCGTCGATCTCGCGGATATGCGACCGGATCTCCTCGCTCTCGAGAGGCGTCTTGAGGAAGAAGATCTCGCCGCTGCCGCGCAACACGGTGGCTGCCGACCAGGCCACGACGACCGCGATCAGCGCCGCGGTGATCGGGTCGATGACACGGATCCCGGTCAGCTCGATCGCCACCACGGAGACGATAACGGCGACTGAGCCGCCGGCGTCGCCAAGCAGGTGGTAGAACGCACCCTTCTCGTTGAGGCTCATCGCGTCGCCGTGGAGGACGTATACGGACCCGATATTGACCAGCAAGCCACCGAAGGCGATAGCAATCGTCGGCCCAGTTCCGATGGCGACAGGTTCGAGAAATCGCTGGGAGGACTCCCAGAGGATAACGGCGACCATCGGGAGGAGGAGAAGACCGTTGAGGAAGGCGGCGAACGGCTCGAGGCGGTGGAGGCCGTACGACCAGCGCTCGTCCTCGCCGTAGTGTTCGGCGACGTAGGAGGCAGCGAAGGCCATCACGTACGCGAGTGCATCGAACAGCATGTGGACGGCGTCGCTGATGAGCGCGACCGATCCGAACGCCAGTCCGCCGGCGAGTTCGACGAGAAAGCCGACGACGTTGATCAGCGAGACGGCGGCGAGTTTGCGGCTGCTGGTCGACTCGCCACCGTGGCCGTGTCCACCGTGATCGTGAGTGTGACCGTCGTGTGAGTCGTGGGTGTGCGCCGACTCGGTGTGACTCATCGTAGTTCGAACTCGGATCGTTCTATTTATTAATTCAGCTGCTATTAAGCGGCGTTTAGGCTAGTAATCTTAACAAGATTATCTGGCTAAGTTACTAACCTGTCGACGGCTGGGCTGTCGACCGCCCGGAGTGGTCGACCCATCGGAAGAATTTCGGAACCAGTCTCCCTTCTCGAGTCCGTGACCGACGGCGAGGAATACACGCTTGCAGACGAAATCGTCGCCCGCGCGCGGATTCACGCCCGTGAGGTCGTCGACGAACACGAGCTGGCGGTTGACCTGTCGGCCCTCGAGTGGGAAGTATCAGCGCGAGCGCGCCGCCGAGCTGGTGCGTGTCAGTGGCATGCCGATCGCGAGGTGGCGACGATCGTCCTCGCACGACGGGCCTACGAACGATACGACTGGTCCACGTTCGCAGGGATTGTCCGCCACGAACTCGTTCACGCCTGGGAGTTCCAGCAGTTCGGCGAGTCCGGTCACGGCGACCGGTTTCGTAAACGGGCTGGGGCGCTCGCGGCCCCGCGTTACTGCGATGCGTTCGCCGAGCCGCGATACGTTCTCCGCTGTCTCGCGGGTAGCTGTGACTGGTGTGCGAAGCGCCACCGGGCATCGAAGCCGGTGAAATCGCCCGACCAGTACCGCTGTGGTGGCTGCGGCGGAGCTTACGAGGTCGAACACACCAAAAGCGGCCGGACGTGGACGACTGCAAGCGGCTACGGCGGCGCGAAGGCGGCACTCGGCGACGACTGGTAGCACGATACACGAGCCAGCCCGTTTCGATCGTCGACAGCACCTCGAGTTCTCACCGAAGACTGATCATAATCGAAGACGTATCGAGTTGACCACGGAACACTTATTCGCCTTACGACACCTGTTTCTGGTATGGGAATACTCGAGCAGATGCTGGGCAAGACGCGACCTGGGGAACAGGGTATCGAAGGGCAATCGTACACGCTCCCGAAGGAGACACACGACTTCGTCTATCCCGTCGCAGTCCGGCGCGACGAACTCGAGGCGTTCGCCGAACTGGTTGCAGCCGAAGCGGACGCGCCGCCGCTTGCAGACACCAGCGACGACCTCCAGTCAGTCTTCGACGGGATGGTCGGTGAGGGAGAGGTCGACGCCGAGGAACTGGCCGAGCAGCTGTCCAGCCCCCGGCAGGCAGTCGAGCCCATAATCGACACCTGGCAGGACGCAGTCGACCAGGACATCGGCGTCGTCTACGCCCGCGTGGGTGCCTACGAGAATCTGCTGGCGTTCGTCAAGTTCTGCAAGCAACGTGACGAAGACGGCGAGGATCCGTTCGAACTCCCCGAGACCTTCTCAGAGGCGGCGGCGCTGCTCAAGCGGCTCGAGGCTGGAACCGATACCCAGTACCGTGCACTGGTCCACACTGATATCTTGCCTGACCAATAACGGAACCCCGCAAACGGCTCTGTCTCCGGTGGCTTAGACGATCGTCTCGAGCGTCTCGAGCGACGCGAGTTCGTAGGTCGGCGCGTGATCGCCGGGGCCGTCGTCGCGGCCGAGATCAAGCCAGGCCGAATCGAGTCCCATCGCGTTCGCGCCGGCGACGTCGGCGTGGAGTGAGTCACCGACGTGGATCGCCGCGTCGGGGGCAACCTCGAGTTCGGCTAGCGCGTGTTCGAACGGTGCCGTGCTGGGTTTGGGATGGATGCCGGCGCTTGGCTCCGTAAACACCCGCACGTCGAAGGCGTCCTCGATACCCAGCGTCTGGAGCTTCTGGGTCTGTGTCGGCCGACCACCGTTCGTGATGAGGCCGACCTGTCCTCGATCGCGGGCATGCTCGAGTGCGGTTTGTGCGCCGGGGCGGAACTCGACGGCGGTTGGATCCCGAACCTCGAGATACTCCGCGGCGAGTGTCGATGCGATCTCTGTCTCGACACCAGATCGGGCTGCGACTTCGGCGAAGAGGTGTTCGTAGAACTCGCGATCCGTCTCGGCGGTCGGCAGGTCGGGGACTGCAGCCCGAAGCGCTGCCGGCGTACAGAACTGCTCGTGGCCGGCCCGCTCGAACGTTGACTCGAGCACGTCGGCGGCGTCCTGGGTCGGCTTACAGAGCGTACTGTCGAGATCGAAACAGATCGCGTCGTAGGCGGCCATCTATGCTGGTGTAAGAGCGCGGGCGTTCTCAACGTTTCGCCGACGATATGACTGATTCGTCGCTGCTATCGTCAGCGCCATCGAGAACACCTCGAAAGCCCCGACAACAGTCCGTCCGGCTGGCTGAAACGCGCCGGTTGGTCGGATGGGGTTCGACTCGAGCCGAGACGGCAATTCCACAGCCAGTGATTCGGCGGCCGTCTGTGACGCTCGACCGACGCCTGCTCTGCGGGTATCCGCTGCCGAAGGCTGTCGAACACTCGCCTTCCCTGCCCGATTCGCCACGTTCAAGCCGGTTCCCTTCGAGAGTCGATTTATGACGCGAACTGTCTGGGTAAAAGCCGACGACACCGTCGGCGACTGGGACGACCGCCGGGCACGGATCACCGCCGCGCTCGAGGCGGGTGCAGACTGGGTACTGGTCGACGAAGACGATGTCGAGCGCGTCCGCGAACTCGGCGACATCAACGTCGCGGCGTTCCGGACCGACGGCGACGTAACGCTGGTCGACGACATCGACGACGCCGAGAGCGATGACGAGCCGTCCACACAGGCCGACGCCATCGTCGTCGGCAAGGACGGCGAGGGTGACGCGACGATCGACCTGCCGGAGGACTTTTCGGGCTCGGCGGACCTCTCGACGCTGCGTCGCGACGGCGACCTCGATCGCGGCGCGTACGTCCGAATTCTCAGCAAGGAGTACGAGCACTTCGCCGAGACCGCCGCCGAGGAAGCCGACTACACGATCGTCGTCGGCGAGGACTGGACGATCATCCCACTCGAGAACCTGATCGCCCGTATCGGCGAGGAGACCGACCTCGTCGCAGGCGTCACCAGCGCCGAGGAAGCGAAAACGGCCTTCGAGACACTCGAAATCGGCTCCGACGCCGTCTTGCTCGACTCGGACGATCCCGACGAGATCCGCAAGACGGTCGAGGTCCGCGACGAGGCCGCCCGCGAGAGCCTCGATCTGGAATACGCCGAAGTCCTCGACGTCGAGCGCGCGGGCAGCGCCGACCGGGTCTGTGTCGATACCGGCAGTCTGCTCGAGCACGACGAGGGAATGCTCGTCGGCTCGATGAGTCGCGGGCTGGTCTTCGTTCACGCGGAAACGGCCGAATCGCCGTACGTCGCCTCGCGTCCCTTCCGGGTCAACGCAGGTGCAGTCCACGCTTACGTCCGCACGCCCGGCGGCGGGACGAAGTACCTCGCAGGACTGCAAAGCGGCGATGAGGTACAGGTCGTCGACACCGACGGCAACACCCGCGAGGCCATCGTCGGCCGGGTCAAGATCGAACAGCGGCCGATGTTCCGGGTCGCCCTCGAGACCGAAAACGGCGACCGGGTCGAGACGCTACTCCAGAACGCCGAGACGATCAAAGTTGCTGCCAAAGAGGGCCGCAAGGCAGTGACGGAACTGGAAGCCGGCGACGAGATCCTGCTGTACTACGAGGATACGGCACGGCACTTCGGCGAAGCCGTCGACGAGAGTATTATCGAGAAGTAACGGTTCGGCTCTCCCTCATACGATCTGCTGTCAGTCAGTTCCGGTGGGACCGCGACCCGTCCAGCGGTTGCACCGGGACATCGGTACAGCAGACCGTCTCAGTTGTCTGTCTCCGATTCAGGCGCGTCGGACTCGAGTCGCGTCGTACACCAGTGACAGAACTCGAGGTCCGGATCGACGTCGTTCCCACATTCGGGACAGGTCGTCCCGTCTGCGTTTTCGTCGCCGCCGGACGGATAGCCGAGTGCCCGAAAGGCCGCGTCGATCGTGGCAAACAGGGCGATAAACGAGAGGGAAAACTGTGCCATTGGATCGACGTCCTCGGCCATGGCGGTTGCCTGTGCGATGGCCTCGTCGTAACTCGCCGGCTCGGCGGCCGCGAGTTGCTCGATCGGGAGCAAGAAGGCACTCGCAGCGAGGAACAGGCCAGCGAAAGCGGCGGCGCGAAGCCAGTCACGAGAGAGGACGTGACCCGCACCGGGCAGGATCACCGACAGACCGGCAGCGAGGATCGCGCGGAGCCATGTCATTGTCGGCTAGTGGGGGACCGCTGTCCTTAACATTCCGATTTCGGCTGTTTTTCAGACTGCCGGACAGAACTATGTGACGATCGGTCGCGCTGCTACGGCCGTCACCGGTGGAGACGGCCGCGAATCCGCGACCGACTTCGTATTGACTGCTGTCCGACAGTATCAGCTCACTCGAGGTGTGCCACGAGCTCCGCGAGCGTCTCGAGGTCGTACTGCCCCGGCGCAGTAGCGTCTGCAGGATCAACAGGTGCATACCCGATCTTCGACCCGTACACCGGCGCGACCGCACGTGTGTGACTCCCCACTTCACCCATCGCCATCGTCGCGACGGTATCACCATGCGAGGTCAGCTGCTCGGTCGCCGACAGCAACGCGAGCGTGTCCGCTTTCGATTCCGCCGTCACCGCCAGCTTTGCCACATCTGCGTACTTTCCCGCCTCCGTCAGCGTCCGCACCAGCTCTTTCCGCGGCGGCGTCCCCTCGAAGTCGTGGGCCGAGGCGACGATCGACACGTCGCGCTCGCGAGCCGTCTCGAGTAGCGCCTCGGCCTCCCCATCCAAAATCGACTCGAGTTCGACGTCGATCGCTGCGACGGCCTCAAACGCGGTCGCGTCGGCCAGCGCCTCGAGTCGACCCTCGTCTGTAGCTTCACCACCCTCCCATTCAGCCCTGTTCGTCGCGAGGATCGGCAACTCGCCGTCGTAGGCCTCGAGCGCTACAAGCGGCTCATCAGCGAGGTCCATTCGGAATTCGACCGCATCGGCGTGCTCGCGGGCCGCCGGTTCATCCGAGAGGTCTGCCGTCGCTGCTGTGAGTACAAACGAGTCGAAATCAAGTCCCATTGCTATCGACTGGGACCGAGCGCGACAAAAACGGTATCGTTCCGGCGAGTGTCCGCGGTTATGCCATCCCGATGGTCTCCTCGGCCTCGAGGAGCTCGTGGTACCGGTTGCGGATGGTGACTTCGGAGATGTCCGCGACGTCGGAGACGGCAGCCTGCGTGGTCTTTTCGTTGGTCAACAGCGCGGCGGCGTAGACAGCGGCGGCTGCGAGCCCGACCGGCGATTTACCCGAGTGGACACCCTTCTCCTTGGCGTTCTGGAGCAGCGAGCGCGCGCGGTGTTCGGCCTCGTCGGAGAGCTCGAGCCCCGAGGCAAAGCGGGGGACGTAGCTCTCGGGGTCGGCCGGCTGGACCTCGAGCCCGAGTTCGCGGACCACGTAGCGGTAGGTGCGCGCGATCTCGTTTTTCTCGACGCGGGAGACGTCGGCGATCTCGTCGAGGCTCCGGGGGACGCCAGCCTGGCGGGCGGCGGCGTAGACACAGGCCGTCGAGACGCCCTCGATCGAGCGTCCCGGCAGGAGGTCCTCGTCGAGTGCGCGCCGATAGATGACCGACGCCGTCTCGCGGACGTTCGTGGGGAGGCCGAGTGCGGAGGCCATCCGGTCGATCTCACCGAGTGCCTGTTTCAGGTTGCGCTCCTTGGAGTCACGCGTGCGGAAGCGCTCGTTCCACTTGCGCAGGCGCTGCATCTTCTCACGCTGGCGCGAGCCAAGCGAGTTGCCGTAGGCGTCTTTGTTGCGCCAGTCGATGTTCGTCGAGAGTCCCTTGTCGTGCATCGTGTTGGTCGTGGGCGCACCCACGCGGGACTTCTCGTTTTTCTCGGCGGCGTCGAACGCACGCCATTCGGGACCGCGGTCGACCGAGTCCTCCTCGACGACCAGCCCACAGTCCTCACAGACCGTCTCGCCGTGCTCGTCGTCGACGACGAGCTGGCCGGCACATTCGGGACAGACCAAGTCCTCGTCCTCGGTTTCGGTCTCCTGTTCGTTCGTTTGGGGTTCGCTACGTCGTACTCTCGTGTTCGATGGTGCGTTAGTCATACGATGGCGAGTGCTGCCCGGCCGAACCGATCGCAAAAGCCCGGACGGATCCGTTACCTCCCACGTTCAGACACTCGAGGGATAAGGGTTTCGAAATCTCAGCCAGATACCCCTCGAAAACGGGTAATTCGGGCAAAAGAGTATGATAAATAGAAACATTAAAGCAGAGTATCGACTCGAACCGGAGCCACCAACTGCCCGCCGTTCGAACGACCGCTATGAAGCTTGCAGTCGGGAGTACGAACCCGGTCAAGATCGATGCAGTCGAGCGAACCCTCGCGTCATACGAGCCGACCGTGATCGCCGTCGACGTCGACTCCGGGGTGCGCGAACAGCCGTGGTCGATCGAAGAAACCGTCACCGGTGCCGAAACCCGCGCCCGGCGAGCGCTCGCAGCGACCGACGCCGACTACGGAGTTGGGCTCGAGGGAGGGGTTGCGCGACTCGAGGGCGTGCCGGGACTCTCGTTGATCATGTGGGGAGCCGTCACCGACGGCACGCGAACGGAGCGCGGTAGTGGTCCGACGCTTCGGCTCCCCGACGGCGTCACCGAGCGACTCGAAGCCGGTGGGGAGCTGGGACCGGTGATGGACGACCTGCTCGGAACTGACGGCCTCGCCGAATCCGAAGGGGCCGCAGGTGCGCTGACGGCTGGACTGACCGACCGAACGCAGGCGCTCGGCGAGGCAGTTGCGTGTTCGATCGGTCCCTTCCTGACGGCGTATTACGACAGCGACGACTGATGTCTCGTGACGTCGTGATATCGATCCGCTCACCGGCTGGTGACTATCACGACCAGCAGAGTGTCAGCGTTGCGAATGGTTTAACCGGCCGTACCAACGAAACCTTTCCGACCGATTATTCGTCGCTTACTCGTTGGTGAAATCGCACGACAGCGGCCAGTTAACTGTGCGTACCAAACCCCCTAAGACCGTTCCTGTTATTCATCTGTGTATGAGCACTGCAATGGCCCCTGACCTCACGAGCAAACAACAGCGGATTCTGGAGTACCTCCGGAACAATGCGGCGACGAAGACGTACTTCAAATCTCGCCTCATCGGCAAGGAACTCGGGATGACGGCGAAAGAGGTCGGGTCGAACATCACCGCCCTGCAGGAGGGCGACTATGACGTCGAAATCGAGAAGTGGGGGTATTCCTCGAGTACCACCTGGAAAGTCGACGTTTAACGCCACCCCGGCACCCGGTGCCATTTCAGCTCGTTTTTACCGATCGTTTCGGTCGCGAACGTTCAGCGACGAGCAACGCCGAACCCTCTTTTCGCTACACCACATCTCTCCGGCTGGATGACGACGGTACTGTTCGACATGGACGGAGTTCTCCTTGAGGGACCACGCACGGACCCGCAGGTGTACGCCGACGCGGCCGACGCAGCCCTCGCCGAACTGAACGCCGAACCAACGCCGGCCCAGCGCCGCGACTTCAGAAATCACGACGTCGAACGGATTCGGACACACTGCGAGGAGCTCGGGATCGATCCGGCGCGGTTCTGGAAACTGAAAGAGACACACGCCTCGAGTGGCACCCACGACCGCCTTCGATCGGGTGAGCGCGGCATCTACGAGGGCGTTGACGCGATCCGCGAACTAAGCGACCGAACCACGACCGGGCTCGTCACCAACAATCGCCACGAGACCGCCCAATTCGTCGCCGAGTACGTCGGAATCGACTTCGACATCGTCCGCGGGCGCGAGCCCACGCTCGAGGGCTACGAACGTCGCAAGCCGGATCCCTATTATCTCGAGGACGCACTTGCCGAGCTTGGTGTCTCGGACGGGCTCTACGTCGGCGACTCCCCGAAAGACATCGTCGCCGGGCAGGCAGCGGGCCTCGAGACCGCGTTCCTCCGGCGGTCACACAACCGCGGGCGCGAGTGCCCACCGAACGCGACGTACGAACTCGAGTCGGTGGCCGAGGTGCTGTCGGTCATCGACGAGTCAGTGTTGTAAGTCGATCTTACCGGCTGCTAACAACGGCTTATCCACGGTAGTCGAGTAACTGATCCGCGTTGCGGGCGAGGGATCGTGCCCGATCACCGAAGGAGTCGGCGTGGCCGACGACCAGTATCAACACCGTCTCCGGGCGCTCGACGGCGTAGCCGTCGTCCCGCGAGAGGAGGCCGGCGTCCTCGAGTTGGCCGGCGTACTTGCTCACCGTCGGGGCCGACACGTCAAGCGCCTCGGCGAGGTCGCCGGCGGTGGCGTCGGGATTCGACAGGAGTTCGATCAGCATGCCGCGCGGGGTCTCCCGTCGGAGATAGCCAAGCGCTCGTTTCTCGAACTCGTCGAACCGGCCGGCCGTGACGAATCGCTTGTAGTCGCCGTCGCGATAGCGCTCGATGACGCCCGCGTCCTCGAGTTGGCGCAGATGATGTTGCGTTTCGCCGGTGCCAAGTTGCAGATCGTCACGGATCTTCGAGAAGTGCGCCCCGGGTGTCGTCGAGAGATAGCCCGCGATCGCATCGCGAGCCTCGCTTTCACCCATCTTCGCCGTCGATGAACTCGAGCGGCCAATCAACGGCGAGGCAGCACCGATAGCGGCAAACCGGCGCAGGGTCGCTCGTTTCTCGTCGTCGACCCCATCGGGCGATGTCATTTCGATACCTATAGTCCAGCACGGGCCGCCGCGTAAAACCGGTTTCGCTCCGCTTTGTTCACTGAAAGTGACTGATTTCGTCGCATGGACGTTTCGGTAAGCGATGTTGAACCGCCGATCGGATCGGGAGCCAGCGTCTCCGCGCCGGCGTTAGACACGAAAACGTTGAGGAGGGAAGTCGGACTCTCGAGTCGCGCCTACACCGTCACTACTGGCAGTACTTCAATGTAGATTGTCGACAATAGCGACGAGACAGCGGCGAGAACGGAGCAGTGTCAACCGCCTCGGGGTCAAGCCCCGAGGCTTGTCAGTGGACTCCCGTTCTAACCGAGTAACTCGGCAGGCGTGTACTCGCCGTTCACGTTCAACATCCCTGACTTGAGGGCTAGTTGACTGATAGCCCATCCACCGCGAGACTTCTGCCCGCGATGGATATACCCGCAATACCGATTTGCGATGTTCTTTGCCGCGTTGTAATCCGCGTTCACATCATATCCACAGTCCTGACACATGAACTCCTTATCGTCGCGGTTATCCTCGTGGGTAAAACCACAATGCGAACAACGCTGACTCGTGTACGCAGGATTCACAAAGTCAACGAACAACTCCGTAGACTCGACCTTGTACTCCACGAGTTCCACGAACTTCGCATACGCCCACTGCTGAAACTTCGACCCATTCGCAATATTCTCGCGGATGTGGTCGAGATTCTCGAAAATGATACCGTCAGCGTCAGCAGACTGGGCTTCCGCTATGAGGTTATTCGCCCGGTTGTGCAGCCAGTCCAACGACCAATCACTAAACTTGCTACCGATGGACTGGATGGTGAGATGAGCCGACCGAGTGCCCACCTGTTGGAGGCGGGCGCGGCGTTGTTCGCACTGGGCGCGCTTGTGGGTGAGGTAATCCGCACTGCCGATGAACTCTCCAGTAGAGGTGACGGCGAACGCGCCAGTCACATTCAAGTCCACGCCGAGAACCACTCCGTTCTCGGCACCATCATCATCGTGACTGGCTTCTTGGTATTCCGTTCCGTCAACCGTGTAGTCGGGGTTCTTCAGCGTGACGTGCAGGTAGAACGTGTCCTCACGGTCGTCGTACTGGAGCGTGGCGCTTGAGGCATCCCAGTCGTCGTTCTCGTAGTACCGTCCGAACGGCGTCTCCTCTCGCTCCTCCTTGGGCGGGAGGACGTATTCGGCGGTGATTCTGCCGTTCGGGGTGGAAAGCGTGGCATGGTCGTCGTTGAACGTCGCACTCCGCTTGTCGTACACGACACTCCACGAGTCGAACTCAGGTTGACTCGTCTTCTCGCCGTCCTTGAGTTTCTCAACGCCGCTCGTGACGGCTTCGATGGCGCGGCGGATGCCTTTCTGGACGAGATTGGCGGTGAGGTCGGTTTCCTCGCGTAACTCGCTGTAGAGGGCGTTTTCGGCTTTGCTCTTGCTGGTGACACAGTAGTCGTCGTAGCGCCACGCCCACTCGCTGGTGCGGTTGGCGCAGTGGAGGAATTGGGTTTTGGTTTGATGGAGGTCGCCACGACGCTCTCTGGGTACGTCGAGTTTGATGGGTATGGTGCGTCGTGGCGCGTCGTCCATCTATGGTTCACATTTACTGTCGATGGCTAATAAAAGATTACGTGTGGAGTAGGGAGTCGGCCCTGCCAGCGAGTGTGGTGAGTTTCATCGAGTGTCGGCTTCCTCCACGGGGTCAAGCCCCGTGGCATCCGCTCGCTATTCTGTGAACCGATCCAAGCGAGGGAAGACGCACGAACCGGCAACACGGGACAGCTAGTCACAGCGTGACGTGGCCGGTCACTCGCTCGCGTCGTCCGCGTCGTCAACCGAACTATCGGTCCCGCCATCGGTCTGTCCCGGGAACTCCTGATCCATCTCCTCGATGACCTCGTCAGGATCGGAGATCTCCGCGGGATCCTTGCCTTCTTTGATGGCTTGGGCCTCCTGTTCCATCGCCTCGACATCCATGTCCGCTTCCTGGTCGATCTCGCCGATGATCTCGGCGATGTCGTCGAGTCCGATCAGTTCGCGCGTCTCCTCGTCGAACTCGCGGCTCTCGAGTTCCGCGCCGTCTCCTTCGACGTCGCTGCCCGAGAGGTGTTTGCCGTAGCGGCCGACCAGTGAGGTGAGTTCCTGGGGCATGACGAACGTCGTCGACTCGCCCTGGCCGATGTCGGCCAGCGTCTCCATNGAGTTCCTGGGGCATGACGAACGTCGTCGACTCGCCCTGGCCGATGTCGGCCAGCGTCTCCATGCCCTTGTCGATGACGGCGCGTTCGCCCATCGACTCGGCCGAGCGCGCACGCAAGACGGTCGAGATTGCGTCACCCTGGGCCTCGAGGATCTGGCTCTGTTTCTCACCCTGGGCGCGGATGATTTCGCTCTGTTTGTCACCCTCCGCTTTCTCGACGGCACTGCGGCGTTCACCCTGTGCCTCGAGGATCATGGCACGGCGTTTCCGCTCGGCGGAGGTCTGTTGTTCCATCGCGCGCTGGACGTCCTTCGAGGGGTTGACCTCGCGGACCTCGACGGACTCGACGCGGATGCCCCACTCGTCGGTGGGTTCGTCGAGTTCCTGGCGGATGCGGGCGTTGATCTCTTGGCGCTTGTTCAGCGTGTCGTCGAGTTCCATGTCACCCAGCACGGCACGCAGCGTGGTCTGAGCGAGATTCGAGACGGCGCGCTTGTAGTCGTCGACCTGCAAAAAGGCCTTCTTCGCGTCCATCACCTTGATGTAGACGACGGCGTCGGCGGTCACCGGCGAGTTGTCCCGCGTGATCGCTTCCTGGCGGGGAACGTCTAACGTCTGTGTTCGCATGTCGAACCGGTAGGTGTTCGAGACGAACGGCGGGACGAAGTTGATCCCCGGCTCCAGGAGCTTGCGGTACTCACCGAAGACCGTGAGGGCGCGTTTCTCGTAGGCGTCGACGATCTCGATCGCACTCAACAACGCAGCGACGACGAGAATGAGGACGAGGGCACCGACGAGCAACAGGGCAGTGCCGGCGGTTTGCAGTGGAACCAATGGTATCTCCATATTTCGGAGTTACGACGGCGGGGAGAAAAGCGTTCCCTTGTTTCAGCAACATATGCGCGAGAATGTCAATCAATTGCCCGACCGTTCCGTTTCGGTTTCGGGCTCTCGCTCGTCGTCACCATCGTCGGTTCGCTCACTATCGAGTTGGTCGGCGGAATCGGGCTCAGACTCGGACGATTCATCCATGCGTGCGAGCGCCCGATCGATCTCGTCTTCGCCGAGTGCCTCGAGCGATTCGACCGTCAGTACGTTCCCACCGCCTGGGTCGAGGACGATGACCTCCTTTCCCTCCGCGATCGTGCCGTCGGTCGTCCGCGCGCTGTAGTAAGGCGCGAAGCCGCCGCCGTCGAGTTTGACCTCGCCGTCGCGGGCCGTGACGGTCTCGGTGACGTAGCCTGTTCGGCCGGCAAGCGAGTCCGAGTCCGTCGTCCGGGCCGTCCCTTTCCCGCCGTAGAAGTCGAACTCCCGGTAGACGTAGGCTGCAGCGAGCCCGATCACGAGCGTCAATGCGGCCAAGATGAACGGGCTCGCTGCGGGCGGGAAGACCATACCCACGAGGCCGGCACCGACCAGCGCAATCCCGATGACGATGAGGTGGGCACCGGGCGAGATGGCCTCGAGGACCATCAACACGAGCCCCACAACGAGCAACAGCAGTGGGATGTTCCCGACGAGGGATTCGACCATATGCGGGGGTTAGGTCTTGTGCCGATTAAATGTTTACCGCACGGAAGAAGTGAGATAATCGGTCGAACGGCAGACAGTCCCGAGTACGGGACAGCCAGCCACGAAACGAGCCGGCGACAGTTCAGCCGAGCGGGAGCATCAGGAGCCGAGCGATGACGAGCACCATCGCGATCGCACCCAGCAGGACGAACAGCGCGTTCTCGAGGTCGGGATCGCCGGGTTCGATCGGTGTCGAGCTGGCTTCGGGTGTGTACCCGTCCGACTCGGTCGCGACCGCGTCATCACTATCGTCCTTATCGTCGCTCGCGGAGAGGTCGATCGGGATCCGATCGTCGGCGTCCTCGTCGGCTCGCCCCCCGCGATCGCCCTGGCTCGTGTCGCCTGCCGGTCCGCTGTCCGGGTTCGCCGTCGACGACTCGTTCCATCGATCGGCGGCGTCGTCGCCGGGTCCGGACGGCTCGTTTGCCATACGCGGTTATACTGGCCGGGGCGTCAAAAACCCGCGGTCCGCCCTGTCGACGACGTAAGCGCAGGGGGAACCGGTAGTGGCCAACAGTATCAGGCTCGCTCGTGTCGGTCCCCGATGTCGCCGCCGTAGACGACGCCGTGTTCGGCGTCGAGGGTGACCGCTTCGCCCTCCGTCAGCGCCGTGACATCGGCATCGCTGAGCATTGGAATCCCCAGTTCGCGTGCGACCAGCGCCGGATAGCCGGTCATCCCTCGCTCGGCGTTGACGATGCCGCCGAGCCGGCTCGTCTCACCCGAAAACTCCTCGTCGAAGTCGGCTGGCAGTGCGACGATGGCCCCGTCGGGCACCGCCGAGAGATCGCCATCCGACAGGTGGACGACGGGACCGGTCGCCCGTCCCTCGACGACGACCTGGCCGGTCGTCAGGGTGTCGGCTGCGACGTGGACTTTCAGCATGTTCGTCGTGTTCGCCCCCTCGAGTTCGGTCATCATTCCACAGAGGACGACGACGGTATCGCCGCTTTCGGCGACGCCGGCATCAAGGGCGGCCTGGACGGCGTTTTCGACGACTGCGTCGGCCCCCTGTCCCGAAACGTCGGCGTACAGCGGCGTCACACCCCAGCTCAACGCGAGCTGGCGGCGGACCCGCTGGCTCGGCGTCGAGGCGACGACCGGCACGCCGGGACGGTACTTCGCCGTCTTCAGGGCCGTGTACCCGGACTCGGTCGCGGCCACGACGGCGTCCGCGTCGATGTCCCGCGCAAGGAAGCGCGCCGAGCGCGCGAGGGCATCGGTCCGCGCCTCGCCGGAGGCTGGGACCCGCTGCTCGAGCAACTCGTCGTACTCGTCGGATTCTTCGACCTGTCGGACGATACTGTCCATCGCGTCGACGACGGCCACGGGGTGGTCACCGACCGCTGTCTCTGCCGAAAGCATAACCCCGTCGGTGCCATCGAGGACAGCGTTAGCGACGTCAGAAGCCTCCGCACGTGTCGGCCGGCGAGCCGTGACCATCGAGTCGAGCATCTCCGTCGCCGTGATGACCGGTCGCCCCATCTCGCGGCAGGTGCGGATGATCCGTTTCTGGATCATCGGGACGTCTTCCATCGGGCACTCGACACCGAGGTCGCCGCGTGCGACCATCACGCCGTAGGCGGCGTCGATGATTTCGTCCATGTTCTCGACTGCGCCGGCGCGTTCGATCTTCGCGATGATCGGGATGTCCGCGCCCAGGTCCTCGAGCACCTCGCCGACCTCGTAGACGTCCTCGGCGTCCCGGACGAAACTCGCCGCGACGAAGTCAACGTCCTTCTCGGCGGCCAGCTCGAGATCTTTCCGGTCCGACTCCGTGACGACATCTAATCCGAGTTCGACGCCGGGGACGTTGACCCCCTTGCGGCCGCCCAGTTCGCCACCGGTGTCGACGCGGGCGCGAACCCCATCGGCGTCGGTCTTGAGGACGGTCGTCTCGATCAAGCCATCATCAAGCAGGACGCGGTCGCCCGGCTCGACAGCGTCGATCGGCAACGAAAGGCCGACCGTCTCCGAGGTCGCCCCATCACCGTCGACGAACCGGATTTCGGAGCCGGTCTCGAGCGTTACCGTCTCGCCCTCGGGCAGCGGCGCGGTCCGAATCTCCGGGCCCTGCGTGTCGAGCATGACTGCGACAGGTTCGGCTCGCTCCTGGTCGACTGCGCGGACGTGGTCGATCAGTGCCGCGCGGTCCTCGCGGGTCCCGTGGCTTGCGTTCAGGCGTGCGACGGACATCCCGGCCGCGGCGAGGTCCCGAATCGTCTCACGGTCGTTCGACGCCGGCCCCAGCGTACAGACGATCTTCGCGTTTCTCATATCGGGAGCTACCGCCAGCACTCCCTAAAAGATGGTCACTTACTCGTGTTCGAGTTGTTGTCGTGATACCGTGGCTCGAAGTCGCAGCCGACGCGACCGTAACTCGACTGTCGGTCGCGCCGACATCGGTACAGCAGCCCGTCTCATACGGTTTACTGTCAGTCAGTGCCGGTGGGACCGCGACCGTCCTTCGGGTGCACCGGTAAACAGTGACAATAATCCGTATCAGTCCGCCGGTCGCTCGAGCAGTCGGGTCACGCGCTCGCCGCTGACGACTTCGGGGATGATGACCGCGTCGGCACCGGCTTCCTTCGCGACCGACTCGTACATCTCCTCACCGACGCGAACGAGGATTTCGGGTGCGTCGGTCGCCGTCCCGCTAACGACCGCGATCTGGATGTTGACGTTCGAATCGTCGATCGCAGCGACGAGTTTCGTCGCTCGCTCGATACCCGCGGCGCGCAGTGTCTGTTCCTGTCTGGCGTCACCCTCGACGAGGAGATGGTCGTCCTCTCGGACGCGTTCCGCGGTGTCCGCGTCGCGCTCGATGACGACGACCGTTCGGCCCGCCTCGGCGAGCCGGTTGGCGATCGTTCGTCCGAACATGCCGTATCCACAAACGATAACGTGCTCGTCGCTGTCGTCGATTCGTCGTTGCATCGTTGCTCGTGATACCTCCGTTGGAATCTGCCCGCCGAACGTCTCGGTGACAACCGTTTCGCCGAGCCACAGCCCCGAGAGGACGAGTCCAGCCGTTACCGCGATGGCGTAGGCTTTCGTCGCTCGCTCAGGGCCAGCGTGCTCCTGAAAGTGCAGATCGATACTCGTCAGATCGACCAGCCAGAACGTCGCCTCGAGAGGGCCGACACCGCCGAGAGCCGAGAAGCCGACGATGCCGGCGACGACGACCGTGGCGAAACAGCCGATCGGAACCAGTGCCCGTCGCAGGACCGGCCGCCCTGCGAGGTGTGAAACGAACCCTCGGTGCACAATCGACCCATGATAGCACCCCACATATTTCTATGCGTTGGCGCAAACGTTAGTCGATCCGCACGGCTAACGCGATCACTCCGTCTGATCCCGGCAAAAATTCGACGAACAGGACGCTGTTATTGGATCTTCTCGCCGAGCGCGGCGTCGCCGTGAGTCGTCAGCAGGTCCGCCTCGTCGCCCGCTGCGAGGATCATCCCGTTGGATTCGACGCCGAACAGCTCCGCGGGCTCCATGTTCGCCAGCAGCACGCATCGCGTCCCCGGCAGTTCATCGAGGTCGTGGAGTTGCTTGATCCCTGCGACGACCTGTCGGGTCTCGAAGCCGATGTCGACCTCGAGACGCGCGAGGTCGTCGGCACCCTCGATGCCCTCGGCGTCGACGATTTCGCCGACGCGGATGTCCAGTTCCTGGAAGTCCTCGAATCCGATCCGGTCCTCGAGCAGGGGCTCGAGGTCCTCGGTGTCTGCCATATCGCCCGCTTCGTCCCCGTCGGTGTCGTCGCTTTCGGTTTCGGCCTCGTCGTCATCGTCAGCCGCGGCGGCTTCGACGCGTTCCTCGAGTTTGGCAGTCAGTTCCTCGACACGTTCGTCTTCGATCTTTGCGAAGAGTTCGCCGGGTTCGTCGAAGGACTGTGGTGGGGCCGCGAGTGCCGCCTCGAGGTGGGCGTCGGCGATCTGGCCGTCTTCGCCGATCTGCTCCCAGAGTGCCTGGGCCTTGTCGGGGGCGATCGGCTCGAGGACGACGGCGACGGCCTTGGCGATCTGGACGCAGTCGCGGATGACCTGTGCGGCCGCCTCGGGGTCGTCGTCGGTGAGCTTCCAGGGTTCGTTGCGCTGGATGTACTCGTTGCCGAACTGGGCGAGTTGGGTCGCGGCCTGGCCGACCCCGCGCATGGAGTAGTCGTTGACGTGCTCGCGGACGTCGGCGATCGCCTCCTCGATGCGTTCTCCGACCTCCGCGGAGACGTCCGTGTCGGGGGTGCCCTCGTAGTTACGGTAGGCAAACAGCAGCGAGCGGTACCAGAAGTTGCCGACGGTACCGACGAGTTCGCCGTTGACCTTCTCCTGGAAGGCTTCCCACGAGAAGTCGACGTCCTGCTGGAGGCCGCCGGTCGTCGTCAGGTAGTAGCGAAGCAGATCGGGGTGGAACCCTTCCTCTAAGTACTCCTTCGCCCAGATTGCCCGGTTGCGGCTGGTCGAGAGCCCCTTCCCGTTGATCGTGATGAATCCGGTCGCGGCGATCCCACGCGGTTTGTTGTAGCCTGCCCCCTCGAGCATCGCCGGCCAGAAGATCGTGTGGTGCTGGATGATGTCTCGGCCGATGACGTGCATGATCTCGCCGTCACCTTTCCAGACCTGCTCCCAGTCGAAGTCGTCGGCGCGCTCGGCGTACTGTTTCGAACTCGAGATGTACTCGATCGGCGCGTCGACCCAGACGTAGAGGACGAGGTCTGTTTCGTCATCGCCCTCTGCGGAGGGGTAGTCGATCCCCCAGTCCATATCGCGCGTGATACACCAGTCCTGCAGGCCGTCTTCGATCCACTGGCGGGGCTGGTTGCGCGCGTTCGAGGTTCCCTCGAGGTCGTCTAAGAAGTCGGTGAGGAAGTCGGCGAACTCCGAGACCTCGAAGAACTTGTGGGTCCGCTCGCGGTACTCCGCGGGGTTGCCCGTGATCGTGCTCGTCGGGTCTTCGACCTCGCCGGGCTCTAAGTGGCGCTGACAGCCCTCGTCGCACTCGTCGCCGCGGGCTTTCGCGCCGCAGTAGGGACAGGTCCCCTCGACGTAGCGGTCGGGCAGATACTGGTCGGCATCCGGATCGTAGGCGACCTGAATCTCCTTCTCGTAAATGTAGCCTTCCTCGTCCAGCGTGCGGACGATCTCCTGGGTCGTCTCGACGTTGGTCTCGTCGTGCGTGTGGCCGTAGTTGTCGAAGTCGACGTTGAACTGCGGGAACGTCTCCTCGTACTGGTGGTGCCACTCGAGTGCGAAGTCTTCCGGATCGACGCCCTCCTGTTCGGCGTTGACGGCGACCGGCGTGCCGTGCATGTCCGAGCCACAGACGTAGATCGAGTCCTGGCCGAGCGTCTGCAGTGCACGGTTGAACGCGTCAGCACCGATGTACCCCCGCAGATGACCGATGTGCAGGTCGCCGTTGGCGTAGGGCAACCCGCAGGTCACGACGGCGGGTTCGTCCGTCGGAAACTCGTCGTTGCTCATGGTCGTCACGTTGCGCTGCCGGGCGTAAAACCCGCCGGTTTCGATCGCCCAGTCGACAGCCGCGATCGGTTCGGCGAACGAGTGGTGATCTGTGGTGACGCGCTGGAGCGCTACTTCCAGTTCAAGTGCTGGCTATTCAATCGTCGCTCGCGACGGGCACGCTCGCACGCACCTCGAGCCGATCGAGATCGCCGACGAACGACGCCAGCATCTCGCGGCTAACGTGGGGCATACAGACAACCCGCAGTTCACCGGTGGCAGTCCGCGAAATTCGCCAGCCCTTCGCGCGTAAGGCGTCGAATGTCGATCGGGGCACGTCGGCCGCGACCAGCGGCAAGGTCGGATCGGCGACCCGGTAGCCACGTTTCTCTAAGGCGTCAGCGAGCCATTCGGCGTTGTTCTGCGAGCGGACGTACTGGCTGCGATAGCCGGCAGGCCACAGCGCTTCCATCGCGGCGACGGCGCTTGCGACCCCGGCACCCGAGCGGGTCCCTGTCAGCGTCGCCTGCGAGGTCGACTCGAGATACGGCGTGTCGACGGCGAGTTCGTCGAGTAACTCCGGCGAACGCACGAGCAACCCGCCCGAGGGCACCGCGGCCTGGCCCATCTTGTGGGGATCGATCGTCATGGTATCGACCGCGGTGTGGCCGAAGTGCCACTCGTAGTCGGTAAACGGCAGGACGAACCCACCCCAGGCGGCGTCGACGTGGAGCATGGCATCGGCCGAGTGGGCGATCTCGCCGAGTGCCGGAATCGGATCGACGCGGCCGTACTCGGTGGTCCCCGCGACGCCGACCACCAGCGCCGTATTCTCGTCGACGCTGGCACGGACGGCCTCGAGGTCGGCTCGATGCCGGTCGTCGGTCGGGACGATCCGGAGTTCGACGCCGAGCAGATCGGCGGCCTTCTGGAAGCTAAAATGGCCCGATTCGGGCATGACGACGTTTGGCGTCCGACTGTCGGTCCGCTCGCGAGCGATGCGGACGGCCTGAATGTTCGCTTCCGTGCCGCCGCTGGTAATGTAGCCAGCCGGGTCGTCGAGACCTGCGATCTCGCCCAGTAGGGCAACGGCATCGTCCTCGAGCGCCGAGACGTTGGGATACGTGCCTGGATCACCGGGGTTCGTCGCGAGAAACCGCTCGGCCGCGTCGCGCGCCGCCGGGTGGGGTTCCGTACACATCGACGAGAGAACCCGGTCGAACGCTTGCGGCTCGATTTGCATATCACGTATGTAAACGGTCGTCGGTTTATTTGTTGCGTTTGACGACGTTTCACGATGGCAACCGCGTCGACACCGCCGGCGACTGGACGTTCGGTGAGTCGGAGTGGTGCCGACGGTAGCAACTCATGCCCGCCGAAAGCGTGCCTTCAAGTCCGCCGCCGCGCAACGCCTCCCTATGAACCCAGGCGACCGCGTCCGCGTCGACCGCGCGGATCGCACGTACGAAGGCGTGTTGCTCCCCTCGAGCACGGACGAGCACCTCGTGGTGAAACTCGAGGGCGGCTACAACGTCGGCGTCGATCGCGACGATGCCGACGTCGACGTCCTCGCGGAGGACGTCTACGAGATCGACGGAACGGACTCGACGGGAACCGACGAGGACGAGGGCTCCGAAATCGAGTTCGATGACGACCTGCCGACGATCTCCCTGCTCTCGACCGGCGGGACGATCGCCTCGACGGTCGACTACCGCACCGGCGCGGTGACCGCACAGTTCGACGCCGAGGACGTCCTGCGCGCCGTGCCGGATCTGGCGGGCCGGGCGAACTACCGCGGTCGCGTCGTCGCCAACATCCTCTCGGAAAACATGGAGCCGCCGCTGTGGCAGGACCTCGCACAGGCCGTCGCCGAGGAGATCGAGGCCGGTGCCGACGGCGTCGTCGTCATGCACGGCACCGACACGATGCAGTACTCCGCGTCGGCGCTCGCGTTCATGCTCGAGACGCCGGTGCCGATCGTCTTTACGGGCTCACAGCGCTCGGCTGACCGACCCTCGTCGGACAACGTTATGAACGCTGTCTCGGCCGTCGAGGCGGCTAAAAGCGACTGTGCGGAGGTCATGGTCTGTATGCACGCCTCCGAATCGGACGATATCTGTGCGCTCCATCGCGGGACCCGCGTGCGGAAAAACCACACCTCGCGTCGCGACGCCTTCGAGACCGTCGGCGCGAAGCCGCTCGGCGAAGTCGACTACGAGAACGAGGAAATCACCTTCCGACGCGACTACCAGCAGCGTGGCGACGCCGACCTCGCCATCGAACCCGAGCTGGAGGCCGACGTCGAACTCGTCAAGTTCACGCCCGGGATGGACCCTGCGTTCCTCGATGTCGCAGAGGGCAGCGAGGGGCTGATCGTCGAGGGGACCGGCCTCGGCCACGTCCACACTGATCTCATCCCGCGGCTCGAGGAACTAATCGCGGACGGCACGACGGTCGTCATGACCAGCCAGTGTCTCGAGGGGCGGGTCTGTGACCGGGTCTACGATACGGGGCGGGACCTGCTCGAGGCAGGGGTCATCGAAGCGGGCGACACGTTGCCGGGAACGGCCAAGGTCAAGCTCATGTGGGCGCTCGAAAACAGCGAGAACGTCGAGGAAGCGATGGACACGTCGCTTGCGGGCGAGCTTCAGGAACGATCAGTTCCCTGGGAGTGAGATCGGCTGCCGGCTGACCGGGCGGACAGTTGAGAACCATATTCGGAGCTACACTTTTGGGCGTGGCCGCTGAGTGTCCGCGTATGATTCGCAGTGTGCTCTCGCGCCTCCGTGAGTGGATTTCCGTCGAGGACCCCGAAGAACGAATCGAGGGATCCGGAGCGGCGATCGTCTCGCCGCAACATCGACGGTCGCTCGAGGCAGAACGGGAACTCGACCGGCTCGATAACGTCACCGATACCGATCGGCACAGGGAGCGATAATGGACCCGTTCCGAGCGACTGCGTGAGGTGTTTCGACCGTCATGCCGACAGATTCAGACGCCGACGTCACCATCGAGATCCGCCGTGCAACCCACGACGATTACGACGCCGTCACCGCCTTCACGAGCGACATCTGGCCTGACCGCGGCGGCGACTACATCCCACAGGTCTACCACGAGTGGCTCGAGGACGCACCCGGACAGGGCAAGAAAACCTTCCTCGCGGAAGTTGACGGCGAGGCCGCGGGCATCGTGCAGGCCGTCATGCTCTCGCCTGACGAGGCCTGGTTTCAGGGAATGCGCGTCGCGGCCGACTACCGCCGGCAGGGCGTCAGCCGCCGGCTGAACGAAGCGACCTTCGCGTGGGCCCGCAAGCAGGGGGCGACCGTCGGTCGGGTCATGATTTTCTCGTGGAACGCCACCTCGCTCGGCGCGGCACGCGCCAGCGGGTTCGCACCGATCACCGAGTTCCGGTTCGCCCATCCGGAACCCGACCCGGAGGCCGACGGGCCGTTTCACGTCTCCCACGATCCCACCGCAGCCTGGCGCTACTGGACCCACAGCGACGCTCGCGAGCATCTGTCCGGACTCGGCCTCGCGCTCGGGGAGTCGTGGGCTGTTCGGGAACTCACGCGTGCCGACTTCGAGCGACTGGCCGACGAGACAGCTGTCTTCGCAGTCGAGGGCACCGATGGACTCGCCGGAACGGCTTACCGGTCGCGAACGTACGACAGCGCGATCGGAGCTGACGACTCGAGCGAGTCGGAGACGGAATCCAAGACGTGGGCCGAGTACGGCGTCGCCGCGTGGGACGACATCGACGCCGCTCGCTCGCTGTTGGCCGCGATCGCCCGCGACAGCGCCGCCTGCGGTGCCGACGCCACGCGCGTCCTGATTCCCGAAACGGCCCGCCACGTCACCGACGTACCGTTTGCGGGGGCCGATATCGCCGAGGAACCCGACTTCGTGCTCGGGATCGATCTCACGGAATAGCGCCGACTTATGCCGATTCGAGCCGTCGTACTCGCTTGAGTCGAGCGTCACCCACCACTGACCGGCGGAAACAGCGCCAACTCATCGTCGCCTTCGAGTTCCGTCGCCAGCCCCTCTTCCTCGACTAGAACGTTCGTGCCGTTGCGAAGTACGTTGATCTGTGATCGCAACTCGCCGTCCTCAAGGACGCGATCCTCGAGGGCCGGTTTCGCCGCGAGCAGTTCCTCGAAAGCGTCGCCGACGGTGTCGCCGGCCGCGGCGTCGACGGTCACGTGTTTGTCCCCCGCGCGTTCCGCGAGGTCTGCGAACAGTTTCCACTCCGTTGGCATACGTGGCGCTATCGCTGCCGGCGGCAAGTAGCTACCGCTCCCCCGACTGTTCGGGTGCCGAATCGCGTGTGCGGTCCGGCTCTCGGCTTCGATCAGAGACATCGCTCTCCCCCGATTCGACCAGCGTCCGGTCAGTCACCCGTCGGAGCGCGTCGGGTCGGCCAAGCACGTAGACGACGTCGCCGGCTGCGAGCTGGACGTCGTCGGCCGGCAGCGGCAGGTGTTTTTCGTCGTCGCCCGCGCGCCCGAGGGCCACCACCAGAAGCGGCAGCGCGTCGATCGGCAGGCCGACCAGCGGGTCGTCCGGGGCGACGGCAATCGCCGTCACTGTCTCGTCGGCCGCCCGGAGCAGAGACACGAGTTCCCGTTCGGCATCAGGGCTCCCCGGCAGCGTCGTGAGGCGATAGGGTCGGTCTGACTCGAGGTCGCGTGCGTCGGCAGCGTCGACGGCCACCGTCGCGACGTCATCGACGGCGGCTCGCAGTTCGCCGCCGGCGACCAGCCGAACGGTCCCGCCCTCGTCACGGGTCCAGATCTGAACGGCGTCACCAGGGCTGGCGTCGGCTGCGGGGTCGGCCTCGAGCGCGACGGCGACCGTTCCGGGTGCGAGCGTCGGGCCGATTCCAGCCGGTCGACTCCCGACCGCGAGGTAGTCGACCGTTCCGTCGGCAGTCAGTTCGACGTCGACGTGTCCGACGCCGAAGTCACGCTCGAGGCGGGCGACTAGTCGCTCACGAAGCTGGTCGATTGAAAGCCGACGTGGGAAGAGCAAGGTCTGGCCAGCGAGGTCGTCCTTTACCGACTCATCGACGGGGTCGTAGCCGTCGATGTCCGCGATCTCGTCGGGAAGATCGACGGTGACGACGCGACCGGCCGACCGAACGAGTTGGGTGACGTCGGTGATCGTCCGCGGCGTGGCCGTCAGGAACACGTCTCGAGCGAGGGAGTCACCGAGTCGGCGGCCGCCGTCGGCAGCGATCGCACTGGCGACGAACACCGCGACGGTGTAGACAGCAGTGCCAGGTTCGGTCAGTCCGGTGTTCCCGATAATCGCCTGTTGCAGTGCGGTCTGGGTGTTGAGCCAGAGCGCGACGATCGTGACGCCGACGAGGACGGCGACGCCGTCGGGGATTCGATCTGCACTGTACCATCGGTAGGTCGCCGCCACCATGGCCGTCGTCCCAGCCGACAGTACGGCGAACCCGACGATTCGGAGGACTGCGGTCAGCAGCGTCTCCGTCGGAATCATCTGTGCAGGGACTGGATCGATCACGGGCATGGATGGGCACCTCCTCGAGCGGCACCGAAAATCCGGCTCATCGCGCGATCGCCTCCACGAACGCGTCGACCGCAGCGTCCGGGCCCGCGACGAACGCTTCGTCTCCGACCTCGAGTCGGCGTTCGATACCGGGTGCGAACACCCAGCCGTGATGACGACTGCCGGTTTCGCTCCCCTGGCGTCGGACGGCGAGGACCGTCACGTCCGGCATCGAGGCGGGTTCGGTGTCGGCTTCCGGCTCGCCGTCTGCACCGACTGCCAGCCGACGGATAGCGTAGCCCTCGCCTTTGAGGAGTGCAAACGCCTCGAACTCCCGGCTCGTTCCTCGAGAGCGGACGACAAGACGGATCGACTCGGCCTCGAGAAGCGGTTTGACATCTCGGCGAGCGATAGCGATGGTCACACGGCCGGGGCCACCGGCGGTCGCCGTGGTCGGTCGCGCTGCGGCGACGAGCGACCCGCTGACCTCGCTCTCGTCAGCGTCGCCTCCATTGGTTGCCACCTCGTCTGTGAGTTCGTCAGAAGTGGAGCCCGTACCGCGATCGTCGTCGTGGTCGGTCCGGACGCTCAGCACCGTTCCGGTGATCGACCGATCGTCGGCGCTGACGGTGACCTCATCGCCGCGAGCGAGGCCAGTGGGGACGAGCGTCGCGATCGAGACGGCACGTTGTCCCGCTGACACCCGCCGCGAGAGGCTGCCAGAAGGTGGTGCTGCCGCGATCGTCGCCCGTGCCCGTTCGTCGATCGCGACCTCGGCGGCCGCGAGGTCGTGGTCCGTTCGGAGTCGTTCCTCGAGTCGGGCCTCGAGTTCCGAGAGGGGGAGATCGGCAGGGAGTTGCCACGAGTCGGCTTTGAGCCGCCGACGGAGGTCGGGCGACAGCGGCGGGTACCCCTCCATGTCACGGATCTCGCTGGTCGGACGGACCGTGACCTGACCGACCGAACCGACGAGTTCGACCACGTCAGCCGAGAGGGTACGCTGTCGCAGGGACGTCAGGGAGAGTCGGCGCGGGAGTTCGGCCCCGAGTTTGTCACCCTGATTGTGGGCATAGAGTGCGAGCATGAGTACGACCAGCACGGCGACCAGTAGCCGCGGTGATTGGGCAATCGTGGGTTCGACGAGGCCGAGCAGGCCACCCTGCACGCTGGCGATCGACAGCGCGAGGACGACGACACCGAACCCGGGCAGCGTAACGCCGGTAAAATACCGGACGAGAAACCCCAGCGAGCCGGCGACGAACGCCGGGACGATGCCAGTCAGGAGCCCGAGATAGAGGCCGAGCAGAATTTCGACCGGAAGGGATGGCATTGTGGGCAGGTGGCGCGGAACGGGTAAAGGAGCATCGGCGAACGGGGTTTCTGGGTCGGCCATGCTCATCGCGCGTTCTCGTTCCTGACGGTCGAGTTCGCGCTCGAAAATTCGACGCTGGTGCAGTTCGGTCTCTACCGATTCGATCGATCTGGACCGTCTCGAGACGGAGACGTTTAACTAACACCACCGCCGAGCGGTGTGTATGGTCGACGGCCGGTCGCTGCGAGCGCGCCTGCCGGAGAACTGGCGGCGTGTGCTCACGACGCGAGCAGCCGTGGTGCTCATCTTGCTCGTCGCGTTGCTCTCGGTCGCGACCGCCGTCGTCAACATCGGGACCAACGCCGTCGGCGGCCCGCTCGAGGAATACGTCCCCGACGCCGTCCGAAACGCCGCGGCCTTCACCGGCGCGCTTACCGGCTTTCTGATGGTCGGCAGCGCGCTGTCGCTTCGACGCGGGCTCCGAGCGGGCTGGTGGGCGACGCTGCTGTTGCTCCCGCTGACCGCAGCACAAGGACTGCTCCAGTCGAGTCCCTATTCGCTTCCGCTGGTCGTCCTCTCGGGCGTGTCGATTCCGGTCCTCCTGCTCACCCGCAAGCGGTTCGACAACTCGCTCTCGCTGTCGACGACCCAGCTCGCGGCCGGCGCAGCACTGGTCGGAGTCCAAGTGTACGGGACCATCGGCGGGTACACCCTCCGGGAGGACTTCGACGGCATCAGCAACATCCTCGACGCTTTCTACTTCACGCTGATCACCTCGAGCACGGTTGGCTACGGCGACGTGACACCGAACACGGGGTCGGTACAGGCGATGCTGTTTACGATGTCCGTGCTCATCCTCGGCGTCGCGAGCTTCGGTATCGCCATCGGGGCGCTCGTCGGCCCCTTGATCCAAGACCGTATCTCGAGAACACTCGGAATGATGACCGACTCACAGCTCCAACTCTTAGACGAGCACCTCCTCGTGCTCGGCTACGGCGAACTGACGGAACCGATCGTCGACGAGCTCGCAGACACCGGCCGTGAGTTCGTCGTCGTCACTAACGACCAAGAGGCCGCAACGGCACTCAGGAACCGAGACATGCCGGTCGTCACCGGCGATCCGAGTGACGAGGACCCGCTTCGACGTGCGAAGATCGATCGGGCGGCCGCGACCCTCGTCGCCACGAATCACGACGCCGAGGACGCACTGACCGTCCTCACTGCTCGCCAACTCGCCCCGGAGATGCGAATCGTCGCCGCGGCGACCGACCGTGAGAACGTCAAGAAACTCGAGCGCGCCGGCGCGGACGCGGTGATCAGCCCAGCACAACTGGGCGGCCACCTGCTCGTGCGCTCGGCACTCGGCAGCGACGAGAGTGGCCTGATCGATCGGATCCTCGAGAGGTAATCATAGACGACGGAGGGACAAATGCCTGCCTACGAGCCGCTGGCAGTGGAAAGTAGAGAGCAGTAGCTCATTTTTGCTCACTACTGGAATTATACGGTTCTATGGCTATGTTCTCCATTAATACATTCGCGCCTTCTATTCAGCAGACTCTGACCGAAATCCCGAGTCGCTGTCAAAACGGCGTACTGGACGCAGAAAACACAAGCCAACTGTCTGGTTGGAGATGAAATGAGAAGGTATCACTCTTCCACAGGGACGACTTCGGGCATGTCGTAGGAGCCGTCGACCACCGACCAACGGGGACCGTAGAACCGCGCTGCGAATCGCATACCCCCGTCGGGGGCAGGCAGCCAGTTCGTCGCCTGCTCGGGATCATCCGGTTCCTCGTTCTGCACGTAGATGACGAGTTCGTTACCGTCGGTGTGCAACAGCCCTTCTTCGAGCATGTAGCTGTTAATGCTGTAGCGGTCGAGTTCGTTCTCGACGAAGTAGCCCTGCGCGTCGTAGATCGGAATCTCCCAAAACTCGGTGACCGGCGGCAGGTTGTCGAGGTCGAACGTGATGGTGTACCGGTTCGATCCGTCCAGTTGCTCGCCGCTCGCGTCGGTGAATTTAAACCCAGCGACGTGAGACGCGGGCGAGTCGGGGCCCGCCCAGCCGAAGTCGGCCATGACGGCCCGGGTCAACCAGTCGGTTCTGAAGTCCGCCGTGTTCTGAACGATGTTCCAGCCATTCATGTCTACTACGACGTCGCTGTTGCCCTCCACGACGGTGGCTCTGACGCGCTCGAACCCGCTCTCGAATCCGCTGGTCAGGGCCTCCTGCACGTCGGTCTCGAGGGCGGACCAGTCGAATTCCAGTCCCGGGCCGATTCCGATCTGTTCCAACCGCTCGAGCATCGCAGCCTCCTTGCGGGAGTCGTCGATGAGTGACATGCTCGGGTCGTTCAGAACGAGGTTGAGGAAGGTGAAGAAGTCCGCTGCGGTCTGATTTTCGACCTGCTGCTCTGTGAGCTCTGCCATTCGCGGGACTGTCTCGTAGTTGCCAGCAACGACTGACTGTTCCGCCCGTGGCACGCCCGAGCGGTCGTTGGCGAGCCACTCGCTGAGCGGGGTGATGGTCGTCTGCTCCTGCAGGTCGTTGACGTACGCGATTTCGGATTCGTCCGTGGGGTTGCGCAATGCGTACCGGACGAGGGTGAATAGGGTCTTCGTCCCTGCTTGGACGACGTCTGTCGCGGCGAAGTCGCCCGGGATCTCGCCCTCGTAGTCGTCCGGCAGGATCAGGTACGACCGCGCGTCGGTGCCGTTGAACTGATTCCCGGCGTAGAGAGGAAAGATTCCGTACTGGTTCATCAACTGCAGCGAGAAGTAGCGGTCGGTAACCTCGGGCATCTCGATGACGATGGGGTCGTCCTGCAGGTCGAGGAAGCCCATTCCGTACAGGGTGGTGTTGTTCGGAGTGACGATCGCCGTGAAGTCGGCCGTTATCGGTTGGCCATCGTTAGGATAGTACAACCGATTGATGCCTACGAAGACGTCGCTGTCTTCCTTCTGCGTGTAGTTAAAGCGCGTCGCGTAGAAGATGACCTGCTGGAGTCCGTAGCGGTACGCCTCTTCTGCAATCGCTGCCACGCTGGTATCCGTGCCGCTGTCCCGACTATCTTCGGATTCTCGATCGGCGGCGACTGTCCGCATCACCGTCGATCCACCAAGTGTGAGTCCGCCTGTGACGAGTCCCCCTCTCTGGAGGGCCTCGCGGCGCGTCAGCGTTCGGGTACGGAACCGGCGTACTCCGTCAACTGTCCTGTCTGAATCCTGGATTCCCTGGTGAGTACTCGTTCCACGAAGCGCGGTTCGGTGCGGTTTCTGACTTGGTTCGACGTTTGATCCCCCCGTCGTGTCTGGTGGTTCGTTGCCCATGGCTCGTGTCTCTCCGGTCCCGCTGCAGCGGTTGGAACCGACTCAGACAACCACACACCAGCATTTCATATAAAACAGCGACGATACTCGAGAATAATTTCATGACATGATGGTAGTATTAGCTTGATATCTTTGCCCGAATTATCAATATTCTATCTGTACCTGTAGTGAGCGCTCACGGACCCCTGTTCAAACTTCAGTTTGTGCTACACTCGCGCCTTGTATTCAGCACGCGATTCCGAATATCTCTCAGTCCTGATAGACCGTCCAGCGTTCAATAAGCACGCCTACGTATCTTCTAGTTCGCTGTGAGATTGAATACAACCAACCCATGAACAGTACTTGGGAAATCCATCTCTGTCAGCCTCGTCACGGGTAGAGCGAGCCAGCCACCCCTCGCACCGAGTGAGTGAGACGGACTGCTGTACCGATGTACCGGTGCAACTGCAGTGCGGGTCGCGGTTGCACCGGCACTGACTGACAGTAGTCCGTATGAGACGCTAGTTCTGTGACTGTCGCTCCAGCAAAGGCCCACTCGCACTTCAGAGGAGTATCAAGAACCGCGATCAGCGTTGAGGGCATTGAACACGATATCCGGATCACGCATCAGCCGATGAACGAGATAACTCCCCTCTCGATCACCACCACCAGTATGCTCGCTTTCAGTAATCCCCAGGAACGCTTGTTCTTTGAGGAGCCGTCTGACTCGATCGTGTGACAGCGGGTCCGATCCCTCCTGGGTCGCGATCGTCGTGTAGAGATCGTATATTTCCGCTGTCCGGAACTGTTTTTTCTCCTCTGACGCGGTCAGTGCAGCAAGCGCTCGTAAGATGTACTTCACGTGTGGTGTCTGTCCACTCACGAGGCGATGGAATCGATTGACCTCTGCTTGGGTAATCGCCTCATCAACGTGTGCTTCAGTTACCTGCCCGTCGCCGTTCTTCTCTGCGAGACGGCCTGCTTCGTAGAACGTCTCGACGGCTTTGCGTGCATCACCATGTTCTCGAGCCGCAAGCGCTGCCGTCTTCGGAATGACTTCGTCCGATAGGACACCCGGTTTGAACGCGTCTTTCCGGTTTTCAAGGATCGCGCGTAATTGTTTTGCGCCGTATGGATCGAACACGAGCTCGTTATCCTGCAAACTCGAATCCACGCGCTCGTTCAACCGTTCTCGATATTCGATCTTATTACTGATACAGATAACGCCGATGAACGTATCTGATTTCCCACTCTCGCGCGCTCTCGAGAGGCTCCGAAGCAGATCTTCGTTCTCGAGCTTATCGATTTCGTCGAGGATGACAACAAGTGAGTCGACATCGTACTCAGAAAGCAGGTCCCACGTGATGTCACGATAATCCACGGCACTCAATCCTGTTTGCGGGACAGACTCCCCTGCTTCGAGATGCTCGTTCAATTCCCGGGCTAATTCACGGCTTGCTTGCGTTTCTGTCTGATAATCCGAGCAATCCACGTATGCATATTTGAGCGCGGCTCCATTGGTAGCGGCTCGTCTGGACGCTTGACGCGTGACACATCTCGAGACGAGCGATTTCCCGGTCCCTGTTTTCCCGTAGATGATCGTCGTTTCTGGCGGCCCACCTTCGGTTGCAGCAGCAAGCGCACTCCCAACCGATCGGATTTCCTCGTCACGGCCCACAACGCGGTCAAGCTCAGGAACGTGACCGACTCGAACCAGTTCTCGGTTTGCGAAGATGTCACCAGTATCAAATATATCAGTCAGTTCCCCATCCTCTGCCATGAACCGAGATTACGTTCCAGGAAATTAAACGCACCGAACCAGATGCTGACTGAGACATGAAATTCGAGTGCAAGAGCACCTGTTAACGGTGTTCAATAGTCCTTAATAAGAATCGTCGAGAACAGTCCCACCCCTCATACCGAGTGAGTTGCGAATCTACTTGGTATCTAATTCACACACCCTATATAAACACTCCGTAGATCGATAGGCCGGCTTCAAAAAACGACTACTGTACTGTAATAACTAACATTAATATAGTAAGATACAATGCTAACTATTAAATTCAGTTTTCTGAATGGATACAAAACCTCTTTGAAGGACTGTGGCGGGCGTTCCACCGAAAGACACGGTTCTAGTTGAGACGATCTCACTCGGTACGAGGGGGGTGTCCGGAGGAGTATCACGACACTGACTCACTCGGTACGAGGGGTCACAACAATAACTGATGATCATACAGATACAGCGCAGAACCCTCTCTTTTCTGCCACGGCGATTGTTTTTCTAGAAATACGGTTGTCTAGCAGCAGCTAGTAATACTAGCTATTCATATAATAAAGACTGATGGACAGGAACAACCGGAACCATCAGCGATGCCGTCCCCGGTGAACGATCGCCACGTCGGCCTCGAGGTCGCTGAGTTTGCGAAACGTCGGCGGCGAGACGAACCGCGAGGCGGCCGACCGATCGGTGCTCGAGCCGACGAAGCAGACGTCGTACCGGGGTGCGACACGGGAGAGATAGGTCTCGACCGGCGCGGTCACGACGTGTGTTTCGAATCGGCCCGAGAACGCATCGACGAGATCGGCGAGCGTGTTCTCGGCCGGTCGACGACGCGACTCGTCGTCGATACAGGTACTGACGGTGACCGGACGTCCGGGTTCGGTGACACGGATCGCGAAGTCGACCATCGCGCGAGCGGTGTCGCCGGCACCCCGAACCGCGACCAAGCTGCTTCGCCAGTGTCGTCGCCGGATACCGTTCGACCGGAACGCGATGACGTCGATCTCGCTGTCGAACAATCCTTTGAGAAACGACGAGAGCCCGCCGTTCTCGTGTTCGGCATACGGTGCGACGACGAGATCACAGTTCTGCTGGCGGGCAGTTCTGAGGACGAGACTCGCGGACTGGTCGCGTGCGGCCGCAACGACGGCGTCACAGGAGACGTCGTAGGCAGTCTCGAGATCGGCCGCCAGTGACTCGAGATGACGGGCCGCGTCGTCGGCTGCCTGTTCGATGGAGGGGAACTCGTCGTCACTATCGGTATCGACGTCGTCGTGCTGTTCGTCGACGACGTCGAAGAGCACGACCTTGCCGGCGTCGTGGGCGGTAGCGATCGACGCGGCGAATCGGGCGACGGTCTCGTCGGCGTCGTCCATCGGGACGAGCACGTGATCGTCACCGCTCGTCGTCCCGTAGAGATAGCGGGCGCGCTGTTCGTAGAAGTGACGCCGCCAGACGACGAACGCGACCGCGACGAACGTACTTGAGATGACGATCCCGATAACGTACGCCAACTGCGCGTTGCCGGTCAGGAGTACGAGCAGTGCTGTCGAGAACGCCGCCGGCTCCTCGAGATCGAGCGCCCACGTACAGACGCCGGTGAAGAACACGCCGAGTGCCGCACCAGTCGCACTGACGCGGCCACCCCCAAGTCCGACCATCGTTGCCAGCGCGAGCGCGAGCCAGCCACAGAGCGCGCCGACGGTCATCCCCCCGACGAACGTCGACGGCGTGGCGTACGTTCCCTCGGGATCGGCAAAGAGCGTGTACGTCCCCGACGCCAGCGGCGGAAACAGGAGGAACGAGACCGCCGCGGTCGCGTTCGCCAGCCACGTCACCACCGCGATCAACAGCGGGACGAACAGCAATACCGAGAGATGCAAGAGATTACCCGTCCGCTCGATCCAGCGCAAGAAGGCGTCGAGTTCGCGTCGCTCGAGGCGTCGTAGTCGTCTCGCGAGCGCCCACAGCCGCTCTCGAACCCCCTCGAGCATAGCGTTTCGTTGGTCCGGGCACGACCAAAACTGTTTGGCTACGCTTGCGTCGGTGCGCCCTCGAGGATCGCCACGCCACTCGAGGCACCGATGCGATCGGCACCGGCTTCGAGCATGGCGACGGCCTCGTCGTAGCTGCCGATGCCGCCGCTTGCCTTGACGGGGAGAGACTCGCTCATGAGGGCGACGTCGTCGACCGTTGCACCGCCGTCGGCGAAGCCGGTCGAGGTTTTGACCATCGCTGCGTCGGCAGCCGCGGCGGCCTCGCAGGCCCGGCGTTTCTCCGCGTCGGTCAGGAGCGCGGTTTCGATGATGACCTTCACAGGAATCGGGACGGCGGCGATCAGTTCTGCGAGTTCGTCCCTGACCGCGTCGTCCTCGCCGGCTTTCAGTCGGCCGACGTTGAGAACGACGTCGAGTTCGTCAGCTCCAGCCCGCCACGCTGTCACACCTTCGTCCCGCTTCACAGCGGGGTCGTGGTGGCCATGTGGAAAGCCAACGACCGTCATGAGCGTCACCTCGGGGGCGTACTCGACAGCCAGCTCGAGCGCGTACGGCGGGAGACAGGCGTTCATTCCGTACTGTCGGGCCTCATCGAGAGTCATGCGAACGTCGTCAGGTGTTATCGCGGGACCGAGAACGGTATGATCGATCAGGGGCGCGAGGTCGCTGCGATTCATACCGGTGTGGACTCGCCGGACGGGCAAAAACCCGCCCGGTCACTTTTCACGGCCGGTGTGCAACCCCTTCACATGGATGGTCCCGAATCCGGTGTCGTACCGGCCGTCGAATCCACCGCCGACGACATCACTGCGATGCGGATTCGCGGTGCCGCAGCGATTGCCGATGCAGCCGCCACAGCACTCGCAACGCAGGCCGAACGCTCTACGGCCGACAGCCCCGCGGCGTTCGAGCAGGAACTCCGGGCAGCGGCGGCGACGCTATACGAGACGCGGCCGACCGCGGTGAGCCTTCCGAACGCCCTCCGGTATGTCCTTCGCGGGATGGACGGCGACACCGTCGCTGCCCTTCGCTCGTCGACGATCGCCCGGGCCGAGCGCTTCAAGCGCGATCTCGCACAAGCCCAGGATCGCCTCGGCGAGATCGGTTCCCACCGGCTCCAGGACGGCGACACCGTGATGACACACTGTCACTCGACGGACGCGCTCGCGTGCGTCGAGGCCGCCCTCGAGGCAGGCAAAGACCTCGAGGCGATCGTCAAGGAAACCCGCCCGCGCAAGCAGGGCCATATCACGGCCCGACAGTTGCGCGAGTGGGACGTGCCGGTGACGCTGATCGCGGACAACGCGGCCCGACGCTATCTCGACCGGACGGACCACGTCCTCGTCGGGGCCGACAGCATCGCAGCCGACGGCAGCGTGATCAACAAGATCGGCACGAGCGGGGTGGCGGTCAACGCTCGCGAACGGGGCGTGCCGGTGATGGTTGCAGCTCAGACGATCAAACTCCACCCGGACACCATGACCGGCCACACCGTCGAGATCGAGATGCGATCGGAGAGCGAACTGCTGTCCGACGAGGAGCGAGCGGCGATCATCGACGACGCGACGGGCGAGGTTGCAGAGGCGGGGGCAACCGAGGACAGCAACCAAACCCAAGTGACCGACAGCGGGCTGACCGTCGAGAATCCCGCCTTCGACGTCACACCGCCGCGATACGTCGACGCGATCGTGACCGAACGCGGCCAGTTTCCGCCCGAAAGCATCGTGACACTCATGCGGGAGCTGTTCGGCGAACCGACGGACGATCCATGGGACGGCTAAGACGAACTGCGATACCAACGTCTCGGAGCACCCACACTGTGGCACTGCGATCGGCATCACTGACCGCCATCGTCTCCCGATCGCAACGGCCCTTCGATCGATGTCTCATCCGTTCTACCACTGATTTCGCTCGTGTTTATCCGGCAATCGGAAAGTGTTAGTTACTGGTGTGAGCAACACCTCGCTATGGTAGTTCCCGAGGGGTTCGTCGTCCCACCATGGTACCTGCTGGTCCCGGTCGTCGTGATACTGGGGGGCGTCATCGCACTGCTGTGGGCGCTCGAGCCGCCGGTAACTGATCGCACGGTGCTTTCGTTTGCACCCTGGATGATGTTCGGCTCGAGTCTCCACGTGCTCTACAAGCTGGACGCGTTTCCAGCGACCATCGAACCCCTGTTCAGCGCCCCGATGGTCTATGCGGTGACCGCGGTCGTCGCGGGACTCGCCTGGATCGTCGCGATCTTTCTCCACGTCGGTGGCCTGCAGCCGACGGTCGCGCGGTTCGTCGGCATCGCTGGCACGGCGTTTTTCACCGTCTTCGCGATGGTCGCGATCTTCCAGAGCATCGAGTTGGGGACTTTCGAGCCGTTTTGGCCCGTCGTTTCCGTCATCGTCGCCGGCATCCTCACCGCCATCGCGTGGCTCGTACTGGGCCTCTGGTTTACCGACGTCGCGGCGACGACGGGCATGACCGGGGCGCTCGTCGTTTTCGGGCACACGTTAGACGGCGTGTCGACCGCGGTCGGCTACGACGTCCTCGGAGCCAGCGAGAACGTCCCGCTCTCGTTGCTGATCTTAGAGGCTGGGAAAGCGCTGCCGACCGCTGGCGTTATCGGTGCTGGATGGCTGTTCGTCCTCGTCAAAGTCGGCCTCGCGATGGTCATCCTCGGGCTGTTTCGAGAATACGTCGAGGAGCGCCCTCGACAGGCCCGGACGCTTCTCACGCTGGTCGCCGCGGTCGGCCTCGGTCCAGCCGTTCACAACACGCTGCTGTTCATGGTGGGGTGACATGACTACTGTCCGTCAGTCCGGCGCAGAATGACGGTCACCGTCACTAGGTTTTTATCGACGGCTCTCGTGCACCTTCTATCATCGAATGGCTTCTGTATCGGTTCTCGTGGCCGGACACGTCAACTGGGACGTCACCCTTCGGGTCGACAGGCTCCCCGAACCCGACGGCGAGGCCGCGATCCGCTCACAGCGCCAGTCCGGCGGTGGCAGCGCAGCCAACGTCGCCGCCGCACTCTCCGAGTTAGGCATCGAAACCGAACTGATCGGCAGCGTCGGTGACGACGACCATGGCCTGCTCGCCCGCCGAGAACTCGAGGCAGCGGGTGTCTCCGTCTCGGGCGTTCGCGTGATCGAGGACGCCGACACGGCCGTCAAGTACCTGTTGGTCGACGACGACGGCGAGGTCGCGATCCTGGGCAACGACGGCGTCAACGAAGCCGTCACGCCCGACGACCTCGAGCCGAGCCGGATCCGGGCGGCCGACCACGTTCATCTGACCGGCCAGCGGCCTGACACTGCCGCGGCGATCGCACGCACTGCCAGCGAGGCCGGGGGGTCCGTCAGTTTCGATCCCGGCCGCCGACTCGTAGACCGGGACTACGGCGATGCGCTCGCGCTCGCCGACGTCGTCTTCGTGACCGATCGAGAGGCGACAGCACTGCTCGCAGACGAGTCGACAGCGGCGCTGGTCGACGACCGGATCATCGTCGTCACCTGTGGTGCCGACGGCGCGGAAGCGTACACCCCAGAGGGGTCGTTCGTCCATTCGGGGTTCGACATCGAGCCGGTCGATACGGCCGGTGCGGGCGACGCCTTCGCGGCGGGCTTTCTTTCGACCTGGCTCGCGGATGGCGGCGTCGATCGCGCACTCGCCTACGGAAACGCCTGCGGGTCGCTGACTGCGAGTCGTGACGGCGCACGGAGCGCACCGACGCCCGAAGCCGTCGAAGACGTTCTCACGAACTGATAGACCGGTAAACGGTTCTTGAGGATATTGGACCCACCGCAATCGGCTGCCGTCAGGTGGTTCTCACCGGGTGCCGTCTGACGGTAGTTATATACGGAGAGGCGTGGCCAACTCGAGTAAGACGGTCACGATTCCGTGACTGAGAGACATGACGAAAGGAAGGGTAACCGAGTCCCACGGATGCGGCCTCAGACGGCACATCCAGTACGAACGAGACGCTGACGAGCCGCCGAGTATCGCCGCTGCAATGGCACTGGCCCAGTACTTCGGTGACGACGTTACTGCGACCAGTACACGGCTATACGACTACATCGATCCGGATGCACTCGATAGCCTCTTTGCCGAAACGAATCGTGGTGCTAGACGGCCGACTGGAACAGTCGAATTCGAAATCGACGACGCCGTCGTCACGATCCGATCAGACCGCATCGACGTCTGTCCCACGAAGTAACCGCCGTGGATGCACGTCGGTAAGGGACGGGTTGGGGGATAGCACGAGAACCGAGACGACGAACCTTTTTTCTCAGTACCGACGGAAGCCATCAGTATGGCGACGCAGCCACATCTGCTGGTCGACGACGGAGAGCTGACGGATATCGCGCTCATCCCGGGCGATCCCGGGCGGGTCGATCGCATTGCCGATCACTGCGACGAGGCCGAAACGATCGCCCAAAACCGTGAGTACAAGATCGTCAACGCCACCTACGAGGGGCGAGAACTGACGATCTGTTCGACGGGGATCGGCTGTCCCTCCGCCGCGATCGCCATCGAGGAACTGGCAAACGTCGGCGTCGAGACGTTCCTCCGGGTCGGCACCACGGGAGCACTCCAGTCGGACATCGAGATCGGCGACATGATCGTCGCGACCGGCGCAGCGAAAAACGAGGGGACCACAAAGCGCTACGAGGCCGTCGAGTACCCCGCCGTGCCTGACTACGACGCGCTGTCGGCGCTGGTCGACGCCGCCGAAGCGAACGACGAGGACGTCCACGTCGGCCCCGTTACCTCCGACGACGCCTTCTACGCCGAGACTGGGGATACCGTCGACGACTGGGAGGACGCTGGCTTACTCGCCGTCGAAATGGAAGCCGCCGCCGTCTTCTCGCTTGCCCGCCGCAAGGGTCTCCGCGCCGGCGCGATCTGTACCGTCGACGGTAACCTCGTCGAAGGCACCCAGAAAGGAACCGACACCGACGACGACGAACTCCCCGACAAGGCCAAGAACAACGTCGGTCGCGCGATCGACATCACGCTCGAGGCAGCGACCAACCTATGACACCCTCCTCGGCGGAACCGCCGAGGGTTCCCGAGTCAAGCGAATCGAAGTAGCTGGCGACAGCGAGGGTCTCGTTACGTCTCCTGATCGGACCGCGGCAACACGACGAGTGGCCGATCGGCCTGCGAAAGGAGTTTGCGTTCGACGTCGCCGGAGAGCAGCTTCAGCCACCGGTTCGCGCTACGGGGCGTAAAGACGATCGCCGTCGCGTCGAGTTCGTGTGCAGCGTCAAGAATCGTCGCCGCAACGTCGGTACCGTACAGGGTCTCCGTCTCGAGGAGGCACCCCATCGATCCACCCCCCGACGTGGCTGCACTCGAAGTGTTCAGTCATCGTCAAGCCGTTTCGGCGGTGTGAGTATAAATCTCCGCCACCATCCGTGTGCTTACAGCTCCGCCGTGAGCTGTGTTGCGAGTGCCGTCGTCCGATCGGTCAGCGTGTCGGTCGTCTCGGAAGCGTCCTGCAGCGTCTCGTTGATCGTGCCGAAGAGTCGATCGAACGCGATCGACGACCCACCGGGATGGTGCCAGGCAGCCGTCTCGCAGGCCTCGAGTCCACAGGTCGAACACGTCTTTCCTTCGAGCGAGTCGAAACAGCCGTGACAGCGCTCGAGTGCCGACACGACCGTCTCGCTCAGTTCGACGACCTCGACGAGCTCCGACTGGAGGGCTGTTGCCGTCTCGGTGAACGCTTCGAGCGACTGCTGAACGTCGGGGTCGACGGCCGATTCGAGAGCAGCGAGTTCCTCGAGGTGGGCGTCGACGATCGCGATCGCAAGCAAGACGTCGCGCCGGGTGCGGCGGTAGTTCGACACCGCGTCGCTGTCGCCCTCGGTCCCGTCATCGCGAGCGGACTCGAGGGTCGCGGGCAGCGATGTCGACAGCGACGCGACGGTCGCGACGTCCGAAATCGTCGCTCCCTGCAGCCGGGTCGTCTCGCGGACGCGGTGAAACAGCGTCTCGGCGGTGGCGGAGGGCGTCGCCGGAGCTGTCTCGAGTGTCCCGAAACAGTCCGCACAGACGGTGACGAGCGCGCTTTCGTGAACGGTCCCCTCGCGCGGCACGTCACCGACAGGATAGAGTCGAAGCGCCGCCGCGTCGTCGCCGACGGTCTCGCAGTGGCGACACGTGAACGCGTCGCGGTCGAATACGGACTCTCGATCGGCGGTCCAGTCGCGTGCAGTCACGAGCGAGCGAAGACAGCGCGGCGACAAAAACACACCGGCAGAGACGATCGGGACACACCGACGGCGAGAACCAACCACTAACTCACAGCGCCACGAACTTCCGCTATGACCGACACACCGAACGATGCCGATCGATCGGAGGGATCAGACACAGCTGATAGCTTCGCCCTCGAGCGGGCGTACGACCGCACGGACGTCGCGGAACTCCTCCGCGAGTTGACGGCCGCTGCCGAGTCGGGACGACCGGTTACCTTCTCCGACGACGGCCAGACGGTCAGCATCACGATTCCGGACCGCGTCGTCGCCGGACTCGAAGCGACGAGCGATTCGACAACTGACCACCCGGTCGCCGACCTGGCCCTCGAACTCGAGTGGGACGATCCCGACGGCTCGAGTGTTCGGGTCACCGGTCGTGATGACGGCGACACGACGGACGCCGAGCCGACGAACGACACCGAGCGAACCAGCCGCTTCGAGGTCTACGAGGATGCGGCGGGCGAGTGGCGCTGGCGGCTCGTCCACTGGAACGGCAACATCATCGCCGATAGCGGCGAAGGCTACGCCTCGCGGTTCAACGCCGAACGGGCGGCTCGGGGTGTCATGCGCAACGCGCCGACGGCGACCATTCAACGGCGCGACTGAGCACCGTCGCCGACTCCCGCACCTGCGGCCGATGGACTACCGCCGAACGTCGTTTCCGTCGAGATCGACGTCGAGATCGGCCGACCAGTCGATGCGCTCGTACTCGAGCGACGGGGTGGTCTCAGCCGGAACGGCGTTGTACTCCCGGAGGAACGCGACGATCCCGCTCGTCCCGCCGAAGTCCCCTCGATACTGGCGGAACAGGCGCGGAATCGTCGCTTTGGCTTCGTCGGAATCGTAAGAAACGTTCTCCTCTAGGAACCACTCGATGGCGATGTCCAGTTCCTCGTCGACGTCACGGGGCGAGTAGACGGCGATCGGCGGACAATGATCGGCCCCGTGACTCACCGCGAAGTGGATCCGCGGATCACACGTCCCGAGGCGGAACTGTCGTTCGAACGACGACGGGAACAGTCGTGGCAGATAGCCCATCCCCCACGGCAGTTTCGAACTCCGAAGCATCCCGTGTTCGATGTCGTTGAGACTCAGCCAGACCCCACTAATCGGGATCTGATCGCGCGCGAAGAACTTCCATTCGTCGAGCAGCCCGCCATCGAACAGGTCGTCGTCAGCCTCCTCCTCGAGGAGGAGTTGGGCGTACGCGTTATAACAGTTGAGCCAGAACGCAAGCTTTCCCTTGCGACCGGTCAGTGCCCGATCCAGATGCGACCGCTCGAGCGTCGCGAGGCGTTCCCGCAACGGGTCCGCGTTGCCCTCGGTCTTGACAGTATAGAGGAGATCAGCCGAGAGCGAGAGTGGATCGAGCTGCGTCGACATTCGAGCCTAGCTTCACGAACCAGGCCCTTGAAGCCGTGTGACGGTTCGTGACGACAGTCCTGACTGGCGATACATTCGGGCCGTAGTTTTATCCCGTTATCCCTGTAAATAACGCCCGTGAACCTCAGCAAGGGCTTTCTACTGGTTGTCGTTGCCATCTTTGCGTATCTTTCGTTGCTGCTCGTACTCCCGTTTGCCCAGTACGTTCTCGGCGCCATTCTCGTGGCATACATCCTCTCTCCGGTCCAGACGGGACTCGAGAGACGGGGCGGGATTTCACCGCCGATCGCCGCATTCGTCCTCGTCGCCGCGACGGTTGCGGGTGTCATCGTGCCGCTGGTCATCGTCATCGCACTGGTCGCAAGCGACGCCCGACGACTCGTCGAAAACACCGAGACGGGATCGATCGGAACCACTGACCTCGAGCGATACATCGAGGAACAGACCGGCATGAGCGTCGATCTGACAGCCACACTCACCGATTCCGCACAGGGAATCGGCAGCACGGTCCTCGAGCAGTCGACGGCGTGGTTTAGCGCACTGACCCATACTGCCGTCGGACTGGGGGTTGCGATCTTTCTGCTCTATTACCTGCTCAAAGACGGGGACACACTGTTGGCCTGGATCAGGGAGTTGACGCCGCTGCCGAACGATGTTCAGGACGAGTTCTATCGGGAACTGGACGCGGTGATGTGGGCGGTCCTCGTTGGCCACGTCCTGATCGCAATCGTCCAAGGAACCCTCGCCGGGCTCGGGCTGGTCGCGACAGGGGTTCCAAACGCCGCGTTCTGGACGGTCATCATGATCGTCCTCTCGTTGATCCCGCTGATCGGCTCGTTTCTCGTGTGGGGGCCGGCCGTGGGCTTTCTGTTCCTGACGAACGAACCGGTGCTTGCGGTTGGACTTCTCGGCTACAGTACGATCGTTGTCGGCCTCTCCGATGACTACCTCCGGCCCCTCCTCGTCGATCGCTACGCCGATCTCAATCCCGCTGTGATCATCCTCGGCGTCCTCGGCGGCGTCTACGCGTTCGGCGTCATGGGGCTGTTCTACGGCCCTGTCGTCCTCGGCGCGCTGATCGCGACGCTGAACGTGGTCAACGACAACTACGACGAACTCGAGGAGGCTCAGGGAGTGCAGTGACGGGGTAAGCCGTCAGGAGTGTGACTCGGACCCTGCGAGCAACTCGTCGACGAGTCGCGTGAACCGATCGACGAACCGATCGGGGACCGTCGGCGTCACCGTCGTCAACAGCCGGCCAGTCGCATCGGGGTTTGCGAGTTCGAGGACGACGCGGTTTTGCTCGTCGTAGCGCTTGTCGACGATCTCGTGTTCGACCAATCGGTCGAGGTGGTACTCGAGCGTACTCCGGGCAATTCCGAGCTCGTCGGCGATGTTGCCAGGCGCGGCGGGTTCGTTCTCGATCAGGTGCGTGACGATCTCGCGGGCGGTTTCGCGACGGAACAGCGCCAGGGCGCTTCGCTCCCACGCGTCGTACTCCGGCGGGTAGTAGTGGGTCCGGCCGTACCACTCCTCCCGAACGAGGCGATCGTCCTCGAGCAGTCGACGGATGTGGTACTGGACCTGTCCCGGCGCGAACGCCGACTCTCTGACGAGTTCGTTGAAATGAACGCCGGCATTGGCTCGGATGTGAGCGTGGATCTCATCTCGCGTATCGGTCATATCACTGTTTCCCCCCTGATGGGTCGTACCCGTGCCTAGCGGTGCAGGACATATAACGGGTTTCCCGCGTTCCCACTCGCCGAGAACCGCCCGTGTACGATGCATGAACCCGAAAACAACCGGGAAAGCCGTTGTTCTGGCCGCCGACCGAGCATTGCGGTCAGTCACGAGCTTTTCACAGACAGACCAAAGGGAATAGGTTACTGCCCTTCCCAGTTCAAATGTCGATCACATGGTGCTTGCGCTGTCGTTTGCTGACGAGTGGCTCGATCCGCAACTCGCGCCGATCCTCGTCGCCGTCATCATCCTCGCCGTCATCGGAACGACGGCACTGTTCGTCATCGGCCTTGTCGCGTACTCGCAGCGTCGGTCGGCCCGCTACGTCCTGATCACAGCCGTGCTGGGAATCCTCGTCGTCCGTTCGGTGATCGGACTGGGGACCGTCCTCGGACTCACCCCGATGACTGTCCATCACCTCATGGAGCACGGGTTCGACTTCCTCATCGCGGTGTTGCTCCTCTATGTGGTCTATCGGAGCGGTTCCTCGAGCCGACGCGTGTCTCGAGGCTTCGACGACTAATCGACGGATCGAGATCGCTTGTCGCTGCTCCGATCCGTCGGGCTTTTGCCGTCCGGTCCCCGACAGTTGGACGAAACGGATGGCCCGGTATCACATCGAAACGTATGGGTGTACGTCGAATCGCGGGGAGAGTCGCGAGATCGAGCGACGGCTCCGTGATGCGGGTCACTACCGGGTCGACGGACCGGACGAGGCCGATGTCGCGATCCTCAACACCTGCACCGTCGTCGAAAAGACCGAGCGCAACATGCTCCGACGGGCCGAGGAACTGGCCGACGAGACGGCCGATCTCTTTATTACCGGTTGTATGGCTCTCGCGCAGGGCGAGGAGTTCGCCCAGGCCGACATCGACGGCCAGGTCCTCCACTGGGACGAGGTCCCCGAAGCCGTCACCAACGGCGAGTGTCCGACGACGACCCCCGACGCCGAACCGATTCTCGATGGCGTCGTCGGTATCCTCCCGATCGCGCGCGGGTGTATGTCCGATTGCTCGTACTGTATTACCAAAAAGGCCACCGGCAAGATCGACTCTCCGTCGATCGAGGAAAACGTCGAAAAGGCCCGCGCGCTGATCCACGCCGGCGCAAAGGAGATCCGCATCACGGGCCAGGACACCGGCGTCTACGGCTGGGACGAGGGCGAACGCAAGCTTCACCGCTTGCTCGAGAAAATCTGCGCCATCGATGGCGACTTCCGGGTCCGCGTGGGGATGGCCAACCCGAAGGGCATCCACGGCATCCGTGAGGAACTCGCTGACGTCTTCGCTGCGAACGACGAACTCTACGACTTCCTCCACGCGCCGGTCCAGTCCGGAAGCGACGACGTCCTCGGCGATATGCGCCGCCAGCATCAGGTCCAAGAATACCTCGAGGTCGTCGACACCTTCGACGACACCCTCGACTACTGGACACTGTCGACGGACTTCATCGTCGGCTTCCCCACCGAGACCGACCACGACCACGCACAGTCGATGGCGTTGCTGCGGGAGACGCGCCCGGAGAAAATCAACGTCACCCGATTCTCGAAGCGGCCGGGCACCGACGCCGCCGAGATGAAAGGGCTGGGCGGGACCGTCAAAAAGGAACGCTCGAAGGAGATGAGCGACCTCAAACGCGACCTCGTCGCCGACGCCTATGCGGAGATGGTCGGCCAGCGCCGCGATGACTGTCTCGTCGTCGAGGAAGGGACCGCCGACTCCGTCAAGTGTCGCGATTCGGCCTACCGACAGATCATCGTCCAGAACGCAAGCGAGCACGGCCTCGAGCCCGGCGACTTCGTCGACCTCGAAATAACGGCCCACGAGACCATGTACGCGTTCGGCGACCCGGTCTGAGATGGCTGTCGTTGCGAGGTATCGGCGCACCCGCATGACGGGTCGCGGGTGCGTCGGCAATAACTGACAGGAGTCGGTCTGACGCCGGACGATAGGTTCGATTCGACTCGAGAGAGTCAATGCGTGACCTAATCTTCAGTTCGCGGGAATTGGAACCGCAGATAAACCGCCTCGCGGCGACCGATCGTGCATGAGTGAGACAGCCAGACAACTCTCCCCGTGTACGCGCGCCCAGCGGGACGATGAACTCGGGTGCAACCCCGGCCAGATCATCGAGTTGCTGAGTGACGACGACGCGCGGGCCGTGTTCCTGTCCGCTGACGAGCCGACGACGGTCCGTGAGCTGGCGGCGGAGCACGACCTCCCGCTCTCGACGGCCTATCGAAAAGTCGACCGACTCCACGAGTCCGGCCTGCTCACCAACCTCAACCGTCAGTCCGGCGAGACACCCGCCATCTACGTTCGATCGGCCGACCACGTGTCGGTGACCTACGACGAGCCGATCCGGATCGAATGTGTCCGGAATGGCAAGACGTTGTACTGCGAACACTGAGACGGTCTGCTGTCCCGATGTCCCGGTGGGCCCGCAGTGCGGGTCGCAGTTGCACCGGAAATGACTGACAGTAGTCCGTATGACGGTCGCGTTCGTTCCGGACGATTCCAGTTGGTGATGGCGGTTTCGAGCCCCGGCGCGATCGCAGGGCTGCTCGCAGTTGCATCGGCACTGCGTGCCAGATGCCTGTCTGCGACGACCCCGCCGACGAACGCCGCTACTCGATTACGACTGCGCTGTCCGCGTCGGGAACAGTCGTTCCCTCTTGTGTGGCAAACGCCTCGTGGACGTGCTCGTACGTCGCCTCGAGCGCTTCGACGATTACTGTGGTACCGCTTAGCACAGGCATGAAGTTGGTGTCTCCCTGCCAGCGTGGGACGACATGGGTGTGCAGATGGTCGTCGATCGAGCCACCAGCCCCGTTTCCGAGGTTCAAGCCGGCATTGAAGCCGTCTGGCTCGAGTGCAGCCTCGAGTGCATCGAAGGTTCGCTGTTTCAAGCGGGCATGATCGAGGAGAATCTCGTCTTCAAGCGCTGCATACTCGCCGGTGTGTGCGTGAGGGATCACCATGGTGTGACCCGGGTTGTACGGATAGTTGTTCAGCATGACGAAGGCGTGGTCGCTTCGCGCGACGATCAGGTTCTCCCGGTCGGTATCCTGCTCTGGAAGTTCACAGAAGACACAGTCCTCGATCTCCGCGTTTTTGTCCTCGCGTCTGATCCACTCGATACGCCATGGTGCGAACACCTGCTCCATACTACTGATCTCTCGAGGAGGTCTTAAAGGGTTTCAGCCTGGATGTCCGCTCAAGCAGTTCGATACACCCTGGATAGGTGTTATAGATGACTACAACTAGGTCTTGAAGGAACGCGCGTTCCTCGTAAACGGTTCGAACGTTCGACGAGGATTTTTCGGCGATGGTACCGCAGTCTTGCGATTTTTGCGTTTCGCACGACAAAATAAAGCAGGGTTTTAAGATAATGCTACGGCAGGTAATATGACAATGGCAACGACTGACGATTCCGTTAACGGGATGACTGAGTACTGCGATGAATGCGATCTTGAAACTCTCCACGAGGTGTCCGTCCAGCTCCGAACCGAGAGCCTCAAGAAAGAGAACGCGCAGTTCTCTCGCGAGCCCTACCGCGTAGCCGAGTGTCAGCGGTGTGGCAACCGCACGAGTCAACGGATGAACAACGCCTAACCGACCCTCACGGTTCGGCCACCAGCGCCCGTTGCTTGGGCTCCCGTGTTCGTCGCTTCCTCCGCGGTGTCTCCCGTCTCACTGTGACGATTACCGATGCTGATTACCGATAGGTTCGTCTTTACTTCGTCGTCACTTCGCAGCCGTCTTCGGTGACGATGATCGTGTGCTCTTTCTGACTGACGAGGGAGCCGTCGTCTTCCTTGAGAACGGGGTAGCCGTGGACGATATCGTTACGCTTGAGCCGGCGGAGTGCCATCTCCGGGCGATCCGTCTCGAGCCAGCGCGTCGCGAACGGCAGCGTCCGGAACTCCTCGGTGATCTGTTCGAGCGCGTCGCGGGCCTGCCGGTTGCGAACCGTGCCCTCGCGCTGGAGCGAAAAGATCTCCTCGCTTGCCCCCTCCGTGACCTTGCCGCCGCCATCGGTCGCGAACGGCTCGATCGCGACGACGTCGCCGACCTCGAGCGTCGTCCCCTGCGAGACGGCTCGGTTGGGGATGTTCGGACTGGTGTGTTGTTCCCAGTGACCTAGGCCGTGGCCCGTGAGGTTGACAACGGGGTTGTAGCCGTAGCCGTCGATCACGTCCTCGATCTCCGCGCCGATCTCGCCGGTCTCGACACCCGGTTCGACGATCTCGAGGGCAGCCTCGAGCGCCTGTTCGGAAGCCTCCGCGAGCTCGGGAGTGCCCGACAGGTCGACGGTGACAGCGGTATCAGCCAGCCAGCCGTCGACGTGAACGCCGATGTCCAGGTTAACCATCTCCTCGCCGAAGGTCGTCTCGTCGCCGATCGACGGGGTTGCGTGGGCCGCCTCCTCGTCGACGGAGATGTTGACGGGGAACGCGGGCTGGCCGCCGAGTTCCCGAATGCGGTCTTCGGCCCACTCGGCAACCTCGAGTTGGCTCGCGCCGACCTCGACGCGGTCGGCTGCCTCCTCGCATACCTGCGCGAGGATCTCGCCCGCCTCGCGGTGTTTCTCGTACTGCTCTGACTCGAGGTCGACCTCGGATTCGGCCATGCACCGGGGTTGGTCCGGTCGACAAAAAGAGGTTCCGTCTCCTCGTCGGACGGCGCTGTCACTGTGTCGCCGTCCGTGTGGCCACTGCGACCGGACGCGAGCGGTGAGCGACCGACGGCGCGCTCGACTGTTACGGAAGTAATACGGGATAATACCCTGCCGTTTCACGAAACAGTCGCCACGGGTTATACCGGATGCACGCCTTGAGTACGGTGGCGTGAGAGACGCCACGAACCGAGCACGTCATCACAGACGCCGGCTCGAGCAACCAACTGTCGCCACGAGACCGCACGCAGGCACGAACGCTCCCGGCGGGTCGCTCGAGCGGTCTCGAAGCGGCAGTTATCGTAGCCATTGAACGTCAGTGCACACTTGATCACACGGGGGCTGTGCGATCAGTTCGTAACCAGTTTCTGTTGTTACTATATTATGATAGTTTGTTCCTCGCGTGGACGTGCCAGACTATTTCGTATCTGCCAGTGGGGGCCATCGTCGAGAGAGTGCCACTGAAGATCTGCTTATCGAACAAATTACCCGTTTGGGTGATATAAAAAGACAGTTCTTCCCACCCTTTATTTAACGGTATTCTACATTATTTACCATCCCATTTTCGCGGTTCCGGCCCCTCAAACCCTCGTTTTCGGCATTTTCAAGAAATACATCTCGTGTAAATATCGGGCAGGTTTTGCCAGTCGGAGACAGAAATGGTAGACCTTTTACCCCCGTCGGCGAACCGTACAGACGAGATGAGCTACGACAAGATCGACGTCCCCGAGGACGGGGAGAAGATCACGCTGAAGGAAGGAACCGAAGACGAGCTCGAAGTGCCGGACAACCCGATCATCCCGATCATCTACGGTGACGGTGTCGGAAGCGACGTCGGCCCTGCCGCACAGAAAGTGCTCGAGGCTGCCGCAGACGCCACTGGCCGCGAGATCAACTGGATGCGCCTGTACGCTGGCGAGTCCGCACGCGAGAAATACGACGAGAACCTGCCCGCTGAGACCGTCGAAGCGATCAAGGAACACCGCGTCGCGATCAAGGGCCCGCTGACGACGCCCGTCGGTGCCGGCTTCCGTTCGCTGAACGTCGCGCTGCGCAAGAAGCTCGACCTCTACGCGAACGTCCGCCCGACCTACTATCTCGACGGCGTCCCGTCGCCCGTCAAAGCGCCCGAGGAAATGGACATGGTCTCCTTCCGTGAGAACACGGAAGACGTCTACGCCGGCATCGAGTGGGAAGCCGGTACCGACGAGGTCCAGCAGGTCAAAGAGTTCGTCGAAGACGAGATGGGCGCAGACGATGTCATCCACGACGGCCCCGTCGGCATCGGCGTCAAGCCGATCACGGAGTTCGGCTCCAAGCGGCTGATCCGCCGCGCCATCGACTACGCGCTCGAGCACGACCGTGACACCGTTACCCTCGTCCACAAGGGTAACATCATGAAGTACACCGAGGGGCAGTTCCGCGACTGGGGCTACGAGGTCGCCAACGAGGAGTACGGTGACGAGGTCATCACCGAGGACACCCTCTGGGAGGAGCGCGACGGCGAAGCGCCCGAGGACGCAGTTGTCGTCAACGACCGCATCGCCGACAACATGCTCCAGCAGATCCTCACCCGCACCGACGAGTACGACGTCATCGCGACGATGAACTTAAACGGGGACTACATGTCCGACGCCTGTGGTGCCCAGATCGGTGGCCTCGGCATCGCCCCCGGTTCCAACTTCGGTGACGGCCTCCTGCTGGCTGAGCCCGTCCACGGCTCCGCACCCAAGTACGAGGGTCAGGACAAGGTCAACCCGACCGCCATGATCCTCTCGGGTCGCATGATGTTCGACTACATGGGCTGGGACGACGCCGCCGACCTCGTCCGTGACGCTGTCGAGGAGACCATCTCCTCCGGCAAGGTCACGTACGACCTCGAGCGCAACCTCGAGGACGCCGAGAAGCTCGCCACCAGCGAGTTCGCCGAGGAAGTCGTCAACAACATCGAGAAACTGGCATAAGCCAGTTTTCGAGCAATCAGACACAACGGTGTCTGATGACATCGAAAAGTTCGCATAAAGCGAGCTTTTGAGGGGGTAGAACGCGTCTCGTTCTGCCGCTCTTGAAGCCGCGATTTCCGTTTTCTTTGTCTCTACGCGCTGTTCCCGTAACGTTCTCAGCGCCGGCAGGCGTAGCCGCTCGCGATGGACGAACTCGAGGTACAGATCGCGACGAGCGACCAGAAGCGCGAGGACGCCTTCGCGGTCCGCCATGAGGTATTCGTCGAGGGCCAAGGCGTCGACGAGGCCATAGAGTACGACGCATACGACGAGACGGCCACTCACTTCGTCGCATACGACAGCGACGACCCCATCGGCGCGGCACGGCTTCGCGAGTACGCAGACGGCGTCGGGAAGGTCGAACGCGTCGCCGTCCGCGAGTCACGGCGTCGATCGGGTGTTGGCCGGGCGCTGATGGAACGACTCGAGGACTATGCCGAGACGCTCGGCTTCGTGACCCTCAAACTACACTCACAGACACAAGCCGCCGACTTCTATCGCCGCCTCGGCTACGAGCGCCACGGCGGAGAATTCGAGGAAGCCGGCATTCCGCACGTCGAGATGCGAAAGCCACTCGAGCGGCGCTGAGACATGGCGTCTGTCACTCGTCTGACTGACTTTCAAGGCCTCCGATATGGTAGCCACTACCACATGTCAGCTATACATACCCCAACAAAGGCGATGGCAGCCATGATCGCCGCGATGTGGAAAGCTGGCCGAATACTCGTTCCGCTCGGGATCGCGGCCCTCGTTACCGGACTCGGGCTGCTCGTCTTTTTCGGTGTGGTAACCGCGCTCCCGTGACGGTTCGATTTCGCCCCAGCAGTGACACGTGGTTCAGTCCCCGCTGACCCGATCGCGAACGTATCGTCCCGCTAGTCCGAGCAGTGCCAGGGCCATCGCGACCGCGAAGGCGACGACGAACGCCGAGAGCGGGTCAGAAATCGTCTCGAGTTCCCCGCGGACGAACTCACCCGCGAGGAGGGCGGCGACGACGAAGAGCACGAGCCCACCGACGTTCGCCACACGTGAGTTCGTTTCCGGGACGACGTCGGGATCGTTCAGCAGCACGAGGATGATGGCGATGGCAAAGGGGGTCCCGACGAGGCCAAAGGCCAGCGTGAGCACGAGCAACTGGAAGAACGCGCCGCCAAGAAACGCACCGACGGCAGAGACGAGTGCGACGCCGGCGACGGCGGCGCGATACCGGCTGTCGTCTGTCGACTGTTCCCAGCCGAGTTTGTCAGCGAGCAGGTACGGTGGAACGATCGTGTTCCCGCCGAGCGTCGAGACTGCCGCACCAAGGAGGCCGGCGAGGAACACCCAGGTCGCATACTCGCCAGCGACCGGGCCGAGGGTCTGGGCGGCGCTGATCCCGTCGATCGTCGCGGGATCGACACCAGCGGCCGGGAGCACGCTCGCCGCAACGAGAAAGACCGCGAGGCTGAAAACCCCGAACGCGCCAAGCATCGAGCTCAGAATATCGACGACTGCGGTGTCGGCATCACGAACGGTCCAGCCACGGGCGCGCATCGTGTAGCTTTGCATCGTCAGCAGCGTGATGTGGACCGCACCGCCGAGGATGCCCGCGGCGACGAGTGCGCCATCGACGCCTGCGGGAATCGCTGGCACCAGTCCGCCCGCCGCCGCAGTGGGGTCGATCGGGACGACGAACGCGGCTGCGACGAACGCGACGACGACCATCGAGACGAGCACCTTGGCCCCGAGTTCGGCAACCCGGTAGCCGCCGCCGGCGAGTCCCAGCGCGAGAATCACGGCCCACGTGACTCCCCAGAGGCGCGGATCGGCCAAGACGGTGACGTCGACGCCCGCACTGGCAACCATCGTCGCGCTGACCTCGGCTAACGTTTTCATGATGATCAGCTGCGCCAAGCCGGCGGCCAACACGACGTCAACTACAAGCACCCAGGCCCAGGTCGATCCCAGATGGCGGTCGACGACCGAGACGATTCCGTCCTCCGTAAGCAGCCCCAACCGCATGGCGAGATACTGGCCGAGGGCACCCAACACCGCCGAACAGACAACGACCCACAACAAGGCGTAGCCGAAGCTCGCGCCCGCGACTAGCAGGCTGCCCATCGTTGCCGGCCCCGCCGCAATCGCGCCGGCGAGCCACGTCGGCCCGAGTCGCTCGAGCGCCGTACTGATTCGGCCGCGTTCCATAGACCGCTGTTCGGTTGCCATGAGAGAGCCTTACAACTCAGCTGTGATAACCTCGTGGTATTCAGTAGTGGTGGATAGATGCAACAGTAATCTGATTATTCCTGCCAGTTCGGGTTCTCCCGTGGCGGGCTAAAGATATCGACGCCGTGAACCGTCTCGTCGCCGCGGTTTTCGGCCGCGTGAGGCTGCTCACCCGGAATCGCATAGGAGTCGCCGGGGCCACAAACGACCGTCTCGCCATCGACGAGGAAGGTCAACTCGCCCTCACAAATGAAGCCGGTCTGTTCGTGGGGATGGCTGTGTTCCTCGACGACCGCACCTGGTTCGATCTCGAAATGCTGGACGTTCATCGACTCGGTGCCGGCAAGCAGCGCCAGATGGACACCGTCGGCTGCCTCCGAGGGCTCGCTATCGGTCAGGGAAACGCGCTCCATACGCCTCGAGACGAGGGCAACCGTCTAAAATCCCACAGCAAGCCCTGTTTCATACTGCCGGACAGAACGACGTGACGATCGGTCGTGCTGCTGCGGCCGTCGCCGGTGGAGACGGCCGCGAATCCGCGACCGACTTCGTATTGACTGCTGCCCGACAGTATCACTTCCGATCCGGTTGCCGAAGGTTGAACTGCCGGGACGTCCCACTGGCAGCTATGTACGCCGTTGTCGGCTGTAGCGAGTGTTCGAACCTCTGGATCCTCGAGGGGCGATCGGAGACGAGCAAGTGTCCCCGCTGTGGCGCGCGCAAGGCCTACGAAAAGCGCAAGAAGTTCGTCGAGACCGACGACGCCGCCCACGCCCGCGACGTGCGCGCATCCATGCTCGCAAACCGCCAGGGCGAGGGTGAGGCCTTTGCCAAACTGGATTCCTTTGCCGAGCTCGAGATCGACGTGGCCGACGGCGTCGTCGACGAGACGGAATATCTCGAGGAAGCCGGCCTCGATGCCGACGAAATCGAGGCGGCTGGCGACCGCGATCCGCGCGGGCCGACCCGTCGTGGGAGCAAACAGGAAATCGTAAAGCGGGCACTCGAGGCCCTCGAGCAGCCGACCGAAGACGAGATCGTCGCGTACGCGGGCGAGCGAGGGGTATCGACCGAGTACGTGCGAAAGGCGCTCGAGAAACTCACGCGGCGTGGCGTCGTCAGCGAGAGTCGCGGCCGATATCGGTTACTGTGACAGTGCGGACGTCGCTGTCCGCTGGATACGCAGCCTCGAGTATCACACTACCACCCGCCGGGACTCGAGAGGACGAGCCCCAGAATCGTGACAGGAACTGCGAAGAGCATCGCGTACCAGACCGCACCAGCGGTGAGAAGTGCCCACGTCGAAATACCGTACCCGGTCGGGTCCCAGTCGATCCCCGCTCGAGGAAGCCCGAACACGCCGAGAAGCGGAATCCCGACGATGTAGCAGACGGTGAGCAGCAGGGTGACACCGAGGATCCGCGGCCCCCAGATCGCGTTCTCACCGGCAGTCGCTGCCACGCCAACGAGGGCCAGAACGTACGGAAGTGAGGCTGTGATAGCGACGACGACGTACGTGACTCCCATCGAGTCGAACGGCGGCAACCGGCTGAACAGTGACCGGAGCCGCTTCGACGCGAGAAACGGAGCCCAGCAGATCGTCGCCACCAGACCCGGAACCAACAGACCCACGATAACGATCAGCCACCCCACAACTCGCCTTCCGAGGCTCATGACGATTTCTGTGATAGTTCTAGAACACTGGGTTCTGACTTATACCGCTACTGTCCGTGATCGAGAGCGCTCCTATCGGCCCAGATCCTCGTGAGCACTCGCGAGATGTCGCGAGGACAGCGCCCCGAGCAGGGAGAGTTCGCCCGCGAGCGCGCCGACAGCGATGATCTCGGCGAGCGCGTCGGCGTTCGAGCCCGGCGGGTCGCCGCCGCCACGCAGGCCGAGGACCTCGAGCGCTTCGGCCTGGGTCGGCAGTTTCGTCCCGCCGCCGACGGTGCCGACCTCGAGGGAGGCAAGCGAGACGCTGGCATAGAGGTCGGTGGTACCGTCCTCGCGCTCGCGGGTGTCCATGGTGGTAATGGTATTCGCGCCTTCGACGACCTGGGCCTCGTCCTGGCCGGTCGCGAGGAAAGCTGCGCCGACGACGTTGGCGGCGTGAGCGTTAAAGCCCAGGCTACCCGCCTTGGCGCTGCCGATCAGGTTCTTGCGGGTGTTGGCCTCGGCGATGGCGTCGGCGGTGGTGTGCAGGCGCTCCTCGACGAGTTCGCCCGGAATCACGACATCGGCAGTCACGGAGCGGCCCCGACCCTCGACGGCGTTGATCGCGGCTGGTTTCTTGTCCGAACAGAGATTGCCCGAGAGCGCGACCAGCGAGGCGGGGGTTTCGGCCTCGACGACCTCGCAGGCCTCGCCGGTGGCGATCGTGGCCATGTTCATCCCCATCGCATCTTTGGTGTCGTAGGCAAAGCGAAGATAGACGGAATCGCCGACGACGTAGGGTTCGACGTCGAGCAGTTCGCCATGGCTCGTCGTCGACTCGGCGGCCTCACGGAGCGTCTCGAGGTTGTCCTCGACCCACTCGACGGTTTCGGCGGCTTCGGCGACGCCGTCGACCCGGAAGACTGGCGCGCGGGTCATCCCGTTTTTCGTGACGCGTGCGTCGGCCCCGCCGGCCGCGCGGATTACGCCCAGCCCGCGGTTGACCGACGCCAGCAATGCGCCCTCGGTCGTCGCAAGCGGCAGGTAGTGCTCGCCGTCGGCCGCGCCGCCGTGGATAGGAACGGGACCGACGACGCCCATCGGAACCTGTGCTGCACCGATCATGTTCTCGATGTTCGGCTCCGCTTGCTCGGCGGGGAACGAGTAGTCGCCGACGGCCTCGAGATCAGCTCCCGTCTCGCGTTCGACGAGCAGCCGGCGTGCTTCGGCCGCAGTGTCGTAGTCGGCATGGTCCTCGAGTTCGTGAATGCGAACGTCGCCATCGCGCACCCGCGCGGCGAGTTCCTCGGGATCTGTCATGGATGGGTCGAGACGGTCGGCTACCCTAACAGTTGCTGATTCTCCTGACTCGAGGGTCACCGATCCTGGAGATCAAACGAGACATCGTCGCTGACGGCACGATATCCCGAAAGCGCCTCGTAACAGAAAAGCCCAAGCAGTGCGCCGGTGCCGATCGTCGCAAGCAGCAGATAGCGCACGCCCGCTGCGTCGTCAGCGAACGCGACCGCGAACACAGCAGTGGTAACGGCCGCAAATCGGAGTCGCGTCCGCGAACGTGCCCCTGTCTCCGTATACGCAAGGTACAGCTGCGGCAGGGCAATGGCAACGCCGCCGACCAGAACGAAAGACACCAGTGGCCTCTCGCGGAGCGCGATCCCAGTCTGGCGCTCGACGACGACCGAGCACGCGACGAGGAGGACGAACGCCAGAAACGAGCCGAAGACGACGCGTCCCTCCCGATCGATCATAGTGACCGATCACCGGCCGAACAGGTCAACCTTGCGCTCAGTTGCAGTTTCAGCGGCCCAGGTGTGAGCGCGCGATGACTCAGCGCGCGAGGTCCCGCTTTGCCTGCTGGATCTCGTCGCGGGCCTCGTCTGCGCCGTCGACGCGGGCAAGGCCCTCCGCAGCCTCGAGGGTGCGGACGGCGTTGTCGAGAAACGAGAGGACGTCGCCCGGGTAGGCATAGACCATGTAGTCGTCGGTCATCACGTCGACGATCGCATCCGGCCCGAGCCCCTGGGCACGCAACTCGAGCAGGTACTGGATGAACTTCCGCTCCGGGCAGCCACAGTAGGGGTTGTTGTCACAACCACAGTCGAGAAAGTCCTGTGTGAAATCGAGGACGCGATCACGGGTCGCGTCGTCGAGTTTCTCGAGGCCCTCGCCCTGAAAGAGCATATCGAGCGTTGCACCCTTGAACGCTCCCTTGGGGATGTTCGTCTCGAGCTGGGAGCTGAGCTGACGGTGGTTCTTGATGTAGATCTTGTCGGTGATGGCCACGCGTTACCGGTGGTACCGGCCGTGTGCCGAAAAACGTCTCGGTCGCGCGTAGTGTGATCGAAATCGCGCGGTATGGAATCGCACACTCCGATCCTGGAGTCGTAACGTATTTCAGGCCAACCGCGTGTAGGATATGATGTAAGCGCGTCCGGGTTGGGGTAGTGGTTATCCTTCAGCCTTGTGGAGGCTGAGACGCGGGTTCGATTCTCGCACCCGGACTTTTTCCGACGAACGAAGTGAGCACGTCTCGACGTGGTTTGGTTCTCGCACCCGGACGTTCTGTTGCGTACTACTCTTCGAGTCACGGAACTCGTCAGGTATCGCTGGGCTCTCGAGGGTGCGCCCCCGTTCGCGTGTGTTCGGACCGAGTCCCGGTCTGGGACGCACGGACACCAGTCCCCCACCGCCTCCAGACAGTATCACCCATACGTGTGCACGCGCTATCTCAGCCGATGACCAAGACGGACGATCCCTTCGACTGCCAGTCCTGTGGTGAAACGGTCCCGTTCGACAAGGTGCGCCGAACGAAGACGATAGGCGGGCTGGATCCGACGAAATGGCAGACACTGTGCTGTCCGTCCTGTGGCTCGCGGCTGCAGACGATCTACGTCGGCGAGTGAGACGTGCCGACAGTCGCAGGCACTCACTCTGCAGCCTGAGTCAGTCGCTGCACCTCCGCGTCGGACAGCGACAGGCGTGAGGCAGCAACGTTCGACTCGAGATGATCGCGGTTGGACGTGCCCGGAATCGGGAGCATGACATCGGCCCGCTCGAGCAGCCACGCCAGCGCGACCTGCCGGCGCGTCGCGTCGTGGGCCGCGGCGATCTCGTCGAGGAGGTCGCCGTATGCGGCCAGATCGTCGCCGTCGATCGGTGCCCACGGGATGAAGCCGATGCCCTCGTCGGCACAGATCTCGAGGACCTCGCGGCTCCCGCGGTCGTGCAGGTTGTACCGGTTCTGGACGGTCGCGATCTCGACCTGTTCGCGAGCGCGGTCGAGGAGTTCGGCCGAGACGTTGCTGACGCCGACTTCGTCGACGAGCCCGTCGTCTTTGAGTTCCGCAAACGTCGCGATGGAGTCCTCGAAGGGCGTGTCGTCGTCGGGCCGGTGAAACTGGTAGAGGTCGATCGTGTCGGTTTGCAACCGGTCGAGCGAGGTAAGTACCTGATTGCGAATGTAGTCCGGATCGCCATGCGCGATCCAGTCGCCCGCGTCGTTTCGCAGTAGCCCCGCCTTGGTCGCGACGACCACGTCGTCTCGGTTGCCGATCGCCTCGCCGATCAATCGTTCGCTGACGGCCGGGCCGTAGGAGTCGGCCGTGTCGATAAAGTCGACGCCGCAGTCGACGGCGTGTTGGACGACCTTGCGTGCAGCCTCCTCGTCGTCGGGCGCGCCGATGATGTCCTCCCCACAGAGTCGCATCGCACCGAAGCCGAGTCGGTGAACAGTCGTCTCGCCAATCTCGAACGTCTCGCTTTCGTTTGTGATCGAGTTGTGGCTCACAGGTTGGGTACCGAGACGTAACGGGAAAGTCGTTGGCGGTTGCGAACGTTCTGCCAGACCCAGCACTGTTCGGCGCTCCGACCAGTGGACAGCACTAAACAGCCCGCGACCGTAGTAGCTCTGTGACCACTCCCGAACAGATTTACGCCGCAGTGGTCATCGGCCTCTTACTCGCTGCGATCGGGATCAGTATCCCGGTGCTCAAAGGAATCTATCGGGACGGCCTCGAGCGACAGTCCGAGCGACGACACAACGATCTCGAGGCGGAGGCGACGATAGCAGAGCCAACGGCGTCTGACGACGCCACTGAAGACCGCAAGCGACTCCCGTGTCAGCAGTGCGGTGTGGAAAACGATCCCGCATTTACGTACTGTCGAAACTGTCTCGAACCGCTGTGACGTCTCCACGGCATCGCGACCAGCGCCTGTAAACGGGACCGCGACGTCGATCGGCGACACCCCGCGAACGTACGTTTCACGTTGACAGCATCTGCTGAGCACTCGCGTCTCGAGCGAGAATCACGTAAAATCGGGATACCGCTCCCCGGATGATCTCCGCCCAGAAATGCTTACTCTGCTCTTTCACTGGTTCGCAGAAAAATGCCGCCTCCCGGATTTGAACCGGGGACAGCTCGATCTTCAGTCGAGTGCTCTCCCAGTCTGAGCTAAGGCGGCCTGCCTCAATGTCTGTCCATGATATAAAAAAGGATTTCGAATCGCGATCGTTGTTCCACGCTGCTTACAGGAGACTGAAGCGGGGGATAATATATTGAGTATGGTACTGAAAAACCAGTAACGGAGACAATACGCGGAGATCTATGTGAGATTACCGTTCGTCTGTTAGATTATCGGATATTCAAGACACCCTTTTCCGCTCCGGAGGGTAATACCGTGTTATGGAACCCCTTACCTCGAGTCAAGAGCCCACCGAACTCGATGCCGACACGATCCTCGAGTTACTGGCGAACCGGCGGCGACGGTACCTCCTCTATGCGCTCCGGGGACAGGACGACCCCATCGAGCTGTCGACGCTGGCCGAGACGGTTGCCGGCTGGGAACACGACGTGCCACCGGAGGAGGTGGCAAAAAACGAGTACAAGAGCGTCTACGTCTCGTCGGTCCAGTGTCACGTCCCGAAGCTGGACGACGCGGGTGTCGTCGAACACAACGAAGACAATCACACTGTCGTCCTCGCGGATAATTTCGAGCAACTCGAGCCGTATCTCCGGGTCGTCGTCGAGGACGAACCGGAAAACTCGACGCTGCATTCGGCTCTCCAGCCCAGATCGGGAGACGGCCTCCTCGGCCAGATTCGAGAAAACGTTGCGCGGCTCAAACACTGACGACGAGCAACCCTGGTCGAATCGGGTACTCGAGGGGACTCCTGCGAGATCGGCGGTGTAGTGTGCTTCTGTTCGTGACGTGCGCTAGAGAACGTGTCCTCGGAGACCGTTCCGTGACCCACTGTCGGTCCCCAGAACTGGGCTCGGGCGGGTTCGAACCACGTGAAGACGGTCACTCACTTCGTTCGCTCCGTCTTCTCTCGTTCGAACCCGCCGCTCACGACAGATTTCTGCCGCTCACGAGTTGTTCGCGGCAGAAATATGGGCTCGGGCGGGTTCGAACCACCGACCTCGGCCTTGTAAAGGCCGCGTCATGACCAGCTAGACCACGAGCCCGCATCCGAGACGAGTAGGTCCGTCCGAATAACCTTTACTCTCTGGCCGTGCAGCTATCGTGTATGACAATCGGGCGCGTAGGCAAGGGATTGCTCGCGATCGCGGTCCTCTCGATCGCCGGTGTCGTCCTCGTTCAGGCCGGGCTCGTCTCGACGCCGTGGGGGCCCGACAGCGGCGAGGTACGGGTCGCCGACGATGCCGATAGCGACGAGCCGAAAGCGGTTATCGACGTCGACGTCGCAGACTCCTTCAGTGAACGCCGGACAGGGCTGAGCGACCACGACTCGCTCGAGCCGGGTAATGGCATGTTGTTCATCTACGAAAACGAGCAAGACCTGACCTACGTGATGCGCGAGATGGACTTCGATATCGATATCGTCTTCATCGGTGCGGACGGCGAGATCACGACGATTCACCACGCCCGCGCGCCCGGCCCGAACGAAGACGGCAACGATCTCGAGTACTCCGGCCGCGGCAAATGGGTGCTTGAAGTGCCACGCGGTTACACGAACGAGACCGGGATCGAAGTCGGCGACGAGGTCGACATCGATCTCGAGTCGAATCAGACGACCATCACCAGCCTCGGTACCGGTGACAGCGCGTAAGCCACAGCGAGAACGTGCGTGACCCACAGCCGCCGACGCCGGATCTGGTTCGATCGGTCGACAATTCTTATTGCTGGCGATCCCTGACTCCCGTGCAATGAATCGCCCCGACGGAGACGAGGACGATCCGTTCGAGGAACAACGGGCGGAGGTCGAGAACCCGATGAAGCGGCTGTTCCTCGAGTACGGGAGTGACTACGTCGGGGCTGCGGTCATCGGTGTCATCGCGAGCGTCGGCGCGCGAGTCCTGGATCTGTTGCCACCGCTGATGCTCGGGATCGCGATCGACGCCGTGATCCGTCAGGAGGTCGCGTACGCGGCGGCGTTTCCAGTGGGTGGGGGTCTCATTGAACCGTATGTCCCAACCGGACGAGTCGCCCAGTTCTGGCTGACGATCGGGATCGTCGCGGGGGCGTTTCTGTGTTCGGCGATCTTTCACTGGACCCGAAACTGGGGGTTCAACACGTTCGCCCAGAACGTCCAACACGACATTCGGACCGACACCTACGACGAGATGCAACGACTGGACATGGGCTTTTTCGCCGACAAACAGACCGGCGAGATGATGTCGATCCTCTCGAACGACGTCAACCGCCTCGAGAAATTCCTCAACGACGGGATGAACTCCCTGTTTCGGCTGCTCGTGATGGTGGTGGGTATCGGCGGCTTACTGCTGGCGATCAACTGGCAGCTCGCACTGGTTGCCTTGCTGCCGGTGCCGCTGATCGCCGGCTTTACGTACCTGTTCATCAAGACCATCCAGCCGAAGTACGCACAGGTGCGCTCGACCGTCGGGACGGTCAACTCCCGGCTCGAGAACAACCTCGGCGGGATTCAGGTCATCAAGTCGAGTACGACCGAGTCCTACGAATCCGACCGCGTCGAAGACGTCTCTCGGGAGTACTTCGACGCCAACTGGGATGCGATCCGGACGCGGATCAAGTTCTTCCCCGGGTTGCGCGTGCTCGCGGGGATCGGCTTCGTCATTACCTTCCTCGTCGGCGGCCTCTGGGTCATCTCGGGCCCGCCGGGGCCGTTTTCGGGTGAGCTCAGTACCGGGATGTTCGTCGTCTTCATTCTCTATACGCAGCGGTTTATCTGGCCGATGGCTCAATTCGGACAAATAATCAATATGTATCAGCGCGCTCGCGCTTCGAGCGCACGCATCTTCGGGCTGATGGACGAACCCAACCGAGTCAGCGAAGACCCCGACGCGCCCAGCCTCACGGTGGCTGACGGCCGCGTCGAGTACGACGACGTGGCGTTTAGCTACGAGGACCGTGAGACGGAGGATTCACAGACAGCGGAGCCAGTCCTCGAGAACATCGACTTTACCGTCGAGGGTGGGGAAACGCTCGCGCTGGTCGGGCCGACCGGTGCCGGCAAGTCGACGGTCCTCAAGCTCCTCTTGCGAATGTACGACGTCGACGAGGGAGCGATTCGGATCGACGGCCAGAACATCCAGGACGTCACCCTCCGGAGTCTTCGCGAATCGATCGGCTACGTCAGTCAGGATACCTTCCTTTTCTATGGCAGCGTCGCAGAGAACATCAAATACGGCACCTTCGACGCCGACCGCGAGGACGTGATCGAAGCCGCGAAGATGGCCGAAGCCCACGAGTTCATTCAGAACCTGCCCGACGGCTACGACACGGAGGTCGGCGAACGCGGCGTCAAGCTCTCGGGTGGGCAGCGCCAGCGACTCTCGATCGCCCGTGCGATCCTCAGAGATCCCGCGATCCTCGTGTTAGACGAGGCGACCAGTGACGTCGACACCGAGACCGAGATGCTCATCCAGCGGTCGATCGACGAGCTCGCGGAAGATCGAACCACGTTCGCCATCGCGCACCGACTCTCGACGATCAGGGACGCAGATCAGATTCTCGTCCTCGAGGGCGGTGAGATCGTCGAGCGCGGGACACACGAGGAGTTGCTCAGGAACGACGGACTCTACTCACATCTCTGGGGGGTGCAAGCCGGCGAGATCGACGAACTCCCACAGGAGTTCATCGAACGTGCGCAGCGCCGGCAGGCACGGACCGAAATCGGTGACGACGACTAAGAGTGCCGGCCGACAGCCATCGTTCGACGCGATGGAAGGAGGGCGACGCGACGCCTAGAACGACTCTTGCTCGCTGTACCCATCAGTGTCCGGTGCGCCCTCATCTTGCCGCTCCTCGCCCATTGCGGGCGGCGTGCGGTCGCTGTAGTTTTTCCGACCGATAGCCTCGTCGCCGACCATGTTCATGATCGCTCCCTCGACCGCACCGTAGTCTTGGAACTCATCTTCGCCAAGCGATCCGATGACCTCCTCGAGTGTCGTCGTGGTATCGCTCATTTGGAGTTCCTCGTCGCCGTGTGCGTCGAGTAACTCGTCGTGACCGATCGGGAACTCCACGTTCGTGAGCGTCGCCTGTACGTCGCCGAGTTCGACGCCGCGCTCGCGGCTCTTGTCGGACATAGATGACGGGACGCGACGGGGCCGAAAACGGATTGGGCCTGCGCTCGCCATGAGAGTCGGCGAACCGCCATACTGACGTACAGCCGATAGTATACTCGTGCATGGATCTCACAGCGGCGACGTGGACGGACGTTCGAGACCTCGAGACCGATCTCGCCGTCGTTCCCGTGGGGAGCACGGAACAACACGGCCCACACGCGCCTCTCGGGACGGACGTGCTGACCGCGGAGGCGGTCGCCGACGCGGGAATCGAACGCACCGATCGCGAGGTCGTGCGCGCACCGGCGATTCCGGTCGGGATCGCCGCGGAACACCGCCAGTTCCCCGGGACGATGTGGGTCTCCGAGGACACCTTCCGGGACTACGTCGGCGAGGCCGTCGAAAGCCTCGCACACCACGGCTTCGACCGCGTCGTCATCGTCAACGGCCACGGCGGCAACGTCGACGCCCTCCGGGTGGTCGGTGGCCGGCTCACGCGAGCCGGCGACGCCTACGTCGTCCCCTTCACCTGGTTCGAGGCCGTCAGCGAGCACAGCGCCGACATGGGCCACGGCGGCCCCTTAGAGACGGCATTGCTTCGCCACTGTGAGCCGGAGCTGGTCCGAGAGGATCGGATCGAGGAGGCCCGTGCCGACGCGGCCGACGGCTGGGGCGACTGGACGAGTCACGTCAATCTGGCCTACGACTCGGCGGAGTTTTCGGAAAACGGTGTCGTCGGCGATCCGGCCGATGGCGACGCCCAACGCGGGGAAACGCTGCTCGAGTTAGCGGCCGACTCGCTGGCTCGGCTGCTCGAGACGGTCGCCGAGCGTGACGTCTCGCGGCCCGACCATCGGTAAGGATCGGACGGCGGGTCGGCCGAGAGCCGGGACGATTCGGAACGTCGGCCGAACGGAATCGATTACTCCTCGGCTTCGTCCGCGTCATCGTCAGCTGCGTCGTCTGCGAGTCCGGCATCTTCGAGCGTGCCGCGAAGCGCCGGAATCGTCGACGTGAGGTCGCCGACCTGCTCGCTGGCCCGTGAGAGATCCGCGATTGCTGCTTCCAGGTCGGCGATTTCTGCCTTGAGGTCGTCGGCGTCGTCGAAGGCGTCGGCACGCTGGCCCATGGTGAACCACTTTTTCGCATCGCGGAGGTGGGCCTCGGCGTCGCCGACCTCGAGCGCCGAGTTGAGGCCGTTGAGCACGCCCAACACGTTGTCGGCATCGGTCTCCCAGACGTCGTCGGCATCAGGGAGTGCTCCCCAGGCGTCCGCGAGCGAGGACTCGACGTCCGCACGCATCTCGGTGGCCGCTTCTCCGAACAGTTCCTCGTCGTCGCCGAGCGTCGCTTGGCTCATGTCATCGTGTTCACGGGGCCCATGGTTAAAAGGTAGCCCGAAAGTGAAAGTGAAATCGGGCCGGAGCGGATCAATGCCGGAAGAACAGCGACCGAATTTCGAAAGGGAGGTCTTCAACCGATCAGAGTTCCTCGATCGACCGGAGCTTCTGTTCGACGTCCGGCGGCGCGGCGCTCGGGCCGTCGCTCACGCGATGGTCCGGGATGAGGATCGGTGTCGGGTTTTCGTCGAGTGCAGTCCGGACGAGGATGATGTCGTCGTCGTCCTCGTGATCGAGCCCCGAGGTCATCCGGGCGAGCGTGTCGACAGTGACCTGATCGCCGTAGGGGATCTCCCGGACGCTCTCGAGAACAGCCCGCTGGTCGGTCGGCATGGTCATCGCGACCTGTACGTCGTCGAAGCTGACCGGCTCGAGGCCGTCTAAGTACTCGAAGATCTGATCGAGAACGGGATGATCCGCCTCGGCATCGGCGTCGGGCACGTCCGGAAACGAGACGCTGAGGACTCGCCCGCTGGCAGCCCCCACTTGCACGCACCGATCGAGATAGGGCGATTCCCGCGCGTAGATTCCAGCGTCGGTAACGTCCTCCATACGATTCCGTAGGCAAGCCGGACTTGAATAGCCGCCGGTCTTGGATCTCACTGGCGGCTCACATCGGTCCTGTTATACTGCCGGACAAAACGGTTCATCCCTGATCGCACCCACGACGCTGTCGCCGACGGCGACAGTCGTCGAGACGCGATCGCGTATTCACTGATTGTTGTCCGGTCGTATAGCTTCGAGTTGAAAACAGAACGAGCACAGATCGGCTAGCTCGTCGTCGCCACTCTCGGCAGTCATCTTCTCGAGGACGACGTCCGGCGGGCCAAATCCCGCGCTATCGACTTTCGGTCGGCGTATTCACGGATAGTATTCTCCCGAATTCTACTTTCGAAGGAAAAAGTTATTCAATACTCGCGTGTGATGTGGTGTTACCCATAGGTGACGTGAAATGGCCAATATGGAAACGGCGGAGTTCGAAACCGATCTCAGTTTGTTCAAATACGACAATCTCGAACAACTCCCGCCACGATATCGCGATCTCGAAGAAAACGAGCGGACAGAACGCATCGAGGCGGCGCTCGCCGAACTCGGCGACGACGTCGTCATTTTGGGCCACAACTACCAGCGACGGGAGATCGTCGAGCACGCGGACTTCATCGGTGACTCCTACCAGCTCTCGAAGCAGGCCGCCGAGGCCGACGCCGAATACGTGATCTTCGGCGGCGTGACGTTCATGGCCGAGAGCGCCGACATCATCACGGACGACGACCAGTCAGTGATCCTCCCGAGCATGGAGGCGTCGTGTCCGATGGCGGGCATGGCCGAGGCGCTGCAGGTCGACAGCGCGTGGGCCGAGATCACCGCCGCCGCGTCCGATGACGACATTATCCCGATCACGTACATGAACTCCTATGCCGACCTGAAGGCCTTCTGTGCGAGCCAAGGCGGGCTCGTCTGTACCTCGTCGAACGCCCACAAAGCGTTCGAATATGCCTTCGACAAAGGTGACAAGGTGCTGTTCCTGCCAGACAAGCACCTCGGGGAGAACACTGCCCACCGACTCGGCATGGAAGACGAAATTGCCCAGTGGGACCCCTGGAATCCGGAGGGCAAAGACGCCGCCGAAGTGGCGGACCGCGACATCATCCTCTGGGACGGCTACTGCCAGGTCCACGAGCGATTCCGCGTCGAACACATCGAACAGGTTCGCGAAGACAACCCCGGTGCAAAGGTCATCGTCCACCCCGAGTGTCGCCGCGAAGTCGTCGAAGCCGCCGACAAAGCCGGCTCGACGGCCACGATCTGTGAGACGATCGCCGAGGCCGACCCCGGCGACACCTGGGCGATCGGCACCGAGGTCCACCTCACGAACCACCTCCAGCGGTGGCACCCCGAGGTCGACGTCGTTCCGCTCTGTGGCGACGCCTGCATGGACTGCAACGCCATGCGCCAGATCGACCCCAACTATCTGACCTGGGTGCTCGAGGAACTCGCGGCGGGCCGCGAACACAACGTGATCGAGGTCGCCCCCGAGGAGAAAGAACTCGCGGGCGTCGCACTCGATCGGATGCTCGAGATCTAAGATGACTGAAACTACCACCAGCACGGCGACGACGACAGACGGCGAAACGACCGACGTGCTCGTCGTCGGCAGCGGTATCGCGGGCTGTGCGGCCGCCCTGTCGGCCGCACGGGAGGGCGCGGAGGTCCTCCTGCTGACGAAAGCGACGAAACCCGACGACGCCAGCACCGACTGGGCACAGGGCGGGATCTCGACGACGCGCGGGGACTCAGAGAGCCTCAAACGGGACATCATCGCAGCCAGCGACGGTACCGCCGATCCCGCGGCCGTCGACACCCTCGTCAACCACGCCGACGACGCCGTCGAGGACGTGCTCATCGATACGCTCGAGGTCGGCTTCGACGAGACCGCCGACGGCGACCTCGACTACACGCGCGAGGCCGCCCACTCGGAGTTCCGCATCCTCCACGTCGACGCCGCGACGGGCACGCACATCCTCCGGCCGTTCCTGCAGTACGTCGACGACCACGATCGTATCGAGGTTCGTCAGGACACCGCGGCACTCGAGTTGATCACCAACGAGGGCCGCGTCCACGGCGTGGTCTCTGACGAAGAACCGACTGGCAAACCGATCTACGCAGGTGCAACGGTGCTCGCGACCGGCGGGGTCGGCGCGCTCTACAGCCGGTCGACCAACCCCGACGACGCCACCGGCGACGGCATCGCCATGGCCGCGCTTGCGGGCGCGGACATCGCGGACATGGAGTATATCCAGTTCCACCCGACTGCCTACGACGGCGAGGACCCGTTCCTCCTCTCCGAGGCGCTGCGCGGCGAGGGTGCGGTGCTTCGCAACGGCGACGGCGAGCGATTCATGGACGACTACCACCCACAGGGCGACCTCGCACCGCGGGACGTCGTCGCCCGCGCAGTCGAGGCCGAACGCGAGGCAACTGGCGAGGTCGTCCTCGACGTCAGCCCGCTCGAGTTCGAGACCGACTACCCTGCCATCGCCGAGAAGTGTCGCGATCGCGGCATCGAGGGCGACGAAATTCCGGTCGCGCCGTCCGAACACTTCCTGTGTGGCGGCATCGATGTCGACGACCGCGGTCGCACCTCGCTCGATCGGCTCTACGCCGTCGGCGAGTGTGCCCGCACCGGCGTCCACGGCGCGAACCGGCTGGCGAGTACCAGCCTGCTCGAGGGCCTCGTTTGGGGCCTACGCGCGGGCGACGACGCAACCGGGTTCGATCCCGAGGTCGTCGAGGCACCCAAATTACTGAATCGGGATCCCGAACTGCCCGAACGCTTCGCGGCCGAGAAGTTCACGCGCCTCCAGCAGACGATGGACGAGTATCTGGGCCTCGAGCGCGACCCCGACGAGATCGCGCGCGCGAGTGCCGTCCTTCGGCGGTTGAAAGGTGAGGTCGACGCATACATTCGAACGCGGACGGCGCGCGACCTCTACGAACTCCGGAACGCGAGCGTCGTCGCGCTGTTGATCGCGCGTGCGGCCGGCGAGAATACGGAGTCGGTGGGCTGTCACTACGTCGCGACGGACGCCGACGAATCGACGGTCGAACCGACGGCGGACGACTGAGATGATCACCGACACACAGATCGAACGCTGGCTCCGCGAGGACGTCGGCCACCACGACGTGACCAATCAGGTTCCCGGCGAGACGGTCGGCCGGCTCGTCGCGAAAGAGGCAGGCGTCGCCGCTGGCCTCGAGGCCGCGGCGGCCGTCTTCGAGTACCTCGACGTGCCCGTGACCGATCGGCTCATGGACGGCACCGCGGTCGAACCCGGTGACGAACTGCTCCGGGTCGTCGGGGGTGCCCGCGAGGTGCTGCGCGGCGAGCGCGTCGCCGTCAACATCGCGGGCCATGCCTCGGGGGTCGCGACGCGGACCCGCGAGGCGGTCGAACAGGCGCGAACCGAATCCGAGGACGTCGCCATCGCGGCGACCAGAAAGACCACGCCCGGTCTGCGCGGCATCGAGAAGCGCGCGGTCGTCGCAGGCGGTGGTGACACCCACCGGCTCGATCTCTCCCACATGGTGATGGTCAAGGACAACCACGTCGCCGAACTGGGACTCGAGGACGCCGTCGAACGCTTTCAGGAGCGAACGTCGTTCGCGACGAAAGTCGAGGTCGAGGTCGAGACCGTCGCCGACGCCCCGCTGGCGGCCGAAGCGGGTGCAGACATCGTTTTGCTCGACAACATGACGCCAGAACAGACGGCGGCGGCCGTCGACGAACTCACAGACTACGAGAGCGTGCTGGCCGAAGCCAGCGGCGGCATCACCCTCGCGGACGTGCCCGACTACGCCGCGACGGGCGTCGACGTGATCTCGATGGGGTCGCTAACCCACTCCGCGCCGTCGCTCGATCTGTCGTTTCGAACCGGGGAGTGAGTATTACTCTTCGTCCCAGGCTCGAACGTCCGACTCCTCGAGAAACAGCGACGGATCGTCGTGGGAGAAGCTGACCCAGCCGTCGTCCGGATCGGCCAGGACGTGCACCAGCAGTTGTTCCTCGAGCAGCGCCGTTTCGAAGACGGAGCGACAGGCCGTGATGTCGTAGGCGAGTGGGACCAAGATCGCCGTCTCGCTGTCGTCGTCGCGCTCGACTGCGAGGGCGACTCGCTGGTCGGTCTCCTCGGCGGCGAGCGGTCGATAGTACACGTCCGCTGCGGTGATCGTCACGTCTCCGTCCTCGACGAGTCCAGCGACGACGTCGTACTCGTCTGCGCTGACCGTCACATCGAGGCCGACTCGCTCCTCGCTGTCGACCGGTGCGATGTCGGTGGGCTCGAGGACGGCGACGTCCCAGCCGTCCTCGCGGTACTCATCTGCGACCGCTCGTGTATCTTCGAGGAGATCGTTCCACAGGGATTCGGTCAGGTCCGGCCCGTCATCGGCTGACTCGTCCGTCGTCATTGCGCTCCCTCCGGTCGTGATCGGCTCGTCATATGCGAGTCGAACACCGCGAAGCAAAAAACAGTATCTCAGCCGCTCATAGCGATTCGATCGAAACGGCGGTCGCGTCGCCGACCAGCGCGTCCTCGATCGCCGCGCGAACGGGCTCGGGATCGGACGGCCCGCCTGCGGCTGTGATACTCCCCACTGACGCCGGTTCGAGCGCCACGTCGAGTGCGTCGTAGATCGCCTCGAGTACGGCCGCGAGATCACCACGATTGGCCACGAGCACGATTCCGGCGACGAGGGCAGCGTCACTGCGAACGCGCTGGGCGATGCCGACGACCTTGCGCTCTCGCCCGTCCGCGCGCGTATTGACTGAAAGCGAGTGCGTGCCGGAACAGAACGAGTCGTCGGGCTCGCCGTGGCTTGGCTCGAGGCCGAGGTTTTGAAGCGCCTGCTCGAGGGCGGTCGTGGCGCGCTCGTACCGCTCGGTCGTGCCAGTCCTGCTGTCCGTGACCGGCTCAGCACGGGCAAACGCCAGCGTCGTCGCGCCGTCGTAGGCCACCGCACGGCCGCCGACGTCGCGCTCGATCGGCGGGAACCCACGTTTGTCGGCGGCCGCGCGGGCGCGGTCGTACCCCTCGCGGCGAGCGTCCCGACGGCCGAAGGCGACCTGTCGATGGGGAGTCCAGACGCGGACGGCGGATTCGCCGTCGGCGGCGATCGAAAGCAGCCGTCGGCTCGCCTCGCGATCAGTCTCGATGGACCCTGCCCGGCCACGAAAGACGCGCATACCACGAGTTAGACCCGGTGGGTCTAAACGCTCCCGCCACCCAGCGTTCATATCCGATGGCCGTCACGCTTCCCGCGTCCGTGCTGGCGCAGTACGAGCGCTTCTCGCTGTACAACTCGCCGTATCCCGCCCACGACGGTGGCTGTGCGATCGATCTCTATCCCGGGACGCTGGTCGACGGGCGGACGACTGCCGCGCCGAGCCCGGTCGCCGGCATCGTCCGCGAGACCCGCACTGTCCGCGCACCGCCGAAACCCTACGCGCCCGAACACGATCACCTGATCCTGCTCGAGCCCACTGACTCGAGTCCACTCGCGGGACTGACAGTCAGAATCCTCCACGTCGAGCCGTCGGTCGCGGCCGGCGACGTTGTCGAACGAGGGGAGTCGCTCGGCCGACTCGTCCGGGCGGGCTTTTTCGCGCCGTGGGTCGACAACCACCTCCACGTGGGGGTTCGCGGCCCCGAGCAGAACCCCTATCGAGCGTCGGGGTCGCTCCCGCTCGAACTCGGCGTCTCGGTCCGGCCGCTCGCGTGGGACGGCACCGGCCGCGTCGTCTCGACCGGCGACACCTACGCCGTGCTCGATGCACCCGCACACCCCGAACCCGGCACTGGCTTCGTCGGCGTGCGCGCCGACGGGGGTGGCGTCCTAGACGGCGGGTTGCCACACTACGACGGCGGTGGGGTGCTCGAGCGTGACGACGACACCGACCCCGTGGTCGCGCTCAACGGCGATCGACTCGGCGTCGCCGACGGCCGCACGATCACGTGGGACGACGTGACCGTGATGGCAAACGACGAGCCGATCACCGGATTGTCGCTGTTCTGTGCGCGCGACGGCGACTTCGGCGCGAAACTGATCTGTCCCGAGCGGTCGTTCGCGGTCGGCAACCGGGTTCAGGTGCGGGTTCGCTCGAGCGACCGAGACGAAGAGAGACATCGAGAAACGTAGCCGTCAAGACCGTCGCTCACAGACGAGATGCTATGACCGAGGAGACGCCACCGGCGGACGTGTTCGACGAGTTCGACGACCTCGAGAGTCTGCTCCAATACTCTCTCGAGGAGGACCACGAGTTCCTCGCGTGGCTCGATACGAGCGTCGACAACGTCGGCGATGGGACGATGACGATGTCGATTCCCTACGACGAGAAGCTGACGAACACGCGGCCAACCGCCGACCCCGACGAGCGGGCGGACCTCCATGGTGGCGTCGCGGCGACGCTCATCGACACTGTCGGTGGGCTCTCGCTTCGGACGGCGATGGACGACCCCTTCGAGACGAAGATCGCGACGATCAACCTGAACGTCAACTATCTGCGCCCGGCGACGGGCGATCTCGTTGCGACTGCAGACGTGATCCGAGTTGGTAGCAGCGTCGGTGTCAGCGAGGTCACCGTCGAAAGTACGACGCCAGACGGGGAGACGAAAGTCGTCGCCATCGGACAGGGCGCATACCGGGTCTTTCGGTCACAGTAAGTGCGAGTCCACGACACCGACTCAGACGGTCTGCTGTCCCGATGTCCCGGTTGGACTGCAGGGCGGTCACGGTCCCACCGGCACTGACTGACTGACTGACAGGAGTCCGCCTCAGGAGTCAGCAGTCAGTTTTCGGAGCCGTACCACGAGAGTGACAGTCACGAGCCCGAACACGATCGCATACAGATTCGAGCCTGCCGTGACAAAATACCAGAGCGCGTACGCACTGGCCGCAATGCCGAGCAGATATAGTGGTCGCAACTGTTGTTGGTTCATCGACCGTCACCGTCCGTCCACATCTGGATCGTCGAGAGCGCACGACGTAGCAGCAAGCCGTTCATACCGCACGTTGGATCGCCGGCGACGAAAAAGCCGGTGGGACGGCTGTCGCAATTAGGCGAATTCGAGATCGGCGCTCGATTCGACCTCGCCGAACAGCCAGTCGGCGTGCTCTAAGGCGTACTCGTGGTGTTCGTCCTCGAGCGCGCCAATACAATCGTCGACCAGGATCGGCCGGAAGTCCCGCACACCCGCGCTGCCGCCGGTATGGAGCACGCAGACGTTCGCGAGGGTGCCACAGATCACCAGATCGTGGATGTCGCGGGCATTCAACCATCCCTCGAGTTCGGTGTTGTAGAAGGCGTCGTAGGTGTGTTTCTCGATGATCTGATCGCCCGCCATGACGGAGAGTTCGTCGACGATCTCGGCCTCCCACGAGTCCTCGAGGACGTGTTCGCCCCACTGCTCGAACTCGTCGTAGTAGTGGGCGTCGTCGAACTGTTCCGGTGGGTGGACATCGCGGGTGAAGATTACCTGGACGCCGGCCTCGCGGGCGCGATCGACTAGGTCTGCGATCGGCTCGATGACGGCCTCGCTGCCCGGCGCGTACAGCGATCCTTCGGGATGACAGAACCCGTTTTGCATGTCGACGACCACCACTGCTGTGCGGTCTGGCTCGAGGCGCATAGCTAGACGGTCGTACGGGCGGAGTCGTGAAAACGTTCGTGTCCGCTGCAGCCCCGGTTCTATAGTAACAACTGAAACGATTTACACACCGATCGCACAGCCGTCATGCGATCGGGTGTGCATTGACTTTCAGTGGCTACCGTTCAACGATCAGGCGCGCGACCGGAGTTACGAGCTGCAGGCGTCGATGCACCGGCGAGCGCTCGCCCTGCTGGCCGGCCTCGTGGCTGCGGTTCTGAGCGTCCTGTCTGGTTGGCGGGCGGCGTCGACCGACGCCGAGTGAGTGGCGGTCTGACCGTCGTGCTTTTTGCACTTCTATTCAAATGGATCACTAGTCACGTCAGATGCCATCGACGCGCCCCCGCACGTCCGTCGTCCTCCTCGTACTGGTCCTCGTCGGAGCGCTGGTGACAAGCGGCCTCGCTGGCCCGGTCCTCGCAGCCAGCGCGACCGCAGCTTCCAGCGGGACGACTGCCGCCAGTGTCGATCGAGCCGAACCGACCCCTCGTCTGGAATCGACCACGGCCACAACCGCCGCGGTTGCCCCACCGGACGACCGCCCCGAGAACCCATCGACCGAGAACACCGTCGGCTACGTCGAAGGCTACTGGTACGACGACGATTTCCCGGTCGACAACCAGTCGGACACAGTCGTCGACGACGATGAACTCGAGCCCGTCGTCTACCGAGCGATGGCCCGCGTCGAGGTACTTCGGGGCCAAACGTTCAAAGAGGGAGTCGCCGTCGACGTCGTCTCCCGCGAAACTTACCGGCAGACCAACGACGAGCGCTTCGAGAACTATACGACAGCCGAACGGGTAGAACAGAACATCGGCTACGAAGCGTTGTTTACAGTCGGTCGGGACACGACGGCGGTCAACGCGACAAAGACAGTGTACGGCGGTGCCGTCAAGGGCTACTACGATCCCGAGACTGACGAGATCGTTATCGTCTCCGAAAATCCCGACACACCGGCGTTGGACGAACTCACGCTCGGCCACGAGCTCGTCCATGCCCTGCAAGACCAGCGGTTCAACCTCTCGGAACTCAACGGCTCGACACAGGACGCGACCCTAGCGACGAAGGGGTTGATCGAAGGCGATGCGAGCTGGGTCGAACGCGAATACGAGCGTCGCTGTGGCGTCACGTGGGACTGTCTTACACCCCGTAGCGACGGGGGATCCGGCCAGTTCGACGTCAATTGGGGCATCTACTTCGCTATCTACCAGCCCTACAGCGACGGGCCAGACTACATCGACTACCTGCGCCAGCAAGGCGAGGGCTGGTCGGCGGTCAACGCGGCCTACGACGAGCCGCCGGCAACCACGTCGGCAGTCATCCATCCCGGCTCCGAGCGCGAGCCGGCCGCCGTCTCGGTCCCCGACCGCTCGAGCGACGGCTGGCGACAGCTCACCGTCGACGGTGTGGTGGCAAACGACACCATCGGTGAAGCAGGGATGGTGGCGATGTTCGCCGCCGACGCGATGACTCAGGAGCAACCGTCAGTGCTCGACAGGACCGATCTCGACGTCATGGGCGGCGGTCGCGGGTTCAATTACGACCACGACTACACCGACGGCTGGGCCGGCGACAAACTGGTCATCTACACCACCGATGAGATCGACAACACGACCGATCCCGCCGACGCGGCGGGCCAGGCCGGCTACGTCTGGCGAACGAAGTGGCAGTCGGCCGAGGATACCGGCGAGTTCCTCGAGGGATATCGAGAACTGCTCGAGAACCACGGTGCCGAGCCCGTCGCAGCTCGTCAGAACACGTTCGTGATCGACGATGGCGGCTACTCGGGCGCGTACTATTTCGAGCGAAACGGGACGACGGCGACGATCGTCCGCGCTCCGTCGGTGGCAGCACTGTCGAACGTCGACGCCGGTGCCGCGCCCGAATCGACCGCCGGCTTCGGGATGACAGCCGCGGTCGGCGCGATCGTAGTCACGGTGTTCGGAATCGGTATCTGGCTTGCCGTCGGCCGCAGGCGATAGCGACTGTCCTCGCGACATCTCTCATTCAATCGACTGGTTGCGTCGGAAACGCTTCCATATCGAATTGACGGCGACCGTTCATCGCCGTTGCGCGCCGGCAGACGGGTAGCTTTTTTGCCTCCCACGGGAAACCGGCGATATGTCAAACCCGTTCGGAACCGTTCCCGCAGAGGCTATTCTCGAGGGGGACGCGACTGATGCCTACTTCGAGCGCACGCGGGCCACGCTCGAGCACGCGGGGAAAAACCCCCACGTCGTCGCCGAAGTGACCGCCGACCAGTTCCCGACCGGGGAGTTCGAGGTCTTCACCGGCGTAAAAGACGTGGCGACGCTGTTCGAGGGCCGCGCCGTCGATATCGACGCGCTTCCAGACGGCCAGCTGTTCGACGGCGGCCCCGTCCTCCGAATCGAAGGCCCGTACCTCGAGTTTGCCGCACTCGAGACCTCGCTGCTCGGCTTCCTCTCCCAGCCGAGTGGCTTCGCGACGGCCGCACTCGAGGCCAGACTGGCAGCCCCCGAGTCGCTGGTGTTGTCGTTCGGCGCGCGCCACGTCCACCCGTCGATCGCGGCGACCGTCGAACGCGCCGCATTGCTCGCCGGCCTCGATGGGTTCTCACACGTCGCAGCAGGGGAGATCCTCGGCCGCGAGGCAGGCGGAACGATGCCTCACGCACTCATGTTCTGTTTCGGTGAGGGCCACCAAGACGAGGCCTGGACGGCGTTCGACGAGGCTGTCGGCGACGACGTCCCCCGAACCGCGCTGGTCGACACCTTCTGGGACGAGAAAAGCGAGAGTCTGCTGGCCGCCGAGACGCTCGGCGAGGACCTAGACGGCGTCCGCATCGACACGACTGGCTCCCGACGCGGCGATTTCCGACACATCATCCGCGAAGTCCGCTGGGAACTCGACGCACGGGGCTACGATGACGTCGACATCTTCTGTAGCGGCGGGCTCACCCCCGAGACGATCCGAGAACTGCACGACGTCGCCGACGGCTTTGGCGTCGGCAGCCACATCACCAGTGCCGACTCGGTGGACTTCAGTCTGGACATCGTCGAAATCAGCGAGGGATCGGAAGATCCCTCAAGCAGCCGGACGCAGTCCGGCGACGACGGCGAACCCATCTCCAAGCGCGGGAAACTCTCTGGGGTCAAAGACGTCTATCGAACCCCCGACGGCGGCCACCACGTCACGCTCGCCGACCGCGACGGGCCAGCCGACGGTGAATCGTTGCTCGAGCCATTGGTCCGCGACGGCGAGATCGTCCGCGAGTTCGACCTCGAGACGGCGACCGAGCGATGTCTGGCCGACGCCGAGGCGGTCGGATTCGACCACAAGACGCCGTCACCCGACCGATAGCTGCCTGAACTGGACTGGACGCAAGCGCGAAAAGACGCCAACGAAGGTACGATAGTTGACTTTTTGCCGGACGCGAGAAAACCGATCATCGATGGTCGCCGCCGCTGACCCCCCACACTCTCGAATCGCGACGCAGCTTGCGATCCGCCTCGTCATCGTCTTTGCGGTCGGTGGCGTCTGTACGGTGGTCCTCCTCCCGGGACCGACACTGCTCTCGATCCCGCTGATCCTCATCGTCAACCTGTTCGTCCTCTGGTTTACCGTCCATTACGTGTTCGCGGCGCTGAACGCCCTGCTCGAGGCGAAACTCGAGCGGCTGGACCCCGATCGAGCAGCCGAATCGAGCGACGACACGAGCTAGGCGCGGGACCGGACTGCGTTGCGCATTGCTATCGGCGTACTGAGTGTCTCGAAGAACCGTGAGCCCGTTCAGACCTGCTCGATGCTGCCGTCGGCCTCGCGCTCGCGGAACACTTGGCCTTCGAACAGCGTGACGCCGACGCTGTCGTCTTGCCATGCATCCGGTGCGAGCTTTGCCTTCCGGCAGGTGCGCTCGAGATATTCGCGGGCGGTCCAGCCGTTTTCGACTGGGACCGTCGGATAGAGCCAGCCGCCATCGCCGCCGTCGACGGCAACGCCATGGGTGCCGACCTCGAGGTCGGCTAGCGGGTCGTCGGTCAGCACGACGTTTCTGACGATACAGACCGAGACCGTCAGGTTCGACAGCTCAGAGGGACTCACCTCGGAGCCACAGGAGTCCCCACTGGCGGCTTCGATCGCCGCGTCGACGATGACGTGGCCGAGCTGATCGCCAGAGCGATAGCCACCCGCACAGCCACGCAGGCTGCCACGGCCGCGGGTCGACTCGAGGCGGACGAACGCCCCGGTTCGCTCGTAGAAGGCTTCGCGCATGCTGCCCGGTTGTTCTCGCTGCCCGTGTCGTACGTAAGAGTTGACGGCTTCGCGCGCGAGTTCGACCGCACGTGCACCGTCCTCGTAGGAAAGGTCGACGCCCTGTCCCTGGGACATACAGATAACCATGGCAGTAGTCGTCCTAAAGCGCTTCCATTCGTCGATGGGCGCTTTTTGGAGTCCCAATCGGGGGACTTATTCGGCAACCGACCCTAGAATGACTGGGAGAGAGAGCCTGGCTGCCGCGATGGTCGCGCCGGCAACGGCGCGACCACCTCTCGTGGACCGACTCTCCGAGTCGCTCCACGCTCGTAACGTGATCGTCCCTTCGGGACGCATCACGCTCGTAACGTTGGCCAACCCTCTGGGTTGCCCAACGCCCGCGAGGAAAGTCCCCCCACCTGTTCGGGCAGGTGACCGGACGCAAGTCCGGAGCGGGAGACCGCTGGCTCTGGAACAGAAACGACACGTCTCGGCCCGACCGATGATGCGCGCGAACCCGACCGAGAGGAAGGGGAGCTAACCCGCAGAGGGAAGCGTGGTCGCATGTTGCTCGCGGTTGAACTCCGCAGGTCACGCTCGACGTGACCGACCACGCACTGACGGCCGAGGATCGATGGAACGGCGAACCCTCACCGGTGCAAGTCCGCGCCGTGGTAGCCCGAACACCCCGCGGCATCGCCGCGGACGGCGTGGACGCTCAGCCGAATGCCGGGATGAACAGAAGGGGGCTTACTCCTCTCACCCAGTTTCTACGGAGACCGAGGCGAGTAGCTGATACGGACTCCGATCAGTCAGTTCCGGCGCACCCGCAGGACGGGTCGTGGGTGCGCCGGTACCCAGTGATAGCAGACCGTATGACGCCGTGACTCTGAGGGAAAGCCCACGCTCGGGGAGACATGCCCTGTCATTCTAGAAAAGAATTTTATATTGAATTATCGTCTGCGGAAGTGGATATGCCCTCCGACTTCAACAGCCAGCCGTCACCGGGGACAGTACTCGGTGTCGTCATCGTGATCATAGCGATCGTCGGAACCCGATTACTCGGGTGGGAGTGGGGAGGTGGACAACTCGCACCAACGGTCATCGCCGTCGTCCTCGTCGTCGGCGGCGCTTTGCTGGTCCTTCGTGATCGCCTAGGATGATCCCGCCCGGCAGCGATCCGCTGCGACGTTCATATCTGGATTGTATTATGTTCCTATTTTCTTAATGATTTTAATATGGTTGGTAGAATATTATTGCATGGCTAATGGCTACGACTAGAAGGGCCACCCTCGTCGGGACAGCGATTGCCGGAACAACGTTTCTGGCGGGCTGTAGCAGTATCCTCGGCGGGAATCCGGACGTGGTCGTATTCAACCGAACCGATAGCGAGTTGAGGGCCGACATAACGCTCGTCGACACCGATGGCGAGGAATTGTTATCCAAACGTGCGGCCATCGAGCCCGACGATGCGTTCGAACACGACGAGGTGCTGTCGTCGGGTACGTACACGCTCAGCGTCGATGTCGAAGGCGGTCCGTCCGGTGAACGGGAATTCGACGTCGAAGACGGCGATTCGTTACAAGCCCGTGTCGACGAAGACGATATCGAGTTTAACAAACTCTGACACAAGCAGGTACGTCGGTGCCGATGCAACCTCGAGAGCGCGCCTCGAAGGGACTCGCGTTTCGGGTTTGTGGGAGAGAGAGAGCTGTTTCGAATACAATATTGGTACTAGCAACAGGGTATAGGTACCGCCACGGGTAGTGAACGTGATGGCATCCGGACACGGACAAGAGCGGGGAGCGAGAACGACCGGCCGCCGAAAGCGACGACGGAAACGGCTGCGTGACGAGGACGGACAGTTCGTCCAGACGATCGGGGGCAACGACGTGCTCGCAGTGTTCGACGACGTCGCTGGCCCGGTCGTCACGACGACCGATGTCGCGGACGGCCTCGGGATCACGACGGAAGCCGCACGACGGAAACTCAATCGACTCGTCTCCGACGGCGAGTTGTGCCGACGAAAGACCGGTCGGACGGTCGTCTACTGGCGAGCAGACGGTCGCGGGGACGGAACGATCGATTCGGTGAGTACTGAAACCCCGAACTAGGCCGATGGCAACCACAAGTGACGACGAGCGGACAATCAGCCTCAGTGAAGGCCGATATCTCTGTGGGATGTTGACCCTGACGCTGGCCGACGACCCACCGATTAGCAACAGCGAACTCGCCGACTTCCTCGAGGTCAGCGCGGCGAGCGTTACCGAAATGCTCGACAGCTTCGAGAAGGAGGGACTGGTAACGCACGAACCGTACTACGGTGCCGAGCTAACAGCGTGTGGCGAGCGCGTGGCCCGGGAATTCCGCTGGCGACGCTGTGCTGTCCAACGGTTTTTCGAGGCCACGTCACGCGTCCAGTTACAGAGCGAACAGGCCTATCGTATCGGCCGACTGCTCTCGCACGAGGACGTTTGCAAACTCAGCGACCGATTCGATCAGCCATGCAGCGAGTACTGCGAGGCAACCGAGCCCGACGAGTGCAATATACTGGTCTCGTGATCGACGACGGGCAGTGACGGTTTCGCGGTTCCCCCTTCCGCTCGATTATCAGCGATAATTTCACAAGCCGGATCGAGAGCGCGTATCAAACCCGAAACGGTTTCGTCGTCTGTAACGGTTAAGTTGTTTTAGGGCAACCTAAAAACAAAGATGCGACGAACGATCGCTGCAGGGAGACTCGAATGGTGGTATTCACATCGGTGCCCCGATTGCAGGGGATGTCTGGCTGGTGGTTGGAGATGATCGTGGAGATGCTCTCGGGGGTAGCCATCGAAACGTGGGCGATCATCGGGTCGCTCGTTGCACTGTCGGTCCTAGTAGTCGAACTTGGACGGATCCTCGTCAATGACACGATTGTATCCTGGTTCAGTGAGTCGGAGTCCCTCCAGCCGGTTGTTGGAGCGGTACTCGGATTGATTCCTGGCTGTGGGGGAGCGATCGCCGTGATGCCACTGTACGGTCGTGGTGCCGTCGGGTTCGGAACCGTCGTCGCGACGTTGGCGGCGACGGCCGGCGATTCGGCGTTCGTCTTGCTCGCTGTCGCACCCGAAGTGGCCCCGATCGCGTACGGGATCGCATTCGTGACGGCGGTTCTCTCCGGGCTGCTAATAGAAAAATACGGGACTGGGACGGCCCGAATCGATCGGATCGTCAGACAGCCGGCGACGGCCGCCGACGGCGGCATGGCCACTCGATCCGGGCACGCGGCCTGTGGCACTGCCCGTCGGCCGGCCAGTTCGGTCGCCACCGCGGCAAACCTGTGGTCGTGGGTCGTGCTGGTTTCGTGGTGGACGATCGCCCTCGTCGGACTGGGCGTCAGTATGCGCGCACTCCTCACGCAATCCGAGCCACAGCTCGTCCTCTGGGAAACCGACGTCATAGCGGCCGTCGGCGTGGCGGGGATCGCACTCTCCGGATACGTGTACGCCCGCGGAACGGCGCCGGCCACCGATCGGACCGGTCTGTATCGATTCATGTCCGCGCTGTGGCGGAGTGCCGCGTCGACGAGCCGGATCGTGCTCTGGGTCGCAGTCGCACTCCTCGCGTTCGAACTCGCGACCATGGCCGACGTCCAGTTTGCACAACTGCCGACTGCGGGGATGCTTGCACCCATCGGCGGTGCTCTCATCGGGGCATTACCGGGCTGTGGCGTGCACGTCGGGATCGCCACAGCGTACGGCGAAGGTGCGATCCCGTTTTCGGCACTTCTCGCCAACGCGATTAGTCAGGACGGCGATGCGTTCTTCCCGCTGCTGGCGATCGACTACCGAGCAGCGATCGTCGCGACGATCTATACGGTGATCCCCGCTGCCGTCGCCGGTGGTGCCGTTCACATCCTCTGGCAGCTGTTCGATCTTCCCCAATTCTGGTTCGCACTGGCCGGGTAAACTACGGTTCTGACTCGATTTTCACACCGATCGCATCGTCTATAGTGCTCGCCCACGGCGCTTCCTGGCGGTGGCTCGTCGGTGTTACATTGGTCACGACGTCCTGCCGGAGTCCAACGCGAGCGCGAGCAAGCGTTGGGATGCTATAGTAACAACGGAAACGATTTACACGCCGATCGCACAGCCGTCGTGCGATCGAGTGTGCATTGACTTTCAGTGGCTACTATAGGATCGAACGCAAGCGCGGCTGTTGAACAACGTGACGTACTCGAAAGGAGTGAGCATCCTGACGGAGATTTGAACACGCCAAGATGTTCCGGGCATGCGGCGCAACGCGCCGTTCCGGGCTGCAACTTGTCTGCTCAAATCTCCGCGTTAGAGTTTTACCGACACCAGCCGCTCGCTCTGCTCGCGGTTTGGTGTCGGCAGAAACGTCCTGACGGAGTCTGACGCGAACGCAGTGAGCGTCAGGCACGTCAGGACCGAACGACACAGCGAGTGCTGAACAACGTGAAGCACTCGAAAGGAGTGAGCGTCCTGACGGAGATTTGAACTCCGGTCCCTGGCTCCGCAAGCCAAGAGGATAGTCCACTACCCTATCAGGACTCATCTCTACGTAACCGGCATACCATTAAAGCCCTTTCGAAACGAAGCCGCCGCTGGCTGTCGATTCCTGCTGTCTGCCGACACGTCTCGAGGGAGAGAGTATCACAGTAGCCAGCCAGGGATTTATATACTGAAAGGCGGCCAGGTGGGGTATGAGTCCCTGCTCGAGCCCCGACAGGTCGTGGCGGTTCCATGCTGGGTCTGCGACGACGGAATGGGTCGCTCCGGCCAGTATGCGTACTGGACGCGTCGAACACTCCCACACGGGAAAGCAGCGAATGAATAACGCTTATGCGCGGGCTACCCATGCACGAGCATAGAATGAGCGACATCGAGGGTGTATACGAGGACCTTGAGGCCGACGTTTCTCTCGAGGAGTTTCGCGAGGTCGTCGAGGCGAAAGTCGAGCAGATGGGGGGACTCGCGGACGAGGAGACGGCAGCGATGCTCGTCGCTCACGAAGTCGGCGAGAGCGAGGTCGGTGGCATCGCCGATATCGAGCCCGGAATGGAAGAGGCGAAGTTCGTCGCCAAGGTGATTTCGATCGGCGAGAAACGAACCTTCGAGCGTGACGGCGAGGACGAAGACGGGCAAGTCGTCAACGTCGAGGTCGCAGACGAAACCGGCTCGGTTCGGGCAGCATTCTGGGACGACCATGCCGAAGCCGCCATCGAAGAACTCGAGGAGGGACAGGTCCTCCGAATCAAGGGCCGTCCCAAAGAGGGCTTTTCCGGCGTCGAGGTCAGCGTCGACGATGTCGAACCCGACGACGACACCGAGGTCGACGTGCAGGTCTCCGATACGTACGCGATCGAGGACCTCTCGCTTGGCCTCTCGAACGTCACCCTCGTCGGCCTGCTTTTGGATACCGACAGCGTGCGCACGTTCGACCGCGACGATGGCTCCGAGGGGAAAGTCTCTAATCTCGTCCTCGGGGATTCTACCGGGCGCGTGCGCGTAACACTCTGGGACGAACAGGCCGACCGTGCCACGGAACTCGAGGCCGGAGCGACCGTCGAGGTGATCGACGGCTACGTCAAGGAACGCGACGGACAGCTAGAACTCCACGTCGGCAACCGCGGTGCCGTCGAGGAAGTCGACGAAGACGTCGAGTACGTCCCCGAGAGCACACCGATCGAAGACCTCGAAATCGGCCAGACGGTCGACATCGCGGGCGTCGTCCGCTCGGCCGACCCCAAACGGACGTTCGACCGCGACGACGGCTCCGAGGGGCAGGTCCGGAACATCCGCGTTCAAGATGCGACCGGCGACATCCGTGTCGCGCTGTGGGGAGAGAAAGCCGACACCGACATCGGGCCGGGCGACGAAGTCGCGCTGGGTGACGTCGAGATCCAGGACGGCTGGCAGGACGACCTCGAGGCCTCCGCCGGCTGGCAGTCGACGATTACGGTCTTAGAATCCGAGCCGGCCGGCTCGAATGGGTCGACGGATGCCGACGACTCGAGCGACGAGAACGCCGGTCTGTCTGCCTTTGCCGGCGACGGAACCGACGAAGAAACGGCAACAGATGACACAGATACCGGGTCGACGACGACCGAGCCCGACGATACCGGCTCNCTCAGAGATGTGTATAAGAGACAGGAACTCGAGTTTACCGGCGTCGTCGTGCAGGCGGGCGATCCGGTCGTCCTCGACGACGGGGAGGAGACCATGAGTGTCGCAACCGATGCCGACGTCGGCCTCGGTGAAGAGGTAACCGCCCGAGGAGTCGTCCGCGATGGTCGTCTCGAGGCAAACGACGTGTTCTGACGCCTCGAGCAACCCCATCACGAACCTAGGAAAAGCGTTAAGGGCGTTAGCTTCGCCTATAGTGATATGAACGTCGAACTCCCGTTCGCCCCGGTGGACACCATAATCCGGCGGAACGCGGGCGAGCTTCGGGTGAGCGCCGATGCGTCCAGGGAACTCGCAACGCGGATTCAGGAACACGGGAGCGAGCTCGCGATCGACGCCGCCGAGGAGGCGACGGCGGACGGCCGCAAGACACTGATGGCCCAGGATTTCGGGGTCGAGGCGGTCATCGACAAGGACGACCTCGAGTTACCGGTCGCACCGGTTGATCGCATCGCTCGGTTGGAGATCGACGACCGCTATCGCGTCTCGATGGACGCCCGCGTCGCGCTGGCCGACATCCTCGAGGATTACGCCGACAACGTCGCCCGGGCGGCGGCGATCCTCGCACGCCACGCCGACCGGCGGACGATCACCGACGACGACATCGAGACGTACTTTTCGTTATTCGAGTGAGCAAATGCAGTTCGGCTACAGCGAGGACTGTCTCGCACACGATCCCGGTTCGCGACACCCGGAGTCGCCGGACCGGCTACGAGCGATCCGGGAACGACTGAAGCGTAAACACGGCGTCGAATACGTCGAGGCCGACCCCTGTGACCTCGAGACGATGGCTGCCGTCCACGATCGGGAGTATCTCGAAGAGGTCCGTGAGTTCTGTGAGAACGGCGGCGGCAACTGGGATCCAGATACCACCGCCGTCGAGGCCACCTGGGATGCGGCTCGCCGGAGCGCCGGGCTCGCCTGTTGGGCCGCCAAAGCGGCACTCGAGGGAGAGACAGGTCGCAAGACGCCGTTTTCGATCGGCCGACCGCCGGGCCACCACGCGGTCTACGACGACGCGATGGGGTTTTGCTTCGTCAACAACGCCGCCGTCGCCGCCCAGTATGCGCTCGATCACGACGACTACGACGTCGACCGCGTGGCGATTCTCGACTGGGACGTCCACCACGGCAACGGGACACACGACATCTTCTACGACAGCGACGACGTGTTCTTCGTTTCGATCCACGAGCAGGGCCTCTATCCCGGCTCCGGCGACATCGACGAAACCGGCGAGGGCGACGGTGCGGGAACGACGATGAATATCCCGATGCCGGCTGGCACCGACGAGAACGGCTATCTGGCCGCCATCGACGGGCCGATCGCCGCCGCGTTCACCGACTTCGATCCGGATCTCGTCCTTATCAGTGCGGGCTTTGACGCCCACCAACACGACCCGATCTCGCGGATTCGACTCTCGACGGAAGCCTATGCACTGCTGAGCGACCGCATGCGGTCACTTGCCGACGACCTCGACGCTGCATTGGCCTTTATCCTCGAGGGCGGCTACGGACTGGACGTCCTCGCCGACAGCGTCGCGCTCGTCCACGAGACCTTCGACGGCCGCGAGCCGATCGAACCCGACGACGACCCAAGCGACAAGGCGATAGATACCCTCGAGGACGTGCTCGACGAACACGACCTCGACGTGGATGTCGACAGCCTCTGAGACGCTATCAGGTCTGTCTCAGGGCTGTGGGTCGAAATACGCTGCCAACTCTTGTCCGAACTCGTCGAGCAACGCCACGATCTCATCGTCGACGAGGACCTCGTAGTCGTCCTCGAGTGCCGTCTCGACGTGTGCCCCGAGGCCGACATCGAAAAGCCGGTCGCTTTCGAGGAACTCGCGGGCCGTGGTAAACGATCGCGGGCGCTCGGTGACGTACCGGCCGTCCTCGATGAAGGGCCCGTAGGCGTCGGGGTCGTCCGCGTAGGCGTCGTAGAAGCCGGCGGCGTGGTCACGGACCTGAACCGGCGGCCCTTCGTGGCGCTCGACGGCTGGCCGTTCGCTGACGGCGAGTTCGGCGAAGACGACGGCGGTGTCGTCGGCGAACGTCGTCGCCCGGAACACGTCGAACCCACGATCGTCGAGCCCGTTCGTGATCCCGTCGAGTGACTTGTAGAGTTGGGGATAGAGTTGATCCTCGACGAGATCGGGGGCGGCAAACCGGACGGCGATGGGTGTGGTGGCTCGCCGCTCGAGGTGCTCGCGGAGCGCTGCGTCGGTGAGTGGCTCCGGGTCGTCGGCATCGAAGTAGTCCGGTCGGGGGGCCGTGAGGAACGCGCGGGCATAGTGTTGGAACCGCGCGACGTTCTCGGCCGCACAGACGGCAGCAACGTTGCGCTCGGGATCGGTGGGGTCGATGACGACCAGCGGATCGTCAAAACTCACACGGCCGTGCTCCTCGGGGTCGAGTTCGACCGGGGGGTGCCAGTCGGCCGCAGCCTCGAGTAACGGCCGAAAGCCACCGTACTCACAGACGAGCAGTTCGGTGAGATAGCCGCTAAAGCCCTGCGTTCGGAGGTCGCTGCCGTAGACACCGATCCCCTTGAGAAACTGCTTTGTGACCCGGACGTCACCGGCGAGGTCGTCGTCAAGTCGCTGCTCGAGATACTGCGTGTGAAAGGGCGTCCGGTCGACCGCCGATCGGATTTCCGTCGCCGACTCGAGGCGAAAACAGGGGACGACGTCGATGTCGAACCCCTCGACTTCGCCTTTCACGTAGGGATGTTCGGCGTACTCCTCGTGGCCGTCGGGAACCGTCGCGTGGCCGACCTCGAGGCCGTACTCTTCTAAGGTGTCGCGGTCGAGCGCCGGCGGGAAGCGGACGAAAATATCGATATCGCGGTCGCCGCTGATCCAGGTGTTTCTGGCCGTCGAGCCGACCTGCAGAACGTCGGCATCGGCACACAGCTCCGTGGCCGCCGTCTCGGCACGCTCGATCAGCCGATCGGCGACTTCGCGCAGCCGTGCCCGTTCTTCGGCAGCCGGATCGACGCGGTCGCGCACCGCGGCGACGACCCGCTCGACGTCACAGTCAGCGTCCTCATCGCTCATGGCTGGATACACTCGAGCGGTGCGTGAAAGGGTATCGAACCCGCTGCCGGGAAAACGAAAGTCCTATTAAATGCACCCGGCAACAAGGGAGTAAGCCGAAGTAGCTCAGATGGTAGAGCACCTCGCTGTTAACGAGGTTGTCCCAGGTTCGAGTCCTGGCTTCGGCGCTGTTTTCCGAGGACCCACTCGCGAGAAGTGGTAGCTCCGAGCGGACCCGACGAGAAAAACAGCGGAACGAGCCAGACTCGAACGCGCGAGTCGCACGCGGCCGAACGAAGTGAGGCCGACCGTCTCGCACCTGTTCGAGTCCTGGTTTCGGCGTTCGACTTCTTTCGATGGCGTTTTTCTGCCTATAACGCTATGTGTTTCAGCCCTGCTAGTTTTTCGACGGTCGGTCGAACTCGCTGTGATTTCGATCAAGACGAGGCTATCGTCGCAGTAGCGACGCTGGGTAGCCATCGAATAGTCGTTCCGCAACCTCCACGTCAATCGTCTCTAAAAGTGGCTCTCGCTCGCCGGTTTCGGCGAGCGCCTCGAGTGGCTCCGAGAGAGGCGGTTGCTCATCGGTCTCGAGTGGTGTTTCGTCCGCAGTCGCCTCGGTGTAGACGACCCCGTTGATCTCGATACTGTTGCCCTCGCCGCCAACGAGCCGTATCGGCCCGCCGTCGTTGCCTCGAGCGGTGTTGCTGCGCCCGCGGTTAAACCTCGAGTCAAACAGGTTGAAGCCGGGACCGAAAGTCGGATCGACGTTCGGTCCTCCGAGAGCGCTCGCCCCGACATTGTCGTTCGCGGTGTTGTTCGAGAGTGTATTCTCGTTCGATCGCGTGAGGATGATCCCACCATCGAGTCCGTTTTCGTTTGCCGTGTTTCCGATGAGCGTATTCTCGGCCGACTGCACGAGCAAGATACCGCCCTGAGCGTTCCCGTTGGCGGTATTTTCCTCGAGCGTGGTCTCGTGTGAGTCGACGAGAATGATACCGAAGAGATTGGTGTTCGAATTCACGGTGTTACCGACGAGCGTATTCGCCTGCGATTCGAGCAGGACAAGGCCGTCGAAGATGTTGCCGCTCACACTGTTTTCTGTGAGCGTGTTGCCGTGTGAGCGGGTGAGTTCGATCCCGGCAATGTTTCCATCGACATCGTTGTGGACCAGACGAGTCTCGTTCGAGTCAATGAGTACGATGCCGCCGTTCTCCGAGGCGGGCATCCCGTTCCCGGTCGCCGTGTTCGCTTCCAGCAGATTGCCGTCTGCACGCTCGAGTCGAACCCCGGTTCGGCCGTTGCCGACCGTCTTGTTCTTACAGAGCGTATTCTCGGCCGACTGGAACAATGTGAGTCCATCCTGCGTGGCCCTCACGGTCGTCCCTGCGATTGCACCGTCCGTCACCCCCTCGAAAGCGATGCCGGCGTCGAATCCCTCGACGGAGAGGTTCCGAACCGTTACGTTCGAGAGACCGTCGGTCAGTGGCGGCGTGACGCCGGCCTTTTTGCGTTTCTTTTCTGCGCCCGTCAGCTCCGGTCGAACGAGGACGCCGCTAGTCACTGGCTTGAACGGCTCTTCAAACGGCTCGGTCGGGCCACTTCCGGTGATCGTCCGTCCCTGCCCGTCAAGCGTGACGTCGCTCGCGCGGATCTCGATGCAGGTTTCGCCCGGCTCGGCCTCAAGGTCTGCCGCCAGCACGTAGGTTCCCGGTTCGGTGATCGTCGTGCAGTCGGTGATCGACTCGGCAGTGGTCTCTTTATCGACGTGTTTACCGCCACCGTCGTCTCGAGTCGGCTGGCCGCCGGACTCGGCCTTCGTCGACTGTTGTTCGTCCGTCGCGCTCAGACAGCCCGCGAGCCCACCAACTGCGAGCGCGCTGCCACACAGATACAACCGACGCCCAATCCCTGCCCCGTCGGATTCGGAATCTCGCATACCGGTTTCAGCCAGCATCACGTCGCCCTTGAGTATGTGTGGCATTTGAACCCAGCACGTCCGACACGTGTTCCGTACGAGTACCGTATTCGAGACATGAGGGAGCAACACCATGACAGACTCCTCATCATCGGACGCTTGTGACCGTCGCTCGACTCGAGCCAATCGAGTCGGTGGTCGGCAAGCGAAGCGGCCCCTGATCAAGTCTGCGACCGTGTTCGGTCCGGCTACCGGAACCAATCGTCCCCTTCTCATGAGAATCACAACTTCGGGCTACTCCGCGGGCAGTTCGGAAACCGCTCGGTTGTCGCGAGATTCAGCACCGACTCATACGGACTACTGTCAGTCATTTCCGGTGCAACCGCGACCCACACTGCGGTTGCACCGGTACATCGTTACAGCAGACCGTATCAGACAGTCTAGTCGTTGCAGCCGGAAGTCGGTGTCTCCGCCTCGAGTGCTCTCGTGGCCCTCCTCGGCATGAAGTCGTTCAGTGACCCGATCAGGATCGATGGGACGCTCGCGTACTGTCGATCGGGGAGAGGGATTATTTCCCTCCAGCATGGATGTCACTGTATGACAGTCGATGAAGACGATCGGCGAACCACAGACCATCACGGCCACGACCTCATCGACCCGCTTTACGTGGGTATCGTGACCGTCTCGAGCTCGCGAGCGAACGACCCCGACCCCGACGATCCGGGCGGCGACACCATCCAGGACTGTTTCGAAGCCGAAGGCCACGAGGTCCGCGAGCGACGCCTCGTCCGGGACGACTACGCCGCGATCCGGACTGCCGTCCGGGGGCTGGTCGCCCGCCAGGATATCGACGTGGTCTGTACCACCGGCGGCACGGGCGTCACCGTCGACGACGTCTCGCCCGAGGCGACCGCCTCGCTGTTCGAGCGCGAGCTGCCGGGCTTTGGCGAGTTGTTCCGGTCGCTGTCGTGGGAAGAAGTCGGCACCCGAGCGATGGCCTCCCGCGCAACGGCGGGGATCGCCGTCGATACGCCGGTGTTCTGTCTGCCCGGCAGCAAAAGCGCCTGCGAAACCGCCTGTGAGGAGTTGATCGTCCCCGAAGCGCCCCACCTCGCGGGGCTGGCGACGCGCCACCGCGCCGGGACGGACGAGCCGACGCTGACGGAGTATCAGGAGTAGCCAGCGGCTCACGGCTCGAGATGCAGCGAGCGAACCGGACAGCAAACGTTAATTAGCGTGCACGGTTTGTGCCGAGTGGAGGGCCCTTAGCTCAGTCTGGTAAGAGCGCTCGGCTCATAACCGAGTGGTCGTTGGTTCGAATCCGGCAGGGCCCATCCGTATCGGGCTCCTCACAGTCTCTTCCTGCAGTTTCTGTCGCTTACATCGATGGTGACAAAGATATGGTTGAGGCTCACAAGATTGAAGGAATCCCGCTCGTCCCAGAACCGTCGCGCAATTGGCTGAACCGTCGGCAACTCATTGACTATCGGCATCTCCGAGAGGAACTCCTCAATTGGATGCTCCATCTCGGGAAAGATCCAGAGCAAGCAAAAGGATATGCTCATGAGACGGTCAGACGGCGTGCATATGATCTTGACCGGTTTTACAGATGGGTTTGGGAGACAGATCAGACATATACCTCACATGTTACGCATGACCATGCGGACCAATACTGTCGTGAACTCGCATATAGTGACGAAAGTGCTACCTATAAGACAAATATTCAAAAAGCGCTGAAAATGCTCTTTCGGTGGCGTCAATCAGAGTTCAATGATGATCTGTGGGAACCCGAACTAACGTTCAGCGATACCAGCAGTGCATCGCAGCCAAAAGATTTCCTGAGCCGGGAGGAACGCCGGCAGATCCGTGAGGCTGCACTTGAATACGGCAGTGTGCCGAATTATAACAGCCTCTCACCAGAGCAACGTCGGAAGTGGAAGAGATATCTCGCGCATAGTTTGCGCAAACCAATGTCCGAGATTGCAGCAGACGATTTCAAGCGAGCCAACGGATTCAAAGTCCCCTCACTGGTGTGGACTGCTCTCGACACTGGATTGCGCCCGATTGAGGTTGAGCGCGCAAAGATCTCTTGGGTGGATACGGAAAATGCGGTGCTACGTATTCCTGCAGAGGAGGCTGCAAAGAACAATGAACATTGGATCGTTAGTCTCCAGCAACGGACTGCAGAAATGCTCTACCGATGGCTCGATGAGCGCGAACTCTATTCACAGTACGGCGAGACTGACTCCCTTTGGCTAACCCGCGAAGGAAATCCGTATCGAAGCCATAGTCTGAAGTACCTGCTCAACCGCCTTTGTGAAATTGCAGGTATACCTACTGAGAACAGGCAGATATCGTGGTACGTGATACGACATTCTGTTGGAACGTATATGACTCGAGAAGAAGGCCTCGCTGCTGCACAGATTCAATTACGGCATCGATCAGAGAGAACTACAATGAAATACGATCAGGCACCAGTGGAGGATAGACGTGCGGCGCTGGAACGAATGGGATGAGATAGCATCAAGTTATTTCGGCAAATCCATTCCTTTCTTGCTTCGCTCGAAAGGACAGATCGATCGCGTCGGGCTTCGCCTGAGTTGCCCCTGACAGGCAGGCGAGGAAACACGGTGGTGGGCAGAACGACTAAGAACATCCTATTGATTTATCGATACATGCAACACCCTCTACCGGACTTAGAGGAAGGAGATCGTCTAAACCAAGAAGAGATTGAAGAGATATTTGATACGAATTTTGGCTACCGTACCTCCGGAATCAATGTTCGGCGCGACGCTGATGATGATCGATATATTCTCCTCTTTGCTAATGAAGACGGCCCTTATGATGATAATGTCCGTCAGGGGCAGTTTACATACATCGGGGAGGGGTTATCAGGGGATCAAAAAGAGAGTGCCCCAGGCAACGCTGCGCTCATTGATGCTGTCGAAGAACCAGTTCCGATTTACTTCTTCTACAAGGATACAGGCCGAAGTAAGTGGGAGTACCAAGGCCAGGTGGCAGTATCCAACTACGAATATGTTGAGAGGAGCGGTCGTAAAGTGTTCGAGTTTGGGATGGAACACATGGACCTGTCATCGGAGGAATCCACAACGCCAAAGGTCGGCCTATACCTTGTAGCAGTAAGTGACGAGTGGCTATCGGATTTCGAAAATACGGTAGTCTCACCCCTCGATCTATCCGACCGGTCGAATATCCCGCTACGTCTGGAAGGGTACGATCGTCTCCGTGCATGGGGAACAACAGAGACGGAGAGTGCGGCTAAACAGAAGGCCATTGATCAACTCTCACAAAGCGATATCGTTCTCTTCTACAATAGTGGCGAATTCATCGGAGCCGGACGCATTGCCAGATATTTCGAGAGTTCGGCTGTAGGCGAATATCTCTGGGATAACCCCGAAAGCAGCCATATTTACCTCGTTAAGGATTTCACGAGGGATACTCCGGGAGTTGCGGAGGTCAGTGACCTACTCGGATATGAAGGTGACAGAATTGTCCAGAGTAGTCTTCTCCGTGTTAGCGAGGATCGGGTCCAAGAAGTGCTTGAGGAATACGACAGCCTCTCGGCCGCCCTGTTCGACGAAAACGATGACGTCGACGCTGAGCCGTCCTCTGAGGAAATTGAGCGTGAGCGTGAGGCGATTGAGCAATTAGTGGAGACTGAACCAGAACTCACTGAGGATGAAACCGTATATACAGAGAGCCGGCGACGAGCACGTGATAGCGGTTTTGCTGAACTCGTGAAGGAAGCATATGATCACAAATGCGCAATCTGTGGAGCCCGAAGAGAGTCGCCACAGGGAGGGTTTGAGGTAGAAGCAGCACATATCTACCCGAAGAGCCAAGATGGCACCGATGATCCCCGGAATGGGATTACTCTATGCCGGCTCCACCACTGGGCCTTTGATTCAGGCTGGCTCTCGGTGTCTGACGACTACCAGGTGATCGTTCAAGAAGCGCCGGCCAAGCAGGGTTATCACGAATTCAAGCAGTTAGAGGGGAATAAGATCAATCTACCTGAAAAGGAATTACAGCCAGACTCTCTCTATCTATCGGCCCATCGAAATATACACGGGTTCAACGAGTAGTGGGTGGGAGTTACTTTGATATCAGGTCTTTATCCGGCTCTAAAGGACCGTACTCGGTTAGCGGTGTGATGAGCGCCTCAGCGTTCAAAACTGGAGGCGTCCGATCGGCCAATCCATGATGTAGAGAACAAAAGACGGCCATGTGATCTGGATGGTTAATCCTCCTCGTGTGATGTGCCTCTATCTGTTTCTCTTCTTCAACTAATTCTTCCTCCCAGATAGACTGATGACAGTACGGGTGCTGACAACGACCGTTGGCCTGACGAAGGCAAACGATTCTGGCTGCATCAAACTTTGGAACCTCATAGATGCGGACGTCCTGGGCTACTTCTGGAAGCATAACATCGTGCTTCGATTCATGGAAGAACAACTGCCCGGTGGACTCGAACGTTTCTTCGCAACCACGTATGCGGCATTGGTGTGCCATATTTCGACCATCGGGCTGAGATGGCAAGTAGTTATTGTGTGTCTGACAGGTAGCCTCTACAGTCATATTAAACCTTTCTCGGAATATGCTGCACTCAGCCATTTCTGTTCAAAATCACCGCAAGGAAACACGGGGGTGGTAAGAAACGATGAGATCTACCGGTCATTGCTATCAGGCCAACTTGGAAAATTCCAGCGTCAACTTGTCTTTCCTGGCAACCTGACAAGGAGACAGTCCAATTCAAATCGTACTGACTGACCCCTCTGGCATAAATAACTATATCTGGCAGCCCTCGCCTGCAACGGTAGCATTTTCTGAAAATTCCAGTCGCTCAAGTACATGTCAGACAATCATCGTTGCCTTTCTTTGAGAATTCCAATGACTTGCGGAAGAAGGTTCTTCGCTGCTTGGATCGCTGATATTTCACCTTGTTCCAAGGTGGGGAGGAAGACCTCCTGAATAAACACTTCAAACACTTTCTCATCAAATTCGCGTACCCAAACTGCTAATGCAGTATTGAGAAGAAGTCTACCCTCCTTGATGGCTCCCTGATTCCATGCTCGTGCAGCCATCAGCCATTCGATAGAAGGATTATCAGGGGAAGTGATTGCAAGCGAATCAATAGCAGTGACTCGGATAGAGGCTGAAAGAGCAATCACTACACTAATTCCAAATGCAAACCATGCTGAGATGTAGAATCCTGCGACACCAAACAGAAGTGCAAGTACAAACTCTCCACTGGAAATAGTAGTATTGGCCTTTTGACGAGAGTTCTCGAGATCGGCTAGCAATTCTTCCTGTGATGACTCTATATTAACCTCATTCTCGATAAGATACCTCTCTGTCGCAGCCAGGAGTTCATCACGTACGTCACAGGCATGTCCGCGACCCCCAATAAGGAGATCAAATAATATTCTGTGTAAATTCGCTGCAGGAAGGAAGTTACCAATATGCCGTGTTAGTGTCGCTGCTGCAGAAAATAGGACTACAAACGGAAGTAGCAGTGTCTGAGCAAACATGTTATCTTGACAAACTCGGAAATAAGTGAACTTTGCGGAATACCAACCAATTCAGTTCACATCAATTTGGATCGGTTAGTCTGAACTCCCCGCAAGGGAACACGGTTTTTTCTTATTTTTAGATCTTAAATCGTCTCTCAGATACGGAGGTCTATCACGAAATATTGCACTTCCTCATTCCAAGACTTGCTCTTGTAATCTACGTAATTGTGATTGAAGGTCTCCAGAGAACACACGGTGAATTGATTAATCGCCGATATAGAAAATAACCTACCGCAACCAGTATAGTACGTTGATAGAGGTTTTGAGTCCTATAAGTGTAGAATATAGGACCAAGACTGGGGGCTTACTCTACTGAGACGTAATGCCCGCTGAAGACGTCTCTATTGTTCTGGACGGCTTTGGTTATCGTAGTCTCGCCATAGGTCTTTCCGCGTTCACCGTAGTTTTCACTATCAAACTTTGCACGATATCGATTTGAGGCACGGAAGCAATCTTCCATGAGTGCCGTATCTTCTCTACACCAGAAGGCCAGCCGTCCTGCAAACTCCATGTCTGTCTCTGAGGGAGAGGGATGTCCAACTGTGCTAGTCGAAGGTGCATCCCAGAGTTCTAAGGTACGTTTAGCGCTCTGGTTGTCTGTCTTTGCGTATTCTTCCAACGTCCGACGAACCTTCTTAACTGTTGTACATCCTTGCTTTTTCGCCCCTGGCTTGGTTCTTAACTCTGTAGTGTCAGAGGACGATTGGCTTGGCAGGTACTCTCCCTGGATTTCATCAAGCAATGGGCCTCCCTCTCTGATTTCTGTACGTCGATCAATGACCGCGCCTGTGAAGAGGATGTACTGGCCTGAATCGAATACTTCCACTCGAGGTGGCTCTGCAAGAGGTCCACTTTGGGCCAGCCGGCCTGCCTCTTGACGGTCTTCGGATTTATTGCCGTAACAGACTTGATGGAATCCGGTTTTTGACTGACTCAACTCCGTATACGTATTAAGTGGGGCAATTAGTTGCTCCTGTACTCCATCAAGTAATTCGCCTGAATCTGGATCACGGACCTTGTCGTAATCAATCACGCAAAATGGGTCATCTTCACTTAGTACAAATGCTAAACGACGTGTGTCCGTCGAATCCAATAGTTGGTTGCCCCGAGCCTGCTCGAAAGAGAACTGGTTTGTCTCTTCCTCCCAGTTGAATGAGGGCTTTACCGGTTCTTTATTTTGGTCGACTATGATCCACTGTTCGTACTCCGTGAGCGTATTTGGGAGATTAGCCAGATCACCCATCATTACGCCTCACCTCCGTATTTACCGAATACGTAGTCAGCAAGGGCATCGACATCTATATCCAAGTCATCTCGCTCATCAACCTGTGAAGCGATTCGCGATTTCTTGGCTTGCTCGGCGGACTCATGTTCATAGAGTAGCGCAAATGCAATACAGGCACCATCGAATCCACCATGGTGTGAATTGAATCCGCGAAGATCTATCTCCGCTGTCCGATTGCTTGCATACTTTCGAGTGGGCTTCCTCACGTCCAGACCCTGAAGAATAGCATCACATCTCTTGCGGTCGATGACGAAATCTTGGCGCACACGGAGTCCTTTTTCATACTCCATCGGTGCCATTGATTTCGCACCACCGCGGTTGTGTTGGAGAAGAAAGAGATCCTTGAATTTTAGTCCTTTTCCGACATCTCTTGCATCTCGGAGCCACCAAGAAGTTCGGGCAGAAGTGGCTGTTGGCATTGATGTTGTATACTCGTAGGTATTTTCGTCTCTCTCATCACTTGTCCAAGCACGCGAGCCTGAACCCTTGCTTCGATCAAGGTAAATTGCAGGGTTCTCTGCAGAATATTCGTAAACTGTGCGCTCTCTCTTACTTTCATTTACCCTCATGCGGCGTCGAGAGCGACAACTGATATTATGATTCCTGGGTATAAATATGTTATCCTGAATTACTCCGAATGATTGGCTTCTCTGCTGATCTACGCTCGTTATAGATATTACATGAGGGGTTCGGGGAGACGAAGTCCTGGTGTGACTCGAACTACGTCACTTGGTTCGTCTTGAAACAGTGGTTGGTCGTTCTTCAACAGGTTCACCGAGATCGACCAGGCTCTGATAGAAAAGACACAGTATTTTCTCTCACCCCCAACCCGTGTTTCCTCTGCGGTTAGTTTGAGTAGAGTAAGTTGATTCCAGCGTGATATTTTCCATCCCAAGTAGTTCGAATAAATAGGTCTTCAGATACACCTGTGATCATTTTCTACGCTCGTTATAGATATTACATGAGGGGTTGAGGGCGACGGGGTACCAGGTCGGGTCGAACTAAGTTGCTATCTCTCGAGGATTGGGTTCACTTGGTAATCTTTCAACTGGCCAGATAACAGTGATCAGGTAGATAGTATCTTTCCCCCACTCCGTGTTCCCTTGCGGTTATTCCGAACAAAAAGGTTGAATCCGGTATGAATTGGACCGCTGTAGTTCCGCCTAATCTCAAGACATGCTAATAAATGATGAAGACGATATTGGATTTGATGGTTTGCTCAGGCTTCATTTGGTTGATTCTCGATTTTGGAAACTCGGTCTTCGATACTACTGCTTAATCGCCATAGAAAAAGAGAGAGACTAACTAATATCCCGGAAGAAACGGCGAGGCCGACCCAAGTTTGAGAAGATTGAGAAGAATTAGAGACTAATCGAACTATACCCGAAGCAATGCTTAAACCGATCCCAGTGATGAATACATCATACGAGATGACTTCTACGAACTCACCTGGTCTGAGATATGCTGAGGGCATTTATATAGCCTCCCGAATAGTCATCCTCTCTACAACTATACCTGCAAAAGCCAATATAAACAGTATCGGAACAAGAATAGTGGCAGCCATACTCATAAACGTATTCTGGGCCAATATTGAAACCCCAATTGAGGCTAACCCAAGAAGAACGAATACGGCTTGAGAGACGGCGGTATAGGTATTTTGCATCTCTATGTTGTCCCAATCTATTTCCTCCTCTGATTTGCTGGGGGTATCATCTACGTTCTCATCGGTAGAAGTCTTTTGGGAGATTTCCGCCAGGTGTTCTTCAAGCCGTCCAACATCCTCTGAGATCTGGCCAATCTCCATCAGAAGATCATAGGGATTTTCGACTCCCAGATTTTCTCCTGCTGAATAGAGTTGGTGATTCGTTTGTTGAAGTCTTCCTACTTCTTTCTCAAGATGTTTGACACGTTGTGGGATACTCGCTGTCGTGCTCCCGCTTATAGTAGCGGGCTGAGGCATAGTATCAGACCTGGTCCAAATTTGTTCATCACTGAAAGGAATTTCTCCTCCGGCCCCGCCGGACGTATCAGAGATAGCCCCCTTGCCAGCCTGTTTCGCTGTGCTCGTACCTTGTGCGTCCAAGAATTCATCCGGGTCAGATCCACCAGCAGAACTCATCCTATTCCTCCTCAGTGTGTGAAATTAGTTCATCAATGGAACTCAAAACTGATTCCTGATCAATTTCATCTATGTCATCGTACCTTAGTGTCATTTTCATTGACCATAAATTAGGATTTCCTGCGGATTTACCATCTAATAATATTCTATACCAGTCATTTGAATCTGGTTTAGCAGACGACTCAAACTGAACCGTGACTCCTTTAGCACTACTCCCTCCAACGGATTCCAGAAGGTCAAATGTTTCCCCAGAATAATAGTTCGAAAGATCATGGTCTCTTCCTACACGGAGAAGTCCTTCAATGGTCAGTTCTCGGCTAACGATTTCTTCATCAACATCGATATATTCATCCAACCATGAATAAATTGATTTTGCATCAGATATAACTGGATCAAACTCAATCTGTTCAGTATTCTTGATCGTTATGAACGAGGAATTGGGAAACCCATTAAGATTGGCACTCGATTGGTATAACAAGCGAAGGCCATCTTTTTTTCCAACTCCTTCTTCGCCTTCAACCTCCAGCCCGCTAGGGCCTATATTGAGCGCTCTCGGTGAGTCCTGTACAATAGGATTATAATTATTCTCGTCCATCCAGTCATTAAGCCGGTCATCGGATACTGGATTCTGGTAGGGGAAAATCAGACCCAACGCCAAGTTTCCTGTTTCGAAATTGGGCATAGCCAATTGTCCTCTGTTAGTGCCAATGCTCAAGTGAGACAAATAACTGACTATTCTAACATCCCCCTATACTAAATAGAATGAACTTGATCCTATCAAGACGTTTGTTCCGATTCATCTGTTTTTCTTCTTCGTGACGACATCGTAGTAGAGTTCAGGAGTCTCAATAGAGACGTTCATCTAATCAGACGAAATTTCCATAGGAACATCTCGATTTAGATAAGCCGTGATAGCACTACGACAAACAGAGTATGGAAATAGGGAAGAAGGACACGGTGTAAGAATCATGGTTGGTTGCTTCGCAGCCATCTATGGGTCCCTGGAACGACTGGCGGCTTACTATGATAATAGATATGTGTTCTGTATTTAAAGAATAAAGTCTCCTCAAGTTATATATGATATTCGAGGCAGATTAATTACTACTGTGGCAAACACATACTAATATGCTTCATCAAGTTTGATTCACCAAATCTGGATGAGCATCCTACTCACAAGCCAGGATTTTATCACTCTGCGCGTATTGAATGTAGATGTAAGCGGCAAATTCCCCATTGGCCTACGGCTTCATAGCGGTCATAGGGCAGGACTGCTGGAAAGGTCTGGTAAGAGCGCTCGGCTCATAACCGAGTGGTCGTTGGTTCGAATCCGGCAGGGCCCATGTCTCTCGCGGCGAACACCTCGTGGGCCGCGAGTACGTGCTGTCCTGCCGGTTCGAACGAGACGACGGCGAGCGAAGCGAGCCGTCGGCGTGGTTCGAACCCGGCAGGGCGCTCTGTGAACGCGAAAGCGACCTGCTCGAGACGATGGCAACTACGCCTATCGCGAGGATGCAATCGAGCGAGCAGCCGACTTCTACGACTGTAACAAGACGAAAGCCGTCGTCTCGGCCTGCGAAGATGTACCTCGTCTCGTCACAGCGCAAAACAGGTCCTCGAGCGCGACGATCTCACTCACGAGCAGCGCCAAGAGATCGCCGAGACGCTGTCAACGAAGGTGACGAGCTTTGAGGTTCAACAGTCGGTAGCTATAGAAAGAGACTGATCTCGCGTCTATAACGCAAAATCTCTCTTATTTAGCTTCCTCCTGTGCATTTTCGACCCACTGAGGGACTTCCGTCTCGGCGACATCTGTGTCTGATTCGAATCTCAGATCTATGGTCTCCGTTTCGTCGGCAATTACTCTATTTATTAGGTACTGAGCGTAGGTTTCGGTATCCGAGGTGCGATCCCAAGAGACGTTTGCGGATTTGACTTCGTACGAATCTTTGTCAACGATCACTTGACCGGCTGAATCAGTAATTCGGTAAGGGCGAAAACGGTGGCCACCAAACCATCCGTCTTGAGGCACGTATACGCGGTTCTCGGCCGTTTCATCTACCTGCCGATACTTCGTGCTTTGGAGGACGTTGGTGAATAGTTCTATATTTGTTATGATATTATCCGCTTGATCTTCCGTCGTGTTTTCTAATATCACAAGGATAACTTCTTCATCGGCGCGATCTTCACGAATCAATTTCCGATCATCGTCGCTTTCTATCTGCTCTATTCGCTGGTCAACTGAACCGTCTCTTACCTTCATTCGTATATATTTGTCTTCGCCAGGAGATTCTTGATACGACTCAGTAAGATCCTCATCTGACCCTATAGACCGATACCGCGATCCATTGGCTGTCACGGTCGCCTCCAATTCGACCAGTAGTTCTCCGTCAACGACTATTTCACCGGACAGTTCATACTCACTGGTCTCAGGAGAAGTGAACGGATCACGATAGTCTAACTCTGTAGTTGAGGGCGGATATACGATGGAAAATACAAGTCCAAGACAAACTACTGTCAAGATTCCAATTATAACACCTGCAGTTCGCCAATTCATGTTTCGAAAAAATTACCTATGTGCTATAAAATCGCTGAAGTAAGACAGATCGCTAAAATATAGCACTGATCGAAATCTTCGCTTGTTCGGTTCCGCGGTGATCGCCACCACCGTGCCACCGAAGCAAGGGGAGATCGCTCGAGCGGACCATCTTGTCCTGGAGAATCGTCAGTCCTGAGCGCCCATGTGGCCGGTAAACAACAAAACAGTACCAGCTGCCGTGCCGCCGGAGCTTCTCATGGTATTTCCGGTAGACCTTCCAGTTGCCGGGCTGGCCGTTTGCGTGTTTGTGCATCGTTGATTTGATCTCGACAGGTGTCCCGTTGCCGAACCTCGCGTCGTGCCAGCTCGCCCGCTCGAGATCGAATCGTCGCTTCTCGGCCATCCGTTTCTCGACGGCGGTCCCAAAGTGGTTGGCTCGTTTCGAGCGATTCACGCGCACCACGCGCGTTGCGCGCTGTTATATATACGCCTCCGCTGCCCCCAAGCCGCGCGCCCATCGGGAGCGGAGCAGGCTGTGGGCTGTGACTAAAGGGGATGCGAATGCGCTTACCACCTATGCAACCCGACGCAGTCATGCGATTCTCTCCTCGACTTTGCTAAGTGCCTCTGTGTGCTTTCCTTCTTTCTGGTACTCCTTCCATCGAGAATTGATCCATCCATGGCTGTACGGCACGAATTTGGCGGTTTCACGGTCGCTCATTCCCTCCTGTTTGCACTGGATCACCGTCCAGATTGCCGTCATTCGGGCCGATTCGTCGGCCCCCATATCGTCGGTTTCCTCTCCGTAATCTGACCAACTCCAATCGCTGGCCTCTTTCGTGTTGTATCGGTAGTCCGTCGGTGGGATTCCTTCGATTTCGGCCTCTATATCCCGTAGCTCGCTTCCGAAGTGCGTCCAGGCTGCCCGCCAGGGCCTCGAGCGCGATGACCTCACACTCGAGCAGCGCCGAGACGCTGTCGACACGAGCAGTGCCGTTCGACGGTGAGATCGAGATCGCCATCACTACTGAGTGCGGTTTTCGCTCGAGAACCGCCGCCAGAGGCCAGCGGTTGAGCCCTCCATCCGAGAGGGAGTGTGTCAGACGGGCTGCTGTACTGCTGTCCCGGTGGGTCCGCAGTGTGGGTTGTGAGTGTACCAGCACTGACTAAGAGGAGTCCGTATCACTCGAGAGGGCCTGAGATCGGGGTGATGATGTGGCTATTGACGGTGGACCGATCCCAGGAGGGCGGAGAGGGTCCGTCTGTCTCGAAGTCGATCGGATTCGATCTGGCACCGACGGAATGCCCCCTCCGCCATCTACGGATTTGAAGTGTGTTGAAATAACCTTGGTGGCCGAATGACCGTTACCGTAACAACTAACAGGAATTACCGAAAACAATAGCTTGCCTCCGGAGCATCCGGAGGTACTTCCCCCACCCCCCATTACCGTTTTGCGAAACACCGAGTCGATCGAGAGCGGTGCGTGCTGCGTTCCACGGTGATCGCCGCCACCGTGTCACCGCAGCAACGGGCAGTCGCCCGCACAGCCACACAACCCAAANCCCCCCATTACCGTTTTGCGAAACACCGAGTCGATCGAGAGCGGTGCGTGCTGCGTTCCACGGTGATCGCCGCCACCGTGTCACCGCAGCAACGGGCAGTCGCCCGCACAGCCACACAACCCAAAGCCGAAACCCCGAAACCCATCCACCACCTACGAGCGCCCATGAGCGAAAAGACGGGGACGTTTGTCGTCACGCACGCCGAGCCAGAGTCGGCGGTCGTCCGCGACGTCGAGACCGCACAGGTCCACCCCCTCGCGTCGAATCCCGGCCTCGAGGTCCACGACGTCCTCGAGGCGACCATCGCACCGGAACCGCCGCTTGAGGTTGCGTGGGAAGTAATCGACGTGGCGGAACGGCGCTCGATCGAGTTAGTCGATAGCGATCTCGAGCCGACCCAGCACGAAAAGGCGCTGGCAGCCGACGCCGAGGTCGGCGACCTGATCCAAGAAGAGCGCGCCGGGACGGGCGAACTACACGTGTTCTGTGTCCCCGAAGACGAGCTCGAGGCAGCAGCCCAGGACGTCCTCGAGGACGAGGAGACGATCGCGCGAGCAGCCAGACTCGAAGCGGTTCGCGTAGAGGTACGATGTTCGGCAGCCGACGGCGTGATGAGCGTCCGCTATCTGCCGGACTGAGCCAGTGGGTCGGAGTCGCGAGTGGCGAGGCCGTCGGGTTCGATTCGCTGACACACGGCGATGAACGGGAGTCGAAATGGAGAAGGCTTACTTCGGCGGCCTGCAAGAGAAGCGATATATGGCGTATTTCGACGTACCGGAGATCGAATACAACCGGTACAGTAACCGCCAACTCGCGGCGGTTCCGCTCGCGGTCCTCGCGGTTGCATTGCTCGTCCTCAGTGGGTCGTTTCTCGTGTACGGCACGCCGGTGCCGCTGGGGATGGACTTCGCCGGTGGGACGGAACTGACCGTCCAGACGACGGCGTCGGCCGACGAAATCTCGGCGGCGTTCGATCAACAGCCCGAATCGGTGACTGGGGCAGGCGGCGAGAACCAGTATATCGTGCAGTTCGCCTCGACCGACTCCCAGTCCCTGCGAGAGCAGGCTGAATCGAACCTGGCCCAAGACGGCGACAGCGCGATCGTCCAATCGATCTCGTCGACGTCGGCGAGCTTCGGGCAGGGAAGCCAGCAGACGGCCCTCATGGGACTTGTCATCGCCTTCGTCGGGATGAGCGCGATCGCCTTCCTGCTGTTTCGGACGTTCGTCCCCTCGATCGCGATCGTCATCTCGGCGTTTTCGGACCTCGTGATCCCGCTTGCGTTCATGCGACTCGTCGGGATTCCGCTCTCGCTTGGGACGGTCGCCGGGCTGTTGATGTTGATCGGCTACTCCGTCGACTCCGACATCCTGTTGAACAACCACATCCTGCGCCGCAGCGGTGACTTCTATGAGAGTACCTACCGCGCGATGCGCACCGGCGTCACGATGACGGTCACGTCGATGGTCGCGATGCTCGTGATGGGCATCGCGGCGTTTCTGTTCGGCATCGACCTGCTGGCATCGATCGGTATCATCCTGTTCGTCGGCCTCGCAGCCGACCTGATGAACACCTACATGTTGAATCTGAGTCTGCTTCGCTGGTACAAATTCGAGGGGATCCGCTCATGAACCCAATCAGCGCCGTCAAGTCCAACTGGCGGGTGCTCTTGCTGGTGGCGTTCGTCGGCTTTGCCGTCGTCGCCCTGTTCATCCCCGGTGGTATCGTCGCCGACAACAGCGTCGCCGGAAACGAAAGCCTCCAGGACAACCCCACGAACCTCGAGTTCGGCCTCGGTCTCGAGGGCGGGACCCGGCTGCGGGCCCCCGTCACGGGAATGACCGCCGAGGGAATCGCACCCGACGCGGTCAGCGACGACGGACAAGTCGACCAGAATCGGATCGACGAACTCGAGGCAACGCTCCGCGGTGACGGGGCGGAGCAACTCGGCCTCGAGCCGGCGAACGCCAGCGTCCACGTCCAAGACGACGGGACGGTCGTCGCAGAGGTGTTCACCGACGACGTCAGCGACGCGGAGTTCGCTGCAGCACTGCAATCGGCAGACGCCGACGTCTCCGAAGACGACATCCGTGACGGCGTGAGCCAGCGGACCCGCGATCAGATCATCGAGACGATCCAGACGAAGATCAACGCTGCGGGGCTCTCCGGTGGCACGGTTTACGAGCAGACGACGCCAAACGGCGACCACTATATCGTCGTCGAAGTGCCCAATATGGGCTCCGACGAACTCCGTACCATCCTCTCCGAGCGCGGCGTCGTCGAGGTCGTCGCCTATTATCCCACCGAAAGCGGGAACCAAACCAACGAAACGGTGCTGACCGGCGACGACATCGCCAGCGTCGACCCACCTCGGCAAGAAGAGTCGCGGCCGGGACAGGCGAGTCAGGGCTACGTGGTCCCGGTCCAGGTCAGTGAGGAAGCCGCACCCGGGTTCCAACAGCAGATGAACGAGCAGGGCTTTACCGACCCGAACGAAGGGATGGGGCGGTGTAGTCTCGACACCACCAACGGAACCGTCGACTTCGACCACGAGAACGAGCAATACTGTCTGGTGACGGTCACCGATGGCGAAGCCGTTGCCGCACACAGCATGGGACCGAGCCTGGCCGAGACGATGCGAAGCCAAGAGTGGGCCAACGACCCCATCTTCCAGATGGGTGCTCAGAACCAACAGGACGCCCAGTCACTCTCGGTCAACCTGAAAGCCGGTAGCCTGCGCGCACCGCTCGACTTCGGCGAGAGTCAGGTCTACTCGATCGAAGCGGCCCACGCCGACCAGTTCAAACAGTACTCGTTGCTGATCGGGCTCCTCTCGGTGCTCACCGTCAGCGGCGTCGTCTACGCCCGCTATACGGACACGCGCGTCGCCCTGCCGATGATCGTCACGGCACTGGCAGAGGTCGTCGTCTTGCTTGGGTTCGCCGCGCTGATACGCATGCCGCTGGATCTCTCCCACGTCGCCGGGTTCATCGCCGTCGTCGGGACCGGGGTCGACGACCTCGTGATCATCGCCGACGAAGTGATGGACGAAGGCGACGTCAGCTCGGAACGGGTCTTCCAGTCACGGTTCCGCAAAGCCTTCTGGGTCATCGGAGCCGCCGCAGCGACGACCGTCGTGGCCCTCTCGCCGCTTGCCGTCTTGAGCCTCGGCGACCTCCGCGGGTTCGCGATCATCACCATCCTCGGCGTCTTCATCGGGGTATTGATCACTCGCCCCGCCTACGGTGATATCCTCCGTCGGCTGCTGACCGATCGGTAACGCTCGTTTTGGGCGTTTTCATCGTCCGTCTCGACATCGTGGACACCAGTCGACGGTGTCGCCATCACCGTGTGCAGACGCGAAATCGTACGCGACAGGGTCGTTACACGACGGACAGTTCGGCATTCAGATCGCCACGATACGACAGCGCTGCGAGTGTCACAAGCGATCAGCCGGCAGGTGCAGCACGCTCGAGACGAAGATTGGTCAACTCGTCAGCAGGCGTCGTTCCCTGGCCGATAAGCGGCGTCAGGGCGATCGGCGCTACTCTCGAAGACGAAGAGGGTCGCATCGACGCCCTCGAGCGCTCGTATCGACATCCCGCCCGTTTCTGAAGGCCGTCCTCTTCTAGCTTTACAAGCGGGGCAACGAAGAGGGGCTAAGCTATTGAACAGACGCTCGAAGACGATCAGTCAGAACCGTGGGAAATGTCCTCGCCAGAAATCAGGGAAAGCCTAGGCCGGGATTTGAACCCGGGCTCTCGTCCTTACCAAGGACTTGCTTTACCGAGGAGGCCTTCGGCCCTGAAAGCGGCTACCTTTGCCGCAAACGCCCACTTTGCGTGCTTCTTATCTCGCTATTAGCAACCCTGCTTATAAAAGAATTGGGTATTCAGCCCCGTATGTCGTCTGTGGAAACCGGAAAACGACAAACGTGTTCGGGTGAGCGTTGCCCTACTCGACACATCAAAATTGTGTGGGGTTCGAGTGGTTCAGCTGAATGGCACCCTTCATCGAGTCGGGTGGCTCTATTGGAATCCTCTTAGTTCGGCATCTTCCCCTACCGAAACAGCCGATAGGTAGGTATGCGTATTAACCGGCATCAAGTCAAAAATTGTCATATACAGAGGATTTCAACAAGGCCTAATATTTAGCTACAGGTGGTCATACCGTGTTGTATCTGAAGGATAGGGTTCAGCAGAGCCAAATAAACAGCTACCGAAGGAATGTGTAGATAGATGGGAGAGAGTAGTCCGACGGGGGTTACTAAAACGATACCCGGAATGCTCAAAGAGTTCGGTGATTTCGTTTCTGCGTGTATTCTGAACCTTGCGCTTATCCTTGGAGTGGTTGTATTTGAGTGGAGTCTCGTTGAAATCGCTGTCATCTATCTCATCGAGATAGCGATCATCAACCTCCTGTTCTTTTCTGTCGCGTTGTTCACGCCACAGTCCGTGGATGATCTCGATGGGGATTCTTGGGATGAGGAGCCCACTCCAATTCAACCGATTGGTCTAATACCGCCGGTATACTGGCGGAATATCAACTTCGTTTTGCGAAAGGCGGTTATCCCAGCTTTCCTTCTTACAGTAATCATGAGACCTGTCCTTTCCGGTTATGATTTGGATTCAGGACTTCCCCTCTCAGTTTGGCTCGCAATTGCCGGCACTGTTTTCTTTCAGCTATCGCGCGTCTGGCGCTATTTCATCGTCAACCGGTCATATCAAGATAAATCGCCGGCAGACGCGATGGCCTTCGCGTTTGCCCCCATCCTTGAGTTGTTTCTGATGTTGGTCTTTGTGGTTGCTCCCGTCAGCTTTGTGATTATCGGGACGGGTACCGATCTGGATTCACGGGCCGTGTGGTTGCTCTATTTAGTTCCGATGGGGGCGATCAGGGCGTGGATAGGGAGTTTAGACCCTCAGACAGACGATTTCAGTATCAAATAAGATAGATATATGTGTAAATATCTGAGGATTTCAACAGAGCCGAACAGTTCCATTTCTCCGCCCCAAGAATACCATCAATCATTAAGATGTGTCGGGGAACAGGAGTGAATTATGGAAAAGCATCCAAAACCACAACGAGGGACGAACGGGGATGTGATCTGGCACCGAGTGGGGGCATACTTTATCGACTCAATACTTATGGGGCTAATCTGGGTTGTCGTTATACTCGCCGGGACGCCCCTCGGCGATATCGGGTTCCTCGTGCTGGCGTTCGCAGGACTGGTCGCAACATTGGTTTACGGGTTTCTACTTGAAGGACTGTACGGCTACACGCCGGGGAAATACCTGCTTGGACTCGTCGTTATCAAGTCCGACGGCTCAGACTGTACGATTGGCGCGTCAATACTTCGGAACCTGTTATGGATTGTTGACGCGCTCCCGACGTTCAACCTCGTCGCAATGGTGTTGATACTGCTTACGGATGATAACCAACGGGTCGGCGACCTCGTTGCAGATACTGTCGTCGTCAAGCAATAGTAATCAGAGCGGATTGTATCTATTTGTCCTGTAGTTAGCAGTTGATCACCGCATCGAGGGCGGTTCTATCATATTATTGACTCTCCTTCACTCGTTCCTCTGCGAGCGCGAATTAGCGAAATCCGGGGTGTCCCTGAAGGGATGCGCTCCCGGTCAATTTCGGGTCTACCCTGACGTAGTCTGCGGGTTGGTTTGTGTGTCCTGACAGTTTACCGAATCGCCATACGGCGAGGGATGCCCTGTTTAGCGAGAGACGCGAATCTTGAACGGGTTTTATTCAGACAAGTGTAGCCATAAAAGTGTGCGTACAAGGAGTGTACGGCAGAAAGAGCCTAGGCCGGGATTTGAACCCGGGCTCTCGTCCTTACCAAGGACGCGCTTTACCGCTAAGCTACCCAGGCGCGTACTTCTTCGTTGTTCGGAGCCGTCTTTATGGGTTTCGATTCGGACGGGCTGTGCGTCGGTATGTCGTAGCGACCTCCCAGTATCTATCGTCGCCACTGGTCGTCATTGCAGCGGCGATCGCACCCAGTGTGCGATCGGTGACGAACGCGGGTCAGCTGGTGCGAGAAATACGATCAGTGATCCGTCGCCGATGTCGCTCGATCAGTCGTGGAGTCCTCGAGCGACTGTTCGCGGACCTTCGCTTCGAGATCGGTCAGACACTCCGTAACCGGCGGGAACGAGGTGCCGGTAGCGTCGGCGATGTCCGCGGCGACGGCGAGCAGTTTGGGTGACGGGGTTTCGTCGACGGCGACAGCGCCGGTGCGGACGGCGAGTTCGAGCACGTCGCGTTCGAGATTGGTGTCGATCGATTCGAGATCGGTGCTGTCGGTCCCGATATCTGCCTCCGTCTCGGCCTCGAGTGCACTGCGGCAGGTCTGGTCACGCCCGAACGACTGGACCGTGCGGACGGCTTTCCCGGCGGCGTCGGTATGAGCCAGCAGGTAGAAGCCGCGTGCGACGAGAATATCGGCCGCGAGGATCGCGAGGTCAGCATCGCTGGCATCGGCATCAGTCGCCGTCCACGGTTCGTCGTGGGCGAGCGACCGCGTCAGTCGGAGCCCCTCGTAGATGAGCTGGACGCCGGCGGCATGCGTGACGATGCTCTCGGGGTCGCGATTGCGGTCGGACGCACGTGATTGGTGGTGGTCCCCAGAGTCGGGCTCGGTGTCGTGGCAGCGGCCCTTCACGTCCTCGAGAGCGTGGCCCTCGGGCGCCATCGCCACAGCGCTCTCGAAGGTGAGTGCTGCGGGAACCATCGATGCCCGGTCGAGGACGGATTCGATGTACTCGTACAACCGTGGTGGTTCGACGTCCGCGACGGCCTCGACGGCGGCACGCCGACAGCTGTCGGCCTTCTCCATTAGCGGGGGGTTACGACGGAGTAGGCAAAGACCTTTGGAAACGCCTGATCGACTGCATCTATGATCGACGTTGACACGAACGGATCGATTCGGACAATCACGCTCGACCGTCCCGAGGCGCGCAACGCCCTCACCGTCGACGGGCTCACCGCACTCGAGACGGCAGTCGACGACACCGACGAGCCAGTCATCTACCTTCGTGGCCGCGGTCCGGCGTTCTGTGCAGGGGCAGATCTGAACGCGGTTGCAGCCCTCGAGGGGGATCGCAACCGTGCAGCCGAGTTCGCGCGACTGGGCCAGCGCGTCGCGCGCACGATCGAGGACACATCGGCGATCGTCGTCGCCGGGATCGACGGCCCCGCACGCGGTGGCGGCCTCGAGCTCGCGCTGGCCTGTGACGTCCGCATCGGCACACCCGACTCGACCTACGGCGAGCCGGGTGTCAGCTTCGGGCTGTTCGGTGCCTGGGGCGGGACCGTCCGGCTGCCACGTGTCATGGGCGAGGGAGACGCCCTCGAGTTCGCGCTCACCGGGCGATCGATCGACGCCGAGGAGGCCCTGCGGATGGGCGTGATCTCGCGTATCGAGGACGATCCTCAGTCAGTGGCCGAGGAAATCGCGGCAAACGCCACGGACACGCTGCCGGTCCTGAAACGGCGACTCCGCGACGACAGCGAGCGAGCGACACAAGAGCGACGCGAGGCCGCAGCCTTTGCCGACCTCGTTGCCGCCCACGCCGACGACATCGATGCCGTGCTCGACTAAGCACGTCCTTTGATACGGTCTGCTGTCAGTCAGTTCTGGTGCACCCGCGACCCGTCCTGCGGTCCCACCGGGACATCGCTACAGCAGACCGTATGTGCCGACCAACTCGCACGCACAGCAGCCTCGGTGACAAGCAGAGACCGTCTCGCTGAGCGAAACGGACCGGCCCGGGTCGATATTACTCGAGTGGCTCCGGAGCCGGCGGCACCGTGCGCTTGTGTTCGCTGCCGTCGTACATCCCGCGGACCCGCTCGACCGTCTCCGCGTCGACCTCGAGCAACCGACAGGTCGCCGCCACGGAGAGCGGACCGTCGATGTGGGTCGCCAGAATCGAGTCGAGCGTCTCGTAGCTGATCCCCAGTTCGTCCTCATCGGTCTGGTTGGCCCACAGCTCTGCGGTCGCGGTCTTTTCGGCCAGGTCCTCGGGGATGCCGACGTGGCGGGCGAGCTGGCGAACCTGTGCCTTGTAGAGGTTCCCGATCGGGTGGCAGTCGACTGCGCCGTCGCCGTACTTGGTGAAGTAGCCAACGGCGGCCTCGCTACGGTTGCCGGTGCCCAGCACCAGCCGACTCTCGTGATTGGCGACGAGATAGTTGAGCACCGCCCGAACACGGGCACGGGCATTGCCGACGGCTTCGTGGTCACCCTCGGCTTCAGGGTAGACAGACAGCAACGAGTCGACGATCGGCTCGATTTCGATCACGTCGTAGGTAATCTCGAGTTCCTGTGCGACCCACTCGGCGTCGCTCATGTGCTCCTCGCTGCTGACGTGTGCCGGCAATACGAGCCCGTGGACGTTCTCTGCCCCGAGTGCCTCGACGGCGAGATAGCCGGTCAGCGTGCTGTCGATCCCACCCGAAAACCCAAGGACGACGCCGTCGGCTCCTGCGGCCTCGACCCGATCCCGAATGAACGCCGTGATGTGGTCGCGCTGTTGCTCGAGTTCCGCCTCCGAAAAGCGAAGGTCGATCATGTGACTGGCTAGGGACGGCGTGACCTAATAGGCACCCCTCCTCGCAAAAAAGTGGTCGAACGACCGATTTCGATGTGTGCTCGAGAGCGCTACGTTGAAGTGTGACCGGGCGATACATTCGGGCGAAGTAAGCGGGCGCCGATGGTCCAGTGGTAGGACTCGAGCTTCCCAAGCTCGCGGCCCGGGTTCAATTCCCGGTCGGCGCATGGTCATCTTCCTTCTTATCTGGCTGTTATCTGCTTTTTCACGAGAATGAGGAAAACAATACAAGCACGTACGCTAGAGTCCATCAGCTACCATTCTCCGGCAAATTCAACCTCAAGATCACATCGCTCAGTAAGTTTTCGAAGGTGACGCTTCTTCCCTTCCTTACTCATATGTGTATCAATATAATTGCTATCCGGTAACTCGCGGTATACTCTCATAGCCTCTTCATCATGCGGTGAAGTCGGTTCATCGTTAATTATTGCCTTTTCTCTGCCTGGGATATATGGTAGTGGTTCAATTTTTGAAATAAGGTCGTGGTTTTCAATCAGATAATTCACCGCCTCATGTAACGCATCAGTTTGATTCTCCCCGGAAAGCGTTGCAAGTGTTGTTTTGTCATTTCCTATTTCAATGACATATCTTTCATTGCCGTCCGTATCGCTTTTAGCATGCGAACGGTCCGTATTGCTGGCCTCAACCGATGTGATCGGTTTATCTGAATCTGTATCTCTATCAGCTTCCGTAGTATTCCCGAGGAATTGACGTTGATCTCGAAGAGCACTTCGAAGTTCCTGTACGAACTCGATACTTTGCTCTTCAAGGTTGATCGGGACACTACCGAGTTCATCGTGTATAATCCCTGCTAGTTGTTCCGCAATCTGACCTTCTCGATCGTCTAGATACTGAATTGCTTGATTCGTTTCTGCAATCTGAGTCGCAATCTCATCCGCCCGTCCCGACTGAATCGACTCTTTAGATAAAATTTCAAGTATTTCTGGAGTTTCTGTTAATCTATTAACATGAAATGACGCAATTGAGGTTTCCTCACCGCTTTCATAATTCCCATTTTTACTGAATACTTCGAACTGTTTACCGTTCGTAAGAATACCCCAATCAACATTCAAGGCTTGGCGCATATAACTCCGGAGTTGGCTCACGTTATGTTCAGAAAGATCTGATCGAGCGGACTTCGCTTCAATAAATACGACTGGGGTATCCCCGAGCATAAGAGCGTAATCAACTTTTGACTGCTGTGTCCCCATTTGGACTGGATATTCCAGTTCAACCTCGGTAGAGTAGATATTCCACCCGAGAAGTTCGATAAACGGTTGTACGAGTCGGACTTTCGTGTTTTCCTCATCCATCTGCGGCGAGGCTTCTAAAATTGATTTTGACTGCTCGACGTACTTGCGAACGGCCTCGCTTTTCATTTGTCGTTATGTACCCCACGTCGTACATATTAATCCATCTACAACGATGGCGACAGTTGCTACCGAAGGAGAAATGTGCGCGTCACCTCAATTTCTCGAACCGTTTCTGACAGCCGCTACTCGTGAATCCCCATCGCTTCGATCTGCTCTTGATACCGGTTTCGGATCGTCACTTCGGTCACCTGCGCGACGTCCGAGACCTCGCGCTGAGTCTTCTTCTCGTTACAAAGCAGCGAGGCAGCGTAGATCGCGGCCGCGGCATACCCCGTCGGTGACTTGCCCGAGAGTAGTCCCTTCTCGGTCGTCGTATCGATGATCTCGTTGGCTTTCGCCTGGACCTCTTCAGAGAGCTCGAGTTCCGAACAGAATCGGGGCACGTACTTTTTGGGGTTGACCGGCTCCATCTCGAGGCCGAGCTCTTGGGCCACATACCGATACGTGCGGCCGATCTCCTTGCGCTCGACGCGGGAGACACCGGAGACTTCCTCGAGCGAGCGGGGGATGCCCTCCATCCGGCAGGCGGCATAGAGGGTGCTGGTTGCGACGCCTTCGATCGAGCGCCCGCGGATGAGGTCTTCGTCGAGTGCACGCCGGTACATCACACAGGCGACCTCGCGCACCGAGCGAGGGATGCCAAGCGAGGAAGCCATCCGGTCGGTTTCGGAGAGTGCGAACTGCAGGTTGCGCTCGCCAGCGTCTTTGGTGCGGATGCGCTCTTGCCACTTGCGCAGGCGGCGCATCTGGTTGCGCTTGTCCGAGGACAGCGACCGGCCGTAGGCGTCTTGGTTCTTCCAGTCGATCGAGGTCGTCAGCCCCTTGTCGTGCATCGTCTGGGTCGTCGGCGCGCCCACCCGGGACTTGTTCTGGCGTTCGGAGTGGTTGAACGCGCGCCACTCCGGCCCGTGGTCGATGTTCGTCCCTTCGACGATCAGGCCACACTGGTCGCAGACGAGTTCGCCCTGATCTTCGCTTTTGACGAGGGTCCCGCCACCGCATTCGTCGCAGGCACGCTCACCCGCTGATTCCTGCGTTTGTTCTGTCGTTCCAGGATTACGTTCGCGCTGGCGGGGTGGGCTTGCCATGTCATGTAGAGAACAACGGCGCAAGAACTTAAGGCCTCGCCGCGATAGAACGCCAGCCTCACAGAGGAGTGACGAGCCGTTTCACCGATAAATCGACGCCACAGAGGTCAGAAATGACCCGACAGCGTGCCGACCAGCACCAGTACCCACATCGTGATTCCGACCAGCAACATGTCGTTGACCCTCGAGGGACGCGCTGCGCGTTTGGCCGCACCGCCGGCCAGCAGCCCGAGCGCGACGACCACGAGCATCCGCTGGACGACGACCTCGAGCGGCAGTGTCTCGACGCCGAGCATGCCGTAGTCGAGCCAGATCGCGACCGCAAGCGAGCCCGCGGCGACGACGGCGGCGTCGAGTCGGCGTGTCAGCCCGCGTGCGATCAGGTACGTCGCCGTCGGGAGACCGAGGCCGATCACCGGATACAGTACCGCGGCGATCTGGTGGGGCGTAAGAAACGTCGCACGGTGCTCGAGGACGATACCACCCGCCCGCACACCGAGCAGCAGGGCGATGATGGCAAAGGCGAGCGCGAAGTGGCCACCCTCGAGTCGGGCGAGTGCAGCCGCAAGGCGACGCCCATCGGCGTCGGTCAGGTGATCGTCGAGAACGGCGGCCGTTCGCTGGCCCAGTCGGTCGGTGACGTGGTCGGCTCCAGCGGAGTCGTGAGAGCGCCGCCTGCGAGCCCGGATGCCGACCAGCGTGGGCACGACGAGCAGGCCGGCAAGATCGACCACCGTCGCCCAGCCGTCGGCATCGGAAGAGTTGCTATTCCCCAAATAGATCCGCCGTACGTCGTCTTCGACGTCGATCTGGGGATGGTCCATGAAGTTGGACTCGACCTTTCGCTGGGCGGCCTGTGAGCCGTGGACGCGGTGGCGGAGCGTAAACCAGTCGAAGTGTTCGGAGTGGGTCTGCATGGCGACCCAGTCGTCGCCCTCGTTCGGACTCTCGTAGAGGCGGATGTGATAGCGCTGGCCGTAGTAGCTGCCGTCCTCGAGCTGGCGTGTTTCGGTCGTCCAGTAGCCGCTCTCGTTGGGCCCGGGGTCGACGTAGGCGTAGCGAGTTCCGCCGTCGGCCTCTCCCCAGTTGAACTCGGGCAGGCGGCTCCGTGGGCCGTTCGATGCGTCGTCGGTCGTGTTGGTTGCCGGGTCGTCCGATGCGTTGAGCGTCGAGTTGTTCGCCTCGGCAGTGACCGAGTCGTTCGGCGGCGTTTCGTTGATCGACTGGGTTTCGTTATCGGAGCTGTTCCCGCCAACGAGAGCATACGTTTCCGGAACCGCAGCCTCCTCGGAGTCATCGATCTCGGACCAGTCGCCGTCGTTCGCTTCGACCAGGACTTGCTCGACGTCCGCGACGTCACCGCGGACGATTACGTTGATCGGGCTCCGCTTTTGAAACCCCTTTCGAGGGCTGAGATACTCCCAGAAGCCGCTCTCGGAGTCATCGAACGAGACGACGTCGGGAGCCGGCGTGTCCGTTTCGGCAGGGCTCGACGCCGACTGTGAGTCCGCGGTCGGCTGCTGGCTCGACGAGAGCGACAGTGCCATCGATGGCCCACCGATGAGCACGAACGCAAGAACGAACAGGACGGCCGCGATCACGAGCGATCGACGCATGTCTCCGTCAGTAGCGACAGAAGACATATCAAACTGTGTGTACCGGCCCGCCCCGTCGAAAAGAGGGCAACGGCAAACGGCTAGTCACATCGGCGATCGGGTGCGAAGCAAGCGTGACCCCGGCTCGTCGGTCGGACCCGAATCAGTTCTCGACGTCGGGGCCGACAGTGGTGACGGGGACGGGCGCTTCGCGGACGACGCGCTGTGAGACGCTGCCGACGACGTTGCGTTCGTACTCGTCGCCGCTGGTTCCCATAACGATCAGGTCGGCATCGACGTCCGCGGCGTAGTCGACGATACACTCGGCCGGGTTGCCCGTCTCGACTGCCGTCTCCGTCTCGATGTCGTGTTCGGTGGCGCGGGTCACAGCGTCGTCGATCGCTTCGCGGGCGGTCGCCGCGAGGTCCTCGCGGACGCGCTCGACGCGGTCGTCGTCAAGGACGAGGAAGGCGCGATCGTCGACGACCGAGAGAATGTGCAGAGTGGCGTCTCGTGTGGCCGCGATATCGATCGCGTGGTCCGCGACGGTTGCCGCGTGCTCGCTGCCGTCAGTCGGGAACAGAATCGTCTCGTACATCGCTGTCTAGGCTGTCCTCTCGCGCCGACAGAAAAAGGGGTTTCCCTCCATCTTCGGCAGTGGGAACGCGCGGGCCACCCGATCGTCTCACACATCCGGGATTCCGAGCGCATCGGGCGTGACAAAGCCGATCACCGCAAACGCATAGACGAGCGCGACCGCGACGATCCAGGCGACGAAGCCGATCGCGACGGCAGTACCCCAGCCGCCGGGATAGCGCCAGTTGATCACGCCGACCCAGACGGCAAGCATCAACAACACACCCAGAATCGGGACCCAGCCGACGAAGAAACTCGTGATCGCCCACGCGATCGCGCCGATCAGTGCAGTCATGGCTGCGTTCGCAAAGCCCGCATCCCTGTCTACCACCAGTCGCACGCCCGCGAGGATGCCGACCGTTCCCACGAGCAGACTCAGGACGAAGATCAGGATCGAGTCGACAACAGCCATATTACGGTTTCCAGCTCAGTTCGATGTCGACCGTCTCGCGGTCTCCGCGAAGCATCGACGACCGCTCAACTACTTCGACCGACACGTCGAGCATCTCCGGTGGCGCCAGCGCGACGTTCTTGTTCCCGACCGGAACGGTGACTTGCTCGTCGCCCTGCTCGAACTCCGCTGCGAGGTCCCGAAGGTAGGCGGCGAATTCGTCTCGTGACAGTGTTTCGTCGGCGGTCGTCCGTTGGGCCATGCGGGGGTATGGCGTCCGTACCCGCAAAAGTATGGACACCAAACGGCACCCTAACTCGCTGTTACTAGATCAGCCGTCGCCGTAACAGTTCACTGCCCCGGAAAGTGATGGTAACACAGGTTCACGTGCTGGTAGACCGAGCCGCCTCGAGGGAACTCTCGAGAGTGGGTCGCATCGGGGAGTGGCTGCCTTTCGACTCCCCAGCCTGGTCTCGCGGACGTCGTCCGATTGACCGTACTTGTAGACGATGGAATCGGTAAGAGACGCGACAATACCATACCGCGAGGCGTCCGCCTCGCCTCTGAGGCTTCGCTCGTTAGCAACGTGGTAACGCCCGCATTGTTCAAACCGCGGATGAAATCATAGATTTCGTTCCGCTGGTTCGCCCGATTCCCGGCAATCACCACGAGCAGCAAGACACAGACCGCCTCGACGAGTGTCGGGAGTTCGTTGCGGATCGACGCCAGGCTGTTTGCGATCTCGATTGGATCGACAGCGACGACTGCGAGTTGACCGTCGGCCATGGGACCCAGCAAGACAAGCGTGGCTTTTTGACCACGGGGCGGGAAGCCGCCGACGATGGACGTCGCCGTCGGAATCGTGGCTCAACGGAACAACGAACGAGCACAGGCACTCGCCGCGACCCTCGTCGACACCATAGAGCGCGAGGGCGCACGCGTCGTCGTCGACGAGCTCACTGGCGAGGCGGTCGACGCGACCGCCGTCCCGGTCGCCGCGATGGCAGGGCGCGATCTCGTCGTGAGTATCGGCGGCGACGGAACGCTGCTGTTCGTCGCCCGCGAAGTCGGCCCCACGCCGATTCTTGGCGTCAATCTGGGCGAAGTCGGCTTTCTCAACGCCGTCGCCCCCGACGACGCGCTCGCTGTCGTCACCGACCTCGTCGCCGACCTCGAGGAGACAGGCACCGTCGAGGGACGCGAACTGGCGCGGCTGCAGGCGACGGGCGTCGACACGGAGTGGACGCTCGAGCCAGCGCTCAACGAGGTGGTCGTCCACGGTCCCCGACGGGGCCACGGTGGCGGTGCGACCATCGAGATCCGCGTCGACGGCCAGCAATATGCCGAGAGCCACGCCGACGGCGTTCTCGTCGCCACGCCGACGGGCTCGACGGCCTACAACCTGAGCGAAGGCGGCCCGCTCGTTCATCCGTCGGCCGACGTACTCGTCGTCACGCAGATGGCCGCGACCGAGTCGATGCCGCCGTTAGTGGTCGAACCCGACAGCGAACTCACGCTCACTGTCTCCGGCACCGACACCGCCTACGCGATCAGCGACGGGCGCAACCGACAACGGCTCGAGCCGCCGGCGACGGTCTCGATCTCGCTTGCGGACGACGCCGTCACGCTCGTCGGCCCACAGGCGAACTTCCTCGATGGGCTCGACAAGCTCGAGTAGTCACTCCCGATCGGGCAAGTCACGCGAGGTGCCGACCCGCGTTCGATAGGCACACAGCGACGGACTCGAGACGGGACAAGAGAAGCGTCTCACCGGCAACTGTCAGGTCAGCTTTCCGTTCCGGAGACGGTTGCGTCGGCAGTGTCTTGGCCGGTCACGTCAGGCAGGTTCGGATCGCGGTAGGGGTTGCGACCGTAGGCGGGGAGCTCGTCGTCGAGTTGCGATTTCAGGACGCGGCGCAAGCGATTCAGGCTCGTCGTATCGAGTCCGTACTCGGCCGCGAGGCGCTTGAACGACTCCTCGTCGGTGATGTCGTGGGCCCGATACTGGGCGAACAACTCTTCCATACGGTCGGCAGACAGCGCCTGCGCGTCGATGTCGTCGAGTCCGAAGTACTGCTGGCGGTCGACGTCGACGACGTGGCGGATCACCACGAGCGCAACCTTCTCGATCGCCCGCTGGCTGCCGAACTCGGTGAGATCGATCTCGTCCATGACGCCGAGTGCGAGATCGCGCTGCCACGGCGTCACCTCGAGGGCGTTACACAGCGCCTGCGTGGTTCGGAGCCGATCGAGGCGATGGGCGCGCTCGCTGTAGCCCGGTGTCGCCGCGTGCTGTTCGTCGTGGAGGCGGCGGACGCTTTCGGAGAGGTCCGCGTCGGGAGACTCTGCGCGGCCGATAACGGTCGCACTCGGCGTGACGACGCCCCACTGGCGAACCGTCGAATCGCGCTGGACCTCCGCCCGCGAGAGCGCCCCGGAACCGGGCCGGGTCTCGAGGCGTCGCTCACGATCGGAATCGTACTCGACGCCGTCCGTGCTGGTCCCACCCGCCACAGGGGGGCGACCAGGGTCGGCACCGTCGTCGTGCATCACCTGTCGCTCGGAGGGGGAGCGTGAAAAAGGCTCGCTCCGCACGTCTCGCGTATCAATTCGACTGACAGGATCGCTAACAAGTCGAGTCCGAACGGGGACAACGACCGGTGCTGTGGCTCGTGTCTCGAGACGATCGGCCGGCGAAAAGCCCTTCGTAGCTTCACCTTGTGACAAGAACCACTTAAAGAACAGACGGGACCGACGGACTACTGGACCGCGTCGATCACCTCGTCGATGAACCCATCCAGCCGCGTGGGATCGGGACCAGCCCGTGCATGCACGTCGGGATCGATCCGTTTCGGTGGATGTGCAAACGCGCGGCCGACTGCGTCACCGATCGTGGCGTTGCCCTCGCCGGCCCGTTTTCGCTCGAGCAACTCGCGGGCACGCTCGATCCGCTCGGGATCGAAGACCGCAGGTGCCTGCTCGCGGAGGAACGTCTCGAACGCGAGCGCCGGCAGATCGTGTGTGCCGCGCTCGCCGGTCGCTTTGAGATAGCGGGCGGCCATCGCCGCACGGTAGATCGTCAGGTTTCGCTTGACCGTGGGCTTCGTTTGTGTCTCCTGAAATCGCTCGTCGTCGGCCGATACCGTCATCGTGCCGTCGTCGGTCTCGACGAGGTACGTCTCGTCGTCTGCCTCGACGATCGGAAAGAGTTCGTCATCACTGCGGACCAAATGATGCGAGATGTACTTGCGATAGTTGCTCGTCGCAATGCCGCGCCACGTATGATAGAGATCGATCGGATTGTACGTCTGTTCGATGTAGGTGGCGAGTTCGTCGGGGTCGTACGCACGTTGGTAGCTGATCGGACTGCGCAACAGATCGATCGCACCCTCGTTTGAATCGGCGAGCAACCGCGCGAACGTCCGCACGTCCCAGCCCTGGTACTCGAACGCGCCGCGATCTTCGACGATGGTCTCGGGTGGACGCTCGAGGTGTGCGTACCGACGCAGATCGGCCGACACGAAGACGAAGCCGACGTCGTAGTCGCTGTCTGGACTCGCCCCACCCCAGGCGTGGCTCCCGCGGGCGACCGCCAGCGGGACCGCGACATCGTGCTCGCGTTCGATGGTCGTCAGGTGGTCGGTGACGGTCTCGTGGACGTGGTTGGGGACAGCGGCCATAACTGTGGCTCGAGGCGCGGAAGACGAGAGAAGACCGGGTGCCGAATGCCCTTCGTAGCTTCACCTTGTGACCAGAGGGACTTAAAGAACCAGCGGACGTGCGTAGACACGTCACGATGACGACCGTATGAACGAACCGACATCGTCACTACCGAACCAGCAGTCAGGAGAACGGCCGTCTTCCCGTCGTATCTTCACCTTGTGACCAGAAGCACTTAAAGGAAGACGAGCGCCGAACCTGACTCGTTCTCTGCTACTCGAGACACGGACACACCTGTCGCTCGACGGTGTGAGAATTCGAGAAGCGACGATCTCCCGTCATAGCTCTACCTTGTAACCAGAGACACTTAAAGAACCGATGGCTCGAGCTAGTGCCGAGACGCCCCACTGTAATACTCCCGGTTCCGAAAGCTTGAATCGGACGCTGCCCTGAATGCGGCCAATGAGTCATCAGTTGCCGGACGTGCAGGCGACGTCGCCAGACGTGACTGTCGGTCTGAGCCAGGTCGGTGTCACCGGCGTCGACAAGCTCGTCAAGATCGCCCGCGAGGACAAACGGCCGATCGTCCTCACCGCCGAGTTCGAGGTCTTCGTCGACCTCCCAGCCTGGCGCAAGGGTGCGGACATGAGCCGCAACATGGAGGTCATCGACGAAATCTTGGAGGACGCGACCCGCGAGGAGGCCTACGGGGTCGAGGAAGTCTGCGGTGAGGCCGCCGAACGGCTGCTCGAGAAACACGACTACACCTCGCGCGCGGAGGTCTCGATGGAAGCCGAATTCATGCGCCGCGAGCAGACGCCGGCAAGCGACCGCGAGACCCAACACATGGTCGATATCGTGGCCTCGGCGACGGCGACCGAGGAGGGCACCCGCGAGGAGATCGGCGCACAGGTCACCGGCATGACCGTCTGTCCCTGCTCACAGGGGATGTCCGCCTCCCGCGCGAAACAGACGCTCGAGGATCTGGGCGTCGAGGAAGAGACGATCACCGAATTCTTAGAGGAAGTGCCACAGCCGGGCCACTCCCAGCGTGGCCACGCCACGCTGACCGTCGAGGCGGGTGGCGACCCTGAAGTCGATCTCAACGACGTCATCGATATCGCGCGGGACTCGATGAGCGCGCGGATCTACAACCTCGCGAAGCGACCCGACGAGGATCACATGACCTACGAGGCCCACGCCGACGCGAAGTTCGTCGAGGACTGCGTGCGTGCAATGGCGGAAGGCGTCGTCGACGAGTTCGATCATCTGCCAGACGACGCGGTGATCACGATGGCCCAGTCCAACGACGAGTCGATCCACCAGCACAACGCCCACGCCGAGCGCGTTGTCGATCTGGGGACGCTCCGCGAGGAGATCAGCGACTAGAACTCGAGGGGCTCAGCCGCTTCCCAGCGCGGAACGAACTCCTCGTGGACGTTCGCGGCGAACTCCGGATCCTTGAGGTCGATCATGCCAAAGGCCTCGCCCGAGGACAGCGGGTTCGGCACCTGAATGCAGACCTCGACGCCGTCGATGATGTTAAACGAGCCCGTGAGATCGTCGTGGGTCCGGACGTTGAACGCCGTCCGTTGCTGTAAGGTTTCCCGGTAGCGGCGGCCGACCGCTTCGGAGAGGGAAGCGACCATGTCGCGGGTCATCAAGAGATCGATCGAGACACCCCTATCGAGTGCGTCCTCGAGTTGTGCGTTGATTTTCTCACTGACGGCCTCGATGTTCCACTGTGGGGAGGGATGTGCCGACACCATCACGATGTCGTTGTCGGCCGCCGCGAGCCGCTCTAAGAGCAGATCGCGCGTCTCCTCGGGGCCGACGGCAGCGGTCCAGAACTGTTCGTCGACCGGCTCGGCTGCGTCGAGTTCGTCGGAAAGGTCGTCGACGATCGATTCGTACTGTTCGGCCTCTTCCTCGAGTTCGCGTTTCTTGTCCTCGAGGAGCCGATCGAGCGCGGTCGAGGGCTCGACGGCGACGTACTTCTTCGGTCGGCTGGCGGTCTGACTGCGCACCAGATTGTACTGCTCGATGCTATTGAGCACGTCGTAGATCCGTCCCATCGGCACGTCGCTGGCTCGCGACAACTCCTTTGCCGTTGTGGGACCTGTCGTGAGCAGCGCTCGATAAGCCCGCGCTTCGTACTCGGAAAGCCCGAGATCTCTAAGAGTGGCCATATCAAACACGAACCTACCGAAGCGGTATAAACGCTCGGGTGGTTTGAGCGGTGAACGGTATCGACAGGTTCGAGCCGAACGGCAGCCTGTCGAATACCAGTCTAGGAGTGAGAGAGTCAGCAGCGAAGCGCTTACAGGCACATGTTACTTGTCATGATCGTCAGCGATCTGTTCGAGAAATCGACGTCCCTCGTCGAATCTCCGTCCTCGCCGTACTTTGTCTTTGAACCTGTCGAACTCGACGAGTCTCATGTCCGCTAATTCGGGGAGTAGAACGTGATGGAGTTCGTAACAGATCGTGAGATACTCCCCGGAGCCAAGAGTCTCTCCCTTTCGAAGAATCGGATCTGCAGACATCGCACTCTCGTCCAGTAGCGCACGTAATACTTGCCACTGTTGTGCTGAGAGCACCCGTTCGATGCGATCGTCGTTACGGCGTTCCTCTCTCACAGACCTGTTATCTGCTACGATCGGTCTCCCTCGTCGTCGGTCACTCCGACTGCTCGTTCTTTTTGACTTCCGTGACGATCACGTCCCAGTCAGGATGTTCGACCCCATTCCGACATTCGAATCCCCCCTCCACATCAATTCCACCCTCGTAGGCCCTGCGAAGGAGCGCTTTCAGCTCCGCGTTCAATTCCTCCTTCGACGTAAGCGAGGTCTCCTCAGACGTCATCTTCCCTTGCCCCTGCCGTATTTTTCCGTTGTGAGTTCGTGTCTGGTGTGATGGCGATCACACCGTAGCTGTGTACGGTTATCGCGTGGCCCTCATGAGTGAATGCACTGTGGGTATCTCCGTTTGCCCCGTTGCGAACCCGGACGAACGAATCTAACTCTTCAGGGTCAACAGTGGAATGGAGCGGGGTCAGATCAACCGGATCAGTGTCCATTACATCTGCCAGCGTTGCGATAACAGCCATGCTCGCAGGTGTCTTCTCTTGATCGAACTGGGTGCGAACAGTCCCAGATTCCGGAGTGTACTCGACCGATTCGACTCCAACCCCAGAAACTGTTGCGTTCATCTCGCCTGATTCTAGCTGTCTGGATCGGTTCAATAGGGGTGCTGATTATACAGAGGGTTTAAGAAAGAATCCTATCCGAACGATCACGCCGAACTGCTAAGCGTCGCTCCAATGAGGCGTCGATGCCCGCGTCGAAGACGTGACGATAGTGACTGCTGGGTGATACCAAGCTCGTCAGCGACCTCTTCGAGCGACGTCTCGCGTGGGGTGTCGAAGTAGCCCCGTTCGTAGGCCAATATCAGTGCCTCGCGTTGGGTCTCGGTCAACTCATAGCCCTCTCCCTGGATCGGAAGCATGGCGTGAACCGCGGTGATCGCTATCGGGATGTCGTTTTCCTGGCAGTACTCTCGAAACTCGGCGATTGCCTCCTGACTCTCGCCTCGCACCTCGAATCGCCACTCGTCTTTCGTTCCAGTCCCGGAAAGCACGACAACGTTGGCCTTGGCAAGCGCACTCAAGATGCCGAAGTACTCTGACTCCCACTCGGCACGCATGAGATACTCGTCTTCAACGCGATCGACCAGTCGGATGTTGCTCACGCCGGAATGTCCCTCGAACGACGCTTCGATGTCCTCCGTTTCTGCACCACGCACCCAAAAATACGGGATAATCAGCGTCTCGTGTGGGATCAGTCGTTCCAGTTCGACGGTCACACCCGGCAAATTCTCGAATACACTCCCCAGTGGAAACTCCGCTACCGGACTCGTAAACTCCATCACAGTCGCCATGCGGGAGCCTTCGTCTAGCAGACGAATAACCGGCATGGGTGGTGTCTCATACTACAGGACAGAAGTCAATACGAAGCCGGTCGCGAATTCGCGGCCGTCCCCATAGGTGACGGCCGCATATGTGCGGCCGGCTTCNTCATACTACAGGACAGAAGTCAATACGAAGCCGGTCGCGAATTCGCGGCCGTCCCCATAGGTGACGGCCGCATATGTGCGGCCGGCTTCACGTCGTTCTGTCCAGCAGTATCATAGCTTCGAGAAGCGGCAACACACAGTTGTTGGCCGGTATAGTGTGCGCTGCGAGCGGGGAGTCCGTTTGGTATCCAGCAGCCATGGTGTACCATGTCATCTCCTTTTGTACGACCGAGCAATCTAGTCTCACAAGCGAGCATGAGTGTGATAACGGAAATTCGTATCCCGTCCGATGATTTTGAACTCGGACAAATCCTCAGTCTAGAGCAAGCGTCGGCAATCGAACTCGAAACGCTCGTCCCGAGTGGGGACGCGACCGTACCGCTCTTCTGGGTCTACGAACCGGTCGAAAACGGCTTTCTCGATACCGTCGAACGCTATCCAACTGTCAGCAGTGTCACGGAGGTGGACGTGTTCGACGATCGGACGCTGTTCAGGATCAACTGGGATGCGAGCCAAGACCACCTTTTTCAATGTATCTTGGAACACGACGGGCAAATACTGGGTGCTACTGGATCACCGGAAGGGTGGAATCTCGAGATACGATTCTCGAACCGCGAGGCACTGAGTCAGTGCCAGGACTGTTGTGAGGACGCGCACATCTCCCTGAAGATAATCCGTATATACAATCCAACGGACCCCGAGTCTGGTCCGTGGTACGGCTTGAGTGAGCCCCAACGAGAAGCGCTTACGCTTGCCGTTCGAATGGGATACTACGACATACCACGAGGCTGTACGACCGCGGAGTTAGCTGACGAGTTGGGAATTTCCGATCAGGCAGTGACGGAGCGACTGCGTCGTGCCATCGGCACGTTCGGGAGGTACGCACTTCTCACTCCCGAGTCAGCGGCGCAAGTGGACTGACTGTTCCCATTATACACCATGGGACAGGACCAGACAGTTGGGTCTCCACTATGTGAGTATGGATGAGAGTCGAGAGCTGGGGACGCGTGATATCCAGTCAATTGATGCGGTTTCCGGTTCTTCGGGGCGTGAGAGACCGATCTCTCCCGATACGGTTCTGTCGGCAGTAGCGGACGAACATCGACGTGCCACCCTCGAGGCGTTGGACAACGCCTCCGAGAAGACACTGGAATACGATGTGCTCGTCGATCGCGTTGCAGACCGGGTTCAGGACGAAGACGCGAAACGGGAGTCAGACGAACACCGACAACGCGTCCGGATCGCACTTCACCATACCCATCTTCCAAAACTGGACGAGGCTCGGATAATCGACTATGAGGCTAAAACGGGGCACGTTCAGTTTGTTGGCGGTGAACTGGAACGAGAACTCCTGGCGCTGGTCGAGTCGTACGACGTCCACGAGTGAGACGGTCGGCTGTAACGATGCACCGGTACAACCGCAGGACGGTCGCGGTCGCACCGGCACTGATCGACAGGAGTCCGTCTCAATCGAGGACGGCCTGGACGCGCTCGCTCAACGCCGCTGGGGTTTCGGCAGGTTCAGACACACGGTCTCTCCGTTCGGCCCGTGCCGTTCCAGCCTCGAGCCCGTCGGCATCGGGAACGACCACCTTCTCGTGGTCCGCGAGTCGGAGCGCCGCGCGGTGCAGGTCCGAGCCGGGTTCGGCAGCGACGCGGAGCACGAGCGGCCCCTCGAGCAACCGGGCGGCTGCGGTCGCGTAGCGTGCGACCTGGACGCCAAAGCGGTCGCTGGCCCCTGCGAAAGCCTCGAGCGTCTCGCGGGCACGCTCGCGGTAGCGGTCCTCGCCGGTGAGGACGGCCAGCTCGAGCAGCCCGTCGGCGAACGCAACGTTCGCGTCGAGCGGTCGCAGGGGCCGATCGAGTAGGCCGACGCCTTCGACAGGGCCATCGAGGAACGAGTCCCCGTCGTGCAAGCGATCGATCGCTGCGTCGGCAATCGCCGTTGCGTCCGCGAGGACGGACGGATCGATCGTGCTCGCGGCCGTCGTCAGTGCGCCCAGCGCACGGGCCTGATTCGTGAGGAGACAGACAGGGTCGTCAGCGCTCGCCGCGTTCTCGAGGGAGTGGGCAACGACGCCGTCGACGAGTAAGTCCTCACGAAGAGTCGCGAGTGCGCGTTCGGCGTATCGGCGGGCGCGCTCGTCGTCGGTATACGCATAGTAGGTCAGCAGACCCTCGATCGCGAGCGCGTTCGGGCCGGCGAAGACGCCGTCGTCAACCGGCGGCTCGTCGGCGCTCGCCCGGTCGGTCGCGTCGAGGCTGTGAGCATCGTCCTCGCCAGGTGCCTGACTGTTCGCGAAGGCGTCGGCATCGCCGTTCCATAGCGTTGCGGTCAGATAGTCGATCGTGCGCTCGGCAGGCTCGCGGTATTCGTCTTTGCCCGTGAGGAGGTAGGCGTTTGCGAACGCACGCACCAGCGCGCCGTTAGAATCGAGGAGTTTCTCGTGTTGCAGCCCCGACCAGTCGCGGTCGGTCGCAAACCGGTAAAAACCGCCCTCGTACTCGTCTAACAGGTTCGCACTGACGGCGTCGTACGACCGCAGCGCCATCTCCCGGTCGCGTTTGAGCGCGAACTCGAGGGCGTCCGGCAGTGGAAACTTCGGTTCCTGACCCCAGCCGCCGGCGGTCTCGTCGTACGTTTCCGAGAGCTGGCCCAGCATGGCCTGTTCGATCGCCGGCGTTAGTTCGCCTGCCGGCGGGTTGTCCTCCCGCAACGGCCGCGGAACACGCGCTGCGCCGCTACCGTTGGTCTGCCACATCGTCCGAACGCTATCGAGGACCTGGCGCATCCCGTCGGGACCGAGATAGCCCGCACCCGTCAGGACCTCGCCGTTGGGTGCAAGAAAGACCGTCGAGGGAAACCCGCCCATGTTGTATCGGTCGCGGACGCGCGGATGCCGGTCGACATCGACTCGCACGGGCACGAAACTATCGTTGATGTTGGCCGCGATGCGAGGCTCCGCGTAGGTTTCAGCATCCATCTCGTGGCAGTGATCACACCACGTCGCAGTCAGCGAGAGCAACACAGGGATATCGGCCGCTGCCGCCTCATCGAAGGCCGCTTGGCCCCACTCGCGCCACTCGACGCGCGTTGGATCGTCCATATCGGAGCGAGGCGAGTCGCCGGGGTAAGCCCTTCGTTCGCTTTCGCTCCCGACATGTGAGTTTGCGTCGGCGTGTCCGATCGCGCCTCGAGCCGGACCCTGCTGTGACGAGAGTAAAGGACTTTCACCCTTCGGCGGCTAGAGTGTGGTATGCCTTGGTGGATCTTCGCGCTGTTGCTCATCCCGTTTCTCGACGCCGTGTTACTCGCGGTGATCGTCACTCAGTTTGGCTTCCTCAACTGGGTCGGGATGGTGCTGCTGGTGGTCCTGACGGGCCTGGTGGGTATGCTCCTCGTGCGAGCCGAAGGGCGGCGAACGCTCCGGAAGATGCAACGCTCGATGGTGCGTGGCGAGCCGCCGACCGACGAACTGCTCGACGGCGGCTTGCTGATCGCCGCCGGTGCGTTCCTGCTGACGCCGGGACTGGTGACCGACGCCATCGGCTTCCTGCTGGCCGTGCCAGTGACACGGATTCCGATTCGGGCGGCGCTCAAACGCTTCGTGATCGTGCCGTACGCAGACAAGAAAACCAGCGGATTCGCCAGTGGGAAGGTCTGGACGTTCGGTTTCCCCGACCAAGAGACGGCGCAAGGACGAACTGACTCGACTGCTGGCGGAACCTACGACCTCGGCGACGACGACTATACCGTCGACGGCGACGACAGCGAGGACTCGTATACGATCGATTTCGGTGACGAGCACACTGACGACCGAGACGACGATCCCTTTGCCCGGTAGCGGTTCGCACGGGACTTCCAGAAAGAAACGTTTAAACGTCCCACCGAGCAACTACCGAGTGCGAAGCAGGCGACGCGGGCCAATAGCTCAATTAGGTTGAGCGCCACTCTGATAAGGTGGAGGCTCTCGGTTCAAATCCGAGTTGGCCCACTGGTTTTCCGACGAGCAAACTCGTGAGCTGAAGGTTTGCGACGAGTTTCCTATCAGTTGCGACGAGCACGTTCTCGAGCTACCGCTATTATTTCGAGCCGTTGGCAGGAAGGAGAACGGACGAGCGCGTTCGAGGACCTCGTCCGCTGTCAGGACGCTAGCTCGGACGTGTCGAACGACGACGAGGGAAACACCAGCAGTAACGGCTCGCGCAACACGAGCAAAACGACGTTGTTGATCCGAAAAGGGCAGAGAGAGCCATTTTCAGCACGGCCGTCGACGCGGGCTACTGGTACGCTTGCAGCCCAGTCAGGTCTTCGCCGAGGATCAGCGTGTGAATGTCGTGGGTCCCCTCGTAGGTGTAGACCGTCTCGAGGTTCGCGAGGTGGCGCATCGGCGAGTAGTCGGTCGTGATGCCGTTGCCACCAAGCATCTCGCGGGCGACGCGTGACTGTTCGCGGGCCATGCGGACGTTGTTGCGCTTGGCCATCGAGACGTGCTGGGGGCGCAACTCGCCGCGTTCTTTGAGGTCGGCCAGTCGGTAGGCCAGTAGCTGGCCAAGCGTGATCTGGGTGGCCATCTCCGCGAGTTTTCCCTGTTGGAGCTGAAACCGGCCGATCGGACCGCCGAACTGCTCGCGCTCGGTGGCATAGTCGCGGGCCGCCTCGAAGCAGTCCCGTGCCGCGCCGACGGCACCCCAGGCGATGCCATACCGGGCCTGTGTGAGACAAGACAGCGGCCCTTTCATACCGGACACGCCGGGGAGAACGTTCGCCGCGGGCACGGAGACGTCGTTCAATCCGATCTCGCCGGTGATCGATGCGCGCATCGAGAGCTTGCCGTCGATTTCGGACGTCGTGACACCGTCGCGGTCGGTTTCGACGAGGAACCCGCGGACGGGGTCGTCGGTAGCCGACCGATCGCGCGCCCAGACGACGGCGATGTCGGCGATCGGCGCGTTCGTGATCCACGTCTTCGACCCGTTCAGAACGTAGCCATCGCCGTTGGGGGCGCGCTCCGCGTGGGTCTCCATCGCCGACGGGTTCGAGCCGTGTTCGGGTTCCGTCAGCCCGAAACAACCGACTGCCTCGCCCTCACCCAGCGCCGGCAGCCACTCCTCTTTCTGGGCCTCGCTGCCGTAGGCGTGAATGGGATACATGACGAGCGCACCCTGGACCGACGCCATCGAGCGGATGCCGGAATCCCCAGCCTCGAGTTCCTGCATCACCAGCCCGTAGGCCGTCTCCGAGACGTTCGGCGAGCCATAGCCCTCGAGGTTCGGTGCGTAAAACCCCAGTTCGCCCATCTTCGGGATGAGTTGCGTCGGGAACGTCCCGTTCTCGAAATGCTCGCCGATGTCGGGCCGCACGTGGTCTGTGACGAACTCACGCGCCGTCTCGCGGATGAGTCGCTCTTCTTGTCCCAGGTCGGCCTCGAGTTGTACGAAATCCAGCATACATCTTCCGTCTCGAATGAGAGGGATAGACATTCCGATTAATGCCACGGGATACGGTCACAAGGCACACTGGTTGCCGCGAAGCCGACAGCGAGGGCGACTGCGGTTTGGTGGGGCCATCGGCACAGATACCTCACTAGTTAGGCACATTATTTGTTTTTATGCCTCGAGTACAGATGGGTGCCGTTCGAGACAGCGAACGGCGGCCCCCAGGGACGCACGCGTTGAAACGCAGTGAGGCGACGTTTGACCTCGATCACACTGCAGAACCAAACGCGTGCCGGACAGGGGGTTCGAGATCCCCCGCCTGTCCGACCACCCCTTCCTGTGATATCGGTGATTGATACGGTCTGCTGTACCGATGTACCGGTGTATCCGCAGGACGGGTCGCGGAGACGCCGGAACTGACTGACAGTAGTCCGTATGACAGCGAAACGCGAGACGACCGAACAGCCCCAGTACCGGTCGTCTAATGGGATAATGCGGGTGCTTTTTGTCGCCCCTGCGCAAGGGTGACGTATGTCTTTGGAGCCGAGCGCCGACCCGGCCGCCGACCGGCGAGCGAACTACGACTACCGGAGCGACGACGTCGACCGCCCGGCCCTGGTCACAGACCTCGAGCGAGTGGTCGACTGTGAGGTCCGAGCCGACTCCTACTCTCGCGAACTGTATGCGACCGACGCGAGCGCCTACGAAGTGACGCCGATCGCCGTCGCCTTCCCCGAATCGACTGCCGACGTCGCGGGAATCCTCGAGTACTGTGCCGAACGCGAGATCCCAGTGCTCCCGCGGGGTGGCGGGACGAGTCTCGCCGGCCAGACGGTCAACCGGGCCGTCGTGTTGGATTTCACCCGGCACATGAACGAGATTCTCGCGATCGATCCCGACGGGCGCACTGCCACGGTCCAGTCCGGGACGATCGTGGGCACGCTGAACGAAGCGTTGGCTCCTCATGACCTCAAGTTCGCGCCCGACCCCGCGTGGCGTGACAAAAGCGCCATCGGGGGTGCGATCGGCAATAACTCGACCGGCGCACACTCCCTGAAGTACGGCAAGACCGACGCTTACATCGAAGAAGTAGAGGCAGTCCTCGCCGACGGCACCGTTACCCGCTTCGGCGAGGTGACCGTCGCAGAGATCAGCGAGCGGGCCGATCCCGACGGCGACCTCGAGGGGCGGATCTACGCCGAAGTCGAGCGGATTCTCGACGAAGAGGCAGACCGCATCGAAGACGCCTATCCCGACCTCAAGCGCAATGTCTCGGGTTACAACCTCGATCGGCTCGTCGCCGAGGCACGGGGCGACGACCTGCCGGGCGGCGAGGAAACCGGCGAGCCCGGCACCGTCAACCTCGCGCGCCTGCTGGCCGGCAGCGAGGGCACCCTGGCGATCGTGACGGAAGCGACGGTCTCGCTCGAGCCAATTCCCGAGACGAAGGCCGTCACCGTGCTCTGCTATCCCGATCTCCATACCGCGATGTGCGACGTCGAGCCGATCCTCGAACACGACCCCGCCGCGGTCGAAGTGCTCGACGACGTCTTGATCGATCTCGCCCGCGATACCGCGGAGTTCGGCCCCGTCACCGAGATCCTGCCCGAGGGAACGAACGCCGTCCTCCTCGTCGAGTTCTACGCCGAGGACGACGCCCACGGGAAAGCACAGGTTGCCGGCCTGCTTGCCGACCGCGTGCCGTCGGCGACACCCACCGGCGAGCCGGCCGCCAATGTGCCACACAGCGACGCCGAAACGCGCGCGATCGAGGCGCTCGAGGCCTACGACGAGGCCGAACGCGCGAAGCTCTGGAAGCTCCGCAAGTCCGGCCTCCCGATCTTGCTCTCGCGGACGACCGACGCGAAGCACATCTCCTTTATCGAGGACACTGCGATCCCACCCGCGCACCTCCCCGAGTTCGTCGAGGGATTCGAGGAGATCCTCGAGACTCACGACACCTACGCCACGTTCTATGCGCACGCCGGCCCTGGCGTGCTTCACGTCCGGCCGCTGGTCAATACGAAGACGGAGGTCGGCCTCGAGCAACTCCACGGGATCGCCGCCGACGTGACGGACCTCGTCGTCGAGCTGGGCGGGTCGGTCTCGGGAGAACACGGCGACGGTCGCGCTCGCACGCAGTGGAATCACAAGCTCTACGGCGACGAACTCTGGGAGACCTTCCAGGACCTCAAGACTGCCTTCGACCCTGACTGGCTGCTGAATCCAGGCCAAGTCGTCTTCCGCGAGGACGACCCCACCGATCTGCGGGAGCATCTGCGATTCGACCCCGACTACGACTTCGAGGCGGGGTTCGAGCCTGCTCTCCAGTGGGACAACGACAACGGCATGCAGGGCATGGTCGAACTCTGTCACGGCTGTGGCGGCTGTCGCGGCGAACAGTCGACCACCGGCGGCGTGATGTGTCCGACCTACCGGGCCAGCCGCGAGGAGATCACGGCGACCCGGGGCCGGGCGAACGCGCTCCGGCAGGCCATGAGCGGGGGGCTCGAGCCGGGCGAAGCCGTCTCCGACGAGTTCGTCGAGGAGGTGATGGACCTCTGTATCGGCTGCAAGGGCTGTGCCATCGACTGTCCGAGCGAGGTCGACATGGCGAAGCTCAAAGCCGAGGTCACCCACGAGTACCACCAGCGCAACGGCGCGACCCTGCGCGATCGGCTCTTCGCCAACGTCGCGACGCTCTCGAAGTGGGGGAGTCGACTCGCCCCCGTCTCCAACGTCGCGGCGAAGGTGCCGGGCGCCCGCAAGCTACTCGAGGCCACCGTCGGGATCGATGCGAGCCGGTCGCTGCCGACGTTCCACGCCGAGACGTTCCGCGACTGGTTCGACGAGCGAGGCGGCGCGCGCGTTGCCGAGGCCGACGCCGACCGTACGGTCGTGCTCTATCCCGACACCTACACCAACTACAACCATCCCGACGCCGGGAAGGCGGCCGTCCGCGTCCTCGAGGCCGCGGGCGTCCACGTCAGGGTCCCAGACGGACTGGGTGACACCGGACGCCCGGCGTTCTCGAAGGGCTTTCTCGAGAAAGCGCGGACGACGGCCAGCGAGAACGTGACCGCGCTCGCACCGCAGGTCAACGCCGGCTGGGACGTGGTCGTGATCGAACCCTCCGATGCTGTCATGTTCCAGTCCGATTATCTCGATCTGCTCACGTCCGATGCGGCCGAAACGGTCGCCGACGCTACCTACGGTGTCTGTGAATACATCGATACGTTCCGGCTGGACGAGGCCATCGACTTCGACCCTGCGGCAGTCCAGCAACAGCTCGTCTACCACGGCCATTGCCACCAGAAGTCCGTCGCGAAAGACCACCACGCCGTCGGCGTGCTTCGACGGGCGGGCTACGCCGTCGATCCCCTCGATTCGGGCTGCTGTGGGATGGCCGGCTCCTTCGGCTACGAGGCCGAACACGCCTCGATGAGCGACGCCATCGCCGCGATCCTCTACGAGCAGGTCGCCGACAGCGACGGCGACCGCGTCGTCGCGCCGGGGGCCTCCTGTCGGACCCAACTCGAGAACCGCCCTGGCGCACCCGAGGAGCCACCGACGCCGATCGAGGTCGTGGCGGAGGCACTCGAGCGGCCACAGTAGCACCGTCGCTGTGACGGCAGCATCGCTCATACTGTCGGACAGCAGTCAATACGAAGTCAGTCGCGGATTCGCGGCCGTCTCCACCGGTGACGGCCGCAGGCGACCGATCGTCACGTCGTTCTGTCCGGCAGTATCAACAGCGCAGGGTGAACGCCGCGTCATCGACGACACACCTCGCTCGAGAGGGGCAAAATCATTTATTATGGTCGTCGCTCTATGAGGAGACGCTTCCAGAATCGGAAGCCGCTGTGTGGGGGCTCGAATGGTAAGCGGTGGTGGACCCCACACATGGCGCACCTTGCGGTGCAATCCGTCTGTTGGGGCGCGGATTTAAAGAGACTATTCCAAGGTTATTTGGTATGTGTCGGAGACATACATGTTCCGACCGCTCCGCCGGGCGAGTGGCTGTCTGATCTCAGTCGCCGAGATGAGCGTTAGGTGCCGATCAGGTCATCGTAGCGTGCACCCGTCTGCTTCAGCGTCTCGGTCGAGTAGAGTCGCTCGTGGTCGACGGGGAGATAGTCGGCTGCGAGTTCGTCGATCTTCGCGTCGACGGCCTCGGGATCGCGGCCGTGAATCATCGTAAATAGGTTGTACGGCCACTCCTGGTCGGGCCTGCGCGGCCGGTGATAACATAGGGTCACGTAGGGTAAGCCACCCGCACGCTCGCCCCACTCGTCTAAGTTCTCGTCGGGGACGTCCCAGACGACCATACAGTTGGCGTCGAAACCGGTCACGACGTGGTTGATGATACAGCCGATCCGTTTGATACAGCCGTTTGCGAGCAACCTATCGACTGCCTCGAGGACGTCCTCGATCGGGGCGTCAATGTTGTCGGCGATATCGCGATACGGCGTCGCCGAGAGCGGAAAGCCGTCTTGGATCTCGAGCAAGAGATCGGCCTCGAGCGCCGAGAGATCGCCGGTCGCTTCCTCGCTGATCCGGGTGGCCGACGAATCGGTGCGATCTTCGAGTGACTCGCGGGCGAAGCGGTCGCTGTTGACGACGGGAAACTCGAGGTCGATGTAATAGTCGGTCAACATCGGCAGGTTGAGGACCTCACAGCCAGTTTCGGCCTCGATCTCCGCGAGGATCTCGTCGCGTCGCTGCTGTGACCCGGCGGTGACGACGAACCACATGTTCCACTCGTGGTCGCGGGCGTAGTTGTGGTTGACCTGCCGGTAGTCGTTGATGATCGCCGCGATTTCGTCGAAACGGTCTTCGGGAGCCTGGACGGCAGCGAGCGTCGACGAGCCGATCACCGGCGGGTTGAGGACGGCACCGAACCGGCGGACGATCCCCGCCTCCTTGAGCGCCCGAACGCGCTCGACCGCGTCCGATTCGTCGATCTCGAGGTCGGCAGCGAGCCGGCGGAACGGCCGGTCTTCGATCGGGAAGCCGCTCTGGTAGCCGTCGATCAGCGCTGCGTCCACGTCGTCGATGGCCTCACGCCAGTTCCCCGACAGGGTACTCATTGGCCGTTCTAGGGAGACGGCCCCCGTATCGCTTTCGGGACTCCTCGGTCGTCGACATCGCCGGTGGATTCGGGGTGCTATCTCGATGCTGGCCGGTTTAGACACCGCGCACACTCGAGACGTGAGCGGGCGTTCACGGACTGTTTCCCGGCAGGATACAGGAAACGGGGGGTTTTTGCGCCGTCCGTGCCAACGTCCGCACATGGCGAAGGCATCCCAGACGTTCGGCGAATGGCCGTTGAAACGCCTGATGACGGAGGTCATCGGTTCGGGTCCGAAGTCGGCCGACGACATGAGCCACGATCAGGCTCGCGAGGCGTTCCAGCGGATTCTGGCGGGCGAGCCCGAGGACACCACCCTCGGTGCGTTCTGGCTGGCCAACCGCTGGAAGCGCAACAACCCCGAGGAGCTGTCGGCCTATACCGACGTCATGCGCGAGGAGTCGGTCGTGACCGCCGAGCCCGAGTGTGATCCGGTCGACTGCGGTGCGAACTACGACGGGAAGGACACGTCCGCCATCCTCGGCGTCGGTGCCGGCGTCGTCGCCGCCGCCGCGGGGACGCCGGTCGTCGTCCACTCCGGCGACTACGTCCCCTCCCAGAAGGCCACGGCGTACAAACACGTCCTCGACGAACTCGGCGTCCGGACCGAACTCGAGCCAACGGAAAGCGCCGACATGGTCGACGAGACCGGCTTCGGCTTCTACTATCAGCCCGCGTTTAACCCCGGAATCGACGACCTCTTCGAGCGTCGCGACGAGATGGGCGTCCGAACCTTCGTCAACACGATCGAGACCGTCGCCAACCCGGCGAACGCCGACGTGCACCTGGGCTCGTTCTACCATCTCGCGTTCGCGAAGAAGCTGACCGATCTCATCAAAGAAAGCGACCAGCTCGACTACTCCCGCGCGATCTTCTTCCAGGGGATGGAAGGCTACGACGACATCCGTCCCGGCTATACGAAGGTCGCCGAGTGGGACGAAACGGGAGCCGACGGCGAGGAGTCTTTCGAGGACTACGAAATCGAAACCGCCGAGTACGGCATGGAGATGGAACGCGACGACCTCGCCGTCGACGAGATGGCAGCCGACTCCGCGGCGATCACCGAAGCCGTCCTCGCCGGCGAGCGCGACGACCACTTCGCCGACGCGATCGCGCTCAACGGTGCGTTCCGGATGTACGCCCGCCAGGACGTCGACAGCTTGGAAGCCGGCCTCGAGCAGGCCCGCGAAGTCATCGCCGACGGCAGCGCCCAAGCCGTCCTCGAGGAGCTACAGGCGTACTGAGCGGTCGACGAGACCGGGAAGTTTCCCGCTGTTTTCCGATCGCGGTTCGTTCGTCGCCGACCGAAACGGTGTGACTCAAGCGCCGTCCACAGAACGAAGAGCGCCAGTAGGCTTTTGAGAACGGCCCGTTACGTGAGCACATGCAACTCGATTCTGTTCAGATACTTGATCTGACCCGCCTTCTCCCGGGGCCGTACGCGACGCAACTGCTCGCCGACGCGGGTGCTGACGTAATAAAAGTCGAAGACACCGAGACGGGCGACTACGCCCGACACATGCCGCCGATGACCGACCGCGAGGTCGGCGCGCTGTTCGACAGCGTCAATCGCGGCAAGCGAAGCGTCGCACTCGATCTCAAATCCGAGGCGGGCCGGACCGCGTTCTACCGGCTGGTCGAAGACGCCGACGTCGTCTTCGAGGGGTTCCGACCGGGCGTTGCCGACCGCCTCGAGATCGATTACGAGACGCTGACCGAGTACAACGCAGACCTGATTTACTGTTCGCTGTCGGGCTACGGCCAGACCGGTCCGTACGCAGACCGCGCGGGCCACGATCTCAACTACGTCGGCGTCGCTGGACTGCTCGATATGACTCGCGAGAACGAGTCGACACCGCCGCAGATTCCGGGTTACCAGATCAGCGATTTCGGCGGTGGCCTGTTCGCGGCGTTCAGCATCGTCGGCGGCCTGCTCTCGCGCGAACTCGGCACCGGCGGGGAGTACATCGACATCGCCATGACCGACGTGGTCGCCTCCTTCTCGCAGGCGCTCTCCTACGAAGCGCTGACCGGCGACGATCCCCGGCCCGGCGAAACGGCGCTCACCGGCGCGGTACCCTGGTACGATATCTACGAGACCGCCGACGGCCGCTATGTGACCTTTGCGGCACTCGAGGAGAAGTTCTGGACCACGTTCTGCGAGGAAGTCGGTCGCGAGGACCTCATCGACGTTCACGAGACCGACGATCCAGCCGAACTGGCAGCCATCCGTGAGGAACTGGCCGAGCTGTTCGCGACCCGCTCGCGAGACGAGTGGCTCGAGACGCTGAGCGACGAGACGGTCGTCGGTCCGGTGTATACGCCGGCCGAAGCCCTCGAGCACCCACAGTTCGAAGCCCGCGGACTGGTCGAACGGCCGGACGATGCACCCCCACGAGTCGGGTTCCCAGCTGCAGGACCGGACGCACCCGACAGCGACGACGAGTCGCTCCCAGCCCACGGCGAGCACACCGACGAGCTGCTCGCGTCAGTGGGCTACGACGAGGCACAGCGAACTGCCCTCCGCGACGCGGGCGTCATCCGCTGACTCGCTGACTCACTCGAGCGGCCTCGAGTAGCGGCTTCATACGGTCTGCTGTAAGTCACTTCCGGAGGGACCGCGAGCGGTCCTGCGGTCCCTCCGGTAAACAGTTACAGCAAACCGTATCAGTCGAGCAGCCGCGACCGGGAATACTGTTATGTCAGCCGTCAGCAAACCGTGGTGGTAATGAGATGCGGACAGGACGGACCCGACACGCACCGCGCCACGACGGAACGACTGTCGGCGACGACCGGTCAAACGGCCGGGGGATATTACGATGCCGACTAAGTCACTCGCGGAACTCGAGGCGATGGTCGGCGACTCGCGAGTGACAACGGAGACGTTCCGCATCGAGGCCGGCAAGGTCGCGGAGTTTGCACGCGCGATCACGTCCAATGATCCAGTGTTTCGCGACACAGCGGCCGCTGCAACGCGGGGCTACGACCGCGTACCCGCACCGCTGACCTACAGTCAGGTCAGCCGGTTTCCGCGGCACACGCCCGAGGGAGTCGAGGAAACCGGCTTCGACCTCGGCTTCCACCCAGAGTACGTCCTCCACGGCGAACAGAGCCACGAGTACGAGCGCCCGCTGTTCGTCGGCGACGTCCTCGAGGGAACGACCACCCTCACGGACGTCTTCCAGCGCGAAGGGGGCCGTGCGGGGACGATGACCGTTGCCCACCTCGAGACCGAGTACAGAGATCAGCACGACGACCGCGTGCTCACCGAGCGGACCACCATGCTCGAGACGGAGGACGCGGTTGCCGATGAGCACACAGCGGACGACATGGCCGAGCCAAACGGGGGGGCCGTCACGGCCGACAGCGACGTTCCGTCACCGACCGACGACGGGTTCGAGCGAGTCCGCGACCTCGACGGACTCGTGGTCGGCAAGAGCGGCCCGACGGTTGTCGTCGACGATCTCGAGCGCCGACACTTCGTCAGGTACGCGGGCGCGAGCGGTGATTTCAACCCGATCCACTACGACGAACCGTACGCGACGGGCGCGGGCAATGAGACCGTCTTCGGCCAGGGGATGTTAACCGCCGGCATCACCTCCCGCGTCGTCACCCGCTGGTTCGACCTGCGGAACGTCACGCGTTTCGATGTCCGATTTCGGTCACGGGTCTTCCCCGGCGACACCGTCATCGCGACGGGCGAGATCGTCGAGATCGACCCCGACGCGAGAACGGTCGAGACGACACTCGAGGCGCGGACGGCCACAGACAAGACGCTGCTGACCGGTTCGGCGACAGTCGATCTCTCGAGGAGTGATTGATACTGCCGATTACGCGATCAAATTCTCGTCGTCGACCACCGCTACGCTCGCGAGTTGGTCGCCAGCGGTCACCGTCGCTTCTCGAGTGAGTGCATAGAGCAGGCCGTCGCGGTCGACGCATGGCTCGTGGCGCGATTCGTACGTCGTCGGATGAAAGACCGTGCCGATCGGCGTCCCTGCCTCGATCACGTCGCCCACCTCGAGCGTCGGATTCGGTCGAAACAGTCCGGACTCGGTGGCAGTGACCTGTCCGGCGTGATTGTGGGCGACGGTCTGATCGCGTTCGGGTACCGCGCCGGGAAGGAGATCGAGCTGACGACAGACATCGAGCAAGCCCGTGACGCCGTCCGTGACGACTCCTTCGAGGATCTGCTTGTTGTGGGCGAGTTCGGGCGTGATCGCGGGGATCCCCTCGTCGGCGGCGGTGACACGGAGCTTGCCGTCGAAATCACGCTGGGACCATGCGTCCGGCGCGTCGTCGCCAGCCCGTTCAGCCAGCAGGAGGTCGGTCCCAAAAGCTTCAGCAAGCGACCGGGATCGATCATCGCCTGCACTGTAGACGACGTGGGGGAGCATGTCGGGGCTGCCCGTATGGAGATCGACGACGGCGTCAGCTGCCGTGACGTACTCCCAGAGGCGGGCTGCCATGCGCTGGTGGAGACTGCCGTCGGCGTCGCCCGGCCAGACTCGGTTCATGTTCGGGTTGACGCTGTCGAACGGCTCCGGCGTCGTGTAGGAGACCCGATCGAACGTCAGCGGGTTCGCGACGGGGACGGCGATCACGGTCCCCGACAGCGACTCGAGAGGCAGGCGCTCGTGAAACCGCCGAAGAACCTCCGTCCCGTTGATTTCGCGGCCGTGCTGGGCCGCCTGCACGTATAGCGTCGGCCCTGGCTTGCCGCCCCGATAGGTGTGGACCGTCGTCGTCAGTTCTACGCCCGACGGCAATCGATCGAGCGTGACCTGTTCCGCCGTGTGCGTGCCGTCGCTCATGGCGGGTCGTTCCACGGCCGGGGGTATGTACCTGCGGCCGCCGGTCGCCAGTCAACGACGATGCACAGCCGTCGCGCCGATGGCCGCGACGCAAGACCACTATCGTTTTCAGTCGTCCCGTCGACCCCGACGTATGGGAGACGTTACTGCGACCCTGCACACGAACAAAGGTGACATCGAGGTCGAACTCTACGACGAACGCGCACCGCGCACCGTCGACAACTTCGTCGGCCTCGCGACCGGCGGCAAGACCTGGACCGACCCCGAGACGGGCGAAGAAGTCGAAGGGGAGCCGCTGTACGACGACGTTGCCTTCCACCGCGTCATCGAGGGCTTCATGATCCAGGGCGGCGACCCGACCGAGACCGGCCGCGGCGGCCCCGGCTACCAGTTCGACGACGAGTTCCACGACGACCTGCGCCACGACGACGAGGGCATCCTGAGCATGGCCAACTCCGGGCCCGACACCAACGGCTCGCAGTTCTTCATTACGCTCGACGCCCAGCCCCCCCTCGACGGCCGCCACTCAGTCTTCGGCACGGTCACTGATGGGATGGACGTCGTCCACGAAATCGGCAGCGTCGACACCGACGCCAACGACCGTCCGAAAGAGGACGTCGTCCTCGAGTCCGTCTCGGTCAACTACGAGTAACTGCCGAACCCGCTGTTTTATCGCTGGAATACCCGTCAGCAGCCCGTTCAATCCCGCCGAAGCCGCACACACCGAGAGAGATCGTTGGCACACGCCTTTAGGGCAGCGGTAGCATACCACGTGTATGGGCTGGACGACCGACGACATTCCCGACCAGGAGGGCCGCCAAGTCGTCGTCACGGGCGCGAACAGCGGCATCGGCCTCGAGGCGACCCGGGAACTCGCACGCAACGGCGCGACGGTGATTATGGCCTGCCGGAGCACAGAGCGGGGCCAGGATGCGGCGCAGGACGTGCGCGCGGACGTCCCCGACGCCGACCTGCGCGTCGAGGCGTGCGATCTGGGCGATCTCGAGTCGATCCGTGCGTTCGCCGACCGACTCGGCGACACGGCCCTCGACGTCCTGATCAACAACGCGGGCGTCATGGCGATCCCGCGCGCGGAGACCGCAGACGGCTTCGAGACCCAGTTTGGCGTCAACCACCTCGGACATTTCGCGCTCACCGGGCTGCTGCTCGAGAACCTCCATCCCCACGACACATCCGAGTCGCGGATCGTCACCGTCTCGAGCGGCATCCACGAGCGCGGCGAGATCGATTTCGACGATCTCCAGCACGAGGAGTCCTACGACCCGTGGGATGCCTACGCCCAGTCGAAGCTGGCGAACGTGCTCTTTGCGTACGAACTCGAGCGCCGACTGCTGACGGCAGATGCAAACGCTAGGAGTATCGCTGTCCATCCGGGCTATGCGGACACGCAGTTGCAGTTTCACGGCCCCGAACAGCGCGGCAGCCCCCTTCGAAAAGCCGGGATGTGGGTTATGAACACGGTGCTGGCCCAGCCGGCCGCGATGGGCGCGCTCCCGACGCTGTACGCTGCGACCGCGCCCGAGGCCGAGGGTGGCGCGTACTACGGCCCCGGCGGATTCATGAACATGCGCGGGACGCCCGAACGCCAGGCCTCCTCGGAGCGCTCCTACGACGAGGAGACGGCCCGTCGGTTGTGGGCCGTCTCAAGGGAACTGACCGGCGTCAACTACGACTTGCCGAAACCGAAAGCCGAGGTCTCAGCGTAGGTCGTCTCTCTCATTCGTCCCAACCGTAACGCGAAAGACGGCTCAGTCGAAGTATGACCCAATGAGCGACGACGGCATTCAACGCGCTAGCGACGTCGGCTCGAGCGACGCGCCACCGATCGAAGAAAAACCCTACAAGATCATCTTCGAGGCCAACAAATGCTTCGGCGCAGGCAAATGCGCCGAAGTCAGCGACAACTGGGAGATGTCCATCGCCTCGGGCATGGCCCAGCCCGAGGAATACTTCATTAGCGAGGAGGACCTCGAGCACAACGTCCGCGCCGCGGAGGTCTGTCCCGCAAAGAAAGACGATGGCTGTATCCACGTCGTCGACCGCCGCACTGACGAGGAAATCGCACCCGACCCCCACGGCGACGGCACGCTGAGCGTCGACTGGTAGGCAACTTTCGTAGGTGGCTCGAGCGCACACCGAAACGCACATCCCCACCCCGGGACAACGACTGATTGCCTTCTGTGCGAGGGTAGCCAAGCAGGCCAACGGCGGTGGGCTTAAGACCCGCTCCCGTAGGGGTCCCTGGGTTCAAATCCCAGCCCTCGCATACCGACTCGAACGACAGTGAGAGTCGTGTCTGCGAGACGCGGGATTTGAACGAGAGAAGTCACAGCGCTCGAGCGACGCGAGAGCGACCGTCTTCGCGTGGTTCAAATCCCAGCCCTCACAATCGGCCTCGAGACCTCTTATACTGTCCAACAGACCTATTTGAAGATCACTCGCTCATACGGTCTGCTGTAACGAGTTACCGGTGCAACCGCAGGACGGTCGCGGTTGCACTGGAACTGACTGACAGGAGCCCGTATCAGGGTCGGCTGTCATCGATAGAGACAGCCGGCTTTCGCGAGCGGCTTCTCACTGACTCCAGTCCGACATCTTGTATCAACTCGGAAGCCGGCCGGCTCGCTCAAGGGCGGCGAGGACGACGATCGTGGCACCGAGGCAGAGCGCGGCGGTGGCAAACACCGTGTCGTAGGCGTAGCCACGCTCGAGGACCAGCCCGACGACCGAGGAGCCAAGCGACTGGGTCAGCATCCAGACGGAGCTGAACACGGCGTAGGCGCTGCCCCGGGTCGAGTCGGGGAGCGTATCGAGGAGGTACGTGTCCGCGGCCGGAAACAGCGCGTGGATGATAAAGCCGAGGAGGGCGGTCAGCACGACAAGCGCGAGCAGGCCGTCGACGAGCGTCAGCGCAAGCAGGCACGCGGCGAACGCCCCGACGATGCCGAGCAGATACGGGACGTGTGGGAACCGGTCGGCCAGATCACCGCCGACGTAAAATGCCGGCACGCCGGCGGCAAAGACGAGCGTGAGCATCGTGCCCGCGGTCCGGTCGGAGAGGTCCTTCGATTGCATGTAGAGTTCGTAGAAGTTGAACACGCCCTGCCAGACGAACACCGCCGCGCCGACGAGTGCCAGCGCGGTGACGATGATGCGCCACTCCGAGAGTGCGCCGGCGACGAACTCGCGGTCCGCACGTCCTGCCGTCGGCATCTCGGTTCCCTTCGCGGCGTGCCAGGTGTAGGCCGTCCCGAGTGCCGCGCCGGCGGCGATTGCACACAGCGCGAGCCGCCAGTCGACGAGCATCGAAAGCGCGACGAACGGCGCGGCGATCACCGCGGCGATCTGGCTGGCCGCTCCGTGGATTCCCATGATGCGGCCGATGCGAGACGGATAGAGTTCGCTCAGGAGCGGATTCGCGGAGACGAAGTAGATGCCGGAGGCGACACCCATGAGCAAGGCCCCGGCCATGAGATGTGGAACCGTCATCGCGGTCGCAGCAAAGGCCGAAGACGCTGTGAGCACGACACCCGACGCGACGACGACGCGGTGTCGCGGGACCTTCGTGAGCACCCACCCGGTCGGGAGCCGAAGGGACGCACTCCCGACCCATACCAATGTCGCGATGAGTCCGGCGGTCGCCTCGCCGATCGCGAACTCGGCGATGAACACGTCCAGCAGCGGTGCAAAGACGATTCTGGCGAGATTGAGCAGAAAGACGAGGCCACAGAGGGACCCGAAGAGGCGAGCGCGGGACACGAATACTGTTGCCGACAGCGGCTCTCAAGCGTTGCGAAACGGGCGGGCCAGCACCGACTGTGACTCTTCTCCGACGACGGACAACCGGTCGCAGGCGAACCCGCTCAAGAAGGGTCTCGTGAGCGGGAGGCTGATTTGCCTACTCGTCGGCCTCGGTGACGTCCTCCGCGCGGAGTTCCGCGCTTGCCTCACGGACCTCGCGCATGACACTCGAGATGCGCTCTTCGGCCTCGAGTTCGTCCTCGACCGAGAGGTCGACGCCCTCGACTTCCAGCAGGAACTTGGCGACCTCGGTGGCTTCGTACATCACGTCGTCGAGTTCCTCGGCGGTGAAGAAATCACACATCGCGCCGTAGAGGAACGTTGCGCCGGCCATCCGAACCTTCTCCTCGAAGGACGCACGGGCCTGGTTGACCGCCTGCGGGGTGTAGGTGTCGGTCATGAAGGGGACGAGGTCGGGCAGATTCTCGCCGATCTTGGTCATCTCGACGCCGGTCTCGGTTCGAAAGTCAGAACAGAGGCGGGCAATGGCCCACTCGCGAGCGGTGATGTAGGTCCGCTCGCGCAGGAAGTCGTTAACCCGGTCGTACTGGGCACCATCCATCTTCTTGAAGCGGGCGTACTTCTGGACATCATCGGGCACGTCGTTTTCCTGCGGATCGGGGTCCGGGACGCCCGGCATCGATGCGTCGTCGGTCGCGTCGGGACCGCCGGTGTCGTCGGCTCCCGCGTCGTCGGCTCCCGATTCCGTGTCGCCATCGACTCGCGCGGCGTTCGCTCCGTCCTCGTCCATGTCCGCGTATTCCCAACAATCCGAGATAAGGGTTGTTCTCGAGCGAGTCCGCTCATCGGCCGACAGCGATCCGCGACCGATCGCGGTCGAAATCGACCCAGCGAGGGATATCACTGGCCGTAAACGGCTCGCGTATGAACTCGAGTTCGCCCGGATTTAAGACCGTGTACGGCATTCGGTAGGACATGACACAGACGCCAGTCGTCGTGACGGCAGTCCGAACGCCGCAGGGGAAAGAAGACGGGGTGTTCGCTGACGTCCGCAGCGAAGACCTCTCGATTCCCCTGATCGACGAGATCCTCGCGGAAACGGGCCTCTCGAGTGCCGAAATCGACGATCTGATGTGGGGCTGTGCACAGCAACGCGGCGAGCAGGGGAACAACGTCGCTCGCGTCATCGCCTTGCTCTCTGAACTGGGCGAAGACGTTCCCGCGGCGACGATCAACCGGTGGTGTGCCTCCTCGATGCAGGCGATCATCTCGGCGTCCGACGCCATCGCGGCCGGCAACCGCGACGCCATCATCGCCGGCGGCGTCGAGAACATGAGCCGCGTCCCGATGGGCGAGAACATGGGTAACGTCCACCCGCGGCTGGCCGACCTCTACAACATCGGCGAACTCCAGATGGGGATGACCGCCGAGAAGGTCGCCGAGGAGTACGGTATCAGCCGCGAGCAACAGGACGAGTACGCCGCCCGCAGCCAGCAACGCGCAGTCGACGCCACCGAATCGGGCCGCTTCGACGACGAACTCGTCCCGATCGAAACTGAGGACGGCGCTGTCACCGAAGACGAGGGACTCCGTCCCGGCACCACCCCCGAAAAACTCGCCGAGTTGCCGACCGTTTTCAAATCCGATGGCATGGTTACTCCCGGTAACGCCTCCCAGATATCCGACGGCGCAGCCGCGCTGCTCGTCACGAGCAAATCCTTCGCCGACGAACACGACCTCGAGATCATGGCCGAAGTCGGCATGAACAACGTCGCCGGCGTCGACCCCACCGTGATGGGGATCGGCCCGGTCCCGGCGACGCGGGGCCTGCTCGAGCGCAACGGTCGCGATATCGACGACTACGACCTCGTGGAACTCAACGAGGCATTCGCCAGTCAGACGCTGTACTCCCGTGACGAGCTCGGCATCGATCCGGAGATCTTCAACGTCAACGGCGGCGCGATCGCGATCGGCCACCCGCTGGGGGCTTCGGGTGCCCGCCTGCCGGTCACGCTACTCCACGAACTCGAGAAACGCGGCGGTGGCCTCGGGTTGGCGACGCTGTGTGTCGGCTTTGGACAAGGTGCGGCGATCGAGTTCGAGGTTAACTGATACTGCTGGACAGAACGACGTGAAGCCGGCCGCACGTATGCGGCCACCTATGGGGACGGCCGCGAAGTCGCGACCGGCTTCGTATTGACTGCTGTCCAGTAGTATGAGCAGATACGGCCCCGGTCACAGTGAGCGAGAACCGGCGATTTAGGTAGCTCGAGCGCGTCAGCACGCGTATGGAACGGCTGTTGCTGGCGATACTCGTGGGGATTCCGCTCGTCTGGCATCTGGGCCTGACCGGCGTCGCCTACTACGATGCCGGACGGGTCGGGCTCGAGCCGCCGAAGAAATGGGCGGCAATCACCTTTTTCGTTCCGGTGATCGGCTTTTTTATCTACCTCTTCGAGCGCAGCGAACTGTCCTACGATCCCGAGACCGACCCCTACCGGGGGAATAACGTCAACATCCACCCCTCACGGGCCGACGACACCACGCTCCCATCTCGCGGTGACAAGCGGCTCACGGCGGACGACCTCGAGGACGACAGCGACGACGCTCGGCGCGGGAAGTGACAGAACGCAACGATTCGCGTCGGGTCGCTGAGATCAGTCGTCGGCGACGATGTCTGTACTCCCCTCGAGTGCCGCGTCGGGGACCGTCCCGTCGTCGTTCCAGCCGCGTTCGTCGTAGTACTCCTCGAGACCCTGCTCGAAGTCCGGAATATCGTAGGGCACCGTGTCGTCCTCGCGGTCGAAGCCGCGCTGGGTGTTGAAGTGACGCTCGAGCGAGACGATCTCACTGCCAATGGCGAGCAACTCGTCGTAGTCGGCGTCGAGTAATGTCTCGAGGCGGGCTTCGGTGATGAAATTCCGCGAGAACTTACAGAGGACGGCACTGTCTTTGATCACGTTGATGTTCTCGAGTTCGACGATTTTCGGCGGTTTCCCCTCGAGTCCGGCTTTGTCGAAGGCGTCGTCGGCGTCGACCAGCGGGTACTCGTATGGGTAGAACTCGGCGTACATGTGGTCGGCACCGCGATTCGAGGTCGCAAAGGCAAGTCCCTGACCGTTCAGCGTGCGGCCGTCGTGGGCGGGGAACTCCATGCCCTTGGCGGTCCAGTTCTCGACGCCTAACTCGTCGTGAATCCGATCGATACCCTCTGCGAGCAGGTCGCCGACGCCCTCGCGATAGGCGATTTGCTCGACGAGGTCGTGGATCAACGCGGCGTTACCGAACTCGTCCTTGCTCGCGAGGTAGGCCGCGACGGTGTCGCCCGCAGAAATCGTGTCGAGCCCGAGTTCGTCACACAGCTTGTTCGATTGCATCACGTCGACGATATCGTCGACGCCCGAGTTGGGGCCGAAGGCCATCAGCGTCTCGTACTCGGGGCCCTCGGTCTCGAGGCCCGACTCCTCGTCTCTGGTCGGCAGTTTGCAGGCAAAGGCACACGACGAGCAGGTGCCTTTCTTGTACTTTTTTTCCTCGACGCGATCGCCGTTGACGCCCTCGATACCCTCGAAGGAAAGCTCCGAAAAGTAGCGAGTCGGCAGGGCTTCGACCATGTTCGCGTACTCCGTGACCGAAGTGGTTCCCTGGGCTTTCATCGGGTTCTCGGACTGGGCGGCCTCGCCGTGGATCTCCATCTGCAGCGGCGGAAGCTCGACCTCGCGGGTCGAGTCGCCGTCGAACGTGATCGCCTTGACGCCTTTTGCGCCCAGCACCGCACCGAGCCCACCGCGACCGAACGCGCGCTCTTCGGAGGTCATGATCGAGGCGAACCGAACCTCGTTTTCGCCGGCCGGGCCGATGACGACGGTGTGCTCCGAGCCGAGGCCGTGTTCGTCTTCGATGTACGCACAGGTCTCGGGGACGGTCGCCTCGGCGAGTTCGGGGACCGGTTCGAACTCGACACGTGGGCGAGACGCCGTCTCGCTGCCCGGCGAGTGTGACTCGTCGCCCTCGTCTCTGACGTGGACGATCACGAGCTCATCGCTCGCACCGGTAATCTCGACGGCGCTGTAGCCCGTCCCGGTGAAGTTCCGCGAGAGGAAGCCACCGGCGTTCGACGAGAGCAGCCCGTCGGTCAGCGGCGAGACGCCGGTCGCCGACATTCGGCCGGTAAAACTCATTGTCGAGTGCTGGAGTGGCCCCGTCGCAAAGTAGAGCCGATTGTCCGGCCCCAGTGGATCGGCGTCGAACGGGATCCGGTCGTGGGCGAGTCGCGTCCCAAGTGCCCGACCGCCGATCGAGGACTCGAGGACGTCGTCGATCGAGACAGACTCAGCCGTGCGCTCGCCCACGTCGATCGAACACAATGGGCCCCGTGCGTGGTTCATACTACCACACTGATGGACACGGGTGCAAAACGGTGTCGGTTATGCAGGTCGTCAGACGGACTCCTGTCGGTGGATACCGACACACCCGCCCCGTTTGCGAGTGCATCGGGGACCAGTGACAGCAGCCCGTATTACCGCTTCGTTTGCCCTCGAATGCGATTAGACGGGTTTGCCACACTGCTCGATAGCCTCACGGACCGCGTCGGTCCGGCCGATGAGCGTGATATGGTCGCCTTTCTGCAGTTCGACATCGGCTGACGGAACCTCGTTGGTCCCGTTCCGGCTCACGAGTGCGATGAGGACGCCGCTTGGGAGTTTGTCGCCGATGTCAACGACCCGCTTGCCGACGAGGTCCTCGTCGGTGACTTCGATCTCCTGGACGTCTCCCGACCGGCCGAGTTCGGACATCCAGTTCGAGAGCGCAGGGCGTTCGATCACGTTGTCGATCGCCCACGCGGTCGACTCGGCGGCCGAGATCGTCTCGACGTCGAGCTCTTCGAAGGCGTCGACGTTCGAGGGGTTGTTCGCCCGAGCGATGACCGTCTCGACGCCGAACTTCGACTGGGCGAGTTGTGCCACGAGGAGGTTGACGTCGTCGTCACCGGTCGCCGCGACGACGGTGCGAGCGTTCTCCGCACCCGCCCCCTGTAACACGTCGATGTCTGTCCCATCGCCCTCGCGGGCGGTAAAGCCGTCGTTGCGAAGGTCCTCGAGGGCAGTCCGGTCGTTTTCGATCAGGACCACGTTTTCACCGCGCGCTTCGAGTCGTTCTGCCAGCGAGCGACCGACGCGGCCGCCGCCGATGATGAGTACACGCATGGGTATCACGTCGAGTTTCTCCGCGATCTGTCTGGCAAACCCGCCCTCCAAGACGACCGTGACGAGGATGACGAGAAAGACCGTGCCGACGAGTAGATCCGCGCCCGCCGGGTTCGTCGGTGGCTCGGCAGTCTGCAGCCGGATCGCAAACAGCGTCGCGACCGAGGCTGGAATGATCCCCCGCGGCCCGACAAAGCTCATAAACAGCGTCTCACGGACCGTAAACCGGTCGCCTCGAGTCGAGAGGAAGACCAAAAGCGGTCGCAAAACGAACATTACGGCGACGACGACCGCCACGCCGCCGAGCCCGAGTGCGAACAGTTGGTCGAACTCGAGCAACGCCGCGAGCGTAATGAAGACAAACGAAAGGACGAGCAAGGTGATGTCGCCTTTGAACGCCGCGATATCCTCCTCGTATGGAAGATCAGCATTGCCGAGGATCAACCCAGCCGTCGCTGCGGCCGCGACGCCCGCCTCGGCGAAGACGTAGTCGGCCGCGCCGAAGGCGACGATCGCCCCCGCAAGCGTGAGCAATCGCGCGTTCTGTGGCGCGTTGTCTGGCGAGATGTCGACGTACTGTAACAGTGCCCAGACGATCGCCGCGACGACGACGCCGACGAGCAGCCCCGTCCCGAGTCGCTCGGCGAACAACTGGAGGTAGACGTCGGCGGTCAGCTCCCGGACGGTCATCGCCTTGAACAGCACGACCGCCATGATCGCCGCCGTCACGTCGTTGACGATCCCCTCCGTCTCTAAGGTCGCCGCGACCCGATCGCGGACGGGGACGACCTTCAGGATCGGTGTGACGACCGTCGGCCCGGTCGCGATCAGCAACGCGCCGATCAACAGCGCGATGTCCCACTGGGCCTCGAGGAAAAAGCGAACTGAGGCGGCGGTCCCCACAAGCGCGATCGCCGCGCCGACTGTGGTCAATCGCAACACGGCAGCCGGTGCCTTCCTGATCTTGTCGATCTTGAGGTGGAACGCACCCTCGAAGACGATGATCGCGACGCTCAGTCCGACGATCGTCGAGAGCCCGCTGCCGCCGCCGAACGACTCGACCGACAGGACGCCGAGACCCTCCGGGCCGATGGCGACGCCAGCGACGATGAGAAAGAGGACGCTCGGAACCCGAAACTTCGCCGAGAGGAGTTGTGAAACCACACCGAGCCCGACGATCACGGCGACGAGGACAAGGAGATTACCGCCACCGGCCACACTCATGGCTTCAGCTCCCGGGCTGCGGCCAGTCGGGAGACCGATACGTCAGCGCTATCCATTCGTTTCAACGAAGACACTCGAATAGGATAACTCCTATGAGACACGTCGAGACACGGACATAACGAGCCGTTCACCGAGTGCCGGACGACACCGACCGAGGGACGGCAGCCGGTCACGCACTCGCGTACAGTCGGTCGATTCGGTCCTCGAACCGGTCCATAATGACTCGGCGTTTCTTTTTCATGGTCGGCGTGAGCATGTCGTTTTCCTCGGTGAACTCCCGGGGGACGAGTTCGAACCGTTTGATCGTCTCGTGTGGCTGAAAGTCCTCGTTGATCCGGTCGACCTCCCGTTGGACGTACGCGCGGACACGCTCGTCGTCACACATCGCCTGCGAGCTCGCCGGGAGCTCAATACCTTCCTCGTCGGCCCACGACCGGATGTGTTCCTCGTTGGGCACCAGCAACGCCCCGACGAACTTCTCGCCGTCGCCGACGACCATCGCCTGGTCGACGACCTCACTGGCGGCAAACGCGTCCTCGAGCGGCCCAGGTGCGACGTTTTTCCCCGTCGAGAGGACGATGAGTTGTTTGAGTCGATCACGAAACTCGAGGTAGCCGTCGGGGCGGATGTGGATGATGTCGCCAGTTCGGAACCATCGGCCGGCCGGCGCATCGCCCGACTCCCCAGCCGGTTTGGCTTCTTGCAAGAGAGAGCCGCTCGAGCGGTTCGGTGCCTCGGATTCCGTGCGGCTCTCGGGAGCGTCGTCAGTAAAGGCACGCTGTGTCGCCACAGGGTCGTTCCAGTAGCCCTGCGTGACGTTCGGCCCGCACACGAGGAGTTCGCCGACTGCGCCGGGATCGTCCGTAAAGGCTGCCTGATCGACGACGGTCTCGTCGACGGTCACTTCGACGTTCGACAGCGGCGGCCCGATCGTCCCGATTTTCACGGCGTCCGGTGGGTTCGTCGAGACGACCGGTGCAGTCTCGGTCAATCCGTAGCCCTCGTAGATCGGCAGCCCCATCGCGTGATAGAGCCGGCAGAGCTCCGCCGAGAGGCTGCCGCCGCCGCTGATCAGCAACTCGAGGTTGCCACCGAGTGCATCCCGAACCGACGAGAAGACCAGCCGATCGGCGATCGCTCGTTGGGCACGCAACACGGGACCCGGCGAGTCGGTCTGCTGGTACGCGACGCCGATGTCGGTCGCCCACTCGAACAGGCGTGCTGTGACGCTCGAGGTCTGTGCCTCCTCGCGAATGGTATCGTAGATCGTCTCGTAGACGCGGGGGACGCTCGTCGCCGTCGTCGGCTCGACGGCACCGAAATCTTCCTTGAGCGTGTCCGGGCTCTCCGCGTAGGCGACGCAGGCACCGGTCGCGAACATGACGAAGTGGCCGGCAGTCCGCTCGAAGACGTGTGCCAGCGGCAGATACGACACCGCCACCGACTCCGCGTCGAGCGTCGGGACGTCGTCGGCCCTGTCCGGTCGTGGGCCGAAGCGTTTCCGAACCCCGTTGACGTTCGCCCGAAAGTTCCCGTGAGTCAGTTGAACACCCTTGGGCTGGCCTGTCGTCCCGCTGGTGTAGATCAGACTCGCCAAGTCATCGAGGCTTGTCTCCGCGAGCCGTGTCTCGTAGGCCTCGCGATCGAAGGCCGCCTCACCGCGGTCGTAGACCTCCCCGAGCGTCAGGATATCGTCACGGTCATCGTAGCCCCCGAGAGCGTCGATCGAGACGAGAAACTCGAGATCGAGGTCGTCCTCGACGGCGAGAACCCGCTCGAGCAAGGCCTCGTTCTCGACGACGACGCCGTCGGCATCGGGATCGTCGAGCAGGTAGCGAACCTGCTCGGGCGAAGAGCCCGTGTAAACGGTCGTGACGACCGCGCCGGCCGACAGCAGGGCGAAGTCCGTCTGCGCCCACTCCATACGCGTCGCAGAGAAGATGGCGATCCGATCGCCGCGCTCGATGCCAAGCGTGCGAAAGCCGGCCGAGAGCCGGCGGACGATCGTACGCATCTCGGCATACGAGATCGGGCGGAACTCGCCGGGTGTCCCAGCGGGCAACGCCGATCCGGTCAGCGATCGGTCGTAGACACCGCCTTTGTACTGCTGTGCCGGCCGATTCGCGTTGCGCGCGGCGGCGTCTTCGAACAGTTGTCCGAGTGGGGTATCCCCGATGACCGCGTCCACGTACTCTCGTTCGGCGTCCCGCCAGCCCATACTGCGTGAGAATATCAGCCATGGAGATAAAACGTGATGAAACCGTTGGCAAGTGTTGACACGTTTATTCACCGCTCGGCAGGAATCGATTCGACTGTGTCACTCGAGACGGTGCCACTCACCCACTTGGGCGCTGGTCACTCCCGGTGCTCGAGATAACCCAGGACACCGCGGGTGTTCAGCTTCGCCTCCTCGCTGGCTTTCTCCTCGCCCCAGACGTCGGCCATATCGGTCGCCGCGGCGAAATGCTCGATGACCGCCTCGTCGTCCTCGAGTTCGTCTCGTTTCTGTGCGACCGCGTCGACCCACTCCTCGAGGACAGTCGCGTACTCCTCGAGTGCCGCTTCGAGGTCGTCGCCGACGAATCGGGGGCCAAAGTGTGGATAGCAGAGTACGTCGGGACCGAGCGCCTCGAGCGTCTCGAGGTCGGCGAGACACTGCTCGAAGTCGAAGTTCGAGGGCGGCGATGTCTCTCGGATTTCTTCGATTTCGGGCACCCAGATCCCGGCGGCGTCAGCGACAAAGACCGCGTTGTTTTGGGGATCTTCGAAGACCACCTGGTGTGGCGCGTGGCCCGGTGCCGCGTGAACGCGCAGCTCGTGGGTGCCGAGATCGATGCTGTCGCCATCCTCGATTTCGACGATCCGCTCGTCCGGAATGGGTTCGGGTTCGACGTAGTATTGCCACTGCTGGCCGACGGCTGCTTTCGTGCCGGCGACCAGCCGCGAGGGGTCGGCCATGTGGTCGGTTCCGATCGGGTGGACGTAGACGTCGGCGTTCGGATAATCCCGGGCGAGAAAGCCCGCGCCGCCGGCGTGGTCGAGGTGGATGTGGGTGAGTGCGATGACCTCGAGGTCGTCCTCGTCGATGCCGATCTCGGCCAGTGCCTCGCGGACTAGCTCGTAGTTGGTGCCGATACCGGTGTCGACGACGGCAGGACGGTCGTCGTCGATGATGTAGACGGCACCGTACTCGTTCGTGTCGTACATCCCCGTATCGAGATAGTAGAGCTCCGAACAGTCTCCAGTCGTGACCTCGCGGACGTCTCCGACTTCCATACCGGGTAGCCTGTCGTCACGTAGCATAAAAGCTCGCGTCGCGGCCAACCGGCGGTCAGATTTCATACGACACCTGTCAGTCAGTGACTGCAACCGGTCTCAGTCGTCGTCGATCGACTCCTTCCACTCGCCGATCCCGGACGGATCGAGATGGACGTGTGCATCACCGACATCGTCGATCCCGCGCAGCCGGGTAACCAGCTCCGATTCGACGTCGTGAGCCTCCCGGAAGGGAATGTCGCCGTCGACTTCGGCGTGGACTTCGACTTCGAGGACGGTCCCATCGTAGAAGACGGTCAGGTCGTGGATGCCCTGGACGGCCGGGTGACACCGCAGGGCACGGGTTATCTCCGCGCGCTTTTCGGAACCGGGTGCAGCACCGATGAGGTACTCGACGTTTTCTTTGCCGATCTCGACGCCCTGATAGACGACCAGCAGACTGACCAGCCCGCCGGCGATGGGATCGAGCAGCGGGACACCGACCAGCACACCCAGGACGCCGACGATCGCGGCGATCGACGTATAGATGTCGTTCAGACAATCAACCGCGAGCGCAGTGAGCGCGGTCGATTCCAGCCGCTCGTTGACCCGGACGGTGTAGCGGTAGACGAGATACATATCCACGATCGAGAGCACGAGCGCCGCGAGCAACAACGGACTGAACTCGACGTTGGTTCCGGAGATGATCCCCTCGAGCGACCGGTAGAGCAGGTTCAACCCGAGCAACGCGATGACGGCACCGACGAACAGCGCCGTCAGCGGTTCGATTCGATCGTGCCCGTGTGGATGTGTCTCGTCGGGTTCGTCGAACGCGCTTCGTCCCCAGACGAGCACGACGACGCTGGCGACGAGATCGGCCACCGAGTGGGCCGCGTCCGCCAACAAGGCGACGCTGCCAAAGGCATAGCCCGCCGCCCCCTCGGCGACGATCTTGGCGACGTTCCCGAGGACGTTCACCCACGACGCTCGCGCGAACCCGTTTCGCCCGCCGTCGGTGGCACCGTCTTCGGCCATAGCTCGGTTTAGAGGCAGTCTAACCTTGGTCTTTTTCTTTCCGGTTTTCGAACTGGTCGGGACCCGCCGGCGGGCTTTCGGAATCCTCATTGTGGGGCAACGGAGAGTGTCGAGACAGCTGGGCGATGGGGCCCGCCTGACCCAACTGCCGACCGCGCTGCGGGTATATTCCCACGGAGACGCCATGACGGCCGGCTGACGGTCCCTGCCACACACCTCGCTATGGCAGCCGATCATCCCCTCGTTCGACTCGAGACGCTCGCACTGATCGCCGTCGGCGGCTTCGCCGGCTCGAACCTCCGGCTGTTCGCAATGGAGTTGTTCGCGGACGTGCCGTCGATTGTCCTCGTCAACGCCGTCGGGAGCACAGTGCTTGGCTTTCTGGTCTACGAAGCCGAGTATACGGATCACATCGGCTCACGGACGCGGACCGTCTTCGCGACTGGCTTTCTTTCCTCACTGACGACCTACAGCACGTTTGCACTCCAGACCGCGTTCGCGGCGGGTCCACTCGCGATCGGCGGGATCGTCGTCGCCAACTACGGGCTTGGATTCGCCGGGGTCTTGATGGGTCGCGCACTCGCCCGTCGACTCGAGACGCCACAACCGACCGGCGGTGAGACCGCATGAGTGCGAGTCCGACGATCGTTGCGGACGCACTCGCCGGCAGTCTCGTCACCGTCGATCCCGATCCGGCTCATATCGTCGGCTCCGGCGGGGCGATCGGTGCGCTGTTGCGCTACTGGGTCGGCCAGCAGGTCTCGAGTCGCGTACCGAGCAGCCAGTTCCCGCTGTCGACGGTCGCTGTCAACGTCATCGGCAGTTTCGCCCTCGGACTCGTGGTGCTCGCGGGCGCAGGCGAGTCGACACTGCAATTGGTTGGCACCGGAATCTGTGGCTCGTTTACGACCTTTTCGTCGTTTTCGGTCGAAACCGTCCGACTGTACGAACGCGGCGACCGTGCCCGCGCGATCGCCAACGCCGCCGGCAATCTGGTGTGTTCGCTCGCGGCGATCGGGCTTGCGTGGGCGCTTGTCGCTGTGACCCCTCTGTGAGGACGCGTCTCCGCTCGCTTGCGTCATACGGTTTGCTGTAACTGTTTACCGGAGGGACCGCAGGACGGCTCGTGGTCACTCCGGAAATGACTGACAGCAGACCGTATCAAAACACGTTCGCGTTCGTTCAGGACTGATAGCAACCCGAACGGACTCGAGCGGTTCGCTCGCCTTGACCCGCGGTAGGTTTATGTTCGGACTACGTCATTCGCCGCTATGGAGGGTCGCCAATCCGCGTGGCGTATCTACCGCGAGTCGCTGCCGATCCTCGTGGTGAGTCTCGCCGGCGGCATCTTCGCGGGATCGGTGCTCGGCTCCGACGGGATGACGGCAGGGTTCGAGCGCTTTCCCGGCATGCTGTTGTTGCTGCCTGCCTTCCTCGCGACCCGGGGGAACGTCTACGGCGCGTTGGGCGCGCGGATCTCGAGTGGCCTCCATCAGGGGATGATCGACCCCGAATTCTCGTGGGACCGACGATTGGTCAACGCCGTCGCCGCCTCTTTTATCAACGGAATTAGCGTTTCAGTATTCATCGCCGTCCTCTCGTGGGGGATCTTGCACGTGCTGGGACGTGAATCCGCACGGCTCGTCGAACTGCTTTCGATTATGCTCGTCTCAGGCGTGCTCACGTCCACGACGCTGATTTTCGGCCTGTTGGGGCTTGTATTCGCGAGCTACGAATACGGCCTCGATCCCGACAACCTGATCGGCCCGATCGTCACCACGCTCGGCGACGTCTTCGGCGTCGTCTTCCTCTTTATTGCACTCACCATCGCAGAGGTGGTGTTCTAATGGGGGCCGCCGACGCCGACGACGCGCTGAACTCCTGGACGATCCGAAACATCGTCGGCACGATGTTCCCTATCCTGATCGGGCTCTCCGTTCTCGAGATGGGGTCGGGCTACGTCCTCGAGGAACTCCAAGAGACCTACCTCGGGAATCCGACCCTGCTGGTGCTCGTCCCCGTGATGATCGGGATGGGGGGAAATCTCGGTGCGATCCTCTCCTCGCGGCTCTCGACGCGACTTCACCTGGGCGTCCTCGAGTTCGACGTTCGCGACGAGGTGCTGTGGACGAACATAATCGCGATCCTGGGGCTGGCGGCGACGGTCTTTTCAGCGCTTGGCGTCGCCGCCTGGGTTGTCGGCCAGGTCATCGCCGAGCCGATGGCACTCGGCGAGTTGTTGCTCATCTCGATCAGTAGTGGCATGTCCCTAGCAGTGATCGCGATCGGGCTGAGCCTCGCTGCGACCTACGTCTCCTACACGCAGGGCCTCGATCCGGACGACACCACGATCCCAGTGGTTACGAACCTCTGTGACATCCTCGGCGTGGTCGTCCTCTCGGGTGTCGCGATCGTCGTGCTGAACTGATACGGTCTGCTGTCCCGATGTCCCGGTGGGTCCGCAGGACGGGTCGCGGGTGCACCGGCACTGACTGACAGCAGACCGTATGAATCGTAAATAGCCGAGCGATCACAGCCAACCTCGAGTGTCGAGACCGTGGCGAAGCCGGCCACTATGCTAGGAAGTGAGAATACGCGAGAACGGACGATCTCCCGTCATAGCTCCACCTTGTGACTAGAGGCACTTAAATGACGAACGGAACCCGAATCAACGTTACGCGGACGCGAGTTCGCGGAAGTCGGCTGCGGCCGTTCGGGTCCCCTTCGAGATCAGCACGTCGCCGCCGCGTAACTCGGCGTCGGCGTCGGCGACCAGCAGCCATCCCTCGCCGGGTCGGCGGATGGCGATCACCGACATCATCGAGTCGGCATCGGGCACGCCAGCGGTCACTGCGGTGTCGTCGAGGTCGCTGTCCGGATCGACCACGACGCGGGTGATGATTTCGTCGCTCTCCTGAACGGCCAACTGCACGACTGGGTGGACATCGATATCGCGCAGGACGCCCTCGCTGATCTCGATCGCGCTGTCGCTGATCCGCTCGGTCGAGTTGCCAAGCTGAATCAGCCCCCGTAAGACGACCGGATCGCTCGCGTCGGCGGCCGCCCGAAGCGTCCAGGCCTCGAACCGCGACTGCATCGCGTCGACTTCGACCTCGAGATTGCGGACCTCCTCGGCGAGTTCCTCGCTGTCGAACAGCACGCTGCTGTAAGCCAGGTCGACCGCCAACTCGGAGAAGTCTTTCATGTGGATGATCGTATCGACGGCCCGCTCGAGATCGTCGATATCGGGTGCCTCGACGGTCGGTGCCTCGTAGCCCTCCCCAGTCAACGTCTCGTAAACGTCGCCGATCGACGAGTCAGGGCCGCGCAACAACGCCACGTCGTCGGCCTCAACGCGCGTGTTCGGCCCTGGGTTGAGTAGCCAGTCCGTGCCACGCCGAAGCGCGATCACGCGCACGCCCGTCTCGGACTCGAGGTCGATGTCCTTGAGCGTCCGGCCTGTATACGGTGAGTTCGGGTCGACGACGCCACGGACCAGCGTCCCCGCCGCCTCCGGCAGCGCCGCCCGCATTGCCTCGGGCAGCCCCATGTCCTCGAGGACGATTTTGGCAATATCGCCAGCGGCGTCGCTGATCCCGTCGGCCGCGCCAACGATCCCCAACACGGGCGCGAGCTGTTCGGCATCGGCCGGCTTCCGTGCAGCCATCAGGAGGCTCATCCGCGCGCGGAGCTCGAGGACGTCCATGCGCTCTTCGAGTCGGAGAACCTCGGTGGCGAGTTGCTCGCTGCGGTGGAGGACCGCCGAGTACGAGAGGTCGATCAACAGCTCCGCGGTGTCTTTCATCTCTACGAGTACGTCCTTGACGCTAACGGGCTCGTACTCGATCGACGCCGACGACGTCTCGCCCTCGAGCGGGTCCATGTCTCGAGAGTCGGCCCGCCGACGAAAAAAACGTTTCCCGCCGCCGTCCAGACGCTCGGAAGACGCAGCCTTCCGACACGGTTTTGCCCGGGCACAAAGAACGCACTGGCAAGACCAATGCTCGACCGGACCTATATACGCGAGAACACAGCGGAGGTGCGCGACGCCCTCGAGAACCGCGGGGCCGACGTCGATCTCGACGAGTTCCTCGAACTCGACGAACGCTGGCGCGAGCTGAAAGCACGCGGCGACGACCTGCGCCACGAGCGCAACCAGATCACCAAAGAAATCGGCAAGCTCGTCGCAGAGGGCAAAGAAGAGGAGCGCGAGGAAGCCATCAAGCGCTCGCGGGAACTCAAAGCCGAGATCGAAGAGGTCGAGGAAGAAGGCGTCGAACTCGAGGAGGAACTCAGAGAACGCATCCACGAGATTCCACAGGTCCCACACGAGAGCGTCCCGTTGGGACTCGACGAGCGCCACAACGTCGAGGATCGGCGCTGGGGCTTCGACGACCTGCGTGACCTGCCCGACGAGGTCACTCCCCACTACGACCTCGGCGAAGATCTGGATATCATCGACGAGGAACGCGCCGCCAAGACGACCGGCTCGGGCTTTTACTTCCTCAAAGGCGAGGGCGCACAGCTCGAGCACGCCCTGATCCAGTTCATGATGGACATCCACCGCGAGCAGGGCTACGTCGACGTCTTCCCGCCGATTCCGGTCAAGAGCGCCTCGATGCGCGGCACCGGCCAACTGCCGAAGTTCGCCGACGACGCCTACCGACTGGGCGGCAGCAACGAAGAGGAGTACGACGACGACGATCTCTGGCTCTGCCCGACCGCGGAGGTACCGGTCACTAACATGTACGCCAACGAGATCCTGCTGGACGACGACCTCCCGCTCAAACACCAGGCGTACACGCCCAACTTCCGGCGCGAAGCCGGCGAACACGGCACCGAAACCCGCGGCATCGTCCGCGTCCACCAGTTCAACAAGGTCGAACTCGTCAACTTCGTCGAACCCGAGGACAGCTACGACCGCCTCGAGGAACTGCTCGGCGAGGCTGAAGAGGTCCTCAAACGCCTCGGGCTCCCCTACCGCATTCTCGAGCTCTGTACCGGCGATCTCACCTTTGCCTCCGCGAAAACCTACGACATCGAGGTCTGGGCCCCCGGCGACGACATGGACGACGGTCCCGACGAAGGCGGCCGCTGGCTCGAGGTCTCCTCGGCGTCGAACTTCGAGGACTTCCAGGCACGACGGGCCGGACTGCGCTACCGACCCGAGCGCCACGAATCGGCCGAGTATCTGCACACCCTGAACGCCTCGGGGCTTGCGATTCCGCGCGTGATGGTGGCGATCCTCGAGTATTACCAGAACGAGGACGGCACGGTGACCATCCCCGAGCCCCTGCAGCCGTACATGGGTGGCAAAGAAGTCATCGAGGGCCACGAGAAGGTCGGCGAGTCGGCGTTAGGTGCGGGCGAGCGCGAGTAACCGACCAGCCACCACTGCAGCGACGTACTCCTCGAGCGCGGTTCGCGCCTGTCTCCATCGCTCTTCGTCACGACCGCCGAACTGCTCGGCCGCGTTTCGTGCGTCTTCGGCCACGTCCGAGAGAGGATGTTCGCCAATCCTTCTGGCACCGGCCCTCAAGTCAGAGCTACGTTACGAATCGGGGACTTCAAACTAAATAGCCAATAGTAGGCGCGGCTGACGGTCTAGCGGTTCTGCCGCGAGCGTCGAAGACGCGAGCGGCTTCCTCGTGAACGCAGTGAACGAGGGCTTGGAAGAGCTACGCTCTTCCAGTGTTTTTGGTCGAGATTTTTTGCTCGAGCGGTGAACGAACGGAGTGAGTGAACCCGAGAGGAAAAAGGTCGGTGGCTTAGATGTAGTCGATGCTTGGCGGCAGCTCGAGCTTCATGCCCTTGCGCTCGCGGATCTCCATGATCTTCTCGCGCTGGAGGGAGTCGGACATGAACTCGAAGCCGGCGTTTTCGGTGTTCCAGGAGGCACGACCCTCGGTCGCAGAGCGGATGTCGCTCGCGAAGCCGATCATCTCGTCGACGGGTGCGATACCCTCGACGACCATGAGGTCACCTTCCTGGTACATGTCGTCGACGCGACCACGGCGGCCCTGAATCTCGCCGGAGGCAGCGCCCATGTGGTCGTTTGGCACGTCGATACGGACGTCCTGCATCGGCTCCATCATCTTGATGTGGCCGTCGATGAGCGACTTGTGGACAGCCTCGCGGGTTGCGGGGATGACCTGTGCGGGACCACGGTGGATGGTGTCCTCGTGGAGCTTGGCGTCGTGCAGACGGATGAGCGTTCCCTGAACCGGCTCGTTGGCAAGCGGACCGTTGTCGAGGGCTTCCTCGAGTCCCTCGATGAACAGTTCCATCGTTTCGTTCAGGTGCTGGATCCCTTTGGTCTGGTCGAGCAGGATGTTCGTGCCGTGGATGTGCTCGACGACTTGGGAGTCTTCTTTGTCCATGCCGGCTTCCTGGAGCGCTTCACGGCGCTCGAGTTCGGGCATGTTCATCGACGCCTCTCCCATCCGGATCGTCTCGACGATCTCCTCGCTGAGCGGCTCGGCGGAGATGTAGAACCGGTTGTGGCGGTTTGGCGAGATACCTTCGACCTCATCGCTTGCACGGTCGATGGCCTCGCGGTAGACGACGATCGGCTCACCAGTGTTGACCGGGATGCCCTGGTTCTTCTCGATACGCTGGGTGATGACCTCGAGGTGAAGCTCACCCTGTCCGGAGATCAGGTGCTCGCCGGTGTCCTCGTTGATCGTAATCTGGATCGTCGGGTCCTCTTTCGAGACCTGTCGGAGCGTCTCGATGAGTTTGGGGAGGTCGTCCATCGTCTGGGCCTCCACGCTCTTCGTGATGACCGGCTCCGAGATGTGTTCGATCGACTCGAAGGGCGTCATCTCGATGCTCGAGACGGTCGAACCGGCGATCGCGTCGCGCAGGCCGGTAACGGCCGCGATGTTCCCGGCAGGGACGTGGTCGACTTCCTCGCGTTCGCCACCCATGTAGATGCCGACGCTCTGGACGCGGTTCTTGCCCGCAGTGCCCGAGACGTACAGTTCCTGGCCCTTCTCGAGGGAGCCCGAGAAGACACGGCCGGAAGCGACTTCGCCAGCGTGTGGGTCCATCGCGATGTCGGTGACCATGAAGACGACGTCGCCGTTCTCGTCGACGAGACGCATCTCCTCGGCAAGGTCGGATTCGTCGTCACCACGCCAGATGCGTGGGATACGGCGGGGCTGAGCGTCGACAGGGTTCGGGAAGTGCTCACAGACCATGTCCAGAACGACGTCCGACAGCGGCGTCTTCTCGTGGAGTTCCTGGCGCTTGTCGGCGCGCTCGAGTTCCATGATCTCGGCGAAGTCCATGCCGGTCCGCTGCATCGAGGGCATCGAGACACCCCACTTGTACAGTGCGGAGCCGAAGCCGACGGTACCGTCTTCGACGGAGACAGTCCAGTCGTCGATGTCGTCCATGTCCTCGGTCATCCCACGGATGAGTTCGTTGACGTCTTGGATGACGGCGAGGAGTCGTTTCTGCATCTCTTCGGGACCTTCCTGCAGCTCGGAGATGAGGCGGTCGACCTTGTTGATGAACAGGGTCGGCTTGACACCCTCACGAAGCGCCTGCCGGAGCACCGTCTCGGTCTGGGGCATTGCCCCTTCGACGGCGTCAACAACGACGAGCGCACCGTCGACGGCGCGCATCGCACGCGTCACGTCGCCACCGAAGTCGACGTGGCCCGGCGTGTCGATGAGGTTGATGAGGTGGTTGGTTCCCTCGTACTCGTGGGTCATCGAAACGTTCGCCGCGTCGATGGTGATCCCACGTTCCTGTTCGTCTTCTTCCGTGTCCATCGCGAGCTGTTCGCCGGCAGTCTCGTCGGAGATCATGCCGGCACCAGCCAGCAGGTTGTCAGAAAGCGTCGTTTTCCCGTGATCGACGTGAGCGGCGATGGCGATGTTCCGGATGTTCTCCGGTTCGTCCATCAGCCGTTCACACTCTTGGACGATCTTTTTGCGTCGGCCCATATACACCCTGTTACCGCCAGCGGGGTCAAAAGGGTAGTGTTTCGTCGCCGCCGGATTTCGTCGTGTTTCACGGTTCGAGCGCCCGAATGTCTAATTTACGTGAGTGAATGCCACGCAGCAAGCCGACAACTGGAGACGGGCGTAAGAGACATACAGCAACAGCCCTTGGTATCTCTACGCATGGATATACGAGTACAGGGACCAGGACCGACCGCTCCATTCCTCAGCGCCAAAGACCTCTTCCAAACCGAGCACGACCTCTCGCTCCCGGTTCGAGTTCGTCTCCAAGACGACCCTGACGAACGGACGTGGGCCGCCCACTACGACGACTACCACGTCCTGAACATTTCGAGGCAGGCCGCCTCATCAGCGATGGCCCGCGAACTCGCCCTCCACGAGTTCGCCCACATGGTCCGCCACGAACAGCAACATCCGTCACACACCCAGTCAACCGAGGAAGTCCTCTATCTTGCACTGGCCGGTAAACGCGTCGAGCGGCGCAAGCTCTCACACTGTTACCAGATCGCAAATCACATGAAAGACATCTACGCCGACGACATCACCCTCTCGGTCGGCCCCGGCGAGAAACTGCTCTCCTTTCTCGAGTCGAGTCTCGCCGCGGCGGTCGTCGACCGACCCGAGACGCCACCACGGCACGGTCTCGAGCGACTCTCACCGGGTACCGATCCCGAGATTACAGCGGTCAACGCAGCCTTCGCACTCGCACTTGCGGAACGACACGACCTTGTCGATGACGAACATCGACTCTACGATCTCGCGCACGTGGCCGCGATGGACGCACCAGAAGTCGATTTTCAGGAGTTCAAACGGCGCTTTCGGGAACTCGCGCGAGAACCAGACACGAGTACCTACCGACAGGTGCTCGTCGACGCGACGCGATCGTACACCAGCAGCGAGCGTCTTGCCGCAGACTGATACGGTCTGCTGTCAGTCAGTGCCGGTGGGACCGCAGGACGGTCGCATGTATACTGGTAACTAGTGACAGGAATCGGGTGGGGTCGTGTATCGACTGGATGGGGAAGCAACGATGGCGCTGATAGATCGGGGTGGCGCTGGAAATTCCCGGAGTAACCGCGACGAGAATACTTCGGGAGACAGCACAACGAGAACACCGTCGAAAACGGACTCGACGGATCGCGTTAGCGTGCGGCTGCCGCGACGCGCTCTTTTTCTTCTTTCTGGCTCACCGCGTAGGTCTGGACGTCGTAGTTGGCCGCGCCGATAAGCTGGCTAGCGATGGCCTCTTCGACGGGCGTCGCCGTCTTGAACGAGTCGTTGTAGACACCTTCGGAGAGGAACTTCAGCGCTTGGTCGACACGACGCTGGGGAGCGACGTCGACGGCCTTCGGGACCGAGATTCCACCGTATTTCAGGCGGACAGTCTCCTCTCGCGGGGCCGCGTTCTCGACGGCCGTCACGAGTACCTGAATCGGGTTGTCTTCGGTGCGCTCGTGAATGAGCTCGAACGCATCACGGACATAGTTGAGCGTCTGCTGTTTCTTGCCCGTGTTCTCCTCGGTCTGCATCAAGCGGTTGATAAAGCGCTCGACGATCGAGATTTCGGACTTCTTGAACTGCTTGCTAGCGTGGCGGCCCGCGGTGTGAGCGACGGGCGAAACCGTGATGTAGCGCTCGGTCGAGGGGTCGGCGTATTCGATTTCGCCGATTTCCCACTCGCCGAAGAGCTTCGCTGAAACGTCTGCGCCGCCAGCTGGCGCGTCCGGGTCCGGTTGGTCTTCTGCAGCCATGATTATCGCACCGGTTTCTCCGCGTTCCCGCGAACGAGTTCTTTCAGCGCGACGCCGTTGACCTTGTCAACCTTGTAGTTGACGCCCGAGAGGTCACCCATCGCACGACCCTTCGCCCCACCGATACCGGCGATGGTGACTTCGTCGTGTTCGTCGATGAACGAAATTGCGCCGTCACCGGGGCAGAACGCAGTGACCTGCTTGCCGTTTTTGATCAGCTGGACTCGGACGCACTTTCGGATCGCCGAGTTCGGCTGTTTTGCCTCGATGCCGACCTTTTCGAGTACGATACCGCGAGCCTGGGGCGCTCCCTCGAGGGGGTCGGACTTCTCGCGAAGTCCACGGGCGCGGCGCGCGTAGTCAGAGTCGGACCACCGCTGGTTCTGGCGGTCCTTCTTGAGCTTGCGCGCGGCATATTTGCCGTTTGCCATAGTACCAGTCGCTATCCGTCGAAGCCACTTAAACGACCCGTTTCGAATTAGCGAGACGGCTCGAGATCGCTTTAGATACATCGCTCGCCGAATCTGCGGCCGTTTCGAGGACTCGAGTTACGGCTGGAGCACGGGTTAGCGACGCTCGGCAGGCGAGAGGTTTCCGAACGTCGATCAGGCGATCAACTAGCAGCCCGTCCGTCTCCACCCTCGAACGCTTCGTTTCGCTGAACCTCATTCCCGCAAGTGCAACTGGTCCACCGGCAGTGGCACGGATTACGCTTGCGACAGCGAGGTCAGTCGTGTTTCCGGCATCTGCCTCGTCCTTTCTCGAGCAAATCATACGGTCTACTGTCAGTCGGTGCCGGTGGGACCGCGACCGCCCTGCGGTTGCACCGGTAAATCGGGACAGCAAACCGTATCAGCGTCGATCAACTCAGAAGATCGGTTGGTGTGTGTTCTTCCTGCCACTCGTCGATATCGGCGTGATAATTGTAATACTCAGGATAGAAATCGTGATGTCTGTACCAGCCGATATTCTCGTAGAAACCGGGGCCGAGCACGCGGAAGGGCGTCGGTGGTGCGATACCCATCTCGACGTAGCAATCTCGAACCTGACACCGCAGATGGTGAACGAGATCCGCCTGAAAGCCCTCGATCGTATCGAACTCGTAGAAGTCCGCGATCATTTGCGGGCGGGCGTCTGGTTCCCGATCCGGTAGTGGTTGACTTGGACGAGCACTGAACGTCTTCTCGCTCTCTTGGGATACCTCCCAGCGGACGGTGACAGGACCGACTGCGTCGATGAGGCCGTCACCGAGATGCGCAGCGCAATCGGTAAAGTCGACATCCATCTCGGCGAGAGAGGTCTGTAATTCCTCGAGTTGGGCCTCATCGCTGGTCCCCGTCGTTGCCGCTGTCTCGAGTTTCTGGTAGAGATCCGTCTCGGTCAATTTTTCAATAGATGAGAGGAAGTCTTCCTCGTCGTTAAGATATATGTCTTGACCGACGCGTCGTAAATCAGCCTTCCGAGCGCCACGTGGTTCGACGATGACTGGATCGGTAGTCTCAATGTGACTCTGCAACTGCTGGCGGGGATCTGTGAAGTATTGTTGAACCTGTTTGGGAGTAAGACTTGCAATCGTGAGCATCACCATGGCGATTCGGTCAGGGTTTCGGTATGTGTCAAGCGTGTCGTAGCCCCGTTTGCGATAGACCTGGTATTTCGCAAAGCGGCGCGCCTGATTGCTGTGTTCGTTTTCTTCCGTCGTTCGATCTACCGGTTTGTCTGAATATTCGTCACATTTATGGGCATAAATTTCACCATTTTCCTTATGCATTTCTATGTGGTGTTCAAATCCAGCATTGTCTGAAACTTTCATCCCAATATCTATTTCATCTTCTCCGATGAATTTCGCCTTCATTTTTATTCCTCAAATTTTGCTTCGCCGCCGTATTCGGTGCCTTTGATCCGCTGTTTGACTTTCTCAGCAAGGGTATCGAGTTCGACTTCGGAGATGGAATCACGGCCGCGTTCGTAGACGTTGCCATAGAGCGTTTTGGCAACATCAGAGAAGGCACCACCGGCCATCGCACCGAACACTGGGTTGGCAGTTGCAGCGGTGACTGCCAGTCCGATTCCACCTCCGACGATCCCTTTCCCAGTCGCTTCACCGACAGCATCAAGGAGACCCTGTTCGTTACGGACTTCGTTAAACAACGTTGCCTGATTGACCTTGATCTGGCGAACTTCCTCGGCCAGCGCCTCCGGTTCGGCTTTCACCTCGTCAAGAACCAACTCCCCACTGTCCTGCTCGTCCGTATTACTAAACGGGTTCAGTTTACCCAGCGCCGACCGCTGAATGTGCATCTCCGCCCCCATCCGGGTGATCGTCACCGGCCCATCCGACAGTGCCTCTTCGGCCACCTCGTCACTCTCGAGTCCCAGATGTGAATCGAGGTCAGTCTCGAGGTTAACCTCCTCTTTGAGGATCATACTGGTCGGCGCATCGCTGTTCTGTTGTGTGACGTGTGCGAGTTCGTGAGCCAGCAGGTGCTGACCTTCGGGCGACTTGGAATCGCACGCGCCGCTGTTGCACACGACCCCGTTGCCACAGCAAAAGACCTTCGCGTCGATTTCCTCGGTGGCTTTCGCTGTCCGCCCACCCGTGTGAATGCACACGTCCGAGAAATCGGCGTCCATCCACTCCTCAAGAGAGCGGTGTCGGATGACAGATCTTCCTGGAATGAGGCCATCCATTGGTTGTCGGGAACTGCTAGCTGTCGTAGCCGAACAGTCGCGCTGAATTGGATCGAGTGCTGTGGAGTTCGGGATACATGTTGTAGTGATTGTATCGACGGGTGTAGATGAACTTGCCGGGGCCGAGAACACGATACTTCGCCGGTGGGGTTAGCCCCATTCCGACGAGACAATCGCGGATCTGGCACCGGAGGTGGTGGTCGAGATACGGGTTGAACTCCTCGAGAGTGCCAGGATCAGCAGTCAGCAATTCGAGGCGAGCGTCGGGTTGGCGTTCCAGCGGATCCTCGGCGGACTCAGTGACGAGTTCGCCGTATTCGTCGGGATAGGAGACGTGGATCCCCGAGACGGCGCCGTCCTCGAGTCCTAACTCGGCATCGACGGCTTCCGGGTCGATTGTGTCGGCCAACTCGTCGGCGAACGACTGCCACTTCTCGAGTTCGCTCGCTGAAACGTCCGTGAGCGCTCGAGACGTCATGCCAGCCTCGAGGTCGAGCCCGCGGTCGGCAGCAATCGCCCGCGCCTCGTCAGCGAAGTCGCTCTCTCGAGGATCGATCCCCAGGTAGAGGTCCTGCTTGTAAATCACGTCATCGGGATATCGAACGGCCGAGGGAAGCGACCGTGGGCGCTCGACGGTCGAATCGTGATGGCTGCGCAGTTGCTGGTGAATTGGGCTGAAAAACTGCTCGAACTGCGCGTCCGACAACGAGACGATCGCCTGGCGGACGGCTTCGATGTAATCGGGATGGTTGACGTGTGCGACCGTGTCGTAGCCGCGTTCGGCATAGACGTAGTACTTCGCGAAGCGCCGAGCCTGATTGTTGTGTTCGTTTTCTTCATCGGTCCTGTTGGCTGGGTCGTCAGCGTACGCTTCACATTGATGGCCAGTTATATTACCGTCAAACTTCATTTCGATAAGGTGCTCTGCATCATTATTGTCGATGATGCTAAGACCGATCAGTTCTTGGGTTTCTCCGGTAATCATTCCGTCCATATTCAATCACCTCGGGAATTAGCAACGCCTTTGAGACGCTCATGGCTATACTGTTCGTCCCGCAGTTCGGCGAGCCGTTCTTCGAGTGACTCGATTCGAGCTTCGAGTTCGAGTGCGGAACTGCCGGGACTGTTGTCCATCAGCCAGTCCATGCTTTCTTTGGAGACATCGGTGGCGACGCTGCTGGTGAGTCCAACGGCGAAGCCAGCTACAGTGCCGCCAGGACCGAGGACCGATCCGACGAGCGCTCCGGTGACGCCGCCGGCCAGTCCTTTGCCTACGGCACCGGCGACATCGGGACTCGAGTCGGCTGCGCCGGGGCGTGCCTCGACGAAGGCAGCCATCATCTCCGCTTGATTCGATTTGAGCCGTTCGACCTCCGTGGCCAACACCTCGGGATCGGCTGGAACGCTCGTCTCGTCCGCAGATCCAAAACGGTCGGACGCCTGTTGGCGAGCCTGCTCGAGTTGCTCGGCCTCGGGCAGCCGCTGGATCTGCACCGCTGTCCCCAGTCGGTTGATCGTTACCGGGCCGTCGGCCATCGCCTGCTGTGCTGCGTCTTCAGCTTCCCGCTCGAGTCGCGGATCAGGATCGATCTCGAGGCCACTGTCTTCCTGGGGCATCATGCTGATCGCAGCCCCGGTTTGCTGGCGGACGTGTGCGAGTTCGTGGGCGAGGAGGTGCTGTCCCGCTGGCGATTCGGGATCGTACTCGCCGTGGTTGAACGCGATGTGATTGCCAACCGTAAACGCCCGCGCGTTGATGTCCTCGCAGGCTCTGGCGGCGGTTGCACCGGTGTGAACCCGTACGTCGCCGAGGGAATCGCCCATCCGCTCTTCCATCGCGCGCTGGATGCCGCCGTCCAGCGGCTGGCCCGGCGTGCTCAGTACGTCTCGTACTGACGCGGGCACACCAGCGTCCCCGGCTCGGTCGGTGTCGTACTGTGCCTCGCGGCTGCGCTGGACCGACGCCGCGTTCCGGCGTTCGATATCTCGTGGCACCGCCGCCGGTCGCTCGGCCTGGCGTTCCCGGAACGCGTCCATATCCACCGGCTTTCCCATGAGTTCGACCGGCATTCCCTCGTCGACCCAACTCTGGACCTCCGCGGGACCGCAGGCCTGCTCCAACCGCTGGAGCTGGACTTCCTGCCCGGGCGCATACAACTCGAGGCCGTACCGACTCTCGATGTCCGCTCGAGCCGGCGTCGGCGACGTGCCAGTCGACCTCGCGTTCGACTGCGCTCTCGAATCCGATATCGGCGATCGGGACCGATAACTCGCGGAGCCGTCGGTCTGTTCCGCCCTCGACTCCGAGTTCGCTCGTATACCCGTGTATCCCATTCCGTCTCTACCCTGATTCTTCCCTGCAATACACATATAATTATCGTACACTAATTAGAAAAGATAAATATAGTCCGTGTTCAAACGGCCGATAACAGCTAGTCACGCAAATGCAGGGGAGGAGTTCACGCCGATGAGCGACACCGCTACGAGCGAGCATCTACTCGCTGAATTGGACCGGATTCACGGCATTCTCGAGCGGTACCTCGAGAGTCGATCCGACACCACGCCTGGCACGACTGCTTCTGTCGCGAACGGACGCGACGACCGACGTGGCACAGCCGATCCGACTGCACTCACGTATTCGATTCCCAGTGTCGATCAGAGCGGCTTCGATACACTCGATGACGACAGCGGACACACCAGGCGTGAGGCGCTCGAAGACGATGGCAAACGTCGGCTCGAGACGCTGGTCGACGGATTCGAACTCGACGACCTCCATCGTGAGATCCTCCTCATCGCCCTTCTTCCCGATGTCGATCCGACGACCGCAGACCTGTTTTCGAGAGCCACGAACGACCGCACGAACCCGCGCCCAACCGTTGCACTCGTGGCAGACCTGTTTTCGCGGACGAACGCCGAGTTCGTCACTGCAACCGCGCTCGTCGGCGAGCAGTCGCCACTGCGAGCAAACGGCCTCATCGTCGTCGACGACGTGACCGACTCGAGATCGAAACTCGAGCGCGAGCTCCGTGTCGATGACCGCATCTATGCGTATCTGCTCGGTCACGACGGTATCGACCCGCATCTCGAGGCGACCGTCGCGGACCACAGTCCGATCGAACTCGAGGAGCCGCTGACCGAAACGACCGCCGACGCGACGCTCGCGGAGGTGCCGATCGACGACACGCTCCGGGCGGAACTGGCGTCGCTCCCCGAAGACGAGACCGGAACCGGCCGCCGTGTCTACTTCTATGGCCCGCCCGGCTCCGGCGTCGACCGCGCCGTCGAAGCCTGCTGTACGGGCGATCGCTATCTGCAGGCCGACCTCCGGGCCATCCTGGCTGCCGACGCTCTCGAGGCGCTCGTACGCGAAGCGACGATTCTCGACGTTCCCGTCCAGCTCCGCAACGCCGACGCCACCGTCGCCGACCGGGAAACAGACCACTCCCTCGAGGGCGTCCTCGCCCGCTTTCGCGAGTTCGACAACGATCTGTTCCTCACGGGCGAGCGCACGTGGGTGCCCACCGAGAGCCGCCGCGCCAGCGTCGACGCCATCTACGAGTTCGACCGCCCCTCGATCGCGCGCCGTCGGCAGTTCTGGGAGGACCGCGCTGACGACCTCCCGGACGACCTCGAGCCCGAAACCATGGCCAGCACGTTTGATCTCACCCCGGGGCAACTCGAGGCGGCGCTTGCGACCGCCGACGCACTTGCCGATGGTGACGACCGCACGCTCGCGGACGTTCGGGCGGGCTGTCGCGCCCAGTCGTCGGACGACCTCGACGAGCTCGCCGAGCACGTCGACCCCACGAAGACCCGGGCCGACATCGAGGTCGACGACCGCACCGAACGGCAGCTGCGAACCCTCGAGACCCATATCACGAATCGCGGGTTGCTCTACGACGACTGGGGATTCAGGGACCAGACCGGCAATGCGGGCATCGTCTCGCTATTCAGAGGCCGTCCCGGCACTGGAAAGACCCTCGCAGCGGAGGTACTTGCCAACGCCGTCGGGATGGACATCTACAAGATCGATCTCTCATCCATGGTCAGCAAGTACATCGGCGAGACCGAGGAAAACTTAGAACAGCTCTTTCAGGCTGCCGAACAATCGAACGCGATCTTGCTGTTCGACGAGGCCGACGCACTCTTCGGCGACCGCGCGGAAGTCTCCGACGCGACCGACCGCTACGCCAACGCCGAAGTGAACTACCTGCTCCAGCGGGTCGAAACCTACGACGGCGTCATCTTCCTGACGACGAATTACGCCCAGAACATCGATACGGCCTTCACTCGCCGGATTACCCACTCGATCCGGTTCGACGAACCCGACGCGGACACGCGCAAGGAGATCTGGAAAGGCGTCTTCCCCGATGACTGCCCCCTCGAGGGGATCGACTGGGAGTGGCTCGCCGGGTTCGACTACAGCGGCGGCACCATCGAGAAACTCGCCATGCATATCGCCATCTACGTCGCCGGTCAGGGAAACGAGACGATCACCATGCGCCACGTCGTCGAGGCGCTCGAGCGATACAAACGGAATCGCAACAGCCGGGTCCGCGAGCAGGATTTCGAACCCTACCTCGAGTACTTACAGGGCCCAACTGAGCGAGAAGCGAAAGAACGGCTCCACCAGAAGCGCCGCGCTGGATGAGGACGGGAACGAACCGGTCGTCGTGCCGCGTCAGTCGACGTCACAAAACAGAAAAAAGCGGAATGAACACCGGTCGCAATTTCGGCTCCACAGAACGATGACATACAGCGCCATTGCAGACGTCAGCAACGTGTTGATCGAACTCATAAAAGCGAACGCCGACGAACGGAGTCCCATCGATTCGAATCGAGTCGAAGTGGCCTCCCCTGCCGATGTCGACTCCCTCTCGAGCGTCGATCTCACGCTGTATCCATATCAGATCGAGACGGACACGGCGATGGGATCGGGCAGCCGAACGATCTCCGGGACGGCGCGACAGGACCGGCCGCTGGCGCTTTCAGTACGCTATCTCGTGACCGCATACGCTGTCGGCGGCGGGAGTGACGACGGCGAGAGGCAGACGAACCCCTTCAAACGTCAACAGCGTCTCGGCGCAGCCCTCCAGCTGTTTCACGACAACAGTCGGATCGAGCCTGCCGACGCTCCCGCCCCGCTCGGCCAGGAGCAACCGCTTTCGATTTCGATCGTCGACGAACCAGTCGACGAGCTACTGTCGCTGTGGTCACAGCTTTCCGACGTGAGCCACCAGCCGTCGGCGACGATCGAGGTCAATCCAGTGGTGATCCAGTCGCTGAACGAATCGGAATTCACCCGCGTTGAAGAACACGAGACGACGGTTGGCCGACGGTCGGAGACGTCCGATCGACACGCAGAATGAGTGGAATCTGTGGACCGACGGACCCAAGCGCGTGCCTACAGCAACTGCACGTCGTCGATCCCGAAGTGGCGCTTTGCAAGGGTGCGGGCGGCCTCGATTGTCCGCCCGTTGGTTCCGATCGCGACCCCGTGGTCGGCTTCGGCGACTTCAACGTAGGCGACAGTGTCGTTGTTCTCGCTGATCGTGACGTTGTAGACGGCTGCCGGCGCAAGCGCGTTCGCGACGAACGTCTCGGGATCGGCCGCGTCTTCGACGAGTCGTACCTGCGCGTCGACGCGATCCTCAAACTGCTGGATCGTCCGGCCGTCAGGGCCGATCGCTTCGCCCATGCCGCCGCGTTCGACGACGATCAGGAGCCTGTCACCGCCGTCGGTGACGAGACAGTCGCGGCCGGCGACACCGGTGACGTCCTCGAATGCGGCGAGATACTGCCGGGCGTCGTCGGCGAGCGTAACTCCCATCGATCAGTCGGCCTGACTGCTCCCGGAGGTGGTCGACCCCATCCGGAGGTCGACATCGCCGGTTCCGAGTTTGATCGGCTTCCCGACGATGACGTTCTCCGTCACGCCGTCTAACTCGTCGATCTCGCCGTGGATCGCAGCGTTGAGCAGGTGGTTGACCGTAACCTCGAACGCCGCACGAGCGAGCACCGAGTCCTTCGAGCCCGAGATGCCGTGGCGACCGATCGACTCGATCTCGCCGCGGTTGGTCATGATGTCCGCGACGAGCATCAGGTGGCGGACGTTGACGTCGTCTAACCCCTGTTCGGCCAGCGTGTTGTTCGTCTCCTCGATGATGGCTTCGCGGGCTGCCTCGATGCCGAGGTTGCGCCGGATCTCGTGGATGTTGTTACACGTCGTCCGCGAAGCGTCGACGCCCTCGATCTCTAAGACGTCACCGAAGGCCGACCCTTCGGTGTAGAGGACGAACTCTTCGCTGCCGTCGTCCATCTCCTCACGGCGGATGACGACCCGGGAGATGTCCTCGATGCCCTTGAACGTGATATCGCGCAGCTCCTCGACAAGCTGGAGGAGATCCCGATACGAAGGTTCCTCCGGGCCAAACTCGATCTGGGTTCCTTGTTGGATCGTCTTGACACCCAGCGAATCCTCGATGATCTCGGCGACTTCCTCGGGCGTGATCAGCCGCTCTTTCAGCGTGTCCTCGTTGAGCGAGATCTGGACGCGCATGTCCGCAACGTTCGTCGAGACGTCACCCAGCGCGAGGATCTTGGTGGCTTCGATCTTCCAGACAACCTCGTGGGCGCGCTCGCGCTCGGTAGCGTAGTCGCCCTCGAGGTGGACGGTCATCATCGGCGTGTCCGGGGTCTTTCGAGCGTCGACCAGCTCGATCAGCCGGGGCAGCCCCTGGGTCACGTCGATCTCGGCGACCCCCGCGTAGTGGAACGTGTTCATCGTCAGCTGAGTCCCTGGTTCGCCGATCGACTGGGCGCTGACGGTGCCGACGGGATCGAGCGGATCGACACGGGTATCGAGGTAGCGAGTCTCGACGGCCTTCGCGAGTTCGTCGGCATCTTCAACCGTCGCGTCCTCGCGAGCCTCGAGCGTCTCGTAGACCTCGTCTTTGAGTCGCCGTGGCAGATCGGTGTCCTCGACGACCGCGATGGTGTCGTCGTCGACGTCGTAGTCGACTTCAGTCATCGGAGGTCACCTCCGTACCCTCGGCAAGGCGATCGTCTGCGTGTTCCGAGAGGTTGGTCGGCCGCGGCCGCGAGCCGAGGAACTCCTGTTTTTCGGCTTCGGACTCGAACTCGGAGTCGAGCACGCGGCTGGCGATCTGGTCGACGTCGATGTTGTTCTCCTCGCCGGAGGAGACCTTGACCGGCGAGGTGCCGTCTTCACCGAACTCGAACTGGACGATCGTGTCCGAGGTGTCCCGGACGGTGCCGTCGTACTGGGTCTCGAGCTCGGAGAGGGCGTTGATCAACCGGCGCTGCAGGTAGCCGGACTTGGAGGTCCGGACTGCCGTGTCGACCAGCCCCTCGCGGCCACCCATCGCGTGGAAGAAGAATTCCCGCGGGGTCAGGCCGCTCGTATAGGAGTTCTCGACGAATCCGTGGGCCTCCGCCGAGAGGTCGTTGGGTTCGTAGTGACTGAGGGTCCGATCCTCGTAGCCGCGGTTGATGCGCTCGCCGCGAACTGCCTGCTGGCCGACCGCGCCGGCCATCTGTGTCAGGTTGAGCATCGACCCACGCGCACCGGAGTTGGCCATGACGACGGCCGGGTTCTCATCGTCGAAGTGCTCGTCGGCGATGTTCCCGGCGTTGTCACGGGCACGCGAGAGCGTCTGCATGATCTTCATCTCGAGGGTCTCGTCGATCGTCCGGCCGGGGAGACTCTCGAGTTCGTTGTTCTCGTAGGCCTCGATCAGTTCCTCGACGCGATCGTTGGCGTCCGCGATAGTCTCGTCAATGCGTTTCTCGGCTTCCTCCGGGATGGTCTCGTCGTCGATCCCGATCGAGAACCCGAAGTGCATGATCGCACGCATCGCCAGCGTCGAGACCTCGTTGACGAAGATCCGGGCGCGCGTGTTGCCGTAGATCTTCGTGATCGTGTCGACGATCTCGCCGCCGAACTCGCCGACCTCGTCCTCGGCGATGGTCCCCTGAAGCAACTGGCCGTCCTCGATGACGACCTCGTCGCCGACGGTGCCGGTAAACTCGAGGTTCAGATCGTCGGGCAGTAACTCGGAGAAGACGTCGTAGCCGGTCCAGAACGGCTTGCCCTCGTCGTCGACGCCGCTGGGTTCGGGCAGTTCGTCGATCCGGGTCGCCCGCAGCAAGTCGAGCGCCTGGGTCTCGTTGAACCGTGGGTTGTCCGCGGTCAGCAGGTACATCCCGCTGATGTGGTCCTGGATGGCGCCGATGATGTTCTCGCCGAAGCGAGGGCTCAGGATCTGCTCTTGCACCCGCATGAGCACGCGCGCTTCGGCACGAGCCTCCTCGTTTTGGAGCGCGTGCATGTTCATCTCGTCGCCGTCGAAGTCGGCGTTGTACGGCGGACAGACGACGGTGTTCAGGCGGAACGTCTTGTACGGCATAACCACGACCTCGTGGGCCATGATCGACATCCGGTGGAGCGACGGTTGCCGGTTGAAGATGACGATGTCGCCGTCGATCATGTGCCGATTGACCTCCCAGCCGGGTTCGACCTTCTCGGCGAGTTGCTCGCAGTTCTTCTCGGTCACCTTCAGCCGGCGGCCGTCCGGTCGACGGACGTAGTTCGCACCAGGGTGAGCCTCGGGGCCGTTCGAGACGAACCGGCGGGCATCCTCGAGGTTGCGCTCGGTGACGTTCATCGTCTGGGTCATCTCCTTGGCGACCCGATCCGGGACACCGACCTCGTTGAGCGACAGCGTCGGGTCCGGCGAGATCACAGTACGCGCGGAGAAGTTCACACGCTTCCCGGACAGCGAGCCACGGAAGCGACCCTCCTTACCTTTCAGGCGCTGGGAGAGGGTCTTGAGCGGCCGGCCGGAGCGGTGCCGTGCCGGCGGCGTGCCCGAGATCTCGTTGTCCATGAACGTCGTGACGTGGTACTGCAGGAGTTCCCAGAGGTCCTCGATGATCAGCTGGGGCGCACCGGCTTCGCGGTTCTCCATGAACCGCTGGTTGATCCGGATAATGTCGACCAGCTTGTGGGTCAGGTCGTCCTCGGAGCGCTGGCCGTTGTCGAGCGTGATCGACGGCCGTGCAGTGACCGGCGGGACGGGGAGGACGGTGAGGATCATCCACTCCGGACGGGAGCGTTCGGGGTTGATGCCCAGGACCTCGATGTCCTCGTCCGGAATGTTCTCGAACCAGTCCCGGATGTCGCTGGGCATCAGCTTGTTCGTGTCCTCCTCGGTCAGGTCGATATCCAGGGCCTTCTCGATGGCCTTGCGCTGACTCTCACGCGGGCGGAACGAACCCGAGAGGATCTCGTTGACCCGGGTGAGTTCGATCTCGGTCTTCTCGGCGAGTTCGTCCGGCGTCGTTCGCTCGACGCCTGCCTCTTCGTCGCCCTGCATCGCGCCGGCGATGCGCTGGGAGTACTCGCTGGTCAGCACCTGCTGGACCTCGTAGTAGGTGGTCGGCTTCTCGTGGTCGATGTCGTACTGGATCTCGCCACAGAACGGACAGCGATCCTTCTTGCGTGCCTGCCGGATCGCGGCCTTCGTCACGTCATTGAGGTCGCGACTCAGCTTTCGGGACTCGTCGAGCTGGTCGCGGAACTCGTCGCGCTCGTCTTCGGTCAACAGCAGCCGGGAACACTCCCGACAGGTCCCTCGCAGGAGTCGCCGAATGAGCTTCGTGAAGCCGACGTGGATGACCGGCGCGGCCAGTTCGATGTGGCCGAAGTGGCCGTTACAGGAACCCGAGTGCTTCCCGCAAGTCTTACACTCGAGGCCGGGGTCGATGACGCCCAGCCGCGGGTCCATCAGCCCCATGTCGATGGGGAAGCCGTCGTCGTCGTAGGTGTCGGCCGTGATGATCTTCGTCGCGCTCATCTCCCGATACTCCTCGGGCTCCATGAGCCCGAAGGAGAGTTGCCCGATGTCTTTGGGTGTCGTATCTTGCATGGTTTAGACGGCGTCCTCCAGTTCGAGTCGCGGTGCGATACCCAGCGCTTTCATCTCGTCTAAGAGGAGCTTGAACGCGTAGCTCATCTCGATCTCGTGGATATCGGTCTCCTCGTCGCAGTTCGGACAGTAGACACGCCGTTGTTCGACGTTTTCGACCGCGCTCATGCCACAGTTCGCACAGATGTGGATGAACTCGCGGTCGGACTCGTCTAAGAGTCGTTCCTTCAGCGTCATGGCCGCCCCGTGGCCGATGAACACGTCGCGTTCCATCTCCCCGATTCGGAGGCCACCCTCGCGGGCACGACCTTCCGTCGGCTGGCGAGTCAGCACCTGCACCGGCCCGCGCGAGCGGGCGTGCAGTTTGTTCGAGACCATGTGGTAGAGCTTCTGGTAGAAAATAACGCCGACGAAGATCTCAGCCTCGATCTTCTCGCCGGTAACGCCGGAGTACATGGTCTCCTTGCCAGCCGAATCGAAGCCGGCGTCCTCGAGTCCCTCACGAAGCTCGTCTTTGTCCTCGCCGAGGAACGGCGTCCCGTCGACGCGCCGGCCCTCCATCGCGCCGAGCTTGCCGCCGATCATCTCGAGAATGTGACCGACGGTCATCCGCGACGGCAGCGCGTGGGGGTTGAGCACGAGGTCCGGCACCACGCCCTCCTCGGTAAACGGCATGTCCTCCTGGGGTGCGAGGTGGCCGACGACCCCCTTCTGGCCGTGTCGCGACGCGAACTTGTCCCCGAGTTCGGGGATCCGCTCGTCGCGGACAGAGACCTTCGAGAGCTTCGAGCCGTCCTCGCCCTCCATGAGCGTGACGGTGTCGACGATGCCCGATTCACCGGAGCGCATGGTGACGGAGGTCTCACGCCGTTTCTGTGGCGAAAGCCCGCCCATGTCGTCGGGCTCCTCTAAGAATCGCGGCGGCGAGGTCTTCCCGAGCAGCACGGAGTTCTCGTCGACTTTCGTCTCGGGGTTGACGAGGCCGTCCTCGTCAAGATGGGCGTAGGCTTCCTCGCCACGGGCACCGCGGACGTCCTGGCTCGGAATCTCGAAGCGGTCTTCCTGGCCACCAGGGTAGCGGCGTTCCTCGCCTTCATAGGTGCGGAAGAAGTGCGAGCGTGCGAGCGCGCGTTCGACGCTGGCTTTGTTCATGACCAGCGCGTCCTCGATGTTGAACCCTTCGTAGCTCATCACGGCGACGACGAAGTTCTGTGCAGCCGGCCGCTCGTCGTAGCCGATCTGCTCGGTGGTCTGGGTCTTGACCATCGAGAGCTGCGGGTAGTGCAGCAAGTGCTGGCGCGTGTCCGGGCGAATCCGGTAGTTCGCGCTGGGCAGCCCGAGCGACTGCTTGATCATCCCTGCCCCCATCGTAATGCGGGGACTGGCGTTGTGTTCGGGATACGGAATCATCCCCGCACCGATCGAGAAGATCAGCGACGGGTCGATCTCGAGGTGGGTGTGTTTCTCGGTGAGATCGTCCTCGTCGACAGCCACGAGGATGTCCTCTTCTTCCTCGGCGTCGATGAACTCGATATAGCCGTGATCGACGAGGTCCTCGAACTCGAGGTCACCGTCTTTGAGCGCCTCGATCTCCTGTTCGGAGATGCGGGGTTCGCCGTCCTCGACGACCAGAAGCGGCCGGCGTGCGCGGCCGGCGTCGGCGTTAACGATTACTTCGCGAGTGCGCTCTTTGACCGAGACGTTGACCATCTCGGAGACATCGCCGATACGTCGCGCTTCGCGGATCTGTTCGGCTAGTTCGTGTGGATCTGGGTGGGTCCCCACCAGCGACCCGTTGACGTAGACTTTCGCCTCTCGTTGTTGGCTGCTCATGATTTAATCGTCCCCTGCTGCAGTCGTCCGTTCGATTCCCTCGAGGCCGGGAATACCCTCGACCCCCATCGATGCCAGTTCGCGTTTGAGCTCCTGTTCGTCCTCGACGTTCTGAGAGAGTTCCATCGACTGGGCGAAGTTCTTCACCAGCCCACAGTTGGGTCCCTCCGGCGTTTCGGAGGGGCCGATGCGACCCCACTGGGTCGCGTGTAAGTCCCGCGCCTCGAAGTGGGGCTGCGAGCGCGACAGCGGGCTGCGCAGCCGTCGGAGGTGAGAGAGCACGCCCATGAAGTCAGTTCGGTCGACGAGCTGGGAGACGCCGGAGCGGCCGCCAACCCAGTTCCCCGTCGCGATCGGGTGCTCGAGTCGCTCGGTCAGCACGTCCGAGCGAACGACCGTGTTCACCGAGAGCTGTCGGTTACGCATGTTCGCGCGCTCGAGCTGGTATTTCACGTCCCGTGCCAGCTTGTTCAGCGCGGTCCGGAACAGGTCTTTCATCAGGTCGCCGGAGACCTTCAGGCGCTTGTTCGCGTAATGGTCCTTGTCGTCGGATTCGCGCCGTCCGAGTGCGAGCTCGAAACAGGCTTCGGCCATCCGACAGAGGTAATGGGCCTTGTTGATCCGGACGTCCTCTTCCTCGACACCGTCCTCGTGGAGATGTGGCAGGAGATACCGGTCGATGACGTAGTTGGCCCGCTTGAGCTGGTAGTTTTTGCCCTGCCCGGAGGCGACCCGTTTCCCGAGCGCTTCGATGGCTTCCTCCTCGCTCTGGACCGTTGCTTCCTCCAGATTCTCGAGCATGTACTTGACGACCTCGGGGTCGTTCGAGACCTTGTGGACGATCTCCTCGTCCGACTCGAGACCAAGCGCACGCACGAGCGTCACGAAGTTAATCGAACCCGACACCGAGGGGAACGAGACCTCGAGCAGGCCGTCACGCGTCCGCTCACACAGGACCAGCGCGCGGTAGCCACGGCGCTGCGAGAACGTCTTGGCGACCTGAATCTCGTCGCCGTACTTGGTGTCGTACTCGGCAAGGATCTTGTTCGGAGCGAGGTCCTCGCTGGTCATGAGCACTCGCTCGGAGCCGTTAACGATGAAGTAACCGCCGGGGTCTGCGGGGTCCTCGCCGATCTCGATGAGTTCCTCGTCGGAGAAGCCGGCGATGTTACACTTCTCGGAGCCGACCATGATCGGCATCCGACCGATCTTCGTCTCCGTCGAGTCGACGACCCGCTGGTCGCCCTCCTCGCCTTTGACGATGGACATCTCCATGAACACCGGCGCGGAGTAGGTGATGTTGCGAAGGCGAGCCTCCTGGGGATAGAGCAACTCCTCGGAGCCGTCGGCCTCGCGAACGCGGGGGGTAACGACGCGGACGTCGCCCAGTTCGACGTGGACCGGCTCTTCGCCTTCCTTGTCGCCGATGTCCGTGTCGATCGTCGCCTTCTCGTCGACGACCTCCTGCATGCCTCGGTTGAGGAAGGCGTTAAACGAGCGATAGTGGTGTTCGGCGATCCGTTCCTTCGAGAAGTATTCGCGCGAGATCTCTCGACGTTCGTCGCGATCTAGTTCCATTGCCATTTATTCTACCACAAGTCGGTATACCACTGCCTGATCGGTTGTTCGTGAGTCTCGGACGATTTTGATCACGTCGCCGACCTCGGCCTCGTCCGGAAGGGCAGGGTCGTTGCGCTTGATCTTCGGTAAGTCTGTACGATCGATGTTGTATTCGGAGAGCACCTCCTCGAGTGTGTCCTCCTCGAGGACGGTGTGCTCCGGAACCAGTTCGTGTTGGCTTACGTCTACCATGTGTGGGTGTGCGTGTGCGTGTCGGCTATCTGGAGAGAAGCGGCTGTCACGAGATACTACAGGCAAGTAGCGGTGGGAGGCATTTAACCGTTACTAACTCGAGGCACAAGCAGGGCTACCCGGCCAGACGAACCAGACCGGAATCGTCGATCACACTCGAATGTATCCGGTTCTCAGTTATATTCCTTATGGGTCGTGTGAGTTTATGACATGAATGTGTGTCGGAGTGGCCGAAATCGTGGCGCGGCGGGCCGTACCATACGGCATCCGATTGAAAAGCCTTAATACTATCACCGGGAAAGAAAGCATTGCAAGCCCGGGTGGTGTAGTGGCCCATCATACGACCCTGTCACGGTCGTGACGCGGGTTCAAATCCCGCCTCGGGCGCTTCTTCGATTTCTATTCCATGAGCGACCAGCTTTGCTGTGTCGCAACCATCCGAAATCGAAGAACGGCGAATCTGGATTTGAATCCTGCCAGTCGCGCACAGCGAACGGAGTGAGCGAGCACGTCTGGCTCTGGTTCAAATCCCGCCTCGGGCGCTTTCTCAAAATTCAACGTCACGAGCAGTCAGCTTGCTGTGTTGCGAGTATCCTGGCTTCGAGAAATTCAAACTCCTGAGCAACTGGGTTTGTTGTCTGCCAAACAGTCATACTCGAGCAGTATCCGGAGTGGCAATCGTTCGAGGGAGAGGAAAGGAAACGAGCTCGTTTGTGAGCAGACTGGAGTGCCCATCGCAGTTGTGTTCCGTTACCAGTAATTTCTGGTGGATATTGTGGCGTGTATACTCTCAGCATAATTGAACAATGGTCAGCGGTCGAACTCGAGGCGAGGCCTGACGTTATGTTAACAGAGCAGAAGAGCGAGTCGAGAACACAACCCTTAATACTATCACCGGGAAAGAAAGCATTGCAAGCCCGGGTGGTGTAGTGGCCTATCATACAACCCTGTCACGGTTGTGACGCGGGTTCAAATCCCGCCTCGGGCGCTTTCTCGAAATTCAACATCGCGAGTAGCCAGCTTGCTGTGTCGCGAGTATCCTGACGTCGAGAAATCCTGCCTCGAGCGGTTCTTCGATTCAGTTAGTGGATAGTCTAACGAGATATGTGATTAGAAGTCATATTTAATCCGACCAGTCTATATCGACAGCCGGCGATCAGAGACAGACTGTTGCTATCCCCGTTCTCACCCCCTTTTGACTCGCTTTTGAGGCTCAGTTGTCACTCTCGCACTCGAACGATGCGTGATACAGGAGAGTTGCCGGCCTGAGCGAACAGCCGTGCTATCGAGTTCGAGGTCGCTGTGACTGCGTCCCGAGTGTCTCGTCCCACTCGATCCAGTCTTGTTCCCAGCCGCGACGTGATTCGGCGCGTCGCTGCGCTCGTTCGCGGTCCTCGCGGGCCATCCGGTTTCGCTCGACTGCCCCCGACTGCTCACCCTCGACGAGCAGCGGCTCGAGAGTGATGGGATCGAGTTGCTCGAGCTCACCAGCGGCCGAGATGACCGCAAGTCGCTGTCGCTGCGTGCCACGCGGGAAGACCAGCTGCCCGTCCTCGGCGAGTTGCTCGCGGAGCGCACGTGGCGGGTCGACGACGGCCGCCTCGAGGAGAATTCGGTCGAACGGCGCGTACTCGGGAAGGCCGTTTGCGCCGTCGCGGCAGTCGACGAGAACGCCATCGTAGCCGGCCGCCGCAAGGTTTCGGCGCGCTTCGGCGACCAGCGGGCGGGAGATATCAACGGCGTGGACGTTGGTCTCGCCGACGATTTCGGCTGCGACGGCGGCCGTATAGCCGACGCCGACGCCGACGATCAACACCGTCTCGTCGTCCTCGAGTGCCAGCGCCTGCAGCAAGCGAGCGGCCGTGCTGGGCGAGAGAACACGGGTCCCAAGCGCTTCGTGCTCGCGGTCCGCGTAGGCCGTCTGTTCATCGTCGAGAAAGGCGTGGCGAGAAACGTCACGCATCGCGACGGAGACGGTTTCGTCCGTGAGAACGTTCTTTGGCGCGGCCTCGAGGCCGTCGACCATGTCCTCTCGCAGTACCGCGAGGTCCATGGGCTAGCTATCGGATCGGCAGTAATCAATGGCGCGCTTGTGCGGCCTCGGTGATCGCATACATCTCAACGAATCGATCATACTGTGGTCGATTCGCTCACGTGAGCTCCCCAGCCGGTTCATCGCATCGACGTGCGGCATAACAGGCTTGGTACCCCGCTCGTAGAGGATCTCGTCACTGTCGAAGACGAAACGGGATCAAAGAGCTGCTCGAGAACCGTCGTGTCCCAACCGTGAATAGAGCGTTCAGGGGCTCGTGGGCCCTCACGTCGGGCTGGTCTTACCAGGCCGACCAGGCGCTGCTTTGCTCGTCGTAGGCGTAGACGCGCTTGATATCCTTCGCGAAGGCGGTATCGCCTGGCTCCTCGAAGCGGTCCCGCCGGTAGCCCGACGCGTCGTCGCGGACGACGAAGGCGTCGATCTCGAACTCGTCGTCGCCGAAGGTCTCGACCGTGCCGACCTCGAACTCGTAATCGCCGGGGACGTGGACCGTAATACTCCGGCTGTCGTCGCGCGAGCCGTCCTGTGGGTGGACGGTGACGTTGACCGCCACGTTGTCGACCTCGCGCGTCCAGACGGTCTCGATCTCGTCAGCAGGTGCCTCGTCGACCCGCTTCTGGCCGTCGAGTTCAACGCTCGTGACGCGAACGGTCGAGAGCACTTCCTCGGTTTCGAGAATGAACTCGTCGCCGACTTCGACGGTCTCGTCTTCGGGGGCGGTGACGTTCGCGGTGAACGACTCGCCACCCTGGGAGACGACCACGTCGAGGGTGACCTCGCGTTCGGTGTCGGGTTGGATCTTGTGGACGTGACCACACTCGCTGCAACGAACGGTCAGGGTGCCGCCGCCCGTCGTGAGTACCTCGTGGACCGTCTCGAGGTCCGGCGAGCAGGAAGGACAGGGGGTCGGAACCCGATCCGGTATATCGCTCATAGCCCGTCATAGAGGCTACGCACTGAAAAGGCGATTGAAGCCGTCGTCGTCGCCGTGTCACTATAGTAACAACTGAAACGATTTACACACCGATCGCACAGCCGTCGTGCGATCGAGTGTGCATTGACTTTCAGTGGCTACTATAGTTGTCCTGAATCGCGTCGATGACCATCGCAGCAGCCACGACGGACTCTTTCGGGACGGAACTGGCGTCGTCGATAGTAATCTCGTAGCGGTCCCGCAGTGAGCGGAGTTTGCCGTCGATGGTCCCGATGTGAGCGCCGTTTCGATCCGTGATTTCGTACTCGTGTGGAATCCACTTACCGAACGAGACGACTTGCGAGGCCGATCGTATCAGTCGGCTGCAACCGGCAGGTCGATGGGCTCGCCATCCGCGAGAACGGTCGGCTCGCGAATGATGCCGTCGAGGTGGATCGGCGCGTCCGTGTCGCCGCCGATGCCCGCATCGTCGCCGATCGCGATATGAACCGTGCCGCCGGCTTTCTCGTCTAACAGGACTGAACCGACGAGTTCCGTGACGGCGACGTTGGTCCCGATGCCCAGCTCCGCGAGGTTGTAGGCGGCGTCGCCGACCTCGTCTGCCGCGTTCCCGACCGTCTCGCGGATCTCGTCGTCCGAGATGTGGGTGACGAGGCCGTCCTCGACCTCGAAGGTGAGCCGGTGGCCGTCCTCGAGCAACCCGTGTGGTCGCATCGTCCCGTCGACGACGAACGTGCCATCCGCGGTCGTGGGGCTGATGAACACCTCGCCGGCCGGCAGGTTCGACATCTCACCGGGTTCGTGGACGATCCCGGTGTCGGCGAGCCACTCGCGGTCACCGACGCCGAAGGTGATGTCGGTGCCGGCGTCGGTCGTGACACGGATCTCGTCGGCGTCGGCAACCTGCTCGCGGACCGCCTCGCAGTGGGCAGCGATCGAGTCGTAATCGGCGTCCAGCCCGGTCGTGAAGACGTCCTCCGTGATGCCGGGCAGCGTCGCGACCCGCGCCCCGGCCTCGTTGGCATCGGTTCGAGCGCGGGTGTGGCTCAGGCTCTTTGTCGTCGGCGCGAGCACGACGTCAGCGCCGGCCATCGCCGCTGCCACCGGTTCGGGCGGTTCGCTACCGTGGGTTTCACCCGGCGGATAGCGGACGATCACGGCATCGTCGATGACCTCGCTCGCAACGTCGTAGAGCGCTTCCCCGATCGGAACCCGTTCGTCGTCGGTGATGATGGCACACGACTCTCCCGCCTCGAGACCCAGACACTGGCGGACGGCCGTCTCCGCCGCGGTTCGAAGTGCTGTCATACGTGCGTGTGTGGCGAGCGGGCCGATATGTCTTGCCCTCATACGGTCTGCTCTGCCATGTTCCGGAGGGACCACAGAGCGGTCGCAGTCCCACCAGAATGGACTGACAGGAGTCCATCTCAATCGCGCTCGCGGCGTCTCGAGCAGTGTGAACGGCTCCCGAGATCGGGCTCGAGAGCGATTGAGAACTTCGATTCGAGTAAGAATCGACCGCGAGTCCTCGAAACGATTATCCCGCTCGGTGGTCCACTCCCGGGTATATGCTACAGGTCGCCATCAACGGCTACGGTACGATCGGCAAACGCGTCGCGGACGCCGTCCGCGAACAACCCGACATGGAGGTACTCGGCGTCGCGAAGACGCGTCCGAACTTCGAGGCCGAAACAGCGATCGACAAGGGATTCCCGCTCTATGCAGCCGTCGAGGAGCGCGAACACCTGTTCGATGAGGCTGGGCTCGAGATCGCAGGGCCAGTCGAGGACCTCGTCGACGAGGCCGACGTCGTCGTCGACGCCACGCCGTCGGGGATCGGGGCCCAGAACAAGGAACTGTACGAGGAATACGACACCCCGGCGCTCTATCAGGGTGGCGAGGACGCTGACCTCGTCGACGTGAGTTTCAACGCACGCTCGAACTTCGCCGACGCCGCCGACGCCGATCACGTCCGCGTCGTCTCCTGTAACACGACCGGGCTCTCGCGGGTCATCTCGCCGCTGCGAGAGGCTTACGGCGTCGAAAAGGTCCGTGCGACGCTGGTCCGGCGTGGCGGCGACCCCGGCCAGACCGACCGCGGCCCGATCAACGACATCCTGCCGAACCCGGTTACGATCCCCTCTCACCACGGTCCCGACGTCGAGACCATCTTCCCCGACCTCGATATCGACACGCTCGGGATGAAGGTACCCGCGACGCAGATGCACATGCACAGCCTCAATGTCACGCTCGAGGAGGAAGTCGACGCCGACGACGTCCGCGAGCTGTTCGCCGACGAGTCGCGGCTGTTCCTGATCCCCGAGCGGATGAATATCGACGGCAGCGGGAAACTCAAGGAGTATGCCCTCGACGCGGGTCGACCCCGCGGCGACCTCTGGGAGAACTGCATCTGGGAGGAGTCGATCTCGACCGTCGGGAACGACCTGTATCTCTTCCAGGGAATCCACCAGGAAAGCGACGTCGTCCCCGAGAACGTCGACGCGATCCGTGCCGTCACCGGCAGCGCCGACGCCGAAGAGAGCATCGAGCGGACCAACGAGACGCTCGGCATCGGACTATAGACGCCGTTTGCTCTCGAATCAACGGACAGAGTTATAGTAACGACAGAAAGTTTTTGCCATCCGATACCCTAGGCATCCCCATGCGCCGAGACGACCGCGACGAACCCTTCGACGACCTGTTTCGCGAGATCGAACGAATGATGAACGAAATGATGAACAGCACGAACGCCAACATGGATTTCGACTCCGCGCGAGACCCTGACAGCGGCTTCGGCATGGACACTCACGTCGACATCCACGAGACCGACGAAGAAATCCGCGTCGTCGCCGACCTGCCAGGCGTCGAAAAGGACAACATCGACCTCGAGTGTGACGGCAAGACCCTGACCATCTCCGCCGAAAGCGAACACCGCCAGTACGACGAACGCGTCTCCCTGCCGACCCGCGTCAACGAACACACCGCCGCCGCGACCTACAACAACGGCGTCCTCGAGGTCGTCTTCGATCGCGCGGAGAGTTCCTCGGATATCAGCCTCGAGTAACCGAGCCGTCGCGGTCGCAGTTTTGATTTCGATTTCACGCTCGATTAGCAACGCTGCGAATCGCAGCCGCCAGCCGGTCGTAAAACCCCGCGTCGTACTTCGTTTTCTCGTCGATCGTCGGCCGGGCGTTCGTCTCGTTGACCACCAACCGATCGCCTGTCTCGAGCAGATCGACCCCCAGAAACGGAATCGCGAGTTCGTCAGCAACTGATTCGGCGAGCTCGCGCCACGCCTCGGGGAGGTCAACACCGGTCGCCGTCGCCCCGCGATGGACGTTGTGCTTCCACTGGCCATCGCTCACTGCCACATCGGATAGCTGGCGCTCGACCGCGCCGACGTACTCGCCCTCGAGGACCATCACGCGATAGTCGGTCGCCGCGGGCAGATACTCCTGAACCAGAAACGACCGGTCGCCAGTCGCCCGATAGTCGTGGACCAGCGAGAGGTAGTCACAGATCCCCAGAAACGAATCGAGGTCGTGGGCCTTCGCGACGCCGACGCCTCGTGTCGTCGAGTTCGGCTTGACCACGACCGGCGGCTCGAAGCGCTCGAAGACCTCGATCAGTTCGGTCTCCGAGACGTCGTTCGAGACGTAGACGGAGTCAGGAACCGGGAGCCCGACTCGCTCGAGCCGGGCCAACACCTCGGCTTTGTTCCGCGAGGTCAACACGGCCTCGTGGTCGTTGAGCCACGGAATCTCGAGCAACGCGTCAGCAACCCCCCCTTCCATGAGTCGGCCGGGATAGACGAAGCCGACGTCGTAGTCGTCGGGGTCCCACGGCGGGTCGCCGAGCGCGACCGTACGCTCGCGCACGGGCACGTGGTGAACATCTATATCTCGCTCGGCCAGTGGCTCCCGCATCCGCCGGAACGTCTCCTGGTCGTTGGCGACCGCGAGATCGATCATAGGCATATTCGGGAGTAGATCGGCAAAAAGGTGCTCGAGACGAGACTCTCGAACTCGAGCTGCGGTGGCCGGGAGTGCGACTCGAGCACTGCGAGAGACGCACAACCCGGGGGAGGGCAGGCCGCTCACCGAAACTCACCGCGAGCGACCGAAGGCGCGGCGCTACGCGCCGCGCAAAGACGAACGGCCGACGGCCGTGAATCAGTGAGCGAGCGGGCCGACGACCGATGTGAACGAGCGACGCTCAGGAGCGAGAGAGCGGAGAGAGGAGTGCTTTTGGTCCAGCTTTTACCGAGTGACAGCGCGTCGTGCAGCAGCAACGCTGCTGCCGACGTGAAACGAACGTGGTCCGAAACGCCGAAGGCGTTTCGTCATCAAGCGAAACCGAAGGTTTCGCGGACATCGCGGATCTCAGATCCGCTCAGTCACGGAAGACGCGTTGCGTCTTCCGAACGACAGTGTAAAAGGTGGTTTTACGCGATCAGCTTCTCTTCGCCCTTCTCGACGACGACACGGCACGGCGGCGAGATCTTGTTGTAGGCACGCCGAAGCGCGTCCTTGGCGAAGTCAGCGTCGTCGACGTCACACCAGATCGTGAAGATGCGCTCGCCGGCGTCGATGCGGGCGGCGGTGCCGACGATCTTCCCGAATGCCTGACGCATCCCGTCGGAAACACGGTCTGCACCCGCACCCGTCGCCTGCTTGTTCTCCCGAATGACGTGGTGGGGGAACTTGCGCAGGATCATCGTGTAGTTGCCCTCGCCAGCGTTCTTGAGCATATGACGGTTCGCGGAGAGGCGCGACGCCTCGAGGCTCCCGTGGCGGATCTGGACCTCTTCTTCGGTGATGAGGCTGATCTGGACGGGGTAGTCTTCGGCGTCCGCCGAGGTGTCGCCCATCTTGTGCTGTGCGATCTTCGAGCCCGGGATGCCAGTGATGTATTCGCGGCGCGTATAGGCCGGCTTACTGATCTCCCGGTACATGGAGGCAGGCTTGTCTGACATGGTTGTGGTTACTTGTGAAAACGGAAGCCCACCGCGCGGATAAAGGCTTCGAAGCGCCGCGTCGGCCGTTCCGAGACTGTCCGCAAATCAGGTCCGCTGTCGCGTCCCTCCTGAATGCCGGCGACCCCGCGAACCATGTCGCTGGGCAGGTCAGCAGCCAGCGAGAGAACGAAGCGATGAAACTACCGACCACCGGATCGCATCTCTCCCTGCAAGCGGCGTATGAACCGGTTTGGCCGGTAGTCTCAGTTGTTCCGACGGGTCGAGTCGGTCGCGACGTAGGTGGCATCGGTCTGTTCGACGAGTCCCTGACTCGCAAGCGAGTTGAGGACGCTCAGAATCGCCAGTTTCGGCAGCCCCAGCGACTGGTGGAGGTCGGTCGCGGTCGCACCTTCGGATGCCTCGAGATAGAAGTAGACGAGTTTCGCCTGCGCGGAGTCGAGTTCGGACGGGAGGCCAGCCGGGTGAGCGGTGTCGTGGGTCAGTTCCATCATCGTACCAACAGAATCCATGAACTCCCGTATAAGTCTATGGGGTAGAGAGTATATAGTGGTTAGTAGATACTAGGAGGATTATACTCATCAAAGGTTCGTGGTCACTAGTATCATGGATGGTTGTGTCATAGTGAGTGGTTCAATTCGACTCGAGTGAATCTGATCATGCGAGCACCGCGCTGCAGATAGCGGCTGTGCTGTCGGTTCGACGGCGTGTTTAAGGGTTCGCCGCCGCAAGGGGATTGTATGAGAAGCTTCCGGATCGGATCCTTGTTCGGCATTCCGATCAAGCTAGATCTGACGTTCCTGCTAGTGCTCCCGCTGTTCGCGTACCTCATCGGGTCACAGATCGAAGAGGTCGCGGGATTGCTCAACGACGGGCTCACCGCAGGAATCAATATCGGTGCGATTAGCGGCGGCTTGATGCCATGGATCCTCGGGCTGACTGCGGCGGTCGGCCTATTCATCGGCGTCATCCTCCACGAACTCGGACACTCGTTGACCGCCCAGCGGTTCGGATTTCCGATCGACTCGATCACGCTCTGGCTGTTCGGTGGCATCGCCGCCTTCTCGGAAATGCCCGAGAACTGGCGACAGGAACTCACCATCGCCATCGCTGGCCCGATCGTCAGCGTCCTGCTCGGTATCGGCTCCTACGCACTCTTCTCCGTGATCCCTGCAAGTCTCAGCGGTGCGCGATTCGTCTTGGGGTATCTGGCTATCCTCAACGTCGCACTCGCGATCTTCAACATGCTGCCCGCGTTCCCGATGGATGGCGGCCGAGTGCTGCGAGCGCTGCTGGCCCGCAATCAACCATACGCGCGGGCAACCCAGCAAGCCGCCAGCATCGGCAAGCTGTTTGCCATCGCCATGGGCCTGTTCGGTCTCCTCTCGTTCAACATCATCCTCATCGGCGTCGCCTTCTTCGTGTTCATCGCCGCCTCGAGCGAGGCCCAGCAGGTGACGATGAAAGCCGCTTTTCAGGACATCACCGTCAGCGATATCATGACGCCGGTGAGTGACCTCCACACAGTCGATCCCGAGACGACTGTCGCGGAGTTAATCCAGCGAATGTTCACCGAGCGCCATACGGGGTACCCGGTCGTCGAGAACGATGCGTTCGATGGCGAGCGCCTCGTCGGTCTCGTGACCCTGAGCGACGCCCGTGCAGTCGAGCCGGTCGAGCGCGATGCATACACCGTCGAGGACGTGATGACGACGGACCTGGAGACGATCACGCCAGATTCGGACGCGATGACGGCAATCGAGCGGATGCAGAAACACGATATCGGCCGCCTGCTCGTCGTCGAAGACGACGATCTCGTTGGGCTGATCTCGCGAACCGACGTGATGACCGCGCTCGATATTGCTCAGCAAAGCGGTGCATCCGCCTTCTCCGGTCGGCCGCGAACGGCGAACTGAGACCGTCGGGCGAACCGATTCGCCACCGATCGTGAGGGGCTGAAACACACCGTTACAGTGGGGAACGCTGCGAACAAACGGTTTAACCGTAACCAGGGCTGACCCTGTATCGATGCCACCGGCCATCGAGACCGTCGATCTCGTTAAAGAGTACGGAGAGCTACGCGCCCTCCAGGAACTGTCGCTGACCGTCGAGGAAGGCGAGTTCTTCGGCCTGCTCGGTCCGAACGGTGCAGGGAAAACGACCTTTATCAACACGCTGGTCGGACTGGTTCGCAAGACCGGCGGCGAGGCACGCGTTTTCGGCTACGACGTCGAAGACGATTACCAGCAAGCCCGCGACGCGATCGGGGTTGCTCCACAGGAGTTCAACGTCGACCGGTTTTTCCCGATCCGCGAAGTCTTGGAGCACAAAGCCGGCTATCACGGCGTTCCCGCGGACGAGGCCGCCGACCGGGCCGACGAAGTGCTCAAACGCGTCGGGATCTACGACAAGCGAAACGAGCGCTTCGACTGGCTCTCCGGCGGGATGAAACGACGCCTGTTGCTCGCTCGAGCCCTCGTTACCGACCCCGATCTGCTGATTCTAGACGAGCCGACCGCCGGCGTCGACGTCCAGCTTCGCCACGACCTCTGGGAGCTCGTGACCGAACTCAACGAGGAGGGGACGACGATCCTGCTGACCACCCACTACATCGAGGAGGCCGAACGCCTCTGTGACCGCGTCGCAATCATGAACGAGGGTCGGAAAGTGACCGTCGCGACCCCGGACGAACTGAAAGGACGCGGAACCGACACGATCGCCGTCGGCCTCGAGTCCACGCCAGCCAGCGCACCCGAACTCGGCCCCTACGCACACGAGACGACGCTCTCCGGGGATCGACTCGAGGTCCGTGTCGACGACGGCGGCTCGATCGCCCCGCGCTTGCTCAACGACCTCGAAGCGCGAGGCTACGAGATCGCCGACCTCGAGATCACCCGGACCTCGCTCGAGGAGATCTTCGTCGACCTGACCGAGCGCGAGGACCGCTCCGTGACCCGCTCGACGGCCGAGAGCGCGAGCGACGGTGACGAGTCCGAAACGAGCGAGACGGACACCCCGCCGAAGCGAGAACAGGAGGGAGTCGCCTGATGTCCGCGGTCGGCTTCCGCGTGCCTTTCCGACGCGAGGTGTTCGAACGACCTCGAGAACGCTGCGTTCTCGATCTGTCACGGTCGCTGGAACGAGTATATAAGAAAAACAGAACATTCAAGATTTCTTCAAAGGTGATCAAGCATGAGCGTTGCCAGTAGACAGCTACAGTCGCTAATCAGACGCGAAGTACTCCGATTCGTTAGACGTCCGTACAACACGTTCCTCCCCCCATTGATAACAAACGTGCTCTATTTCTCCGTCTTTGGGGTGATCCTCGGAAGTAGAATCGGGACGATCAGTGATGTGACCTATATCCAGTTCGTTTTGCCCGGGCTGGTCGTACTGGGTGCCATATCGAATGCCTTCGAGAACGCGTCGTTCAGTATTTTCCACGGGAGGTGGAACGAGTACATCCACGAAGTCATAACATCTCCCCTGTCACACAGTTATACGGTTGCCGGATACGTGCTAGCAAGCGCACTTCGCGGCTTCATCATTGGTGGCCTGATCATCGGTGTTGGCTTTCTCTTTACGTCAATTCCGTTCGCTCACCCGCTCTACCTGGTTAGTTTCGGTGTCGTAACGACGACCCTCTTTGCCGGGCTTGGAGTTATCGGTGGGCTGTTCGCAGAAGACTTTGACCATCTGACGGTCATGAACCAGTTCCTGCTCCGACCGCTGGTGTTCTTTGGAGGAGTGTTCTATTCATTAGACCAGCTCGACGGGCTGGCCTACACCGCCTCACTGCTCAACCCAATGGTCTACATGGTCAATGGGGTCCGATACGGAATGCTGGGAATGAGTGAGATAAACCCGAATACGTCTCTCGTCGTGCTTACAGCTGCGACTGTAGTCGTTCTTTTCATCAATCTGTTATTATTCAAGCGAGGGGTTGGAATCACTGATTAGCAAGTCGTCTACGCTGCGAGCATGATACGTAGACAACACCCTCTCTAAATTTCCCACTATTCACGGCGATCTCCGTCGAGCACCCACTCTACCTGCTTGTCACGCTGATCGTCATTACGGCGCTGGTCGCCAGCTTCGGGATCATCGGTGGGCTGGTCGCACTGGACTTCGACGATCTAACCGTCATGAACCAGTTCATTAGCCGCCCGCTGGTCTGCTTCGGCGCGATGTTTTACTGCCTCGAGACGCTGCTGGGGTGCTGGCAGCAGGGTTCACTGTTACCCCCCTGGTGTTGATCGTCGACAGCGTCCGAGATGGCTTCCTCGACGACTTGGATCTGGTTCGGATCGTACCAGCGAGCTATGATACGGACTACTGTCAGTCATTTCCGGTGCACCCGCGACCCGCACTGCGGTTGCACCGGTACATCGTTACAGCAGACCGTATGAGAGGATCATCCCGTTGGTGTCGCTCGCCGCGCTCACTGTCGTCGTGGGGATCGACATCGATCTGTTCAAGACTGTCTACAGATTGAAGGGTTGACAGTTGGGGCGGAATGGAACGTAACCGTTTTGATGACCATTGCGCCTGTGTCTCATATGGGCACGGATCAAGACGTCCTCGAAGACTTGCTTGCCGGGAACCAGCGCCACGTTGCCGGTCTCGCCGACGACCACTTCGCCGACGTACAGGACGGACAACAGCCTGACGTCGTCTCGATTTGCTGCTCGGACTCACGTGTCCCGCAGGTCGATATGTGGGACGCTAACGAGCCCGGGACAGTCTTTACACCCAGTAACATCGGCAACCAGGTCTGGGACGAAGTCGACGGCGACCAGATCGTCAACGGCGGGCTGCTGTACCCGATCGCACACGCCGGCACCGAGGTCGCAGCCGTTGTCGGCCACACCGGCTGTGGGGCCGTCACCGCCGCCTACAACGTTGCGACCGGTAGCGACATGCCCGGCCCGCAGGGGGTCGACAAATGGGTCGACCTGCTCGTGCCGGTCGTCGAGGAGGCCATCGAGAGCGGGCAGGTCGACACCGACGCTGACGACGAGACGGTCATCAACCAACTCGTCGAGTACAACGTCGACACACAGGTCCAGTTCCTTCGCGAGGCCGCGGACGTCCCCGACGACATCGCCGTCTACGGTTTCGTCTACGACTTCCAGGGAATCTACGGCGACGACGGCGGCCGCACGTATCTCGTCAACTACGACGGCGAGACCGAGACGGACGTGATCGCCGAGCAGATCCCCGACGAGTACGCCGACGCGGTTCGTCGGCTGCTCGCGTAAGCAGGCATCACAGCGGGCGACGACACCACACTTCGGCGTCTCCCCTGAACCGAGCGTCGGTACCGTTTTGCTGATCGCGTCGAAACGACACCACATGCGACAGTATCTCGAATCCGATCTCGGCTTCTACTACGGCGTCGGTATCTTCGTCATCGCAGTATTCGTGTTGGGGATGGCGGCGGTTGCCATTATCGACCCCGACGGCGTGGGCACTGTCGAACTCGTTGGGCTCGCGGGCGGGTTTTTCGTGTTTATGCTGGTGTATTTTATCTCGGTCTCGGTCCAGCGACTCGAAGACGGCGAGAACGTCTGAGACAGGCTGCTATACCGATGTCCCGGTGGGCCCGCAGGACGGTCGCGGGTGCACCGGCACTGACCGACAGCAGTCCGTATCAACGGTCGAAAATCGTCGAAATACGGCCAAGAGGGACTGTAACAACTAATTTCGAAATATGATCCGATTCGGAGGGTTTATCAGTACCCGGCCGTTCTCTTTAGAAGCAATGGCGAAAGGAACCGTTGATTTCTTCAACGACACTGGCGGCTACGGATTCATCGAGACTGAGGACGCGGACGACGACGTTTTCTTCCACATGGAAGACATCGGCGGCCCGGACCTGGAAGAAGGTCAGGAACTCGAGTTCGACATCGAGCAGGCCCCCAAGGGCCCGCGCGCGACGAACGTCGAGCGCCTGTAAGGCGGATTCGTACAGTATCGACTCTTGACTGCAGTATTTTACACCCCTGAGCGACAGCGTTGTCGATACTCACGATACACCACGAGAGTACCTAGCGGTTAGAATATCGACACGATACTTGGTGAGTCCAGCGACAGGTCGTCTCTGACGATCCTGACGACGGTGGGCCCCACTGAATACGCCGTTCTGTTGTTCAACCTCGTCTTCTTGTGTGGCATCATTGGCGGCCTGTGGTATCTCTTTGCAAGGCTGCGACGTCTGCTGTAGCGAGAGCGCAGCCAGCGGCCGATCCCGGAGAATTTTGTGGCTCCGGCACCGACTCGAGGTATGACCGAGCCAGTCCTGCGACGGAGCGACGAGATCGAATACGACCCGGTCGATGCCGCCGACGGCCTCGAGAAAGGCGTCCTGCTCAACGACGACCACGGCGCGCCCCACTTCGCGATCCGGCGGTTCGTCCTCGAGGCCGGCGGGGAGGTCCCGAAGCACACCAACGAGGTCGAACACGAACAGTACGTCCTCGCGGGCGCGTACACGGTAGGTATCGGTGACGAAACCTACGAGGTCGAAGCCGGCGACTCGTTGCTCATTCCGGCGGGCACGGTCCACTGGTACCGCAACGACGGCGACGAGCCAGGCGCGTTCATCTGTGCGGTTCCGAACGGCGATGACGAGATCCAGTTGCTCGAGTAACGCTGCTCGTCTACAGTCGCCAGCCCTGCTGCCGACGACGGGAATCTCCGTCGCTTCCGGGTTCGTGCAGGCACATACTGGACGTATCCCACTAGCCGGCGATCAGTAAGACGAGAGTCGAGAAGGCATGCAATCTCCGCAGCCGATGACTGCGCTCGAAATCGGAGCCGAGAGACGAACGACGCTTCGACGCGGCTATTGTGGAGTCGTCCAGTCGAATTCTCGAGACGGAGATGTCGGTTCGTCCTCATCGGCAGCAACTGTGTCTCCATCGACGTCGGGCGACGCATCGTCCGAGACGGTCGAGTCGACCACGTAGTCGTCAGCGGCCGGGAGTTCGGCGTTCGGAGCCATCGTTTCCGACTCGATCGCGTCGGGACCAGCTAGTTCGGCGTCGACCTCGAACGCCGACAGCGCGTCGGATAGTTCCCGTGCCTGCTCGGACAGCGACGTGGCGGTGTGTGAGACCTCGACGAGCGAGGAGGTCTGTTCTTCGGCAGCCGCGGCAACCGTCTCCGCTTCGGCGCTGGTCTCCTCGCTGATCGCCGTGACGTCGTCGGTCATCGTCACGATCCCCTGGGTCGCGCCGGCCTGCTGTTGGGTCGCCGCCGAAATCTCCTGGACGCCCTCGTTGGTCTCTTCGGCGAACGCCGAAATCTCCTCCAGCGAGGCGACCGTCGTCTCGACTGCGCTGCGGTGGTCGGCGATCCGCTCGTCGGTCTGTCGGACGACGGCTGCGACCTGGGCGGTCTGCTCGCTGACCTGCTCAAGGCGCGCTTCGATATCGGTTGCGGCCTCCTGGGTGTCCGCGGCGAGGGACTTGACCTGGTCTGCAACCGCGGTAAACTGGGCGTCGTCCGAACTCGAGCGGGCGGCCTCGATGCTGGCGTTGAGCGCGAGCATGTTCGTCTCCTGGGTAACGTCGGCAATGAACTCGAGGAGGTCGTCGATCGCCGCGATCTCCTCCTCGAGGCGGGCGACTTCCGCGACGGCGTCGCTGGCCTCCTCCTCGATGGCGTTCATACCGGCGATCGCCCGCCGGGCCGACTCGCGGGCGTCGGCACTCGTCGTCGCGGTCTGCTCGGCCAGCGTCGCGACCTGCGAGGAGGTCGCCGCGATCTGCTGGGTGGTCGTCGAGAGTTCGTCGACCTCGTCGCTGATCGTCGCGAGGTGGTCGCTCTGGCGCTCGGCACCGTCGGCGATCTGCTGGACCGAGCTCGTCACCTGTTCGGAGGCCGACTGGACCTCCACGACGCCGTTGGCCGTCGAGTCGGCGGCCTCGTCGACCGCGTCGGAGAAGGCCCGCGTCGCGGCCACCGTTGCCTCGAGATCGTCCATCATGTCGTTGAACGCCGCCGCGACCGTCGCCATCGCCTCGCTGTCGGCGTCGAGATCGAGGCGTCGCGTCAGGTCGCCGTCGGCACAGGCACGCATCGTCGTCCCGTACTCGTCGGCCGTTTGCTCGAGTTTCCGGGAGAAGCGCTCGGATTCCGAGCGTTCCCGTTCGGCCTCGGCCCGGGCGGCCTCGGCCTCCTCGAGCCGATCGCGCAGCGACTGGCGCATCTGATCGATCGACCGATGCAACTCGCCGAGTTCGTCCGAGCGGGTCGACTCGAGCGGGTCGTCGAGGTTCCCATCCTCGATGGCCGCGGCCCGTTCCGAGAGATCGCGCAGCGAGCGAGCCGTGTTCCGGCCGACCGTCGCACCGAGTACGAGCATGCCCCCGAATGTAACCGCGAGCATCGCGAGGAGCCAGCTGGAGATCGTCGACTGGAGCGCGTAGGCATCGGCCGCTGGGACGCGGGTCGTCAGCGTCCACCCGTCGTGCTCGAGTGGGGCGTAGCCGACGACGGTCTCGCTGTCTGCTGACCCGGCGTCGATCGACGTCGTCCCCGTGCCGTTCGCGACGGTTTCGGGCTCGAGTACGTCGTCTTGCAACAGCAGCGATCGTTCCTCGGCGAGGACGATCGTCCCCGAGCGGTCGACGACGACCACGTCGTCGTGGTCGTCGGCCCCGATCATGTACCGGGACAGCGACTCGAGGTCGACGAGCCCGACGACGACGTGGTCTGACTCGCCGGGGACGCCGCTGACGGCGAGCACCGCCGGCCGGCCAGCCTCGGTTTCGAACGCCTCGGAGAAGACGACCTGGGAGTCGTCTTTCAGCACGGTCGAAAGCTGGGCGTCGACCGCCTCGGTGACGCGACCGTCGTCAGTGATGACCGTGTTCGTGCCTGCGTTCGCGTGGATGGCACCCGTCTCGGCATCGACGTAGTACGCGCCTTCGAACGCGGTGCGATCGTTCATCCGGTGTAACGAGTCGCTGATCGCCACCCGGTCATCGCTGCGAAACGCCGACGAGCGGGGCAGCGAGCTCAGATAGCGCTCGGTCGATCGAAACCAGATGTCGATTCGGTCGGCATCCGTTTCGGCGCTGGTGACGAGTTGTGACTCGACATCCGACTCGAGTTCGTCACCAGTCTGTGCATAGATCGTGCCGCCGAACGCACCCATGATGAGGAGGATAACCGCGAGTGCAGCGAGAAAACGAAGCGCATAGCGGCGGCGAACGATCGGGATGTGCTCCCACGGATTCAAACCCATATGGTGACATCCTCGCCCGTCCTAAAGGACGGGGCTTCCTACAAGGGAAGCCTCGCGTCGAGGGAGATTTCAGGACTCAAAGAGCGCAAGCGNGTGACATCCTCGCCCGTCCTAAAGGACGGGGCTTCCTACAAGGGAAGCCTCGCGTCGAGGGAGATTTCAGGACTCAAAGAGCGCAAGCGTCGTCTGTCGGGGTTGCCGACTCGGCGTGCGGTGTCCTGTGGCCGTGTCACAACGGCTCCCATCCCGTGGCGAGTCATCGCGTTCCGGTTTCCAAGGAACGCTCTCTCCCCACGGGTCAACGCGACCAGCGATGTTCGCTGCTGC
>NZ_AOIT01000009.1 GCF_000337475.1 Natrinema limicola JCM 13563 | reverse complement strand
TCCCGTGGCGAGTCATCGCGTTCCGGTTTCCAAGGAACGCTCTCTCCCCACGGGTCAACGCGACCAGCGATGTTCGCTGCTGCGTTGATATCCGCCTGATACTCCGTCACCCAACACTCCGCGTTCGTACACGAGAACTCAGCTTGTGACCCACGACGACCGATGTGACCGCAAGCGTGACACGTCTGACTCGTGTAACGCGGGTTCACGT
>NZ_AOIT01000008.1 GCF_000337475.1 Natrinema limicola JCM 13563 | reverse complement strand
GAAAGAGATCAAAAACAAACGCGGTTACACCTGGAAGGGGCTGATGCTCGAAGGTGCGGAAGCATTGGACACCGGAGAGCCGTAGCAAGGCGAGTCGAGACACGAACGAATGCGATTTCTCCCCGTCGTGAACGACGGGGTTTCCTCGCTACCGCAAGATGATAGGTCATAACTCCATCGTCTGTTCACAATTTCGCCATTTATGGCAATCAATGAGAAAGCTAAGATGCAAGTGAATATCCGGGGTTTGGTTCGAGGCGATTCATTCGAGCGTCTCCTGCGTGATCGTATTTGGCAACAGTTCGCCGAGCGTGTACTCGGTCACGTCGCCGTCGCCTTCGTCACAAACCACTACCAACTCGTCATCACAGAACTCGGTGAGCGTCTGGCGACACATGCCACAAGGAGTGACGCCGTCGCGGCGATCCGAACTCACCGCGAGTCGTGCAAAGTCGCGGTGGCCCTTCTTGACAGCCTCGGCGATTGCGACCTCCTCGGCGTGAAGGCTGTTGCTGAAGTTGGCGTTCTCGAGGTTACAACCGACGAAAACCTCACCGTCTTTGGTCTCGAGGGCGGCACCGACTCGATACTCGGAGTAAGGGACGTGCGCACGGTCTTGGACATCGCGAGCGGCCTCGATCAGGTCGTCCATAGACGAGGGGTTCGACCAGTGGCCACCAAAGGATATCGACTCCCTACTGGTGCTGTTCGATCGCCGTCTCGATAACTGATCGTGCGTCGGCGACGAGGTCGTCGACGGACTCACTTTCCGCGTAGAGACGAATGTACGGCTCCGTTCCACTGGGGCGGGCGAGCAACCACGAGGCGTCGTCGAACTCGAGGCGGATGCCGTACTCCGTGTCGACCGCTGCGTCCGGGAACGTGTCGGGAAGATCAGTCTCGAGAGTGTCCATCGCGTCGGCCTTGGCCCCGTCCGGACAGTCGATGCTGACCTTTCGGTAGGGACGTTCGGTGACTGGCTCGCGGAGCGTCGCCGTGTCGCCTGCGTCGGCGACGAGCGCGGCGACCACGGCAGCGCTTGCGACACCGTCGATCCAGCCGCCGAACGCGGTGTGGATGTGTTTCCAGGGCTCGGCAGCGAAGACGATCTCGGTGTCTGCCGTCCCCTGGTCGCGCTCTCTGGCGATCCCCTCGTGGAGCACCCCCAACTGGACGCGTTCGACGCGGCCGCCAGCCGCTCGGACCCGCTCGTCGATGCGTGCCGAAGCGTTCGGTGTCGTGACGACAACGGGATCGTCGGCGTCGCTGTCAGCCGTGTAGTGGGCTGCGACCACGGCGAGAATCGTATCCTCATGGATCACCTCCCCGTCGGGACCGAGGACGACGAGGCGGTCGGCATCACCGTCGTGGGCGACCCCGAGGTCGAAGGTCCCATCCGCAAGGAACTCACTGAACTCCGTCAGCGTCTCCGGCGTCGGTTTGCTTTCGCGGCCGGGGAAGTGGCCGTCGACGGATGCATTAATCGAGACGACCGTCGCGCCGAGCCGTTCGAGGACCTGCGGCGTCGCGAGCGCGCCGACGCCGTTCCCGCAGTCGACGGCGATCCGCAGGCCGGAGAGCGGTCGGTCTGCAGTCGTCCCATCGGTGCCGCCGAACCGGTTGCGGACGTAGTCGACGACGGCGTCGCGATACCGCTCGAGTACGGAGAGCTGTTCCGAATCGCCCCATTGCTCCCAGCGGGCGAGTCGAGAGTCGTCGCTCGTGATGCGGTCGTCGATTACCTGTTCCGCATCACTGTCGTACTCGACGCCGTCGATGAAGAGTTTGATGCCGTTGTCAGCGGGCGGGTTGTGACTGGCGGTGAGCATCACGCCGCGTCGGCCACGCGAAGCAAAGGCGAGCGCGGGTGTCGGCACCTGTCCGACGCGGCGAACGTCGGCTCCGGCACTCTCGAGGCCGGCTTCCATTGCCGCCGCGAGCGCCGGCCCCGTCTCTCGACCGTCGCGACCGACGACGAACGTCTCACCGGGTTCGCCGGCGGCTTGACCGACGGCGAGCGCGAGCGAGGGTGAGACGTCCTCGACCGGACCGCGAATCCCTGCAGTTCCGAAAAGGGTCATGTAGATAGATTCCGCGAGGAGCTACTTAGCGGCGTTGCAACAGTCCCTGTATCGTCGAACGCGGCTGCCGTGAAGAGACAGAAGCGGCTGTGATACGCAGCGAGCGATTTCGTCCGTTCGACCGAGGTGTGCGTTACTCGGCAGGCAGGTCGTCGATCAGGACGACGGCCTCGCCGTTAATCACGGTCGTGTCGTCGTCTTCGTCTCGGACGAGCGTCTCGAGTCGGTACTGGTCGTTCCCGAGGCTCTCGACGACTTCAACGCGCGCGGAGACGCTGTCGCCGATGCCGACGGGACCGCTGAACTCGAGATCTTGTGAGAGGTAAATCGTGAGTCCGGGAAGCCGCGCGAGGGCGGCGCTGATGAGCCCGGAGACGAGCGTCCCATGGACGATGCGCTCGCCAAACCGGGTTTCGGAGGCGAACTCTTCGTCGAGGTGAAGCCGGTTCGTGTCGCCGCTGACGGCGGCGAACGCCCGGATGTCATCGTCGGTGAGCGTCTTCTCGAAGGTGACGGTGTCACCGACGCTGATGTAGTCTGGATCGTCAACGGTGCGGTCGAACTGCCAGTCCAGATCGGAGTAGTCGATCGACGGGATCGACGGGGCGATTCGGTCAACTTCTGCGCCGCTGCTCTCTTCGGTCGAGGGCAACATTGCAGAGACAGCAGCACGATTCGCCGCGGTCGCCGTTCGAAGGAATCCTCGCGTCATCGCCGACCACGCGTCGGTCATGCTCGCGAGATTATCTTCGCCCGCGTTCTGGTGGGACATCTACAAACGGCTAAGTGTGGCGGCTATATGACTTCTTTGGCTGTCGCAATACTGATTTGCTGGCGGAGAATCACAGTAATCGTCACTTAGAGGTCCTCTAACTGTAAATCTCTACTTACAGCGTCGGCTGTCGAACCCCCAGCCCAGCCGCGAGTCTTGTCTTTTGCAGGTGCATAATCCCATCTGATTTCTATTCCTACCATCTCTTGCCATCAAAAGACATCTAGTGGAAAGGCTTATCATGTATGCGACCCAACCAACAGGTGATGACGGACGACTCCGACCGATCGCTCTGGTTCCCACCCGCGATGTTCACCGAGCAAATGCAGGAAGCAGGCGAGCAGGTCGCTGAATCCCAGCAGGAGATGATGAAACAGTTGCTGCAGGCTACGTCGGCGAACCCGCTCGAGAACACATCGGCGTTCGGACCGATGAACATGGGCACGGCGACGTTCAAAGCCCGCGTTCAGAGCGGCGGCCGGATCAGCATTCCCGGACCCGAACGGGAAGCCCTCGACATCGAAGAGGGAGATATCGTCCAGACCATCGTCGTCCCAGTCAAACGCAACCGAGAGGATCAATAATCATGACTCAGAACCCATTCACCGCAGTATTCGACGCCCAGCGCACCGCACTCGAACAGAGCCAGTCGTTCACCCACGATGCCCTCGACGCACAGCAGACGTCGATCAGTGTCATGGCTGACGCCATCGAAACGTCGAGCTCGATGGTCGAGTCCAACGCTGAAATGACCAAGGGTGCGATCCACGCCTACTTCGACGCCATCGAGATGTCGATGCCTGAGGACGCCGCCGACTTCGACGAACTCCGCGAGCTCGTCGACGAAAGCGTTGACTCGGCCACCGAGGCCCAGTCGCAGTCGATCGACGCAATGATCGATGCACTCGAGGAGTCGGAAGTTGCCTACGAAGAGTTCGCCAAGAGCTACTCCGAGGTCGTCGACACGTCGTTCGACGCAGCCCTCGAGGCCCACGAGCAGATGGAAGAGAACATGAGCGCCGTCGCAGAGAACGTCGAAGCGGCCACCGAAGAGTTCGACGCCTCGGCGTAGACCGTCGGCCGGGCCTAGCCTTTTGATAGTCGACTCCCAATTTTATCCCAATGACAGATTCACAGCCCCAGACACAGAACTGGAACGCGTTCGTCGAACAGTGGAACGAACAGTTCCTCGAGGCACTCGAGGACAACATGGAAGCGCAGGCGCAATTCGTCGAGAGCTGGTCGGAGACCGTCGGTGAGGTCAGCGACGACGCCGAACTGTCCGACGGCGTCGAGGGCTATGCCCGCGCCTACGAGACATGGATGAACGCCTCCCAGCAGATGGTCGAGCGCATGAACGACCAGCTCGAAGGCGAAGACGTCGACGTCGAGGAGTTCCGCGATATCTGGCTCAACACGGCCAACGAGGCGTTCAAAGACGTCATGTCGACGACCGCCTTCGCGAAGATGACCGGCGAGACCGTCGGTGACGTCCTCGAACTCCAGCAACAGGCCGACGAAGCCTCCCAAGAGACGCTCCGATCGCTTGGCTTCGCGACCGAGGACGACGTTGTCGAAATCGGCGACCGCCTCGTCGAACTCGAGCGCCGCCAGCACGCTGTCGAGGAGAAACTCGACCGCGTCCTCGAACACATAGAAGACCAGCAATGAAGAACCCGTACGCAACCGCGCTGGAAATGCAGCGACAGGCCTGGGAGGCGACTGCCGGCCTAGCCGAGAAGAGCCAGGTCGCCCCCGAGCGTACCGAGACACTCGAGAACGCCGAGGTCGGCCAAACCCCAAGCGAGGTCGTCTACGAGGAGAACAAACTCCGGCTTCTCCATTACGAGTCGAAGACCGAGGAGCAACACGATGTTCCGATCCTCATCGTCTACGCGCTGATCAACAAGCCGTACATCCTCGATCTGCAGCCCGACCGCTCGGTGGTCCAGACGCTGCTCGAAGAGGGCTTCGACGTCTACCTGATCGACTGGGGTGAGCCATCCAAGCTGGACCGACAGCTCTCGCTCGACGATTACGTCAACCGCTACATCGACAACTGTACTGACGTCGTCCGCGAGCGCTCCGGCGAGGACGCGATCAACATCCTCGGCTACTGTATGGGCGGGACGATGTCGGCGATGTACGCCTCGCTGTACCCCGAGAAAGTCAAGAACCTCGGCTTGATGGCCGCTGGCCTTTGCTTTGCGGGCGACGGTGGCGTCCTCGAGCTGTGGGGCTCCGAAGAGTACTACGATCCCGAGACGGTTACCGAGACCTTCGACAACGTCCCGGCAGAGTTCTTGGACATCGGCTTTGCGCTGATGGACCCCGTCGCGAACAACGTGACGAAGTACGTCCGGTTCTACGACAACGTCGAGGACGAGGATTTCGTCGAGAACTTCGCTCGGATGGAACGCTGGCTCGACGAAGGGATCGACGTCGCCGGCGTCGCCTACGAGGAGTTCATCAACGACATCTACCAGGAGAACAAGTTGTATAACAACGAACTCGAGTTGGGTGGCGAGCACGTCGACATCACCAACATCGACATGCCCGTCCTCCAGATCGTTGCCGAGTACGACCACCTCATCCCGCCAGGAGCCTCCAAACCGTTCAACGAGATCATCTCCTCTGAGGACACCGAGACCCTCGAGTTCGCGACGGGGCACATCGGTATGTCCGTCTCCTCGCGGAGCCACGAGGAACTCTGGCCGCAGGTCTGTGACTGGTTCGAAGCGCGCTCGAACGGTACGGAAGAAAGCGCTGAGCCAGCGACACCTGGAGCTGAGGATACGGACGTCACCGGTGGCGACGCGGGAACAGCGGATCTTACCAACGGCGGCTCACCCGTTGAGACGGACTCCGATACCAGTGCACAGACCGATCTCGACTCCGTGACAAGTCCTGATACGGAAACGGATCTTGACGTCGAGACGAGTGACCTCCACGGCGAAGACCGTTCGGACGAGGAAATCATCGAGCGCGGCGAAGACGAGGTTGAAGAAGAACCCACAGAGCCCGGCGAGATGAACGTTGACGAGGACGTCGTCGAGGAAGTCACGGACGAGGAAATAGAATCCGAGACCGACGATCTCACGGAGCTGACCGGTGTCGGCCAAGCATACGCCGAGGATCTCTCTGAGGCCGGTATCGATACGTTCGACCAACTTGCGGAGGCAGATGCCGCTGACCTCGCCGCCGAGACGAGCATCTCTCCAAGTCGGATCGAAGACTGGATCGAACAAGCACAGGAGCAGTAAGCAGCTACTTGCAGATCAGCGGCCACCATCTCAGGAGCCGTCATCGCTTGGCGGCTCGAGTGTATTCCGTTTCGTATGTGATACCGATTCGGCCGGACCAGCGACGGCAATCGCTCTGGTCTGTTACCTGAACCTGTGGTCTCCGTGGGATGTGTTCACCACCTCCCCGTGGGGTTGTTATCGCCCTCAATTCACTGATAACTAACACCTCATTATTTATCATTGGGGATTGAATTGACGAACTATGTCCATGGATGGTCGTACCTGTGTGATCACAGGCTCAGCGCGGGGTATCGGTCGCGGTATCGCAGAACATCTCGGTGCAGAGGGGGCAAACGTCGTTATCAACTACCGCTCATCGGAAGACGACGCGTACGAGGCCGTCGACGCCATCGAATCGGCGGGCGGTTCGGCTGTTGCAGCCCAGGCAGATGTTTCCGACCGCGCGGCCGTCGAGCACATGCGCGAAGTCTGCCACGAGGCCTTCGGTCAGTGTGATGTGCTGGTGAACAACGCCGGCATCACTGCTGACAAGCAGTTCACCGAGATGTCCCGCGAGGAGTGGGACCGTGTGATGGACGTCAACCTCGGCGGGATGTTCAACTGCACTCAGGTGTTCTACGACGACATCTGGAACGCTGAGGAGGGCCGGCTGATCAACATCTCGAGCGTCGTCGGCAAACAGGGCAACTTCGGGCAGGCCAACTACGCCGCTGCGAAAAGTGGGATGTTCGGCTTCACTCGGACGATCGCCCTCGAGTTCGCCCAGGGTGGCTCGACTGCTAATTGTGTTGCGCCTGGTTTTACTGCCACTGACATGGTCACGAGTGTCCCGGACCACGTGCTCGATCGGATCATCGCGGAGATTCCGCTCGAGCGGCTTGCTGAGGTTGAGGACATTGCTGCTGTCGTGCGGTTCCTGGCGAGTGAAGACTCGTCGTACGTGACTGGAGAAGTGATCGACGTCAACGGCGGAATGGATCTGTAGAAGGGGTCTCTCGTAGTTCTAGTCGTCAGTGGTTTCTGGTTATTTTGGGTGTATCCGATGGCTCTGTTTCCTCGAGTGGGTCCGTTTGGGTTTCCGTCGTCGTTTCGTTGGTTGGTTTCTTCTCTGACGAGGAGTGGTTGGACTCGGGTGGCTCTGGCGGCTCGAGTGCTGTTGCAAGTAGTTTCGCTGGTCGGCTCTCGAGGAGATCTGCGAGTGAGTGTGTCGATCGAAGTGCGGCGGCCGAGAGGGCTATTGTGATAAGATGGACAGCGAACAGCGTTGTCGAGATTGAACCGGCCAGTGTGAGGGTGAGCAAGGAGAGCGGGACGCAAGCGAGTCCGACGATGCCCAGCAGTCGGATTGGCTGTGCTTGTATTGCCGTGGTGATTTTGGAGATTGTGGATTCGGCCTGCGAATTCGTGTATCCCGTCTCGAGTTCGTCTATGACTGCGTCGAGCAATCGGATGAACGGTCCGACGGTGTAAGTCTCTCGAAGATCGATCACGATGACGTCCGGATCGGGTTCTGCCGTGAGCCACTGGTAGCAGAACGACGCACGAACGTAGCTGGTGATCGTGTCTCCGAAGTCGCGGAGTTGGCTCTCCTCAAGCGCAGCCTCAATCCGGTCCGGCAGGGAGGTGAGGAATCGGACAGTAGTTGATCGCTCAAGTGGGGTTTCGAGCATGGCTAGTCGGTTATCTGTTTTCAGGGTCCGCGACGGACCAGTTCACCGCTGAAGTCATACTGTGCGGTCCGAATAGTGATCTGGGAGCCAGTCTCGAGTGACCGACCGCCGAACGTGCGTGTATCGGCTCGGTTGAAGGTAACGAGGCCAACCTCGAGGTCGACGGCAACTTTCGAGGAGCTTTCCAGTTCGCTTGTCTCGACATCGGTCACGGTCGCGACCGTTTGTCCGGCGAACCGATACTCGTCGCCGATCCCGATCGCATCAGCTGTCGTTTCCGAGACGTTCGATTCAAGCTGGACGGTTGTTTGTTCTGTCTGGAGGGTTGTACCGTCGTCCTCGAGCTGCTGGACTGTCCCCTTGAGAACGTAGTCGGCTGTATCGATCGTTAGCTGACTGCCGAGTCGGACCGAGTTGGTATCGAACTGGAACGCTGTCTTCGATGACTCAGCTGGTGGATACTCGCCATCGATCTTCGCACGGACAATCACGTGTCCGTCGCCTCCGTTCGTCGGAGAGACGTACACGTCGGTAATCGTCAGGTTGTGTCCGTCTGTGGCGACGGCTGCTTGGTCGCCCTCGTCGACGGCTTCAGCAATGTAGTCGGATTGGGTTCCCAGGTTGATCGTGGCATACTGCGTCGCCGGTTGGCCGGCGCTTACGGTTTCGTTATCAGATTGGTTGGTCGGCGTTGTGTTGGACTCGTTGCCTGCCGTTTCGGGCTCTGCAGCCCCGTTTCCGTCGCCAAGGACGCCGACGACGGCGACACCCGCGACCAAGACGGCGATGACGAGACAGACTGCAAGTGCGTCGATGACGTTGACGACGCCGAAGAGGTTCCCCTCATCGTCGATCAGCGGCATAGATTCCTCCTGAAGTTCATATAGGATAGAGTTAGCTTCTGTCCTATAGATATTGTCATGTCGAGTCTTTCTCGAGTGTGGGCCGTCGGTTGGGATCACGTGGTTTGAATCGCATATCGGTCGATTGTGACCACAGTCACCGTGATCAAGACGGCGGCTGTGAGAACTGCAGGATCAGACGAGACGTACAGGCTCGGCGTCGGATGGCGGGCCCAGCTGACGGGGTACAGCCACATACCGGCCGCACCGTCGGCGTAGGCTTTGACGCCGTCAATGAAGAGATGGGAGAGTGCACCCGCAAACAGGGCGGCAAACATTCGTCGATGTTGGTTTGCAACGACCATTGATCCGATCCCAGCGAGAATAATGGCGCCGCCAAGCGTCGACAGTGCGTCGAGGTCGAAGGGGATGCCGAGGAGTGTCTCGAGCGTGCCATTGGAGACTATCAAAGTGACTCGATTGAGGTCTGGAAGGATTGAGCCGATCATTGCTGCGGCGATCCAGTGAGCTGGTATTGGACGGTACCAACTCGCAACTGTACAGCCCGCGTACGCGAGCAAGACGTGGGTAAGAAGGTCAGCCACGATTGTGCACCTCTTCAGGTTCGGGATCTTTTGTGGTTCTTGGCTTGAAGGCGAGCTTTTGAAAGTCAATCTGCCACTGTCGGAAAAAGTACGCCACTGCTAGCAGGAGGCCGACGACGGAGGCCCCGAGTTTGTATATCGTCGCCGACGGATCGCGATTGACAACTACTGTTTGCTCTGCATGGAGTTTTGTTTTCGACTCAAGGACGCCGTAGACCTGTACGACGCCGCCTGGTTTGACGCGGTCTTCGATGCCGAGCACCTCGAGTTCGGCTGCGACGTTGTCATTGTCGTCTGTGACGTGGATCGTGATCGCGTCGGCGTCGACGGTTTGGACCTCACCAAATAGGAGTACACGCTCACCGACGAACTGTTCGGGACTCTGCTCTTGGAACTGATCGCCAGTCGGGTGTGGCCAGTTTTCGTCGTACGTCGTGTCGTAGTGGACACAGAGTCCACCGAGGGTGGTGAGGAGTATGATTGTGATCGTGATCCTGCTCGCAAGACGCATTCTTGACATTCTCACCACGGCAGGGTTTTGGTGGTATCGATGCCCCCTCGAGAGTAGTGGTTAGAAGTCGTTACACGAGCGCGATGGAACGGACCAGGTTTGTTGTTCGAGGCTGGACAGCAGAAGTGCAACTCCAGCCCGATGGCATTGCTCGTTTCGTCTGCCACCGAGGCGACGCGGGTGAGACGGAACAGTTGATCGAACTCGATTAGTATTCCGTAGCCGGTTGTGACGCAGAGTATCAGCAGGACTGTTCAAATGAGAATGTGTTTCGGTCCGTGGGTGTACTCTAGTGGACCTGCCAGTTAATTCGTACCCACCCCGGTGAGTTCTTGTTCAATCCATTCCTCTCGCTGGTAATGAACGTGAACTCATGTCTTCTCATACCGTCAACACACCAGTTACTTTCAGCGTCTGCACGGTATTTCCTGACCGCTGGCGGAAGTACGACGACGAACGGCGGCGGTCAAAGAACGTGCTGTCGAAAGCAGCGTGGCCAGACTGCGGGTGTTGCTGCGCTGAAACGCGCAGCAACGCCCGCCACACCAACATTTTCAGCCGGCCGAACGACTTGTAGATCGTGCTGTAGTCGGGGAGGTTCTCTCGATCGAGACCGAGTGCGTCACGAACCTCGGCCATGTACTTCAACCGATTCGGCGTTTCACGGTAGCTGTGGCCTTCTTCGAGCCGGAGCAGTGTATGACGACATGGACCCAGCGGGCGGACCCGCCGCTGGCGGGCTCGCCCGCGTGCTTCCCCAACGCTTGTTTGGCTAGGTCACGACACTGCTCAACGAAGTCGAGGAGATCGATTTCCATAGGGCAGAATCGAATTCCTCGGCTTCATCCTTCTAAGCCAGTAATATCGGCTGATTAGATCGCTGTTCAACAGATCAGGAATTACAGCATCCATGAGATGAACTGCATCACCACCGGCTGTATTGCCCTGTCTAACACATTATTGGCTTACGATTTTAAGTATTTAATAATTTATATTTAATATATTAAATATAAATATTCACAGTTATATAATTCAACCAAATCCAATGCTTCTAACGGTGAAAATACAACAGGAAAGCGGCCTATGTGAGCCGCAGAATCACTAATTAGTTTCCAATATCCGACTGGATAACGTTTTCGTCGCCTTCATTGTTAACTCCGATCACATTATCTCCTTCTTCACAGGTAAGCGAATCTCCGACGCTAGAGGCACCAGTCGCATCATTCTCACAATAGACTCGGTCTGTGTTGTCACCCAGCGTCGTGATAGTCACTTGGTAGGTACTATTCTCGGTGTTGTTCGAGATATCAAGTCCTGCCTGCGCGCTCGCACTCTGATTACTGCCCATATCCAGCACGAACGCCGCAATCACAGCCGCGAGAATGACGGTAATTGCAACCATCAGGATCACACCGATAACTGGCGATACTGCACGTTCCTCCTCGTTTCCGATCAGCTTCTGCCGAATCGATTTTCCATCTAACATGGGTATCATTTCATCGGTGGTAAACGGTGAGAAAGCTTTTTAGTGCGCTCCTCAAACGGTGAGGTGCGGACCAAGGGGATTGGAACCAACCCCACGTCCCCGCTTTCTCGAGCCGTCGTCACCGATGCTAATAGCATGACTGAACCCGTGCCATATATATCTAAGGGGTAGTGACCATCTCTTGGAAACGAAGGTTTTCAAAACTGATAATCAGCGATCGATTGAAGACCTACAGCGCAGTCTTGAAGCGATGCAGTCTAGCGGTCCTATATCAATCAATTTATGTTGTCAGTACAGGGATGGAAGACACGGTAGTGTGACCGTTTTTATATTTAGTTCCCGGCACTACTGATGGTTGTCCTATACTGGGAGTAGTGAGAGGACAAACTTGGCAGTCGGTCCGAAAAACGAAAACGCAAACACGCACATGAGAATGGTTGCGAGTCCGCTCCCCACGCCCAGCAGGATAGCGCCGATGGACGTATTCGTCCGGTCGAACGCTCCGGCGAGACTCCACAGTCCCGTTCCAGCCGTGACGGCTAGACTGAGAAGCGCGATTCCCTGAATCGTCTCATCAGCGGTATAGCCCTTCGTCACGACAGTAATGAGTGCGAGTTGGCCGCCAATAAGGACGCTTCCTGCGTACGTAAGACCGAGCCAGAGTGGTCGTTCGGTTACAGTGGTCCGGACCCACGAAAGACGGGCAACGGCGTAGATGGCAAGCGGGAACAGCGGATACACATAGCGGACAGTGAGTGCCGCATGAATCGGCAGTCGATAGATGTACAGCAGTGTAATCAAGATTGTATAGATCGCGACGAAAATGTCGGCGGCAAAGAGTGGACTTGATCGAAGGCTGGGAGACGTGTTTCTGATGAGCGTGTCGAAAACGGTCCGGACAGCAACGACGGGTGCAGCGATTAGCGCACCTGCAATCGGAAGCGCTTCCAAGAAGGCGACATTGATCGCGATGCCAGTCGCACCGGGCGAGGAAAACCCGAGATAGCCACTCCGAACGAACGTGTGGTACAGTCGGCCCGGTTCTTGACGGACAGCCTCGAGACCGTGAGAGAGAAATTCCGTGAAGAGCAGCGCTCTGTCGACTGTGCCGAGTAGTGGTCCGGCTCCGCCCACGATACCCTCGAGAATGGTGTTGACAATGCTGGTACCACTGCCATCCGAAGTGCTGGTACCACTGCTATCAGAAGTGCTAGTACCGTCGGCCCCGGCCCCGGAACTTTCACTTACAGCGGCTAGATCCTCAGTCACTGGAGTGTTAACTGCGCCAGCACCATAGCGGTCGAGCATCCGCGGTGGCGTAAACGGATCGCCAGCAATCAAGTAGTTCGTCAGGAAAAACGGGAGCAGTGAAACGAAAAATCCCATCGCAACTGTTGCAAGCGTTCGGACGCCGTTCTCTCGAGCAGTGGCAAAATCCGCGATTGCGAGTGCACCGAGCAAAACGAGTCCCTCAGATGCGTTTAACCAGGCAGTGAGTCCTACCGGAACGTAGGCGATCGCCCTGTATCGCCGGTACATCGAGATTCGGTCGGACTCTCGACTTCGGTAGAGGAAGAAGAGTGTGAATAGCGTGAATAAAGCCGTGAGTACATGTCGTTTCGGGATCGTCGCCCAGAGTAGAGCCGGTGAGGCGACGCCGCTAGCGATGCCAGCTGCGATCCCAATGTCGGAGGAATAGATGTGCGAGAAAAGTCGATAGAGGACAAGTGCACAGCCAGCGGCAGCGACTATCGTTGCGAGCTGGAGTGCGGGATATGCGAGGTGATCGAGCGGAAACGGTGTTGCACTTGCCACGCTGGCGACGAAGCTGACGAGTGCAAGCATCCCGCCGATGAGATGGGCTGGTTCGTGACGTCCGATCAGTCGCCCGCCAACGCTGACGGTGGCAAACACTGAAAGACTCCACAGCGCTGCAAGCGCGATGCGGATATCTGCGACTGCGGCAATGGTCTCGAGCACCCAGAGGAATGGAAGTGCGAAGACAATATGTGCGAAGTTCCGGGGATATGCCTTTCCGTTGTACTCAGCCATACCAGGCGCTCTGAGTGTCTCGCCGTACGTCGGCGTAGTAACGTGGAGGTGTCCGTCGCTTAGCGCGACCAGTCCATTGGCGACGACCAAGTTATCGTTGATCGAGAACGTCGTCCGCCAGAGGACCATCGCCGCGCTACACGAGAGGAGAAAGACGAAGACCCCGCCATAGTCTCCGAACACCAGTCGACCAAGACGGTGGATGATGGTAGCGATTCTTTCGGAATGACCGTCGAGAGTATTACCGTACTGGGATCGGTAGCTCATTCTGTGACCCCCACTGTGATATTTCGGCTGGCCACCGGTCGCTCAACTGTATTTCCGTTCTCCATACCGTGGTAGATCAGCCGTACTTCTGCGTTGTAATGGTCCTCGTCGATGCGATCCGGACTGAGTGTGGTTTTCGGGATCGAGAGTTGGCTCTTTTCGGAGGATTGGGTGCTTACTGTTGCTGTGGACAATGAGGAGAGGCCGAGTGTATCGATATTGATCTCGTAGGTAAGTCTCACGCAGCCCTGGACATCGGTTGCTCTCACTGTTGCGTCGGGTACGTCCAGTTTCCATACTTCCGCCCCGAATTCGGATCGTGTGAAGGTCGCCGATTCGGGGACTGACAATGGTTCGATTGTTGCACTCCCTTCGCTCGAGAGCGCACCACCTTCACAGGGATTATCGTAAGTCGTGAAATCTACCGGCACAAATGGGCCTGAGGCAAACACCGTCGCAGTGATGACTCCGATGACGATGACCGACGCAGCCCGGTGTTTGACCATACTGATTCTCCATATTGAAAGTGAATGAAATAAATATGTTGATGAGTGGCTGTGAAACGACCTCGCTGAGAGATAAGGTATGTCCGTCTTGACAATTTACTCTCTGCAGCGAAGTTGTAGCGGTAGAACAGTGGAAAAGACGGTGGGAAGACTGGGTCTTCTGTGTGGGACATTCACTCTCTGGAACCAGAAAGTATACACAGATAGTCTGAAATGTCTCAGCTAGAATGCAGCGTGTCAAGAAGGGACGAGATGACTCACACGTGGTGCTTGAGCGGTTGACTGATCAGACCTGTGCCTTCTGTGACGATGGGCTGCTCACACCGGGCGAGTATAAGGGCAACCAAGCAATCCTTTGTAAGAGTTGCAATACTCCCGCTGTCCAATTGTGGTAGCCCAATTGCCGTTGTTCTAAACAACCTACGAGGGCGAGTTCCCCGACCCACCGGGGTCGGGGGTGAAGCCCGACACTCGGCCTAGTGTTCCGTCTCCTCGATATATCGTTCA
>NZ_AOIT01000007.1 GCF_000337475.1 Natrinema limicola JCM 13563 | reverse complement strand
TCATCCCGCTCGCTTGCCGAGCAGGGAGTGCTAGCGCACGGCTGAGGAAATTACAAAAGCCTCGGGCCACCGTGCCCGAGGCTGTTTACGCGATATTCAGCGTTCTGACGTTACTGTTTGCTGAAAGATGGCTGATTCGCAATGATCGCTGAAGGACTACTTCCGGGCTCAGAACCAGTGTAGGTATACGATAATCGCTACCAGGTCAGCCCCTCATAGACGATTCCATTACGTCGTTCGATACACCGTCGACCATCGATAACGACCGGTGTTGCCATCTCGTCGAATTCAGTATCGAGCTCGCGGAGCTCATCCCAGTCGGTGACAATGAGAGTTCCATCCGCATCACGAAGGGCATCCGCGGCCGTCGGTGCGTAGTCGATATCGGGGAACCGGTCGGCCATTTCGTCGGCGGCAACTGGATCGTAGGCAGTGACATCTGCACCGTGGCTGCGAAGTGCTTCGATGACCGGAATCGCACGCGAGTTTCGAATGTCGTCGGTGTTTGGTTTGAACGACAGACCGAGAACCGCGATTCGAGCGCCCTGGAGTTCGACGTGATTGGTGAGCAACTCGAGCATTCGTCTCGGTTGGCGGTCGTTGATCTCGATAGCGGCCTCGAGGAGTGCGGGATCGTAGTCTTCCTCGCGTGCGGCTGTGATGATTGCGTTCACGTCCTTTGGGAAGCACGAGCCGCCCCAGCCGACACCGCTGCGGAGGAACTGTTCTGAAATCCGATCATCGAGGCCGATGGCCTCCATCACTTCGTAGGCGTCGAGCCCGAACTCTTTACAGATGTTTCCGAGGTCGTTGACCAGGCTGATCTTCGACGCGAGGAACGCGTTATTCGCGTACTTGATCATCGCGGCCGTCTGGGGGTCAGTTTCGACGACTGGCGTCTCGGCGTTGAGTACCGGCTCGAATACCTCGTGAAGGCGGTTCGATGCCCACTCGGAGTTCGTGCCAAAGACGAGCTTGTCTGGGTTCTGGAAGTCGGTGACTGCGCTTCCCTCTCGAAGGAACTCGGGGTTCATGCCGACTTCGACGGCGTCGTTGTTATCGGCGCCATTGCGGATCGCCGGCTCGAGTTTTTCCGGAATACCCGGTGGTGTCACCGTACTCTTGATTACGACGAGATGGCGCTCTGATTTCTCGCGGAGTGCCTCGCCGGTTGCCTCGGCGGCTGCTTCTAACGCGCCGAGATCGATGCTGCCGTCGTCGTTCGACGGCGTGCCGATCGCCAGAAAAGTCACATCCGATTCGGGGACAGCGTCGTAGGAGGTCGTCGCCGTGAGGCGGTCACCGGCGTGGGTCTCGAGAAGGTCGTCCAGTCCGGGTTCAGTGATCGGTGCCTCTCCGTCATTGAGTGTTGCGACGATATCTTCGTCAATATCGATCGCGGTCACTTCGTGGCCGAACTCCGCGAAACAGGCAGCGATCGTCGTTCCGACGTAGCCGCTCCCGATGACTGTAATATGCATTACCTGAACCAGCCGCTTCCGCGTAAATCGTTCTTGTGGTCGCGGCTCCGTACGATCTCGAGTGGATCTTTGTAGTGTGGACTCCGACTATGCGATAACCAGAAAAGCCATACGGGTAGAATTATCATTTGAGACGTAATGAAAGCAGTCGTTCTCGCTGCGGGGGAAGGAACGCGGCTCCGGCCGCTCACGGAAGACAAACCTAAGGGGATGGTCGAAGTCGATGGAAAACCGATTCTCACGCACTGTTTTGACAATCTCGTCGATCTCGGTGCGGACGAGTTCGTCGTGGTCGTCGGCTACCTCAAAGAGAAGATTATCGACCACTACGGCGACGAGTACCGCGGCGTGCCGATCACGTACGCCCACCAGCGCGAACAGAAGGGACTCGCACACGCACTGTTGACCGTCGAAGAGTATGTCGACGACGACTTCATGCTAATCCTCGGGGACAACATCTTCAACGCGAATCTCGAGGATGTCGTCCGGCGCCAGCAAGAGGATCGTGCGGATGCAGCGTTCCTCGTCGAGGAGGTGCCGTGGGAGGAAGCGTCGCGATATGGGGTCTGTGACACTAACAAGTACGGCGAGATCACGGATGTCGTCGAGAAACCCGAGGATCCACCATCTAACCTCGTGATGACTGGCTTCTATACGTTTACGCCGGCGATCTTCCACGCCTGTCACCTAGTGCAGCCGTCGAACCGCGGCGAGTATGAGATCAGCGAGGCAATTGATCTGTTGATCCAGTCGGGGCGGACGATCGATGCGATTGGACTCGAAGGGTGGCGAATCGACGTCGGGTATCCGGAGGATCGGGACGAGGCTGAAGAGCGGCTACAAGAGGAAACTACTGCAACCGTTGAGGCCGCTTCCGATTAGCTACTCGGGAGGGGCTATCCAGTCTGACCTGTTATTTGCTAAGTACCCGTAGAGCGCGTTAGGACGACCGGACGAGCGGATCATACCACTCCTGATTCTCGCGGTACCACTCAATGAACTTCGAGACACCGTCTCGAATGTCGACAGTAGGTTCGTAGCCGAGTACATCGTTTGCCTTCGAGATGTCGGCATGGGTGTGTTCGGCATCGCCCTCGCGGGCCTCATCATACTCGAGTTCGAGGGATGGATCGATTTCATCCCGAACGACTTCCGCGAGGGTTCGGATGTCGATGTTGTCCGTCGAGCCTACGTTGAGGATTTCGCCGTCGGCGCTGTCGTCCTCGAGCAACTGTTCATTGACCCTGACGATGTCGTCGATGAAGGTGAAGTCGCGGGTCTGGGTGCCGTCGCCATAGATCACCGGCGGCTCCCCGTGAAGACAGCGCGAGACGAAGTTCGTCATCGCCATATTCGGCCGCATCCGCGGGCCGTAGACGGTGAAGTAGCGCAACGCGACGGTCGAAAGGCCGTAGATTTCGTTGTACACGCGCGCGTACTGTTCACTCGCGAGTTTCGAGACCCCGTAGGGTGAGACCGGATTCGTTGGGTGGTCCTCGTCGTAGGGGAGATACTCCGGCTTACCGTACACTGACGAGGAGGAAGCGAGGACGACGCGCTCGAGATCGTGGGTTCGTGCGGCCTCGAGGAGATTCATTGTCCCGTCAACGTTGTACTCGTTGACCTTTTGCGGTTGTTCGACGCTCGTTCGGACGCCCGCCTGGGCAGCCTGATGGTAGATAATATCCGCGTTCGCGACGAGGTCGTCAACGAGCGAGTCGTCGGTGATCGAACCCTCGACGAGTTCGTAAGTCGATCTGGATTCGTCTGCAGCCGTTCTTGCAGCGTCGACATTGTGTTCCTTGATGCCGAGATCGTAGTACGGTTCAAAATTGTCGAGGACCGTGACGTCATGTCCGCGTCTCGCGACCGCTTCGGCGATGTGGCCGCCGATGAAACCCGCGCCACCCGTAACGAGTACGTCCATCGAATGAAAAGTCCCGTGGCTATTACAAAAGCGATGTGTATTCATGACGATCAGATAGGATCTCGGCCCTGTTGTCGAGTTCAGTAACCACGTTTGGCGGCGCTTCTGCTCCACCGACAGCCGCCGTGGCCACAACCTATATGTACTCTATATTGAACAAACAGATATTTCAAAGATTATATATTAGGGTAGCACCCTTCCCTAAGCAGATGCTTACCGGATGGCGGTATCGGGTTTCAAGTGCGGTCGGCACGGCGTTGCTCGTCGCCGTCGCGGTCTTCGTAGCTAACCTCCCGATCTCCCAATCCGTATTCACGAGTGTCGTTCCACTATTCGACCGCCTCGAGCCAACCGTTCTCGATGGGACATCGCTGGGATGGGCGCTGACGTTGAGCGTCCTCGGGATCGCAGGGGCAGTCTGGCCGCTGTACAAGCCCCGACCACGTCGAATTCTTGACACAGTCTTTTGCGCCCAGAAGCGCGTCCTCGTCGGCGGGCTCGCACTGGCGACGCTGGGCTACTTTCAGTGGTCCCACCGCCTGCCGCGAGCAACGCTCGTCATTATTGTTGTGGTGCTTCTAGTCGCGCTTCCCGGCTGGTTCCTCCTGATCCGGGCCCGGCCGAACGGCTCCGGCGGCCGAACGCTGATCGTCGGTGACGATCCCGCACAGATCGACGATATCGCACCTGCGATCGACACACCCGTGATTGGCTACCTCTGTCCGACGATCACCGCGGCTCGAGATGCACTTCGGAGTACGCCGGAGACGGACACTGAGGCAGTCACTGACGGCGGGATCGAACTTCGCCACAATGGTGCCGCCGACCTTGAGGGTAAGACAGATTCTCCAAGGATGATCGGCTCACTGTCCCGGCTTGGTGGTCTCTCGCGGCTTGAGGACGTGCTCGTCGAATACGATATCGACACAGTGGTGCTTGCGTTCCGGCAGGCCGACCGTGCAGAGTTCTTCGGCGCGCTCGATGCGTGTCATGAACACGGTGTGGACGCGAAGGTCCATCGGAAGTACGCCGACAGCGTGCTGGTCTCGGAGGGTGATGTCGGAGAGCTGGTGGACGTGGATCTCGAGCCCTGGGACCCGCTGGATCACCTGTTCAAGCGGCTCTTCGACGTAGTGTTCGCGGGTATGGGACTCCTCGCACTTGCACCGCTGATTTTCATGATCGCGATAGCCATCAAGCTCGAGGATGGCGGATCGATCCTGTACCGGCAAGAACGGACTGCTGTGTTCGGTGAATCGTTCCCGGTGTACAAGTTCCGGAGCATGATCGAGAACGCAGAGTCGGAAACCGGGGTAACGATCAGCGAGGAGGATGCTGGCGGTGTCGATCCGCGTGTGACACGCGTTGGTCGCATGTTACGGAAGACCCACCTCGATGAGATCCCACAATTGTGGTCGATCCTCACCGGGGATATGAGCGTGGTCGGCCCACGTCCAGAACGACCCGAACTCGATTCCGAGATCCAAAGCGATGGTGTCGACTGGGAGAAACGGTGGTTCGTGAAGCCTGGACTGACCGGGTTGGCACAGATCAACGATGTCACTGGTCACGAGCCAGCGAAGAAGCTTCGTTACGACCTTGAATATGTTCGCCGCCAGTCGTTCTGGTTCGACGTAAAGATCGTCATCCGGCAAATCTGGAAAGTCTTATCGGACCTTAAAGAATTCGCTTCCGACGAATGAGTTCTCAGGATGATTTTCCAGCGATCTCCGGTGAACGGATCCTTATCACCGGCGGTGCCGGATTTATCGGAAGTACCATCGCGAGTGCACTTGTCGGCGAGAACGAGGTCCGAGTGATCGATGATCTCTCGAGTGGCTCTCTGAGTCGAATGTGTCGGCCAACGCGACACTGATCGAGGGCGATATCAGGGACGACGATATCCTCAAGCGGGCAACAAATGGTGTCGACGTTATCTTCCACCAGGCGGCGTTGATCAGCGTCAAGGAATCGGTACGCTGGCCTGAGGAGACCCACAACGTCAACGTCACTGCGACCGTGAACATTGCTCGAGCGTGCGCGCGCGGAAGACGCCACGGTTCGTGTTCGCCTCGAGTGCGGCCGTCTACGGCCAGCCGGAGGCGGTTCCGATCCCCGAGGACGCCTCGACCGACCCGACGTCGCCGTACGGCCTCTCGAAGCTGGCCGCCGAGCGGTACGTGCGGCTGTACGCGGAGCTGTATGATCTGCCGGCCGTCGCGCTCTGGTATTTCAACGTCTACGGACCAGGGAAGCTGTCCGGCGACTACAGCGCGGTGATCAGCGTGTTCGTCGAGCAGGCTTCGAGCGGTGAGCCGATCACGGTCGAAGGGGACGGCTCGCAGACGCGGGACTTCGTCCACGTCCGGAACGTCGTCCGGGCGAACCTGCTGGCGGCGCGGTCGGACGTCACCGGGGTGTTCAACGTCCGGGACCAGCGAGAGCGTGTCGGTGCTCGAGCTGGCCGAGACCGTGCGCGACGTGGCCGACTCAGACTCGGAGTTCGTTCACGTCTAGGAGCGTCCCGGGGACATCGAGCGGAGTCAGGCCGATATTTCGAGGCTCGAGACGGTGGTCGAATTCACCGGGTCGGGAGCGGGTGAACGGGACGGGATCGACTCGAGTACGGCCTGACACATGCGGGTTTTATGCGTCGCACAGACGGTCTACCCTGAGGTCAAGGGTGGTGGGGATATCACGTCCACGCGATGATCCGTCACCAGGCGGCGATGACCTCCGACAGATCGGGCGCGTGGCCCCCGCGGCCGACGCGCCCGTGTTGAGGTACTGAGTGGTCAGCGCAACAGTTGCCCCCTCTAAAAGAGGGACAGACTACGTCCGAAGAGTGTGGATTCTGAGTGAGGCCTGATGCGGTTCAGAACTTATGCAGACCACTCGCATCGGCGTGGTCTTCGAGCGCTTCAGATGGAAGGAAGTTAGTGAGACGGCGTTCGACTTCACATGAGGAGGCTTCGGATTGCACACCTGCCGCCTCCTCATTCCTTTCGAAAAGAACTCTCGATAAGCCACCGCTGTCATGCGGTTTTGCGCCTAACTAAAGGCGGATGGGGCGATTGATATAATTTCTCTCTTTAATTTCGACTCCCTCTGGATCGTATTACGATGAACGCGATGTAGGGCTGGAACTACTTAACACGAGTACTCCGCCACCTGACTGTTATCTCGTCGCTCAGGATGGAACCCTCTTTGACACGTTCTGAACCACAATAATTATCTTAACCCGCTCAGTTGGAACGTTTAAAATGGATCGAAAGGACAAGATCAAGATGTTTCTGACCGATCCTCGGCGGTTGTTGTCTTTGTACCACTTCTTCGGTGAGAAAGTAAACTCTCAGATTGGCGAGTGGCGTGGTCCTCCGGAAGGAACACATGTAATGGACAAAGACTGGGACTCGCTACTGATTCTTGATGGCTGTCGATATGACCTTTTCGAGAGGGTTAACACGATAGATGGGTTACTTGAATCACGCACTTCTCTGGGTAGTTACAGTGGCGGATTTCTCCAGCAAAACTTCCGTGATCAGGCGTTCCATGATACTATTTATGTCACAGCTAATCCATATAGCCACGAAATCGAACCAGATACCTTCCACGCGACCATTAACGTTTTAGAAGAGAGATGGGATGCAGAGCTTGGAACGGTCCCTCCTGAAGAGATGGCAGATGCTGTCCGAGAAGCACATGAAACCTACCCTAACAAACGACTCATTGGTCATTTCATGCAACCTCATGTACCGTTTATTGGGCCAACCGGGCAAGACCTTCCACAGGGAGGGATTGGTCCTGATCGTGTAGACAGCGATGATAGCGATGATTCGCCACCAGATATCTGGCGACAACTCCAATTCAGACTGACTGATGTTGATCACAAAACTGTACTAAAGGCGTACGAGGAAAATCTCGAAATCGTTCTTGAGGAAATTCGACCACTACTGAACGATCTCGATGGCAAAACCGTCATCTCATCTGACCACGGAAACTTGCTTGGAGAATGGATTGGCCCCTTTCCGGCGAAAGGGTTTGGTCATCCCCCGCGAACGTATGCTGAGAACCTAATTACTGTTCCTTGGCTAGAGATTCCTGCTCAGAATCGCCGGGAGATTCGGTCAGATGCTCCAGTCACCAACGACCAAATTGATGATGAGGTCGTTGAACAGCGTCTCAAAGACTTAGGTTACGCTTAGTTCTGCGTTACAGCGCTCCGCAGCGGGCACTTGACTGGTCACCGGTGCGGCAAATGAGGCGGGAGATTGAGTCGACTGGTATCAGATCGTGTTTCAGGTAGTGCGTGTGACATCATATTGCCTTCGCTGACCGACTGTCGACAGCACCGGACGGCGGCGACCGCGCGGTAGCGTCTGACCCGGAACTGGTAGCGTCTGGCGGTCGTGTGGGTAGCGTCTGCTCCGTCTCGGGTTCGTTGTTGCTGACACCATACTGTGTGAGTTCAGCCATCATTTATGTTATCTCCCCGTTCCGTCTGACTTCTGTCGATCAGTTGTTGTTCTCCGTTTTCTGATTGATCTCCGCGTCTGGGCACTGATGGGATGAAAGCCTGCTAAGTCCCCACGCATGGATGAAAGACCGGGGTGGCAAAGGCTGACAACTAGAGAGCGCGGTCCAAAAGTATTTTTCCGGAGTGATAACAGAATAACGACGGTATTTTATAACCTCAGTGTCGATCACACGATACCTAAACGAACGGCCCTATCGAAATTTCATTCATCCATGTCCGATACAGACGATCTCGACATCGATCTCACTTGGCGGGAAAAAGGACGTGCACTGTGGCGCGTTGCGAAGTTCCAACCGAAATTTGCTGTTCTTGTGATTGCCCTGAGCATCATCGCGGCTGCCTTCGAAGGATTTGGTCTGAGTTTCCTCACGCCGATCGTCGAGGTCGCTCAGTCCGGTGCTACGGTAGAAGAGGGAAGAGGTCTTCTTGGTACCTTTCTCTCGATTTACGACGCATTAGGAGTACCGTTCACGATGAGCTACCTCATAGTGGGCGTCACAGCCATAATGACGATACGATTTACTACGTCGTTCTTAGTCGGCTGGTTTCGTGCTGCCATCGAAACCCGCTACGTGAGATTCCTCCAAGAAGAGGCCTTCAACCGAGCGCTCGAAGCCGAAATAGCGTATTTTGACGAAGAGGGGTCCGACGATATTTTGAACGCGATCGTAACTCAGGCGGAGTATGCGGGCCGAGTCATCAGATTTGCATTGCATTCAGTCGAACAAGGGTTGTTAGCAGCGATGTATCTCCTTCTCGCGTTCGTCTTAGCCCCAGTTCTGACGATCGTTACCGGTGTCTTCCTCGGCGTCATCATCTTTATCTTCAGAAACGTTCTCGATGCTGGCTATTCTCTCGGTGACGAGGTTGCGGACGCGAAAGAAGGGATTCAAACGAACGCTCAAGCCGGAACCCAGGGGATCAGAGAAGTCAAACTCTTTGGACTAATCGAAGAGCTCAGATCCGGGTTTACGAAGGCAACCGATAAATTCGAGCGCAATCGGATCAAGCTGCTCCGAAACGAATCTGCGATCACGAATTTTTACCAACTTACGACTGCTGTAACGGTCTTCGTTCTCATTTATCTGGCCCTGACCTTCTCTGCGATGTCCGTCGGTGAACTAGGCGTCTTCCTCTTTGCCATGTTCCGTCTGGGCCCGAAGGTGAGTACGCTGAACAAACACATCTACCGGGTCGAGGGTGAGCTGCCCCACCTCGTCCGGACCCAGCAGTTCATCGAGGAACTCGAACGGAACCGTGAGCCGATGGTCCAATCGCAACCGGTTCCGGATTCGGTCGACCTGATCGAGTTCGACGACGTCTGGTTCAGCTACGACTCGAGTGATGAAACAGTTCTCCGGGGAATCTCCTTCAATTTCAGCAGTGACGAATTCGTCGCATTTGTCGGATCTTCGGGTGCTGGGAAGTCGACAATAGCCTCTTTACTCGCGAGAATGTACGAGCCAGATGATGGTGAAATTCGAGTCGATGGTGAAAACATAGCGAATTTTCCCATCCAAAAATGGCGGTCTCGAATAACGGTTGTCAGACAAGACCCCCACATATTCAATGACACTCTCTGGCGAAATGTGACCGCTGGAAAGCGTGATGCATCAGCAGAGGAAGTTGAGAAAGTTTGTGAGATTGCACAGCTGACTGAATTTTTGAGCGACTTGCCAGATGGATACGACACCGTACTCGGAGATCAGGGTGTAAAATTATCTGGCGGACAACGTCAGCGTGTAGCAATTGCTCGGGCATTATTAAAAGATGCAGAATTGCTCATCCTAGATGAAGCGACAAGTGATTTAGATACTTCGCTTGAGAATGATGTACATGAAGGGATCGAATCAATGGAAAACGAGTATTCCATACTTGTAATCGCACACCGACTATCGACAGTGACGAACGCCGATCGAATTTACACCATGTCTAATGGGAAAATCATTGAATCCGGAACGCACGATGAATTACTATCCAATCACGGTAAGTATCACAACCTCTATTCTTCCCAAATTCAGTAAGTACTTATGTACACTTTTCTATCTTCGACTGGTCAGAATATGAATACTGAAGGACTCGTTAATTGGATGGTTCCTATTACAATTATTCTGTCTTTCTTTTCACAATCTACTGTAGTTCCTCAGATGATTGGTTATCTTATGGTAGTAACCTCAATAACGGTCATCTGCTTTTTATTATTTAGAAGCGGACTGGCTCGACTTCACATCCCACGCACTGTTCTTTTCCCCCTACTCATTCTGGTATTTATGACGTCCTTGGCAGTGATCGTTGACCAAACTCTAGGTGATGTCCAACGGCTTTTTATATTCTTTACTGTCTCTGTAGCAATCATATTTTGGATTCCTCAAATAGCTTCTTTTGATATAGTATTCTACCGGTTTGCGATTCTCACAACAATAATGGTGGTATTGACGTCACCAACATTATTTATTAACGAATTTGGGGTCGGTATATTCACAATTTCATCTTGGCATACTACCTCAACAATTCCGGTGATTGGATTTGAATATAATACCTTCTCTGGAATTTTCATCAATCCGAATACTCTTTCTCTAGTATGCTGTCTCTCCTCTCTGTGTCTGCTAAAAGAAGTATATCAACAACACATGTTGTCTATTATTGCATTTGGAATAAATGGCATTGCAGTCTATTTGAGCGGCGGAAGATCCGGAATTGCCGCTTTATTGATCGGTACTACTTTGTTTATTTCTTATCTTCTTTTTCAGGATGAAGGCCTACTATATTCATCGGTCCTGGGCTGGGTTCTAGGAATGGTTGGTTTCTTATCTATTTTCGGGATTGGCCCCGTCTCTATCTCCCTTGATCTCTCTCAGAGACAAGAATTATGGATTGCGGCGGTGCATGCCGTTATAGATCAACCGATCATTGGATATGGGCCAGCCGATCTTGGAAATGTTTTAGGTAATTATGGAGAATTTGTATCAAAAGGACCTCATAATTCTTATCTGAAAATGGTATTATCTGGTGGTGTATTATCTGGATTATCATATGTTTTCCTCTACGGTTTTGCTATCTGGCGAAGTCTGTGGGGTGCTAAGGACCTCTCGGGGACAGTCCTATACGTCCTTCTGATCGCAACCGCGACAATATCTATGTTTGAAGGAACATCTGCCTTTGGTATATCAACTCTCTCAATTCTATTTGGTCTCATACTTGGCTACGGCATTTTCGGACCTAAGGAGAAGGTCCCGAGTTAGATAAGGGGGAGAACCATCCGTCTTTAGTTAGGAGACGAATCGCGTGACAGCGGCGGCTTATCGAGGGATGTTTGCGGAAGGAACGAGGAGGCGGCAAGTGTGCACCAAGACGCCTCCTCATCTCGGATTATGCATCGGCTCACTACATTGGGCTCTATTGAATCGCCATAGGGCGTTGGAATCAGCGGGTCACGTACTGTTTTATGTTGTAGACGAGACACATCAGCACGATCTCACGGAACT
>NZ_AOIT01000006.1 GCF_000337475.1 Natrinema limicola JCM 13563 | reverse complement strand
ACTTGCGAGCGAGCGATCCTCTGCCGGTTCTGCGCCCACTCGATAGCTGCGAACGCCTGCATTTCGACCGGCATCTCCATCATCGGCGTGTCCTCCTGTAGCCGAAGGTACTCCGTCGCGTATCCCGCCGGTTCCTCCAAGTCTAAGCGCACCTCTATGGCCTTCTCGCGGGTATGAGCCTCTGGTTTCGCCAAGTCACACGCTTCGATGTGCTTCTCAATCGCCGGGTAGAACGTGTTCTCCAACACAGCCACGATCTCGTGGTCCGTGTCGAACGTGTCGCGTAGCCCTGTTGCCTGCAAGTCGATGTAAATAGCATCGTGACAATGCACGTAACAGGCGTTCTCTCCCGGATTCTCAGCATCCAACCCGTGCACGTCGTCACCACGAACGTACCCCCACTGTTCAGACTCTAAGCCGAGATGGTACTCCGCTGCGTTCCGCACCACGTCGTACACGTCACCCTGCGACCACGTGCGGGCCACGCGGTCGCCGTGATCGACCGGCGGCACCCGCTCACCGTCCGGCTTCGATGAACCCGTCCGCGTGAGCATGATCGTAGCGACGTCGCCCCATTCGCCCTCGACGTGCTCGCCGGAGCGAGCACTGTCT
>NZ_AOIT01000005.1 GCF_000337475.1 Natrinema limicola JCM 13563 | reverse complement strand
AAGGGGGAAGGCGATAGAGAAATACCGCCTTCCGATAGAGGCGTTCGACTATCCGGCTCTGCTAACGCTGACGATAGAGAACGTGTCTGACCCGGAACAGGGGAAAGAGGCGGTACAAGGGGCGTTTGGACGATTACGCCGCCGAGTGATCCCGCCGTCGGGGACCGTGGAACGCCCGGACGGCGAGGGCGGAACGAAAACGGTGCGCTGGGTATGGAAAATGGGTGATGACGGCGGTGAGCCTGCCGACTTCTACTGGAAGAGCGCACTGTGTGAGGCGGGTGAATACGACCTCGCGCGTCGGCTCCAGAAGAAGTACGTAGACCAGGGTCGTGGAATCCCGTTCTCGGAGCTCGTACCGGCTGGATTGTATGGAATCGACATCAAGCAGCAGGATTCAGAACGCTACCACGTCCACCTGCACGCTTTGTGTGAGATGCCGTTCGTGCCCCAGGCGGCGATAGCGTCGATCTGGGAGGATCTGACGGATGCGTCGGTGATCGACGTTCGGCGTCGAGGCGACTTGCTGGCCGAGACGATCGGGTACGTGTGCAAAGCGCCGGAGTTTGAGACGGTGGAAGACGAAGTGGAGTATCTGACGGCTCTGAAGGGCTCACGGCTGATGCAGCCGTTTGGAGAGCTTCACGGGAACATTAGTGACGCGCCAAGTCTGTTGGAGTGCTCGAACTGCGGGCGCGCGCCGCAGTTCTGGAACTACCTTGGACTGGTTGATGAAGCGTACGACAACATGACGGTCGCGACGTCGGAAGGGGACAGACCGCCGCCAAAGTAGTCGAGGAATTGACTGCTGTGGTCAAATCTGAGTGGATGCAGTTCGATCGGTGAGCTTGCTGTGGGTTCCGGTGAGAGTGCTGTGCTGCTTTAACTTGCTATGGAGACTGTTCGGTCCAATTAGCTGCTGAGGCGTGCAGACTTGTCGGGCTATCCAGTGATTATCACGACAATGAGACTGAACACTAGGAATAGTCCGATAACACCTGCACCTATGAACCAGCGTTGAGGTGTCTGCTGGGTTGCTTGATCTACTGAGTCGGGGTCGCGATAGATTCGAATTGCGTTCGCTAGTAGTAGAGTGCCAGCGCCCATTGCTACAACCGCTGTGACCAGTGAGGTGCTACTCGAAGCTTCTAACAAATTATAGATGCCGGCTATGGCGATGTAGGAACCCCCTATAGCATAACATCGAAGTAGGAAGCTGGCCCGCTTGATCGAAATCCTCTGACTTTCGGTGTCTGTATCGGCCATAGGATTGCTTTAGGTGTGCTGGCAAAGGTTTTCCCATCTGATGAGAGGGTTTCTTAGTGTTTGTGTAGATTTCTTCGAGTGTTTGTTGCTGCTCCATCTGGCCCGTGATTGAGTTAGTCGTAGCTCGCTGTAGCCGGTGGACTTTCAGGTGTCGTGTGGCGTGTCACAGATTGGCCGTTCTTACGCGCGCGTTAAACCTTCGTACCGGTTGAAATATGGGTGAAGAGTTTAGGGTGGGGGTGAAGGTTTTATGGGTCTTGTAGGGGTAGCTGGCGGTATCATGAGCGAGGTGCTGTGGGTGGATGGATACAAGATAGATAGAGCATCGCAGAAGATGCTGCGGGAGCTGCGAGGTGGGGAGTGGTGCTATGGGTCGGCGCTTCGGGAAGCCGCCGATCTAGCGGAGAACACACAGGTATTCTATCGGATGGAGAACTACCTGGAGCCGTCGGGACTGGTTCTGGAGGCGGCGCGGGTTGAGGATGAGGCGCGTCAGTTCCAACTCACAGAAGAGGGTGAGCAGTGGGTGAAACGGAACGCTGAGACGGTGCTGGGGCCGGAGACGCGGGAAGAGGTGGCTTCGATGGCGGCTGAGGCATACGAGGCGGGAACGAGTGCGAAGGAGTCGGTGCAGGACTACCGGAAGAAGGTAAACCGGGTGAAGAACCGGCTGGACGAGACGCGGGAGGACGTGCGAGATCTTGAGGATCAGGAGGAGAACCAAGAGGCGACGTTGGACATGGTGTGGCAGCGGTCGGAGGACAACCGGGACAGGTCGAAGGAGAGCAGAGAGCGGATACAGGCACTTGAATCGGAGATAGAAGAGCGCGCCGACGTTGGCCGAGTGAGCGGTATCGAGGAGAGCGCGGCGAAGGTCGAGGAGCGGCTGCGGCTGGTAGAGGAGCGACAGGGAGGGCTAGCGCGTCAGCAGGCTGAGCGAGAGCGAGAGCGGGCGGAGATAGCGTCGCTCGCGAAGATGGGCGGCTACGCGGCAGGAGGAGCTGCTGGGGCGTACGTGGTGCTGGTAGGAGCGGCGTACCTGATAGCACCTGGACTGGCGGCGAGCGCGGTGGTCGCGGGGATCGCGATGGTGCTGGGAATAGTGCTCGCGATTGGTGGGTTGGTCTACCTCCGGGGACGGCGGTCGCTCACGGTAATAGACAGCGAGAGCGAAGCTCAGGTGTCGGCGGAATAGGGCGAATGTCGTAGTTGTCCCCTAACTGCGACACTGAGCGCTGATGTAGAGCTGCGGGTATTGATCGGTGGAACTAATCCTCTGAGTTGAGGTGTCAGCGATAGAACTGTCTTGAGTATGGAATTGAAAAAGAGTCATGGTGTCCTTGTTCTGGGCGTTGGCTGTATTATCGGCTCTGTGGCTACGATTGAGGACGTTTCAGGCGTTGTTCCATTTGCTGTCCTCATCATTGTCATTGGTATACTGATGGTTCTTCGCGGCTCTTGATCTTCCCGTTCATTGACGTGAGACGATAAGCTATATATGGCGACCTTGAGAGCGTGGATGTAACTCAAGAACGTGAACCGATGTCCGGGAGAAGACCCCGGACAACCGCGTGCATTCCCAGCCTCTAACTGGGAACGCGGTGGTAATGCCAGGCCGGCTATTACCGTACAGGGGTCTTCTTCAGCCGGGGTAATAGGGCTAACGCCTGATGCTGACGGCTGGTGTTCGTGTGCTGCTCTCAGCGCCGCGAGAGCGGGCTGTGAGCGTCGTGGCGCTCGCGATGGCCCTTCGACTTGGTATCCTGCGAAAGCCCGCGCAGGGCGCTGTGCGCCCGAGCAGGACCGTGGAGGTGGGTGGGGACGTTTGGAGGTGTTCTGGCC
>NZ_AOIT01000004.1 GCF_000337475.1 Natrinema limicola JCM 13563 | reverse complement strand
TGCGCCCGTGTCCGAGTACGAGTACACGATCCTCTCGTCGAACGCCGAATCGCGGAAAATTCATTGGCTTCGTCGTGAAGGCGACGACCCACGGTCGATTCCGCTCGTCGCGGCGAAGCACATCGGTGAAGGATTGATAATGCGCACGGAACGGCGTGGCAACCAGTACCGGTGGCAGTTGCTTATCAACGGGACAGTATCGGTGATTCACGAGGAAGTCAGTGAGAACCTCCGAGAGGGGTTGTCGCTCACCGTCGAACGCCTCGGAACGCCC
>NZ_AOIT01000003.1 GCF_000337475.1 Natrinema limicola JCM 13563 | reverse complement strand
CAACGGGACAGTATCGGTGATTCACGAGGAAGTCAGTGAGAACCTCCGAGAGGGGTTGTCGCTCACCGTCGAACGCCTCGGAACGCCCCCATGCTTGCTCGAAGACGATCGGGTCCAACAGACTCTCACACCCGAACAGAAGGCGGCACTCGAGGCGGCTATCGAGCGCGGGTACTACGAGGAGCCACGGCAGCAGTCAGTCACTGAAATCGC
>NZ_AOIT01000002.1 GCF_000337475.1 Natrinema limicola JCM 13563 | reverse complement strand
CTCACACCCGAACAGAAGGCGGCACTCGAGGCGGCTATCGAGCGCGGGTACTACGAGGAGCCACGGCAGCAGTCAGTCACTGAAATCGCCAAAGACGTCGGCGTATCGAGGTCCACGTTCCAGTATCGTCTCAACCGGGCTGAAGCGTGGCTGGCACAGCAGTTTGCTGCCGATTCACTCGGTGCCGATCTTGATGTGGATCTCGATCTAGAAGATGTCGAGTTTATCCAGTGAGCGAGCAGGTCGAACACGCATGGGTTGGAATATGCCGAAGTAAATCCCACCCCAATGGCTCCTGTAGATTCGGGTATGGCAACGACGACTAATGCCAGCGTTCAGTTGATTCGCAACGCGACCATCCTCGTAGATGTTGGTGATACGACGTTCCTTGTGGACCCGATGTTCACGCCGCAGGGCGAGATGCCGACCATTACAGACAACCCGGTGGTTCCGGACTTCCTCACCACGGCGAATCAGGATCGGAATCCGCTCGTCCCGCTGCCCGACAT
>NZ_AOIT01000001.1 GCF_000337475.1 Natrinema limicola JCM 13563 | reverse complement strand
TAATGCAGGCCAGCTGTCTACTGGCGTGCAGATGAGACCGTGTGTACGTGTAGTCCAGGCGTCCACTGGACCCGTTCCCGGGTCACTCAACGTTGCGACTCTGTCGCACCGCCGATCCGATGAACGTGGCTACTGTGCCAGCTGGTGGATCGCTCGGCTTGAGAGCTGAAGAAGGACGTGCCAAGCTGCGATAAGCCTGAGGGAGCCGCACGGAGGCNGCTACTGTGCCAGCTGGTGGATCGCTCGGCTTGAGAGCTGAAGAAGGACGTGCCAAGCTGCGATAAGCCTGAGGGAGCCGCACGGAGGCGAAGAACTCAGGATCTCCGAATGGGAATCCCCACCGCAATTGCTTCGCGCAATGGGGAACGCCGGGAATTGAAACATCTCAGTACCGGCAGGAAAAGAAAGCAAACGCGATGTCGTTAGTAAGGGCGACTGAACGCGATACAGTCCAAACCGAAGCCTTCGGGCAATGTGGTGT